>CAVQRJ010000020.1:0-420003 GCA_963715215.1 uncultured Actinomycetota bacterium
TGATGGTGGACACCTGACTGGTAGGACCGCTGGTCCTGCGGGAAGGTTGTCCCTATGTCGGGCAAGCGTCGGAAGTACACCCCGGAGTATCGGGAGCAGGCTGCCCGCCTGGTCATCGAGACCGGTCGACCGGTGGCGCACGTCGCCGCCGAGATCGGTGTCGGTGAACAATTGTTCGGTCGTTGGGTGCGCCTGGCCCGCGAAGCCGCCGATGCCGGCGATACTGCCCGGGTGCTCGATGCCGATGAACGCGCGGAGCTGGAACGTCTGCGCCGGGAGAATGCCGAATTACGTTTGGACCGTGCATTTTTGAAAAAAGCCGCGGCCTTCTTCGTCTCCGAACACGAACCGGTAGAGGCCTACCGGGTGATCGAGGCGGAGAAGGCCACCTACACGGTGTCACGGATGTGCGCGCTGCTGGAGGTGTCACGCTCAGGGTTCTACAAATGGCGCAAGTCCCGCGACGACGGGCCGTCGCCGTCGCAGCAGCGGCGTGCCGAGATCGACGCCCAGGTCGCCGAGTTCCATGAGGCCTCCGACGGCGTCTACGGCGCCCCGCGCATCCTGGCTGATCTGCGCGACGCCGGGGTGCGGGTGTCGCGTAAGACGGTGGCGGCCTCGCTGCGCCGCCAAGGCCTGGCCGGGATCAGCCCGCGGCGATTCGCGCCGGCCACCACGGTGGTCGACCTCGACGCGCCGGTGCCGAAAGACCTGGTAAAGAGGCGGTTCGACACCGGGGAGCTCGACCGGGTGTGGACCTCCGACATCACCTACTTGCGCACCGGACAGGGCTGGCTGTACCTGTGCGCGGTGCGCGACGGCTGCTCGCGGCGGGTGATCGGCTGGGCCATCGATGAGCACATGCGCACCGATCTGGTCGAGTCCGCACTATCGATGGCGGTCGCGATGCGCGGCGAGCTGGCCGAGACGGTGATCTTGCACGCCGACCGTGGCTGTCAGTACACCTCGGCGCAGCTGGCACGGTTCGCCGATGCGCACAACGTGGCCCGCTCGGTTGGGCGTACCGGGGTGTGCTGGGATAACGCTGCGGCCGAATCATTCTGGGCAACATTGAAAGTCGAGTTCTACGACCGCTACCTGTGGCCCACCAAGGCCGCCGCCAGGCTCGCCGTCGGCGACTGGATCGAACGGGTCTACAACCGGCGCCGACGCCACTCGGCGCTGGGTATGATCAGCCCGGTCGAATTCGAATACCGATTCACTCAGACGGCACAAGCCGCCTGACCCTGTGTCCACCAAACGGGGTCAAGCCCAGTGAGATCTGTCGCGGCCGAACCGTGTCGATGCGTGTTGCCTCGCGTCAAGATGCGCGCGAGGGTGGGTTCGTTGCCTCATGTGATTGTGCGCGCCTGGGGATGCGTGTTCTGCTGGCGGGTTCGGACTTGCTCGTGGTCACTTTGAGGGGGGAATTACCCCGTGATTTGAGCATCGCTGCCGCAGTGGATAGGTGGCGACTTGGGTACTCAGGCGCGCTGCATCTCAAGTTGTGAGCGTGGTGCTGGTGGCAGTGCGCCTCCGTCGGACTCCCATCGCTCAAGCGCGATGGGAGAGAGGAGGCGATTGTCCGCGCGGCGCGTGATTCCGAGTAGTTGGTCGGGTGTGGATGAATCGTTGACACTTGCCGCAGTCGTCACCACGTGGTAGGCCTGCGTCGGTTCGGTGTACGGGGGTACTACCAGCAGGTCCAACCTCCCGAATCGCGGTCCGAACACAGACACGACGTTCGGCCATTGTTGGTGGGCACTGACGATTACCTGGTCGCCTTGGTGTGTGATGCTCAGTGGTGCTGGGGACCAGTCACTTTCGTGGTAAAGAACGCTGTCGATTGAGCCGACCCGTAACGAGAGTGCTGCCAGCAGTGAGGGAAGTTCGCTGGTCAGTTCTGTTGATCGGGGCCACCAGGCGCCTTGGACGAATCCGCATGACCGGTGTGCGGGCTTCAACCGCATTCGCAGGGTGCCTATGGCTGGCCGGCGCGCTGATGCGTCGGGGATGTTCTCGGTGATTGTTGACATGTGCTGCCTTGTCTTGTTGTGGGATGTGTGTTCACGGCGAGTTGTGTTCGGGTGTCGGGGTTGTCGAGTGCATGGGTTCGCCGTCGTCCCCGACAGCCGCCGCGTGGGTGAACGAGTAACCTGTCATCGCTGCCCTCGTTGGGCTACGAGGTGACTTCGGCGGCGGTGCGCTGCAGGATCGTCGTCAGTGAGTTCGGTGATGACGGCACAGAGTGTTCTGCTTTGGGCGAGTAGCTCAGTTTCGCGGGCTTGAAGTTCGCGGATCCGGCGGTGGGCCTTGTTAAGTTGGCTGTTCAGCGTGGCGAACGTGGGAGCTGATGGAGACACGGGACTTCCTCTCAACCGCGTGTGGGCGTTGTCTTTCGATCGGTTTGCAATCTCATTGCGGAGCGGGCTGGCTCAGATCAGCGATGTGAAGGCCGTAGGGCACTGCTTTGAGGAGCGTGACCGCCAGGGGGGTGCCGTTGAGCAAGCGGTACGTGCGGCGTTCACCGGCCCGTGCCCCTGCGATGGCGACGCCCACCGGGGATTCGATGGAATAGACGGGCATGTCGGCGTATTCGGCGCCGTGTACGCCCAGTAGGAATGTGTCAATGTCACCGGTGGCGTCGCGGCGGATGGTGACGACCATGCCAGGTTCGGCGATCCCGTCGTTGGGCGGGTCCTCGCCGACGACGGCGTTGATCAGTAGGTCATGAATCTGCTGAATCCGTATCTCCCACGCGCGCCGGACAGCGGTGGCGTTCTCGTCGGTATCCTCATCGGCGACGCCGGCGGAGAACAGAAAACGTAGGGTGTCCAGTTCCCGGTGTAGCCGCTCGTGGGCCTGCGGTGAGATCCAGACACGCGTCGTAGTGGCCATGTCAGTCCTTTCGTTGCGCGAGTTCGGCAGGGCAGTGCCGTATTCGACGACTTGTTCACGCTCGGTGTGGGTGGTGGTTTTCGGCTCGACGCTCGTTTACTCAATAGGGCGTCGGGCATGCACCGGTGGGGTGGGGTGCGGCGGCACGTTGTTGTTTATCGCGCCCAGCCTCCCGTTAGGTTGCGGCACGGGAGCGGCGCGCGGTCTTTGTGCGCTTGGAGGCGGCCCGCGCAGATTTCGGCGTGTGCATTCCGTAGGGGACCGCCTTAAGAAGCGTGACGGGCAGGTTGGCCCCACTGGGGATGGAGTAGGTGCGTTGTTCGCCGACGCGTGCGCCGGCGATCGCGCCGCCCAGCGGTGACTGCATCGAGTACACGTCGATGCCAGCATCTTCAGCGCCACGCACACCGAGCAGAAACGTTTCGATCTCGCCGGTGTCGTCGTAGCGCACGGTCAGCACCATTCCCGGTTCGGCGATGCCGTCATCGGGCGGATCCTCACCGACGACAGCATTGGACAGTAGGTCTTGAATCTGTCGGATACGGGCTTGTCGCGCTGAATACGTCGCGACTAGGTTGTCGTCGTAGTCCATGAAGTCGTCGGGGACTTCGATGCCGGGACGTGAACGCAGGGCGGCAAGTTCGGCCCGCAACCGACTGTGGGCCTCGGGTGTCATCCAAAGACGTTCGGTGCTAGTCATTGTGGGTGTCCTTGTCGTTGAGTTGGGTTGTCGTCAGGGGCGGGCCGGTGCGGAAGCGCCGCCCCTGACGACTGGGGGCACCCGTGATGGGGGTTTTCACGGGCGGTGTGGACCGCGAGATAGCGGGGTCTAGTGGCCAGTTCGGCGTAGCGGGTCGAAGTCGCGCAGGGCTTCGGGTTGCTTGCCCGTGGTGATCTGTTCGGCCAGCAGCCGACCAGTCACCGGGCCGTGCGCCAGTCCCCACATTCCGTGTCCGCCGGCGACGTAGACACCGCGCGACATCTCCCCGATGAGGGGACGGCCGTCGGGGGTGACCGGGCGCGGACCAACCCAGATGTCACTGCGTTCGGCCCACCGCACTCCGTTTAGCAATGAGCTGGCGGAGGCGACGATGGCGCCGACGCGTGCCGTTACCGCCGGTTCGTCGGGGTCGAGGAACTCCATGGTTCCCGAGACGCGCAGTGCGCCGTCGTAGGGCGTGCACGCCACCCGCACGTCGGGCAGATAGACAGGCCCGGGGATGGGGCGGTCCACGGGCACGGTGAACGAGTAGCCGCGGCCGGCCTGTACGGGGACGCGCACCCGGCCGGCCGCCAGTCGGGATAGCCATGCGCCGGTGGCGATTACCGCGGTGTCGGCGGTTAACGGCTTGCCGTTGCGCGGGTACGCCGTGATCCCGCTACCGGAGCTGATCACGCTGCGAGCTTCCAGTGTGCACATCGTTGCGCCGCGCTCCACCACCGCTTGTCCCAGGGCCTGCACGAATCGGCCGGGGTCGACGAAGCGTTGCCCGTTGACGCTCAGCGCGGCGGTGATCGCCGGGGATGCCAGCGGCACTTGTTCTCGCAGCGCCTCGCCGCTTAGTGCGATGACAGATATTGTCTGCCCGGCGTTTTCGAGTGCACGAAGCTCACGCATCATGCGCTCGGCTTGCTCTGTGGTGCGAAACAGCGCGGTGATCGGCGCGTCGGTCACCGGTGCGTCGACTCCGTTGGCGACAAGCACGTCGAAGGCCTCGATGGCTTCCTCGTTAAGCGGTACGTTGGCGCGCACCGCCCGCTTCCACGACGAACGGCGACAGTTGGCGACGAACTGCATCAGGAACACCCCGAGCGCGGAGTCGGTGGTCATGGGGATGTGCAGCGGCGCGGCCGGGTCGGCTAGCGAGCGCAACCCGTAACGCAGCACACTGGGCGAGTTCAGCGGAAGGGTTAGTGCCGGCGAGATCCAGCCGGCGTTGCCCCCCGACGCGCCGGCGGCCACGCCCTTGCGGTCCACCACGGTCACATCGACTCCGCGCTCCTGCAGGAACCACGCCGTCGATAACCCGACGATGCCCGCACCGACCACGATCGCCGACCGGGGTCCGCCGTCAATGCGCTCGCCGCTGCCCATCACAAACCTCCACATCGGAACATTGATTAACGACCTTCATGGTGGCCTGCAGCACCCGGAAGGCGGTTGCTGGAATCCGACAAGCAGCCGATGCCAGATTGTGGCGATCCGACAACGCGGCCTCGTGATCGCGCCGAATCTCCGGAGCAATGAGTGCACGCTGAGTGAAAAAGCACGAAATCTCGGCGCGGTGGCGTTTTACTTTTTCTGACGTATGGTCGGGACAGGTGGTTGCCACTTCGATTAAGCAGCGACAATGGCTGACAAATCTGCGGGCAAGAGTCTTCGAAAGCCGGCACTGTCCATCAAGGAACGCCGGGCTGCCAAGCGCGCCAAGGTCATAGAGTCAACACCGATTGTGCGCAAACCGAAGCGCTGACCTACAGGCGGTTTATCAAGAATGCGACACAAATTCGCATAAGCAGTCGTTACCGGTGTGGGCGCGCCCTTTTCATTCCACGTCGGCCACCAGGCGCGAACCAGTTCGATCGTCACGCTGAGCGCAAATGTGCAAATCGAGTCGAACGGGTGCGGCCGCGACCACAGTCACTGCTAGTTTTCCCTCGGTCGCGGACCGGTACACGACGCTGCCCTCTGCCGGGCTCGCTCCCGGGGCCGGCCGGATCGATGTGCTGCAGATATGCGGGTGATGCAACGAATGCCTCCGCGCCGGCTGAGCAGGCGGGCCAAGCCGTACTGATGGTTACCGAACGCAAGGCCGGACATTCGCCGCGTTGACGCCCCCACGGCGTCATGTTTCGCCGTCGGACCCACCACGCTGGCCCGTCATCGGTACATGACGGCCCTCCTGCGCCGCCCGCATCCCGATCGCGAGCAGTTCCTCCACGGTCGACACGTCGTCGGGGTCGGCCGCCGCCATCACGGCCGTGTGCGCAGCGGCCGGGTCGGTGTCGGGGGGAATCACCAGCAACACAAGCGCTCCGAACTTCTTGCCACTGACGGTCAGTGTGTTCGGCGATGTGTTGCTGGGCGACAGGATCACGCTGTGACCGCGAAACTCCATCCGCAATGATGTTAAGGCCCAGCTGTTCTCGTCATAGGTCACCCGTTCGATGGTCCCCGATCCTGTCGACAGCGCCGACAGTAGGAACCGAAGTTCGATGTGCAGCTGGTCGGTTAGCGGCCACCAGCCGCCCTGCACATCGCCTGCAGAACCGTGCGAGGGCTTCAACTGCAATCGGGGATACGCGATCGTCCATCGGCGAGCCTGGGATATGTCGAAGGACAACGGTGGTGCGGACATGAGTGGGCTCTCCCGTACTCGTGAATGATGGGACTGCTTAAGGATTGCGTTGTGTTCATGGCTGGCTGGGTTGGGCCCGTGGCGACCGACAGGGTGTCGATGGTGTGTTGCCATCTGAGCGGCGCGGACACGGTCACACACCGCCTGGGCCAACAGGATCGCCGCACTGGGCTAGATCGCCGATTGTGCCTCGACCGAGCGGGTGTGTTCAGATCCGGTGGCTGTCCACAGACCACCGTGGTAGGCGCACCGTGAAGGTTTCCAGGGCTTCGTCAGCCGTCGCGTCATCGGAATCCCTTCTTGGCGAGTCGCTTTGCAAACTGAGCGGTGGGGAGGTGGCGCGTGGAGCGCGGGTGTGGCGCGGGCCGCGGGGCCCGGCGCGCAGACCTCTTTGGCCTCCGCGGCGTCGACTCCCGGTTCTCGGCCAAGCGGCGGCGGCCCAGCAAGGCGCGCACAGGCTGCGATGATCGATCGCGGTAGCGGATTGCATCGTCCATCAAGGCCTCCACCTCTCACACCATTTGGCTTCGACTCCATGGTGGCGGGGATTGCTGGCCCGGGCTTGCCTGCGCCGGACAACGATGCCGCCGCGCTTTGTCGCGATTCGACAGCACCAAGCCGTCAGGCGGTGTCGGTGGCCGCCGCTGGCTCGTCACGATGTGATCTTGCGCTCCTAGTCTTTGCGCGACAGGGCCGCGCGCGGACACTCGACGATGGCCTGTTCGGCGAGCGTCTCCTGCTCGACCGGGACGGGGTCGGCGGTGGCCATGGCGTATTCGTCATCGTCGAGTTGGAATACCTCGGGCGCGATTCTCACGCAGACGGCATTGCCTTCACAGCGATCACGGTCCACTACGACACGCATGAATCCTCCTTTGCTTCGCCCTAAGCTCCATACCGGCGAATGCGGCCTGGCTAGGTTTTTGGATCACCCCGACAAGCTCGCAGTGATGGATCGGTGTACGGGCGTGCCATCAGCTTCATCACCGTTTCGACGCGGGGCCGGGATACGGATGGCCGTCGCCGTTGCCGACCAAGTTGTCGAGGTCGTGTTGCCATCGGGTGAAGCGGATACGGTCACAAACGGTCCGGGTGAGGGTGAACAGGGTTGCTGCGATAGCGGTCACGCATATCCAGATCACCACCGCGCCCATGGCTGCTTCCGCGGCGGCGTTGGCGGTAGGGGCTGGTGCGGGGACCTGCGCTCCGCTGTTGTCGACCCAGATCTCAAGGGTGTCACCGGCCTTGGCTGTCGATTGCGCCTTGACCGTGCCGGTGTGTTCGGCGCCGGCGGCAGTCCAGCGGGCCGACACGGTGGTGGTGCCTGTTCGCAAGATTTGTTGGGAGGCAGGGACGTCGGTGACCGTCGCGGCCACGGTGTGGCGAGTGTGGGCCTGCTCGGCGTAGATATGTCGGCTCGAGTCATAGACCGCGGTCCCCACGGCGGCCGCGACCGGGATGGCCAGCAGCGACACCACGACAGCTAGCACGAAGACCAGTGCCTCGATCCGATCGATGGTGCGCACCAGTGGATCGCGGCCGGCTAGCCGAAGCAGAATCGGCCACCGGGGCAGGCGCACGGTGAAGGTGTCCATCGCGGCGTCCTCAGCACGGCGGTGGGCCGTCTTGCGTTGATCGTGGGGACCGTGGGGATTCATCGGCATCCCCGCTCGGCGAATCGGCTTCGCCAGTTGGCGTCCCGACTGCTAGTGGCGTGAGCGGCAGCGGTGGTGTGGAGTCGCGTGCTGGCGACCATCACCCACCTCCACAGCTCGACCATCGGTTATCTCCATGGTGCTGTGGATGGCCGCCGCAGGGTTTGCCCCAGTTAGACAACATCGCCGTGGTGCTTTGTCGTGTTTCGACATGGTCAGTCGGTGTCGGTGGCCGCGAGTTCGATCATCATGGCCAGCCGCTTTTTGGCGTCGTCCAGTTGCAGATTGGTGATCTCGGCCATCTTGCGTAGCCGGTAGCGCACGGTGTTCTCGTGTACTCCCAGACGGTTGCCCGCTTTGGTCGGGTCGCCCTGGGCCTCCAGCCAGGCCCGCAGCGTCGGCACATAGTCGGTCGCGTGGTCGCGGTCGTGGCGGCGCAGCTCGGCCACCGGTCCCCGGTCCGGGGATCGACCTGAGCGCGCCGCGGTGCGCAGCCGCTGCAGCAGGATGTCGTCCCACGACTCGTCGTAGGCCGGAGCCGTGGCGCCGGTCGGCAATATCTCGTGCAGCGCGAGACACTCATCGGCCTCGTGGCGTGCCGCGGCAAGGTCGGCCACCTCGGCGGCCCCGCTGATGCCGGCCAATACCGTCATCCGTTCGGGCAGCGCCGCCCGCAGACCGGTCACCCAGCCCCGCGCCGTGTCCGCGTCCTCGCCGGGCAGCAGGGTGTAGACAGTGTTGCCCGCCAGGGCACTGCGGCCCGGCCGGGACCAGCCGAACCCGGTGGTGGCGCGCTCGAACACCAACAGCAGCGCGGCGTCTCGTTCGGCGCCGATGAATGCCTGCACCGCGATCACCCGCAACAGGATGTGTGGAAGGCCCAGGCGGCTGGCCGCCGTGGCGGCATCGGCGGTGCCCTCCAACAACCGGATCACGAGTTCGGATTCGACCTGGCGTTCCAGATCCGCGCTGGCTCGCGACCGCAATAGGTGCAGGGCCACCGTGCGGGCACCGTCGGCCAATGCGGTGAGTGCCGCCCCCTTCAACGGCGCCGTAGACTCCACCCACACGGATCCGATCAGTTCGCGTCCCGAGCGGACTGCCACCACCATGCGCCCGGTCATCCCGTGATCAGGGTCGCGGGTGACGAACAGCGGCTCGTCGGAAGCCGCCAGATGGGCGTACACACCGCGGGCGTCGAAGAATTCGCGCAACTGCTCGGGTGCCTGCCGCTCCACGATGGTCGCCACCCGCGCCGGGTCGGCGTGTTGCTGTCGCCGGGAATACGCCAGCACCCGCAAAAGCCGGTCCTCGATGATGACCGCGCCCCCGGTGGCCTCCGCCAAACTGTCGGCCAAGGCGAACAGATCCGTTGGGCCACGGCCGGATTCGGTTTCGCGGCCTTCCAAGACCAGTCCGTAGATGACCGCGGCCAACTCGCTCCATGACATCGCCTGATCGACCACCATCACCGCGACACCCTCGGCCGCACCGGAAAATGCAGTGTCGTCATCGTCGCCGCCACGAATCAGCACGACAACTGCCCGCGCGGCGGCGGCCCAGCGCACCGCCTCTTTCACCGAGCGCGCACCGATGCCCAGCAGCACGTCGCCGACGACGGTGCGATCCTCGGTGAGCTCATGCATGACGACGCTGCGCAACTCGGTCGACCGCGGAATCGGGCAGAACCGCAACCGGACGCCGTAGCTTCCCAGCACATTGACCAGACGGTCTAACGTGACCACGAGCCGCTCCCCAGGCCGCACCGATCACCCAGCCTAACCAACAGCCCCGCGAGCGGACGGCGAATCACGGGCTCATCGAATCGGTGTGGTCGCCGGGATCGTCGTTGCCGGTCATGAGGTCGTTGACGATGGCAGGTTCGGCCTGTTCGTCGCATAGCCCAGGTAGATCGTCGTCGTGGTTTCGCCGTAGCGCTGACCGCGGGCAGCAGCCTCGTCGGCGGCGATCTGCACAACCACTGCAACAAGACGTATTGCGCTGCGCGACGCCCGTCAATTGAGACGGGCAGAACAACACACAGCCGTCTTCGACCAGGGTCCGCCTCAGCGGACGGATCAGCCACTGGCCGTGTCGCCGCTTGGCGAGGCTGCCCGACGGCACCGGGCGGTGCCCACCGGTCAAAGCCGCGAATAAGTCAAAACCGCCAAAAACGCGAATAGGTAGGCAGAGCATACGGATATGAGCGCGTATCAGACCCTGATGGTCGGCACCGATGGCTCGGACACATCGTTTCATGCGGTGGATCACGCAGCCGCGGTCGCTGCGGAAAATGACGCGAAGTTGATCATCGCGATGGCGCACTTGCCCACTGTGGACAAAGGAGGCTGGGGAAGACCAGCCCGGCCGGATCGTGTGATCGACGGCGACGGCGAGGTCGCCCTCAGAGGCGAGGGCGACTACAAGATGCACGGGGAGGCCCCTGTGTATGAAATCCTGCGGGAGGCCCGCGACCGGGCCAGGGCGGCTGGGGCGAAGAATATCGAGACCAGACCGATCCTGGGTGATCCGGTACACGCGCTGTTCCGCCTCGCCAAGGAGGTTGAGGCGGATCTGTTGGTGGTTGGCAACGTGGGACTGGCCACACGCAGCGGCAAGTGGCTTGGCTCGGTGCCCGGCAACGTCTTGGCCAGGGCCAAGAAGACCACCGACGTGCTGATCGTCCACACTACCGACTGAGGCATCGGAAGGTTCTTTCGGCGTCGGGCCGCAACCCGTGTCCCAGAACGATTGCCGTGGGGCCGTCGTGTGGACATCACCCACCGAGAATGTCGGCTTAGTGCAACAGACCGCGAGCGGCCCGCAACTAGGGCTCATCGGGGGCGTGGCGAACGCCGCAGCGCTGGACGCATTTACCGAACGGAGCAGCTGAGCGCTAACTAGGGTGAGGCTGTGTGTCGTTTCCGGACGCCGGGCCGCCTGGCCGCAGTATGGGTTGCATTTCTGGTGGTTGCTGGATTCGGCCTGATGAGTTGCGCACGGGAGGTTTCTGGCTCGCCGGTCAAATCAAACCCCATGCTGTCTATCGATCTCGCTACCGTGCTGCTCGACGCCGACGAGTTCGATGACGCGATGGGTACCAGCGGCTCTGAGGTGCTGGATGAGGGAAACGCACCTGACGACACGATCGAAGCGAACCCGCCAGAGTGCCACGGGGTGGTCTACATCGCTGGCGAAATCGAATACGCGTCCACAAATTTCACCGCGATGCGTTGGCGGATCGTAAGGGCCGAGAATGTCGCCTCCGTTGTGGAGATGGTGGCGCAGCTCCCTTCGGTCGCGAAAGCGGATGAGTTCATCGACGAGCAAACCAAGGCATGGGAAGGGTGTGCGGACGAAGTCATCAACACCAAAGACAAGGGGGGTACTTCAACAACGCAAGACCGCGTCACCGCGGTGAGGGCACGTCCTCACGCCGTGATCGCATCAACGCTTCCGCTGTCAAGCGGGATGCCTTGCCAGCATGTCCTGCAGGCGGTGTCGAACGTCGTTCTCGACGTGTGCGTCTGCGCCAACAACGTGTCTGATCAAGCCGAAGCGATCGCGTCGAAGCTTGCGGACAGAGTCCAATCCGGTTAGTCCCCATCACCGCCTCGCTAGGCCGTGCCACGGGGCTCGCCGCCTGTACAAAGTGCGTCAGACGTGCGACACACCCCTGCGTTGGCGCAAGTAGCTGCGCTGGCCGGCCTCGCCCCGACGGGCACGCCGACGCTCTGCGATCACATCCGCAGCACCACCACCCGACGACTCCGGCATGTCGTCTATCTGCGCCAGCACGTCGGTGAACCGCAGCACCAACGCCGGGAACTCGGCATCAACGCCGCCCGCTACGCCGCCAACCCGCCGCCGTTCTGACGCGGTGTCCATGGAGTGAGTCGCGGCGTCCATGCCGGTACGTTGCGGCGGTACTCCTCGTATTGCTCGCCGAACGTGCGGACAAGCGTGGGTTCCTCGTACCACCGCACGAATGAGGCGGTGGCGATCCATCCGATCACGGCGTACACCACGAGCCAGATGCTGTCGAAAAGCAGTGCCTGGCCGAGGATTGCGGTCAGCAGGCCGACGTACATCGGGTTGCGGACGAATCGGTTGAACCCAGTAATGACCAGACGCTCGGTTGGTGCAAGGGGCATCGGCGTTCCGCCGGCCTTGGCGAATTGGATGAAGGCGTGGACTGGCGGGATGAGGCCGAGCACGATCAGCACGACCGCCGACACCACCCGAAGCGGAGGGCTGGACCCGGGAATCTCCCCCTGGGTGATCAACCACGGCCCCAGCCCGACGAATGTTCCCGGTGCGGCTACGAAGAAGGCTGCCGATCCGACTGCGGCGGAGGAGGTGCGCACCGACTAAGTATTGGGCCAACCCTGTGCGAGTTGGGTGAGACGGACGCTGTTACCGGACGGGTCGCGGAAACCCGAGTCGATGCCGTAGGGCATCTGGTTGGGCGGCTCGTTGAATTCGACACCGCGGGCGGTCATCTCCTCGTAGGACTTGTCGATGTCGTCGGTGACCAGGAACACGGTGCCCGCGAACCCCTTCGCGGTCAGTTCCAGCACCTGCTTGCGGGTCGCCTCGTCCATCACCGGATCGCCCGGCACGGCCATCAGCACCAGATTGACGTCGTCCTGACCAGGAGGCCCGACGGTCAGCCAACGGAAGTGGCCCATCTCCTCGGGGAACGAAACGTCCTCACGCACTTCCATGCCGACCTTCTCGGTCCAGAACGCACACGCGACTTCTTGATCATGGACCCACAGGTGGGCGCTGCCGATTCTCATCATGGATCCGACGCTACGGTCGGCCGTCGCGGCCCGTCTTCTCCCCGTGTGCTGTCTTGACCCGGCTATCGGGGAGTGGCCGGGTGTCGCGGGCGAGGATGCAGCTTGGCACCCGCGCGTACATCACTGCCGGCGGCATGTTCGCCCGGTAGGCAGCAGGGGGCAGCCCGTAGACGCGGGCGAAACTCGTCGTGAACGACCCGACGCTTTGCAGGCCGACCATCACGCAGATGTCGGCCACCGACCGGTCGGTGTAGCGCAACAGCGCCGCGGCCCGCTCCAACCGCCTGGTCTGCAGATAGGACCGCGGCGACTCGCCGAACGTCCGGGTGAACATCCTGCTGAAATGGGCCCGCGACAGACCCGCCGCGGTGGCCAGATCGTCCACCGTGATCGGTTCGGCATAACGCGAATCGACCAGATCCTTGGCCCGCTGCAGGTAGCGGGCGGGAGGCACCTGCGCCATCGGAATATTATGTATGGGCGAACGAGTTGGCCGGGCGGCCGCGAATCGCTTCAGGGCGATTCGAGGAAAGTCCGGACTTCACAGAGCAGGGTGATTGCTAACGGCAATCCGAGGTGACTCGCGGGAAAGTGCCACAGAAAATAGACCGCCACCTTTGGTGGTAAGGGTGAAACGGTGCGGTAAGAGCGCACCAGCAATCCGGGTGACCGGAATGGCTAGGCAAACCCCACCCGAAGCAAGGCCAAAAGGCCGCACCTGGTGCGGCTGCGCAGGCGCTCGAGGGTTGCTCGCCCGAGCCTGCGGGTAGGCCGCTCGAGGCACCCGGTGACGGTGTGCCCAGATGGATGGTCGCCGCCTCGTCGCCGTGATAATTCGCGGCGGCGAGGGACAGAATCCGGCTTACAGGCCAACTCGTTCGCCCCGCTAGCGGGCCTTGCGCACCGACTTGTCCAGCTTCTTCAGCGCGCTGTCGAGCTGCTGGCGTGCGTCACTGGCCAACTTATCTTCCTGCGCGTACAACAGGCCGTAGGTGAAGGTGTCCTCGCCGGCCGCACGAGCGGCTTCGGCCTGCTGACTCAGATGCGTGCGGCTGACCACGCTGTCCTGATGGTCACCCAGGAGGGTCTGAATGGTCTTCGCCCGATCGGCCACCTCGCCTTCACCGGTCGCGGCTGCCGTGTAGCGAAGCCGCTTGGCGCCCTTGCGAATTCGATGCAGCGCCTCATCCCGGTCCTCGTCGGCGGCATCGGATGCCCTCTTGGCGGCCTTGCGCACACGTTTGTAGGCCGAGTCGATCGTGACGGTCACCGGCTGTTCACCCGCGGCCGTCGCCGCCGGCTCCGCGGCGACCAGCCCGTCGAGCGCGTCGAGCAGCCGGAAGTAGCGCTCGGAACGCATCGCGATCAACGACCGGCGCAGGCCGGACTTGTAGCGCCGCTTGGCGCCGTCCACCAACCGGTTCCGGACGGATCCGCGGATCATCTCCTCGGGTAGCTCGTCGAGCGCTTTCTCGTAGCGCTCCGCCAGCACCTCGGCGTCGCGCGCGACGCCGAGCACGGCCGCGAGCTGGCGCAGTTCGTTGAGTACCCAGGCGTCGTCGGAGATGCCGAAAGCACTCTCGGACGCCTGAAGCAGGCTGCGGATCTTGCGCGTCGTCACCCGCATCTGGTGCACCGAGTCGTAAACGTCCGCCCGCACTGCGCGGTCCCACTCGACCAGCTGGTTGACCTGTTCGGCGACCGCCTTGTGTATCGGATCGTCCACGACAGCCTGGGATGCCGCCTCGTCGTCACCCCCGGAGCCTGCCAGCACCCGTGCGAGCTTCGACCCGTGCCCGGCGGGCACCGCGCCCGCGTCAAGCAGGCGGTTGGCCAGCCGGTCCACTAGGCCGGGGGTCCCCGACACGCCCTCGGCCAGCTCCAGCTCCCACTCGCGCCACTGATGCTCGTCGCCCTCACCGGCAGACGCGGTCACCTTGTCGTCGCTGAACTCGGCGATCGGCGAGCCCTGGGGATCGTAGAGGACGTCGACGGTGCGATCGGTCGAGATCTTGGCGACGGGACCCAGCGGCCGGTCGCGGACGATCGCCAGCACCACGTCCTTCAGATCGTCCGGCACGGCGCCACCGACGCCGCCGTCCAGGGGGGCCCGGACCTCGGTGCGGATGTCCGGCCCGGCGGGCAGCTTGAGATGCCAGCCCGCGTCGGATCCGCCGGTGCGTCGGCGCAGCGTGACGTGGTGCGCGGCAAGGTCGTGGCCCGGGGTGTCGTAGTAGACGGCCTCGAGGTGCTGCGACGGAGACCGCTCCACCCGCCCCACCGCCGAGAGCCCCTCGAACGACGGCGAAACCGTGGATTCGACGACGTCGAATTTCCGCTCGACCTCGGTGTGCCGGGAAGTCTTCGGCCTGCTGGCAGCCATCTTCACCTTCATTGTGAGTACATCGGACAGCTCAGCGTGCCATATGCAGATGAATGCAGAAATCCTGCCCAGATAAAGTCCAGGGGTGGGCGAATACGAGACCATCACGCTCGAGCAGTCCGGGCCGATCGCGCGGATCACCCTGAACCGGCCCGATGCCGCAAACGGCATGAACAACACGATGACCCGCGAGCTCGCCGATGTAGCTGCTCTCTGTGATACCTCCGCGACGAAGGTCGTGGTGCTGACCGGCTCTGGCCGATTCTTCAGTGCAGGAGGCGATCTCAAGTCATTCGCGTCGTCGCCGACCCGCGGGCGGCACATCAGGGGCGTCGCCGACGACCTGCATCGCGCGATCTCGACCTTCGCGCGCATGGACGCAGTGCTGATCACCGCGGTCAACGGCACAGCCGCCGGCGCGGGCTTCTCCATCGCGGTCACCGGCGACCTTGTGCTCGCCGCAGAGTCGGCCTCGTTCACGATGGCCTACACCAAGGTCGGGCTCAGCCCCGACGGCAGCTCCTCGTATTTCCTGCCCCGGCTGATCGGCATCGCCAAGACCAAGGAGCTGATGCTGACCAACCGGACCCTGTCCGCCCAGGAGGCATCGCAGTGGGGGCTCGTCACCGAGGTGGTCCCCGACGACCAGCTGGCCGGCCGGGCCGACGAGCTGGCGACCCAAATGGCCGCCACCGCAGGCGGATCCAACGGCGCGGTCAAGGCGCTGATGCTGTCGACGTTCTCCAGCGGCCTGGAGGAGCAGATGGAGTTCGAAAGCCGGGCCATCGCTGCGCGCGCGGAATCCGCGGAGGGTCGCGAAGGCGTCGACGCCTTCATGGCCAAGCGCAAGCCGGAGTTCGCTTAGAAGCTGTGCTCCTCGGCGGGGAACGCCCCGCTGGACACCTCGTCGGCGTATTGCGTTGCCGCGCGGCGCAGTTCCGCACCCACGTCGCCGAACCGCTTGACGAACTTGGCCGTCTTGCCGCTCGTCATGCCGGACATGTCCTGCCAAACAAGCACCTGCGCATCGCAGTTCGGCCCCGCGCCGATGCCGACCGTCGGGATGGTCAGCTTGCCGGTGATCTGGGTGGCCAGTTCGGCGGGCACCATCTCCAGAACGACGGCGACCGCGCCCGCTTCCTGGACGGCGATGGCGTCATGGATGGTCTGCTCGGCGGCGTCGCCGCGGCCCTGAACCTTGAAACCACCGAGGCCGTTGACGCTCTGCGGCGTGAACCCGATGTGGGCGATCACCGGGATGCCTGCCTGCGTCAGCGTCGCGATCTGGTCGGCGACCCGCTCGCCGCCCTCCAGCTTGACCGCGTGTGCTCCGGTCTCCTTCAGGAAGCGGGTGGCGGTCTCCAGCGCTTGCTGCGGCCCGGCCTCGTAGCTGCCGAACGGCATGTCGGCGACCACCAGCGCATGGGGGGCACCGCGAACCACGCCGCGAACCAGCGGAATCAGTTCGTCGATCGTCACCGGCACCGTGGTGTCGTAGCCGTACACCACGTTGGCGGCGGAGTCACCGACCAGGAGCACCGGGATGCCCGCGTCATCGAAGATGCGGGCGGTGGAGTAGTCGTAGGCGGTCAGCATGGCCCATTTGTGGCCTTCTGACTTCCACTTGTGGAGGTGATGGGTGCGGACCTTCGTCCGCGGCTTTGTTGTTTCGGCAGCACCGTAAACACTCTGCTCAGACATCGTTGTCCCTTGTGTCTGTTCGGTCGATCCTCGAGGCCCATTGCGGGTCCCCGGGTTCGTCTGACCTCCTCAGTGTGCCACCACATGGCAAGAAGATGAACTCGCGGTTAAGTGGATTTCCTCACACTACGATCGCCACATGCAACGGCTCAGTGGACTCGACGCAAGTTTCCTCTACCTCGAGACCGCAGCACAGCCATTGCATGTGTGTTCGATTCTGGAGCTCGATACGTCCACGATGCCGGGCGGCTACACCTTTGACCGAATGCGCGACCAACTCGGCCTGCGCATCAAGGCGATGCCGCAGTTCCGGGAGAAGCTCGCCGACAGTCGCTTCAATCCCGACCACCCGGTGTGGGTAGAGGATGAGGACTTCGACGTCGACCGGCATCTGCATCGGATCGGTCTTCCTTCGCCAGGTGGGCGTCAGGAGCTGGCGGAGATATGTGGCCACATCGCGTCGCTGCCGCTGGACCGTAGCAGGCCGCTGTGGGAGACGTGGGTGATCGAGAACGTCGCGGGCACCGATGCGCACGCAGGCGGTCGGCTCGCCGTGATGACCAAGGTGCACCATGCGGGTGTGGACGGCGTCACCGGCGCCAACCTGATGTCGCAGTTGTGCAGCACCGAACCAGACGCGCCTGCGCCCGAGCCGGTCGAGGGGGTCGGTGGCGGCAGCGGACTGGAGATCGCGGTCAGCGGCGCGATGAAGTTCGCCACCCGCCCGTTGAAGCTCGTCAACGTGCTGCCGACGACCTTCGCATCCATCGTCGACACCGTCAGGCGGGCCCGCGGTGGGCTGGCGATGAAGTCGCCTTTCGCCGCGCCTCAGACGGCGTTCAACGCCAACGTGACCGGCCACCGCAACATCGCGTATGCGCAACTGGACCTCGAAGACATCAAGAAGGTGAAGGACCACTTCGGCGTCAAGGTCAACGATGTGGTGATGGCTCTGGTGTCCACCACACTGCGCAAGTTCCTGGAAGACCGTGGGGAGCTACCGGATTCGACGTTGGTGGCGATGGTTCCGGTCTCGGTGCACGACAAGTCTGACCGGCCAGGCCGCAACCAGGTGTCGGGCATGTTTTCCAGCCTGGCGACACATATCGATGCGCCCGTAGAACGGCTAAAGGCGATTGCGGAGGCGAATTCCGTTGCAAAGCAACACAGCTCGGCGATCGGTGCGACGCTGCTGCAGGACTGGTCGCAGTTCGCCGCGCCCGCCGTGTTCGGGGTCGCGATGCGGCTGTATGCCAGGACTGGGCTGAGCGGGGCGCGTCCGGTGCACAACCTCGTCGTCTCCAACGTCCCTGGGCCGCAGGTCCCGCTGTACTACCTGGGCTCCGAGATCAAGGCGATGTATCCGCTCGGGCCGATATTCCACGGGTCGGCCCTCAACATCACTGTGATGTCGCTGAACGGGAAGCTGGACGTCGGGATCGTGTCATGCCCGGAACTTCTGCCCGATCTGTGGGACCTCGCCGACGACTTCGAGGTCGCACTCGACGAACTGCTGGCCAGCACGGGCTAGACGCGCCGAGTAAGCGCTCTGCCAGGCCCGATACCACTTCATGGCAGCATGTAGCGCCATGAGCACCGAAGGCGAGCGCGAGTGAGGATCGCAGCGCAGGTACGAGCGAGGACCGGTGGGCCCACGCCCGGAGGGCAGGGGACAAGCGGCAGTCGAGGCAAAAACCTGAAGAAGGGAATCCTTGCGACCGCACTGGTTGTGTTGCTGGTGGCGGGTTGTAGCAAGGTGATCGACGGTCGAGCCGTCATCGCGGTGCCACCGCCCGGGTCGCCGATTCGGTGGGTCCCCTGCAAATCGGCCGACCCGCTGGTCCCCATTCCCCCTGATGCCGAATGCGGCAAGCTCTCCGTGCCGGTGGACTACGACAAGCCCGACGGTGACGTTGCACAGCTGGCGATGATCCGATTCAAGGCGACCGGCGACAAGATCGGCTCGCTGGTCATCAACCCTGGCGGCCCTGGCGAATCCGGCGTCGAGTCGGCCGCCAACCTGGTGAGCACGATACCGACATCCGTGCGGGAGCGATTCGACCTGGTCGGCTTCGACCCACGTGGGGTCGCGCGCTCGACGCCCGCGGTGTGGTGCAACTCCGATGAAGACAACGATCGGCTGCGCGCCGACCCGCAGGTCGACTACTCGCCTGAAGGCGTCGCGCACATCGACAACGAGACCAAGGCCTTCGTTCAGCGCTGTGTCGACAAGAACGGCAAAGGGTTCCTGGAGAACGTCGGCACGGCCAATGTCGTGAAGGACCTCGACGCGATTCGGGCCGCGGTCGGTGACGACAAGCTGACCTTTCTCGGCTACTCGTACGGCACCAGGATCGGCGGCGCATACGCCGAGCAGTTCCCGCAGAACGTGCGGGCGCTTGTGCTCGACGGCGCGATTGATCCCAATGCGGACCCGATCGAGGAGGACCTGCGCCAAACCGCGGCCTTCCAGAAGGCGTTCGACGACTACGCCGCCGACTGCGCCAAGGATCCGAGCTGTCCGCTCGGCACCAACCCAGCCAAGGCAACCGACGTGTACAAGAGCCTGGTCGAGCCGCTGGTGGACAAGCCCGCCAAGACACGGGATCCGCGCGGTCTCGCCTACAGCGACGCAATCGTCGGCACCATCCTGCCGCTGTACTCGCCGAGCATTTGGCCCCGTCTCACCGACGGCCTCAACGAGCTCCGGGAGGGGCGCGGTGACATGCTGCTGAGGCTGTCCGATCTGTACATGCACCGAAACGACGACGGCCACTACGACAACGCGACCGATGTGCGCGTCGCGGTCAATTGTGTCGACCAACCTGCTGAAACCGACCAAGCCGCGCTCGTCGAAAAGGATCGCAAGTCCCGGGAATTGGCGCCGTTCTTGAGCTATGGCGAATTCACCGGCCATGCGCCGATGGATACCTGTGCGTTCTGGCCGGTCCCTCCGACATCGGAGCCGCACGAGATCTCGGCCAAGGACTTACCGCCCACCCTGGTGATCTCCACGACCGACGACCCGGCCACGCCCTATCAGGCCGGCGTCGATCTCGCCAAACAGCTCGGGGGCACTCTCGTCACCTTCGACGGCACCCAGCACACGGTCGCCTTCCAGGGCAACCAATGCATCGACGACATCGTCGCCACTTATCTCATCGACGTGAAGGTGCCGCCGCCGGACACTCGTTGCTGAGCAACAAAACTCGATATCTGGGCACGCCTGGGTCTCCGAACGGTCACCGTCCGATTGCGGCTTCGCCGCGGCCGTGACCTGCATGCGACGATGACTGCCATGTGGCGGGTGGGGAGGACTGGCGCGACGCTGCTGGCATGCGTGCTGGTGGCCGGCATCGCGTGTCCGCCCGCGTCGGCGACGCCGGAGGGCCAGCCGACCGAGACGTACGGTGCGCCGCCGGTCTGGGGCGGCTGCCAACAGATCGTCGACGACACAAGCGCTATTCCGACGGCGCAGTGCGGCACCGTTTCAGTCCCAGTCGACTACGCCAATCCCGAAGGCGCACAAGCACAATTGGCGGTCATCCGGATACCTGCCGGCGGTGACCGCATCGGGGTGCTGATGGTGAACCCCGGCGGCCCGGGGGCGTCGGCGGTCGACACCGTCGCGGGTATGGGCGCGGTGCTCGCCGACACCGAGATCGCACGCCGGTTCGACCTGGTCGGCTTCGACCCACGCGGAGTCGGCCATTCCACGCCCCAGCTGCGCTGCCGCACGGATGCCGAATTCGACGCCTACCGAAGGGAACCGAACGCCGACTACAGCCAAGCGGGTGTCGCGCACATCGAAGGTCTGTACCGCCAATACGCGCAGCAGTGCGCCGACCGGGTGGGCAAGCACTTTCTCGCCAGCGTCGGCACCCCCACCACCGCGCACGACATGGACGTTGTGCGGGCGGCGTTGGGCGAGAACCAAATCAGCTACCTCGGGTTCTCCTACGGCACCGAAATCGGCGTGGCGTACGCGGAGGCATACCCCTCCCGGATCCGGGCGATGGTCCTCGACGGTGCGATCGACCCGAACCTGGACCCCATCGACGAAAACCTGCGTCAAATGGCGGGATTCCAAACGGCATTCGAGGATTACGCCGCCGACTGTGCGCAGTCGGCCGGCTGTCCGCTCGGCACCGACCCAGCGCAGTTCGTCAACCGCTACCACCAGCTGACCGACCCACTTGTCGCGCGGCCCGCTGCGACCTCGGACCCCCGCGGCCTGAGCTACCAGGACGCGATCACCGGTACCGTCAACGCGCTCTACTCCCGGCAGTACTGGAAGTTCCTCACCAGTGGACTGCTGGGGCTGCAGCGTGGGACCGACCCCGGCGACCTACTGTTGCTCGCCGACGACTATCTGAACCGCGATCCGTCCGGGCACTACCAGAATTCGCAGGACGCGTTCTACTCGATCCGCTGCGTCAACGCCCAGTTCCCGACGGAGCCGGCCGTGTGGGCGGCCGCCGACCAACGAAGCCGCGCGGCCGCACCGTTCCTCAGCTACGGCTCCTTCACGGGTTTCGCTCCGCGTGATGTCTGCGCGATGTGGCCCGTGACTTCCACCGCGAGGCCGCACCCCGCGACTTCACCGGGTCCGGGGAAGGTCGTCGTGGTGTCCACCACCCACGACCCCGCCACCCCTTACCAGGCGGGTGTCGATCTGGCCAAGCAGATGCAATCCCCCCTGATCACCTTCGACGGCACCCAGCACACCGTGGTGTTCAACGGCGATGCCTGCATCGACAGTGCCGTCGTCGCGTTTCTGGTCGACGGCGTGAAGCCGCCGGAAGGGCTGCGGTGTTGATCCGGAGAATCAGCTGCAGGGGATCCCGTGCGGACCGCCGGTCCAGTGACCGGGCGGGTTCCAGGGACACCATGCATTCTTGATCTGCCCCGGTGGCCCGAGATTCGGGCCGGGAACCCACTCGTCAACCCAGTGTCCCGGACCCCATGGAATTCCCGGGATGTCGGGAACCCAGATCCGATCGGCCTGAGCCGTACCCGCGCCAAGACCTAATCCCACAGCGCTGATGGCTGCCGCGACTGCTGCCGTGACTGTGATTTTTTTGGTCTTCATGTGTGGTCTCCACCCATCCCGATCGGTCTAACGGGTACCCATCGCCCGCGCGGCGGTAAACGAAATCCGGTGCTGGGTCGCATCGACCCTGTAACACAGATTTAACAGCCGGTACCTACGCTGCGGTAATGGATCGCCAGAAGGAATTTGTGCTGCGCACGCTGGAAGAACGGGACATCCGATTCGTCCGGCTGTGGTTCACCGACGTCCTCGGATACCTCAAGTCGGTTGCGATCGCGCCCGCCGAGCTCGAAGGGGCCTTCGAGGAGGGCATCGGCTTCGACGGCTCGTCGATCGAAGGTTTTGCCCGGGTGTCGGAGTCCGACACCGTTGCCAGGCCCGATCCGTCCACCTTCCAGGTGCTGCCGTGGACCACCAGCTCGGGCAAGCACCACTCGGCGCGGATGTTCTGCGACATCACCATGCCCGACGGTTCGCCGTCGTGGGCCGACTCGCGGCATGTGCTGCGCCGCCAGCTGGCCAAGGCCAGCGACCTGGGCTTCTCCTGCTACGTGCACCCGGAGATCGAGTTCTTCCTTCTGCAGCCGGGACCAGACGACGGCACCGCTCCCATCCCGGCCGACAACGGCGGCTACTTCGACCAGGCCGTGCACGACTCGGCGCCGAACTTCCGCAGGCACGCCATCGACGCGCTGGAGCAGATGGGTATCTCGGTGGAGTTCAGCCACCACGAGGGCGCGCCCGGCCAGCAGGAGATCGACCTGCGCTACGCCGACGCCCTGTCGATGGCCGACAACGTGATGACGTTCCGCTACGTGGTCAAGGAGGTCGCGCTCGACGACGGCGTGAAGGCGTCGTTCATGCCCAAGCCGTTCGCCGAATACCCGGGCTCGGCGATGCACACCCACATGAGCCTGTTCGAGGGCGAGACGAACGCCTTCTACAGTGCGGACGATCCGCTGCAGCTGTCGAACACCGGAAAGTCGTTCATCGCAGGCATTTTGGAGCACGCCACCGAGATCAGCGCGGTGACAAACCAGTGGGTCAACTCGTACAAGCGGCTGGTGCACGGCGGTGAGGCACCGACGGCCGCGTCGTGGGGCTTCGCCAACCGCTCGGCGTTGGTCAGGGTGCCGATGTACACGCCGCGCAAGGCGTCGTCGCGCCGCATCGAGGTGCGCAGCCCCGACTCGGCGTGCAACCCGTACCTGACATTCGCCGTGTTGCTGGCCGCCGGTCTGCGGGGGGTGGAGAAGGGCTACGTGCTCGGCCCGCAGGCCGAGGACAACGTGTGGAGCCTCACCCCCGAGGAACGCCGCGCGATGGGCTACAAGGAGCTGCCGGGCAGCCTCGGCGTCGCGCTGTCGGAGATGGAGAACTCGGAACTCGTCGCGGAAGCGTTGGGGGAGCACGTATTCGACTTCTTCCTGCGTAACAAGCGCACCGAGTGGGAGAACTACCGCAGCCACGTCACGCCGTTCGAGCTGAAGACCTATCTGTCGCTCTGAGGCGCTGGCCAAGCCTGCGCTACGGTCATGAATGTGGCCAAACCCGCGACGCAGCGACCGAAGCTGCCCAGCGCTGGCCGGCTAGGGCTGGTCGAACCGTCGGCCCCTGCTGATCTGGACCAACTGGGCTGGAACACCGAATCGCACGTCGAGCTGCTGTGGTCGTTGTCACGAGCGCCCGACGCCGATGTCGCGCTGCGGACGATGGTGCGGCTGGCCGAGGCGGCGGGCAGGGACTGGGACGAACTCAACCAGGCGATGCTCAAGGACAAGGCGCTTCGCGGTCGGCTGTTCGGTGTACTGGGGTCATCGCTGGCGCTGGGCGACCACTTGGTCGCTCACCCGCAGTCCTGGCATCTGCTGGCCGGCGATGTGTCTTTGCCGTCGGCCAACGAACTGCGCACCGAGCTGACCGGGGCCGCCGAATCGGCAAGTGGCACAAAGGATGCCCTGCCCATTATGCGGACGCTCTATCGCGACCGGCTGCTGGTCCTGGCGGGGCTGGACCTCGCGTCGGTCGTGGAGAACGAGCCTGTGCTGCCGTACACCCAGATCGGCGAACACCTGTCGGACCTGGCCGATGCCGCATTGGCTGCATCGCTGACGGTTGCGACGCGTTCGGTGTGCGATGAGGACGGCGAGCCGCCCCGGCTTGCGGTGATCGCGATGGGCAAATGCGGTGCCCGCGAGCTGAACTACGTCAGCGACGTCGACGTCATCTTCGTCGCCGCAGAGGCCGACGCCGTCACCACGAGGGTGGCGGGCGAAATGATGCGGTTCGCGTCGGAGGCTTTCTTCGAGGTCGACGCGGCGCTGCGGCCGGAGGGCAAGCAGGGTCAGCTCGTGCGGACGCTGGACTCACACGTCACCTACTACGAGCGCTGGGCCAAGACCTGGGAGTTTCAGGCGCTGATGAAGGCGCGGCCCGCGGCCGGCGACCCGGAGCTGGGCGAGCAGTACGTCGCGGCGCTGATGCCGAAGGTGTGGACGGCGTGCGAACGCGAGGACTTCGTTCCCGAAGTGCAGGCGATGCGCCGCCGCGTCGAGGCGCTGGTACCCGCAGGGGAGAGATCCAGGGAGCTCAAGCTCGGCACCGGCGGACTGCGCGACGTCGAGTTCGCCGTACAACTGCTGCAGCTGGTGCATGGCCGAAACGACGAGTCGCTGCATGTGGCCTCGACGGTGGACGCGCTTGCGGCCCTGGGTGCGGGCGGCTACATCGGCCGCGACGACGCCGCAAACCTGACCGCGTCATACGAGTTCCTTCGGCTGCTCGAGCACCGCCTGCAGCTACAGCGGCTCAAGCGCACGCACATGCTGCCCGACGAGGACGACGACGAGGCCATGCGCTGGCTCGCGCGCGCGGCGCACATGAGGCCTGACGGTCGGCACGACTCGCTCGGGGTGTTACGGGAAGAGCTCAAGCGGCAGAGCCACCGAGTGTCGCGGCTGCACGCCAAGCTCTTCTATCAGCCGCTGCTGGAGTCGGTCGGCCGGCCGGCGATGCTGACGCCGGAGGCGGCCGAACGTCAGCTCGCCGCATTGGGATACGAGGGTCCGCAAAGCGCGTTGACCCATCTCGCGGCGCTGACCGGACAGACCGGTCGGCGCGGTCGTGTTCAGCAGGTGCTGCTGCCGACGCTGCTCGACTGGCTGTCGGACACCCCCGATCCGGATGCAGGCCTGCTGTCGTATCGCAGGATCAGCGACGAGCTGTCCGACCAGCGGTGGTATCTGTCGACGCTGCGGGACGAGGGCGCTGTCGCCAAGCGGCTGATGCAGGTGTTGGGTACCTCGGCGTACGTGCCGGACCTGTTGATGCGGGCGCCTGAAGTCATCCAGCAGTACGCGGACGGGCCGAGCGGGCCGAAGCTGCTCGAGGTCGAGCCCGACGGGGTGGCGCGGGCATTGGTCGCGTCGGCTGGCCGGCATCCCGATCCGGTGCGAGCGATCGCGGCGGCCCGAACGCTGCGTCGTCGGGAACTGGCCCGTGTCGCGTCGGCGGATCTGTTGGGAATGCTTGGGGTGGTTGATGTTTGCAACGCGCTGACCGCGGTGTGGGTGGCGGTGTTGCAGGCGGCGTTGGAAGCGGTGATCCGCGCGAACACACCGTCGGACGGTGAAGCGCCCGCACGGATCGCGGTGATCGGCATGGGCCGGCTGGGTGGCGGCGAGCTGGGCTACGGCTCCGACGCCGACGTGATGTTCGTGTGCGAACCCATCTCCGGCGTCGACGAATCCGCCGCTGTGCGTTGGTCGATCACGATCGCGGAACAGGTGCGGTCATTGTTGGGTACGCCGAGCGCCGATCCGCCGCTTGAGGTCGACGCGGGCCTGAGGCCCGAGGGACGGAACGGCTCGCTGGTGCGGACGTTGGCGTCGTATGCGACGTACTACGAACAGTGGGCGCAGCCGTGGGAGATTCAGGCGCTGCTGCGCGCGCATCGGGTGGCGGGGGACGAGGATCTCGGCGAGCGATTCCTGTTGATGGTCGACAAGACGCGGTACCCGTCGGGCGGCGTGTCGGTCGAAGCGGTGCAGGAGATCCGAAGGATCAAGGCGCGGGTCGACTCCGAACGGCTACCACGCGGTGCAGATCCCAACACGCACACCAAGCTCGGGCGTGGCGGGCTAGCCGATATCGAGTGGACGGTTCAGCTGCTGCAGCTTCGGCATGCGCACATGATCCCGGCCCTGCACAACACTTCGACGCTGAAGACGCTGGATGCCATCGGGGCGGCGGAGTTGATCGCCGAGGGCGATGTCGACCTATTGCGAGAGGCATGGCTGACGGCGACGCGGGCGCGCAATGCGCTGGTGTTGGTGCGCGGCAAGCCAACTGATCAACTGCCGGGGCCGGGCAGGCAGCTCAATGCGGTCGCGCTGGCCGCGGGCTGGGCCACCGACGACGGCGGCGAGTTCCTCGACAACTATCTGCGGGTGACCCGTCGCGCAAAGACGGTGGTACGAAAGGTGTTTGGTGGCTGAGGGTATGGATTTCTCGTTTGAGGCGATTTCGGCCGCCGAACGAGATCAGCTGGAGGCGCTGTACACACCGTTGGCGACATCCGTGCGGCGCCTGATCGAGGCGGCCATTCGTACAGGCGCGGACGAGGCGACGATCGGCGAGGCGCAGGCCGCGATCGAAGCCGCGGCCGAGAAGCTGGAAATCAGCGCGGACGAGAGGTCGCCGCGCTTCGCCGTGGACGGGCGCCCGGTGGTGGCCGGGAATCCGGTGACGGGGTTTCGCAATGCGATTGCCCCACCGCTGGTGATGCATCAGGAGCGGGATGGCTTGTGGTGGAGCGAGTTCGAGTTGGGGGAGCCGTACCAGGGACCGCCGGGGTGGGTGCACGGCGGGATTCTCGCCCTGGTGCTTGACCAACTGCTCGGCGAAGCGGCCAGTGAGGGTCTGACCAAGCCGCGCTTCACCGGCACCATCACATTGCGGTTTTTGCGGGGCACGCCACTGGGGCGGCTGCGGGCGGAGGCCGCGATAGAGCGCACGGACGGGTCAAAGACATTCGTGAGCGGTCACATGAGTGACGCGGACGGCAAGACGGTCGAGGCAGAGGGCATCTTCATCAAGCCGGCGTGGGCGCGCGACGCCGGATGAAATTCTACGTCAGCACGGCGTTTCGTGAACTCAAGTAAGCGGTCGAGATCGCCAAGGCCGCAGATGATCTCGGCTACGACGGCGTCGGCATTCCTGATCACGTGAGGCCGTCGCGAAGATCGTCGACGACGCCGACGTGCTGCTGGAGTTCTACCACTAGCCGGCGGAGCATTGGATCTATCTGCGCACGACGAACCCCATCGAATCTACTTTCGCGACAGTGCGTTTGAGGAGCAAGGTCACCACGGGGCCGGGCTCGCGGCGGCGTTCACGCTGATCGAGGCCGCTGAGGCACGCTGGCGCGCTGTGAACGCGCCGCACCTGGTCGCCCTCGTTCGGGCCGGAGCTGTGTTCGAGAAGGGCAAACTCATAGAACGACCGGTCGATTCGTCAACTACGACGGGGGCCGCCTGCCGCTCGCCCATCCACAAGGATTTGACAATATCTCGCGTGGCGTCGCGATGAATTTTGCCCTCCGGTGCAGTCTGATCTGCATGGGCAAACTCATCTATGGCTTCAACGTGTCGGTGGACGGGTACATCGTCGACGCACAAGGCAACATCGACTGGTCCGACCCGAGCGAAGAACTGCACCAGTACTGGAACGACTTCGAGCGGGAGACCGCCCTATCGTTCTACGGGCGGCGGCTCTACGAACTGATGTCCGCGTACTGGCCGACCGCCGACAAGGCCCCGGACGCCACCCCTCTGATCGTCGACTTCGCGCGCATCTGGCGCGACATGCCCAAGGTCGTGTTCTCGCGCACCCTGGAGGCCGTCGACTGGAACTCCCGCCTGGAACGCGGCGACCCGGTCGAGGTGGTAACGAAGCTGAAAGCCGAAACCGACGGCAGGCTGGAGGTGGCCGGCGCGACGCTGGCCGCACCGATCGTGCGGGCCGGACTGGTGGATGAATACCGGATCGTGGTCGCGCCCACCGCCGTGGGCGGCGGCACACCGTACTTCCCGACACTGCCGTCATGGATCTCGCTGCGACTGTTGGAGAACCGCACCTTCCCGGGCGGCACGGTCCTGCTGCGCTACGAGGCGAAACACGACTGATCGGACATGCACAGCCAGGTGACGTGCGGATGCACTACGGGGTACACGACTCGAGCGGCCCAGCCCAATCGGCGACGCGGGGCGAGGGTCTTGCCCTTTACCTAACGGCGGAAGCGGTCCATGAACCGGCGGCGCGGCGGGGCGTCGTCGCGATAGCGCGCGTCGGCAGCCATGTCGACACGTCGCGCTGGTGCGCCACGGGCCGAGCCGCGCCCAAGGCCGCCCCGCCGACGAGCATCCACGGCCGCGGCGCCCGCGCCGGTCGTCGCAATCAACAGGAACGCGAAGCAGAACAGGATGACCAGCTCGCCGCCGTTGCCGCCCAACGCCGGGTCGAACGGCCAGAAGCTGGCCATCGTGCCGTTGCCCGATAGCGGCGGCCAGTGCTGATAGAAATACGCGAACGCCATCTCGCCGGACGCGATGAACGCCGCGATGCGGGTCAGGAACCCGAGGGTGATCATGATGCCGAGCACGAACTCGACCAGGCCGGCCCACCAGAACGGCCACGTGCCGACCGGGACGGCCTCGCCCAACGGCCATCCGAACAGCTTTATCGAGCCGTGCAGCGTATAGAGAAGGCCAAAGATGATGCGGAAAGCACTCAAGACAGGGGAGTGATAACCCGCCAGACGGGTGTCCAGGTTCGTCATGTGCTGACCCTACGCCCGGACAGGACAGGATTTTCACAGCTGCGGCGGCACTGTTACTCGTCTGTGCCGCGTTCTGCACCTGGGTCGTTATCCGGCCAGCACAGCCATGGTGCAAATCTCGGGACGCGCCAACCGACCTAACGTGCAAAAGGGCCGGGCGATACGGCTCGTCCGGCCCGATTGCAGCGTTGGTTACACGTCGTAGTACAGCGCGATCTCGTACGGGTGAGGACGGATCTGCACCGGCAGAATCTCGTTCTCGCGCTTGTAGGAGATCCACGTCTCGATCAGGTCCTCGGTGAAAACCCCGCCCTCAGTAAGGTATTCGTGGTCCTCCTCGAGGCGGTCGATCACCGCCGAGAGCGACGTCGGCGCCTGCGGGATGCTGGCGGCCTCGTCCGGCGGCAGCTCGTAGAGGTCCTTGTCGATCGGTGCCTGCGGCTCCAGCTTCTTCTTGATGCCGTCCAGCCCGGCCATCATCATCGCCGCGAACGCCAGGTACGGGTTGCCCGAGCTGTCGGGGCAGCGGAACTCGAGGCGCTTGGCCTTCGGGTTGTTGCCCGTGATCGGGATGCGCACACACGCCGAGCGGTTGCGCTGGCTGTACACCAGGTTGATCGGCGCCTCGTAGCCGGGCACCAGGCGCTTGTAGGAGTTCACCGTCGGGTTGGTGAACGCCAGCAGCGATGGCGCGTGGTGGAGGATGCCGGCGATGTAGTGGCGAGCCGTGTCCGACAGGCCGGCGTAACCCGACTCGTCGTGGAACAGCGGGCTGCCGTCCTTCCACAGCGACTGGTGGGCGTGCATACCCGAGCCGTTGTCGCCGAACAGGGGCTTCGGCATGAACGTCACCGTCTTGCCGGCCTGCCACGCGGTGTTCTTGATGATGTACTTGAACAGCACCAAGTCGTCGGCCGCGTGAAGCAGCGTGTTGAACTTGTAGTTGATCTCCGCCTGGCCCGCGGTGCCCACCTCGTGGTGCCCGCGCTCGAGCACGAAGCCCGCGTTCTGCAAGTTGGTGCACATCCGGTCGCGCAGGTCGACGTAGTGGTCATACGGCGCAACCGGGAAGTAGCCACCCTTTGGGCGCACCTTGTACCCCCGGTTGGGGCTGCCGTCAGACTCGAACGGCTCACCGGTGTTCCACCAGCCCGCCTCGGAGTCGATCTCGTAGAACGTGCCGTTCATCCGCGAGTCAAAGGCGACCGAGTCGAAGATGTAGAACTCGGCCTCGGCGCCGAAGTACGCGGTGTCCGCGATTCCGGTGCTGGCCAGGTAGTTCTCCGCCTTGCGGGCCACGTTGCGCGGGTCGCGGGAGTACGCCTCGCGGGTGAACGGGTCGTGCACGAAGAAGTTGAGGTTCAGCGTCTTCGCCTCACGGAACGGGTCGATACGTGCCGTTGCCGGATCCGGCAGCAGCATCATGTCCGACTCGTGGATGGACTGGAAGCCGCGCACCGACGAGCCGTCGAAGGCCAATCCGTCCTCGAAAACGCTCTCGTCGAACGCCGACGCCGGGATCGAGAAGTGCTGGACGACACCGGGCAGGTCGCAGAACCGGATGTCGACGTAGGCGACTTCCTCGTCCTTGATCTGCTTCATGACGTCGTCGGCGGTCTTTTCTGCCACTGAGACTCTCCTTAGTTCTTGTTAACCCGCGGGATGACGGTATGGACACGATGTTGCACGGCAGTCAACCGTATGTTGCGCCGAAGTTACGCAATTCGGCCAGACCTATGCTGAACCCATGCCTTCCAGCTTCGGCAACTGGCTATCCGGTCCGCCGCCCGTCGGTCCGGGACCCACCGACCAGAGAACTAATGATTATCCAGGTCAGCGCCTAGGTCTACCCCCGACTGGATCGAGGTCCCTGGCCCGGATGGGCAGGCGCCTCGGTGCGCTGTCCGTCGACTGGCTGATCGGCTACGGTCTCGCCGCCCTGGCCATGACGTTCGGATGGGTCAGCATCCAGTCGCTGTCCACTGCAGTGCTGGTCATCTGGTTCGCGCTGGGTGCGGTGTCGGTCCGGCTGTTCGGCTTCACGCCCGGCCAGTTCGCTCTCGGGCTGATCGTCATACCCGTCGACAACCGGCTCCATGTCGGGTTCGGCCGCGCGCTGGTGCGCGGTATCTTGATCGCCCTGGTGGTCCCGCCACTGTTCACCGACACCGACCTGCGCGGACTCCATGATCGGCTGACGAACACCGCGGTGGTGCGGCGCTAGCGCCTGCGAACCGTCCGCTGCATACCCCGCATCTTCGCCGCGTTCGGCATTGGACCCTTTGGCATCGCCGCCGGGCCGATTTTCGAGCCCAGCGCGGCCAGCCGCGACTCCAGCACGTCCATCTGCTTGACGGTGATGTTGGCAGGCAGCTTGGTCAGGTGGCGCTCCAGTTTGCCAAGAGGAACCTCGCCGTCTGCGTTGCCTATCACGACGTCGTAGATCGGGATGTCCCCGATGATGCGCGCGGTTCGCTTCTTCTCCTGTGCCAGTAGCGGTTTCACCCGCGCGGCGGAGCCTTCGCCGACGAAGATGACGCCCGGCCTGCCGATGACCCTGTGCACCGCGTCCAGATGGCCGGTCGCCGCCACGCCAGGCGTCACGCGCCACTTGCCGCGAAGGTTCTCCAGCGCCCACGCCGCCGCGCCGGCCTGCCCCTCCGCCTTGCGGTAGACCGACTTCTGTGCCCTGCGCGCGAAGATGATGAACGCCACCAGGGCACCGAGCACAACGCCCAGCGGGATCAGCGTGTACATCGTGAACCCGCCCGCGAACACCGCGGCCACCACGGAGGCCGCCACGATCAGCACGAACGCGCCGATCATGTACGGCAGCAGCCGCTTGTCCTCCTTGCGCTGGATCTGGAACGCCTGCCACAGCTGACTGCGGCGCTGCTTGGATGCCTCTTTGCGGGCGGCCTTCGCCTCGGCCTTCGCGGCCTTCAGCTCGGCTTTGTTGCGGGTCTTCGCCATCTGTTCAGGATACGGGTGGGCGCGAGACCCTCGATCCCGCTGCCTGCGCATAGAGGCGTCCGGCCCGATAGGACGACCGCACCAGCGGCCCGGCGAGCACCCCGGCGAAGCCGAGCTCCTCGGCGAACGCCGCGTGCTCGACGAACTCGTCGGGGTGCACCCAGCGCTCCACCGGGTGATGGCGCGCCGACGGGCGAAGGTATTGCGTGATGGTGACGATGTCGCAGCCCGCGTCGAGCAGATCTCTCAGCGCTGTGCGCACCTCGTCGGAGGTCTCACCCATACCGAGGATCAGGTTGCTCTTGGTCACCAGCCCGTAGTCGCGCGCCGCGGTGAGCACCACGAGGCTGCGGTCGTAACGGAACGCGGGCCTGATCCGCCTGAAGATACGCGGCACCGTTTCGACGTTGTGCGCCAACACTTCTGGCCGTGATTCGAAGACCTGCTCGAGGAGTGCCGGTTCGCCGTTGAAGTCAGGGATCAGCAACTCGACGCCTGTGTCGGGGTTGAGCTTCTTGATGTAGCGCACCGTCTCGGCGTACAGCCATGCACCGCCGTCGGGCAGGTCGTCGCGCGCCACACCGGTGATGGTGGCGTACCGCAGCCCCATCGACGCGACGCTTTCTGCCACCCTGCGTGGCTCGTCGCGGTCCAGGTCGGCGGGCTTGCCGGTGTCGATCTGGCAGAAGTCGCACCGGCGCGTGCACTGCTCGCCGCCGATCAGGAACGTCGCCTCCCGGTCCTCCCAGCATTCGTAGATGTTGGGGCAACCGGCTTCCTCGCAGACGGTGTGCAGGCCCTCCCGGCGCACCAGGTTCTTCAGCTGCGTGTACTCCGGGCCCGTCCTCAACCGGGTCTTGATCCACGGCGGCTTGCGCTCGATCGGAGTCTGCGCGTTGCGGACCTCGAGACGCAGCAGTTTCCTGCCTTCTGGAGCGACGGTCACGACGTCAACGCTACTCGCAGGCGGCCGTCGAGCGCGTCGCACAGGGCGGTCGTCACCGGGTCGATGACGTCGTCAACGCCGACGTGACGGCCGAGTTCGGCGGTCAGCGAGGTGACCCCCGCGTCGGCGATGCCGCACGGCACGATCGCGGAGAATGCGTTCAGGTCGCAGTCGCAGTTCAGCGCGAAACCGTGCAGTGTCGTCGCCCGCGACACGCGAACGCCGATCGCGCCGACCTTCCGCGCAGGACCCTTGGCGTCCGCAGGCACCCACACGCCCGAGCGGCCCGCGACGCGCACGGTTTGCAGCCCGAGGTCGGCGCATACGTGAATCAACGACTCTTCAATGCGCCGAACGAAATTGACCACATCGAGCGGTTCGGTCAGCCCGATGATCGGATATCCGACCAGCTGGCCGGGACCGTGCCAGGTGATCTTGCCGCCGCGGTCGGTGTCGATGACAGGAATATCGGAGGCGGCCGCACTGGGTCTTTCGGCGGGCAGCGTGCGGCGACCCGCCGTGTAGACCGACGGGTGCTCGAGCAGCAGCAGCGTGTCGGGTCCGCCCGCGACGCGCGCGTCCGCCAACCCGCGCTGCAGTGCCCACGCGTCTTCGTAGTCGAGGGTGCCCAACCGCCGAACGTCGATCGGTGCGGTGGCCGACCGGATAGAACTCACAATTCGACCGTACTCGTGACGTAGGCCAGCGCCTCGCCAACGGTGTTGTGGCGGAACTCGTAGCCGGCGCGTTCGAGCGCCGCGGGGATGGCCCGCTGCCCGCCGAGCAGACCTTCCTGCGCGAATTCGCCCACCAGCGTCCGCAGCGCGAAGCCCGGAACCATCAGTGGCGTCGGCCTGTTCACCGCACGGCCCATCGCCGTCGTGAACTCGGAGTTGGTCACCGGCGCTGGTCCGGTGAAGTTCACCGGACCCGACACCTCGTCATGGAAGATCGCGAACAGCAGCGCGCGGACCTGGTCTTCGAGGCTGATCCACGGCATGTACTGACGGCCGCTGCCCAGGCGGGCGCCGAGCCCCAGCGAGAACAGCGGCCGCAGCCGGCCCAGCATCCCGCCGCGCGGTGACAGCACCAGCCCGGTGCGGGTCAGCACGACGCGGGCGCCCGCGTGCTGCGCAGGTGCGGTCGCTGCCTCCCAATCCCGGCACAGCTGGGCAAGGAACCCACGACCCTGCGGCGCGGTTTCGTCGGCGATCCGGTTGCCGGTATCGCCGTAGTAGCCGACCGCGCTGGCGTTGACGAGCACGGGGACGTCCGCCGACGCCACCGCCTCGGAGAGCACCTCGGTGGGGTCTATCCGGCTGTCGCGCAGGCTCTGCTTGAACGCCCCCGACCACCTTTTGGCGCCGACGTTGACGCCGCACATGTTGACCGCGGCGTCGACCCCGTGCAGCGCGTTCGCGTCGAACTCACCGGTATCCGGATTCCAGAACAGCTCATCGGAATTCGACGGCGCGCGCCGCACGATGCGAACCACGCGGTGGTCGGTGGCCCTGAGCGCATAGACCAGCGCCGAGCCGATCAGCCCCGAGGACCCCGCAATTGCAACGGTGGCCACTGGTGCCTACAGTCCCAGGTCCGCCTCGAACGCGCCTTCCTCGAGCCGACGCTTGATGGTGGTCAGGAAGCGACCAGCGTCCGCGCCGTCGATGAGTCGGTGGTCATATGTCAACGGCAGGTAGGCGATCGAGCGCACGCCGATCGATTCGTTACCCGTGTCGTCGACCACCACCCTGGGGCGCTTGACGATCGCACCGGTACCCAGCATCGCCGCCTGCGGCGGAACCAGGATCGGAGTGTCGAACAGCGCACCCTGGCTGCCGATGTTCGTGATCGTGAAGGTCCCGCCCGACAACTCGTCGGGTTTGAGATCGCCCGACCGGGCCCGCGCCGCGATGTCGGCAATGGCTCGCGCCAGGCCCGCGAGCGACAGATCGCCCGCGTTGTGAATCACCGGCGACAGCAGGCCCTGATCGGTGTCCACCGCGAAGCCGAGGTGCTCGGCGTCGTAGTAGGTGATCTCCTTGCTGTCCTCGTTGTAGCTGGCGTTGACGTTCGGGTGGGCCTTCAACGCGTCGATGACCGCCCGCGCGATGAACGGCAGATACGTCAGGTTGACGCCCTCCCGCTCGGCGAACTTGCTCTTGGCCCGCGCCCGCAGCGCCACGATCCTGGTCATGTCGACCTCGTGCGTTTGCGTCAATTGCGCTGTGGCTTGCAGAGATTCGCGGGTCTTCTTCGCGGTGATCTGCCGGATGCGGGAGGCCTTCTGCGTCGTGCCGCGCAGATGCGCCAACGCAGAAGGCGCTTCCGCCTTGGCCGCAGGTGCCGGCGCCTCTTTGGCGGCGGGCTCCTCCTTGGCGGCTGGCGCCTTCTTGGCTTCTGCCGCGGCCAGCACATCCTGCTTGCGGATCCGGCCGCCGACACCGCTGCCCTTTATCGAACCGAGGTCAACGTTGTTCTCGCTGGCGAGCTTTCGCACCAGAGGCGTGACGTATGGTGCGCCGTCACCCGACGGTTCCTGCGCTGCTTGCGGTTCCGGTTTCGGCTCCGGCTTGGGTTCGGGCTTCGGCTCGGACTTCGGCTCGGGCTTCGACTCTTCCTTGGGCTTCTCCTTGGGCTCCGGTTTCGGCTCGGGCTCCTTGGCCTCTTCCTTCGGTTCCTCTTTGGGTTCTTGCTTCGGTTCCGGTTTGGGTTCAGGCTTTTCGGCCGGCGCCGACCCGGCCGCGCCGATCTTCGCCAGCTCGCCGCCGACGGCGACGGTGTCGTCCTCCTCTGCGCTGATGGCGACCAGCGTGCCGGCCACCGGCGAAGGGATCTCGGTGTCGACCTTGTCGGTGGACACTTCGAGCAGCGGCTCGTCCACCTCGACGCTGTCGCCGACCTTCTTCAGCCAGCGGGTCACGGTGCCTTCGGTGACCGACTCGCCCAGTTCGGGCATCAGCACCGGGGTGGCGTCACCGCCGTCCGATGAGGCTGCCGGCTTCTCTTCCTTGGCGGGCTTCTCCTCGTCGGCGGGCTCCTCGGCGGGCTTCTCTTCCTCGGCGGGCTCCTCGGCGGGTTTATCTTCCTCGGCGGGTTCCTCGGACTTCTCCTCGGCGGGTTCCTCGGACTTCTCCTCCTCGCCGCCCCCGCTGTCCTCGCCAGCCTCACCGATCACGGCCAGGTCGCCGCCGACCTCGACGGTGTCGTCTTCCTGGGCGATGATCTTGGTCAGCACGCCTGCGGCGGGGGCCGGGATCTCGGTGTCGACCTTATCGGTGGAAACCTCGAGCAACGGTTCGTCCTGCTCAACCGTGTCACCCTCTTGCTTGAGCCAACGGGTGACGGTCCCCTCGGTGACGCTCTCACCGAGTGCCGGCATCTGGACGGAAGTTCCCATGTCTGTTGACTCCCTCGAACGGTTGGTCGCCACTGATCTAATGCCGGTTCCCATCCTGTCACGTCCAGCGAGACCGCTCGCCCCGAACCTGTACCGCTTTTGCTCTGGCACTATCGAGAGAGGTGGAGCGCGCGAGCTCCGGAAGGAGTACGGCCCAGTTGGGACTGTTCGACAGGTTTCGGGGTGGCCGCGCCGCGCGCCGGAGTGGCGGCAATGACCCCGCGGCCGACCTGGCGTACATGCGGCAGTGGGTGGGCGAGCGCACCGGCGTCGAGGCGTTCGTCGAGCCGCAGACCACCGTCACCGACATCACGGTGGTGCTGGTGGCCGGAGACGGCGAATGGACGCGGCGGCGTGCCGGTGGCGATGCGGGCGCACGGCGGCTGAGCGAACGGCTGCAGATTCCGGTCTACGACGTGCAGAAGGTCGGCTATCCGCAGCGCATGCGCGACTACGACGCCCGCCGTCGCATCGAACGCGAACGCGCCGCCCGCCAGGAGCTGGAGGACCGCTAGGGTACCGCTCGTGGAGAACGCGATCACCGAACGGTTCGTCGACAGCGCCGACGGAGTCCGCATTGCCGTATACGAGCAGGGCAACCCGGACGGGCCGACACTGGTGATGACCCACGGCTGGCCCGATTCGCACGTGTTGTGGGACGGCGTCGTCCCTCGGCTGGCCGACCGGTTTCGGATCATCCGGTTCGACAACAGGGGTGTGGGCAAATCCTCTGTGCCGAAACCCATTGCGGCATACACCATGTCCAAGCTGGCCGACGACCTTGGCTCGGTCATCGCCGCGGTCAGCCCTGGCGAGCCCGTGCACGTGCTGGGTCACGACTGGGGTTCGGTGGCCACCTGGGAGTACCTGAGCCGGCCTGGCGCCAGCGACCGGATCGCGTCGTTCACCTCGGCGTCCGGCCCCGGCACCGCCCAGTACGGCGGCTCCATCTTCGACAGCCTCAAACGGCCGTACCGGCCCGTGCAGTTCGCGCGCGCGCTCGACAGGCTCCTCCGGTTGACGTACTGGTACCCGTTCGCTCTGCCTGTGGTCGCACCTGCGGTGTTCAAACGCCTGCTGCGGGCGAAAGGTGACAAGCTGCTCACCGACCGGGTTCCCGCCGAACAGCGCTACCGCGGCGAGACGGCGGCCCTCGACCTCATAAACACGCTGAAGATCTACCGCGCGTTGGCGGTCTCACCGCCGACGAAACCCTCCGGCGACCGCTACGTCAGCGTGCCGGTGCAGTTGATCGTCGGCGCCAAGGACCCGGTCGTGCGCCCGCACGGTTTCGACGACCTCTCGCGATGGGTGCCGCGGCTGTGGCGTCGCGACATCAACGCGGGACATTGGTCGCCGATGTCTCACCCTCAGGTGATGGCTGCCGCCGTCGGCGAACTTGTCGACTTCCTCGAAGGCAAGCCGGCCAGTCGGTCGCTGCTGCGTGCACAGGTCGGCCGCAAACGCGACGAGTTCGGTGACACGCTGGTGTCGGTCACGGGCGCGGGCAGCGGCATCGGCAGGGAAACCGCGCTCGCCTTCGCCCGCGCAGGCGCCGAACTCGTCGTCAGCGATATCAACGAGGCGAGCGTGAAGGAAACCGCCGCTCAAATCGTCGCGCGCGGCGGTACCGCCCATCCGTACGTGCTCGACGTGTCGGACTCCGAAGCCGTGGAACGGTTCGCCGACGAGGTGTGTGCCAAACACGGTGTGCCCGACATCGTTGTCAACAACGCCGGCATAGGTCAGGCGGGGGAGTTCCTCAAGACGCCCGAAGAACAATGGGGCCGGGTATTGGACATCAATCTCGGCGGTGTCGTCAACGGCTGCAGGGCTTTTGGTAAGAGGCTCGTTGAGCGTGGCACTGGCGGACACATCGTCAACGTCTCGTCCATGGCGGCCTTCGCGCCGTTGAAATCCTTGAACGCCTACTGCACCTCGAAGGCCGCGGTGTACATGTTCTCCGATTGCCTGCGAGCGGAACTCGATGCCGCAGACGTCGGGCTGACGACGATCTTCCCCGGCGTCATCGACACCAACATCATTCAATCCACGAGGTTCGACACCACCGGCCGCTCCGACGGCAACGTGGAGAGCCGACGCGATCAGTTCGAGAAGATGTTCCGGAAGCGCGGCTACGGTCCGGACAAGGTGGCCAAGGCCATTCTGACCGCGGTGAAGAAGAAGAAGCCATTGCGGCCCGTCGCGCCCGAGGCCTACATGCTGTACGGGACATCCCGGATCGCACCGCAGGCACTTCGAAACGCGGCGCGCTCGAGGATCGTCTAACTCGGCGCCGAGCCGGCAGTTCAACCGTTCGCCGCGACATCCTCGAGCACCGCGAACATCGTTCGGGTCGGCACTCCGGTGCCGCCCTTGCCGGTGTAACCCCATGGGCCGCCGGTGTTGTACGCGGGGGCGGCGATGTCGATATGCGCCCACGCCACCCCGTCGGCGACAAACTCACGGAGATATGTTCCCGCGACCAGCATGCCCGCGTATCGTGAGCCGCTGACGTTGGCGAGGTCGGCCACCGTCGACTTGAGGTCGTCCTTGAGCTCCTCGGGAAGCGGCATGGCCCAACCGTTCTCGCCGACCTCTTGGGACAGTTTCGCGACGCGGTCGCGGAACTCGTCGGAGCCCATCACCCCCGGCGTGCGGGCACCGAGCGCGACGGTCTGCGCACCGGTCAGCGTCGACGTCTCGATGAGGTAGTCGGGATCGTCCTCGCATGCGCGCACGATCGCGTCGGCGAGGATCAACCGCCCCTCGGCATCGGTGTTGAGCACCTCCACCGTGGTTCCGCCGTATTGGGTCAGTACATCGCCGGGCCGCTGCGCGGTCGCCGACGGCATGTTCTCGGCCATCGGCACGGTCGCGATCACATCGATCGGCAGTTTCTGTTGGGCCGCAAGCACCACCGTCGCGATAACGGCCGCCGCGCCACCCATGTCGGATGTCATGTGGTGCATGTTGGCGGCCGGCTTGATCGAGATGCCGCCGGTGTCGAAGGTGATGCCCTTGCCGACGAGCGCCACCCTCTTCGACTTCTTGTTCTTGGCGCCCTTGTGCACGAGGCGGACCAGCCGCGGCGGGCGCGACGACCCCTTGCCGACGCCGATCACCCCGCCGTAGCCGTCCTTTTCGAGTTCTTTCTCGTTGAGCACCTCGACTTCGAGACCGGCCGCTTCACCCAAAACCTTTGCGCGCTTGGCGAACTCGGCCGGGAACAGGTGCGACGGCGGAGTGTTGACCAGATCGCGTGCGGTGGCGACGGCCGTCGCGATGTCGGTGGCCCGCTCCGCTTCCGCTTTGATCTTGCCTTTGGTGTCGGATGTCAGCACGGTGATCTCACGCAGACCCTTGTCCTTCGGCGCCGTCTTGTCGCTACGGAAGTCGCTGAACCGGTACGCGCCCAGGACGAGGCCCTCGATCGCCGCCTCGAGGTCGATGTCCGACAACGTGGTGATCACCGACTCGGTTCCGTTCAGCGACCGGGCCGCCACGCCAGCGGCGCGACGGATCAGGTCGGACGGCCAATCGTTACGGGCCTTACCGAGGCCGACCGCGAGCACGCTGCCCACCGGAAGTGCCGGGGCGACGACCCGCGTCACCTGGTCGGTGCCGCCCTTGGCGGCAAGTGCGTCGAGCGCGACCTCGATCTCGCCGACGGCCTCCGCGTCGAGGAACGGGTTGGCGACGACGGACGCCTTGGCGTCGTCGTCACCTCCGCTGACGACGGGCACGATCAGCACCGTCTTGTCGTCCTTGCGCTTCGGCAGCGACGAGCTGACGGTGACGGCGGGGGCCTGATAACCGGGATTTGCGGGGCTCACGAGCGTCGAGCCTATCGGTCAGCTTGCCGGGTGCAGGTCGTAGGCCGTGACGGGGGCATCGAAACCCTTGAGCACCAACGGATCCTGTGGAGTGGCGGTCCAATCGACCAGCTGGTCTCGAACGTCGGATGACGCCAGGATCTGCCCCGGCGCCGCGGCGGTCACCAGGCGGGCCGCGAGGTTGACCGGGTTGCCGAAGTAGTCGCCGCCGATGGCCAGCACCCGCCCGAATCCGAGACCGGCGCGGACCTGCAGCCCGGCATTGCGCGCTCGAGGGTGTTCGACCAGGTCGAACGCCACTTTGGCGAGCTGTTCGGGCGTCGAGCTCACCCACATCACCTCGTCGCCGATGAACTTGACCACCCGGCCGCCGTCTGCGAGCACCACGTCGCTGACCGCCGCCGCGAACTCGACGAGCAACTCCGACAGCTCGGTCGGGGTGAGCCGCTGGGTCAGTGTTGTGAAGCCCGTCAGGTCGGCGAATCCGATGCCGCAGATCACGCTTGCCGAGGTGTCGCGGACGACGCCCTCGAAATAGGTGCGTGCGCTGACCGTGTGATGCCGGAACACCGCGTCGATGAGCACGGCCAGGCGCGGAATGAACTCGCCGACGGCGCGATACGCCCGAGCCGTAGTCAGCTCGTCTCCGCTGTGTTCCATCTGGATGTCGGGCAGCCCAAGGCGGATCGCGGTCGATCCGGCCTCGGCGAGCCGGGCCATCGACGCGCCGAGCACCCGCAGCAACGTCAGCGTCGAGTCCTCGCCGAGGGCCGACTTCAGCGCGACCCAGGACGTCAGGCCATCGATGTCGACCTGGCTGAACTCCGGCTGGTCCGTATCGGCGACGTTCAGCCCGAGCGTATGCCAGGCCGTAGCGAGCTCCTCGGCGGAAACTCCGAGCCGGCCTGCGGCCTCGCGAAGGGTGTAGATCGGCCGTCCCGATCTCTGCAGGGCATCGCCGGCCAGCCCGAACAGCCGGCCCCTGCGCTCGGCCTCCACCATGTCTTCGGCGGTGAAGCCGAGCCCGTCGAGGTAGTCGATCAGCGCGGCGCGCTCGCGCGCATTGGCGATTCCGCCGGCCTCCAGCGCATCGAAGTCGACCACCCACCGGAGTCTGCCAGCGTCGACGCCGCCATTAGGGTGGATTCCCGTGCGGGAAACTGAACCGAGTGAACTCCAGCATGGGCCCCTCGAAGACCGGCACCGTGAACTCGGCGCGACCTTCGCCGAGTTCTCCGGATGGCTGATGCCGGTCTCGTATCAGGGCACCGTCGGCGAGCACACCGCAACGCGGGCGGCTGTCGGCCTTTTCGACGTCAGCCACCTCGGCAAGGCGTCGGTGCGCGGACCGGGAGCGGCTGAGTACGTCAACTCCGCACTTACCAATGACCTGGGCCGGATCGGGCCCGGAAAGGCGCAATACACGTTGTGTTGCACCGAATCCGGCGGCGTCGTCGACGACCTGATCGCCTATTACGTTTCCGACGACGAGATATTCCTTGTGCCCAACGCCGCCAACACCGCGGCCGTCGTCGCCGCGCTGCAGCAGAACGCGCCGGACGGGCTCACGATCACCGACGAGCACCGCTCGCGCGCCGTGCTGGCCGTGCAGGGACCGAAATCGGCCGAGGTCGTCGGCTCGGTCGGGTTGCCGACCGAGATGGACTACATGGGTTACGCCGACGCCGACCTGCGCGGTGTGCAGGTGCGGGTGTGCCGTACCGGCTACACCGGCGAGCACGGCTACGAACTGCTACCTGCCTGGGCTGACGCTCCGGTCGTGTTCGACGTGCTCGTCGACGCGGTGTCCCGGGCGGGTGGTCAGCTGGCCGGACTCGGCGCCCGCGACACACTGCGCACCGAGATGGGCTATCCGCTGCACGGGCACGAGCTGTCTCTGGAGATCTCACCGCTGCAGGCGCGATGCGGCTGGGCGATCGGCTGGAAGAAGGATTCATTCTGGGGTCGTGACGCGCTCCTTGCCGAGAAGGCGGCGGGTCCGAGGCGACTCCTGCGGGGCCTTCGCGCCGTTGGCAGGGGAGTGCTGCGGCCAGAGCTGACGGTGCTCGACGGCTCGACGCCGATCGGGGTGACGACATCGGGAACCTTTTCTCCGACTTTGAAAGTCGGCATCGCACTCGCGCTGCTCGACACCGATCGCGACACCGCAGACGGGCAGCGGGTCGCGGTCGACGTGCGGGGTCGCCACGTCGAATGCGAAGTGGTCAGACCACCCTTCGTGGAGGCAAAAACCCGGTAGCGGGCGGATATACAATCAGCCCATGACCGACCACCTCGAGTTCACCGTCGATCGCAATGCGAATCCGGCGAGCGACGAGGTACGCGCCGAGATCCTGGCTAATCCGGGTTTCGGCCGCTATCACACCGATCACATGGTGTCGATCGACTACGTCGACGGTAAGGGTTGGCACAACGCGCGGGTCATTCCCTACGGCCCCATCGAGCTCGACCCGTCGGCCATCGTCCTGCACTACGCGCAGGAGGTGTTCGAAGGGCTGAAGGCATACCGGTGGGCCGACGGCTCCGTCGTGTCGTTCCGTGCCGACGCCAACGCGGCACGGCTGCGCTCATCGGCCCGCAGGCTGGCCATTCCCGAGCTGCCAGAAGAGGTGTTCATCGAGTCGCTGCGCCAGCTCATCGCGGTCGACGAGCCATGGGTGCCGCCCGCGGGCGGGGAGGAGTCGCTCTACCTGCGCCCCTACGTCTTTGCCACCGAGCCCGGACTCGGCGTGCGCCCCGCGTCCGAATACCGCTACATGGTGATCGCCTCGCCGGCCGGCGCGTACTTCCCGCGCGGCATCAAACCCGTCAGCGTCTGGCTGTCGCACGAATACGTGCGCGCGTCGCCGGGCGGCACGGGCGCGGCCAAGTTCGGCGGAAACTACGCCGCCTCGCTTCTGGCGCAGGCCCAGGCCGCCGACAACGGATGCGACCAGGTGGTGTGGTTGGACGCCATCGAGCGCCGCTACGTCGAAGAGATGGGTGGCATGAACCTGTTCTTCGTGTTCGGCAGCGGCGGTTCGGCGCGACTCGTCACGCCGGAGCTGACCGGTTCGCTGCTGCCCGGAATCACACGAGACTCGTTGCTGCAGTTGGCCACTGACGCGGGCTTCGCCATCGAAGAACGCAAGATCGACGTCGATGAGTGGCAGAAGAAGGCCGCCGCGGGCGAAATCACCGAGGTGTTCGCGTGCGGCACCGCCGCGGTGATCACCCCGGTGTCACACGTGAAATACGGCGACGGCGAGTTCACCATCGCCGACGGCGAACCCGGCGAGATCACCATGGCCCTCCGCGACACGCTGACCGGCATTCAGCGGGGCACGTTCGCCGACACCCACGGCTGGATGGCAAGGCTCTCATAGCTAGCGGATCGCCAAACCCACCGCTGCCACCGTCGTCGTCACCTCGATCGCGGCGCCGAGCACGTCACCGGTGATCCCGCCGAAACGACGGACGCAATGCGCCACCAGCACCGCGCCGAATGCGAGCGCGACCAGCACCGCGACCGGTCCCTGCCATTGGCGTGGGCCGGCGAGCACCGCCAGCGCCGCGGCGGCCACGACCCAGCCAGCGACCACCGCGACGGGCTGGCTGCCCGCCACCATCGCGCCCAGCGTGCTGCCCTCCGCGGCGGGCACCGACCGGCGACAGGCCACGACGGCGGCGACCCGCCCGGCCGTGACCGCGACGATCACCGCGACGGTGCTCAACTCGGCGAAGGCAAGACCCTGCACCAGGATCACCACGACGACGGCGGCCACCCCGAACGGGCCCGCCGTCCCGTCGCGCATCACCTGCAGCGCGCGCTCGGGCGGGCCGTAGCAGCCGAGGCCGTCAACGGTGTCGGCCAGCCCGTCGATGTGCAGGCCCCTTGTCGCGATCAGCAACGCCGCCACCGCCAGCACACCGGTCAGCGGGTTGCCCGACCCGAACGCCTGCGATGACACCCACACCACCCCGCCGGCCAGTGCGCCGAGCGCCGCACCGACGACCGGCAGAGCCGTCATGAGCCCCCGGCCGATTCCAGCACCCGCTCGCAGCGGCAACACCGTGCCGAACGCGAATGCCCCTGTGACCGAACGGATCACGACGAGACGCTGGCCTCGTCGAACGTCGCCATCGAGCGCAGCACCGCGACCGCGGCACGCACGACCGGCAGTGCGACCGCCGCGCCGGTGCCTTCGCCGAGTCGCATCGAGAGATCGACGATCGGTTCGAGTTGCAACTTCTCCAGCGCCAATTTGTGTGCGGGCTCCGTTGACCGATGGCCAGCGCGCCACCACCCGCGTGCACCCGGCGCGAGCACCTCGGCGACCATCGCGGCGGACGTCACGACCACTCCGTCGAGCAGCACCGGCGTCCGGCGCACCGCTGCCTGTGCGCAGAAACCCGCTATCGCAGCCAGATCCGCGCCGCCGCAGACCCGCAGCAGCCCAAGCGGGTCCGCCGTGAGCCCGCGGGCACGGTACAGCGCATCGCGGACGGCCGCCACCTTCCTCGACCAGCCCGCGTCGTCGATCCCGGTGCCGCGGCCGACCACGGCGACCGGCTCGGCGCCGGTCAGCGCGGCGATCAATGCCGTTGCGGCCGTGGTGTTTCCGATGCCCATATCGCCGGCGATCAACAGGTCCGCGCCCGCATCGACTTCCTCGTCTGCGATCCTGGCGCCCGCATCGACCGCGGCCTGCGCCTCGTCGGCCGACAGCGCGTCCTCGACGGCGATGTTGCCGCTGCCCCTTCGAACCTTGTGTGTCCCGATCGACGGCGAATGCGGTTCGTCTGCGTCGACGGCGATGTCCGCGACGCGCACACTCGCGCCTGCGGCCTCGGCGAGCACGTTGATCGCGGCGCCTCCGGCATCGAAGTTGGCGACCATCTGCGCGGTCACCTCGGCGGGGAAGGCCGACACCCCGGCTTCGGTGACACCGTGGTCACCGGCGAACACCACCACCCGCGCGCGCTGGAATTGGTTGGGCGGACACACTCCCTGGCACGCCGCCACCCAGACCGACAGCTCCTCGAGCCTGCCGAGCGATCCGGGTGGTTTGGTCAACGTGTTCTGGCGGGCCCGTGCCTGCGCGGCGACGTTCTCGTCGGGTGCCGTGATCGCCGGGAAGTCGGTCACGACAGCTCCTTCACCGTGACCGGCTGGCCGGCGACCACCAGCACAACGCGGTCGGACAGTGCCGCCAGCCGCTGGTTGAGCGCACCGAGTTCGTCGGCGAACCGGCGTCCCGCGGCGGTTTCGGGGACAACCGTCAGGCCCACCTCGGGACTGACGAGGACCAGGTTCGCCTCGTACCGGGCGACCGCGTCGACGAGGTCGTCGATGTCGGCACGCACCGACCCGCCGGTCCACGCCTCCGTTCGGTCCATCGCCGCGGTGAGCCAGCCGCCGATGTCGTCGACGAGCGTGGGCCCGGCATCGTCGCCGCGCAATTGTCTTGCCACATCGGAGGTTTCGACGGTCGACCAGTGTTGCGGCCGGCGTGCGCGGTGGGCGGATACCCGCTGCGCCCATGTGTCGTCGTCGGCGACGGCTCCGGTGGCCAGGTAGCGCACCGGGCCTGCGGATTCAGCGATGACGGACTCGGCCCACTCGGATTTGCCCGACCGGATACCGCCGAGCACCAAGACGCGCACCCGGACTCAGGTGACTTTGTCGCCGCGGTTGACCTGCGGCCGGGGCGCGCGCATCCGCCGCAACTGGGATGCGCGGCTTGCGGCGTAGAACCCGAGCTTCCAACCGCTTTCGGTATGGTCGGGGAACTTCGCGTCGACGAGCCGATTCACCTTGCGGCCCAAGAAGAATCCGTCGGCGATCATGATCGCCATCAGGATCAGCATCGCAGGCGAGATGTAGTACTGCACCTGCGGGACCCCGAGCATGATGAAGATCATTGCCAGCGCTGCTGGCATGAAGAGGCCGAGCACGCTGATGCGGCGCGAATCCACGATGTCGCGGGCGTACCGGCGCACCGGACCCTTGTCGCGTGGCAGCAGGTAGTCGTCGTCGCCCGCCATCATCCGTTCGCGACGGTCGGACATGGCGGCGCGACGGGCGACCTTGTCCTCGCGGCGTTCCTCGCGAGACAGCTTCGGCCCGCGCAGTTCCTTACGCCTGCGCCTGGCCTCCGCGGTGGTCATCGGTGCGGGCGCGATCGGGCCACGGCGGCGCGACGAGTCGCGCTTGGGCGTGGGCCTGCCCTTCGGCGCGGTGGTGCCCGCGGCCTTCGCACCGGTTTCGCTGTCCGCGCTCGCCTCGACGTTGTGTCCGGGTGGCGGGTTGTCCTTCTTGCGGCCCAGCAGGTTCACGCTTGCCAGCATAATCTTCTCAAATGACCGGTTCGGACGGCCTCCGCGTGCTCATCGCCCCCGACTGCTACGGCGACAGCCTGACCGCAGTGCAGGCGGCCGAGGCCATCGCCGACGGCTGGCGCAGGGCCCGTCCGGACGACGAGCTCACGCTGGCGCCGCAGTCCGATGGCGGACCGGGGTTCGTCGACGTGCTGGCCGGCCGGCTGGGGGATAGGCGCACCCTGCGGGTCAGCGGGCCGCTGACCGCTGAAGTGGACGCCGACTGGGTGTTCGACCCCGAGGAACCGGGCACGGCCTATATCGAGTGCGCGCAGGCCTGCGGGTTGGCGCTGCTCGGCGGCCCGCCCACTGTCGAGACCGCGCTGGCCGCGCACAGCAGGGGCGTGGGACAGCTGATCGAGGCGGCGCTGGCCGCGGGCGCCGGCCGCATCGTCGTCGGGCTGGGCGGAAGCTCATGCACGGACGGCGGGAGGGGCATGATCGAGGCGCTCGGTGCGCGCGTGAGCAGCACAGGCAACAGCGTGGTCGCGGCACGCGCGCTATTGGCCGACGTCGAGCTGATCGCCGCCACCGACGTCGAGCATCCGCTGCTCGGGGCGATGGGCGCGGCGCGGGTGTTCGGCCCGCAGAAGGGCGCCGACCCGGACACCGTGCTGGTGCTCGAGCAGCGGCTGACCGAATGGGCCGTCCACCTGGACGCCGCGGCAGGGCGAGCGGTCAGCGAGGAGCAGGGCGCAGGCGCAGCGGGTGGCCTCGGCGCGGGGCTGCTGGCGCTGGGCGGCCGCCGCGAGTCCGGGGCCACGGTCATCGCCGAGCACACGCACCTCGCCGACGACGTCGCCGCGGCCGACCTCGTCATCACAGGTGAGGGGCGGTTTGACGACCAGTCACTGCACGGCAAAGTGGTCAGTGCGCTGGTAGGCGCGGCGCGCGGCACACCCGTGCTCGTGCTTGCCGGCCAGGTCGCGTTGGACGAGGCCGCACTCAGGCATGCGGGCATCTCGTCCGCCCGCTCCATCGCTGACCACGCCGGATCCGTCCAGCTGGCCATCTCCGACGCCGCCAACCAGCTCACAGAATTGGCGGAGGTCACGGCCGACCAACTCGGGAATAGCGGCATAACAAGGTACCGTTGAGCAGGTAGGCCGTTGGTCGGCCCGCAACAAGAGCCATTCACAGGAGACGCAATGACTGTTCAGGACGAGTCGGCGACCACCACCGCCAGCCATGGCGCGGTCCTGACCGACGCCGCAGCCGGAAAGGCCAAGGCGCTGCTGGATCAAGAGGGCCGCGACGACCTGGCGCTGCGTATCGCCGTCCAGCCGGGCGGATGCGCCGGCCTGCGCTACAACCTCTTCTTCGATGACCGGACCCTCGACGGCGATCTGACCACCGAGTTCGGCGGCGTGAGGCTGACCGTCGACCGGATGAGCGCCCCCTACATTCAGGGCGCGACGATCGACTTCGTCGACACCATCGAGAAGCAGGGCTTCACGATCGACAACCCCAACGCCACGGGATCGTGCGCGTGCGGGGACTCCTTCAACTGACCTAGTACTGGCCGCCCGCGCGCAGCAGGTACGAGCACACCAGGACCTGGTTGTCCTGTTCGAGTAGCTGCGCGACGGCCTGCTCCTGTACCTTCGGCGGCGGCTGGGTGCGGCTGCCCGCGGGCGTCACGCGCATGGTGAACAGCACCTGGGCTTGATACGGCGACAAGAACACGATCTTGTCGACGGATGTGACGTCGGCCGCGCTGAACTGCTTGCGGAACGCGTCACTGCTCAAATCTGCCAGGGCCAAATCGGACTTCTTCTCCTTGACCGCGTCGAACAGCCCGCACAGCGTGTGGCGCGCGATCTCCTCGACGTCGCCGCGCTGAAGCGCGTCCAGATAATCCTGGATCGCGGTCTGCGCCGACGCCTTCGTCAACCTGTCGGGGGTCGACTCGTCTTCGGACGAGCGCACCACGAAAACCGTCGCGACCACCGCCGCGGCCACCACGGCGAGCGCCGACAACGCGGTGAGCACGCCGCGCCACCGGCGGCGTTTCGGGTACGGAATCGGCGGCGGCAGCATGCCTGGATACACCGGTGGCGCAACGGGATTCTCCGGGTACGGATGAGCCGGTCCGGGCTGCGGCGCAGGGGGGCCGACCGGTCCGTACCGGGGCGGATACGGGCCTGCCATGGTAGGCAGGTTAGCGCAAGCGGCCCGGCGCTGACGGGGCCGTGAGGCTGGGTAACATTATCTAGCCAGGTTAATGAAATTGAAGGGTGACGCTTCGTGACCATCGCGGTAACCGGATCGATCGCAACCGACCATCTCATGCGGTTTCCGGGCAAGTTTTCCGAGGGACTACTACCCGAACACCTGCAGAAGATCTCGGTGAGCTTCCTGGTCGACGATCTGGTCATCCACCGCGGCGGCGTCGCGGGGAACATGGCCTACGCCATCGGCATCCTCGGCGGAGACCCGACGCTGGTCGGCGCCGTCGGCAAGGACTTCGACGACTACCGGGGATGGCTGACCAGGCACGGCGTGGACTGCGACAGCGTGCTGGTGTCGGACTCCGCCTACACGGCCCGGTTCGTCTGCACCACCGACCAGGACATGGCGCAGATAGCGTCGTTCTATCCGGGCGCGATGTCGCAGGCCCGCGACATCAAGCTGGCCGATGTGGTGTCCCGAAGGGGCACACCGGATTTGGTGATCGTCGGAGCCAACGACCCCGATGCGATGTTCCTGCACACCGAGGAGTGCCGCGCGCTCGGGCTGGCGTTCGCCGCCGACCCGTCGCAGCAGCTGGCCCGGCTGACCGGCGAGCAGATCCGCCAGCTGATCGACGGCGCGACGTATCTGTTCACCAATGACTACGAGTGGGACCTGCTTCTGCAGAAGTCCGGCTGGTCGGAGGCCGAGGTGATGAGCCAGATCAAGATGCGCGTCACCACGCTGGGGGAGAAGGGCGTCGACATCGTCGGCCGCGACGGCACCTTCATCCACGTCGACGTGGTGCCCGAGACCCACAAGGAAGACCCCACCGGCATCGGCGACGCGTTCCGGGCGGGCTTTTTGACCGGCCGGGACAAGGGCCTGACCATCGAACGGGCCGCGCAGCTGGCATCGCTGGTCGCAACGCTGGTGCTCGAGGCGCCCGGCCCGCAGGAGTGGAGCTGGGACCCCGACGCGGGCATAAAGCGCTTGACCGACGCCTACGGGCCCGACGCGGGCGCGGAGATTGCCTCGGCTCTTTCCTAGAGCTGCACCGGGTAGGTGGGCTCGCTGATCTTCGGCGTCACGCTGCCCTCGACGAAGATCGCGTGCCACAGCATGAAGATCAGCACGGTCCACAGCCGCCTGCTGTGATCGCTTGCGCCGCTGCGGTGTTCGTCGAGCATCGTGCGGACCGCAGCGATGTCGACGAGCTCACCCGCACCTGACGACGCCGCGAGCCCGTGCGCCCAGTCCAACAGTTCGCCCGTGCGCAGCCAGTGCCGGATCGGCACCGGGAAGCCCAGCTTCGGCCGGTTGAGCACGTGCGGCGGGACGATCGGCTGCAACGCGCGGCGCAGCGCGTACTTGGTCGTCGACCTGGTGATCTTCTGATCCAGCGGCAACCGGGAGGCCACCGCGAAGACCTCGGGATCGAGGAACGGCACCCGCAGCTCGAGTGAGTTGGCCATCGTCATCTTGTCCGCCTTGACCAGGATGTCACCGCGCAGCCAGGTGAACAGGTCGATGTGTTGCATGCGCGCCACCGGATCCCAGCCCTCGGACTCGGCGTACACGCCTGCCGTCACATCGGTATGGGTCCAGTTCGCCCGGAAACCCGGCAGCACGGCCTGCAGCTGTGCGTCGGAGAAGCTGCGCGCGTTGCCGTAATAGCGTTCCTCGAGAGTCTGGCTGCCCCGGTGCAGCAGGCTCTTTCCGCGCATGCCATCCGGCAGCGGGGCCGACACCTTGGCCATCGACCGGCGCACGGGGGCGGGAAGATAATTGAAAGGCTTGAGCGACAACGGTTCCCGATAGATCGTGTAGCCGCCGAACAGCTCGTCGGCGCCTTCGCCGGACAGCACGACCTTGACGTGTTTGCGCGCCTCGCGGGCGATGAAGAACAGCGGAACCAGAGCCGGGTCGGCGACGGGTTCGTCGAGATACCAGACGATCTCGGGCAGCGCGGAGACGAACTCGGCCTGATTCACCACCTTGGTGACGTGCCGCGCGCCGATCGCCTCCGCCGAGGCCACCGCCACGTCGACCTCGGAGAAGCCCTCGCGCTCGAAGCCGGTGGTGAAGGTGATCAACCGGGGGTTGTGCCGCATCGCCAGGGCCGCGATCGCGGTGGAGTCGATGCCGCCGGACAGGAAGGCGCCGACGGTGACATCGGCGCGCATGTGTTTGGCCACCGAATCCTCGAGCACCGCGGTGATCTCGTCGTAGCGGCTCTGCTCCGCCCCATGCGCCGAACCGGCGCCAAAAGGCACAGCGGCGAACCGCGGGGCGAAGTACCGGGTGATCTCGGGCCTGCCGCCCGGCCGAACCCTTGCATAGCTGCCCGACTCCAGCCGTCGCACGCCGCGGTGCAGCGTCTCGGGTTCAGGCACGTACTGCAGCACGGTGTAGTGCTGGACCGCGCGGTCGTCGATGCCGATGTCGATGCCCAGCTCGTCGGCGAGCTCAAGCAGGCACTTCTTCTCGCTGCCGACTGCCGTGCCGGCCGATCCGCTCGCCATGAACAACGGCTTGATGCCGAACGGGTCTCGCGCGCAAAACAACTCACGTTCCACGGTGTCCCACAGCGCGAACGCGAACATGCCGCGTAGCCGGGCCAGCGCGTCGGTGCCCCAGTAGTGGTAGGCGGCGATGATCGCCTCACCGTCGCCGTCGGTGTGAAACACCGCGCCGTGGCCTGCCGCCAACTCCTCGCGCAGCTCCAGGTAGTTGTAGATCTCGCCGTTGAAGACCAGCACGTAGCGGTCGGGCGACTCGGACGGGCCCCAGCGCAGCGGCTGATGGCTGTGCGCGATATCGATGATCGACAGCCGGTTGAAGCCAAGGACGACGTCGTCGTCATGCCACGTGCCTGGCTCGTCGGGACCGCGGTGACGCATCAGATGCGACGCGCCGGACACCGCATCCACCAGTCCCGCGGAGACGCCGGCGGACGGGTCGGTCAGCAGGGCCAGGAGTCCGCACACGGCGCCAGTATGCCGAATAGGGCCGCGGACGAATAACGAGCACTCACTTAGATGAGGTGTATCGAGACCTGCACGCACGGGTGGTCTACGCTGCGTAGTATTCGGCGTGTTCCACCGACTTCTAGGAGGCTGCAACGTGACACCTCGCGGACGCTGGGTGGTGGCACGGAGAGCGGCATTGGTGGTCGTCCTTGGTGCGGCCGCGCTGCTGCTCAGCGGGTGTAGCTGGTCGGAGGTGCTCGGCCTCGGCTGGCCCAAGGGCATCACTCCAGAAGCCCACGTCAACCGTGAGCTGTGGATCGGCTCGGTGATCGCGTCCCTGGTCGTCGGTGTCATCGTGTGGGGCCTGATCTTCTGGGCATCGGCGTTTCACCGGCGTAAGAAGGGCGACACCGAGCTGCCGCGCCAGTTCGGCTACAACATGCCCCTCGAGCTGGTGCTCACCGTGGTGCCGTTCCTGATCATCTCGGTGCTCTTCTACTTCACCGTCGTGGTGCAGGAGAAGATGCTGCACAAGGAGCCCAACCCCGAGGTAACCATCGATGTCACGGCCTTCCAGTGGAACTGGAAGTTCGGCTACCAGAAGGTCGCGTTCACCGACGGCACCTTCAATTACGACGGCGCCGACGCCGCTCGCAAGGCAGCGGTCGCATCGGGTCCGGAGGGCCTCGAGGGCGAGCATGGCGGCGAGTTCGGTGTGATCGCGGGCAAGAATCCCGAGGACCGGTCTTATCTGAACTTCGACAAGGTCGAGACCCTGGGCACCAGCACGGAGATTCCTGTCCTTGTGGTCCCGTCCGGCAAGCGCATCGAGTTCCAGATCGCCTCCGCCGACGTGATCCACGGCTTCTGGGTGCCGGAATTCCTGTTTAAGCGCGACGTGATGCCGGACCCGGAGCCCAACAACTCCGACAACGTCTTCCAGATCACCGAGATCCAGAAGACCGGCGCATTCGTGGGTCGCTGCACCGAGATGTGCGGCACCTATCACTCGATGATGAATTTCGAGCTACGCGTGGTCGAGCCCAACGACTTCAAGGCGTACCTGCAGCAGCGCATCTCGGGTAAGACCAACGCCGAGGCGCTGGCGGCCATCAACCAGTCGCCGACAGCGATCACCACCCATCCGTTCGACACCCGCCGCGGGGAACAGGCGGGAGCACCCGCCCAGGCCAATAGGTAGGGACCTCAATGCACATCGAAGCCAGGCTGTTCGAGTTCCTGACCGCGTTCTTCATCTTGGCCGCCGTCGTGTACGGCGCGCTGACCCACATCTTCCAGCTCGGCGGTATCGAGTGGGCAGGCGTGACCGCGCTGGTGATGACCGCTGGCCTGACCCTCATCACCGGCACCTTCTTCCGGTTCGTCGCGCGTCGTCTCGACACCAGGCCGGAGGACTATGAGGATGCCGAGATCAGCGACGGGGCCGGCGAACTGGGCTTCTACAGCCCGCATAGCTGGTGGCCGATCATGATCGCGCTGTCCGCCTCCGTCACGGCCGTCGGTGTCGCCCTGTGGCTGCCCTGGTTGCTGGTGGCCGGCGTTTGCTTCGTACTCGCCTCCGTCGGGGGCCTCGTCTTCGAGTACTACACCGGCGCCGAGAAGCACTAGATCGCTCTGGGCCCACGCCGAAGGTCGGGGAGGTCACATCTGGGCTTCAGTTGGTCACCTACCGCGCTGCGGAAGTCGATCCGCTACAACGGTTTGGGTAGGGTTGCCGGGGCCGACTCGGAGTGGCTGTCAGCCGCTTGCTGTCGCGCCGATGAAGTTGTGGAGAAGGATAGGCGTACATGAGCGGGCCGAATCCCCCAGGACCGGATTCCGAAGAGTCGGACGGCCTGGATAAGGACCCGGGCGAACCGATCGCCGAGGAGAACGCGGTCCAGGACGCCACCGGGGACACGGAGATTCACTCGCGGGCCTATTCGGCACCCGAATCCGAACAGTTCACCGCAGGCCCATATGTGCCCGCCGATCCCGATCTGTACGACTACGACGAGTACAACAAGACCGAGCTCGTCGACGCGGGCCGGCCGCCGCGCTGGCCCTGGGTGGTCGGCGTGGTGGCGATCATCGCAGCCATCTCCCTGGTCGTGTCGGTCTCGCTGCTGGTGATGGGGACGGATTCCGACAACCTCAACGCGCAGGGCGGACCCACCTCGACAACGTCGGCGCCGCCCGTGCAGGACGAGATCACCACGACACCGCCGCCACCCCGCCACCACCGCCGCCGCCGCCGTCCGAGGAACCGCCGCCTCCGCCGCCGCCGGAGACCGTCACGGTGACCGAGCCGCCGCCCGCACCTGCACCTGCACCCGCACCGGAACCGCCGCCGCCACCGCCTCCCCCCGAGGCGCCATCGACCGCGGCCGCACCGCCGCCGCCGACCACCACGACACGCTCCGGTCCTCGCCAGGTCACCTACTCGGTGACGGGCACCAAGGCGCCGGGCGACATCATCACTGTCACCTACATCGACGCCTCGGGCCGTAGCCGCACACAGCGCAATGTGTACATCCCGTGGTCGCTGACCGTTACGCCGATCTCACAGTCCGAGGTCGGCTCGGTGCAGGCATCCAGCCTGTTTCTGGTCAGCAGGCTCAACTGCTCGATCACCACGAGCGACGGCACCGTGCTGTCCTCGAATACCGGCAACTCCGCACAGACAAGCTGCTGATGACAAACAACATCGGGGCCGCGGCCCGCTCGCGACTCAATCCGACGTCGGACGACGCCGACAGTGTCGACCGCATCCTGCTGGCCTCGTGCGCCACGATCTGGCTGGCCGCGCTGGGATCGGCCGTCGCCGCCACCGTCGCGCTGGTGGACCTCGGTCGTGGCCATCCGGAGTCGTCCACCGCATCGGGCACGCCATGGCTGCTCTACGGCATCATCGGGGTGTCGGCGCTGATCATCATCGGCGCCATTCCTCTGCTGGTGCGGGCGCGCCGTGCGGCGCTCGACGATCCGCGTGCCGGACGCGGCGCGGACGCTGCACGGAAGCCTGCCGGACGCACCCAAGCGGGCGCGGGTTCAAGGGCCCCCGAGCCGCCGACTCAAGACCTGCGCTCGAATCAGACGGCCACGGCCGCCACTCGGCCGCGCAGCGCCCACCCGGCCACCTCGGGGGTGAGCACCTTCGACGCGTCGGTTCCGCCGGTCGTGGACCGGGTCTGGCTGCGCTGCGCCGTTGTCATCGCGTCCGCCATCGGCTTGGCGTTGCTGGCCATCGGCGTCGCCACCTATCTGATGGCGGCAGGCCACGACACACCCTCGTGGGCCGCTTACGTCGTGGCAGGGCTCATCACGCTGGCGATGCCCGCCATTCCGTTCTTCTACCTACGCCAGCTCCATGAGGTGCTGGACGCTTCGGGCTACTAACGCCGGCTAGTGGTGCCCGTCCGTCTCGCCGTTGGTTGATCCGTCCGACGACCCGTTGCGCTCCTGGTGCTCGCGAAGTGCGGTGAGCGCCTTGCGTTCTCCGGCGTGCTCCGCCTCGACGAGCGCGTCGTGCTGGTCGGCGGGATCCGCCCGCAGGAAGCTGCCGGTACCCGGCGCACCGGCGTAGCCGAGCTTGTTCATCCGCTTCGGCAGCGGCGCGCCCTGGTACTCCAACGGAATCGGGTGACCATGCTCGTCGACGGGCCCCAGCGGCTGGTGCAGCTCGATGTAGGCACCGTGCGGAAGCCGTTTGATGATGCCCGTCTCGATGCCGTGCTCGAGCACCGCGCGGTCACTGCGCTGCAGCCCGACGCACCACCGGTAGGTGATGTAGTAGACGATCGCGGGCAGCACCACCATGCCGATGCGGCCGATCCAGGTGGTCGCGTTCAGCGAGATGTGGAACTTGAGCGCGATGATGTCGTTCATGCAAGCGAAGGTCAGCACCATGTAGAACGCGATGGCCATCGCGCCGATCGCGGTGCGCACCGGAGCATCCCGCGGGCGCTGCAACAGGTTGTGATGCGCTTTGTCTCCGGAGAAAATCTTCTCCAGGAACGGATAGACGGCCAGCAAGCCGAACACCAGGCCCATGAGCACAGCGATCCACACCGGCTGAGGAATGGTGTGCCCGAACGGATAGAACTCCCACGCCGGCCAGAGGCGGATGAGGCCGTCAGTCCACATCATGTAGAAGTCCGGCTGGCTACCCGCCGAAATCTGGGAGGGCTTGTAGGGGCCGAGCTGCCAGATCGGGTTGATCTGCAACAGGCCGCCCATGATGCCGAGGATGCCGGTCGTCACCGCGAAGAACGCGCCGGACTTGACCGCGAACACCGGCATGACGCGCACGCCGACGACGTTGGTCTCGGTGCGTCCCGGCCCGGGGAACTGCGTGTGCTTCTGGAACCACACCATCGCCAGGTGCGCGCCGATGAGGGCGAGGATGATGCCGGGGAGGAGCAGAATGTGCAGCGCGTAGAGCCGGGGGATGATGATGCCGGTCGCACAGTTGTATCCGGCACCGCCGCAAGGGAAGTCGCCGCCGAACAACGCCCAGTGCATCCAGGTGCCGACGACCGGGACGCCCATTGTGATGCCCGAGAACGCGGCGCGCAGGCCGGTGCCGGACAGCAGGTCGTCGGGCAGCGAGTAGCCGAAGAAGCCCTCGAACATGGCCAATATCAGCAGCAGCGAGCCGATTACCCAGTTGGTCTCGCGGGGCCTGCGGAAGGCGCCGGTGAAGAAGATGCGCGCCAGGTGGACCATGATCGACGCGGCGAAAAGCAGTGCGGCCCAGTGGTGAATCTGACGGACGAACAGCCCGCCGCGCACCTCGAAGCTGATGTCGAGAGTGGACGCGAAAGCCCTCGACATCTCGACGCCACGCAACGGCTGATACACGCCGTCGTAGGTGACGTCGACCATGGACGGATCGAAGAACAGGCTCAGGTACACACCGGTGAGCAGCACCACGATGAAGCTGTACAGGGCGATCTCGCCCAGCAGGAACGACCAGTGGGTGGGGAACACCTTGTTGAGCTGTCTACGGACCGCGGCAGAGGGGTGGTAGCGCGAGTCGATCGCATCGCCCTGTTCGGCCGCGATCTCCGCAAGGCTGGGGGGCTTCGGTAATTTCGGACTCATTATGACTTCCGTTCCCAGAATGCCGGACCGACGGGCTCGATGAAGTCGCCGTTGGCGACCAGATACCCGTCCTTGTCGATGGTGAGCGGCAACTGCGCAAGGGCGCGCGCAGCCGGGCCGAATATGGGTTTGGCGAAGTGCAGCGCGTCGAACTGCGACTGGTGGCACGGGCACAGAATGCGATAGGTCTGCTGCTCGTAAAGCGAAGAGGGGCAACCCAAGTGCGAGCACACCTTGGTGAACGCGAACAGCTCGCCGAAGTTGAAGCTCTCCTGCCCCTGCCGCTTGACCACCCTTGCCATGTCGCCCGGCTTGATGCGAATCAGCATCACCGGGTTGCGAACGCCCATCATGATGTGGGTGAGCCGTTCGTGTGACTCGGTGGTGGTGCCGTCGCCGTCGGACTCTCGCCAGGGGAACACCGTTTCCATGCCGCCGGCATCGAGGTCCTCGGGGCGCATCTTGACGAAAGGCGCGCCGTGGCCGGCGTTTCCGGTGGCACGCGCCACGAAGATGGTCTCGCCGGTGAACCTCGGGGTCCACGCCGATGTCCACAGCACGGCCTTCTTGCCCTCAGCGGTCGGAACCACGGGCTTCCACGGGTTCTTGATCAGGCCGCCGATGAACGCGACCAACGTGCCTGCGCCGAATGCGCCGAGGCCAATGCCGAGCGACAGCCCGACAAGCTTGCGCCGCTTGATCGTCGAGCCTTCCAGCGCATCCGAGAGATTGGCTACCACGGTCTTGCGATGGATCTCCGGCGACGCCCCGTCATGGCGTTCTTGGATGGAGATCTCTTCAGGGATGAACTTCTTCTGGTAGAGCACCGCGCCGATGCCGATGGCCAGGATCGACAGCCCGAACGTCAACCCGTAGAGCGGCGTGGCCAGGTCGTACCACCAGTGCCCCTCGGTGTTCTCGCCCTTGTACTCCCACGGCCAGAACAGGAAGACCAGCAGCAGTGCGAGGCCTAAAAGGCCGCCCAGCAGAAGCCAATTTGCCACCGAGCGTTCGGCACGCTTCTCGGCCTTGGTGCCCTCGACGGGCCACCGATCTTCCTTGTAGACGGTCTCGACGCCGTCGAGTTTGCCGCCGAGCTCGACCAGTTCCTCGCGGGACATCGACGCGAGTTCGGCGTCGGTCGGCTGGCCGGGAACGCCGACCTGGCCGGGGGTGTCAGTTCCCTTGACGGCGTCGCTGCCGATGCGCGATCCGCCGTCGGCTCCTCGCTCGCTGCCGATGCGCGATCCGCCGTCGGCTCCTCGCTCGCTGCCGATGCGCGATCTGCCGTCGGCTCCTCGCTCGCTCACGATCGCGCTCCGATCCACAGGGCCGAGGCCACAATGGCCACAATGCCGATGATCCAGATGGCCATGCCCTCCGAAGTGGGTCCGAAGCCGCCGAGGCCGTAGCCGCCGGGGTTCGGTGCCTCGGCCGCCATCCGCACGTAGGCGACGACGTCGCGCTTCTCGTCGGGGGAAAGTTGGCGGTCGGAGAACTTCGGCATGTTCTGCGGACCGCTCAGCATCGCGGTGTAGATCTCTGCCGGCTTGGCGACGCTCAGGTCGGGCGCGTATTTACCCGAGGACAGCGCGCCGCCCTTGCCGGTGAAGTTGTGGCAGGACGCGCAGTTCAGCCGGAACAGGTCACCACCGCGGGCGACGTCGTCGCCGAGCAGCGATTCCTGAGCGACCTGTCCGTTCTGCTCTCGCGGGACCGTGGGACCGCCGCCATTGGCCTGCACGTAGGCGCCGAGCGCGTCGACCTGGGCCTCGTCGAACTGCGGTGGCTTCTGCGGCGCCTGGGCCTCCCCGCGCATGGCGGGCATGCGGCCGGTGGACACCTGGAAGTACACGGCCGCCTCGCCGACACCGATCAAACTTGGCCCCCGGTCGGCCACGCCCTGAAGGTTGACGCCGTGGCAGGTGACGCAGGAGGTGTCGAACAGCTGCTTGCCGGTGCGCAGCATCGCCGACGCAGACTCGTCGGCGACAGCTACCTGCGGCGTAGGCGTGAGCGTGGCGGCAAGGCCACCCGCCGCTCCCAGCCCGATCAGCAGCAGAACCGCTGCCGAAAGTCGCCGACGAAGCCGACGGCGGTTCAATGTCGCCGGCCTTCCGGCTCCGCGGGCCCTGCTGGTCATCGAACCCCTTCTCATCGGCGGGTGGTCTCCGGACACATCGGTGAGCCGATCATCGGACACATCGGTGAGCCGATCATCGGACGAAGTAGATGGTGGCGAACAACGCGATCCACACGATGTCGACGAAGTGCCAGTAATACGAGACGACGATCGCGGCGGTGGCTTGTGCAGGTGTGAACTTGCTCATCGTCGTTCGCGCCAGCAGGAAGACGAACGCGATCAGGCCGCCGATGACGTGCAAGCCGTGAAAACCGGTGGGCAGGTAGAAGACCGAGCCGTATGCGCTACTGGAGATCGTGGTGCCGTGCTCGACGAGGTGGATGTACTCGTAGCCCTGGCCGAGCACGAAGAACAGGCCCATCAGGAACGTGATCACATACCAGCGTCGCAGCCCGAACACGTCGCCGCGCTCGGCGGCGAAAACCCCCATCTGACAGGTGAACGACGACGCGATCAGCACCATCGTGACCGGCACCGCCTGATAGAGGTTCAGCTCGGTCGGCGGCGGCGGCCAGTTTCCACCGGCCTGCGACCGTGCGGTGAAGTACATCGCAAACAGTCCAGCAAAGAACATCAGCTCGCTGGAAAGCCATACGATGGTGCCGACACTGACCATGTTGGGCCGGTTCAGCGAATGTACGCGCGACGTGATCGCGGTTCCCGAGGTCCCTACAGCGCTCGTCACACCGCAATTATGACGCTTTGTAGTTGTTCAACTCCACCCGGGGCGGGCAATTCGTCATAATCTTCGGCGTGACTTCACCTCACACCGAGCAGTCCTGGCCGCTGATATTGGGCAGGCTGACCACGCGACAACCGCTCAAGACTGGTGAGGCCGCCTGGGCGATGGATCAGATCATGACCGGCACCGCGACCTCGGCACAGATCGCCGCGTTCGGCGTGTCGATGAAGATGAAGGGGCCGACGTCGGCTGAGGTGACCGAGATGGCCAACACGATGCTGTCCTACGCCCGCACCGTGCCCACCGACAAGATCGGCAACGAGACCGTCGATGTGGTCGGCACCGGTGGCGACGGGGCCAACACGGTGAACCTGTCGACGATGGCGTCCATCGTGGTGGCGGCGGCCGGGGTGCCCGTGGTCAAGCACGGCAATCGGGCCGCATCCTCGCGCAGCGGTGGCGCCGACACGCTGGAGGCGCTCGGAGTGCGCATCGACCTGGGTCCCGAGGAGGTCGCCCGCAGCGTCGCCGAGGTCGGGATCGGCTTCTGTTTCGCGCCCCATTTCCACCCGTCCTACCGCCACGCAGGTGCGGCCCGTCGCGAGATCGGCGTGCCGACGGTGTTCAACCTGCTTGGGCCGCTGACGAATCCGGGTTCACCACGCGCCGGGCTCATCGGTTGCGCATGGGCCGACCTCGCCGAGGTGATGGCGGGTGTGTTCGCCACCCGGCGCTCCAGCGTGCTGGTGGTGCACGGAGACGACGGGCTCGACGAGCTCACCACCACGACGACGAGCACCATCTGGCGGGTGCAGGCGGGCACCGTGGAGAAGCTGACGTTCGATCCGGCGGGATTCGGGTTCCCCCGTGCCGAGATATCCGCACTGGTAGGCGGTGACGCTGAGAGCAACGCCGCCGAGGCGCGCGACGTGTTGGCCGGCGCCAAGGGACCCGTGCGCGACGCGGTGATCCTGAACGCCGCAGGTGCGATGGTGGCCCATGCGGGGCTAACCAGCGGCGCCGAATGGCTGTCGGCGTGGGAGTCTGGCCTGAGCCGGGCCGTTGAGGCGATCGACTCCGGGGCGGCCGAACAGCTGCTCGCGCGTTGGGTGCGGTTCACCCAGCAGATCTGAGGAGTCGAGGGTTTGCTCTGCGGCCAGCCGCGCGGAGCGGGCCGATGCAGCCCATGAGGCCCACCGGCCGGCGGACCCCATCGATGACACCCAGCCGGGCTCGGCCCGCACGATGCGCACACCGGGCTGGGCCAGCCAGCGCATGATCAGCCCGACCTCTTCGACGAGCGCGCCGCCCAATGGGGCGGACACAGGCAGAATCGCTTGCGCCGCAGCGCTTATCGCGTCGACAACCGGGATCGGCGGTACGCCGCGTCGCGCGACGCCCGCGGCCGCCAACTGTCCGCACCGGACCACGGCGAGGTGCCAACCGCCGTTGCCATCGGGCCGCGCGGCGACGAGTTCGGTGACCATGGCCAGCGCGCGCAGCCGCTGACCGCGCCACAGCACGTCGATCGCGGCGGCGGCGTGGTCACGCAGCCGTGCGGCGGTCTCGTAGCGGTTGCGCCCGGCCAGTTCGCGGATGCGGCCGATTACCGCCGACAACGCGTCGTCATCGAGCCCGTCGATCAGTGCCGACGCGCGCCGCGGCGCTTCCGCGTAGTCGGCCGCCGGAACGTCGCGCTGCGCGGGGCACGGCGACAGTTCCCGTTCCGGGCAGGCGGGCCCGTGGTGTGCCGAGCGGGCGATCCTGGCGGTGCAGGTGCGCAGCCCCGTGAACCGGGCGAGCAAGTCGGCGGTCTCGACGGCGTCCGCGCGTGAGCGGAACGGCCCGACGGCGCTGTCGCCCTTGGGTATCCGCACAATCGAGAAGCGCGGAAACGCCTCGTCGGTCAGCACGATCCACCACCACCGCTGCGGAAACTTCGACCGGCGGTTGTACGGCGGCGCGTGCGCGGCGAGCAGCCGCAGTTCGCGCACGCCCGCCTCCAGGTCGTGCGCGCACTCGATGTGGTCGAGCGCGGTGGCCAGCGCGACCATCTCCTTGATGCGTGGCCGCGAGTCGGAGCCGTTGAAGTACTGGCCTGCCCGTCTGCGCAGATCCACGGCCGTGCCGACGTAGAGCACCTCATTGGCGGGCCCGCGGAACAGGTAGACGCCGGGCCGGTGCGGCAGGTTGGCTGCCAGTACCCGTTTGCGGCGCTGCTCCGGCGATACGTCGGGTAGGTACGAACGCAGGTCGGTGTAGGTGTGCACGCCCTGGTTTCCGACCCGTTCGATGAGCCCGTGCAGCACGTCGACGGTGGCCCGTGCGTCGTCGAGCGCCCTGTGCGTCGGCGTGGTGGCCGCCCCGAACAGCCGGGCCAGAGCCGACAGTCGAACGCTGGGCGCTTCGTCGCGGGTGAGCACCCGCCGGGCCAGCCGAACCGTGCACAGCACCGGCGGCCGCGGCCAGGTGATCTGGCAGCGCTCCGCGGCGGCACGGAGAAAGCCGATGTCGAAACCCGCGTTGTGGGCGACCAGGACTGCGCCGCGGGCGAATTCGAGGAACGCGGGCAGCACGGTGTCGATCTTCGGCGCGTTGCGCACCATGGCCGAGGTGATACCGGTGAGCTCGACGACCTGAGGTGGGATGCTTCGGCCCGGGTCGACGAGCGTCGCCAGCTCGCCGAGCACCTCGCCGCCGCGCACCTTGACCGCGCCGATCTCGGTGATGGCGTCGACGTTGTCGGCGTCGCCGCTCGCGCGGCCGCCCGTCGTCTCGAGGTCCACCACGACGAAGGTGGTGTCGCGTAGCGACGCGGAATCCATGTCGAAGGCCAACTGTCCCCCCACTGCTTCGGCGAAGCTGAGCTGGCCCATGCGCTGAAGGTAGGCACTGCCACCGACAACGGTCGGTTGCCACGCTCGAAATGTCGGTGGTGCCCGATACCGTGCGAACAACCCGATCGAGAGGACGGTCAGATGGACGAGACCAGGGATACCGGTGCGGTGACCATCGACTGCGACGACTGCGCGGTCCGGGGTCCTGGCTGCAAGGACTGCGTCGTGAGCGTGTTGCTGGGGGTCCCCGGCATCCTGCTGGAGGACGAGCGCGAGGCGCTGGAGGTGCTCGCCGAGGCGGGGCTGGCACCGCGGCTGCGACTGGTGCCGATCCGCCGCAACGATTCAGGAGTTGTCGCCTGACGACACGCCCAGCAACGGATCGAGGCCGAAAACTCTGAGAGGCTGTTAAATTTGCGTCTCTCGTTTGGACAAGGCTGATGCCGTTTCGTAACCTGTTTGAGACCTAAGACAGTTCGGGGTGGCTCGCCCACGGCAGTTTGAGGACGCGAAATCTTGACGCTCGACCGTATGCAGCGGATCACGCGCGGAGTTAAGCGAACCCTGATATCGGCCATATCGGCGCTGACTCTGTTCGGAGGGGTCGTTGCTGCGAATGTGCATGCGGACCCCGCTGACGACCGGTTGGCAAAACTGAACGAATTGTCGCGGCAAGCCGAGAAGACCACTGAGGCGATGCATTCGGCACAGCTAGACCTCAATAACAAGCTGGCTGCGCAGCAGCGGGCCGAAGTGAAACATGTGGCCGACCAGGCGGCATTCGACACAGCCAAGTCACAACTGGCAACGTTCCAGGCGGCGGTCGATAAATTTGCTGCGGCGCAATACATGGGCGGCAGAACCGATGGCGTGGACGCGATGCTGACCGCCGATTCGCCGCAGCGCCTCATCGACCAGCTCTCGGTTCAGCGGGTGATGGCATCCGAGATGTCGGCGCAGATGAACAGCTACCGAATCATTAACGACCAGGCCGCCAAGGCGCAGGAAGCATCCGCCAAGTCAGCGGCCGAGGCGAAGACGGCCGCCGAGCAGGCCGCCGCGGTCCGCGCGGATCTGCAAGCCAAGCAAAGTCAGCTGCAGGTGCAGATCGCGATCGTGAAGTCCCAGTTCCAGGCCCTGACGCCCGGTCAGCGGCAAGCCCTTGCCGCCGTCCCGCCCCCGCCTCCGCTGCCCGTGGCGGCGCCGCCGGCTCCCGAGGACCCGGCCATCGTCGCCGCGCCGCCCGCCGGCATCCCACCGGGCGACGTCGCACCGCCGGACGGCGCCATCGATCCCGAACTGCCTGGCGGCACCAGCGAGGGAATGTTGGCGGTGCAGGCCGCGCTGACCCGCATCGGTTCGCCGTACTCGTGGGGCGCCTCCGGACCAAACCAGTTCGACTGCTCGGGCCTGGTGATGTGGGCGTTCCAGCAGGCGGGGATCTCGCTGCCGCACTCCAGCCAGGCGCAGGCCAGCGGTGGTCAGGCCGTGGCGATGTCAGAGATGCAGCCCGGTGACGTCGTCACGTACTACTCGGACGCATCGCATGTCGGCATCTACCTCGGCGACGGAATGATGGTGCACGCCTCGACCTATGGCACGCCGGTGCAGGTGGCACCGGTGAACCATGCCCCGATCCACAACGTCCGCCGGTACTAGACGTCCGCTGCTGGGCCTGCTGCTGATCCTCGAGTTGGTCGTGGCGGCGACGCTTGTCGGTCGGCCTGGTGCCGCAGCTCCCGCTTCTGCTCCGGTGACCACGCGCGGCCGCGTCGAGGACCGCGACAGTCTTCGATGGGCGCACGATGGAGCTGATGAGCCTGGGTGGCCCGACCACGCAACCGCTGCTCGACCGGGTATCCGCCGCAATGCACGACGCCGCAGGCGCCGTGACGGCGTTCTGGGGCGCCGACTGGCCGCATCACATCGTCGTCATGGCCACGGCGTCCGACGAGCAGTTCCGCGCGCTGGCGGGTGGCGGGTCCGATATCGCTGCCGCCACCGCCGGCCAGCGCATCGTGTTCGCGCCGGGCGCCACCGCGATGAGCGACGCCGCACTGCGAATTGTCTTGCGACACGAGCTCTTTCACTATGCCGTGCGAGCGGACACCGCGGCAGATGCCCCTCGGTGGCTGACCGAGGGGGTCGCCGACTTCGTGGCAAGGCCCGTGGCGCCACGGCCTGGGCCGGAGCGGGCCGCCGAGATGGCGAGGCTGCCGTCCGATGCCGACCTCGACATCGTTGGACCGACGCGCACGCTCGCCTATGACCGCGCCTGGTGGTTCACGCGCTTCGTCGCCGACCGGTACGGGGCGCCGACGCTGCGCCGCCTCTATGAACGGGCCTGCAGACCGGGGCATCCCGACGTGGAAACGGCCGTCCGCACCACCCTCGGCGCCGACCTCGACGAGGTGCTCGCCGAATGGCGGCGCTGGCTCAACCGATAGCCTGACCGCGATGACCCGGGTTCTGCTTGTTACCAACGACTTTCCGCCACGACGCGGCGGGATCCAGTCGTACCTGCACGAGCTCGTCGGCCAACTGCTGCAATCCGACAACGACTACTCGCTGACGGTTTACGCGCCGAAGTGGAAGGGCTGCGCGGAATTCGACGAGGAGGCCGCGGCCGCAGGCTATCGAGTGGTGCGTCATCCGACCACGCTGATGCTGCCCGCCCCGGGTGTCGACGACAGGATGCGGCGGCTGATCGCCGACAACGACATCGAGACGGTCTGGTTCGGCGCGGCGGCGCCGCTGGCGCTGTTGGCACCGCGAGCACGCAGCGCGGGAGCCGGCCGCGTGATCGCCAGCACTCACGGCCACGAGGTGGGCTGGTCGATGCTGCCGATGGCCCGAAACGCACTGCGCCGAATCGGCGATGGCGCCGACGTGGTGACCTACGTCAGCCGCTACACCAGGAGCCGGTTCGCGTCGGCCTTCGGGCCGAGGGCCGCGCTGGAGTACGTGCCGCCGGGGGTGGACACCGACCGGTTCGCGCCCGATCCGGCCGCGCGATCGGAGATGCGGTCGCGGTACGGGTTGGGCGACCGCCCGGTGATCGTCTGCCTGTCCCGACTGGTGCCGAGGAAGGGTCAGGACATGTTGATCCGCGCCCTGCCCGCGATACGCGAGCGGGTCGACGGCGCCACGCTGGTCGTGGTCGGAGGCGGGCCGTACATGGCGATGCTGCACCGGCTGGCGCGTCAGGAGGGCATCGGCGATCACGTCGTCTTCACCGGCGGCGTGCCCGGCGCCGAACTGCCGGCCCATCACGCAATGGCCGACGTGTTCGCGATGCCGTGCCGCACTCGTGGTGCGGGCCTGGACGTCGAGGGCCTCGGCATCGTCTACCTGGAGGCGTCGTCGAGCGGCGTGCCGGTCGTCGCGGGCAAGTCGGGCGGGGCGCCGGAGACCGTCCAGGATGACGTCACGGGACGCGTCGTGAACGGTTGGGACGTCGACGAAATCGCCACGGCCGTCGGCGACATACTCGCCGACCCGCAGCGGGCGGCCGCGATGGGCGCCGCAGGCAGGCGCTGGGCCATCACCAACTGGCAGTGGCGCAACCAGGCCGCCCGACTGCACCGCCAGCTGACCGGATGACCCGCGTCAGCCCTTGTCGTAGAGCGCTTCGATGTCGCTGGCGAACTTCTCCGCCACCACCTTGCGCTTGACCTTCAGCGTCGGCGTCAACTCGCCGGTGTCCTCGGTGAAATCGACGGGCAGGATGGTGAACTTGCGGATCGCCTCCGCCTTCGACACCGCCTGATTGGCTTCCTTGACGGCCAGGTCGATCTCGGCGAGCAGGTCGGGATCGTCGGCCAGGTCGGCGACGGTCGCGTCGGAGTTCTTGCCGTTGCGTGCCTTCCAGCCGGGGAACGCCTCCGGGTCGATCGTGATGAGCGCGGCGATGAACGGTTTGGCGTCCCCGACGGCCATCGCCTGGCTGATCAGCGGATGCGCGCGAAGGCGGTCCTCGAGGATGGCGGGGGCGACGTTCTTGCCGCCCGCGGTGACGATGATCTCCTTCTTGCGACCGATGATGGTGAGAAAACCGTCGTCGTCGATGGCGCCGAGGTCGCCGGTGCGAAACCAGCGGTCGGTGGCGTCATCGCTCCTCGCGTCCGCGGTGAAGACGGCGTTGGTCTCCTCCTCGTTGCGCCAGTAGCCGGCGAACACCACACCGCCGCGCACCAACAGTTCGTCATCGTCGTCGAGGCGCATGCTGTTGCCAGGCAACAACTTTCCGACCGAGCCGACCTTCAGGCCGTTGATCTGGTTCACGGTGATCGCCGCGCTGGTCTCGGTCAGGCCGTAGCCCTCGTAGATGGTCAGGCCGACGCCTCGGTAGAAGTGCCCGAGCCGTGCACCCAGCGGCGCACCGCCGGAGATCGCGGCGTGGCAGTGCCCGCCGAGCGCCGCGCGCAGCTTGCCGTACACCAGCCGGTCGAACACCGCATGCTTGACGCGCAGCAGCAGGCTCGGGCCGCTATCCTGCGCCTCGCTCCACTCGATCGCGGTGTTGACCGCGACCTGGAAGATCCTGCCCTTGCCGTCGTTGCGGGCGTTCTGCTCGGCCGTGTTGTAGACCTTCTCGAACACCCGTGGCACCGACACCACCAACGTCGGCTTGAACACGCCGAACATCGGCATCAGGTTCTTGATGTCGCTGGTGAAGCCCAGCGTCACCTTGTTCGCGAACGCCGCGATCGTGATCGCGCGGGCCAGCACGTGGGCCAGGGGCAGGAACACCAGCAGCCGCTCGCCCTTGGCCAGCAGTGTCGGGAAGCAGGCCTTGGCCCCGCGGATCTCGTACACCAGGTTGGAGTGCGTCAGCTGGCAGCCCTTGGGCCTGCCGGTCGTGCCCGAGGTGTAGATCAGCGTGGCCGGATCGGTTGCCTTGATGGCCGCCAGCCGGGCATCGAGCTCGCCCGCGTCGACCGACTCGCCCGCCTCGGCCAGCGCGTCCAACGCCGACGGGCCCGACCCGTCGATGCGGAGCACCTTGCGCAGTTCGGGCAACTCTCCCTGCAGGGCCTCGATCTTCTCGGCGTGGGCATCGGTCTCGGCGAACACCAGCACCGCCCCGGCGTCGCCCAGAACGAATTTCACCTGCTCGGCGGAGCTGGTCTCGTAGATAGGGACGGTCAGTGCGCCGACGGACAGGATCGCGAAGTCCAGGATGGGCCACTCGTACCGGGTCGCCGACAACAGCCCGACCCGGTCACCCGGTTTGATGCCTTCGGCGATCAAGCCCAAAGCCGCCGAACGGATTTGGCCCGCGACCTCGGCGGCCGTGACGTCTATCCAGTCGCCGTCGATCAGCCGCTGGAAGATCACGTGGTTGGGGTCTTCGCGTTCATGCGCGTAGACCGAGCTGACGATGTTGTCGTGCTCGCCGACTTCGAACGATGCGGGAACACTGAACTCACGCACGGTCTTCGCCTCCGATGCTGGTAGCGGCTTCGCCTGGCCAAGCCTAGTGGCCACGGGAGGCCACAGCGGTGCCATATGTGAAGCTGAAGGCGATGAACAGCATCCAGATCGCCGATCAGACGTTCGTGGCTGCCGACCCGGTGGAGGTCGGCAGGGCCATCGCGGACCCGGCGAGCTGGCGACGCTGGTGGCCCGACCTGCATCTGACCGTGATCGAGGACCGCGGCCAACTCGGCCACCGCTGGAGCGTCCACGGGGCACTGACCGGCACCATGGAGGTTTGGCTGGAGCCGTCGTTGGACGGGGTGATCCTGAACTACTTCCTGCACGGCGAGCCCGCAGGCGCGGCCGCGTGGCAGCTGGCCAAGATGAACCTCGCCAAGCTGAACCATCGGCGCCGGGTGGCGGGTAAGAAGATGGCCTTCGAGCTGAAGCAGAAGCTGGAGGCATCGCGGCCCGTGGGGGTGCCCCCGCAGGCCTGAAGCTGGGTCAGACCCAGCGGGGGCGAGTAGATTTCTTTCGTCGAACAAAGGCGATCAGGGAAAGCGGTTACGTGGCGGACAAGACGGCTCAGACCATCTACATTGATGCGGATCCTGCGACGGTGATGGACGTCATCGCCGACATCGGCTCCTACCCGGACTGGGTCGCCGAGTACAAGGAAGCAGAGGTTCTCGAGGCCGACGACGAGGGCTACCCGAAGACGGCCCGGCTGGTTCTGGACGCCGCGGTCCTCAAGGACACGATGGTGCTGGAGTACACCTGGCCGCGCGATCGCGGGTCGGTCACCTGGAAGCTGGTTTCGAGTTCACTGCTGAGGTCCCTTGAGGGTGCATACAAGTTGTCGCCCAAGGGATCTGGTACCGATGTCACATACGAGCTCTCGGTCGACCTGGTCATCCCCATGATCGGCCTGCTCAAGCGCAAGGCTGAGCGCAGGCTGACCGACACGGCATTGAAGGACCTCAAGAAACGAGTCGAGGCTGAGTGAATTCCGCGCGCCTACCCACGCCCGGATCAGTCTCTTCGTTGGCAAGGGCGGCGTAGGCAAGTCGACGCTGGCGACCGCCACCGCGGTGCGCGACGCGCAAAGCGGCCTGCGGGTCCTCGTCGTGTCCACCGACCAGGCGCACTCGCTGGGCGACGTCCTCGGTACTGCTGTCACGCCCACCGGGCTTCGCGAGCCGACGCGGGTGCTCGCCGACGACGTGGACGCCGGGGGCGGGTTCCTGGACGCGCTGGCAATGGACACGCTGGCACTTCTGGAGGCGCGCTGGCGTGAAGTTGCCGGGGTGCTGACGGCCCGATTCGACGAATCCGAACTGGGACACATTGCCCCGGAGGAACTTTCGGCGTTTCCCGGCATCCAGGAGGTGCTCGGCCTGCACGAGGTCGGCGAGCTGGCGAGATCGGGGGAGTGGGACCACGTCGTCGTCGACTGCGCCTCGACGGCCGATGCGCTGCGGATGCTGACGCTGCCCTCCATTTTCAGCCTTTATCTGGAGAGGGCGTGGCCGCGGCACCGCAGGCTCAGCTCCGGCTCCGACGATGCGCGCACGGCCGCGATCGTCGAGCTGATGGAGCGCGTCGACGCGGGCACCGGCGCGCTGACCGGTCTGCTCACCGACGGGGACTGGGTGAGCGCACATCTCGTGCTGACCGCCGAACGGGTGGTGTCCGCAGAAGCAGCACGCACTCTCGGCTCGCTGGCGTTGATGGGCGTGCGGGTCAGCGAGATGATCGTCAATCAGATTTTGATCCGAGACGATTCGTACGAGTACCGCAACCTGCCTGAGCATCCGGCCTTCGACTGGTACTCCGAACGCATCTCTGAACAGCAGGCCGTGCTCGACGAACTCGACGCCACCATCGGCGACGTGCAGCTGGTGCTGGTTCCGCACTTCGCGGCGGAACCCATCGGGCCGAAGGCGCTCGGTGAGCTGCTCGAATTGGCCCGCAGGCGCGACGGGTCGCCGCCGCCGGGCCCGCTGCGGCCGATCGTCGACCGCGAGTCCGGCTCTGGGTTGGGGTCGGTGTATCGATTGCGGCTAGAGTTGCCTCAAATCGACTCGAGCGCACTCACCCTGGGCCGGGTCGACGACGACTTGATAATCGGCGCAGGCGGGATGAAGCGCCGGGTCCGGCTGGCGTCTGTTCTGCGGCGGTGCATCGTGATGGACGCCCAGCTCAAGGACAGTGAGTTGACCGTGCGATTTCGACCCAACCCGGAGGTGTGGCCGCAATGAGCGAGCACGCCGATCTGGGCCCGGAGCTGCGGGCGCTGGCGCAGTCGATCCTGGATCGGATCGACCCCGCTGTACGCGCCGCGGCCGCAGCGGCGTCACGCGCCGACGGCCAGGGCAAGTGCCAGCAGGTGTGGTGCCCGGTGTGCGCGCTGGCGGCGCTGGTGAACGGCGAGCAGCACCCGCTGCTGACCGTCATCGCTGAACACAGTGTGGGGCTGCTGACCGTCGTGCGCACGATGGTCGAGGGCATCGAGTCGACTCCCGGCCCGGACCGGCCGCCGCCAGCTGGACCGGGTCCGAGCCGGTATGAACACATTCCGGTGACCGTCGAGGAGTGACGGTAGAGTTATCCTCCAGCACATCCGGTGCGCCCAATCCGGGAGGGTCCATGTGGTATTGGCTGTTCAAATACATCTTCATGGGCCCGCTGCTGACTTTGCTGGGTCGACCCAAAATCGAAGGGCTGGAATACGTTCCGGACTCCGGTGCGGTCATCCTTGCGAGTAACCACCTAGCGGTCGCAGACAGCTTCTACCTACCCCTGGTCGTCAAGCGCCGGATCACGTTCCTGGCCAAGTCGGAGTACTTCACGGGCACCGGCATCAAGGGCTGGTTCCAGCGCTGGTTCTACACCGCGGCAGGCCAGGTGCCGATCGATCGCACCGACGCCGACGCCGCACAGGACGCCCTGGAGAGCGCCGCGCGGATTTTGAACGACGGCAAACTGCTGGGAATGTATCCGGAGGGCACCAGGTCACCCGACGGGCGGCTGTACAAGGGCAAGACGGGGTTGGCCAGGGTCGCGCTGAATACCGGTGTGAGGGTCATCCCGGTCGCGATGATCGGCACCGATGTGGTCAACCCGCCCGGCAGAAAGATGTGGCGGTTCGGCCGGGTGACCGTGCGGTTCGGCAAGCCGATGGACTTCAGCCGCTTCGAGGGCCTCGAGGGCAACCGGTTCATCGAGCGGGCGGTCGTCGACGAGGTGATGTACGAGCTGATGCGCCTGTCGGGCCAGGAGTACGTCGACCTGTATGCCGCCGACATCAAGGAGGGTAAACAACCCGCCGCGGAGCTCGCTGCCTAGCTCTGGTTCGTAGCGGGCACAGGTGCGGCGTCGCTGACCGCCGCGGGTTGGGAGTCGGTCTGGCGGGTGGACACCGTCCCCGCGACCATGATCACGGCGAGCGCCCACCAGACATAGGAGCCGCCGACGAGCTGGCGCCAGAGCGAGGCCGTCGTCTCGTGGTGTTCGGGCATCAGGGTGATCGGCGTCCACACCATCAGCGCCATCCCCGCCGCGGTCACAGCGCCGAGCAGCGCGTGCCGATACCGGTGGGCGAGCACGCTGCAGACGATCACCGTCGGAAGCGCCCACACCCAATGATGGGACCACGAGACGGGTGAGACCACCAGGCCGAACATGGCGACGCAGATGAGCGCCAGCACGGGTGCTTCGTCGAATGTCGCCGGCGGTGCGGCTCCGGAAGCCCGAAGCACCCGCCGTGCCGCCCAGATCGTCGCGCCGAGCACCAGGAAGCACAACAGCGTCCACAGCACGAACCGCTCGCCCTCGCCGAGGCCGAGCCGGGCAAGTGTGCCGGAGATGTTCTGGTTGGTGTTCAGCGTCGCGGTGCCGATCCGGTCGGTATTGCGCACCGTGTCCGTCCAGTACTCCAAGGAGTCGCGCCACGCGAACACGAAGCCGACAACAGTGGCGGCGACGGCCGACGCGGCGGCGACGATCAGCGTGCGGGTGTCGCGGCGCAGCACGAAGTAGAGCAGGAACACCGCGGGGGTGAGCTTCAGTGCGATCGCCGCCCCGAGCAGGATTCCGCGCGGCCACGGGGTCCTGCGGGGCACACAGTCGGCGATGACGAGCGTCATCAGCACCACGTTGATCTGGCCGAACTCGAAATTCGCCCGGATCGGCTCGAGGTAGACAACGGCGGGCGCGACGATCGCCGCGGCCAGCCAGCAGCGCCGCAGCCACGCGGGCTCGGTGGTGATCGATGACGTGGGCCAGACGTCGAGGCGGGTCAGCACGATGACCGTGGAGGCCATCAGCAGCACCAGTGTCGTCACCGTGATGGCCATGCTGGCCACCGGCAGCGGCAGCAGGGCGAACGGCGCGAAAGCGATCGCGGCGAGCGGCGGGTAGGTGAACGGCAGATCGAGCCCGGCCTGGGTCTGAAACGTCGCGCCGTCGGCATAGAGCGGTTTGCCGTCGAGCCAGGCCCGGCCGCCCATCCGGTAGACGTCGATGTCGATCCGGTAGGTCCCGTTACCGAGCAGCCGCCAGCAGGCCCAGACCAACGCCGCCAGCGTGAGCAGCTGGAACAGCCGCCACGCGACGGTTGGCAACCAACCTGATCCGCCGGGCGACCGCCACATACTCATGTCGCAGTCCAGACTATCGGCCGCCAGCGGCGAGCCGGGCCATATCCCCGACACGTCGCCGTCTTCGCAGCGTAAGTTTTCTGCGTGCACGTGGAGCTGGATTGGGTACCGCAGATACCCGACGGGCGGATGCCTCTCGTCTTCTGTCTGGTCGCGTTCATCCTCACCTTCTTCGTCACCCGCACGATCGTGCGTTACATCCGCAGGCATGCCGACAGCGACAAGCCGCGCAGGTGGTGGCAGCCGCGCAACATTTCGGCGGGAGGAGGCCTGCACATCCACCACGTGGTCATCGGTGTGATCTTGGTCATGGTCTCCGGTATCGCAATGGTGACTTTGGCTATCGACGGGGGGGTACCCGAGTTCACGGTCGCGGCAACCTTTTTCGGAATCGGTGCAGCGCTGGTACTCGACGAGTTCGCGTTGATCCTGCATCTAGAGGACGTCTACTGGGCCGAGGACGGCCGCACATCCGTCGACGCGGTGTTCGCGGCCATCGCCGTTGCGGGGCTGCTGATCCTCGGCTTCAACCCGCTGTCCTTCTTCGACATCGACATCTGGCGGGAAGACCACAGTTTTGCGGCGCGGGCGGCCGTCATCGCCCTGGCTCTGATCACGCTGGCGCTTGCGGTGGTCGTGCTGCTCAAGGGCAAGGTGTGGACGGGTCTGGTCGGCATGTTCATCACCCCGCTGTTGTTCATCGGAGCGATCCGGCTGTCCCGCCCGCACGCGCCGTGGGCCCGCTGGCGCTACACCGACAAGCCGCGCAAGATGCACCGGGCACTGGTCCGGGAGCGAATCCTGCGCAGGCCGGTGGTGCAGGCCAAGCTGTGGTTGCAGCACGTCATCGCCGGCGAGCCGCATTTCCCCGACGACCACGAGGTCAACGCAGAGCTGGACCGCGAGATCCACGCCGCCCCGGCACCGCCGTCGGACGGCGAGGCGATCGCCGAGAAAGCCACTGTGTAGGCGCGCGTGAAGTATTTCTACGACACCGAGTTCATCGACGACGGTCGCACGATCGAGCTCATCTCGATCGGGGTGGCCGCCGAGGACGGGCGCGAATACTACGGAATCTCAAGCGAATTCAACCCCGATCGGGCAGGGCGCTGGGTGCGCACGAATGTGCTGCCCAAGCTGCCGTCACCGTCGTCGCAGCTGTACCGGTCTCGTAAGCAGATCCGGTCGGACCTGGAGGACTTCTTCGGCATCGACGGTGACGAGCCGATCGAGTTGTGGGCCTGGGTCGGCGCCTACGACCACGTGGTGCTATGCCAGTTGTGGGGGCCGATGACCGCGCTGCCGCCGGCCATCCCGCGGTTCACCCGCGAGCTGCGCCAGTTCTGGGAGGAGCGCGGTTGCCCGAGGATGCCGCCGCGTCCGCGCGATGCGCACGACGCCCTGGTCGACGCGCGGCACAACCTGCGCAGGTATCAGCTGATGACGCCGGGGGCTTGACCAGGCCCCTGGCGGGGAAATGGGCTGGTCTCGCCCGGCTACCATGGTCGGGTGAACTGGACCGTCGACGTACCCATCGACCAGCTGCCGCCGCTGCCGCCGCTGCCCGATGACCTGCGGCATCGGCTGGACGCCGCACTGGCCAAGCCGGCCGCGCAGCAGCCCAGCTGGGACGCCGAACAGGCCAAGGCGATGCGGACCGTGCTGGAGAGTGTGCCGCCCGTCACGGTGCCCTCGGAGATCGAGAAGCTCAAGGGCCAGCTGGCCGAGGTCGCGCTCGGCAAGGCCTTCCTGCTGCAGGGCGGCGATTGCGCCGAGACGTTCGTCGACAACACCGAACCGCACATCCGCGCCAACATCCGCACGCTGCTGCAGATGGCGGTGGTGCTGACCTACGGCGCGAGCATGCCGGTGGTCAAGGTGGCCCGCATCGCGGGGCAGTACGCCAAGCCGCGGTCGGCCGACATCGACGCGCTCGGTCTGAGGTCCTACCGCGGCGACATGATCAACGGCTTCGCGCCGGACGCCGCGGTGCGCGAGCACGATCCGTCCCGTCTGGTGCGCGCCTACGCGAACGCGAGTGCCGCGATGAACCTGGTGCGTGCCCTGACGTCGTCGGGCTTGGCATCGCTGCATCTGGTGCACGACTGGAACCGGGAGTTCGTCCGGACCTCGCCGGCGGGTGCGCGCTACGAGGCGCTGGCCGGTGAGATCGACCGCGGGCTGACGTTCATGAGTGCGTGCGGTGTCGACGACCGCAACCTGCAGACCGCCGAGATCTACGCCAGCCACGAGGCGTTGGTGCTCGACTACGAGCGGGCCATGCTGCGGCTGTCGGAGGACGAGGACGGCAAGCCGAAGCTGTACGACCTGTCGGCGCACTACGTGTGGGTCGGTGAGCGCACCCGTCAGCTCGACGGTGCGCACGTCGGGTTCGCCGAAGTCATCGCCAACCCCATCGGTGTGAAGATCGGCCCGACGATGACGCCGGAGCTGGCGGTCGAATACGTGGAGCGGCTGGACCCGAACGACCAGCCCGGCCGCCTGACGCTGGTCAGCAGGCTCGGCAACAACAAGGTGCGCGACCTGCTGCCGCCGATCATCGAAAAGGTGCAGGCGACCGGTCACCAGGTCATCTGGCAGTGCGACCCGATGCACGGCAACACCCACGAGTCGTCCACCGGCTACAAGACGCGCCACTTCGACCGCATTGTCGACGAGGTGCAGGGCTTCTTCGAGGTGCACCGCGCACTGGGCACGCATCCAGGCGGCATTCACGTCGAGATCACCGGCGAGAACGTCACCGAATGCCTCGGCGGCGCACAGGACATCTCGGACTCCGATCTCGCGGGGCGCTACGAGACCGCATGCGATCCACGGCTGAACACGCAGCAGTCGTTGGAGTTGGCGTTCCTGGTCGCGGAGATGCTGCGCGACTAGCGACCTGAGTCGACTGACTCACGACGCTAGAGCAAGCCCGACAGGTTGCTGCCGAGCGTCCACGCGGCGGCGGCCAATGCACCGGTGAGAACCAGCACGGCGATCACCCAGAACAGCAGCACGCGCTTGCCGCGCTGGCGCGCCCAGTAGAACTCGTTCAAATCGATACCCGCGAATTGCCCTGCGACATCGTAGTTTTCGGCCTCCGGTTCGACCTCGTCCCAGTCCTCGGGTCCGCGGGTGAGCTGCCGGGTGTGCTGGCGTGGTTGTGGCGCGGGGCGGACGGTGTCGGTGGCGGCGCTGTGGTCGGCCCGGCTGCGGTGCACCTCCGCTGACTGGTGCTGTGCGGAGTTGCGCGGCGCGGGCACCCGGAAGCCCGGCAGCGCCAGCTCGTCGACGATCGCGTCGAGTTCGAATGCCATGTCCTCGGCATCGGTGTAGCGGCCGGCCGGGTCGCGTGCGGTCGCACGACGCACCAGCTCGTCGAATTGCGTTGGCACACCGCTGATCACGGAGCTGGGTCGGGGGACATCGTGGTCCATCCGCTGGTACGCCACCGTCAGCGCGGTGTCGCCCTTGAACGGGGTGGTTCCCGTCAGCAGCTCGAAGGTGAGGATGCCGACGGCGTACACATCGCTGGCCGGGCTGGCGTCGCCGGTGCTGACCTGCTCGGGCGACAGGTATGCCGCAGTGCCCAAAATGATGCTCGTCGAGGTGATCTTGGCTTCCGCGATCGCGCGCACCAACCCGAAGTCGGCGATCTTGACATCGCCGCCGTCGGAGATCAACACGTTCTCAGGTTTGACGTCGCGGTGCACGAGCCCCTCATGGTGGGCCACCGCGAGACCACCGAGCACGGGCGCGAGCACGGCGGCAACCGCGTGCGGCGGCATCGGCCCGCGCTCGACCAACAGTTCACGCAGGGTGCCGCCCTCGATGAGCTCCATCACCAGAAACGGATGCTGTCCGTCGATACCCTGGTCGTACACGGCGACCAGGCCGGGGTCCTTCAGCCGCGCGACCGCGCGGGCCTCGCGCTGAAACCGGGTAAGGAACTGGGTGTCGCCGGCATAGCGCGAATCCATGATCTTCAGCGCCACCGGGCGATCCAGCCGTAGGTCAAGCCCGCGGTATACCCGGGACATCCCTCCGGTGGCGATAAGGGTGTCGACGCGATAGCGGCCATCCAGCAGCGTCCCGACGAGAGGGTCGGATTGCTGGTAGGTCTCCATCGGAAACATGGTACGGAGCGAATTGTTTGCCTTGTGCTCGCGGAGCGCCTCCGAGGACGCGTCGTGCGTCCTACACTCGGGCCGGTGAGCAGTATTCCAGCCGCTGACGATGTGCTCGATCCTGGCGAAGACGTCTACGACCTGCCCCATGTCGCCCAGATGCTGGGCGTCCCTGTGACGAAGGTCCAACAGCACCTGCGGGACGGCCACCTTGTCGGTATCCGCCGCGAGGGGACGGTGGTGGTTCCGAAAGTCTTTTTCGACGACACCGGTCACGTCGTCAAGAGCCTGCAGGGGTTGCTCGTGGTTCTGCACGACGGCGGATATCAGGACACCGAGATCGTCCGCTGGCTGTTCACCCCCGATCCGTCACTGACGATCAGGCGCAACGGATCAGTGGAGCGGCAGGACAACGCAAGGCCGGTCGACGCGCTGCACTCGCATCAAGCCCGCGAGGTCGTGCGTCGCGCCCAGGCGATGGCGTACTGACCCGGTTCCTTATAGAGCGAATACCAGGCCACCGCGGCGCAGGCCGTGGCCAGCAGGACGTGGATCCATGAGTACATGCCATGGCTGCCATCGGGTTTGAAGATCACCATGATCCAGGTGGAGAACCCGGCGATCAGCGCGATCGCCTGCCTGCTCTGGGCCAGCGCCGACAGGATCGCCAGCGGCCAGGTGTAGTACCAGGGCAGCGCCGCGGGAACGAACAGCACCACGATCACCATCGCCAACGCGATGCCGGTCAGCACCTGGCGGTCGGTGGGCCGAAACCGCCACCACAAGAACGGCAGTGAGATCGCGATGATTCCGACGCCGATGATGCGCGCGACCTCGAGAACGGCGTAGAAGTTCACCCCGAAGAACAGGCCGCCGATGGCGTTGACGAGATTGGATACGGCCGTCGGCACCGTGAGCCAGTTGATGATCTTGACCGAACCGGCCAAGGCGGTTAGCCAGCCGAGGCCGACACCGGCAAGTCCGGACAGCACGGCGAACACCGCGACGAAGATCACTATCGCCCCCGCGGCGGCCGCCGCGAACGCCTTCAACGGGGACATGTTGCGGTTGTCCCGGAGTTGTCGCGCCCACACCCACACCATGAACGGAAGCGCAACCCCCGCCGTGGCTTTCACCGCCACCGCGACGACGATGAGTGCGTTTCCCGCAATCGGATGACGCTGGAATATCAACGCGATGCCCGCCGCCATCAGGCCGACCATCAGCATCTCGTTGTGCACGCCGCCCATCAGATGGATGATCACCAACGGGTTGAGGACGCAGATCCACAATGCGGCCGCGCCGTTGCCGCCGACGTGACGAGCCAGCCGGGGCGCGGCCCAGATCAGCAACACCAGCCCGGGCAGCATGCACAGCCGAAGCACCATCGTGCCCGCGATCACGTGGTCGCCGACCAACATCGTGACGAACTTTGCGACCAGGATGAAGGCGGGTCCGTACGGGGCGGTCGTCGTCGTCCAGATCGGACTGACGTTGTCCAGCAACGAGTTCGGGTTGTCGACGGGCCCGACGGCGTAGGGGTCGAACCCGTCGCGCAACAGCGCGCCCTGCGCCAGATAGGAGTAGGTGTCGCGGCTGAAAACCGGCACGGAGAGCAACAGCGGGGCCAGCCAGAACCCGGTGGTCGCGACCATTGTGTATTCGCGCGCGGAGCCCTCGATCACGCTGCGGCCCAACCACAACCACGCGAACAGCATCACCGCCACGCCGCCCCACAGCAGCACCGACGACAACACGAGCCCGTGCCCGAACCGCAGCCACGACAGGTGCATCGACTCCAGCAGCGGATCGTGCAGACGAGTACTGCCCGCACCGAGCCCGCCCGCGGTGATCATCGCGGCACCGAGGAAGCCGAGCAGCGCGGGCCGGGCCTCGGGGGACTTGGTGAACGCGGACAGCCGCGCGACGGTCGTCACTTCGTTCAACAGCTCCTCACGTCCGCGGTGTTCAACAGCTCCTCACGTCCGCAGTCTTCAATCGCTCCTCACGTCCGCAGTGCTCAGGCGGATCGGTTGGCGGCCAACCTGGCCAGCTTCGACAGGCCCGCCTTCGCCTGTTCGTCGATAGGTGCAGCGCCGAGCGTTTCGAGCGACCTCGTGGTGAGCATGTCGATGTGCCCTTCGACGGCCGTCAGCGCACCGACCGACTCGATCACCTGGCACAGTGCGCCGACCTGGGCGTCGGTGAGTTCGGTGCCGATCTTGGACCGCAACAGGATGGCTGCGGCGGGGTCTGACTTGTCGGCCAGTTCGACGGCCTCGGCGAGCAGCACGGTGCGCTTGCCGGAGCGAAGGTCGTCACCGGACGGCTTGCCGGTGACCGCGGGATCCCCGAACACGCCGAGTACGTCGTCGCGCAGCTGGAAGGCCACGCCGAGGTCGGTACCGACGTCGTGGAAGATCGCCTGCACGTCGGGCCGGTCGGCGGCGGCGGCCGCGCCGATCTGCAGGGGCCGGGTGACCGTGTAGGACGCGGTCTTGTAGGTGTTGACGGTCATCGCCGACGCCACCGTCGTCGCGCCGCTGGACTCGGCGACGATGTCGAGATACTGGCCGCCGAGCACCTCGGTGCGGATGTCGGCCCAGACTCGCTGGACCCGGCGTTGCGCCTGCGCGGAAAGGTCGGCGGTCGCAACGATGTCGTCGGCCCACACCAGGGCCAGATCGCCGAGCAGGATCGCCGCGGACAACCCGAACTGCTCGGAAGATCCGTTCCAGCGGCGCTCGCGGTGTTTCTGGGCGAAGAGCCGATGCACCGTTGGCACGCCACGGCGGGTGGCCGAGTCGTCGATCACGTCGTCGTGCACCAGTGCACACGCGTGCAGCAGTTCCAGCGCCGCGAAGAGGCGCAACACCGACGGGTCCGCGTCCCGGTCGGCGACGGCGCGCCAGCCCCAGTAGGCGAATGCGGGCCGAAGCCGCTTGCCGCCGCGCAACACGAACTCCTCGAGTGCCGCGGTCAGGTCGGCGTAGTCGGTGCCGATGTAGGCGCAGCGGCTGCGGCGTTCGGCGAGGTACTCCCGCAGCTGTTCGGTGACGGCGCCGGCCAACTCGACGGCTGACGGTGCCGCTGTATCCACGCTCAGCGCCCCGCCCCTTTCATTCGAAGTTTGGCGCGCAAGTGCCTTCAGCGTAGAGCGTGACCGCGGCGTTGTAGCAAGTGAGATGCGGCTAGTCGCGCGATGAGGCCATCGGATCGGCGAAGCGGGGGGACTGGTCGCGGTTCACCCACGCCAGCGCGGCGAGGATGCCCGCCACCAGGAACGACCCCAGACCGAGCCAGATCGCCGCCCCGGTGAACGAGCGGGCGCTGGGATCGGTGTAGCGAGCCTGGGCGGACATGGTGCTGACGACGCCGGGCTTGAGCTTCCATTCGACGACCTCCGCGGCCACCTGATCCCCGTTGGTGCTCGTCACCTCGCCCGGGAAGGAGACGGATAACGACACGTCGGCCTCCGGATCGGTCAGCGAGGTCAGGTCGGCACGACCGTCGAGGATCACCAGGTCGCCCGCGCGCCGCAGTGACACGTCGACGCCCGCGGCGTCACGGTTCATGTTGGCCAGCTGCGGCAGCTCGGCGAAGGTCAGGTCGGAGAACACCGCCTGCGACCCGACATAGTCGTCCCTGTCGTAGTCCGAGATCGCCACCTTGTTGCTGAACGGCAGGTTGTTGAGCAGTTGCGGGCCCTTGTCGTCAGCCCCGCGCGGCTTCGCCGCCGCGACGATCTGCCCGGACACCCGGTCGTCGGGGGAGACCGTGATGCTCGCCCTGATCCGCACGCACCCGACGGCCGTCGGAAGGATCAGCACCAGCAGCACGATCGCCAGCAGGCGGAGTCTGCGGCGGTTCGACACGAGGTCATCGTGCCAGATCGGCGCGTCAGAGCGGCAGTGACCGACCCAGAATCGCGAACGGGCGGGGGTCACCCGCGAAGTGGTAGCCGCGGATGACGTCGGTGAAGCCGAGCCTGCGGTAGAGCCGCCACGCCCGGTTGGACTCGCCGTTGATCTCCGGCGTGGACAGAAGAACGTGAGACTCGCCGCGGCCCGCGAGCAGCCTGCGGGTCAGTGCCTCGCCGAGGCCGCGCCCCTGCGCGCGAGGATGGATGTGCAGTTCGGTGAGCTCGAAGTAGCTCCTCATCAACTCGGCGATCCTGGACCGGTCGGCCCCCACCCGATGCAGCCCCGCCACCACCTGCTGCTGCCACCACTGGTCGGGCGCACCGCAGTAGCCGTATGCGACGCCGACGATCGGTGCCGCGCTCAGCTCCGCCGCCGTCGCCGTGGTGGAATCGGTCGAGTCCGGCACCTCCACCGCGGCGACCGCCTTCCAGCCGAGCCTGCGGGTGTGCTCGAGCCACATCGACGCCCGCTGATCCTCTGTGCCGCGCGGATAGCGCATCGCGTCGACGTAGACGCCGAGCGCGTCGACCAGCCTTTGCTCCATGTCGGCCGGCGACAGATCGATGAGAAATGTCGCCAACTTCCCTCTCCGCCTTTCATGCGCGCTTTCCGGCGCCCTTCTTCGAGGTCATATCACCGGAACCAGTGCCATTATCGGCATGGTGATCCGGTGGGTCACGGGGCCGGTGCACGTCATACAATCAGGACGCGAACTAGGTGGTAAGGCTCAGATTCACCTCGTATCATGACTGTTAGTTGTCCGCGAACACGGGCATAGATGGCGTTGAGACCAAGTTACGGGCGGCAAGGAGGGACGCATGCCACTCTCCGATCATGAGCAGCGCATGCTCGACCAGATCGAAAGCGCGCTCTATGCCGAGGATCCCAAGTTCGCGTCGAGCGTGCGCGGCGGTGGCCTGCGGGCCCCGTCGGCTCGTCGCCGGCTGCAGGGTGCGGCACTGTTCGTGATCGGTCTGGCGATGCTGGTGTGCGGCGTGGCCTTCAAGGCGACCATGATCGGCAGCTTCCCGATCCTTTCCGTTTTCGGCTTCCTGGTGATGTTCGGTGGGGTCGTGTATGCCATCACCGGGCCTCGCGTGGGCCGTCGCGACGGCTCAGGGTCTGAGTCGGGAGCGCCACGGCAGAAGAAGGCCAAGGGCTCCGGCGGATCGTTCACCAGCCGGATGGAAGACCGGTTCCGCCGCCGCTTCGACGAATAACGCGCCTATCACCGTGGGGTAGCCAAATCGGCTACCCCCTTTTTTCGGCGTTCATCAACGCCCCACTCCGCCCCACAGGGGTATGACCTGCACCTTTGTCCGGTCGCGCCCGAGGTGTTGGCTGTACTTCGCAAGCGGTCCTGCCTAATCGTGGGGAAATGGCCACAACATTTGCTGGCTTATGAAGCAAAGTGGGGGATTGTGGGGTAAAGTGGCGAGCGATGGAGCGACCGGGGCTCCTTCAGGGCGCGGGAGGTGGCGAGATGTTCCTCGGCACCTACACGCCAAAGCTCGACGACAAGGGGCGGCTCACGCTGCCCGCCAAGTTCCGCGACGCGCTGGCAGGGGGGTTGATGGTCACCAAGAGCCAAGACCACAGCCTTGCCGTCTACCCGCGCGTCGAGTTCGAGGCACTGGCAAGGCGGGCCTCGGGCGCATCCCGAAGCAACCCGGAAGCGCGGGCGTTCCTGCGCAACCTCGCCGCCGCGACCGATGAACAACATCCCGACTCGCAGGGCCGCATCACGTTGTCGGCCGACCACCGTCGCTACGCCAACCTCTCGAAGGACTGCGTGGTGATCGGCTCGGTCGACTACCTGGAGATCTGGGATGCCCAGGCCTGGCGTGACTACCAAGAGACGCACGAAGAGAACTTCTCCGCGGCCAGCGATGAAACTCTGCGCGACATCATTTGATTCGGCGGCTGACCGTGCATCGCGGCCTCTGTCCGAGCCGGCCCTGGCGTACTTCCCCAACGCCAGGTCCGCGCGCTCGGACAGAGACCCCGGTGCAGGGGCGCCTTTCTTCGGAGGGCTTGCCATGGCGGACACATCCGGCCGGGCGCCTGGCGAACACGGACACCTCCCGGTCCTGCTCGACCGCTGCGTCGAACTGCTCAAACCCGCGCTGACGCGGCGTGCCCCCGACGGCTCCGGCGCCGTTCTGGTGGACGCAACGCTGGGCGCGGGCGGACACGCCGAGCGGTTCCTCGGCGAACTGCCGGGCCTGCGGCTGATCGGGCTGGATCGCGACCCGAACGCCCTATGGATCGCCGGCGAACGCCTTGCTCCGTTCGCCGACCGTGTCCTGCTGACCCGAACCAAATTCGATGGGATCGAGGGCGTGCTCGCCGAATCTGGTTACTGGGCAAGCGAATCCGGTCAACCGGAGATCGATGGGATACTGTTCGACCTCGGTGTCTCGTCGATGCAACTGGACCGCACCGAGCGGGGATTCTCCTACGCGACCGACGCGCCGCTGGACATGCGGATGGACCCGGACGCGGAGCTGACCGCGGCCGAGGTCGTGAACACCTACGACGAGGCGTCGCTGGCGCGGATTCTGCGCGAGTTCGGAGAGGAGCGGTTCGCGGGGCGCATCGCCGCCCGGATCGTGCGCAGGCGCTCGCGCAGACCGTTCGCCCGCACCGGCGAGCTCGTCGAGCTGCTGTACGAAGCGATCCCGGCGCCTGCCCGCCGAACCGGTGGTCATCCTGCCAAGCGCACGTTTCAGGCGCTGCGCGTCGCTGTCAACGGTGAGCTGGACGTGCTACGCGACGCGCTGCCAGCCGCGTTGGCGGCGCTGGGCCACGGTGGACGCATCGCGGTGATGTCCTACCAGTCGCTGGAGGACCGCATCGTCAAGAACGTGTTCGCCGCAGCGACGGCGTCGCGCACGCCACCGGGTCTGCCCGTCGAACTCCCAGGGCACGAACCAGAATTCAGCAGCCTGACCCGCGGCGCCGAACGCGCGGACGCCACCGAAATCGAAATCAACCCACGAAGCGCATCCGTGCGGCTTCGGGCCCTGGAAAAGGTTGCCGGTAGGCCAGAAGGAGAGGTCTCATGAAGGCCAAACGACCGCACGCCTCGCGCGGCGCCGATCAGCGCAGGCGAACGCAGCGCCAGCCCGCACGCGGTGCGCAGCGCCGTTCACCGGACGCGCCACCCCGGCGGCGACGTCCTCGCGCAACCGAGACCGCACCGATCATCCGGCCCCAGATCAAGCCTGTCCGGCCGAAGAACACCAGCCAGGCGAAGGCCCGTGCGAAGGCGCGGAAGGCCAAGGCGCCCAAGGTCGTTCGGCCGCCACTGAAGGTCCGTTTGGTGGCCCGGATTTCGGCGATCGACCTCAACCCGCGCACGCTGGCCGCCCGCGTCCCGTTCGTGGTGCTGGTCATCGGATCGCTCGGATTGGGCCTCGGGGTCACGCTGTGGTTGTCGACCGACGCGGCGGAGCGGTCGTATCAGCTGGGCAGTGCCAGGGAGACGAACCAGGCGTTGCTGCAGCAGAAGGAGGCCCTCGAGCGCGACGTGCTGGAGGCGCAGGCTGCACCCGCGCTTGCCGAGTCCGCCCGTGAGATCGGCATGATCCCGTCCCGCGACACCGCACACCTCGTGCAGGATCCGGCGGGGAACTGGATCGTGGTCGGCACTCCTAAACCGGCCGAAGGGGTTCCGCCGCCACCGCTGAACGCGCCGCTTCCCGACGACACCCCCAAACCGCCTGCACAGGCCGCGGCCAGCCGGCCGGCGCCGCCCGTCGTCGAGCCTCGCGAGATGGTGGTCCGGGTGCCGGCACTGGCGCCCGCCGCAGCACCGGCGCCCGTCCCGGCGCCCGTCCCGCTCGCGGCGCCCGACCCGGCGGCCGCCGCAGCACCGGCGCCCGACCCGGCGACCGTCCCGCTCGCGGTGCCGCAGCCGGGACCGCAGCTCGGACCATTGCCTGGACCGCCGCCCGTGCCCGATCCGGCGACCGTCCCCGGTTCCCCGACGTGAGCCGCGGCAAGGGGTACCGGGGCCGCAACACCGAGCAGGCCCGACCCGGACAGGAACGGTCCGCCCGTGCGCGTCGCACCCGGCAGCCGGTGACCGACACAGGTTTGCGCAGTGCGTCGTTCGTCTTCCGGCATCGGGCGGGCAACGCCGTCATCTTCCTCGTGCTCATCGTCGCCGCGGCACAGCTGTTCAACCTGCAGGTGCCGCGCGCCGCCGGGCTGCGCGCCGAGGCCGCGAGTCAGCTCAAGGTCACCGACGTCGACAGGGCAGTGCGCGGCAGCATCATCGACCGCAACGCCGACAAGCTGGCGTTCACCATCGAGGCGCGTGCGCTGACCTTCCAGCCGGTCAAGATCCGCAAGCAGTTGGCCGACGCGAGGCTGAAGACGCCGGAAGCACCCGACCCCGACGCCAGGCTGCGCGACATCGCCGCCGACGTCGCGACGCGGCTGAACAACAAGCCCGACGCAAAGACGGTGCTGAAGAAGCTCAAGAGCAACGAGTCGTTCGTTTACCTAGCCCGCGCGGTCGATCCCGCCATCGCAGAGGCGATTTCGAAGAAGTTCCCCGAAGTCGGTTCCGAGCGTCAGGACCTGCGCCAGTATCCCGGCGGCTCGCTGGCGGCCAACATCGTCGGAGGCATCGACTGGGACGGCCACGGCCTGCTCGGTCTCGAGGACTCGCTGGACGCCACGCTCGCAGGGACCGACGGGTCGGTCACCTATGACCGCGGCTCCGACGGCGTGGTGATTCCCGGCAGCTACCGCAACCGGCACACCGCCGTCAACGGGTCCACCGTCCAGTTGACCCTCGACGATGACATCCAGTTCTACGTTCAGCAGCAGGTTCAGCAGGCCAAGAACGCCTCCGGTGCGGAAAACCTGTCCGCGGTCGTGCTCGATGCGAAAACCGGTGAGGTGCTTGCGATGTCGAACGACAACACGTTCGACCCGAGCCAGGACATCGGCAGGCAGGAGGGCCGCCAACTGGGCAACCTGGCCGTCTCGTCGCCGTTCGAGCCCGGCTCGGTGAACAAGATCGTCACCGCCTCTTCGGTCATCGAGTACGGGCTGTCCAACCCCGACGAGGTGCTGCAGGTGCCCGGCTCCATCAACATGGGCGGCGTCACCGTCGGCGACGCGTGGGAGCACGGCGTGATGCCCTACACCACGACCGGCGTCTTCGGGAAGTCCTCCAACGTCGGCACGCTGATGCTGGCGCAGCGGATCGGCCCCGAACGGTACGCCGAAATGCTGGACAAGTTCGGTCTGGGCCAGCGCACCAACGTCGGGCTGCCCGGCGAGAGCGCGGGCCTGGTGCCGCCGATCGACCAGTGGTCGGGCAGCACCTTCTCCAACCTGCCTATCGGACAAGGCCTTTCGATGACGCTGCTGCAGATGACGGGCATGTACCAGGCGATCGCCAACGACGGGGTCCGACTTCCGCCACGCATCGTCAAGGCCACCATCGCGCCCGACGGCACCCGTACCGAGGAGCCGCGCCCCGACGGCGTCCGCGTGGTGTCCGCGCAGACCGCCCAGACCGTGCGCAACATGCTGCGCGCGGTCGTGCAACGCGACCCGATGGGTACCCAGCAGGGAACAGGGTCGCTTGCCGCCGTCGACGGCTATCAGATCTCCGGAAAGACCGGCACCGCACAGAAGATCAACCCGGCCTGCGGCTGCTATTACAGCGACGTCTACTGGATCACCTTCGCGGGCATGGTCACCACCGACAACCCGCGCTACGTGATCGGCATCATGGCCGACAATCCGCATCGCACCGCGGAGGGCCAGCCGGGCACGACGATGGCGCCGCTGTTCCACAACATCGCCAGCTGGCTGCTGCAGCGGGAGAACATCCCGCTGTCGCCCGACCCCGGCCCGCCGCTGACGCTGCAAGCCACCTGAGCGCGACGGCGGCGGTCTGCCGGACCGGTACTGTGTCATCGCCATGAAGCTGCGTCCCTCGCATCCCGCCGGCCAGGCGCTCGGGTCACTGGCCGACCAGGTGGGCGCGGTCATATCGCCGGCCGGCACGGGTCGGGACGTAGTCGTCACCGGTGTGACGCTGCGCAGCCAGGACGCCCGGCCCGGTGACTTGTTCGCGGCACTGCCCGGCGCGTCGTCGCACGGTGGGCGCTACGCGGCCGACGCCATCGGGCGTGGCGCGGTCGCCGTGCTCACCGACTCGGAGGGCCTGGCCCACATGGGCGCCGACGCGACAGTGCCGGTGCTCGCGCTTCCCGACCCTCGGTCGGTGCTCGGCGGGCTTTCCGCCACCGTGTACGGCAACCCGTCGCGGCACCTCCGGGTGATCGGGGTGACCGGCACGTCGGGCAAGACCACGACCACATATCTGGTGGAGGCCGGGCTGCGGGCAGCCGACCGGGTCGCCGGGCTGATCGGCACCGTCGGCATCCGGATCGCCGGTGACGACCTGCCGAGCAAGCTGACCACGCCGGAGGCGCCCGATCTGCAGGCCCTGCTGGCGCTGATGCTCGAACACGGCGTGGACACCGTGGTGATGGAGGTGTCCAGCCACGCGCTGGGCCTCGGCCGTGTCGACGGGGTCGAGTTCGCGGTCGGCGGATTCACCAACCTGTCGCGGGACCACCTCGACTTCCACCCGACGATGCAGGACTACTTCGACACCAAGGCCCGGCTGTTCGACCCCGCATCACCGACGCACGCGGCCGCTTCGGTGGTGTGCGTCGACGACGACGCCGGTCGCGCCATGGCCGCGTTGACCCCAAACCCGGTGACCGTCAGCGCAACCGGCCGTGACGCCGACTGGCGGGTGGAAGAATTACGAACGGTCGGCGCAGGCTCTCAGGCTGGCGCACAGGAGTTCCTCGCCGTCGACCCCGCCGGAGTGCACCACGCGCTGCGCATCGGGCTGCCCGGTCGCTACAACGTCGCGAACTGTCTGCTCGCGGCGGCGCTGCTGGACGCGGTCGGGGTGTCGCCCGAACAGGGAGCGCCGGGGCTGCGCGACGCACGCGTGCCCGGCCGGTTGGAGCCCGTCGACCGCGGCCAGGACTTCCTGGCGCTGGTCGACTACGCCCACAAGCCGGGTGCGCTGCGCGCCGTGCTGGAGACGCTGCGCGCGCAGACCAGCGGTCGCGTCGCGGTGGTGTTCGGCGCGGGCGGTAACCGCGACCCGGGCAAGCGCGAGCCGATGGGCCAGGTGGCCGCGGAACTCGCCGACCTCGTGGTCGTGACCGACGACAACCCGCGCGACGAGGATCCCGCCGCGATCCGCTCGGCGATCGTCGCTGGTGCGACGGGTGGCTGCGCGCAGGTCGTCGAGATCGGCGACCGCCGCGAAGCCATCGACCATGCCGTCGCGTGGGCCCGCGAAGGGGACGTCGTGCTGATCGCGGGCAAAGGCCATGAGGCAGGCCAGACCAGCCACGGGCAGACCCGGCCGTTCGATGACCGCGATGAGCTCGCCGGATCCCTCGAGGCGTTGGGATCCCACGCGTGATCGCCCTGACCCTCGCCCAGATCGCCGACATCGTCGGCGGCGAGCTAGCCGACATCTCCGCCGAAGACGCCGCGGCGACCAGGGTGACCGGCACCGTCGAATTCGACTCGCGCGCAGTGACTCTCGGGGGGCTCTTCCTCGCACTGCCCGGAGCTCGCTCGGACGGCCACGACTTCGCCGCAGCCGCGGTGGCCGCAGGCGCCGCCGGAGTGCTGGCAGCGCGGCCCGTCGGGGTGCCTGCGATCGTCGTCAAACCCTTTGTCGGCGATGAGACCGACACCGCCGCCAGCGTTCTCGAGCACGACACCGACGGCTCAGGCGCTGCGGTGCTCTCCGCACTTGCCCGGCTGGCCGCCGCGGTGGCCGCCGAGCTGGTGGCGGGCGGCCTGACGATCGTCGGCATCACCGGCTCTTCGGGAAAGACCTCCACCAAGGACCTCGTCGCCGCCGTGCTTGCGCCGCTCGGCGAGGTCATCGCCCCGCCCGGGTCGTTCAACAACGAGCTCGGCACCCCGTGGACGGTGCTGCAGGCGGGGGAGGACACCGACTATCTGGTTCTGGAGATGTCGGCGCGCCACCCCGGCAACATCGCGGCCCTCGCCGCCATCGCGCCGCCCTCGATCGCCGTCGTGCTCAACGTCGGCACCGCCCATCTCGGCGAGTTCGGCTCCCGCGAAGCCATCGCACGCACCAAAGCCGAACTACCACAAGCCGTTCCGGCGTCGGGCGTAGCGATCCTCAATGCCGACGACGACGCCGTCGCGGCCATGGCCGAACAGACCGCCGCAAGAGTGGTCCGGGTTTCGCGGTCACCGGGCGCCGACGTGTGGGCAGGCCCGGTCAAGCTCGACGAGGTGGCCCGCCCCCGCTTCACATTGCACGCGGCCGGCGTGGAAACCGAGATATCGCTGGCCGTGCACGGCGAGCACCAGGTGTCCAACGCGCTGTGCGCGGCCGCGGTGGCCCTGGAGTGCGGAGCGACCGGGGCACAGGTGGCCGCCGCACTGGCAGGCGCGGGCCCGGTTTCGCGGCACCGCATGCACGTCACCACCCGCGAGGACGGGGTGACCGTCATCGACGACGCCTACAACGCCAACCCGGATTCCATGCTGGCGGGCCTCAAGTCGCTGGCCTGGATGGCCCGGCAGGGCGCTGAAACCCGGCGCAGCTGGGCGGTGCTCGGTGAGATGGCCGAGCTCGGCGACGACGCGATATCGGAGCACGATCGCATCGGCCGGCTGGCGGTGCGATTAGATGTCAGTCGACTCATCGTCGTGGGAACCGGGAGATCTATGAGCGCGATGCACCACGGGGCGGTCATGGAGGGGTCATGGGGAGGAGAGGCCACCATGGTCGCCGACGCTGACGCCGCGCTCGATTTGTTGCGAGCCGAAGTGCACCCGGGAGATGTGGTGCTCGTCAAGGCGTCGAACGCGGCAGGGCTGGGGAAGCTGGCCGACGCGTTGGTCGCCTCATGAGGCAGATCCTCATCGCCGTCGGTATCGCGCTGACGGTCTCGATCCTGCTGACCCCTGTTCTGATTCAGCTCTTCACCCGGCAGGGCTTCGGCCACGAGATCCGCGAGGACGGCCCGCCGAGCCACGCCAAGAAGCGCGGTACCCCGTCGATGGGCGGCGTCGCCATCCTGGCGGCCATCTGGGCCGGCTATCTCGGCACTCACCTGGTCGGGCTGGCGCTCGACGGCCGGGGACCGTCGGCGTCGGGTCTGCTGACGCTCGGGCTTGCGACGGCGCTCGGCATCGTCGGCTTCGTCGACGACCTGATCAAGATCCGCCGATCACGCAACCTCGGTCTCAACAAGACCGCCAAAACGCTCGGCATGCTGTTGGCCGCGGTGATCTTCGGCGTGCTGGCACTGCAGTTCCGCAACGCCGACGGGCTCACCCCCGGCAGCGCAGAACTGTCTTATGTCCGCGAAATCGCCACGGTGACACTGGCTCCCGCCCTCTTCGTACTGTTCTGCGTGCTGATCGTCTACGCATGGTCGAATGCGGTGAACTTCACCGACGGCCTCGACGGGCTGGCCGCGGGCGCGATGGCGATGGTCTGCGCGGCCTACGTGATCATCACCTTCTGGCAGTTCCGCAACGCGTGTGCGACGGCGCCCGGCGTGGGCTGCTACAACGTGCGAGACCCATTGGACCTCGCCCTGATCGCCGCCGCGACGGCAGGGGCTTGTGTCGGCTTCCTGTGGTGGAACGCGGCGCCCGCGAAGATCTTCATGGGCGACACCGGCTCGCTTGCGCTGGGCGGCGTCATCGCAGGGCTTTCGGTGCTCAGCCGCACCGAGATGCTCGCGGTGGTGCTGGGTGCCCTGTTCGTCGCCGAAGTGACGTCGGTGGTGGTGCAGATCCTCGCGTTCCGCACGACGGGGCGACGGGTGTTCCGGATGGCGCCGTTCCACCATCACTTCGAACTCGTCGGGTGGGCGGAAACCACGGTGATCATTCGCTTCTGGCTGTTGACCGCGATCGGGTGCGGCCTCGGTGTGGCGCTCTTTTACAGCGAGTGGCTCACCACCGTCGGGGCCTGACGTGAACCGCCCAGTCGTCGCGCCGCTCGCGCCCGGCACCCGCGTGCTGGTGACCGGGGCGGGCATCACAGGCCGCTCGGTGGGCGCGGCGCTGGAACCGACGGGTGTCCGGCTGACCATCTGCGACGACGACCCGCTCGCTCTGCAGCGCCTTATCACGCCGGCCACCGTCGTCACCACTGACGAGGCCGTCGCCAATATCGCCGACTACGCTCTCGTCGTCACCAGCCCCGGATTCCCGCCCACCGCACCGGTTTTGGCCGCGGCGACCGTCGCCGGCGTACCGATCTGGGGCGACGTCGAGCTGGCGTGGCGCCTTGACCAGGCTGGCTGGTTCGGCACCCCGAAGCGCTGGCTGGTGGTGACCGGCACCAACGGCAAGACGACCACCACGTCGATGCTGCACGCCATGCTGGTCGCCGCGGGGCGGCGCGCGGTGCTGTGCGGCAACATCGGCAACCCGGTGATCGACATGCTGACCGAGCCCGCAGAACTGCTCGCGGTCGAACTGTCGAGTTTCCAGCTGCACTGGGCGCCGTCGCTGCGGCCGGAGGCGGGCGCGGTGCTCAACGTCGCCGAAGATCACCTCGACTGGCACGGCTCGATGGACGCGTATGCCGCCGACAAGGCACGCGCGCTGGACGGCCGGGTGGCGGTGGTCGGTCTCGACGACCCGGTCGCGGCGGGCCTGCTCGAGCGCGCGGCGGCTGCCGTCAGGACCGGGTTCAGGCTCGGCGAACCGGCCGCAGGGGAGGTGGGCGTCCGCGACGGCGTGCTCCTGGACAGGGCCTTCGCCGACGGCCTCGCGCTCGCCGATACGGCCTCGATTCCGGTGCCTGGGCCCGTTGGCGTTTTGGACGCGTTGGCCGCCGCGGCGCTGGCCCGCTCCGTCGACGTGCCCGCCGACGCCATCGCCGATGCGCTGTCGACGTTTCACGTCGGCCCCCATCGCGCGGCGGTGATCGCCGAAGTCGACGGCGTGACCTACGTCGACGACTCCAAAGCCACCAACCCGCACGCGGCGCACGCATCGATCGCCGCCTACCCGCGGGTGGTGTGGATCGCCGGCGGTCTGCTCAAGGGCGCATCGGTGGACGATCTGGTCAGTCAAGTCGCGAACCGCCTGGTCGGTGCCGTGCTGATCGGCCGGGACCGCGCCCTGGTCGCCCACGCGTTATCGCGACACGCCCCGGATGTACCCGTGGTGGAGGTCGTGACGGGGGAGGATTCTGAGGTGCCTGATACTAATGAGTCAGATATGACTCGTGTGGTTGCGCTGATGACCGACGTGGTCGCGGCCGCGCGCCGGCTCGCGCGACCGGGCGATACCGTGCTGCTGGCTCCCGCGGGCGCGTCCTTCGACCAGTTCAGCAGCTACGCCGAACGCGGGGACGCCTTCGCGGCCGCAGTGCGCGCGGCCCGGTAGCCGCCATGAGCAGCATCCTGACCCGGCTGAAGCTCCGCCGGATCGGCACTGCGGACGCGAACACCGCCGAAACGGCCGCCGCCGGCGCCCCGCGCACCCGGTTCGGGGCATGGCTCGGCAGGCCGATGACCTCGTTCCACCTCATCATCGCCGTCGCCGCGCTGCTCACCACGCTGGGTCTGATCATGGTGCTGTCGGCGTCCGGCGTGCACTCCTACGACGAGGACGGCTCGCCGTGGGTGATCTTCGGCAAGCAGCTGATTTGGACACTCGTCGGCCTCTTCGCGTTCTACGTGGCCATGCGCATGCGCGTGCAGACCATGCGCAGCCTGGCGTTCACGGGCTTCGCGCTCACCATCGTGATGCTCGTGCTGGTGCTCATCCCGGGAATCGGCACGGAGGCCAACGGTTCTCGAGGCTGGTTCGTCGTCGCCGGGTTCTCCATGCAGCCCTCCGAGCTGGCGAAGATCGCATTCGCGATCTGGGGTGCGCACCTGCTTGCGGCCCGCCGTATGGAGCAGGCGTCGCTGCGGGAGATGCTCATCCCGCTGGTGCCCGCCGCGGTGATCGCGCTGGCGCTCATCGTCGCCCAGCCCGACCTCGGGCAGACGGTGTCGCTGGGCATCATCCTGCTGGCCCTTCTCTGGTACGCCGGCCTACCGCTGAGGGTGTTCCTCTCGTCGATGTTCGCGGTCGTGGTGTCCGCGGCGATCCTCGCGGTGTCGGAGGGCTACCGGTCCGACCGCGTGATGTCCTGGCTGAACCCCACCGCGGACAGTCAGGGCTCCGGCTATCAGGCGAAACAGGCCAGATACGCGCTGGCCAACGGCGGTGTCTTCGGCGACGGGCTGGGGCAGGGCACGGCGAAGTGGAACTACCTGCCCAACGCCCACAACGACTTCATCTTCGCGATCATCGGCGAGGAGTTGGGCTTCATCGGCGCGGCGGGCCTGCTGTGTCTGTTCGGCCTCTTCGCCTACACAGGGATGCGGATCGCGCGCCGGTCGGCCGACCCGTTCCTGCGGCTGCTCACCGCGACCGCCACCATGTGGGTGCTCGGTCAGGTGTTCATCAACGTCGGCTACGTCATCGGCCTGCTGCCGGTAACGGGGCTCCAGCTCCCGCTCATCTCGGCGGGCGGAACATCAACGGCAACTACGCTTTTGATCATCGGGGTGATCGCGAACGCGGCGCGACACGAACCCGACGCGGTCGCCACGCTGCGGGCAGGCCGCGACGACAAGGTGAATCGGCTGCTGCGGCTGCCGCCGCCGGAGCCCTACTCGCCGACCCGTACCGAGGCGCTGCGCGACCGGATGCGGTCGCGTCGGGACAAGCCGGCCGCCAAGCCGCAACGCAAACCCGCGAAGGACAACCGGCGCAAACCTCATACGGCCGACCGGCCGGTGCGACGCTCGGTGCATCATGGAGGCGACCAGCGCGCTACCCGCGCACGCGAGGAGCGTGTCAGCCGTAGCGCGACTGGACAGCGCCACCAGGGCCGACGGGCTCGCACATTGGAAGGTCAACGTCACGGGTGAATGGGCCGATTTGCGGCGGGCTGGGCCCACGCCCGCAGGGCGGGGCAGAGCGTTGGGCCCACGTCCGAAGGACAGGGGACGACCGGGGAAGAATCTCCGTAGTTCTCGCCGGCGGTGGGACGGCAGGGCATGTGGAACCGGCCATGGCCGTCGCCGATGCGCTCAGCGCGCTTGAACCCGACGTGCGGATCACCGCGCTGGGCACGCACCGCGGACTGGAGAACCGGCTGGTCCCCGAGCGCGGGTACGACCTCCATCTCATCACGCCTGTGCCGCTGCCCCGCACGCTCACCGCTGACCTGTTGCGCCTGCCGGGACGGCTACGCCGCTCGGTCAAGGAGACCAGGAAGGTGCTCGTCGATGTCGACGCCGACGTCGTCATCGGATTCGGCGGCTATGTCGCGGTGCCCGCCTACCTTGCAGCGCGCCTGCGCCGGGTGCCGGTGGTCGTGCACGAGGCCAACGCCAGTGCGGGCTGGGCCAACAAGCTCGGCGTCCGGTGGGCGCGGCGAGTGCTCTCCGCCGTCGAAGATCCCGGTCTGCCCCGCGCAGAGGTCGTCGGTGTGCCGGTGCGCGCCGCGATCACATCGCTCGACCGGATGGCGGAGCGGGCAAAAGCCCGCGCGCACTTCGGATTCGCCGACGATGCGCGGGTGCTTCTGGTGTTCGGCGGTTCGCAGGGCGCGCAGTCGATCAACCGGGCTGTCGCACCGGCGGCCAAGGACCTCGCCGCGGCCGGTATCTCGGTGCTACATGCACACGGCCCCAAGAACACCCTCGATCTGCCCGAGCCCGCTGACGGCGACCCGCCGTACGTCGCCGTGCCGTACCTGGACCGGATGGATCTCGCCTACGCCGCAGCCGATTTGGCCATCTGCCGCTCAGGCGCGATGACGGTCGCCGAGGTTACCGCCGTCGGGTTGCCCGCCGTATATGTGCCGCTGCCGATCGGCAACGGCGAGCAGCGGCTCAACGCCCTGCCCGTTGTCAACGCAGGCGGCGGCCTGCTGGTCGACGACGCCGACCTCACACCCCGATTCGTCGGCGACACGGTGGCCGCGCTGCTCGGCGACGCGCCGCGACTGACCGCGATGACGGCCGCCGCGGCGATGGCCGGGCACCGCGATGCCGCGCAGAAGGTGGCAGAGATCGCCCTCGAGCTGGCGCGCGATGAGCGTGAGAGCCGAAAGTCCCGTCGGTGAACGCGTTACCCGACGAGTTGAAGCGGGTGCACATGGTAGGCATCGGCGGAGCGGGCATGTCCGGCATCGCGCGCATCCTGCTCGACCGCGGCGGGCTGGTGTCGGGCTCCGACGCCAAGGAGTCGCGCGGCGTCGCGGCGCTTCGCGCGCGGGGCGCGGTGATCCGTATCGGCCACGACGAGTCCTCGCTCGACCTGCTGCCCGAGGGGCCGACCGCGGTGGTGACTACCCATGCGGCGATCCCGAAGACGAACCCCGAACTGGTCGAGGCCAGGCGGCGCGGCATTCCGGTCATTTTGCGTCCGGTGGTGCTGGCCAGGTTGATGGACGGGTACACCACGTTGATGGTGACCGGGACACACGGCAAGACCACGACGACGTCGATGCTCATTGTCGCCTTGCAGCACAGCGGTTTCGATCCCTCCTTCGCCGTCGGCGGCGATCTCGGTGAGGCAGGAACCAACGCGCACCACGGCAGTGGCGACTGCTTCGTCGCCGAGGCTGACGAAAGCGACGGCTCACTGCTCGAATACCGGCCGAATGTCGCTGTGGTGACCAACATCGAGGCCGATCATCTCGACTTCTTCGGCAGCGCAGAGGCTTACGGCGCGGTGTTCGACGACTTCGTCGAGCGGCTGGCGCCGGGGGGAGCGCTCGTGGTCTGCACCGACGACCCAGGCGCCGCCGCACTCGCCGAAAGGACTGCGGCACTGGGCATCCGGGTGCTGCCCTACGGGAGCGACGACCGGCCTGACCTGGCTGGCCGGCTGGTGAGCTGGGAACAACAGAACACGGGTGCGGTCGCACACATCCAACTGGCAGAAGAGAAGCACCCTCGGGTGATGCGGATGTCGGTGCCCGGCAGGCATATGGCGCTCAACGCGCTCGGCGCGCTGCTGGCGGCGATGGAGATCGGGGCGACTGCCGAGGCGGTGCTGGACGGTCTGGCCGGGTTCGAGGGAGTGCGGCGTCGCTTCGAACTCGTCGGCGTGGCGCACGGAGTCCGGGTGTTCGACGATTACGCGCATCACCCGACGGAGGTCCGCGCCACCCTCGGCGCCGTGCAGACGGTGACCGAGCAGAGCGGTCGCGGTCGTTCGGTTGTGGTGTTCCAGCCCCACTTGTATTCGCGCACAGCCGCTTTCGCGCGAGAGTTCGGACAAGCGCTGGACAATGCCGACGAGGTGTTCGTGCTCGATGTATACGCCGCGCGGGAACAGCCCATGGCGGGTGTCAGCGGCGCGACGGTGGCCGAACACGTCAGCAAGCCGGTGCACTACGTGCCGGACTTCTCCGCCGTCGCCGAGCTTGTGGCCAACGCGGTGAATTCGGGCGATGTTGTCGTCACGATGGGCGCAGGCGACGTGACGATGCTGGGCCCCGAGATCGTCACTGCGCTTGCCGCGAGGGCCAACCGCTCGAAGCCGCAGCGCGAACCCGAAACGGGCGGCCAATGACCGAGCCCGGCGAACCAGGCGAGGCGACGGCCGAGCCCGAGGACACAGTCGAGGCGACGGCCGAGCCCGAGGACACAGTCGAGGCGACGGCCGAGCCCGAGGACACAGGCGAGGCGACGGCCGAGCCCGGCGAACCAGGCGAGGCGACGGCCGAGCCCGAGGAACCACCCGCAGAGCAGTTCGAGGGCCCCCGACGGCGGGCAAGGCGGGAACGCGAAGCCCGTCGCGAGGCCCAGGCCCGCGCCGTCGCGATCGAGCAGGCCCGCAGGGAAGCCAAACGGCGTACCCAGGGTAAGTCGGCCGATGACTCCAAACCTGTTGCGCGGGGCAGGGTTCGGGGCCTGAAGGTCGCCGTGTGGACGGTCCTGCTCGTCACCTTGTTCGTCGGGCTCGGCCTGCTGCTGTACTTCACGCCCATCATGGCGGCGCGCAATGTCGTCATCACCGGACTCGGCGCCGTGACGCAGGACGAGGTGACCGCCGCCGCGGCCGTCAAGCAGGGCACACCGCTGCTGCAGGTGAACACCGACGACGTCGCCGAAAGGGTGGCGACCATCCGCCGCGTCGCGAGCGCGCGCGTGCAGCGGGAGTACCCGTCGACCCTCCGGATCACCGTCGTGGAACGGGTTCCCGTCGTCGTCAAGGACTACCCCGACGGACCACACCTGTTCGACCGCGACGGGGTGGACTTCGCGACCGGGCCGCCGCCGGCCAACCTGCCCTACCTCGAGGCTGACAACCCCGGGCCGAACGACCCGCCGACGAAGGCGGCACTGGAGGTGATGACCGCGCTGCGGCCCGAGGTGGCCGGACAGGTCGCCCGGGTGTCGGCGCCGTCGGTCGCGGCGGTCACCCTGACGCTCGTCGACGGCAGGGAGGTGGTGTGGGGCACCACGGACCGCACGGAGGAGAAGGCGCAGAAACTCGCCGGGCTGCTGACCCAGCCGGGCCACACCTACGACGTCTCCAGCCCGGATTTGCCGACGGTCAAGTAGTCGGTGGCCCGAGAAATCACCGAAAATTCCTCACGTTCCTTCGGCGCGCCTGCATGGTTCGTGCTTGACCTCGCCCTACCGTTCTGTTTGCGCGGAACAACTTGACATAACTATAAACCTCTTGTTGAGGTTGAGAGTTTGCCCAAGAGTCGGCGCACCGGAAGGCAACTAGGGACGAAGGGGATCGCTGATGAGCGCTTGCGCGAAGAAGGGACGATCATGACCCCCCCGCACAACTACCTCGCGGTGATCAAGGTGGTCGGCATCGGCGGCGGCGGCGTCAACGCCGTCAACCGGATGATCGAACAGGGCCTCAAGGGCGTGGAGTTCATCGCGATCAACACCGACGCGCAGGCGCTGTTGATGAGCGATGCCGACGTCAAGCTCGACGTCGGGCGTGACTCCACCCGTGGCCTTGGCGCAGGTGCGGACCCCGAGGTCGGCCGCAGAGCCGCCGAGGACGCCAAGGACGACATCGAGGAGCTGCTGCGCGGCGCCGACATGGTGTTCGTGACCGCGGGCGAGGGCGGTGGCACCGGGACGGGCGGTGCGCCCGTCGTCGCCACCATCGCGCGAAAGCTCGGTGCCCTCACGGTCGGCGTGGTGACACGACCGTTCTCGTTCGAGGGCAAGCGCCGTAGCAACCAGGCCGAGGCGGGCATCACGTCGCTGCGGGAAAGCTGCGACACGCTGATCGTCATCCCCAATGACCGCCTGCTACAGATGGGCGACGCCGCGGTGTCGCTGATGGATGCGTTCCGCAGCGCCGACGAGGTGCTGCTCAACGGCGTGCAGGGCATCACCGACCTGATCACCACCCCGGGCCTGATCAACGTGGACTTCGCCGACGTCAAGGGCATCATGTCGGGTGCGGGAACCGCGCTGATGGGTATCGGCTCGGCGCGCGGCGACGGACGGGCGCTGAAGGCGGCCGAAATCGCGATCAATTCGCCGCTGCTCGAGGCGTCCATGGAGGGCGCGCAGGGCGTGCTGATGTCCATCGCCGGCGGCAGCGATCTCGGCCTGTTCGAGATCAACGAGGCCGCCTCGCTGGTGCAGGAGGCCGCGCACGCGGAGGCCAACATCATCTTCGGCACCGTGATCGACGACTCGCTCGGCGACGAGGTGCGGGTGACGGTGATCGCGGCAGGCTTCGACGCCGCCGGACCGAGCCGGAAGCCCGTGGTCGGCGCCGCCGGGCAGGCGATTGCACCAGGAAAGGCGGGCAAGGTCACCTCCCCGTTGTTCGAGCCCGTCGACGCGGCCAGCGTGCCGGTGCACACCAACGGCGCGACGGTCAGCATTGGCGGAGACGATGACGACGACGTCGACGTCCCGCCGTTCATGCGGCACTAACAAGGGGGCCCGGATACTGGGGCTGTGAGTGTTCGGGTTCGGCGCGTGACCACCACCCGCGCCGGCGGCGTCTCGGCGCCGCCATACGACACGTTCAATCTCGGTGATCACGTCGGCGACGATCCGGCGGCCGTCGCGGCCAACCGCAAGCGACTGGCGTCGGCGGTCGGTTTGGATTCCGACGCGCTGGTGTGGATGAATCAGGTACACGGCGACCGGGTGGTCCTAGTCGACGGGCCCCTCCAAGGAGGGGTGTGCACTGTCGATGAGACCGACGCATTGGTGACCACGACACCGCGATTGGCATTGGCGGTCGTGACGGCCGATTGCGTTCCCGTTTTATTGGCCGATGCCCGCGCAGGGGTGGTGGCCGCGGTACATGCGGGCCGGGTCGGCGCGCAAAAGGGCGTCGTCGCACGCGCCGTCGAGGCGATGGTCGACGCAGGCGCGCACGCCGAGGACATCTCCGTTCTGCTTGGCCCTGCGGTCAGCGGCCGCAACTACGAGGTCCCCGCGGCGATGGCCGACGAGGTCGAGGCCGCGCTGCCGGGCAGCAGGACGACGACGGCGCGGGGCACCCCCGGGCTGGATTTGCGAGCCGGAATCACCAGGCAATTAAGGGATTTGGGCATCACGGCCATCGATGCCGACCCGCGTTGCACGGTAGACGACCGCAACCTGTTCAGCCATCGGCGCGATGCCCCGACAGGACGTCTTGCCTCCGTGGTGTGGATGGAATGACGCCTTGGCAACCGCGCGGGAAGTCGAATTGGACAACGCGCTGACGCTCGTGCGCGAACGGCTTGCACGGGCGGCGGACGCCGCGGGACGCAACAGTGACGAAATTGAATTATTGCCGATCACGAAATTCTTTCCAGCAACCGATGTGCTCATTTTGTCACGTTTGGGTTGTCATGCTTTTGGTGAATCGCGCGAACAGGAAGCGGCCGCGAAATCGGCCGAATGCAATTCCGCGGAGCCCGCTTCACCGATTCGCTGGCACATGGTCGGCCGGATTCAACGAAACAAGGCGCGGTCGATCGCCAACTGGGCCTACGCCGCGCACTCGGTCGACAACGCCAAGCTGATCACCGCGCTGGATCGGGCGTCGACCCGCGCGCTGGCCGAAGGCGGACGGTCCGACCCGTTGCGGGTCTACATCCAGCTCAGCCTCGACGGCGACGCCGAGCGCGGGGGAGTCGACATCGGAGTACCCGAACTCGTCGACGAACTCTGCGCGCTGACGCAGTCCGCACCGGGCCTGGAGTTCGTCGGCCTGATGGGAATCCCGCCGCTGGGATCCGACCCCGACGAGGCCTTCGCGCGTTTGCAGGCAGAACATCAGCGGGTACAAGGGGGCTATCAGCAGCGCCTCGAGCTGTCGGCAGGGATGTCCGGCGACCTCGAGGCGGCGATCGAACATGGTTCCACGTGTGTGCGTGTCGGTACCGCGCTTCTGGGGCAACGTCCTCTAACGTCACCATGAGTAGTCACTCCAGTCACATCTTCATCACAGGCATCAGTTAAGAAGGGTCCAGCGATGAGCACACTGCACAAGGTCAAGGCGTACTTCGGGATGGCGCCTATGGACGACTACGACGACGAGTACTACGACGACGAGGATCGTCCGTCGCGCGGATACCCACGCCGTGAGCGCTTCACCGACGAGGGATACGGCCGCTATGACGACCGTTACGACGACGAGGAGGGGCCGGGCGGATACCGCGGCGGCTACCAGGACGAGGGGCGCTTCCGCCCCCGCGAGTTCGACCGGCCCGCACCGAGGTTCGCCCCGCTGCGCGGTTCGACCCGCGGCGCGCTCGCCATGGATCCCCGCCGGATGGCGATGCTGTTCGACGAGAGCAGCCCGCTGTCGAAGATCACCACGCTGCGGCCCAAGGACTACAGCGAGGCCCGCACCATCGGCGAGCGCTTTCGCGACGGCACCCCGGTGATCATGGACCTGGTGACGATGGACAACGCCGACGCCAAGCGGCTCGTCGACTTCGCGGCCGGGCTGGCATTCGCCCTGCGCGGCTCCTTCGACAAGGTGGCGACCAAGGTGTTCTTGCTCTCCCCGGCCGACGTCGATGTCACCCCCGATGACCGCAGGCGCATCGCCGAGACCGGCTTCTACGCTTATCAGTAGGTCGGTCGACCCTCGCCAATCCGCTGTGCTCCTCGCGTGCGCTGGTCCAGGTAGGCTGGCGGCATCGCGCCAGCCGACATCGGCCCGCGGCCCGTATTGAAAGTCACACATCGGCTGTAGTGAGGTCGGCTAGTTGGCCCTGTTCTTTGAGATTCTGGGTTTCGCGCTGTTCGTGTTCTGGCTGCTGCTCATCGCCCGGGTGGTCGTCGAGTTCATCCGCTCGTTCAGCCGGGATTGGCACCCCAAGGGCATCACCGTGGTGATCCTCGAGGTCATCATGACGCTCACCGATCCGCCGGTTAAGCTGCTGCGCCGCCTCATTCCCCAGCTCACCATAGGGGCGATCCGCTTCGACCTGTCGATCATGGTGCTGCTGCTCGTCGCGTTCATCGGCATGCAGCTGGCGTTCGGCGCCGCGGCCTGACGTCACCCGGATCGACGTTTGCCGGGCACTGCAATTGGTCTTAAGAAGATTGAATTTCGTTCTTAATTATTGGCCTCACCTGCAACCTCCGTGTCCTGTGTGACAGGATGGACGCCAGTTACTCCACTGACGCTCTACACTTTGAGATCGAATTGACGGTCCACACCATCTAGGGGGCAGAAAATGCCGCTCACTCCAGCCGACGTCCACAACGTTGCGTTCAGCAAGCCACCCATCGGCAAGCGCGGCTACAACGAGGACGAGGTCGACGCCTTCCTCGATCTGGTCGAGAACGAGCTGACCCGGCTCGTCGAGGAGAACGCAGATCTTCGTCAGCGGGTCACAGAGCTGGATGGGGAGCTGTCGAGCGCACGGGCGGGCGGGGGAGCCCAGCCCACGCAGGCCATCCCGCTGTATCAGCCCGAGCCCGAACCCGAACCCGAACCCGAGCCTGCGTCGCAGCCCGCTTACGAGGCGCCGCAGCCAGCACCGGCGCCCGTCAGCGAGGATCAGCACCTCAAGGCCGCGCGTGTGCTCAGCCTGGCCCAGGACACCGCCGATCGGTTGACTTCGACCGCGAAGGCCGAGTCGGACAAGCTGATTTCGGACGCCAGGTCGCAGGCCGACCAGATGGTCAGCGAGGCACGGGGCACCGCCGAGTCCACGGTGGCCGAGGCGCGTCAGCGGGCCGACGCGATGCTGGCCGATGCCCAGACCCGGTCGGAGACCCAGCTGCGTCAGGCCCAGGAGAAGGCCGACGCGCTGCAGGCGGACGCCGAGCGCAAGCACTCCGAGATCATGGGCACGATCAACCAGCAGCGCACCGTGCTGGAAGGCCGGCTGGAACAGCTGCGTACATTCGAGCGCGAATACCGCACCCGTCTCAAGACCTACCTGGAGTCCCAGCTGGAGGAACTCGGCCAGCGCGGCTCTGCGGCACCCGTCGACTCCAGCGCCAACAACGACGGCGGCGGCGGGTTCAACCAGTTCAACCGCGGTAACAACTGACCCAACGCCCCTCGGCGAAGGGACTGACCAATGTTGATCGTTGCCCTCGTGCTCGCCGTCATCGGCCTTGCGGCTCTGGTGGCCGCGGTCGTCACGAGCAATGAACTGATCGCCTGGGTCTGTATCGCCGCGAGCGTGATCGGCGTCGTGCTGCTGATCGTCGACGCGCTGCGGGAACGGTCCCGCGGTCAGGCCGCCACCCCCGCGCAGAACGCCGAAGAGGATTTCGACGAGGACTACCCGGACGAGGCGCCGGTCGACGAAGAGCCTGAAACCACAGCGGCCCCCACCGAAACCGACGACCGTGATACGCCAGAGGTAGCAGAGGAAGACAGCAACCCGCGCTAACGCGTCGGCTTGGCGAGCAGTTCGCGCACTTCGTCGTCGGACACCTGGTGGAAGTCCGCGTACACCTGTCCGACCGCCTCGAACGCAGGCGGCATCGTCGCGCACACCACATCGTCGGCCTCCCGGGCCAATTGGCTGCACGCCGATGGCGGCCCGACGGGAACCGCCACCACAACACGTGCCGGTTGCGCAGCGCTCACCGCGCGCACGGCGGCGAGCATGCTTGCGCCGGTGGCGATTCCGTCGTCGACGATGATCGCGACCAGTCCCTTGGGATCGGCGGGGGGGCGATCGCCCCGGTAGGCCTGCTCGCGTCGGTTGAGCTCCTCGGTCTCGCGCTCGATCGTGGCGCGCAGCGTCTGATCGCTGATGCCAAGGCTTCGCATCAGGTTGTCGTTCACGACCACCCCGCCGCCACTGGCCAGCGCGCCCATCGCGAGCTCTTCCCACTGCGGCACGCCCAGCTTGCGAACCAGGAAGACATCGAGCGGTGCGCGTAGCGCGGCCGCGACCTCCCAGCCGACGGGCACGCCACCGCGCGCCAGCCCGAGCACAAGAAGGTCGTCTCGACCGTGATAGGCCGTCAACGCCTCAGCCAGGACTTGGCCGGCTTCGCGGCGGTCCCGGAAGGTTCTCCTCGCGCTTCGCCGTGCGAGGCCACTCCATCCGGTCATGACTGTGTCTTCCCGCTCAGGGGACTCGTTTAGCGTACGACGGGCAATCCAACCGCGCATCGACTCCGAATCACTCGGGGGTTCTCAACACAGATAAGGGACCATGGGCATCGAATACGAGAGCGTCGTCGACCATCCGCTGGCCGAGGTATTCGCCTGGCATACCAGACCGGGCGCCATGACCCGGCTTGTTCCGCCGTGGCAGCCGATGACGGTGGTGGCCGAAACCGAGTCGCTGGCCGACGGAAAGGCGGTGCTCGGCCTGCCGGGCGGCCTGCGCTGGATCGCCCAACACGATCGAGACGGCTTCGATCCGCCCCACCGGTTCGTCGACGTGCTGTCGTCCGCGGGGCCGCGATCCCTGCCGCCCCGCATGATCGGCTGGTGGCGACACACCCACGAATTCTCCGATGCGCCCGGCGGTGGCACCAGCGTGCGCGACGAGGTCGACACCACGGTGCCCGGTGTGGCGCTGCGCCCGACGTTCGTCTATCGGCACCGCCAGCTGGCCGACGACCTGGCCGCCCACCGCGATGCGGCGTCTGCGGGCGCGAAGCCGATGGTCGTCGCGCTCACGGGCGCATCCGGGCTGGTCGGGTCGGCGCTCTCGGCGTTTCTGACCACCGGCGGGCACCGGGTCATTCGGCTGGTCCGCCGTCCCGCCCGCGGCGAGGACGAGCGGCAGTGGCGCATTGACGCCCCGAGACCCGACCTGTTGTCCGGCGTCGACGCCGTGGTTCATCTGGCCGGCGCCTCGATCGCGGGACGGTTCACCGCCGGGCACCGGGCCGCGATCCGCGACAGCCGAATCGAGCCCACGCGCCTGTTGGCGCAGGCGGCGGCCGACAGCGACGACGGCCCGCAGGTGTTCGTGAGTGCCTCGGCCGTCGGCATCTACGGGTACGACAGGGGTGACGCGCTGTTGTGCGAGGAAAGCCCGCGCGGCGACGGCTTCCTCGCAGACGTGGTCGCCGACTGGGAGGCCGCGACTCGGCCCGCGGCCGATGCAGGCGTGCGCGTGGTCACCGTGCGCACCGGGATCGTGCAGGCCGCGGCGGGCGGAACGCTGCGGCTGTTGCGCCCGCTCTTCCTCGCCGGGCTCGGCGGCCGTCTCGGCAGCGGCACGCAATGGCTGTCGTGGATCGGCCTCGACGACCTGATCGACATCTACTACCGGGCGCTGTACGACGGCCGGCTGGCCGGTCCGGTCAACGCCGTCGGGCCTGAGCCGGTGCGCAACATCGATTACACGAAGGCGCTGGCGGGCGTGCTGCACCGGCCCGCGGTGCTGCCCGTGCCGTCGTTCGGGCCGCGGCTACTGCTCGGCGGTCAGGGCGCCCGAGAACTCGCCGAGGCCGACCAGCGGGTGGTGCCGGCGAAGCTGTCCGACCTGGGTCACCGGTTCCGGCACGCCACCGTCTCAGACGCGCTGTCGCATCAGCTGGGACACGGCTGACGAGCTACCTGCGATAGAAAGCCGCGGACAAGACCGCGGATGCGGCGGGCCGCGCTTGCCTGTATTTCCTTTGTCGCCGAACGTAATTCGTCATGGGTGAGGCCGACGCTCGCGACCTCGTCGTTGGGGTCGTCGGCGAGCCAGCGTTCCAGCAGGTCGTGGTCGAGCTCGGGGTGGAACTGCAGGCCGAGCGCCCGGCCGAGCACGAACGCCTGTGACGCGTTCGCGGTCCTGGCGATCTCGGTGGCCCCCGGCGGCAGTGTGAACGCGTCGAAATGCCATTGGAACCAGGGGCCGCCGGGTATCACGCTCTCGTCGTCGGTTGTCACGTCGAACCAGCCGATCTCGGGCTTCGTCGACCGGGCGACCGACCCACCAAAGGCCTGCGCCAGCAGCTGACCGCCGAAGCACACACCGAGGGTCGGCACGCCCGCGTCGGCGGCATCGCGCAGCATCTGCATCTCCGCGCCGACCCAGGTCTGACGCAGCGCGTCGTCATATACCGGCCACCGTGCACCAAGCGGCACGATCACGTCGTAGTCGCTCGGGTCGGGAAACGTCACGTCGCCGACGGGGTCGTCCACCCGTTCGGCGGGCACCACCTCGAATGTGGCGATGTCGTAGCCGCATTCGGCGAACGCCTCACCGAGCAGGCCCTCGGTCGCGAGGTGCTCGTTGTAGATGAACAACACTTGCGGTGCCATGGTGAGACATTATTTCGGAGGAACCGGCGGCGCGTCGTCCGGGGCGAGTTCCTTGGCGATGCGGCGGAACAGCGTGTCGGCTTCGTTGCGGTAATTGCCCTTGTCGTCGAACGCTTCGGGTTGGTAGGTGACGGCGACGGCCACCCCGATCTTCTTGGCCGGAAGGTAGGCCATCACACCGGCCTCACCGGCGAACAGCGGGTTCTGCAGCAGCCAGTCGCCGGAGATCACGATGCCCATGCCGTACGTGTAGCCCGCGTTCATTGCCATGCAGGTCGTGCAGCCGGGCACGGCGCGGGTCTTGCCGCGCAGGTCGGTGGACGTGAACTTCTCGTAGGAGTCCTTCGACAGCAGCTTTCCCGATCCCAGCCCGGACGCGCTGGCCTCCATGTCGTAGATGTTCGTCGTCTGGATGGCGCCGTGGGTGATCGTCCAGGACGGATTCCAGTACGTCGACTCTTCGTAAAACGGTGTGCCGCTGAGAATCTTGAGGGCCTCCCGGCGTTCGCTGGTGAACGCGTGCAGAACCGGCGCCGGGATCTCGGGTGTGAACGAGTTGGCGGTGTTGGACAGCCCGAGCGGCCGCAACACCCTCTCGTTCAACAACTTCGGCATGTCCTCCCCGGTCGCCTTTTCGAGCGCCTTGCCAAGCAATACGTAGTTGGTGTGTGCGTAGTTCCAGTTCGTTCCTGGCTCGTATAGAAGCGGCTTCGACGTGGCGAAGCCGAGGATCTGCTCGGGTTCCCACTGCCGGAACGGGTCCTCGTACAGGGCCTTTTCGAAGTCCGTGTTGCCGATGACGTAATCGGCGTAGCCGGAGGTCATTTGGGCCAGTTGCCCGAGGGTGACCTTGTCGGCATGCGGCACATCGGGCAGCCATTTCGAAAGCTTGTCGTCGAGCGCGACCTTCTTCTCGTCGACAAGGATCAACAGCAGCGTTGAGACATAGGAGATCGCGACCGCGCCGTTGCGGAAGTGCATGTTCGTCGTCGCGGGGACGGCCGTCATCGATTCGCCGACGGCACGGGTGACGACCTCCTCGCCGTCGGTGGTGACCCGCACGATGACCGCCTTCAGGTGCGCCTCGGCCATCGCGTCGCGCACGATCGTCATCACCGCGTCCGCCTTGGCTGAATCCGAGGGGGGAGACTCCTGCGTCGGAGGAGTTGCCGGTACGCAGCCGGAGAGCAGCAAAAGCGCACAGGTCAGGCCGAGGATACGACGGGTGCGAGGCATGCCCGATCTTGACAGACCGCATGTCACGCAGGCGCGTTTGGACATGATCACCTTCGGCTATCCGGATCGGGTGGCAGAGCTCGCAGACTGGTTCCTGACGCCCGAAGAGCGAGGCAACCCGGCCACCAAGATTGCGGCCTGGTGCACAGGCAACCGCGCCGAGCCGCTGATCCACGGTGCGACGTATTTCGACCAGCTGGTGAACGAGGTTGAGCAGCTCGGCGCGGGTGACTACCTGTTCTTCACCGACTGGCGAGGTGATCCCGACGAGAAGATGCGTGACGACGGCCCGACCATCAGGGAGCTGTTGTGCAAGGCGGCCGAGCGGGGCGTCGTCGTCAAGGGTCTGGTCTGGCGCTCACATCTCGACAAGTTCTCCTACAGCGAGAAGGAGAACCAGCATCTCGGCGAGGCGATCGAGAGCGCAGGCGGTGAGGTGCTGCTGGACCAGCGCGTGCGGTTCGGTGGTTCGCACCACCAGAAGCTGGTGGTGATCCGGCACCGCGACCACCCGGAGCGGGACGTGGCATTCGCCGGCGGTATCGACCTGTGCCACTCCCGCCGCGACGACGCGATGCACCGCGGCGACAGACAGGCGCAGCCGATGTCGAGGGAGTACGGGGACCACCCGCCGTGGCACGACGTGCAGCTGCGGGTGCAGGGACCGGTGGTCGGTGTCCTTGATGCGACCTTCCGGGAACGATGGAACGATCCGGCGCCACTCGACATGCTCTCGCCGATCGCCTGGCTCGAGGACAAGCTGCGTGGCGCGGACTTGAAACCGGGTCCCCTGCCTGAGCAGCCGGCCGATCCACCCCCATGCGGGCCGCATGCCGTTCAAGTTCTCCGGACATACCCGGATGCGCACTTCGAGTACGACTTCGCGCCGCACGGTGAACGCAGCATCGCGCGCGGATATTCGAAGGCGGTCCGGCGCGCCAAGCGGCTCATCTACCTGGAGGACCAGTACCTGTGGTCCAAGCAGGTCGCCAAACTGTTCGCGCGGGCCCTTACCGAGAATCCCCAGCTGCATCTGGTTGCGGTCGTGCCGAAGTACCCGGACGTGGACGGTCGACTGTCGTTGCCGCCCAATCAGGTCGGACGACAACAGGCGATCGACGCGTGCCGCAGCGCGAGCCCGGAACGGGTGCACGTCTTCGACGTCGAGAATCACGAAGGCACGCCGGTTTACGTGCACGCGAAGGTGTGTGTGATCGACGATGTGTGGGCCACGGTCGGCAGCGACAATATGAACCGCCGGTCGTGGACCCACGACAGCGAACTGTCCTGTGCGGTACTGGATGACACGGGAGTGTTCGCGAGGGATCTGCGGCTGAGGCTGATTCGCGAGCACCTGGATCGCGCCGCTGACGGCTCCGAGGACGACGGGCTGGTCGACCTCGGCACGGTCGTCGAGGCTATCGAAGCGTCCGCCGATGCGCTGGAGCAATGGCACCTCAATGGCCGCGAGGGACCGCGGCCGCCGGGCCGATTGCGTCCGCATCGAACGGAGAAGCTCGGCCTGCTGACCCGATTGTGGGCGATCCCGGTTTACCGGGCGATATACGACCCCGACGGTCGGTCCTACCGCGATCGCTTCAAGGGCCGCAGATATACGCGCATGCGCTGATGTTTTGTGCCATGTGGCCGCCGCGACATTAGTGATGTCGAGACTGCGATTGCGCAGGTGCTTACTCGCACTTTTCCTGCGTGACTGCAGTCTCGACGAAGATCCCGTTACTTCACAACGCGGTAGCGCCGCTCGGGGCGCCCGGCTCCGTACTGCAGCCGGATCTCGAGTGCGCCCGCACCGAGGTAGTGCTCGAGATAGCGACGCGCGCTGACCCGTGAGATACCCACCCGTTCGGCGCATTCCGCCGCGGACACCTCGCCCGCGTTATTGACGGCATCGAGCACCAACCGCCCCGTCTCAGCACCGAGCCCCTTCGGAAGCATGTCCTGCGGCGACGAAGCGGCAGCGCCGCCGAACAGCGAGTCGATCAGCGACTGGTCAACGCCGTCAGCGGATTCCAGCGCATCGGCGCGCGCCGCGAACGCCTCCAATTTGGTCTTCAACTGGTCGAACTCGAACGGCTTGATCAGGTAGTCGGCCGCACCTCCGTCGAGTGCACCGGTCACAGTGTCCAGTTCGCGTGCCGCGGTAATCATGATGACGCCTACCCGGTCGCCGCCGGATCGCAACTGCTGCAACACCTCCAGTCCCGTCATATCGGGTAGGTAGACGTCGAGCAGGATCAGCTGGGGCCGCAACTCGCGGGCCGCCGTCAGGGCTTCGGTGCCAGTGCGGGCCACGCCGACCGCCCGAAATCCGTCGACCTGGTCGACGAACCTGCGGTGGATCTCGGCCACCATGAAGTCGTCGTCGACGACGAGTACGTCACGCATGAGCGGCCTGCCTGGCCGTCACCGTCTCCGGCAACCTCACCACGAACAGCGCACCACCGGCCGGGGCGTCGCTCACCTCCACGGTGCCCCCGTGTTGCGCGGTGACCAGCCGCACCAAAGCCAGCCCGATGCCCCGGCCGCCGGGCGTATCCGGTTTCGACGTCACCCCTCTGGCGAAGATCTCCTCCCGAAGGTGTTCGGGCACACCGGGTCCCGAGTCGGCCACCGAAATCGTCAATCCGTCCCGATCGTCGATGTGTACCGCCACCCTGGCTGGCTCGGCTCCCACCGACACATCGACCGCGTTGTCGATCAGGTTGCCCAGCAACGTGATCACATCCGTCGCCACCGCAGGGGTCAACGCGGCCAGATGCGACTCTGGCGCGAGCTGCAGTGAGACGCTGCTTTCGGCTGCCAGTGAGGTCTTCGCGATCAGCAGTGCAGCCACCGCGGGGTCGGCTATCCGGCTGGTGACGGCGTCATTGATCTCGGCGCGGCGCCGTGTGAGCGTGCCGACGAGGTCACGGACGGAGTCGTACTCGCCGAGCTGGACGAGCCCTGAGATGGTGTGCAACTGGTTGGCGAACTCGTGAGTCTGCGCACGCAATGTGTCGGTGACGCTCTTGTGCGACGACAACTGGCCCTGCAGCGCCGCGAGCTCGGTGCTGTCGCGCATCGTCGTCACCGTGCCGATCACCTGGCCCTGACTCGTCGCTGAGCGCCGGTTCAACGCCAATACCCTTGTACGGGTGGCGATCACGACGTCACGGCCGTCGTCTCCGGAGAGTAAGAACTCGACGACCACCGGGTCGAGGCCGATGCTGTCGACGCGTCGACCGACCGCGTCACCGTCGACGCCGAGCAGCTCCTGGGCGCTGTCGTTCAGCAGCGTGACGTCGCCCTCGTTGTTCACCGCGACCACACCCTCACGAATGCTGTGCAGCAACGCTTCCCGGTGATCGGCGAGGCCGGCGATCTCGGAGACCTCCAACCCGCGCGTGTGCCGTTTGATGCGACGGGACAGCAGCCACGATGCGAGCAGTCCGAGCGTCGCACCGAGACCGAGATAGAAAAACAGCCGCTCTCCGGCGCCGCTGAGCAGTTCCCACACCGACGGATACCGCTCGCTGACCGACGCGACGGCCAGCACGTCGCCATTGGTGGAGAGGATGGGTACCTGACCGACCAGGCTGTGCACACCGTCGATGTTGTCGTCGCCGAACCAGGCCCGGCCCTCGTCGACCCGGCTTGGCCCAAGGTTCATCCGCTGGCCGATGCGCGACGGGTCCGACGACACTCGCACGGTTCCATCCGGGTCGAGGATCTCCGCAAGGCCGGCGCCCGACAGCGCCACGGCGCGGTCCACCTCCGGCGCAAGCACTCGCCCAGCGAACGGGTCGGCATAACGATCGCGCACGATCGGCGTTGAAGCCATGTTCTCGGCGACCGCGATCATCCGCTGGCCACGCACGTCGCGGAACTCCCGCGTCGCCTGCGCCACCGACACCGCCGCCACCGCGACCAGCACGACGGCAACCACCAGCAACTGGAACACCAGAAACTGGCCCGCCAGGCTGCGGAAGCTACGAACGGGTGACCACAACGACCAATACTTCCTTTGCGTTCTTTTCAGTGACGTAGGTCACTTCCAGGGTTCAGTATTGCTGAGCATCACAAATCGGTGATTGGGGACGACTGTGAAAAGGGCAATGTTGGTCATCGCCGTGATCGCGGCGCTGTTGGTAACGGCCTGCGGCGTCACACGCAGCGAGGAAGCGAGCGGATTGCACCGGCTGCGGATGATGGTGCCGAACAGTCCGGGCGGCGGTTATGACCTGACGGCGCGTACCGCCGTGAAGGTCATGGAGGACGACGACCTCACCGGTCGCGTCGAGGTGTTCAACGTGATCGGCGCCGGCGGCACCGTGGCGATGGCCCGGCTGATGAACGAGAAAGGCAGCAACGACCTGATGATGATGATGGGGCTCGGGGTGATTGGCGCCACCTACACCAATGGATCCAAGGCCCGCGCGTCGGATGCGACTGCGCTCGCGAAGATGATCGAGGACCCGGGAGCCGTCTTCGTTCCGGCGGACTCGCCGTTCAAGACGGTGCAGGACTTCGTCGCGGCGTGGAAGGCGGACCCGTCGAAAGTCACCGTCGGCGGCGGCTCGTCACCGGGCGGACCCGATCACTTGTTCCCGATGGAACTGGCCAAGGCGGTCGGCGTCGACCCGAAGGCGGTCAACTTCGTCTCCTACGACGGTGGCGGTGATCTGCTGACCGCGCTGCTGGGCAAGAAGATCACGGTTGGCACGTCGAGCCCGGGTGAATTCATCGACCAGATCGAGGCCGGCCAGTTGCGGGTGCTCGCGGTGTCCAGCGATGAACGAATCGAGGGCATCGATGCCCCGACTCTGAAGGAGGCCGGTATCGACCTCACCTTTGCCAACTGGCGCGGAATCCTGGCTCCGCCGGGCATTTCCAATGACGCCAAGCAGGCGATGGTGAAGGTGCTCGAGGAGTTGCACGGCACGCAGCAGTGGAAGGAGGCGCTGGTGAAGAACGGCTGGACCGACGCATTCATGACCGGTGCGCAGTTCGAGCAGTTCCTGAAGGACCAGGACAACCGGGTCTCGTCGACCCTGACCGAATTGGGGCTGGTATGAGCACCACCGAACAACAGGACCGTCCGGTCGAGAAGACGGTAGACAAGGCGCAGTACCTCGTGTGTGCGGTGCTCGTCGCGGTCGGCGCATTCCTGATCTACGACGCGCTGTCCCTGGAAGCGGGTTTTGCGAAGGTGGATCCGGTCGGCCCGCGGATGTTCCCGATCGTCGTCGGCATCGGCTTGATCGTGCTGGCGATCATCCTGGCCATCGCGATTCCGCGCGGCTCCACCGGTGAGGAGGAAGGGGGCGAGGACATCGACACGAGCACCCCGGCTGACTGGCGCACGGTCGGGCTGCTCGTGGGGTTGTTCATCGCGACCATCTTGCTGGTGGTGCCGCTGGGCTGGGCGATCACCGGAACCCTGTTATTCGCCGGGGCCGCAACGATTCTCGGCAGCAAGCGATACGTGCTCAATGTCATTATCGGCGTGGTGCTGGCGGTCGGCAGTTTCTACGCGTTCTATTCCGGGCTCGGGATCCCGCTGCCCGCCGGCATTCTGGACGGGATTCTCTGACATGGACAATTTCAACTGGCTGCTGCAGGGCTTCGCCGAGGCCGCGACCCCGATGAACCTGATGTACGCGGTGATCGGTGTGCTGCTGGGGACTGCGGTCGGGGTGCTGCCCGGTATCGGTCCGGCGATGACGGTGGCGCTGCTGTTGCCGATCACCTACAACGTCCCCCCGAGTGCGGCGTTCATCATGTTCGCCGGCATCTTCTACGGCGGCATGTACGGCGGGTCGACCACCTCGATCTTGTTGAACACCCCCGGTGAGTCGTCGTCGGTGGTCACCGCGATCGAGGGTAACAAGATGGCCAAGGCGGGCCGCGCGGCCCAAGCCTTGGCGACCGCGGCGATCGGCTCGTTCGTGGCGGGCGCCATCGGCACCGCCCTGCTGGCGGCGTTCGCGCCGTCGATCTCGCGCTTCGCGGTCACCCTGGGCGCCCCGTCCTACCTGGCGATCATGCTGTTGGCGCTGGTGATGGTGACCGCGGTGCTGGGCTCATCCAGGCTGCGCGGCGCCATCGCGCTGCTGCTCGGGCTGGCGATCGGCATCGTCGGCATCGACTCGCTGACCGGCCAGCCGCGCGCCACGTTCGGGCTGCCGCTGCTGTCTGACGGCATCGACATCGTGGTGATCGCGGTGGCGATCTTCGCCGTCGGCGAGGCGCTGTGGGTGGCCGCGCATCTGCGGCGCCGCCCGGCCGAGATCATCCCGGTGGGCCGGCCGTGGATGAGCCGGGCGGACTTCGGTCGCTCGTGGAAGCCGTGGCTGCGCGGCACCGCGTTCGGGTTCCCGTTCGGCGCGCTGCCCGCCGGCGGCGCCGAACTGCCGACGTTTTTGTCCTATGTCACCGAGAAGAAGCTGTCCAAGCACCCCGAGGAGTTCGGTCACGGCGCGATCGAGGGGGTGGCCGGCCCGGAGGCGGCCAACAACGCCTCGGCCGCCGGCACGCTGGTGCCGATGCTGTCGCTGGGTCTGCCCACCAACGCCACCGCGGCGGTGATCCTGGCCGCGTTCGTGTCCTACGGGATTCAGCCCGGCCCCACCCTGTTCGACAAGGAGCCGCTGCTGATCTGGACGCTGATCGCCAGCCTGTTCATCGGCAACTTCCTGCTGCTGGTGCTCAACCTGCCGCTAGCGCCGCTGTGGGCCAAGCTGCTGCGCACCCCGCGGCCCTACCTGTACGCGGGCATCCTGTTCTTCGCCACCCTGGGCGCGCTCGCGGTCAACGTGCAGGCGCTGGATTTGGCGCTGCTGCTGGTGTTCGGCCTGCTCGGGCTGATGATGCGCCGCTTCGGGCTACCCGTGCTGCCGCTGATCATCGGCGTCATCCTGGGCCCACGCATCGAACGCCAACTGCGCCAAAGCCTGCAGCTCGGCGGCGGTGACTGGACCAGCCTGTTCACCGAGCCGGTCGCCATCATCGTGTACATCCTTATCGTGGTGCTGCTGGTCGCCCCGCTCATCCTGCGGCTGTTGCACCGCCCCGAACCCGATCTCGTCCACGCCAGTGCTCTTGAGGAGCAGCATGACGAAGACAAGCGCATAGAAAAGGCGGGAGCATGATCGTCGTCGGATACTCCGCAGACCGATACGGCACGGCGGCCCTGGAACACGGGATCACCGAGGCGAAACGCCGCAACACGAATCTGCTGGTAATTAACGCCACCCGCGGTGAGTCGTTGGCCGACCCCCGCTTCGCGCAGTCCGAAGAAGTGCACGAGGTCGAAGAGCGGCTGAACCGGTGCGGGGTCGAGTTCGAACTCGCCCAGCCCGTCGGGGTCGACGCCGCCGACGAACTGCTCAAGGCGATGGAACACGACGACGCCGAACTCCTGGTGGTCGGTGTCCGGCAACGCAACCCGGTGGGCAAGCTGCTGCTCGGCAGCGTTGCCCGGCAAGTGCTGCTGGAATGCCCCAAGCCGGTGCTCGCCGTTAAACCGGAGGGACTGTAGATGCAGGACAACCCGATCGCATCCATCCACGGTCAAATAAACCAGAGGACTTAGCCGCGCTGGATGGGCTTGGCCGACCCTGGTTGACCACTGAGGCCTTCCTGTCGGCGTGGACAAGAACCTGGCCATCGGTCTCGACATATAAGCCGGACTAGTTCAGGTCCATCGGCCAGACATCAAACACGGAGCACGTGCCCGCTGGGCCGGGAGTCGCCTTGAAGTCACTGATCCACAGACCACATCTGTTACGGAAGGACTTGCATGCAGAACCGAGAGGCTGATGCGACGAGATTTACCGACGGAACCGAGTCGGTGCTGTCATGGCCTGCTGTTGGTGTCGGGCGGGTCCATTGTCCTATCTCAAATTATTCAATAGCGGTCGCCAATTCTTTCCCGAAGGTGAGTAGTGCATGGCAATGAATACCAACGGATCTATTACTGCCGAGCATGTCGCCGGTTCTGACGATGAGGTGCAGCCAGTCGGGCCGGGGCCGTTGGCAGGCCTGCGGGTGCTGGATCTGGGTACGGTCTATGCAGCACCGATCACCGCCATGCTGCTGGGGGACTGGGGAGCGGATGTCATCAAGGTGGAGCATCCCCGGGGTGACCCGGCGCGAACGCATGGATTGTCGAAGGACGGGCACGGCCTGTGGTGGAAGGTGATTGCTCGAAATAAGCGAACTATCACGCTGAACCTCAGTAAGCCGGAAGGCCAAGACATTCTGCGCGGCCTGGTCGCGCAGGCGGATGTGGTGATTGAGAACTTCCGTCCCGGAGTGATGGAGAAGTGGGGTCTGGGGCCTGAGGAATTGCAGAACGTCAATCCAGCACTGGTGGTGCTGCGGGTCACGGGCTTCGGGCAGAAAGGGCCGTATTCCAGCAGGCGGGCGTTCGGCACCCTGGCCGAGGCGATGAGCGGCCTGGCGCATCAGACCGGCGAGGAGACCGGGCCCCCGACGTTGCCGCCGTTTGGATTGGCGGACGGGGTCGCCGCCTTGGCCGGTGCCTATGCGGTGATGCTGGCGTTGTATCACCGCGACGTGAGCAAGGGCGGCGGGCAGGTCGTTGACTTGTCGCTGTTGGAACCGCTGGTTGGCATCCTGGGTCCGGGCCCCAGTGTCTATGACCAACTCGGGTTGGTCTCGGGACGCCATGGCAACCGATCGAGCAACAACGCCCCCCGCAACGCCTACCTGACCAGCGACGGCCGGTGGGTGGCGATCTCCGCGAGTGCCACCTCGGTTGCCGAACGAGTCATGAAGCTGGTCGGCAGGCCCGACATCGCCGAGCAGTCATGGTTTCCCCGCGCCGGTGAGCGAGTCAAGCACGCGGACATGATCGATGCTCCCGTCGCCGAATGGATCGGTGCCCGACCGATGGAGGAGGTCTCGGCGGCGTTCCAGGCCGCCGGCGCAGCGCTGGCCCCGGTCTATGACATCGAGCAACTGATGAATGACCCGCATGTTCAGGACCGCGACATGATCACGACCATCGAGGATGACGACCTCGGGCCGTTGAAAATGCAGAACTTGATCTTCAGGATGGGCAACACGCCTGGCTCGATCCGTCACGGCGGACGCCGCCTGGGCCAGGACACCGGCGACGTGCTCGACGAGCTGTTGGGGATCTCCGGCGATGAGCTCGATGAGCTCCGCGAGAACGGGGTGATCTGATGGACCGTAGTTACTTGTTCGCTCCGGGTCACAACGCGAAACTTCTGAACCGGGTGTTCGGCGCCGGCGCCGATGCGGTGATGCTCGACCTGGAGGATGCGGTCCCGCCGGATGCGAAGGTCATGGCTCGTGCGATGGTCGCCGAGGCTCTACTCGACCATCCCGCATGGGTCAGGGTGAATGCCGCCCAAACCCCTTGGTGTGAAGCGGATCTGGCCGCTGTGGCGGATCGAGCTTTTGGTATTCGGATCCCCAAGGTCGAATCTGTGGGCGATGTCGAGTGGGTGACTGCACGGGCGCCGGGTAAGCCCATCATCTGTGCTATCGAAAGCGCGCGCGGTGTGCTGGCTGCACAGGAGATCGCCGCGGTGCCCGGTGTTCGGTTTCTGGCGATGGGTGGTGTCGACCTGCAGCGCGACCTCAACACCTCCGGCGGGAACCTGCAAACCCTCTATGCGCGGTCCCACCTGGTTGTGGCGTCGCGCGCGGCGGGGATCGAACCGCCCATCGACAGCGTCTTCCCCCTGCTCGACGACACAGCCGGACTTCGCGACCAAGCCCAGTTCGCCCGCTCGTTGGGCTTTTTTGGTAAGTCGGCGATCCATCCGCGTCAGCTGAACACCCTCCATGAGGTTTTCACCCCCACCGAGGCCGAGATCGAGTGGGCTCAACAGGTACTCGCTGGGTTCGAGGCGGCCAGCGGCGGCGGCTTTGCCCTTCCCAGCGGCGAGTTCGTTGATCTGCCCGTCGCGGACCGAGCGCGGCGCCTCCTTGAGATCGCGGGTTGTGCGGTGACGACCGCCAACACCCCCGCGCCTGCGCCAGCGGCTCCAGATCAACCCGGGTGAACAGGGCTACACCGTGAGGCCGCCCGCAGCGATCTGGCGTAGGACCACCGAGATGGAAGGGGTTTGCAGTGCCGACTGCACCGTATGAGCTTGTGCCCGAACCAGGTGGGGTGCTGGCGCGGATCAATGTCCGGGGTAGCGCTGTTCTCGCGTCACCCTCCATTAACCGCGGGACGGCGTTCACCCTTGACGAGCGGGAGGCCCTTGGTCTGGATGGTTTGCTGCCCAGCGCGGTGACCACCCTGGAAGGACAGGTGCGCCGGGTCTATGTCCAATACCTCGAGCAGGCCAACCCGCTGCGGAAGTGGGTGTATCTGGCGAACCTTCGAGACCGCAACGAGGTGTTGTTTTACCGGCTGCTGACCGAGCACATCTCCGAAATGTTGCCGGTGGTGTATACGCCCACGGTGGGATTGGCGATCGAACGGTTCAGTCTCGAGTTCCGCCGGCCCCGCGGTGTCTACCTGTCCGTGGATCGACCCGAAGGCGTCGAGTCCGCCTTCAGGAATACCGGTCTGGGACCCGGACGACGTGGACCTGCTGGTTGCCACTGACTCCGAAGGCATTCTGGGAATTGGGGATCAAGGCGTCGGTGGAATTGAAATCGCCATCGGCAAACTGGCCGTTTACACCGCGGCCGCGGGAATCCATCCACGACGGGTGTTGCCCGTCGTGCTGGATATGGGCACCGACAATCTCAAGTTGCTCAACGATGAGATGTATCTGGGTGTGCGGCATTCCCGTGTTCGCGACCAGCGCTACGACGACCTCATCGATGCATATGTCAGCGCAGTCACCAAGTTTTTCCCGAACGCGATGCTGCACTGGGAGGACTTCGGTGCGACCAATGCCCGGCGCATCCTGATCAAGTACGCCGATCAGGTCTGCACCTTCAATGACGACATGCAGGGTACTGCCGCGACCGTGCTGGCCGCCGCGGTCTCGGCGGTGCGAGCCGCGGGATCGCGGATCCGTGATCAACGTGTCGTGATCTATGGCGCCGGCACCGCGGGGCTGGGCATCGCGGACATGATGCGTGACCAGATGATCCGCGACGGTCTCTCACACCAAGAGGCGACGAGCAGGTTCTACCCACTGTCCAGCAAAGGGTTGTTGCTCAGCGACAGCCCAGGTTTGCACGATTTCCAGGAGCCCTACGCGCGGTCACGGGATGTGGTCAGCAGTTGGGCCCGCGGTGATGACGCAGGACGGATTGGTCTGGCCGACGTGGTAGCCCACGCCCATCCCACGATGCTGATCGGCACCTCTACGCACTCCGGTGCCTTCACCGAGGCCATCGTCAAGGACATGGCCGCCCACACCGATCGGCCGATCATCATGCCGCTATCGAACCCGACCTCGAAATGTGAGGCGTTACCAGAGGACCTCATCGCGTGGACCAACGGTCGCGTCCTGACAGCCACGGGCAGCCCCTTCGCGCCGGTCGTTCATGAGGGTCGGATCTACCAGATCGCGCAGGCAAACAACGCCCTGATATTTCCCGGGCTCGGGTTGGGTGTCACCGTCGCCAAGGCCCACCGGATCAGTGATCAAATGATCGCCGCCGCCGCCGACGCCGTCGCCCGTATCTCCGACGCATCCGCACCCGGGGCGCCACTGCTTCCCTCGATGACCGACCTGCGGGAGGTCTCTGCAGCGGTTGCAATCGCCGTCGCCACGGCCGCGGCGAGGGAAGGCCTAGCGCGAGCCGAGCTGTCCGACCCGATCCAGCAGGTCCACGACGCCATGTGGCGCCCCGTCTACCCGCGCATCGAACTTAAAGGACTGAGTGATGAGGGCAGCGCCTCATAGGGAGTGCGTGGCGTCAAACGAAGAAGAAGGTGAGTCCGAGGACGATGTAGATGGCGAGTAGTTGCAGGCCTTCGTACCAGGTGGACTCGCCTCGTTGGGTGACCTCGTTGGCGATGATGACCGCCAGGAACACCGCGCCGAGCTCGAATCCGTTGAACACCAAGGCCATCGGGAACGGGCCGATGACAAACGACGCCAGCACCAGCACCGGAGCGACGAACAGGGCGATCTGGGCACCCGATCCCACCGCGATGTTGACGGAAATGTCCATCTTGTCGCGGGAGGCGAAATACACCGAGACCCAGTGCTCGGCGGCGTTGCCCACCACCGCCACGACGATCACGCCGACAAAGAACGGCGACAGCCCGATGGTCGCCGACGCCTCGCTGATCGAGTGGACCAGGATCTCCGACATCCAGCCCACCGCGGCGCCGGCACCGGCCAGCATAAGCACGCTCTTGCGCACCGACCACGGCTCGCCGCCGTGCTCTTCTTCGTCGTGGGAGGGGTTGAACAGGTGCGCGTGGGTCTTCAGGGAGAACAAGAGCCCTGCCCCGTAGGAGGCCAGGAGCACGATGGCCACCCCGACAGACAGCGCCTGCAGGTCGCTGGGGAATGCCACCGCCTTAGCCGCCGGGTCGGGCAGCCCGCCGCCGGCCACCAGCTGAAATATCGCCGGCATCACCAGCGCCACCGTCGCCAGGAGCAGCATGAGCGACTGGGCGGTGGCCGCCCGCAGCTCGAAGCGTTGCCGCTCGCGTTTTCTCCCGCCCACCAGCATCGACACCCCGAGGACCAGCAGGATGTTGCCCAGGATCGACCCGACCAGCGAGGCCTTGACCACCTCGTGCAGCCCGGCGCCCAGCGCGAACAGCGCGATGATCAACTCCGGTGCGTTGCCGAACGTGACGTTGAGTAGACCACCAATGCCCGGACCCGACCGGGCCGCCAGCTCCTCGGTCGCCCGGCCCATCAGCGCCGCCGTCGGGATCACTCCGAGCGCCGACGCGGCGAACACCGCCACCGCGTCGGCGTGCAGGAATTCCAGCACGATCGCGACCGGGATCAACGGCACCAGCAGATACGGCCAGCCCTCCCCAGTCAGCAGGAACGGCTTGACACGTTTGGCGGGAGGGGCCTGAGAAGTTGGGGATGTGGACATCTCGCCCCCTTCAGTGTGCGCTCCCCGCGGTTAAGGAATCGTTCCGCCGGTCAGCACGGCTGCAGCATGACCAAGAGGATGTTACAAGAGGACTGAACCGACTAGGAGGCTTGACCACCTGGTTCGCAAAGCCCGGCGAGGTGCACAACATCGAGGAGCGGCTGGCCGATTGTGGGGTTACCGACAGCCGGTTGGGCCGCGGCCGCTTCCAGATTCGGAACGCCCCAAGCCGGTGCTTGCCGTAAGCCCGACGAATGATTGTTTCCGCCGTATTTCAGACGTGAGTCATCCGTGAATATCGTTGCGCACCCGCATGAGCGGCCGGGGGTGAATTGGTGTTGACAATTCGGTGACCGCGGGGCAACCGGTGCGGAATGGGTTGGACGTAAACCTCTTTCAACGGGATTTTCCATTGAAAGGGCAACGTGACGACAATCACCCGCAACCGCAATATCGAGCACTGGGACGCCGAAGACGTCGAGGCCTGGGAGGCGGGCGGCGCCAAGATCGCCAAACGCAACCTGATCTTCTCGATCTTCGCCGAGCATGTTGGCTTCTCCATCTGGTCCATCTGGTCGGTGATGGTGCTGTTCATGCCGCAGGCCACCTATCACATCGACGCCGCGGGAAAGTTCTACCTGGTGGCGTTGCCCACCCTGGTCGGCGCCGCCATGCGAATTCCGTACACCGTCGCACCCGCCAAGTTCGGCGGACGTAACTGGACGATCGTCAGCGCGTTGCTGCTCCTGATCCCGACCCTTTTGACGCTGTGGGTGATGAAGCGGCCCGACTCTTCCTACACCACCTTCATGGTGGTCGCGGCGTTCGCGGGCTTCGGCGGCGGGAACTTCGCCTCCTCGATGACCAACATCAACGCGTTCTACCCGCAACGCCTCAAGGGCTGGGCGCTGGGGCTCAACGCGGGCGGCGGCAACATCGGTGTGCCGGTGATCCAGCTGGTCGCTCTGCTGGTGATCGCCACGGTCAGCAACACCGCACCCGAAATCGTCTGTGCCATCTACCTTGTCGCGATCGCATTGGCCGCGCTGTGCGCCGCGTTGTTCATGGACAACCTGGGCAGTCAGCGATCCAACATTGGCGCGATGGCCGAAGCGCTGCGCTTCCGCGACTCCTGGGTGATGAGCTTTCTCTACATCGGCACCTTCGGCTCGTTCATCGGGTTCTCGTTCGCGTTCGGTCAGGTGCTGCAGATCAACTTCCTGGCCGGTGGTGACAACGCCGCGCAGGCCGCGCTGCATGCCGCACAGATCGCGTTCATCGGCCCGCTGCTCGGCTCGATCGCGCGACCTTACGGCGGCAAGCTGGCCGACCGCATCGGTGGCGGCAAGGTCACCATGTACACCTTCATCGCGATGATCTTCGCCGCCGGCATACTTGTCGCGACCGGCATGATCGACGACGGCGCGACCGGAGCGCCGACGGGTGGCCAAATGACCGGTTACGTGGTCGGTTTCATCCTGCTGTTCATCCTGTCCGGGATCGGCAACGGCTCGACATACAAAATGATCCCGTCGATCTTCGAGGCCAAGGCACAAGGCCACGACGAGTGGAGCAGAGACGACAAGGCCGCGTGGTCGCGCGGCATGTCCGGTGCGCTGATCGGTTTCGCGGGCGCGATCGGCGCGCTCGGCGGGGTGTTCATCAACGTCGTGCTGCGCGCCTCCTATGTCGGTGAGGCGAAGTCGGCGACCAACGCGTTCTGGGTGTTCCTCGGCTTCTACGTGGTCTGCGCCGTCGTGACATGGGTGGTGTTCCTGAGGATGCGGCATGCCAGTAGCAGGGCAGGCGAATTCGTCGGCCCGGTTCCCGCGCCGGCGGGTTGACGGGGCGATGACGGTCACCCGGACGGCGTGCTCGTACTGCGGTGTCGGCTGCGGCATCGAGGTTACGACCGACGCGGGCGCTCGCGTCATCGCCAAGGTCTCAGGAGACAAGCTGCACCCGGCCAACTTCGGCCGGCTGTGCACCAAGGGGGCGACCCACGCCGAGATGATGGCCGCCGACGGCGGACGGTTGAAATCGGCCCTGCTGCGGCCATCCCGCGATGACGAACTTGTGCCCACCCCGGTCGACGACGCCGTCGCTGAGGCCGGACGGCGGCTGCGGACCATCGTGGACGAGCATGGTCCCGACTCGGTCGCGCTCTATGTCTCAGGCCAGATGTCCATCGAGGCACAGTATCTCGCCAACAAACTGGCCAAGGGTTACTTGCGCACCGTGCACATCGAGTCGAACTCGCGGCTGTGCATGGCCAGCGCAGGCACCGGGTTCAAACAGTCGCTCGGCGCCGACGGCCCGCCCGGCTCGTACACCGACTTCGATTGCACCGAACTGTTTTTCGTCATCGGCTCCAACATGGCCGACTGCCATCCGGTGCTGTTCCTGAGGATGGCGGAACGCATGAAGGCCGGCGCCAAGCTGATCGTCGTCGACCCGCGCCGTACCGCGACCGCGCAGCGGGCCGATCTGTTCCTGCAGATCAAGCCCGGCACCGACCTCGCCCTGCTGAACGGGCTGCTGCATCTGCTCGTCGAAAGCGGCGACATCGACCACGATTTCATCGCCGACCACACCGACGGCTGGGCCGACATGCCCGCTTTCCTGGCAGACTATCCGCCGCATTGGGTCGCCGAGGTCACCGGCATCCCCGAGGCCGACATCCGCACCGCGGCACGCATGATCGCCGACGCCGGGGAGTGGATGAGCTGCTGGACGATGGGCCTGAACCAGAGCACCCACGGCACCTGGAACACCAACGCCATCTGCAATCTTCACCTGGCCACCGGCGCGATCTGCCGTCCGGGCAGCGGCCCGATGTCGCTGACCGGGCAGCCCAACGCGATGGGCGGGCGTGAAATGGGTTACATGGGACCGGGTCTGCCCGGTCAGCGTTCGGTGGCGTCACCGGCCGACCGCGAGTTCGTCGAGAAGCAGTGGGGCCTGCCAACCGGAGCGATCCGGGCCGACATCGGCCCCGGCACCGTCGCGATGTTCGACCGGCTCGCCAGCGGTGACATCAAGGCGTGCTGGATCATCTGCACCAATCCCGTTGCTACCGTGGCGAATCGGAAGGCGGTAATCGCCGGTTTGGAGGCCGCCGAGCTCGTCATCACCCAGGATGTGTATGAATCGACGGCGACCAACCGCTATGCCGACATCGTGCTACCCGCCACGCTCTGGGCGGAGTCCGACGCCGTGATGGTGAACTCCGAGCGCAACATCACGCTGCTGCAGGCGTCCATCCCGCCCGTCGGGCAGGCGCGCCCGGACTGGCAGCTGATCTGCCAGGTCGCCGAGCAGCTGGGATTCGGTGACGACTTCGACTTCGCTTCCAGCGAGCAGGTTTTCGACGAGATCAGGCGGTTTTCCAACCCGCAGACCGGATACGACCTCCGAGGGGTCAGCTACGCGCGGCTGCGGCAGACACCCCTGCAGTGGCCGTGCCCACCCGACGACAACGACGACCGCCACCCGATCCGCTATCTCAACAACGGTGTCAGCCAGGACCTGTTCGTCGACGGCGGCGGGCGTCGACCGCGGCTGGCGTTCCCCACCCCGTCGCGCCGAGCGGTGTTCCACGCCCGCCCCCACATGAGTCCGCGCGAGCTGCCCGACGACGATTTCCCGTTGGTGCTCAACACCGGCAGGCTGCAGCACCAGTGGCACACGATGACCAAGACCGGCAGGGTGGCCAAGCTCAACAAGCTCGACAGCGGGCCGTTCGTCGAGCTCCATCCGTCGGATGCGATGGCAATGGGCATCGCCGAACGCCAAGAGGTGGAGCTCACGTCGCGCCGCGGCCGGGCCGTGCTGCCTGCGGTGGTGACCGAGCGGGTGCGACCGGGGAGCTGTTTCGTGCCGTTCCACTGGAACGACGAGCACGGCGAGTACCTGACCGTCAATGCGCTCACCAATGACGCGGTCGACGCCGACTCGCTGCAGCCGGAGTTCAAGGCGTGCGCGGTGAATGCCCGCCCTGTCGGGCCGGTCCCAGCGGCCGCAGGGCAGGCAGCGGTGGTCGGCGGGGGGCACGGGCCGCTCGTGCTGTGGGCGTCGCAGACCGGCAATGCCGCGGACTTCGCCGCCCGGCTGGCCCGTCGACTGGGGGTGTCGCAGCTGGTCAACATGGATGACGTCGCGCTGTCGCGGCTGGCGGCCGTCCGCGACGTGGTGATCGTCACCAGCACCTTCGGAGACGGCGGGCCGCCCGACAACGGGGCGGGCTTCTGGGGCCGGCTCGGCGCGCCGGATGCGCCCGCGCTGGACGGTGTCCGCTACGCCGTGCTCGGCATCGGCGACCGGTCCTATGCCGACTTCTGTGGCTACGCCAAGTCGATCGACAGCAGGCTCGCGGCCCTCGGCGCCGAGAAGTTGCTCGATCGCGCCGAATGCGAGGTCTATGACAGTGGGCCGATGTCGAAGTGGGCCGATGAGGTCGCCACCGCTCTTGGCATGGCCGGCCAATCGACCCCCGTCGTCGACGAGCCGTTCACCCGGGCCGATCCCGTCCTTGCAAAGCTCTGCCGCAACACCGTGCTGACCGCCCCGCTTTCGCCAAAGGAGGTGCGGCAGTTCGGTTTCGACATCTCCGAATACGACGTCGGATACGCGGTCGGCGACTCGCTCGGCGTATGCGCGCCCAACAGTGCCGCCGTCGTCGACGCCTGGCTGGCCGCGACGGGCCTTGTCGGCGAGAAGATCGTCGAGGTCGACGGTGCGCATCGGACGCTCCGCGAGGCGCTGACGCTGTGCTACGACATTTGCCGGGTCACACCCGACCTGCTCCGGTTCGTCGCCGAGAATTGCACCGACCGCGCTGCCGCCAAGGTGCTGCGCGCCCCGTCGGACCGGCTGAACGAGTGGCTGGCGGGCCGCAACGGGCTGGATATCGTCGAGGAATTCACCGTTCGTGCCGAGCCGACGCAATGGCAGCAGGTGCTGGTCAGGCTTACGCCGCGGAACTACTCCATCTCGTCGAGCCCGCTGGTCAGCCCGCACGAGGTGCAGTTGACGGTCTCTGTGGTGCGCTACCGCGGCCGTCACGGCGCCCAGCGCGGTGGTGTGTGCTCGACCTACCTGGCCGACCGCGCCGGCACCTCGCCGGTGCCGGTGTTCCTGCAGCGGTCGCCGCATTTCCGGCCGCCGAAGGACGTCGATGTCCCGATGATCATGGTGGGACCGGGCACCGGGATCGCGCCCTTCCGTGGCTTCCTTCAGGAGCGTCGCGCGCTCGGCCACACGGGACGCAACTGGCTGTTCTTCGGCGAGCAGCGGCGTAGCGAGAACTTCTATTACCGAGACGATTTCGAGGACATGGTCCGCGACGGTTTCCTCAACCGGCTGGATCTGGCGTTCTCCCGCGACCAGACCGACCGCGTGTATGTACAGCACAGGATGCTCGACTACGGCGCCGACCTCTGGCGCTGGCTGGACGATGGGGCGCACTTCTACGTATGCGGCGACGCTGCCAGGATGGCCCGTGACGTCGACGCAGCCCTGACGTCGGTCATCAAGACCCACGGCCGGATGTCCGACGAACAGGCGCACCACTACAAGCGCGAGCTGGTGGCGGAGAAGCGTTATGTGCGGGACGTGTACTGAGGTGGTGTCCGAGGGGGGACTTGAACCCCCACGCCCGTTAATAGGGCACTAGCACCTCAAGCTAGCGCGTCTGCCATTCCGCCACTCGGACCTGCTCTGGGCAGCTAAGGCTATCGGATCGCAAGGCCGGGCCCAAACCCGAGCGCCGAGGCACGGGTGGTAGGAAAGGTGACTGTGAGCCAACCCCTCAACGCCGTCGACGAGGTGGTCGACCTCGTCCGCGCGCTGATCCGGTTCGACACCTCCAACACCGGCGAACTCGAGACCACCAAGGGCGAGGCTGAATGTGCCCGGTGGGTGGTCGAGCAGCTGGAGGAGGTCGGCTACGAGTGCGAGTACATCGAGGCGGGAGCGCCGGGCCGGGCCAACGTCTTCACCCGGCTCAAGGGCGCGGACCCGGCGCGGGGGTCCCTGATGCTGCACGGCCACCTCGACGTGGTGCCCGCCGAGGCGTCGGACTGGAGCGTGCACCCGTTCTCCGGCGCGCTCGAGGACGGCTACGTGTGGGGTCGCGGCGCCGTCGACATGAAGGACATGGTCGGCATGATGATCGCCGTCGCCCGGGCCTTCAAGCGTTCCGGCACGGTGCCGCCGCGTGACCTGGTGTTCGCCTTCGTGTCCGACGAGGAGGCAGGCGGCAAGTACGGCTGCCAGTGGTTGGTGGACAAGCGGCCCGACCTGTTCGAGGGCGTGACCGAGGCGATCGGCGAGGTCGGCGGCTTCACGTTGACGGTGCCGCGCCGTGAGGGCGGCGAACGTCGGCTTTACCTCATCCAAACGGCGGAGAAGGCCATGCGGTGGATGCGGCTGTCCGCGCGCGGCCGCGCCGGCCACGGGATGCTGATCCACGACGACAACGTCGTCACCGCGGTCGCCGAGGCCACGGCAAAGCTGGGTCGCCATCAGTTCCCGATCGTCATGACCGAATCCGTCGAGCTGTTCCTGCAGGCCGTCGCGGAGGAAACTGGCTATGCGTTCGATGTCGATTCTCCGGATCTGGACGGGGCGGTCGCCAAGCTGGGCTCGATCGGCCGCCTCGTCGCCGCGACACTGCGCGACACCGCCAATCCGACGATGCTCAAGGCCGGGTACAAGGCCAACGTCATCCCGGCCACGGCGGAGGCCGTGATCGACTGCCGTGTGCTGCCCGGCCGGCTCGCGGCGTTCGAGCGGGAGGTCGACGAGATAATCGGTCCCGACGTCTCCCGGGAATGGATCGTCGACCTGCCGTCGTACGAAACCGGCTTCCACGGTGAGTTGCTGGACGCGATGAACGGCGCGATCCTGGCCGCCGACCCGGAGGCCCGTACCGTGCCATACATGCTCGCGGGCGGAACGGATGCAAAGGCGTTCGCGCGAATGGGAATTCGATGTTTCGGGTTTGTCCCGTTGCGGCTGCCGCCCGACCTGGATTTCTCGGCGCTGTTCCACGGCGTCGACGAGCGGGTACCCGTCGATGCGCTGACCTTCGGCGCTCAGGTCCTCGAGCATTTCCTGCTGCACTGCTGATCACACGAAAGGACAACCAATGGCTTTTCCCTACAACACCTACGACCACCTCCCGAAGCTACCGACGTTCACGCTGACCTCCGATTCGTTCACCGACGGCGGTGCATGGTCGGGCGACCAGGTCAGCGGCATCATGGGCGCCGGCGGTGAGGATGTCTCCCCGCAGTTGAGCTGGTCGGGCTTTCCCGAGGAGACCAAGAGCTTCGCCGTCACCGTCTACGACCCTGACGCGCCGACGGCATCGGGTTTCTGGCACTGGGCGGTGGCCGATCTGCCTGCCAGCGTCACCGAGCTACCCGCGGATGCCGGTGACGGCAGCGAATTACCGGGCGGTGCAGTGACTTTGGCGAACGATGCGGGCCAGAAGCGCTTCATCGGGGCCGCGCCGCCACCGGGGCACGGCGTGCATCGCTACTACGTCGTCGTGCATGCTGTCGGCGTGGGGAAGCTGGACCTGCCCGAGGGCGCGACGCCGGCGTATCTCGGCTTCAACCTGTTCCAGCAGGCGATCGCAAGGGCGATCATCCACGGCACCTACGAGCAGAACTAGCGCACCCGCGAGCGCTCATCCCGGTACGGTTTCGGGCAATTTCTGTACGTGGCTGTGCGCTCGGCACCTACGAGCAGAACTAGCGCGCAGCCGAACCGACGGCATCGGCCAGCGACGCGAACCCGCCCTCGTGCAGGCGCGCGACGATACCGTCGTGAATGTGCTTGGCCCACAAGCCGCCGCCGTAGATGAAGCCGGTGTAACCCTGCAGCAATGAGGCGCCCGAGGTGATGCGGTCCCACGCATCGTCGGCGGTCTCGATGCCGCCGACACTGATCAGTACCAGCCGGTCGCCAACCCGCTTGTACAGGCGGCGCAACACCTCGGCGGACCGCCGCGCCAGCGGCGGGCCCGAGATACCGCCGGGGCCGAGGTCGGCCACACCCGGGGTGGCCAGACCTTCACGCGAGACCGTCGTGTTGGTTGCGACGATCCCGGCCAACCCCAATTCGACTGCCAGATCGGCGATCTCGTCGATATCGGAGTCGGGCAGATCCGGCGCGATCTTCACCAACACCGGTGTGCTGGTTTCTTCGCGCACCGCGGCCAGGATCGGCCGCAACGACTCGACGGCTTGCAGGTCGCGCAGGCCCGGGGTGTTCGGCGAGCTGACGTTGACCACCAGGTAGGCCGCCAGCGGACCGACGAGCCGTGCGCTCTCGCGGTAGTCGTCGACGGCGCGCTCGGCTGGCACGACCTTGGTCTTGCCGATGTTGACGCCGATTGGCACGTCGGGCGTGTGCCGCGCGAGCCGTAGGGCGAGTTCACCCGCCCCGTGGTTGTTGAAGCCCAGCCGGTTCAGCAGCGCGCGGTCCTGGGGGAGCCGAAACATCCTCGGCGGGGGATTGCCCGGCTGGGCCCGCGCCGTCACGGTACCGACCTCGGCATATCCGAAGCCCAGTGCGCCCCACGTGTGCAGCCCAAGACCGTTCTTGTCGAATCCGGCGGCCAGCCCCATCGGTGCGGGGAACCGGACGCCGAACACGGTGCTTTTCAGCACGGGATCGTGCGGCGCCAACCTCTTCTTCAGTGCGCGGCGGGACGGCATCGGGGACGTGCCGGTGCGCAGCGCGGTGAAGACCCAGGTGTGGATGCGCTCGGCGGGGACGAGGAACAGCGCCCGCCGAACGGCGTGGTACAACATGTCCCTACATCGCCGGCTGGTCGGCGATGTCCAGGCCGTTGGCGGCGGACTTCTTGCGGCGCAACAACACTCGCCGACTGCCGTCGGTATAGAGCCGGACGCGGGTCAATTCCCAGCCGCGGTATTCCGCCTCGATCGACAGCCGGGTGGACGCGCTGATGCGGGTCAGGTCCGGCGGCAGCCGCAGCGGTATCCACTCGTATTCGTCTGAAAGGTCGGAATCCCATCCCGGCGGCATGCGGCCGCGCTGAACCGCCGTCACCGGCTGACTCCAGCGGTTATCGTCATCGCGCGCCTCCGGCGCTTGTGATCGCCTGCACGCCTGCTCCGTTACCCGACACCACATACAGGGTGCCAGATGCCTCGTCGTAGGCCAGGGAGTTCGGCTGCTGCACGGTTGGGTAACGCACCTTCTCGACTGGTATTCCGGTTGCCAGATCGTAACCAATAACGGTATTCGTCGCGGTCTGTGACACCCATGCCAGCCGGGACGAGCCGGCGATGCCGTACGGAGCGCTCCGCACCGGATAGCGCTGACGCAGCATCAGCGGGTCGGTGCCGAACACCAGCAGCGCATCCCCCCTGGTGTCGGCGACCAGGACCCGGCCGGAGGGATCGACGGCCAGCGTGGTGGCGCCCTCGCCGGCGCGCAACGAATGCTCGGCCTTTGCGCCGCTGGCGTCGACAGTGGTCACCGACGTCTGGCCGCGGTCGAGCACCACGGCCGTATCGCCTTGTGCGACAAGGGCATCGACGCGGGCGAAGATCTTCAGCTGCGCACCGACAGCGGTGTCCGAGCTCAACGTGTAGACCGCGCCGTCGGCGCTTCCCAGCACCAGCTTGCCGTCGGTGCGGCGGGCGATCGCGGTGAAGTCGGTGCCGCCCTGTCCGTCGACGGTCACCGTGTTGACGCGGCCCTGCGCGATGTCGATGCGGAAGTAGCCGCCGCGCGTCGATACGAACACGTGGCCGCCGTTGTCACCGGTCATCGCCGTCGCCGCGGCGGGCAGTGGCACCGCGCGGCCGCGGCCCTTCGCAGACATCACGGTGACGACGGCATGCCCGGCCTCGGGGCCGAGGACCACCAACGACGCGGTCGCGGCGTCGAACACGACGGCCTCTGCGTGGCCCGGCATCGGCTGCACCACCCCCGCAGGCGGCCTGCTCGCCGGGGGAGAGACGGCGGCTTCGGCGGGAGCGATCGTCGGCGGCGGCGCGTCGGTCGAACTCGACGTGCACGCCGTCACAGCGAACCCGATAACCACGAGCACACCACAACATACAGCTTGACCTGCATGTTTGATATGGCTTAGCAACGGGTAGCTTTCGTGCGTGCGAAGTGGACGAGAGTCGAACAGCAAGTGTATGCAAGCCTGCTCAAGCGGTATGGTTCGGTCATGAGCCTCGCCCCGAGCGGTGATTCGGCCGACACAGGGTTTGCTATCGAGGACATTTCGACTGGTCTGCACGCAAGCGGATTTGGCCAGCTAGCGGGCGGGCGCAGTTTCTCCTTCCACATCGAACATCAGCTGCTGGTCGTCGAGATCTATCGACCCAGGCTCGCGGGGCCGATGCCGCAGGCTGAGGACGTGATGGCCACCGCGACGCGGAAGGCCAGCGAGATCGATCTGTACGACGAACGCAGCCTCACCGCGGCAGTGCGTGATGCGGTTGCCAACGCACAACCGGTGCCGCGCGCAGCGCGCTGACAAACCCTCACGGTACGGTCGTCGTCGTGATCGAGGCGCCTGCGATGTCGTGGTTACAGGTGGTCGTGTTGTCGGTACTTCAGGGGCTCACCGAATTTCTGCCGGTGTCGTCGTCGGGGCACCTGGCGATCGCCTCGCGGCTGTTCTTCGCCGACGACGCGGGCGCGTCTTTCACTGCGGTAACGCAACTCGGCACCGAGCTGGCTGTGCTGCTGTACTTCGCCCGCGACATCACGCGCATCGTCAAGGCTTGGGTCAGTGGGCTTTTCACCGCCGCTGCGCGAAACGCGGACTATCGCCTTGGCTGGTACGTCATCATCGGCACCATCCCGATCGGATTGTTGGGCCTGCTCTTCAAAGACGAAATCCGCACGGGCGCAAGAAATCTCTGGCTGATCGCGGCCGCGCTGGTGGTGTTCTCCGCGGTGATCGCCGCCGCCGAGCACTTCGGTAGGCAGACCCGCGATGTCCAACAGCTCACCTGGCGTGACAGCGTGGTCGTCGGCCTCGCCCAATGCCTGGCACTGGTGCCCGGTGTGTCGCGGTCCGGCGCGACGATCAGCGCGGGCCTTTTCCTCGGGTTGGACCGCGAGCTGGCCGCCCGCTTCGGCTTTCTGCTGGCGATCCCTGCGGTGTTCGCGTCGGGGCTGTTCTCGTTGCCCGACGCGTTCCACCCCGTCGGTGAGGGAATGAGCGCCAGCGGCACCCAACTCCTCGTCGCCACACTCATCGCGTTCATCGTCGGCTTCGCAGCCGTGGCATGGTTCCTGCGATTCCTGGTGCGGCACAGCATGTATTGGTTCGTCGGCTACCGGGTGATTCTGGGCACTGTGGTTCTCATCCTGCTCGGCACCGGGACGGTGGCCGCGACGTGACTGACGAGCGCTTGCGCGAGGAAACGACATGACTGACGAGCGCTTGCGCGAGGAAACGACATGACTGACGAGCGCTTGCGCGAGGAAACGATATGACCGTCATCCTGCTGCGGCACGGCCGCTCGACCTCCAACACCGCCCAGACGCTGGCGGGCCGCACCGACGGCGTCGACCTCGACGAGAAGGGGCAGGAACAGGCCGAGGCCCTTGTCGGCCGGATCGGGTCGTTGCCGATCCGCGCGATCGTCTGCTCCCCGCTGCTGCGCTGCGGGCGCACCGTCGAACCGTTGGCCGGCGCGCTCGGCCTCGAGCCCGTCGTGGACGAGCGCATCTCCGAGGTGGACTACGGGCAGTGGACCGGCCGCAAGATCGGCGAGCTGGTCAAGGAGCCGTTGTGGGCGGTGGTGCAGCAGCAGCCCAGTGCCGCGGTGTTTCCCGACGGGGAAGGTCTGGCGCACGTACAGGCCCGCGCGGTCGAGGCGGTTCGTGAGCACGACCGCCGCCTCGCCGAGGAGCACGGCGGCGATGCGTTGTGGCTGGCCTGTACGCACGGCGACGTGATCAAGGCGATCGTCGCCGATGCGCTCGGCACCCATCTGGACAGTTTCCAGCGCATCACCGCCGATCCGGCGTCGCTGAGTGTGATCCGTTACACAGCGCTGCGTCCCTTCGTGGTTCACGTGAACCACACCGGTGACCAACTGGCTTCCGGATTGACCGCCAAGCCGCCCGAAACCGCCGACGGCGAGCCCAAGGACGTGCCGCCGGGCGACGCGGTGGTGGGCGGCTCGACGGACTGAGCGCGGTATTTTGGAGGTGCCATGGCCCGCGCAATCCACGTCTTCCGCACACCCGACCGTTTCGTGGCCGGGACCGTCGGCCAGCCCGGTAACCGCACCTTCTACCTGCAGGCCGTGCACGACAAGCGGGTCATCTCGGTGATCCTCGAGAAGCAGCAGGTCGCGGTCCTCGCCGAGCGGATCGCGGCGTTGCTGCTCGAGATCAACCGCCGGTTCGGCACCCCGATCCCGCCGGAGACAGAGGTAGAGGATCTGAGCCCGCTGGTCACTCCCGTCGACGCCGAGTTCAGGGTCGGCACGATGGGCCTCGGCTGGGATTCCGAGGCGCAGACGGTGGTGGTCGAGCTGCTCGCGGTCTCCGATACCGAGTTCGATGCGTCGGTCGTGCTCGACGACGCCGAGGACGGGCCCGACGCCGTGCGCGTGTTCCTCACCCCCGAGTCCGCCCGACAGTTCGCGACCCGGTCCAACCGGGTCATCTCGGCAGGCCGCCCGCCGTGCCCGCTGTGCGACGAGCCCCTCGATCCGGAGGGCCACATCTGCGTGCGCACCAACGGCTATCGGCGCAGCCTGCTCGAGCCCGACGATGAACCCGACGCATAGCGACGGCGAGGCGTTGCGGCGCGGCGAACTGACCGTCATCGGACGCATTCGTTCTGCCAGCAACGCCACGTTCCTCTGCGAGGCACATCTCGACGAGCTGACGGTGCACTGTGTCTACAAACCGGTCGCCGGTGAGGCACCGCTGTGGGACTTCCCCCACGGCACGCTGGCGGGCCGGGAGCTCACGGCGTACCTGGTGTCGGCGGCGTTGGGCTGGGACATCGTGCCCTACACCATCATTCGGGACGGGCCCGCGGGCAGGGGCATGCTGCAGCTGTGGGTGGACCAGCCGGGCGATGAGGTGGACGAGTCCCCCGACACCGGGCCCGATCTGGTGGATCTGGTTCCGGCGGGCCACATTCCGCCCGGTTTCCTGCCGGTGCTGCGCGCATACGACTACGCGGGTGACGAGGTGACGCTGGTGCACGCCGACAACGTCCGGCTGCGCCGGATGGCGGTGTTCGACGTGCTGATCAACAACGCCGACCGCAAGGGCGGCCACATCCTGTCCGCGGTCGACGGCCATGTCTACGGCGTCGATCATGGCGTGAGCCTGCACGTCGACGACAAGCTGCGCACCGTGCTGTGGGGATGGGCGGGCAAGCCCGTCGACGACGAGACACTCGAGACGGTCGCCCGGTTGCGCGACGAGGTTCGGGGAACGCTGGGCGAGCAGCTGCGCGAGCACGTCACCGGTCGTGAGGTCGATGCGCTGCGGCGCAGAGCCGTTGCACTGCTGGAGAACCCGGTGATGCCGTCACCCGATCGGCACCGGCCCATTCCGTGGCCGGCGTTCTGAGGACTACAGTCGCGTCGTCGCGTTGTGCCGGTATTGCATTGCGCGGTAGGGCCAGTTGGAGCCGTCGGTCGTGTTCCAGTGGCTGACGATCAGATGCAGGTTGCGCAACGTCGAACCGGGGACGATGTAGCCGCCGTACAGCTGGCTCAGGGTGCCCGCGGTGCATCCGTCGGGCGGACTGCACCGAGACGATGACCATGACGTGTTGCGCAGTACCGTCGTGGTCGGCGCGGCCCGAAAGTCGTCGGTCGGGTTGTTGAGCACCTTGACCCGGATAGTGCCCGAACTGGACTCGAAATAGCTGAACACCCAACGGTTTTGAACACGCCTCAGGCTCATCTCGCCTACGGTCGTACCTGCCGGCAGCAGCGGCACCGGGTCGCTGTTGAACCAACCGCCGGTCCACGGATGCCACGCGCAGCGGTCGAGTAGGTCATCCGCCCGAACCCGGTAGAGATAGGCGTTCTCGCGACGGTTGAAGGCGCTGGCGATCACATAGACCGAACCGGTTTCGGGATCGTGCTCCCAGGTGATGAGCTGTTGACGACCGCCGTCGTGGGAGCCGAGCCGCCGCGCGGCCGGCCCTGCGTCATGCCATGTTTCGCCGCAGTCGTCGCTGTAGTTGATCTCCGTCCACAACACGTTGTGCAGCCCGCGGTTGACCATGGCGAACAGATACAGCCTGCCGTCGACCGTGATGGCGTCGGAAGGAAGCACCGTCGAGAACCCACCGGCTTTCCACGGCGGCCCGTCGTGTGGGTAGTCCCACAGTTGGCGGGCGTAGCCGCCACCGACAGCGTCGTGAAATGTGATGCCGTCGTTGAGGCTTCGCAGCGAGGTGTCATTGGAGCGCAACATCACCGGGCTGCGCCAGCCCGGTCCGCCGGCGCGGCATTCGTCGAACGTGTCGCCGAAGATGTAGCCGGTGCGCCCGTCGGCCAGGGCGACGGCGATGCCGAGATCGGTGCCCCCGACGCCGAACGTCTGGGCGGAGCTACCCGGACCGGTGAGGTCTGCGACCTTGATCGTCGGCGGCTGGACCTGCGCGGTCTTGACGCCCCGATCGATCACCACCTCATTATTCGGCAATACTGCTTCCTGTGACGATCACCGACGCCGCGTTGGCCGCCGAGTTGGCCCGCGACGCCGGTGAACTGCTCCTCCAGGTGCGTAAGGAGGAGGGCTTCTGGGATCCGTACGACCTCGGCGACGCGGGGGACAGACGCGCGAACACGCTGATCCTCGATGGGTTGGCGCGCGAACGCCCCGCCGACGCGGTGCTTTCGGAAGAGGCCGTCGACGACCTGTCGCGGGTACACGCCGACCGGGTGTGGATCGTTGACCCACTCGACGGAACATGGGAGTTCTCCACCCGGCGAAACGACTGGGCCGTGCACATCGCCCTCTGGCAGCGCGACGGAGCCGGAGGGCCTGCGACATCCGGCCTGGGTGGGATCACCGATGCGGCGGTGGCACTTCCTGCGTTCGGCAAGGTGTACCGCACCGACACCGTCAGGCCGCCCGCGCCACGCGCGCAGGGCCCGATCAGGATCACCGCGAGCGCGAATCGTCCGCCTGCGGTGTTGTGGCGGCTGGCCGACCAGATGGATGTCGAGCTGATCCGAATCGGATCGGCCGGTGCCAAGGCGATGGCCGTGGTGAACGGTGACGTCGACGCCTATCTGCACGCGGGAGGCCAATGGGAGTGGGACTCGGCGGCCCCGGCGGGCGTGGTGCGCGCGGCGGGGTTGCACGCGTCGCGGTTGGACGGCTCGCCGCTGCTCTACAACCGCCGCGATCCGTATCTGCCCGATCTGTTGATGTGCCGCCAAGAGCTCGCCGAGGTGCTGCTGACCGCGATCCGGTCGGTCATCAGAGGCGGCCCCCGGGGAACCCCCTAGAGTCGAGGGCATGCAATCGTGGCAGCCGCCGAACGTCCCGGTCCTGCCGGGACGCGGTCCGCAGCTGCGGCTGTACGACACCGCCGACCGGCAGCTGCGGCCGGTATCCGCCGGTGACACCGCGACCATGTACGTCTGCGGCATCACCCCGTACGACGCCACCCACCTCGGCCATGCCGCCACGTACCTGACATTCGATCTCGTGCACCGGCTCTGGCTCGACGCCGGTCATCAGGTGAACTACGTGCAGAACATCACCGACGTCGACGATCCACTGTTCGAGCGGGCCAACCGTGACGGCATCGACTGGCGCGAGCTGGCCGACCGCGAAACCGCGCTGTTCTCCGAGGACATGACGGTGTTGCGGGTACTGCCGCCGCAGGCCTACGTCGCCGCCACCGAAGCCATCGGCGAGGTCATCGAGCTGGTTGAGAAGATGCTCGCCTCCGGCGCGGCCTATGTCGTCGACGATGCGGAGCACCCCGATGTGTATTTCCGCGCCGATGCCACCGCCCAGTTCGGCTACGAGTCCGGCTACGACCGCGAAACCATGCTGCGGTTGTTCGGCGAGCGTGGCGGTGACCCGGATCGTCTTGGCAAGAGCGACGAACTCGATGCGCTGCTGTGGCGGGCGGAGCGTCCCGGTGAGCCCAGCTGGCCGTCACCGTTCGGACTGGGCAGGCCGGGCTGGCATGTGGAATGTGCGGCGATCGCGCTCAACAGGATCGGCACCGGACTCGACATCCAGGGCGGCGGCAGCGACCTGATCTTCCCGCATCACGAGTTCTCCGCCGCGCACGCCGAATGTGTCACGGGGGAGCGGCGATTCGCGCGGCACTACGTGCACGCCGGGATGATCGGCTGGAACGGTCACAAGATGAGCAAGAGCCGAGGAAACCTCGTACTGGTCTCCGGGCTGCGTGCCGACGGCGTCGAACCGGCGGCGATCCGGCTCGGGCTGTTGGCAGGCCACTACCGCTCGGACCGCTCGTGGGGTGATGCGGTGCTGGCCGACGCGAACGCCCGGCTGCAGCGGTGGCGCGACGCGACCACCATGCAGGCAGGGCCGGACGCAACCGACGTGGTCGCCGGCGTGCGGCGCTATCTGGCGGATGACTTGGACACCCCGAAAGCGCTTGCCGCGCTGGACGGTTGGAGCACCGACGCACTCACCTACGGCGGTCACGACGCGGATGCGCCGAAAACGGTGACGACGGCGGTGGATGCACTGCTCGGTGTCAAGCTGTAGAACGCCCCACGGGAGGATTGACGAATGGGTTCTGTGAACGGAAAGGTCGTCCTGATCACCGGCGGCGCTCGTGGAGTCGGCGCGGAGGTCGCGCGTCGCCTGCACGAGAAGGGCGCCAACCTGGTGCTGACCGACGTCGACAAGGAGGCGTTGCGCGACATCGGCACCGAGTTGGGCCAGGACCGCGTCCTCACGGCCGTCGCCGACGTGCGTGAACTCCCGGCCATGAAGGATGCGGTATCTCGCGGTGTCGACCGTTTCGGCGGCATAGACATCGTGATGGCCAACGCCGGAATCGCGACGTACGGCTCGGTGCTCAAGGTCGACCCGGAGGCATTTCGACTACTGATCGACGTCAACATCGTCGGCGTCTTCAACACCGTTCGTGCCGCGCTGCCCGCGGTGGTCGACAGGCGTGGTTATGTGCTGGTGGTGTCGTCCGCCGCCGCCTTCGCCGCGTCGCCTGGCCTGGCGCCGTACGACACCGCCAAGGCAGGGGTGGAACATTTCGCCAACGCACTGCGGCTCGAGGTCGCCCATCTCGGGGTCGCCGTCGGCTCCGCGCACATGCTGTGGATCGACACCCCGCTGGTGCAGGACGCCAAGTCGGACCTGCCGGCCTTTCGCAAGTTGCTCGCAGCGATGCCCGGTCCGCTCGGCAAGACGACCTCGGTCGCGGCCTGCGGCGAGGCATTCGTGAAGGGCATCGAGGCCCGCAAACGCTACGTCTACTGTCCCGGGTATGTCTCGCTGTTGCGCTGGTTCAAGCCGCTGCTGTCCACGCGTGTCGGCGAGTCCAGCACTCTGAAGGTCGTCCCCGAACTGCTGCCGCAGATGGACGCCGAGGTCGAGGCTCTCGGTCGCTCGATCAGTGCTCGCACTGAGGAAGTGGAGAAAAAGTGATCGGACGCATCGGCGTTCTGCTGACAGTTCTGACGTTGTTGGCGGCCTGCGGCGGCAAGGAAGCAGAAGAGGCGGACAAGCCCTCGCCGCCGCCCACGTCGGCCGCCGTCACACCCGATCAGGCCCGCGCGATCGCGAAGGAGGCCTACGTCTACGGGTTTCCGATGGTCGACAACTACCGGGTGATGTACTCCTACTTCGTCAACAAGCAGGACCCCGAGTACAAGGGCGGCTGGAACGAGATCCACAGCGCCGCAAGGGTGTACACCCCCGATGACAAGACCATCCAGACGCCCAATTCGGACACCCCGTATTCCTCGGTCGGCGCCGACCTGCGCGCCGAGCCGCTGGTGCTCACCGTCCCGCCGATCGAGCAGAACCGCTACTACTCGCTGCAGTTCGTCGACGGCTACACCTACAACGAGGCCTATGTCGGCAGCCGTACCACAGGCAACGGTGGCGGCAAATACCTACTGGCGGGACCGAATTGGACGGGCGACAAACCCGAGGGCATCAACGAGGTCATCCGCTCGGACACCGACCTCATGCTCGTGCTGTACCGCACCCAGCTGCTCGGCCCGAGCGACATCGACAAGGTCAAGGAGATCCAGGCCGGCTACCAGGTGGCTCCGCTGTCGGTCTATCTCAACCAGCCGCCACCGGCGCCCGCGCCGCCCATCGACTTCGTGCCGCCACTGACGTCCGATCAGCAGAAGACCTCACCGCAGTTTTACGAGATTCTCAATTTCGTGCTGAGATACGCCCCGACGTTGCCCGACGAGAAGCAGATGCGTGATCGCTTCGCCACCATCGGAATCGGGCCGGACGGGAACTTCGACGCCGACAAGCTCAGCCCGGAGATGCGCACCGCGATCGAGGGCGGGATGGCCGATGCGTGGGCGGAGTTCGACAAGCTGAAAAAGGAGAAGATCGACACCGGCGAAGTCGGCGCTGCGCAGTTCTTCGGCACCGCAGACGACCTGAAGGGCAACTACCTCTACCGGATGGCCGGTGCCGTGCTCGGGATATACGGCAACACCGCCGCCGAAGCTCTCTATCCCAGCTCCACCAACGACGCTTCGGGCCAGCCGCTGACGGGCGCCAACAAATACACTTTCCGGTTCGCGAAGGACCAAATGCCGCCGGTCAACGCGTTCTGGTCGCTGACCATGTACGAGCTGCCGCAGAGCATGCTTGTCTCCAACCCGATCAACCGCTATCTGATCAACTCGCCGATGCTGCCGAGCCTGGTTGCTGACAGGGACGGGGGCTACACGTTCTACATCCAGAACGAATCGCCGGGCCCGGACAAGGAAGCCAACTGGCTGCCCGCGCCGAAGGGTCCCTTCGTCTTGGTGCTTCGGCTGTACTGGCCCAAACCGGACGCCCTCAACGGCACATGGAAGGCGCCGAAGCCCGAGAGGGTCTAGCCGAGCCCGCGTCCGCGCCGGCGTAGATACCGCTCGAACTCGGCGGCCAGCGCGTCGCCGTCGATCTTGCCCAGCGCCTCCGTCATGTCCACCTCGGCATCGCCACGCTGCTCGAGGGAGGCGACGTACTCGGCGATCTCCTCGTCCTCCGCGGTCATCTCGCTGACCGCCTCCTCCCACTCCTCGGCCTGGGTGGGCAGGTCGGCCAGCGGCACCTCGATGTCGAGGACGTCCTCGACGCGCCGCAGCAGCGCCACGGTGGCCTTCGGGTTGGGCGGCTGCGACACGTAATGCGGGACCGCCGCCCAGAACGTCACCGCGGGGATGCCCGCCGCGACGCAGGCGTCCTGGAAGACGCCCGCGATGCCGGTGGGGCCCTCGTAGCGGGTTTCCTCCAGCCCGAAGAACTTGGCCGAGTCGGGGGAGTAGGCCGCACCCGACACCGGCACGGGCCGCGTGTGGGGGGTGTCTGCGAGCAGCGCACCGAGGATGACGACGGTGTCGACGTTGAGCTTGTCGGCGATGGCCAGCAGCTCGGCGCAGAATGTGCGCCATCTCATATTCGGCTCGACGCCGTGCATCAGCACGATGTCGCGGTCGGAGCCGGGCGGGCGGCAGTGCGAGATGTGCATCGACGGCCAGACCAGTTCACGGGTCACGCCGTCGATCTGGCGAATCACCGGCCGATTCACCTGGTAGTCGTAATAGGCCTCGTCGTCGATCTCGATGATCGGCTCGGCCTCCCAGATGGCGTCCAGGTGCTCGAGCGCGTCGCTGGCCGCATCGCCCGCGTCGTTCCAGCCCTCGAACGCCGCCACCACGATCGTGTTGGTGAGTTCAGGCAGGTCGGCGGGCTTGCGGCCGGTCGCATCCGACGGGGTCACTACGCCAGCGTAAGGCTTGTTCGGGCTTGGTGAGCCTTATGGGCACGAGCCCAATTTGGTAGACCGACTACCCTGTTTATTGTGACATGCGCGAACGACCATCCGTACGACCCGACCCTCGACGACGTCAACAACCTCGAGGGCGCCGTCGATACGAAATACGTTCGCCTGCAATCTGGTTAACCTCTGGGGCACGACATTGCACCTGACACTGCCGATAGGGTTCGCGAGCTGTCGCTCGGGTGCATTGAACTGGGCGTCCAGACGTCGATCGGGTGACGACGTAGACTTTCCTGGTCGAGAGGCGTTGCAACGGTTCCGGGTCGCTACCGGTAGCCGCCACGCTCGACGGAGTAAAGGACGCCTTCCGTTATGGAAGGAACGCACGTGAACGCCCTTGAGCCCAGGATCGGGGAGCCGAACATCCGCCCCGACTGCACCGATGAACTGACGGCTGCTCTGCGCCAGCGGATCATGGTGATCGACGGCGCGATGGGCACGGCGATCCAGCGGGACCGGCCGGACGAGGCCGGCTACCGCGGCGAGCGGTTCACGGAGTGGCCGACCGCCCTGCAAGGCAACAACGACCTGCTCAACCTGACCCAGCCGCAGCTCATCGAGGGGATCCACCGCGAGTACCTCGAGGCGGGCGCCGACATCCTGGAGACCAACACGTTCAACGCGAACGCGGTCTCGCTCTCGGACTACGACATGCACGAGCTGGCCTACGAGCTGAATTACGCAGGCGCCGCTCTGGCCCGCAAGGCCGCCGACGAGTTCAGCACGCCGGAGAAGCCCCGCTACGTCGCAGGCGCCCTCGGCCCGACGACCCGGACCGCGTCGATCTCGCCGGACGTCAACGACCCCGGAGCCCGCAACGTCTCCTACGACCAGCTGGTCGCTGCCTACCTCGACGCCGCCAACGGCCTGGTCGACGGTGGTGCCGACCTCCTCATCGTCGAGACGATCTTCGATTCGCTGAACGCCAAGGCGGCGGTGTTCGCCCTCGAGACGCTGTTCGAGGAACGCGGGCGCCGCTGGCCGGTGATCATCTCGGGCACCATCACCGATGCGTCCGGGCGGACGTTGTCGGGTCAGGTCACCGAAGCGTTCTGGAACGCGATCAGGCACGCCAAGCCGATCGCGGTCGGCCTCAACTGCGCGCTGGGCGCGCCGGAGATGAGGCCCTACATCGCCGAGGTGGCGCGGATCGCGGACACCTTCGTCTCCTGTTATCCGAACGCCGGTCTGCCCAACGCATTCGGCGAGTACGACGAGTCCCCGGAGGCTCAGGCCGGCTACATCAGAGAGTTCGCCGAGGCCGGCCTGGTCAACCTGGTTGGTGGTTGCTGCGGAACGACACCGGCGCACATCGCCGAGATCGCCAAGGTCGTCGAGGGTGTGCCGCAGCGCGAGTTGCCCGAGATCCCGGTGGCCACCCGGCTCTCGGGCCTGGAGCCGCTTAACATCAACGACGACTCGTTGTTCGTGAACATCGGTGAGCGCACCAACATCACCGGCTCCGCCCGGTTCCGCAACCTGATCAAGGCAGAGGACTACGACACCGCGCTGTCGGTTGCGCTGCAGCAGGTCGAGGTCGGTGCGCAGGTCATCGACATCAACATGGACGAGGGCATGATCGACGGCGTCGCCGCGATGGACCGGTTCACCAAGCTGGTCGCGGCCGAGCCGGACATCAGCCGCGTGCCGGTGATGATCGACTCCTCCAAATGGGAGGTCATCGAGGCCGGCCTGAAGAACGTGCAGGGCAAGCCGATCGTCAACTCGATCTCCATGAAGGAGGGCGAGGAGAAGTTCATTCGTGAGGCGCGGCTGTGCCGCAAGTACGGCGCCGCCGTCGTCGTGATGGCCTTCGACGAGCAGGGTCAGGCCGACAACCTGGAGCGCCGCAAGGAGATCTGCGGGCGCGCCTACCGGATCCTGACCGAAGAGGTCGGCTTCCCGGCCGAGGACATCATCTTCGACCCGAACTGCTTCGCGCTGGCGACCGGTATCGAGGAGCACGCGACGTACGGGATCGACTTCATCGAGGCCTGCGCCTGGATCAAGGAGAACCTGCCAGGAGTGCACATCTCCGGCGGTATCTCGAACGTGTCGTTCTCGTTCCGGGGCAACAACCCGGTCCGCGAGGCGATCCACGCCGTGTTCCTGTTCCACGCCATCAAGGCCGGCCTGGACATGGGCATCGTCAACGCCGGTGCACTGGTGCCCTACGACTCGATCGACCCCGAGCTGCGGGACCGGATCGAGGACGTCGTCCTAAACCGTCGCGAGGACGCGGCTGAGCGGCTCCTGGAGATCGCCGAGCGGTTCAACTCCTCGGAGAAGACCGAGGACCCAAAGGCGGCGGAGTGGCGATCTCTCCCGATCCGCGAGCGGATCACGCACGCCCTGGTCAAGGGCATCGACGCGCACGTCGACGACGACACCGAGGAGTTGCGGGCCGAGATCGCCGACGCGGGGGGCCGCCCGATCGAGGTGATCGAGGGCCCGCTGATGGACGGCATGAACGTCGTGGGGGACCTGTTCGGCTCGGGCAAGATGTTCCTGCCTCAGGTCGTGAAGTCGGCCCGGGTGATGAAGAAGGCCGTCGCGTACCTGCTGCCGTACATCGAGAAGGAGAAGGAGGAGTCGGGAGCTGCTGCGTCCAAGGACACGAACGGCACGATCATCATGGCGACGGTCAAGGGCGACGTCCACGACATCGGCAAGAACATCGTCGGAGTCGTCCTGCAGTGCAACAACTTTGAGGTGATCGACCTGGGTGTGATGGTGCCCGCTCAGAAGATCCTGGACGCGGCGAAAGAGCACGACGCCGACATCATCGGCTTGTCCGGCCTGATCACCCCGTCCCTGGACGAGATGGTCAACTTCGCCGTCGAGATGGAGCGTCAGGGGCTGGAGATCCCGCTGCTGATCGGTGGCGCGACCACCTCGCGCGCTCACACGGCAGTGAAGGTGGCGCCGCGTCGTAGCGGTCCGGTGGTCTGGGTCAAGGACGCTTCCCGCTCGGTGCCGGTCGCTGCTGCGCTCCTCGACGACAAGCAGCGCCCGGCCCTGCTGGAGGCCACCGAGAAGGATTACGCATCCCTTCGTGAACGGCACGCCCAGAAGAGCGAGCGGCCGATGCTGACGCTGGAGAAGGCCCGCGCGAACCGGACGCCGATCGAGTGGGATGGCTACACGCCGCCGGTGCCCGCCCAGGGCTTGGGCGTGCGGGAGTTTCTCGACTACGACGTCGCCGAGCTGCGCGAGTACATCGACTGGCAGCCGTTCTTCAACGCATGGGAGATGAAGGGCAGGTTCCCCGACATCCTCAACAACCCTGTCTCCGGCGAGACCGCCCGCAAGCTGTACGACGACGCCCAGGAGATGCTCGACACCCTGATCAAGGAGAAGTGGCTGACTGCCAACGGGGTGATCGGATTCTTCCCGGCGAACGCGGTCGGCGACGACTTCGAGGTCTATACCGACGAGACCCGTACCAAGGTGCTGACCAAACTGCACAACCTGCGCCAGCAGGGTGAGCACCGCGACGGCATCCCGAACCGGAGCCTCGGCGACTTCATCGCGCCAAAGGACACCGGTCTGGCTGACTACGTCGGCGCCTTCGCCGTCACCACGGGGCTCGGCAGCGGTGACAAGATCGTCGAGTTCAAGGCGGCCAACGACGACTACAACGCGATCCTGCTGGAGTCGCTCGCCGACCGGCTGGCGGAGGCGTTCGCCGAACGGATGCATCAACGGGTCCGCAAGGAGTTCTGGGGATTCCAGCCCGACGAGCAGCTGGACAACGAGGCTCTCATCAATGAGGAGTACCGAGGAATTCGCCCTGCCCCCGGCTACCCGGCCTGCCCGGAGCACACCGAGAAGGCGACGCTCTGGGAGTTGATGGACGTCAAGGAGCGGACCGGCATCGAGCTGACCGAGTCGATGGCGATGTGGCCCGGTGCCGCCGTCAGCGGCTGGTACTTCTCGCACCCGCAGTCGCAGTACTTCGTGGTCGGCCGGGTGGCTCAGGATCAGGTCGCCGACTACGCGAAGCGCAAGGGCTGGACCCTCAAGGAAGCGGAGCGCTGGCTTGCTCCCAACCTCGGGTACAACCCGGAGGACTGAGCTGTGACGGCGTCATGCTCACCGAGCCGAAACACCATGCGGCCGAACGATTTCGATTTGCCGATGCCGATAATGCAAACCCCGCACTCACCGAATCCGGGGCTGTGGCCGCGGGTTTGGAGGCGGCGGTGAATGCGTCATGAAGGCTGTCCTGTGGGACATGGACGGCACCCTCGTCGACTCCGAAAAAGTGTGGGACATCTCGCTGGCGGCCCTGTACAAGGAACTCGGCGGCGAACTGACACATGAGGTCAGGGCTTCGATGGTCGGCAGCGTCGCGGAGAACACCATGCGGATCATCTACACCGATCTCGGGCTGGAACTCGATCCGTCGGCGATGGCCGAATCCTCCCGCTGGCTTAACGATTACACCGCGGACCTGTTCGATGGCGGTCTGCCGTGGTGCGCCGGGGCGCAAGAGTTGTTGGAAGAGCTTGCCGCCGAAGACACTCCGATGGCGCTGGTTACCAACACCCAGCGTGCGCTGACCGAACGCGCGCTGAACGGCATTGGCCGACATTATTTTTCGGCCACGGTATGCGGCGACGAGGTTGTCAACGGCAAACCCGCTCCGGACCCGTACCTGCGGGCCGCCGAGTTGCTGGGATTGGCGCCGCAGGCGTGCCTGGCCGTCGAGGACTCGGTGACGGGGACAGCGGCCGCCGAGGGCGCCGGATGCCCGGTCCTGGTGGTGCCCAACGATGTCGAGGTGCCTCGAGGGAGCAGGCGTCGCCATGTTTCTTCGCTGGCCGCACTCGACCCCTCCGACCTGCGTGTTATTCATTCGCAACTTGTTACGGAGTTCCGCGAACGCACCGCGTGACCGTGCGTGTGATTGAATGTGACGTCGATCACTCAACGCTGCGGAAGGGTGTCATATGACTCACGGACCCGCCGGTGATTCCACGTCAGGTGTGGATTACGAAGAATCCGAACACAGCGGTCGCGTCATCCGAATCGCTTCGGTAGCCGCCCTCGGCGGCCTGCTGTTCGGCTACGACAGCGCGGTCATCAACGGCGCGGTGTCGGCGATCGAGGACACGTTCGGCGTAGGCGGTTTCAAGCTGGGCTTCGCCGTGGCGTCGGCGCTACTCGGGGCGGCCGTCGGCGCGATCACGGCAGGCAGGCTCGCCGACAAGATCGGCCGGATAGCCGTGATGAAGATCGCGGCTCTGCTGTTCTTGATCAGCGCGATCGGTGCCGGCCTATCCGTGAACTTCGTGGGCACCAACGACGATTTCTACCTCGGACTGCCGAGTGGTGTCTGGATGCTGGTGGTGTTCCGGATCATCGGCGGCATCGGCGTCGGCGTGGCCTCCGTCATCGCGCCGATGTATATCGCGGAGACCTCGCCGCCGCGCATTCGCGGGCGGCTCGGCTCGCTGCAACAGCTGGCGATCGTGACGGGCATCTTCCTGTCGCTGGCGATCGACTACCTGCTGGCGCATTTGGCCGGTGGCTCCAGCGAAGACTTGTGGCTGGGGCTGGAGGCCTGGCGCTGGATGTTCCTCATGATGGCGTTGCCGGCGATCCTCTACGGTGTGCTGGCATTCACCATTCCCGAGTCGCCGCGCTACCTCGTCGCGAAATACCGCATTCCGGAGGCCCGCAAGGTGCTGTCGGTGCTGCTCGGCGAGAAGAACCTGGAGTTGACGATCACCAGGATCCAGGAGTCGCTGAAAGCCGAGAAGCCGCCATCGTGGAGTGACTTGCGCAAGCCGACCGGTGGCATCTACGGAATTGTGTGGGTGGGATTGGGACTGTCCGTATTCCAGCAGTTCGTCGGCATCAACGTGATCTTCTACTACTCCAACATCCTTTGGGAGGCCGTCGGATTCGACGAGAGCCAGTCGTTCATCATCACGGTAATCACGTCGGTGACGAATATCGCGACCACTCTGATCGCGATCGCGCTGGTGGACAAGGTCGGCCGTAAACCGCTGCTGCTGGTCGGCTCGGTCGGCATGGCGGCCATGCTGGGCACGATGGCCGTCATATTCGGCTTCGTGGCAGAACTGCAACCCAACGCCGACGGCGAGATGGTGCCGGTCCTGCCGGGCGCTTCCGGGCCGATCGCCCTGATCGCCGCCAACCTGTTCGTGGTCTCGTTCGGCATGTCGTGGGGACCGATGGTGTGGGTGCTGCTCGGCGAGATGTTCCCGAACCGCATCCGGGGGGCCGCCCTCGGCCTTGCCGCGGCGGGTCAGTGGGTGGCCAACTGGCTGATCACCGTGAGCTTCCCGGGGTTGCGCGACCACCTGGGCGGCGCCTACGGCTTCTACGCGATATGCGCATTTCTGTCGTTCCTGTTCGTCTGGAAGTGGGTAGACGAAACCAAGGGCAAACACCTGGAAGACATGCACCGCGAGGCTCACGAGGCGCCCACACCGCACTGACGGCCATTCGCCCGGCTCCCGTGGTGGGTGCGGCCGACGCCAGTTTTCGCACCCATCGGCCTAAAGCCGCGTGACCGGCGCGGTGGTCACGTGAAACAATCGCGTGCCGTGAAGACCTTCGATGCGTTGTTCGCCGAGCTCAGCGACAAAGCGCGCACCAAGCCGGACGGTAGCGGCACCGTCGCCGCGCTGGACGGCGGCGTGCACGGGCTGGGCAAGAAGATCCTCGAGGAGGCGGGCGAGGTGTGGCTGGCCGCCGAGCACGAGGGCGACGACGCGCTGGCCGAGGAGATCAGCCAGTTGCTGTACTGGACGCAGGTGCTGATGATCTCGCGCGGCCTGTCCCTCGACGACGTCTATCAGAAGCTATGAACGGCACACTGCGGGTCGCCGTACCCAACAAGGGCACGCTGAGCGAACCGGCGGCCGAGATCCTCTCGGAAGCCGGTTATCGGCGTCGCACCGATCCCAAGGACCTGACGGTCATCGACCCGGTCAACAATGTCGAGTTCTTCTTTCTGCGCCCCAAGGACATTGCGATCTATGTCGGGTCGGGTCAGCTGGATTTCGGGATAACCGGCCGGGATCTCGCCGCCGAATCCGACGCCCCGGTCAGGGAACGGCTGGCGCTGGGTTTCGGCTCGTCCTCCTTCCGGTACGCCGCCCCCGCGGGCCGCGACTGGACCATCGCCGACCTCACGGGCAAGCGGATCGCCACCGCGTTCCCCAATCTGGTCCGAAAGGATCTGGCGGCGAACGGGATTGAGGCCACCGTCATTCGCCTCGACGGCGCCGTGGAGATCTCCGTCGCGCTCGGCGTGGCCGACGCCATCGCCGACGTCGTCGGCTCCGGTCGCACGTTGGGTTTGCACGATCTGGTCGCATTCGGTGAGCCGCTTTGTGATTCGGAGGCGGTGCTGATCGAACACACCGACCCCGGCGACCGCAACGCGGCAGCCCGTGAGCAGTTGGCGGCGCGTGTCCAGGGCGTGGTGTTCGGCCAGCAGTACCTGATGCTGGACTACGACTGCCCGCGCACCGTCGTCGAAGCGGCCACCGCCGTCACCCCCGGCTTGGAGTCGCCCACCATCGCACCACTGGCCGATCCGGCCTGGGTTGCGGTGCGCGCACTGGTCCCGCGCCGCGATGTCAACGCGATCATGGACGAGTTGGCGGCGATCGGCGCCAAGGCAATACTGGCCTCCGACATCAGGTTCTGCCGCTTCTGACTTAGGCCGGTCCAGCCGGGGTGTGCGTGTTAGCGTCCGGGTGACGTTTCCACGGGTCCGGAGGTCCGCATGACGTATTTCCTGGTTCTGCTGTTCGCTCTGCTGATCGGTGTGGTCGCCGGTCTGCGCGCGATGACCGCGCCCGCGGTGGTGGCCTGGGCCGGGGCGCTCGGCTGGATCAACCTCGACGGCACCTGGGCGCAGTGGGTGGCGCATCCGATCACTGTGACGGTGCTGACGATTCTGGCGCTGGGGGAGTTGGTCACCGACCAATTGCCCAGCACACCCAGCCGGCGGGTGCCGATGCAGTTCGGGAGCAGGCTGGCCACCGGCGCGTTCGCAGGCGCAGTGCTCGCCACCGGCGCCGTCCTGAATCCAACCGCGTGGGTCGTCGTCGGTGCCATCGGGGCGGCGCTGATCGGCGCCGTCATCGGCACCCTCGGTGGCGCTGAGGCTCGCAAGCGGCTCGTCGCGGCCACCGGCGGGCACGATCTGCCGGTCGCACTTGTCGAGGATGCCATCGCGATTGTCGGCGGATTCGCGGTCGTCGCGCTGGCATCGGTCATCTGAATGGCAACTGCGACACAGCAATTCGATGCGATCATCATCGGCGCGGGGCAGGCCGGGCCGCCGCTCGCGGGCAGGCTGACTGCCGCCGGGCAGACGGTCGCGGTGATCGAACGCAAACTGGTCGGCGGCACCTGCGTCAACTACGGCTGCATCCCGACGAAGACTCTCGTCGCCAGTGCCCACGCGGCACAGACGGCCCGCCGCGGCGCCGAATACGGCATCGGCACAGGCGATGTCACCGTGGACATGACGAAGGTCAAAGCCCGCAAGGACAAGGTCATGACCGACGACCGGGAGGGCGTCGAATCGTGGCTCGAGGGTATGGACAATTGCACGCTCATCCGCGGGCATGCGCGGTTCGAGGACCCGCACACGATTCGGGTCGACGACCGGCTCCTGCGGGCGGACAGATTCTTCCTCAACGTCGGTGGCCGAGCGGTGGTGCCGGACGTGCCTGGGCTGTCCGACGTCGACTACATGACGAACGTCGGAATCCTCGATCTGGACACGCTGCCAGAACATCTCGTCATCATCGGCGGCAGTTACATCGCGCTCGAGTTCGCGCAAATGTACCGGCGTTTCGGTGCTCAGGTCACCGTCGTCGAAAGGGGTCCGCGCTTGACATCGCGTGAGGACGAAGACGTCTCGGCGGCCATCAAGGAGATCTTGGAGAACGAGGGGATCACCGTCGAACTCAATGCCACTTCGATCTCGTGCCGGAAGCGGGACAACGGCTTCGAGGTGACACCTCGTGAGGGCGCTGCCCCCATCGCCGGTACGCACCTGCTGGTGGCGATCGGGAGACGGCCCAACACCGACGACCTCGGCCTGGAGAACGCAGGCGTAAAAACCGATGCGCGCGGCAACATCGTGGTCGACGACCAGTGCCGGACCAACGTCGAGCACATCTGGGCGATGGGCGACTGCAATGGCCGAGGTGCGTTCACCCACACCTCGTACAACGACTTCGAGATCGTGGCCGCCAACCTGCTCGACGACGACCCCCGCAAGCTCAGCGACCGCGTGCAGACCTATGCGCTCTACATCGATCCGCCGCTGGGCCGGGCGGGCATGACCGTCGAGCAGGTGCGCAAGTCAGGCCGAAAGGCGTTGGTGGGCAAGCGACCGATGACACGGGTCGGACGTGCGGTCGAGAAGGGGGAGACCCAGGGCTTCATGAAGGTGGTGGTCGACGCCGAGACCGAGGAGATCCTCGGCACAGCGATCCTCGGCGTCGGCGGAGACGAGGTGGTGCAGGACATCCTCGACGTGATGACAGCCAAGCTGCCCTACACCGCGATCTCCCGCACGATGCACATCCACCCGACGGTCAGTGAGCTGGTGCCGACGATGCTGCAGGAGATGACGCCGCTCGACCAAGATTGAGCTGACGGGTCACCAGCGCAGCACGCCGCCCGAGATGGTGGCAGGTCCGTCTACATAGACTCTGAACGCCGCTGGACAAACAGCGTCTGCGCACACGTTCCGATGAACCCCTGGCGGTCGAAGATCTCGGCGGTGGTGACGCCGATGCCGTCGGGCCCGATCGAGCCCCGGGCACGCAGCGCGAAGTCGTTGCCGACAGGCACGCGGTGCAGATGCATCGCGGTGTCGGTGTTCATGAACACGAACGCTGCGGGGTCGACTGCCGCGCCTGCGCCGTTGGCGCAGTCCACCACGAGCGCAAGGCGCTGCATCTGGGTCATCTCCTCGGCATCCACCAGCTGCGCGAGCGGACTCATCCACACCACGGGAGACCCGTTGTCGAGTTCGCGTTGCCTGCGCCAGCTGATGGCCTCCAGGTAGCCCGTCGCGCCTTGCCAGCTGTGCGGCACCGGATCCGCCTCACCTTCGACGAGCGGGGGAAAGCGGTCGGTGGCGACATCGGCGGTGTCGCTGGTGGCCAGCAGCCACGCCGACGCCCGGGCCACGGCACGGTCAGCACCGCCGGGACGGGCGGCCACCATTTCGGCGGCCAGCAATGAGATTCGGTTGCCGGGGCGCTCCACCCAGGCCCGAACCCGCACCGGCGCAACGGGAATCGCGCCGAGGATGTCCATCGACACCCGGCCGATGCGCATCGGAGAGCCGACAGTGCTCTCGCTGAGCTCCTCGATGAGCTTCGTCATCAACGCCAACGGCGGTGAGCCGTGCTGGATCTCGCGATCCCAGTTGCTTCGGGTGTAGTCGGTGGACTCGAAGTTCTGCACGTCGCCGTCGGAGTCGAGCCGACGGTAGTGGCATCCGCTGCGATCCTCACTCACGCTCGGGCGCTCATGCAGCAGGGTCCGCCGAGTACAGCACCGCATCTTCACCTGGGCCGCCACCTTCAGCGGGGTGTTCCGGCCAACCCGGGTATGGCGGCGGCGTCCCGCCGAACACCGGGCAGTGCGCGTGATGGGCACACCAGTCGCACAGCCGTGATGGGTGCGGGCGGAAATCACCTGTGGCGCCTGCGGATTGGATGGCCCGCCAGATCGCGATCAACGTCTTCTCGAACCGCTCCAGCTCGTCGAGATCGGGGGAGTAGTCGAGCACTTGACCGTCGGCCAGATACAGCAGCCGCAGCCGGGCGGGCAGCACGCCGCGGGACCGCAGCAGCGCGACCGCGTAGAACTTCATCTGGAACATCGCCTTGAACTCGGCAAGCGCGCGCGCCTCCGGCGGGGCCTTGCCCGTCTTGTAGTCGACGACGCGCATCTCACCGGTGGGTGCGACGTCGATGCGGTCGACGAACCCGCGCAACAGCGTGCCGTCGGCGAGCTCGACCTCGACACGTTGTTCGCAACTCTCCGGGTCGAATCGCGTCGGATCCTCGAGCCGGTAGTAGCCCGACAGCAGCGCCCTTGCCTCGTCGAGCAGCACCGCCTGAGCGGCAGGGTCGATGCCCTCGACCAGGTCGGGCTGGCCGGCGATGACGCGTTCCCACGCCGGGTCGACCAACGCCATCGCCGCCCCGGGCACACGTTGCGGCGCAGGCAGTCCGTAGAGCTGTTCGAGCGCCGCGTGCACCACGGACCCCCGCAGCTGTGCGGTCGACGTAGGCTCCGGCAGCCGGTCGATGGCGCGGAACCGGTACAGAAGCGGGCACTGCTTGAAGTCGCTGGCCCGCGACGGTGACAGCGCCGGTCTTCGACGTTCCGGTGGCCGGGCCGGGCCCTCGCCCCCTTCGCTGCGCGATCCGCCTGCGGCTTCTTGCTGGCGGTCCATAACGGGCAGCTTATGGCCCCTCTCCGACAACCCCGGGCACCCGTGTCGGCGCGTCTGCTGGCAGGCTGATGGGCTGTGCCAGGGAAAGCGCCGACCGGTCCGTTCGCCGTCGGCGATCGCGTGCAGCTCACCGACGTCAGGGGTCGGCACTACACCATGGTGCTGACGCCAGGTGGGGAATTCCACACCCACCGTGGGGCGATCGCCCACGACACCGTGATCGGGCTGCCGGAGGGCAGCATGGTCAAGTCCGCCAACGGCGACCCCTTTCTGGTGCTGCGGCCGCTGCTCGTCGACTACGTGATGTCGATGCCCCGAGGCGCGCAAGTGATCTACCCGAAGGATGCGGCCCAGATCGTGCACGAGGGCGACATCTTTCCCGGCGCCAGAGTGCTCGAGGCCGGCGCGGGCTCGGGTGCAATGACCTGCTCGCTGCTGCGCGCCGTCGGGCCCGACGGGCGGGTGGTGTCCTACGAGGTGCGTGACGACCACGCCGAGCACGCGGCACGCAACGTCTCGACCTTCTTCGGGCAGCTGCCCGAGAACTGGGAGCTGGTCATCGCCGACGTCGTCGACTACTCCGGGCCGGAGGTCGACCGCGTCGTGCTGGACATGCTGGCGCCGTGGGAGGTGCTGGGCAAGATCGCCGATGCGCTGGTGGCAGGCGGAGTGTTGATGATCTACGTGGCAACGGTGACCCAGCTGTCGCGGGCCGTCGAGGCGTTGCGCGAGCAGCAGTGCTGGACCGAGCCGCGGGTGTGGGAGACGCTGCAGCGCGGTTGGCACGTTGTCGGCTTGGCCGTGCGGCCGGAACAGAGCATGCGAGGGCACACCGCGTTTCTGATCAGCGCGCGAAAGCTCGCCCCCGGGACCGTCGCGCCGATGCCATTGCGACGCAAGCGGCAGATCTAGTCGTCGTCGCTGCGACGCAATCCGCGCCGCGCCGAAAGCAGTTCCATCTCCGGCCGCGCTGCGACCAGACGCTCGGCGGCGTCGAGCACATTCACGACGTGGCTGCGGTCGCCCGACACCACAGCCAGTCCGACACCGGCGCGCCGATGCAGGTCCTGCGTTCCGGTCTCGGCCGCGGAAACGCCGAATCTGCGCTGCAATTCGGCGATCAGGGGTCGCACCGCGGAGCGCTTCTCTTTCAGCGAATGCACGTCACCGAGCAGCAGGTCGAACTCCAGCCAGCCGATCCACATAGGGCAATCGTCAGGGAGGAGGTGATGTGGCGGTCTGGGCGGTGCCGAAATCGAGGAGCAGGTCGGCCGTCTTGCGGGTCAACTCCCATTGGTCGCGGACCGGAGTGAACTCCATCGGGAAGGAGAACTTTCCGGGCGGTTTGTTGGCTGTCGTGACGTCCACAGTCGCCACCACGTTGCCCGTCTCGGTTTCCGACCACTTCAAGTCGGTGGCTGCGAACGTCAGCGGGAGTGCGCCGCTATCCGCCAGCGCCTTGCCGAACTTGTCCAACGCCGCGGCGTCATCGGCGGTCGCCAACTCGACGAGGTCGATCTTGTCCGCACCCGGCACCGCCGGGTCGGACAGCCGGGCGAGGACGTCGATCAGCACCTCGGGTGCGGGAAGGGGGGACGAGATGGGCGCGGCGGGCGCCGCGACCGCGCTCGTCGTCATAGCCTTTTCGGGCGCGACCGGGGGCGGCGGGCTGTCACACCCCGCAAGCACCCCACAGAATGCGACAGCGACCAACGGAATCACCGTTGGCCGCTGTCGCATGTCGATCAGATTCAGCTGAATGCTGCGAGCACCGTCGCCGCCGACGAACTGGACACCTTCCACATGCCTTCGTTGACGAAGGTGATCGGCATGCTCTTGCCCGCCGCCGAGACCACGGAGGTAGCGGTGTTCCCGCTACAGCTGGGTGCGCCGGCGGTGATCATCGTCGGCAGGGTGCCTTCGGCGTATGCGTTCTTCAGCGCGCCGTCGGCCAACCTGCCCTTCACCATGCCGACGCCCCCCTCAACGAGGCCGCTCTTGCCGGGGGAGCTGAACGGAATACCCGGAGCAACGAGGGTGTCGAGCACACCCTGCAACGTGCCCGCGTCGACGCAGTCGTCGGCGAACGCGATCGCGGGGGATGCAATGGACGTCACACCCATCGCCGCACCGCCCATCAGGGCAGCTGCCGCCACGCCGGTCACGAGGGATTTCAGGGTCACGGCTGTCCTTTCGATTGGCCCAAGTCAAGCATCAGGCTAACAAGTGTTGCTGGTGTGTCGGATCTCTACACCGCACACAATGTCTGAATCGCCGGTAGCGTTGAAGTTGTTACTGCACCAACTTACGGTGCAGGGAGGGAGCGCAACATGAGCGAGTCAGAGCGTTCTGAATCCTACGGGACACCGATGTCCAGCGACGATGCGGCCGAGCTCGAAGAGCTGCGTCGTGAGGCAGCGGTATTGCGCGAACAGTTGGAGAACGCGGTCGGTCCGCAGAGCGGCCTGCGTAGCGCCCGTGATGTGCACCAGCTCGAGGCGAGGATCGATTCGCTCGCTGCCAGGAACTCCAAGCTGATGGAAACCCTCAAAGAGGCTCGCCAGCAGTTGCTGGCGCTGCGCGAGGAGGTCGACCGGCTGGGTCAGCCTCCGAGTGGATACGGCGTGCTTCTCGGCGTCCACGACGACGACACCGTCGACGTCTTCACCTCCGGCCGCAAGATGCGCCTGACGTGCTCGCCCAACATCGACACGAAGTCGTTGAAGCAGGGACAGACCGTACGCCTCAACGAGGCGCTGACGGTTGTGGAGGCCGGAAACTTCGAATCGGTCGGAGAAATCTCCACCCTGCGCGAAATCCTTTCCGACGGGCACCGGGCGCTCGTGGTCGGTCATGCCGACGAGGAGCGCATCGTCTGGCTGGCCGAGCCGCTCGTCGCCGCGGAGGATCTGCCGGACGGCTACGACGACGAGGTCGACGACGACCTGCGCCCGCGGAAGCTGCGTCCTGGCGACTCGCTGCTCGTCGACACCAAGGCCGGCTACGCGTTCGAGCGCATCCCCAAGGCCGAGGTCGAGGACCTCGTGCTGGAAGAGGTGCCCGACGTCAGCTATAGCGACATCGGTGGCCTCGGTCGTCAGATCGAGCAGATCCGCGACGCGGTCGAGTTGCCGTTCCTGCACAAAGAGCTCTACCGCGAGTACTCGCTGCGGCCGCCCAAGGGCGTGCTGCTCTACGGGCCTCCCGGCTGCGGCAAGACGCTGATCGCCAAGGCGGTGGCCAACTCGCTGGCGAAGAAGATGGCCGAGGTGCGCGGCGACGATGCCCGCGAGGCGAAGTCGTACTTCCTCAACATCAAGGGCCCCGAGCTGCTCAACAAGTTCGTCGGCGAGACCGAACGCCACATCCGGCTGATCTTCCAGCGCGCCCGCGAGAAGGCGTCCGAGGGCACCCCGGTGATCGTGTTCTTCGACGAGATGGACTCGATCTTCCGCACCCGCGGCACGGGCGTCAGCTCCGACGTCGAGACCACGGTGGTTCCGCAGCTGCTGTCGGAGATCGACGGTGTCGAGGGTCTGGAGAACGTCATCGTGATCGGCGCGTCCAACCGCGAGGACATGATCGACCCCGCGATCCTGCGGCCCGGCCGCCTGGACGTCAAGATCAAGATCGAACGCCCGGATGCCGAAGCGGCACAGGACATCTACAGCAAGTACCTCACGGAGGACCTGCCGATCCACGCCGACGACCTCGCCGAGTTCGGCCGCGACCGCGCGCTGTGCATCAAGGCGATGATCGAGAAGGTCGTCGACCGGATGTACGCCGAGATCGACGACAACCGGTTCCTGGAGGTCACCTACGCCAACGGTGACAAGGAAGTCATGTACTTCAAGGACTTCAACTCCGGCGCGATGATCCAGAACGTCGTCGACCGCGCGAAGAAGAACGCGATCAAGTCGGTGCTGGAGACCGGGCAGCCAGGTCTGCGCATCCAGCATCTGCTCGACTCGATCGTCGACGAGTTCGCCGAGAACGAGGACCTGCCCAACACCACCAATCCCGATGACTGGGCGCGGATCTCGGGCAAGAAGGGCGAGCGGATCGTCTACATCCGCACGCTGGTCACCGGCAAGTCGTCGAGCGCGTCGCGCGCCATCGACACCGAGTCCAATCTGGGTCAGTACCTGTAGGGCAGTGTTTGTACCGGGTCGGCAGCCCGCCGCAGCGCGACTCGATCGTCCTGCTCAGACGGCACGGTCGCAGGCTACTTCGGGCGGTCACCTAGGCTTGGCCATATGCAACGGATCATCGGGACCGAGGTCGAGTACGGCATCTCGTCGCCATCGGACCCGACCGCGAATCCGATCCTGACGTCGACGCAGGCGGTGCTGGCCTATGCGGCCGCCGCAGGCATCCAGCGCGCCAAGCGCACGCGGTGGGACTACGAGGTGGAATCCCCGTTGCGGGATGCCCGTGGCTTCGACTTGAGCCGATCTGCGGGCCCGCCTCCAGTGGTGGACGCCGACGAGGTCGGCGCGGCCAACATGATCCTGACCAACGGTGCCCGGCTGTACGTCGACCACGCTCATCCGGAGTATTCGGCGCCCGAGTGCACCGACCCGCTCGACGCGGTGATCTGGGACAAGGCAGGCGAGCGGGTGATGGAGGCCGCCGCACGCCACGTGGCCAGCGTGCCGGGTGCGGCGAAGCTGCAGCTCTACAAGAACAACGTGGACGGCAAGGGCGCCTCCTACGGCTCGCACGAGAACTACCTGATGTCGCGCCAAACGCCGTTCTCGGCCGTGATCGCGGGTCTGACGCCGTTCCTGGTGTCGCGCCAGGTGATCACCGGCTCGGGGCGGGTGGGGATCGGACCGTCGGGCGACGAACCGGGCTTTCAGCTGTCGCAGCGCGCCGACTACATCGAGGTAGAGGTCGGGCTGGAGACCACGCTCAAGCGCGGCATCATCAACACCCGCGACGAGCCGCACGCCGACGCCGACAAATACCGGCGACTGCACGTCATCATCGGCGACGCCAACCTCGCCGAAACCTCGACCTACCTCAAGCTCGGCGCCACTTCCCTGGTGCTCGACCTGATCGAAGAGGGTATGGACCTCACCGATCTGGCGCTTGCCAGGCCCGTACACGCCGTGCACGTCGTCAGCCGCGACCCGTCGCTGCGCGCCACGGTCGCGCTCGCTGACGGCCGTGAGCTGACCGGCCTTGCGCTGCAACGGATTTACCTTGACCGAGTGGCCAAGCTGGTCGACAGCCGCGATCCCGACCCGCGTGCCGCCGACGTCGTGCAAACCTGGGCGAACGTGCTCGACCTGCTCGAGCGGGACCCGATGCAATGCGCCGAGCTGCTGGACTGGCCCGCGAAACTCCGGCTGCTGGAAGGCTTTCGCAACCGCGAGAACCTGAACTGGTCGGCACCGCGCCTGCACCTTGTCGACCTGCAGTACTCCGATGTGCGCCTCGACAAGGGTCTCTACAACCGGCTGGTCGCACGCGGCTCGATGAAGCGGCTGACAACCGAACAGCAGGTTCGCGACGCGGTGGACAACCCGCCGACCGACACCCGGGCGTACTTCCGGGGCGAGTGCCTGCGCCGCTTCGGCGCCGACATCGCCGCCGCCAGCTGGGACTCGGTGATCTTCGACCTCGGCGGTGATTCGCTCGTCAGGATTCCAACTCTGGAGCCGCTGCGGGGCAGCAAAGCGCACGTCGGAGCACTTCTTGACTCCGTTGACAGTGCGGTCGAACTGGTGGAACAGCTCACCACTTGATCATTGCCGCCCGCCTTCCCGGCGCGCGCTATCCCAGGCAATCCGGCCGCCGACCGGTACTGTGGTGTAACCGGCGGGCGGCTACACGGCCCGCCAGCGACATGGTTAGACAAATGCAGGAGGCAGCGATGGCTCAGGAGCAGACCAAGCGTGGCGGTGGTGGCGGCGAGGACGACGACCTCACCGGCAGCACGGCCGCCGGGCAGGAGCGTCGCGAGAAGCTGACCGAGGAGACCGACGATCTGCTCGACGAGATCGACGACGTTCTCGAGGAGAACGCCGAAGACTTCGTCCGCGCATACGTCCAGAAGGGTGGACAGTGAGCTGGCCGCAACGCGAGCAGCTGGCCTTCCCGTCACCCTTCACCGGAGCTTCCTCCGTCCCTCAAGGTTCCTATGCTCCTCATGTGCGCGTGGACCTATCGTCTTTTTCTGAACTGTTAAGCCGCCAGGCGCCCGAACTCCTGCCGATCAACAGATCCGGCGCTCAGCGCGAGGGCGCCGGGCCGGGTGACGCGCTTCCCCACGGCACGACGATTGTCGCGCTGAAGTATCCGGGCGGCGTGGTGATGGCCGGGGACCGACGGTCAACCCAGGGCAACATGATCGCCGGTCGCGACGTGCAGAAGGTGTACATCACCGACGACTACACGGCGACGGGCATTGCGGGCACCGCGGCGATCGCCGTGGAGTTCGCCCGCCTGTATGCCGTCGAACTCGAGCACTACGAAAAGCTCGAGGGCGTGCCGCTGACGTTCGCCGGCAAGGTGAACCGGTTGGCCACCATGGTGCGCGGCAATCTCGGCGCTGCGCTGCAGGGCTTCGTTGCGCTGCCGCTCCTGGCCGGCTTCGACCTCGACGACCCGAACCCGGAAGCGGCCGGACGCATCGTGTCCTTCGACGCCGCGGGTGGCTGGAACTTCGAGGAAGAGGGCTATCAATCGGTGGGTTCGGGCTCGATCTTCGCCAAGTCGTCGATGAAGAAGTTGTATTCGCAAGTCAACGACGCGGACTCGGCGTTGCGTGTGGCCATCGAAGCGCTGTACGACGCCGCCGATGACGACTCCGCGACTGGCGGTCCGGATCTGGTGCGGGGTATCTACCCGACCGCGGTCGTCATCGGTGCTGACGGCGCCGATGAGGTACCCGAGCAACGCATCGCCGATTTCGCCCGGCTGGTCATCGAAAGCCGTTCGCGGGCAGACACTTTCGGTCCTGATGCGGCCCACCGGTCGACGGACGCGCGGGGAGATTCGTGAGCTTTCCATATTTCATCTCGCCTGAACAGGCGATGCGCGAGCGTTCGGAGCTTGCGCGTAAGGGCATTTCCCGTGGCCGAAGCGTCGTGGTGCTGGCATACACGGACGGTGTGCTGTTCGTCGCCGAAAACCCGTCGCGATCGCTGCAGAAGGTCAGCGAGCTTTACGACCGGGTGGGATTTGCCGCCGTCGGGCGGTTCAACGAGTTCGACAACCTGCGTCGCGGTGGCATTCAGTACGCCGATACCCGCGGCTATGCGTACGCACGACGCGATGTCACCGGCCGCCAGCTCGCGAACGTCTACGCCCAGACGCTTGGCACGATCTTCACCGAGCAGGCGAAGCCCTACGAGGTCGAGCTGTGCGTGGCCGAGGTGGCCCACTACGGCGAGAGCAAGGCGCCCGAGCTCTACCGCATCACCTATGACGGGTCAATTGCCGACGAGCCCCATTTCGTGGTGATGGGTGGCACGACAGAGCCGATCATCGAGAAGCTCAAGGAGTCGTATACCGAGAACATGAAGCTCTCGGAGGCGGTGAAGACCGCCGTCGACGCCCTCAAGTCGGGCGGAAACGCGTCGGACGCCCGCAGCGTCGGCTCCGACACGCTCGAGATCGCCATCCTCGACGTGAACCGTCCCCGGCGCGCTTTCCGGCGCATCACGGGTGCGGCCCTGGCGGCGGTCCTGCCCGAGGAAACGCCCAGCTCGGGCGAGTAGTCCCCCGCGCGGTGTTGTTCTGGCTGGATCCCCTGCGCCCGATGAGTTAGAGGACCGCGCGCACGGCCTGTTCGAATCCGATGACGTGTTCGGTAGCCAGCTTTGCCGCGAGGTCCGCATCGCCGTCGATGATCGCCCGGAGCAGCGCGACGTGTTCGACGACGTGCTCGGCGACATTCGACAATCTGTCGAGGAACAGACACCAGATGCGGGTGGCGTGGGCGTCCTGGCACACCAGCACATCCTCGAGGTACGGATTGCCGGAAGCCTTGTAGATGGCGGTGTGGACCCGCACGTCGAACCGCAGCAGCGTACGCGGGTCGTCACTGGGGTCGAGCTTGGCGATCTGGTCGGCGAGTTCCGACAGCTTGACCCGGGTTTCCAGGGAGGCCGCGGTCGCGGCGCGGGCGGCTACGACCGGCTCCAGCTGCCTGCGGATCTCCTGGATATGCGCGAGATCGGTGATGTCGACCGTCGTGGCGAACGTGCCCCGGCGGGGATACGCGATGACCAGACGGTCGCGCTCGAGTCGCTTGAGTGCCTCGCGCACGGGTGTTCGGCCGAACCCCAACTGCCGGGCCAGACCCTCGTCGTTGATCGGCTCGCTGGGGCGGATGTCGAGCATGATGAGCCGCTCGCGAATGATCTGATATGCGAGATCGGCGTTGGACGGGGTGGCGCCCTCGCTGGCCTCGACCAGTTCCACGCTCATCGTTCGTCTCCCGTCAGACATTGACCCCTTGACCGCGGATATCAAAGTACCATACTGTGCTCCACAACTGATATATCAGTTATAAACGACTGTTCGATGGAGAGCCGCGTGAGTCCACAGGCGCCGGGCGCGCACCTGCCCGATCACCCCGACTTCCTCTGGCGCAATCCCGAGCCCAAGAGGTCATACGACGTCGTGATCATCGGCGGCGGCGGACACGGACTGGCGACTGCGCACTACCTGGTCAAGAACCATGGGATCACCAACGTGGCAGTGCTCGAGAAGGGTTGGCTCGCGGGCGGCAACATGGCCCGCAATACGACCCTGATCCGGTCGAACTATTTGTGGGATGAAAGCACGGCCATCTACGAGCACTCACTGAAGCTGTGGGAGGGCCTCGAGGACGACCTCGGCTATCCGATCCTCTTCAGCCAGCGTGGCGTCCTCAACCTTGCCCACAGTCTCCAGGATGTGCGCGACAGCGTCCGTCGTGTAGAAGCCAACGTGCTCAACGGCGTCGACGCCGAGTGGCTCGAGCCCGACGAGGTCAAGAAGCTCTGCCCGATCGTCAACATCTCGGCCGACCTGCGCTACCCGGTGCTCGGGGCGACCTACCAGCCGCGCGCGGGGATCGCCAAACACGACTATGTCGCCTGGGGTTTCGCGCGACGAGCTGATGCGGCCGGCGTGGACCTGCTGCAGGGCTGCGAGGTCACCGGATTCGTCACCGACGGCGATCGAATCACCGGTGTGCGCACCACCCTCGGCGACATCTCGGCCGGACGGGTCGCGATGTGCGCGGCCGGGCACACGTCGGTGCTCACCGACATGCTGGGATTCCGGGTGCCACTGCAGAGCCATCCGCTGCAGGCGCTGGTCTCCGAACTCCTCGAGCCCGTCCACCCGACGATCGTGATGTCCAACGCCGTGCACGTTTACGTGTCGCAAGCGCACAAGGGTGAACTGGTGATGGGCGCTGGCATCGACTCATACAACGGCTACGGGCAGCGCGGCGCGTTCCACATCATCGAACGACAGATGGCAGCGGCCGTCGAACTCTTCCCGATCTTCGCCCGCGCGCATCTGCTGCGGACCTGGGGCGGCATCGTCGACGTCAGCCCGGACGCGTCGCCGATCGTCGGCCGTACGCCATACGAGAACCTGTACATCAATTGTGGCTGGGGCACAGGCGGATTCAAGGCCACCCCCGGCATCGGCTGGTGTATGGCCGACACCATCGCTCGCGACGAACTGCACCCGCATGTGGCGCCGTTCAGCCTTGACCGCTTTGTTTACGGTGCGCTGGTCGACGAACACGGCGCCGCCGCGGTCGCACACTGATCGCCAACCTTCCGAACAGCTGGAGTAACGATGCAACTCATCGAATGCCCGTGGTGTGGGCCTCGGGAAGAGACCGAATTTCACTATGGCGGGCAGGCGCACGTTGCGTACCCCGACGACCCGTTCGCCCTTACCGACGAGCAGTGGGCGCATTACGTGTTCTTCCGTGCCAACACGAAGGGCACGTTCGCCGAGCGGTGGGTACACAGTGCAGGATGCCGCCGCTGGTTCAACGCCATCCGCGACACCACCACCTACCGTTTCCTTGGTGTCTACCGCGTGGACGAGCCGAAGGCACTGATCTCATGACCGCGCCGTACCGCACCCCGACCGGCGGCCGCATCGACCGCAGCACCCGTTTCGAGTTCAGCTTCGACGGGCGGACTTACACGGGCCACCCCGGCGACACGCTCGCGTCGTCGCTGCTGTCCCACGGCGTGCACAAGATCGCGACGAGTGTCAAACTCGGCCGCCCCCGGGGGATTTCGGCCGCGTGGGCCGAGGACACCGGCGGGCTAGTGCAGATCGAGGCGCCATTCCCGGAGCCGATGCTGCTCGCCTCGACCGTCGAGTTGCATGACGGCCTCGCAGCGAGGGGCCTTCCGGGCCAGGGCCGGCTTGCCGATATCGCCGACGCCGCCCGGTACGACGCCATGCACACGCACGCCGACGTGCTCGTCGTGGGTTCAGGCCCCGCCGGACTCACCGCGGCCCTTACCGCCGCCCGTACCGGCGCCCGTGTGGTGCTGGTGGACGAGCAGTCCGAAGCAGGCGGTTCGCTCCTCGGCGCCACCCACCGCATCGGCGGCGTTGATGCGATCGAATGGGTCCGGGCCGCGACCGACGAGCTCGCGACGTACCCGGAGGTGCGGCACCTGCAGCGCACCACCGCGTTCGGTCACTACGACGACGGCTTCGTGCTGGCCCTCGAGCGGCGCACCGACCACCTCGGCAACGGCGCGCCTGCCCGGCTCTCGCGTCAACGGGTGTGGCGAATTCGCGCGCGCCATGTGCTCATCGCGACCGGAGCCCACGAGCGTTCGATCGTGTTCGCCGACAACGACCTGCCAGGAATCATGTTGGCGCAGAGTGCAAGGACGTTCCTGCATCGATACGGCGTCTTGGTCGGGCGCGCGTTGGTGCTGTTCACCACCAACGACAGCGCCTATGCGGCCGCGTTCGACCTCGCAGACGCCGGTGTACAGATCGAAACGGTGGTCGACGCCCGCGCGCAGGTGTCCGACGTGCTGCGGCGCGAATGTGACCGCAGGGCCATTCCGGTGCGGGCGGGCGCCGTTGTCACCGGCACTCGCGGCGACGAGCGCATCATCGCTGCCCTCGTCGCGGACTTCGACGGTGCCAACGTCGGTGCAGCCGAGGCGGTTTCCTGCGACACGCTGCTGGTCAGCGGTGGCTGGAATCCGGCGGTGCACTTGTTCAGCCAGGCGCGCGGCATGCTGCGTTACGATCCGGCGCTCGGCGGTTTCGTCCCTGGCGAGCGTATCGCCGGTGCAAGTGTGGCGGGCGCCGCCAACGGCGAGATGGACCTGGCGGGTTGTCTGCGCGACGGTCGTGACGCCGGAGCGGCAGCGCTGACCGAACTCGCTCTGCCGCAGGGTGATTCGGCACCGCTTCCTGACGTCCCGACGACCGAGGCCGACCCCGGTCTTGTGCTGTGGCGGGTGCCTGGTCGCGAGCAGGATCAGTACGTCGACATCCAGCGTGACGCGACGGTCGCCGACGTGGCGCGCGCGGTTGGCGCAGGCATGCGGTCGGTGGAGCACATCAAGCGGTACACCACCATCGGCACGGCGCACGATCAGGGCAAGACGTCCGGGGTGATCGCCTCCGGCATCACCGCCGAATTGCTCGGCGTACCCATCGAGAAGATGGGCACCACAACATTTCGTCCGCCCTATACACCCGTCGCGTTCGCGGCGCTGGCGGGTCGTGACCGTGGCGCGCTGTTCGATCCGGAGCGCACCACGGCGCTGCACGACTGGCATGTCGCCCACGGCGCGGTGTTCGAGGACGTCGGTCTGTGGAAACGTCCGAGGTACTACCCGCAACCCGGCGAGGACATGGACGATGCGGTGCTGCGCGAATGCGCCGCAGTGCGAACCAGTGTCGGCATCCTCGACGGCTCGACGCTCGGCAAGATCGACGTATCGGGTCGCGATGCCGCCGAACTGCTCGACCGCATCTACACCAACATGATGAGCAGCCTGAAGGTCGGCTCGATCCGCTACGGCGTGATGTGCGGCGTCGACGGAATGGTGATCGACGACGGCACCGTACTGCGACTCGCCGAAGACCGATTCCTGGTGTACACCACCACCGGCGGTGCGGCGAAAATCCTTGACTGGATGGAAGAGTGGCTGCAGACCGAATGGCCGCAGCTGCAAGTCTCGCTCGCCTCCGTCACCGACCACTGGGCGACGTTCCCGGTAGTCGGTCCGCGGTCGCGCGACGTAGTTGGCGCCGTGTTCGGTGACGTGGACGTCCCCAACGAGGCCTTCCCGTTCATGACCTGGCGTGAGGCCACCCTCGATGGGGTGCCTGTCCGGCTGGCTCGGGTCAGCTTCTCCGGCGAGCTCGCATACGAGGTCAACGTCGATTGGTGGCACGCGCCCGCGGTGTGGGAGCGGCTGATGGCCGCAGGCCATCGCTATGGCATCACCCCATACGGCACCGAGACCATGCACGTGCTGCGCGCCGAGAAGGGCTACCCGATCATCGGTCAGGACACCGATGGCACCGTCACCCCGCAGGATCTCGGCATGTCCTGGGCGGTTTCGAAGAAGAAGCCCGACTTCATCGGCAAACGTTCGTTCAGCCGCGTCGAGAACCAGAACCCGTTACGCAAGCAGCTCGTCGGGCTGTTGCCGGTCGACCGTGTCACGCGGCTGCCTGAGGGCTCGCAGATCGTCGAGTTCTGCGACGGCGATGCGCTTCCTCCGCCACCGGTTCCGATGCTGGGACACGTCACGTCGAGCTATCGCAGCGCCGAGCTTGGCCGCACGTTCGCGCTGGCGCTGGTCAAGGCGGGCCAGGCGCGCATCGGCGAGACGCTGCATGTGCCCGTCGACGGGGCCCTGATTCCCGTCGAGGTCACTGGTTCGGTGCTGGTCGACCCGGAAGGAGCGCGCCGCGATGGCTGACACTTTGGAACGCATCAGCCCGCTGCAGCCGTGGGCCAAACGGTTCGCACAACTGCCCGATGCGGCGACGATCGTCGAGGAACCATTCATCACGATGGTCGAACTCCGCGTCGATCCATCCGGTCCCGGTGCGGCCGCCGTGGCGAGTCTGCTTGGCGTCGAGCCGCCGACCACGCCCTCCACCTTCGCCAAAAGCGCTGACACAGCGGTGATCTGGCTGGGGCCGGACGAATGGTTGGTGACCGGCACGTCACTGACCGGACCCGAACTGGAAGCACGGCTGCGCGAGGCGGTGTCCGCGCACGGCGGCGGTGCTGCGGTCGACGTGTCGGGCCAGCGCACCACGCTCAGGCTGAATGGCTCGCACGGCCGTGACGTCCTTGGCAAGGGCTGCGCGCTCGATCTGCATCCCAGCGTGTTCGGCGGGGGAGCGGCCGCGCAGACGACGCTCGGCAGGGCAGGTGTCATCCTGTGCGCCGTCGACGACAGCGGTGCCGACTACCGAATTCTGGTTCGCTCGTCGTTCGCTCGATATCTCGCCGATTGGCTGCTCGACGCCGCCGAGGAGTACTCACCGGAGCAACCGACGCTCTGATGTGCTCGAAAACTTGTCCGATTTCCACGATTTGATGTGACAGAGGCAGTGCCCATGAATCCCCAGATCATCGACCCGTTGTTGCAGCCGTTCGGGTTGAAGAACCTCGCGCTGCGGAACCGCGTGGTCAGTACCTCGCACGAGCCGTCGTACACCGAAGACGGGATGCCCAAGGATCGGTATCGCCTCTACCACGAGGAGAAGGCGAAGGGCGGTATCGGCCTGACGATGATGGGTGGGTCCGCGGTCGTCGCACCAGACAGCCCCGCCGCTTTCGGCAATCTCCATGTATACAAGGACGAGATCGTGCCGTGGCTGAGGGAACTGGCCTACGGTGTGCACGAACACGGCGCCGCCGTCATGTGCCAGATCACCCATCTGGGCCGCCGCACCAGTAACTATGACGGCGACTGGCTCCCGGTTGTGTATCCCTCCCCACTCCGTGAGCCCGCGCATCGCGCCTTCCCGAAGGTGGCCGAGGAATGGGACTTGGACCGCATCGTGCAGGCCTACGCCGACGCCACTTCCCGGTGCCGCGAGGCCGGTCTCGACGGGGTCGAGATCGAGGCCTATACCCACCTGCTCGACGCGTTCTGGTCCCCGCTGACCAATCACCGCAACGACGAGTTCGGCGGCAGCCTCGAGGACCGGATGCGCTTCCCGCTTCGGGTGATTCGCGCGGTGCGCGAGGCCGCAGGCCCAGACTTCGCCGTCGGCATCCGGATGTCGTTCGACGAGGAGATGCCGGGAGGACTCGGCCGCGAGGAGGCAGTCGCGATCGCGCACCGAGTGGTCGCCGAGGGCATCGACTTCATCAGCGTCATCCGCGGGTACATGGCCAGCGACGAGGCGCTTTCCCGGGTCATCCCGCCGATGGGCACACCCGTTGCGCCTCATCTTGAGTTCGCAGGCGAGATCAAACGCGAGGTGGGGGTTCCGGTGATGCACGCCTCCCGAATCAACGATGTAGCCACTGCCCGGCACGCGATCCGCGACGGGCTGCTGGACCTGGTCGGCATGACCAGGGCGCACATCGCCGATCCGCACATCGTCGCGAAAATCCAAGCGGGGGAAGAAGACCGGATCCGGCCCTGTGTGGGCGCCAGCTACTGCCTTGACGAGATCTATCAGGCCCGCGACGCCAAGTGCATCCACAACCCTGCGACAGGTCGTGAACACCGGTTGCCGCACCATGTACCTGCGGCAACGGGGTTGCCGCGCAAGGCCGTCGTCATCGGCGCCGGGCCCGCAGGGCTGGAGGCGGCACGGGTACTCGGTCTGCGAGGGCATCGCGTGGTAGTGCTGGAAGCCAGCGACGCCGCCGGCGGCCAGATCCGGCTCGCCTCGTCGTCGCCGCGGCGGCGCGACTTGATCGGGATCATCGACTGGCGACTGGCCGAATGCAAGCACTTTGACGTCGACATCCGGTACAACATGTACGCGGAGGCCGACGAAGTGCTCGCTGAAGATCCCGATGTCGTCATCGTCGCGACCGGTGGAATCCCGAACACCGAATTCCTGACCGAAGGAGCACAACTCGTCTCCGACGGCTGGGACGTGCTGAGCGGCGCGTTCCGGGTCAAGGGCGACGTACTGCTCTTCGACGACAACGGTCAGCATCCTGGCCTCGATGCCGCAGAGGTACTGGCACGGGCAGGCGCGAAGATCGAGTTCGTCACGCCCGAGCGGATGTTGGCCCCCGACGTTGGTGGGGTCAACTACCCCGGCTACTTCAAGGTGTTCGCCGAGCACGACGTGCGCGTCACCCTTAACGAGCGGCTCACCGCGGTGCGCCGTAAGGACGGGCGGCTGGAAGCCGACCTGTACAACGAATACGCACACGCCACTCGGCAACGCATCGTCGATCAGGTCGTCGTCGAGCACGGCACGCTGCCATCGGACGAGCTGTACTTCTCGCTGGTGCCGGGGTCAACGAATCTCGGTGAAGTCAACCAGCAGGCGCTACTCGACCTGCGCGAGCAGCAGGTGCGGCGCAATCCGGACGGCCGCTACCAGCTGTTCCGCATCGGAGATGCGTTGGCCAGCCGCAACATTCACGCTGCGGTGTTCGACGCATACCGGTTGTGCCTGGCGCTCTGACGCCCTAGTCACGCAGGTCCGCAACACTCGCTCCACCCCCAACCACAACCCAGAGAGGCCTTCGCATGCCACACCAGGTTCAGGGCGTCATCGCGCGCACCAAGGGCGCCCCCGTCGAGTTGGTCGACATCGTCATCCCCGATCCGGGCCCTCACGACGTGGTGGTGCGCATCCAGGCGTGCGGGGTGTGCCACACCGATCTGACCTACCGGGACGGCGGAATCAACGATGAATTCCCGTTCCTGCTCGGCCATGAGGCCGCAGGCGTCGTCGAGTCGGCAGGCAGCGCGGTCACCCACGTGGAGGTGGGTGACTTCGTTGTGCTGAACTGGCGGGCGGTCTGCGGCCGCTGCCGTGCATGCAGGCGTGGGCGGCCGTGGTACTGCTTCGACACCTTCAACGCCAGCCGGCCGATGACACTGGCCGACGGCACGGAGCTCACACCCGCACTCGGCATCGGCGCATTCGCCGATAAAACCCTTGTGCACGAAGGCCAATGCACCCGCGTCGATCCGAACGCCGACCCCGCGGTGGTCGGCTTGCTCGGCTGCGGCGTGATGGCCGGACTCGGCGCCGCGATGAACACAGGCAACGTCTCCCGCGGCGACTCCATAGCCGTAATCGGGTGCGGGGGCGTCGGCGATGCCGCGATCGCCGGGGCCCGGCTGGCTGGCGCGTCACCGATCATCGCCATCGACCGCGACCCGAAGAAGTTACAGATGGCAATCGAATTGGGTGCCACTCACACCATCGATGCGTCGAAGGTGGATGCAGTGCAGGTGGTGCAGGAACTGACTGGCGGCTTCGGTGCCGATATCGTCGTCGACGCTGTCGGCCGCCCGGAGACGTGGAAGCAGGCGTTTTATGCGCGCGACCTTGCAGGCACCGTCGTGCTGGTCGGCGTGCCGACGCCCGACATGACGTTGGAAATCCCGCTGATCGATTTCTTTTCCCGCGGTGGATCTTTGAAGTCGTCCTGGTACGGCGATTGCCTGCCCGAGCGGGATTTCCCCGCGCTGGTTGACCTTTACCTGCAGGGTCGGCTGCCGCTCGACAAGTTCGTCAGCGAGCGCATCAAGCTCGACCAGGTCGAGGACGCGTTCGCGACCATGCACCGCGGCGAGGTGCTCCGTTCGGTGGTCGTGCTGTAGCTTTGCCTCGCCTAGGCCCTGATCCGCTTCATCTCGGGGTCGACGAGCGGTTCGGCTGCCACAGTGGCCGTGACACGCCGGTCGAAGTACTGGATCTCGATCCGAGTGCCCTCAGTGGCGGAGGCCGGCAGCCAGGCGTAGGCCACCGGCGCACCGACGGTGTGGCCGAAAGCCGCGCTGGTGACGTAGCCGACTGGCTTGTCGCCGAGGAAGACCGGCTCGTTTCCGATCACCACTGACACACCGTCATCGACGACCACGGTCGCGAGGCGCCGCTCGATCGTGGAAGGTGAAATGCCCTGCAGCGCCTCGTGCCCGACGAAGCCCGTCTTCTTGGCGGACACGGCGAAGCCCAGGCCGGCCTGATAGGGGTTGTGTTCGGTCGTCATGTCCGTACCCCATGAGCGATAGCCCTTCTCGATGCGCAGGCTGTTGAAGGCTGCCCGCCCAGCGGCGATCACATCGTGCTTCTGGCCTTCTGCCCACAACACATCCCAGAGGCGCAGCCCGTACTCGGCGCTCGTGTAAAGCTCCCATCCCAGTTCGCCGACATAGGACAGCCGCATGGCCGTGACCGGAACACTAGCGATCCGTACGGGTTTCGTCCGGAAGTACTTGAAGTTCTCGTTCGAGAAGTCGTCGCGGCTGAGGGCCAGGGCCACATCGCGTGCGTGCGGACCCCACAGGCCGATGCAGCAGGTTGCGCCGGTGATGTCGCGGACCTGCACACTGTCGCCCGCAGACGCCTGTCTACGGAAGTAGTCCAGATCGATGTTGCCGTTAGCGCCGACCTGGAAACGGTCGTCGGCAAGGCGGGCAACGGTGAGGTCGCTGCGGACGCCGCCCGCTTCGTCGAGGAGAAGCGTGTACGTCACCGAACCGACGGACTTGTCCATCATGCCGGTGGTCAGGCGTTGCAGCAGCGGCAGGGCGCCGGGCCCGGAGATCTCGAGCCGCTTGAGCGGCGTCATGTCATACATCGCCACCGATGTCCGGGTGCGCCACGCCTCGGCCGCCGCGATCGGCGACTGAAACTGTGCGGCCCACGCGTCGCGAGCGGGTGGTGCCCACTCCGGCGGAAGTTGTTGAACCAGGTCAGCATTGGCCTCGAACCAATGCGGACGCTCCCAACCGCCGCTCTCCAGGAACACCGCGCCAAGCTCCTTCTGCCTTACGTGAAAGGGACTGACCCGCAAATCACGCGGCGACAGTCGGGGCTGGAGCGGATGCAGGATGTCGTAGACCTCGATGAAGTTCTGTTGGGACGTTTCGCTGACGTAGTCCGGTGCGAGCTGAATCTCTTCGAAGCGGTGCACATCGCAGTCATGCAAGTCGGTGTCGCTGCGTCCGTCGACCAACAGCTGCGCGGTGGCACGTGCGACACCGGCCGAGTGGGTGACCCACACGGCCTCGGCGATCCAGAACCCTGCGACGTCTGAAGATTCGCCGATCAGGGGGCCACCGTCCGGGGTGAACGAGAAGATCCCGTTGAATCCACTGTCGACCTTGGCTCTCTCCAAGCAGGGGAGTAGCAGTTTGCATTGCTCCCAGGGTTGGGCGAAATCCTCGTCGGTGAAGGGCAGCATCGACGGCATGCTCGACGCGGAAATGTCAGCCGAGTCGACGAGGTCGTTTAGGTCAACCGGCATCGGGCGGTGGGCATAGGAGCCGATGCCGAGACGGTCGACAAGTTCGCGGAAATAAAGGTCCTGGTCTTGATGGCGCAGTATCGGCAGGCCGGCCTCGGTGGCCTCGGTGTTGCGGCCGACGAGCTGGGGAATCTGGTCTGTTTTGGCGTACTGGTGCGCGAGGGGCAACAGCGGGATGTCCATGCCGACCATCGCGCCGATCTCGGGCCCCCAGAACCCCGCGCACGACACCACTATGTCGGCCGGGATCGTTCCGTCGGATGTCGCGACGCCGGTGACGCGCCCGCCGCTTTGTTCAATGCCGATCACCTTGATGGATTCGCGGAACACTGCGCCGCGTGCTTCGGCGCGGCGTACCAGCGCAACGACCACGCGCGTCGCCTTGGCGAGTCCGTCGGTCGGCACATACAGTCCGCCAAGGATTTTCGACTCGTCGACGAGTGGATGAATCCGCACGCATTCCTTGGACTCGAGCACGGTGCCCTCGAGGCCCCACGATGTGGCCCAGCCCTGCCGGCGGTACAACTCGGCGAGACGCTCCGGCGTCGTCGCAACTTCCAGACCGCCGACCTGATTGAAGCACCATTGGCCGTCAAGATCCATGCCGACGAACTTTTCGACTGTGTATCGGGCGAAGTCCGTCATAGTTTTCGACGCGTTTGTTTGGAAGACGAGACCCGGTGCGTGAGATGTCGAACCCCCGGTCAGCGGCAGTGGGCCCTGATCCAGTACGGTGACCCGATCCCAGCCGCGGGCGGTGAGCTCATCGGCCAGATTCGCGCCCACGATGCCGGCGCCGACGATGACTACGCGCGGAGTGCTCATGATCTCCCCTTAGCAGATGCAGGTGCCACGATGACGAGAAGATCCGCATAGTCCGAGGCGGTCAACAATCCAGTCGTGGACGATTCGCACGAGGGCAGAACGGTGAACAGCCAGCCGGCATGAAATGGGTCGCGGGCCACGATCCCGGGATCCTCGCGAACGCCGGCGTTGACGGCGGTGACGACCGCGGTGATCGGTGCATAGACCGGCATGACGCTCAGCGGGCGGCTCCATATCAACGCACAGGGCTCGCCCGCCTCGATTGCAGCGCCAACCCGTGGAAGTTCCACCGAGATGATGTGGATTCCCTCGACGGCGGCCCCGGTGATACCCACCCGCAGTGGACGGTCGCCCAATTGCTGGTCAGCGCTCAGCGCCAGCCAGCTGTGAATGTCCGTGTATTGGCGGTCGGCCGGGACGCACGCGCTGCGGTCGACTGGCATGTTCGTGTCGGTAAGGGTTCGCACGGACGCTCAATCAGGTCGATGCCAAGTCAGCTGCGGCTGACAGGTTCTGAGTCGCTGGGCTGCTGGTTCTTCGGCTGGTGCCGGTAGAAGGGCACCGTCGCAGGAGCCAGCGGCTCGTTCCCGAGAATCAGGTCGGCCGCTTTTTCCGCGACCATCATCACCGGGGCGTAGATGTTGCCGTTCGTCACGTATGGCATCACGGACGCATCGACCACCTTGAGTCCCTCGACGCCGTGCACACCCATGGTCTGCGGGTCCGTTACGGCCATCGCGTCGGTGCCCATCTTGGCGGTGCACGACGGGTGCAGCGCGGTTTCGGCGTCGCGTGCGACCCAGTCGAGGATCTCCTCGTCTGTGTCGACGCCTGGCCCCGGCGAGATTTCACCGCCGTTGAACGGCGCCATCGCCGGCTGATTGAGGATGTTTCGCGCCACCCGAATGGATTCCACCCACTCTTGGCGGTCCTGGTCGGTGGACAAGTAGTTGAACCGCAACGCCGGATGCACCTTCGGGTCGCGGCTGACGATCTTCAGGGTGCCGCGAGCGTCGGAGTACATCGGTCCCACGTGCACCTGATAGCCATCTCCGCCCTCGGGTTGGGAGCCGTCGTAGCGCACCGCGACCGGCAGGAAGTGGAACATCAGGTTCGGGTACGCGACATCGTCGTTGCTTCGGACGAAGCCGCCGCCCTCGAAATGGTTAGTGGCGCCGGGACCGCGGCGCAGGAACAACCAGTTGGCGCCGATCCACGGCCGGTACCGCCACTTGAGGTACTTCTGCATGGTCACCGGCTGCTTACACGCGTACTGGATGTATACCTCGAGGTGGTCCTGTAGGTTCTCGCCGACACCCGGCACGTCGTGTACCACGTCGATGCCGAGCGCCTGCAGTTCGCCTGCGTTGCCGACGCCGGACAGCTGCAGCAGCTGCGGGCTGTTGATGGCGCCGCCGCACAGGACGACCTGGCCGGCTTTGACGCGCTTGGCTGCGCCGAACCCGTGCCGATAGTCGACCCCGACCGCGCGCTTGCCCTCGAACACGACCCGCTCGACGAACGCCCTGGTTACTACATCTAGGTTCGGTCGCTTCATCACCGGATGCAGATAGGCGCGGGCCGCCGACAGCCGGCGTCCGTTACGGATGTTGCGGTCGAACTTCGCGAAACCTTCTTGACGGTAACCGTTTACGTCATCCGTGCGCGGATAACCGGCCTGTTCGCCTGCCGCGAAGAACGCCTCGAACAACGGGTTCGTGGCGGGTCCACGCTCCAGGGCGAGCGGACCATCGTGTCCGCGGTAGGGGTCGTCCGGCGCTGCGGCCAGGCAGTTCTCCATGCGGTTGAAGTACGGCAGGCAGTGTGCGAAGTCCCAGTTGCCCATGCCGGGGTCGGCGCCCCAGCGTTCGAAGTCCATCGGGTTGCCGCGCTGGAAGATCATCCCGTTGATACTGCTCGAACCGCCGAGCACCTTGCCGCGGGCGTGGTAGATGCGCCGGCCGCGCATGTGCGGCTCGGGTTCGGACTCGTATTTCCAGTCGTAGAAACGACTTCCGATCGGGAACGGAAGCGCCGCAGGCATGTGCACGAACACATCCCACAACGAGTCGTTGCGACCCGCTTCCAGCACGAGAACCTTGTTGGCCGGGTCGGCCGACAACCGGCTGGCGAGTGCACACCCGGCCGATCCGCCGCCCACGATTACGAAGTCGTACCGCGTCGATGTCATCGCTGTCCTCCTGCGGATTGGAAAAGGCTATCGTTGCAAAGCGTGATACGCATTAAGTTTCTCTATGTGCAACTGCATCTCGTATAGTTGCGTTATGAGCAACGCGCGAGGGGACGGCGCTGGCGGGGTGCAATCGGTCGATCGCGCTGTCAGCGTGCTGGAGATCTTGGCCCAACGCGGTGAAGCCGGCGTCAGCGAAGTTGCCGCGGACATCGGCGTGCACAAGTCGACGGCGTTCCGGCTGCTTGCCGCGCTGGAAGAACGTGAACTCGTTGAGCAGACCCAAGATCGTGGAAAGTACCGCCTCGGTTTCGGCATCCTGCGGCTGGCAAGCGCGGTGCCCGGCCAGCTGGATGTCACCCATCAGGCTCGGCCGATCTGCGAACAACTCGCTGCTCAGCTCGGCGAAACGGTCAACATCGCGGTTCGGCGGTCGCACTTCGTCGTCAACATCGATCAGGCGCGCGGGCCGAGTGCGGTCGCCGCACACAACTGGGTCGGTGAGCTGACGCCGCTGCACGCCACCTCCAGCGGCAAGGTCCTCCTCGCGTGCATGACGCCCGACGAGCGGCGCGACCTGTTGGCTTCCTCCCGACTCGCCCGCCTCACGCCGCACACGATCACATCGCAGCGGGAACTCGAAGCACAGGTCGAGGCGGCCGCGCGGGACGGATACGCGTCGTCCATCGAGGAACTCGAGGAGGGACTCAACGCCGTCGCCGTGCCGGTGCGTGACCACACCGGCAGGGTGATTGCCGCGCTCAGTGTTTCCGGCCCGGTCTACCGGTTCACCAAAGACCGGCTGCGCGAAGTGATCCCCGATGTGGTCGCTGCCGCCGCGGCGATCAGTCACCGGATGGGCCACCTCGACTGAGAACACGGACGCGGTCATTTCGTCAGCTTGGTACGTAGCCAGTCGTGGAACTCCCCGATGTGGTGCTCGCTCGGCACCAGCACTCCGCCGTCGCGGTAGGTACGCGAGCTCATCGTCGGCTGGCACCGCTCGCATGCGGCGAAGTCCTGCTGGTTGACCCGGTTGAACAACTCAACCGAGCGGCTGACGTCCTTTCCGGATTCCACCACGTGGGGCAGGTACAGCCAGTCGCACTCGACGACCGTATGGTCCGCAGCGAGTGGGAACATGCGGTGCACGATCACGTGGTCGGGCACCAGGTTGACGAACACCTGAGGCTTGATCGTGATCGCGTAATAGCGCCGGTCCTGCTCAGGCGTGACGCCCGGGATCTGTTCGAGTCCGGCTGAGCCGTCGACCGTGAATCCCTGGGCTTCCGCGGCGAATTCGGCGCCGTGCCCAACGTGGAACTGGACAGCCAACCCGTCGGCGAACTCCGGCAGCACCTCTGTCAGCTCCGGGTGGATCGTCGCGCAGTGGTAGCACTCCATGAAGTTTTCGATGATGAGCTTCCAGTTGGCCTTGACGTCATAGCGGATCCGGCGGCCGAGGCTCAGTCGGGCCACGTCGTAGTGGTCGATCAACGCGAGGTCGCCGAGCCGGTCGCCGACGTCCTTGCGCACCGTGTCGTCGAACGAGGGCGGGTTGTCGGCGAGGCACACCCAGACGTAACCCAGCCACTCCTGTATCGCGATGCGGTGCAACCCGTAGGCGACCCGATCGATGTCGGGCATCTTGGTCAGGTTCGGCGCCGCGATGAGCTTGCCGTCGAAGTCGTAAGTCCAGGCGTGGTAAGGGCATTGGAAGGCGCGCTTGGCCTCGCCGCTCTCCTCGGTGCACAGCTGTGCGCCGCGATGCCTGCACACGTTGAAAAAGGCTCGCACCTCGCCTCTGCGGGACCGGGTGAGCAGCACGCTCTCCCGCCCGATCTGAACGGTCCTGAACGCTCCGGGCTTGTCTAGGTCGGACGAGCGCACCGCGCAGAACCACATCGCCTCGAAGACCTCCGCCTGTTCCATCGCGAAGATCGTGGCGTCGGTGTAGTTGCTGCCGGGCAGCGTCGAGATCAGGCTCTGCGGCAGTCCGACGGTGGTCATCGAGATCTCCTCTGCTGGAATCGAAGTCACGTGGGGATGGGGACAAAGGACAGCTGGCGACGCCATCTGGTGAACAGCTTGGGTTGATTTATGCCGAGCACGGCGACCGGTTGTCCTTCGCGGCGGTACACGGCCAGGAAGCTGGCGTCGCGCAGGCTGCCCACCTCGAAGGTGATCTCATCGCTGGGATCGGCGATGCCGGCGAACTGGATGCGGCGGCCGTACTGATCGGACCAGAAGTACGGGGGTTTGGCCGGTGTGCCGTCGTGCCGCCCGGCGAGCAACGTACCTACGGCGATGGCGGGCCGCTCCAGTGCGCCCGCCCAATGCTCGACGCGGTGGGGCCAGCCAATGGACGGCTCGTGCCAGGCCGCGCAATCGCCCACCGCGACCACATTCGGAACCGTGGTCGCGCCGCCCGCGTCGCAGAGGGCGCCGTTGGCCAGGTCGACTGGGCTGTCGCGTAACCACTCGACGTTGGGGATGGCGCCGATGCCGACGACGACAACGTCGGCGGCGAGCCGACGTCCGTCGGTCAACTCGATGCCGGTGACCCGATCGGTGCCGAGCAGGCCCGCGACCGGAGCGCCGCACAGCAGTCGAGTGCCGTGCTCGGTGTGCAGCCGTGCCACCGCCGCGCCGAGTGGCACTCCGAGCGGCCCGGCGAGCGGTGCCAAAGCGGCTTCGACCACCATGACATCCAGCCCCAATTTCACAGCGGTGGAGGCGACTTCGGCTCCGATGAAACCGGCGCCGATCACCACGAGACGCGCCCCGGGCCGCATCTCGTCGCGCAACGCAACGGCATCGTCGATGGTCCGCAGCACGTGCACTCCGGCCAAGTGCTCCGAACCGGGCCACGTACGTGCCCGCGCGCCCGTCGCGACAACGATGCCGTCGGCGTGGATCGTGGTTCCGTCGTCGAGCTCCACGGAGGTCGCGCCCACGTCGAGTCGCGTCGCGTGCACGCCGAGCAGCCACTCGGCGTTCAGGTCATCGTCATCGGCTTCGAGGGCCAAGGCATCCTCGCCGATGTCGCCGGCAAGGAATTCCTTCGACAGCGGCGGCCGGTCGTAGGGCCGACGCTGCTCACCTCCGACGATCGTGAGGTCGCCGTCGAAACCCTGGGCGCGCAACGCCCGGGCCGCTGACAGCCCAGCCAGCGAGGCCCCGATCACCGCAACGCTTTTCACTCGGCCCCCTCGCCTGCCGCGCGCGCGGTGACGCCGGGAGGCAGGTTCGGCGGCGCATCGTCGAGCACGACGTTGATCACGTCGTCGACGATGACCACCTCGTGTGTCCGTACCGGAAGCTTTGCAGGCGGTGCGTCGACCGCACCCGTGCGGAGGTTGAAACGCGACGCGTGCAGCGGGCATTCGATCTCGCAACCTTCGAGCCAACCGTCGGCCAGTGATGCGTCCTGATGCGTGCAGGTGTCGTCGATCGCGAGCACCTCACCGTCGTCGGTATGGAAAACCGCGATCGGTGGATCCGCTTCGACCCTCAGCGACTCACCGCGAGGCAGGGCCGCCAGTGGACAGATCTCGAGCACGACTGTTTCCTCCTTGGGGTGAGTGCGTTGTGTCGGATTGTGAAACGTGATTCGTATTGTGCAACAGCCTGATGGAAATCGCCTGCCCTTGTCAAGGGCCTCAACCCGCGAGTTTTGCTGCCGCTAGCTCGCGTTTTCAGCTGGACTACGCGGCGTTTTCGGCCCCGGTGCCCGCGAGCCACTTGGCGACGAGCTGTGGGTGCTCATCTATGAACTTCTTGGCGGCCTCGTCGTCGCTCATCCCGTCCATCGCGATCGAGCGCGCGACGGAGTTCTGATCCTCTGCCGTCCACTTGAAGTTCTTCACCAGTGTGTAGGCCGGGCTTCCGGACTCGGCGAACTTGGTCGACACGATCTTGTCCAGGTCGTAGTCCGGATAGTCGCAGGCGATCTTGGCCGGATCGGCGTCGCATCCGTCGGTGTACGGCGGCAGCTTGATCTTGACCATAGGCACCTCGCTCAACAACCACTGCGGCGAGTAGAAGTACGCGAGCAGCGGCTTCCGTTGTTGCTGTGCCTGACGGATGCTCGAGATCAGAGCCGTTTCGCTACCGCCTTGCACGACTTTGTAATCCAGCCCCAGGTTGGAGACCAGTGCGTCGTCGTTGGTGACGTAGGCCGGGTCCCCGTCGAGCAGCTGTCCCTTGTCGCCCGACTCGGAGGTCTTGAACAGGTGGGCGTACTTGTTGAGATTGCGCCAATCGGTGATGTCGGGGTACTGCTCGGCCATCCACGGTGGTACGTACCAGCCGATCTGTCCCTCGATGCCGGTGGAGCCCGCGCTCTGCGCGACCCCCATGTTGTCGATGTACTGCTGCCTGAGGTCATCATGACCCCAGTTCTCCAGGATGGCGTCCACCTGTCCGGTCGACATGCCCTGCCAGGACACCTGCTCAGCGATGTGCCGCTGCTTGACGAAGCAGCCCAATTCGTTTTCCGCGAGATACGTGATCACTGCGGCGTTCGCCTCGTACCCGACCCAGGAATTGATGGCCAGGTTGAAGGTGCCGCACGGCTTGCTGCCCGGCTTCAGGTCTCCGCGGCTCTGCAGGTCCGACACCTTGGTGGCGTTGCAGCCCGATATCAGCAACACGAGGGCTGCGGCCGCGATGGCGATTCGCTTCATTCGCTTACCCGTCCTATCCGTTTCGATGCGGCCGCGGTCGTGCGGTCGAGAATCGTGCCCAGCAGCACGATCGCCAGGCCCGCCGCCAAGCCCTTACCGAACAGACTGGTCTGCGCGAAGCCGGCCACCACCAGGTAGCCGAGCGCACCGCCGCCGACCAGACCGGCGACCACCACCATGGAGAGCACATATATAAGGCCCTGATTGGTGGCCAATGTCAGGGACCGAACGGCCATCGGCAGTTGCACCTTGCTGATGACCTGCCAGGTGTTCGACCCGACCGAGCGCGCCGCCTCCACGGTTTCGGCCGAAACGCCGCGGATCCCGTCGGCCATGATCTTGATCGACACGGGCGCGGCATAGACGATCGCCGCCACGATGCCGGTGAACCGCGTCGCCGAGAACAACGCCAGGAACGGAACCAGATACACGAACGACGGCATGGTCTGCGCGGCGTCAAGGAACGGGCGCACGACCGCGTCCGCGGTCGGGCTGCGGCCCATCCACACGCCGATCACAACCCCCAGCACGACCACGATGACCGTGGCGACCAGCACTGCGGCCAGGGTGTCCATGGTGGCCTGCCACAACTCCAGCGGCCAGAGGATGAGAACGAGGCACACCGCGGTGATGAGCGCCGCCATCCGGCCTCCGATGATCGCCGCGATGGCGGTGATGGCGATGAAGGTGAGCCACCACGGCGATTGGTCCAGCAGCGCCTGCAGCGGGTCGAGCGCCACCGCGGTGACCACATCCTTGATGCCGTTGGTCACCCCGGAGAAGCTGGTTTGCGCCCAATTCGTCACAGCGTTTGCGGCATTGATGATGGGCGTGCCGACATCGAGTCCGAGGTGGACGGACCCGAGTTGTAGCGACGACGGGAATATCGCGACGAGCTGATAGGTGTAGGACAGCCAGATCGCAATCGCCGTCACGACGGCACCGATTGCTATTGCTGGTCGGCGATACTTGTTGGGCTCGGCCGACTTTCGTCGTTGAATCTCCACTCGCTCACTGGCGGCGGTGGTGGTCCGGTCCAGGATGATCGCCATGATCACGATCGCCAAGCCGGCGTTGAATGCGGTGCCGACGTCCTGGGTGGACAACGCCTGGACCACCACCTGGCCGAGGCCGGGTGCGGCGATCAGCGCGGCGATGGTCACCATGGCCAGAGCGGCCATGATGGTCTGATTGATGCCGAGCACGATGGTGCGCTTGGCCATTGGCAACAGCGCCCCGAACAACTCCTGAGATCGAGTGGCGCCGAGTGACTCGACCGCCTCACGCGACTCCGAGGGCACCGACCGAATGCCATGCGCCGTAAGGCGAATGACCGGGGGAGCCGCATAGATCACTGTCGCGATGATCGCCGCTGCCGGCCCGATCAGGAACGCCAGCGTCAGCGGTGCGAGGTAGACGAAGGACGGCAGGATCTGCATGAAATCCAGAACGGGTGTGATCAGGCGATTGAATCGGTCCGACATGCCCGCCCAGATGCCCAATGGGATTCCGATGAGCAGCGATATCGCCACTGCCGCGATGGTCAGCGCGAGCGTCTCCATGCTGTCCTGCCACAGGCCTTGCAGACCCATGAACAACAAGCCACACAGGGTGAGCAGCCCGACCTTCCAGTTGCCGAGCATCCAGGCCAGGAACGTGAACAGCACAACGACGCCGAGCCAGCCGATGTAGGGGACGGGTCGCCCGTCAACCGGATGCGCGATCAGGTTGGCGATCGCGGTGCCGAACGCATCGATCACCGACCGGATCGGATTGAAGAAATAGGTGAAGAGCGGGTTGGTGTTTCGGCCCTCGCCGACGCGGGTCTGCAGGTCGGACAGCCACACGTGCAGCGGTTTCGTGTCGGCCGGGGCCAGAGCAAGCGTGTTGCGGCCGCGCAGGAAGAAAAACAGGATGATCCAGGCACACAGGACCGCGCCGATGGCCGCGATGAACTGCGCCGGCCCACGTTCGGAGAGCCACGACGTCCGCGGCTGCGCCTCCGGTGCCGGTGGCGCCTGCGGTGGCCCTACTGCGACGGTGGCCATCACGCACCGCCCTCGTTGGCCCTGCCGCCCTCGTCGACCTTGCCGATCACGGCGAGGATCTCACTGCGGCCGACCATGCCCAGAAGCTTGCCGTCGGACACGACTTTGATCGGCTTGTCGGCGGCAAGCACCGGGTCGACGGCATCGCGGATCACCGTGCTGGGCGTCATTTCTGGGCCGTCGAGCGCATCGTCGGGTCGCTGCTCGCGCATGATCCACTTCAGCGTGAGTACGCGCGAACGCGGTACATCACTGACGAATTCGCGCACGTAGTCGTCGGCCGGAGCGCCGACGAGCTCGTCGCCGGTGCCGACCTGGACCATCTCGCCATTGCGCATGATCAGGATCCGGTCGCCGAGCTTGAGCGCCTCGGACAGGTCGTGGGTGATGAACACCATCGTCTTGCCCATCTCGTGGTGCAGCCTGATGACCTCGTTCTGCATGTCGCGCCGGATCAGCGGATCCAGCGCCGAGAACGGCTCGTCGAAGAGCAGCATGTCCGGATCGCTGGCCAGAGCGCGGGCGAGCCCGACGCGCTGCTTCATACCGCCGGACAATTGATCCGGGTACGAGTTCTCGTAACCGGCAAGCCCGACGAGCTCGGTGACCTCGGTGGCGCGCTTCATCCGGTCCTTCTTCTCTGTGCCACGGACCTCGAGGCCGTACGAGACGTTCTCCAGCACCCGACGGTGCGGCAGAAGGCCGAAATGCTGGAAGACCATTGAGACCTTGCGGCGGCGCAGCTCTCGTAACTCCTTCTCGCCCGCGGACGTGATGTCGGTGCCCTGGAACACGACATGTCCCTTCGTCGGCTCGATCAGCCGCGTCAGACACCGCACGAGGGTGGACTTGCCGGAGCCCGAAAGGCCCATGACGACGAACACCTCGCCGCAACCCACGTCGAAGCTGACGTCGCGCACGGCGACCGCGCACCCCGTCTTCTTCTTGATGTCCTGGACGCTGAGCCGCTCCATGGTCTCGTCACACGCGACGTCGGAGGCTTTGGCGCCGAAGACCTTCCACAGTCCTTCGACACTCAGTTCGGCATCGCTGCGCTCAGGGGTGGGCGGGGCGACTACCGCCGTGGGTGCGCTTTCTGTGTGGATGGCCACCGGAATCTCCTAACTTCTCGGGCTATGGGTCAATCGGAATGCAGTGGACGCGAGGACTTATCCCCGAAACCACCGCTCGGGCCGTGGGTTGGTGTTCTGCCAGATGTGCTTAATCTCGCGGTACTCATCGAGTCCGACGCGGCCGAGTTCGCGGCCGTTGCCGGAGCGCTTCATCCCGCCCCACTCGGCCTGCGGCACATAGGGGTGGTAGTCGTTGATCCAGATGGTCCCGTGCCGCAGCCGGTTTGCGACACGTTGGGCCGTGCCTGCGTCTTGGGTCCACACCGCGCCTGCCAACCCATAGTGGGTGTCATTGGCCAACTTCACCGCCTCGTCCTCGTCGGTGAATGTCTCGACGGTGAGCACCGGGCCGAAAGACTCTTCTTGTGTCACAGACATTTCCGAATTGCAGTCATCCAGGACGGTGGGGGGATAAAAGAAACCGTCGCGCAGATGCGGGTCGTCCGGCCGGCGCCCGCCGCACCGCAGCACTGCACCCTCGGCCAAACCAGCGGCCACGTAGGCCTCGACTTTGTCCCGGTGTGCGGCCGAGATCAGAGGGCCGGTCTCGGCATCCTGGTCGAAAGGTCCCCCGAGCCTGATCCGCTCTGCTCGCGCGACGACTTCGTCGACGAACCGATCGTGCAGTGACTGCTCGACGATGAGCCGGGCGCCCGCCGAACACACTTGCCCGGAATGCAAGAACACGGCGGTGAGCGCGAAGTCCACCGCCGTCTCGAAGTCGGCGTCGGCGAAGACCACATTCGGGTTCTTGCCGCCGAGTTCGAGTGCGACTCGTTTGACAGTCGTTGCGGCAGCGGCCATTACGCGGGTACCCGACGGGACGCCGCCGGTAAATGAGACCATGTCGACGTCCGGGTGCTCCGACAGCGGGGCGCCTGCGGTGGGACCGCCGCCGAGAACCAGGTTGGCTACCCCTTGGGGCAGGCCGGCTTCCTCCAACGCCCGCATCAGAAGTACCGCGCTCGACGGTGTGAGCTCACTCGGCTTGAGCACAAACGTGTTGCCCGCCAACAGCGCAGGGGCAACCTTCCAACTTGCTTGCAGCAGAGGGTAATTCCAGGGAGTGATCAGTCCGCAGACGCCGATCGGCTCGTAAACCACGCGACTGATCGCATCCGCCCTGCCCGTGTCCACTACCCGCCCGGCCTCGGTGCCGCCGACACCCGCGTAGTAGCGGAGGCACGCCACGACGTCGTCCATGTCGTATTCGGCTTCGACGATCCGCTTGCCGGTGTCGAGCGCCTCTGCACGAACAAAATCCTTGCGGTCGCGGTCGATCAAATCGGCGGTGCGCCGCAATACGTCCGCCCGTTCGCGTTCCGGCGTGCGTGGCCACGGACCGGTGTCGAAGGCTTCGCGCGCCGCGGCTATCGCGGCGTGGGTGTCCTCGGCAGATGCCTCGGCCGCTTGCGCGACCAGCTGGCCGTCGGCGGGACATCGGATTTCTCGGCGAGCGTCGTCTAGTGAGGGGCGCCATTCACCCGCGATGTACAGATTCAGGTGTTCCGCCACCTATACGGCCTCTCGCCCAGCCACATCAACGTTGCGTATCGCGCAATTGAACCTTATACATGCAACAGACTGAACCGTGACTGATGTCACTGTCAAGAGGCAGCGCACAACCGAATTCGCAGGTCGTGCCGCAATGAGCCGCAGTCTTGACCGTCGAAGCCACGGCCAGCTATGATGCCCGTCACACACTGATATATCAGTCATAGTAAGTCTGGTATTCAAAGATTTCGAAAATCCAAGAACGGAGCTTCTGCATGAGCGTTCTGAACGCACACCTGGCGGAATTCGACCCCGAGATTGCCGAGCTGATCGACAAGGAACTCGAGCGCCAGCGCACCGGCCTCGAGATGATCGCGTCGGAGAATCACGCGCCACTTGCGGTCATGCAGGCGCAGGGTTCAGTGCTCACCAACAAGTACGCCGAGGGCTACCCCGGCCGGCGGTACTACGGTGGCTGCGAGCACGTCGACGTCATCGAACAGACGGCGATCGATCGAATCAAGTCCCTGTTCGGCGCGGAGTTCGCCAATGTTCAACCGCATTCCGGTGCGCAGGCCAATGCCGCCGTCATGCATGCGCTGCTCAAGCCGGGCGACACCATCCTCGGGCTCTCGCTCGACTGTGGTGGTCACCTCACGCACGGGATGCGGTTGAACTTTTCGGGCAAGCTGTACAACGTTGCCGCATATGGAGTCTCGCGCGACGACTACCTGATTGATATGGAAGAGGTAGCCGAGGCGGCCCGCGAGCACCAACCGCGAATGATCATCGCCGGCTGGTCGGCGTACCCGCGCCACCAGGACTTCGCGCGATTCCGGGAGATCGCCGACGAGGTGGACGCATACCTGATGGTCGACATGGCCCATTTCGCGGGCCTCGTCGCCGCCGGGTTGCACCCGTCGCCGGTGCCACATGCCCATGTGGTCACCTCCACCACACATAAGACCCTCGGCGGTCCGCGTGGCGGCATCATCCTCACGAAAGATGCCGACATCGCCAAGAAGATCAACTCGGCGGTCTTCCCAGGCCAGCAGGGCGGCCCGCTGGAGCACGTCATCGCGGCCAAGGCCGTGGCCTTCAAGATGGCCGCCATGCCCGATTTCGTTGAGCGTCAAAAGCGATGCATCGACGGCGCGAAGATACTCGCGGAGCGGCTGTCTCAGCCCGACCTCCGCGATGCGGGCATCGCCGTACTCACGGGCGGCACCGATGTCCATCTCGTGCTCGTCGACCTGCGCAATGCGGAGATCGACGGACGGCAGGCCGAGGACCGGTTGGCGACGATCGGGATCACGGTGAACCGGAACGCTATTCCGTTCGATCCGCGTCCGCCGATGGTTACGTCCGGTCTGCGCATTGGCACGCCGGCGCTGGCGGCCCGCGGTTTCCAGGACGAAGACTTCTCGGCTGTGGCCGATCTGATTGCACAGTGCTTGACCGCCGCGCCGGACGCGGACACCGCGAAGCTGGCGCGGGGAGTCAGTGAGCTCGCGGAGCGTCACCCGCTCTACTCGCAGCTGTAGCCAGGGAGGGACTTGTCAGTGACCATCAGCATCTTCGAGCTCTTCAAGGTCGGCATCGGTCCATCGAGTTCGCATACCGTCGGCCCGATGCGGGCAGCCGCGGACTTCGTCGCCGACCTCGAGGCGATCGGGGTGCTCGCCCGGGTGGCCGATGTCCGGGTCGAACTGTACGGATCGCTCGCCGCGACCGGACGCGGCCATGGGACTCTGCCGGCCGTCCTGCTCGGCCTCGAGGGGTACCGACCGGAAACCATCGAATTCGAGGAGATGGAATCCGGACGGCAGCGACTGCGCAACACCGGCAAGATAATGCTCGGTGGGCAGGTTCCGATTGCCCTGTCCGAAGAGGACATCGCGCTCTACACGCGGACGGTGCTGGACTTCCACCCGAACGGCATGACCCTCACGGCATACGCCGCCGACGACAGCACGCTGCATCGGCGCACCTACTTCTCGGTCGGCGGCGGGTTCGTCGTCGCCGAGGGCGATGCGGCCGCCGACTCCACCGTCGCTGACCCGGACGACACGTCGTTCTCCTGTGCCGCAGAACTGCTCGTGCTCGCGTCGGGCAGGTCGATCAGCGAGGTGATGCTCGCTCACGAGTGCCGCGTACGCCGCGTCGAGGAGGTTCGCGAGAAGCTGCTACATCTGCGTGACGTGATGGTGGAATGCGAGCAGCGTGGCATCGGCCGCACCGGGCTGCTTCCCGGCGTTCTGCAGGTGCGAAGGCGAGCGGGGCGGTGGTATGAGCGTCTCAGCCAAGAAGATCCGCGCCGCGATCCACGCTTCGCCGAGGATTGGGTGAACTTGGTGGCACTGGCCGTCAACGAGGAGAACGCGTCGGGCGGGCGCATCGTGACGGCTCCGACCAACGGCGCCGCCGGAATCATCCCCGCGGTGTTGCACTACGCGGTGCACTACACCGACGCGGGAGCATCCGACGCGGACGATGTGGCAGTGCGCTTTTTGCTCGCAGCCGGCGCCATCGGATCGCTTTACAAAGAACGGGCGTCGATATCGGGTGCCGAGGTCGGCTGCCAGGGCGAGGTTGGCTCCGCGTCATCGATGGCCGCGGCAGGTCTGGCCGAGATCCTCGGTGGCACACCGGAGCAGGTGGAGAATGCGGCCGAGATCGCGATGGAACACAGCCTAGGGTTGACGTGTGACCCGATCGCCGGTCTTGTCCAGATCCCGTGCATCGAGCGCAACGCGATATCCGCCGGAAAGGCTATCAACGCGGCGCGCATGGCACTTCGTGGTGACGGCGACCACCGGGTGAGCCTCGACGAAGTGATCGCCACCATGCGCGCCACCGGCCGCGATATGAGCTCGAAATACAAGGAGACGTCGACCGGTGGGCTCGCCGTCAACGTTTCAGTGAACTACGTCGGCTGCTGAGCGAGGGCGATGCCGCTACGCGCAGCAGCGTTCGGTCTCAAACGCACCTTCCATGGTGCTACCCTCGGTCGATCCCAACATCACGGTGATGACAATGGCGGAGAAGTGTGCCGACCTCATCCGAAAGAACTGACCTAGCAGCGGGTCTCAGGGCATTCCTGGGCGAGCACACGCCGTTCCAGGCGATGGCCGACGACGAACTCGACGAGCTGGCAGCCGAGTCGGAGTTGGTCGATTTCTCGCCGGGCGCCGTCGTCGCCGACTACGCGAGGCGGGTGCCCGACGACGTCTGGATGGTGCGCAGCGGGCAGGTGACACTGCAGACGAGCGCCGATGGCACCACGATCGACACCGTCCAGCGAGGCGGCATCTTCGGCTACACCCCGCTGCTCACAGGGGGCGGCATGGAGTTCGTCGCGTGGACCACGGAGCCCAGCACCTTGATCCGGTTGCCGGGGGCGCAGGTTCGGGCACAGTTCGCCAAACCGGCCGGCCTGGCGTTCCTGGCCTCGACGGCATGGAATGTGAGCCGTGCCGATCGGCCGACGATCGCGCCTACGACCGACAGCAGGCCGGTCGGCGAACTCGTACACGGTGACGTGCTCCTTGTCGGCCCGCGCGCATCGATACGAGATGCGGTGTGCCGCATGACCGAACACCACGTGTCGTATGCGCTGATCCGGTTGCCGGACGGTAGTTTGGGAATCTTCACCGACCGCGACCTGCGGACCCGGGTTGTCGCCGCGGGTGTCTCCATCGACGCGCCGATCACGCAGGTGATGAGTGCGCCCGCCCGCCGCGTCACCCCCCGATCTGACCGCCGAGACCGTGCTGATGGACATGCTGGAGAAGGGCATGAACATGCCGGTTGTGACGGCGCGCGGTGAGGTCGTCGGCGTGGTCGAAGACGCCGACCTGCTCGCCCCTTCGGCCCGCCAGAGTTTCGCCCTCCGGCGCTCCATCGGATTGGCAGGCGACGCAACCGAATTGCAGAAGGCGGGACAGCGTGTCACCGGTGTGACGGCCGACATGTTCCGCAACGGCACGAAGGCGTCGGCCACCAGCGCGATCCTGTCTGTCGTCATCGACAGCCTCGTGCGCAGGGCACTGGAATTGGCGCTCGCAGAATCCGGCGGGGACGGTGGCGGGATTGCCGGCTCAGCCGGCGGGTGACGGCTTTGCGTGGCTGACGCTGGGCAGCGTCGCGCGCCGTGAGGCGATGCCCTCATCGGATGTGGACAGCGCGCTTTCATAGCGTGACGACATATCCTCTACGAGTGAGCAACTGCGCGCCATCGCAGCTCGCACCCACGAGATCCTCGACGGCTCCGGACTGCCCTCGGACCGCAACGGTGCGGTGGCATTTGAGCCGCTCTTCTCGCGGTCCCAGTCGGAGTGTCTGCCGCGGCGGCGCGGTGGCTGAACGATCCGCTGCGCGGTCAGTGCCTGATGATGTCGTCGTTGCTCATCGACGGGCGGGTCGTCTGGGGTGACGAATCGCTGCACACCGTTCCCGGCGCCTACCGTTCGATGCGCGAACAGCATTCCGACGCGTTGCGGCTGCAGCGGCTCGACGCGCTGGCCGTGCGGGTCAAGACCCGGTCGCTGCGTGATGTGCCGGGCGCGGCGCGGCGGCACTTTCGACCTCAAGCATCACGCGAGAACGCCGATCGTCAACCTTGCGCGATGGGGTGGGCTGAGTGGAGGCGTCGGCTCCGCGTCGACGCCTGCCCGGCTGAGCGCGGCAGCCCAGGCGGGTGCGATCAGCGACCTCGACGCCGAGACGCTGTGCGACGTCTTCGCGGTGCTGCAGCGGCTGCGGTTGGCGCACCAGGTCGGCCAGCTCGCCGCTGGCCATACGCCCGGCGACGTGATCACCATGTCCGAGCCCTCACCGCTGAACCGCAGCCTGCTCAACGACGGGCTCCGCGAGATCGTCGGTGTCCAGCGGCGGGTCCGCAAAGTGGGAATCCCACCCGGATAGCGAGCGGCAGCCCAACGCTGCCGTCCAGTCGGTTGACCGCGCGCTGCTCGTGCTCGAGATCCTGGCGGCGAGGGGGCAAGGCAGGCGTCGCCGAGATCGCCGCCGAGCTTGGGGTGCACAAGTCCACAGCGTCGGGCTGATCGCGGTGCTCGAGTCGCGCGGTTACGTCGAACAGACATCGGAAGGCGGCAGGTACCGGCTCGGGTTTCCGCTTGCGCGGCTGGCTAGGGCAAGCAGCGGCCATCTCGATGACCGTGGCTGGGCCAGTGTCGTTGAGGAGCTCGAAGTCGGCCTGAACGCCGTATCCGGTCCCGTCTACGATGCTGGTTCCAACATCATTGCGGCTCTTAGTGTTTCAGGACCTGCCTATCGCTTCCACCCAGACCGATTCTCGAAGGTAGCCAAACAGACGAGGGCCGCCGCGGAGGTGATCAGCCGTCGTCTTGGCTGGGTCGAAGGCGGTTGAGGATGAGGCTGGCGAATTCCTGCGGGCACTCCAGCGGAGTGAAATGCCCGGCACCGTCGACGCATTGGGGCCTTGCGTCGACGAAATAGTCGTCAAGCCGATCGGCCCACTCCCGCGGAAAGAGCGGATCATATTGCGGCAGTAGCACATCCGTTGAAGTCTGGACCTTGATTGCACGTTCGGGTGGCGGCTCGGTCAGCGACTGCGCGACCATGCCTGCGCCTGCGCGGTACCAGGCGATCGAGGCGGTGAATGCGCCGGGCAACGCGTAGTCGGAGGCCAGCCGCTCCAGATCACCCTCGGGGAGGCGGAAATTCGGGCCGGACCAGTGGCTCCAGAAATGGCGCAGATACTCCCGGACGGCCTCGAGGTTTCCGTCGATGAGGCCGTCGGCGAGCGGTAGTTGGTGAAACGCCTGATACCAGAATTCCCGCTGCGCCTGCGGGGAGAGCACGCGGTTGCCGACTCCCGGCAGTGGCGGTGACAACACCAGCGCCCGCGCCAGGTCGGGATACATCCGCGCAACGCTCTGCGCGATGCGGCTGCCTACGTCGTAGCCGGCGAGCACGACGCCGCTCAGGCCCAGTTCGTTGACGAGGCCAACCACGCTGGCGGCCTGCGCGCTCGCGCTGTAGAAGTGGCGCACGTCGATTGCGTGCTTGTCGGAGCCACCGAAGCCGCGCAGATCGGGAACGATCACGTCGGCCACGCCGGTCAGCAGTGGGATGACGCGGCGATAGTCATGGCGGTTGCCCGGCCATCCATGCAGCAGCACGACCGGGGGAGCGCCCGCCGGTCCGTGCCGGTCGAACGCCAGCCGGAACCCGTCCACCGGGCTGCTTCGTGACGACATTGGTCAAATCTTGCCAACGGTCATCCCGCTTTGTGCAGAGTTGAGGAATCGCCGGTGATCACGGCGAGGATGTTGCGCCAGGAATCCGACGGAACATTGATGATGTCGCTGTGTGCCCCCGGGCCTGCCATGCGTCGGCCGTCGTCGTAATCACCTGCCCGCAAGTGGATTACGCCCGCCATTTCGTCGGGGTCGGCGCCGTGCGGGCTGGTTGGAAACCCTTGCACCGCCCCAATCAGGTCACCCGGAGCGGTCATCGAAAACCGCAGTACATCGGGATTGCGGTTGTGCCAGTCCGACGGATCGTCGACACCGACTCCTGCTCCCGCCGCAGCGAGGTAAAGCGTGCGGTCGGCGGTGAGCCCGAAAACCTCGGCGGTCCCCAGGATCGAGCCGCCATACGAATGACCGATGTAGGTGACGGGGATGTCGCGGCCGGAGGCGTCGACAGTGCGGTCGACGTCCTCGCTGAATGCGACCAGGCGCGGCGCCATGTCCAGGGCATAGTGCGGAGAGCTCGCTTCGACGAGGCCTGCTGCCACGTTGTCGCCACCGGGGAACGGGCCCCCGAGGTAGGTGATGGTCGCGACCTCGCCTCGGGTGGCCCACACGAATTGCCTCGCCGTCTTGGTGTTGGCCCCCGATTTTTCGATCGTGGTGTTCATCCCGGGGACCATCACGGCGAGGCTCTTGGCGGTGGCCAGGTTGCTGTTGAGCTCGATCAGCGACGCCCGGTCGGGGTCGAACGCGAGGATCTGGCGATCTACCCGGCCGCCGCTGCGGGCCGGGTCGTCGACCTCGGCAAGCAGTCCTTGATAGAAGGCTATGCGTGTCTGCGAACCAGGCGTGTTCGCGACGCGTTCGTCGGCGATCGCCTGCGCGATGTTGACCCGATTGGCCGCAATGCGCATATTCCATGGCACCCCGTCGGTGTTGCCGACCTGCTTGGGGAATTCGTCGATAAGCCGTTGGCGCTCTTGGGGTGTCATCGCGGTGATCTGTTTGGCGATCCGGTCCTGACCGATCGCCGACCAGCCCGCGACGACGTCGGCCAGCGGGATGGGCCACGCGGCGGCTGCCGTCTTGGCCGGCGGCGCGTGCGGCGGGTTCAGCGCCTCGGTGATGTCGTGGGCGGTGTCGGCGTCGGCGGCTGCCAACCGGTCAAGGGCAGCCACGATCCGGGTGCTCAGCACGTCGGTCGCCACCTCTCGGCTGCCGCCGGCCAGCGAGACCAGCAGCCGCGATGCATCCCCTCCAGTGACGGCGCCCCCGTCGGTAACCGAGAATCCCTCGGTCCGCGCGGCCGCCACCAGGGTGAGCACCTCGTCGCGCGCAGAGCCCATCTGTTCCGCGCCGTCACGCGCAGCGACGGCCGCTGCGATCAGGCACCGAGTCACGAGTGCACCGCCGTCGGCGATCGTCGCTCCGTGGCCGCGGGCGGCGTCGGCGGCGGACCCGGTCCAGAAGTCCCGGCTGTCGTCGATACCGCGCATGACTGCGTCGACGCGGGCGCGAAGGTCGGTTGCCGCGGCGTCCCAGTCGTCGGCGGTCTTGCGCAGCGCGTCGGGTTTCCACTCCTGTGCCTGCGCGACGGTCGGCCGGTTCATCGGGGAGGGAAGCGCTCGGCGCTGCGCCGGTCGGCCCGCTCGAACGCGTCGGCGGCCATGCGCGCCGCGACGGCCCAGCCGCGCATGTTCGCGATGACGTCGGCGAGCTTGGCTGCGATCAGGTCAGGCGCAGGCACAGTGCCCGTCTGCGAACCCTTCAGCTCGTCGACCGGCATTGCGGACCAATGTATTTCGGCGATCGCATCGGCGGCTTCGGCGACGTGGTCGGCGACGGCGCGCAGCGCGCTCAAGTCGACCTCGGTGTCTCCCCCCATTGCCTCATGCTGGCAGATCACCCCGCCGCGGCGCTGAGGTTATCCACAGGGCCAGTCGCCATCGAATGCCGTGCCACGGCGCGGCTGATGCGCCGCTAGCCGAAACCACCCCGTAAGCTCGATGAGGTGCAGCGGCGGATCATGGGCATCGAGACCGAATTCGGTGTGACCTGCACCTTTCATGGACACCGCCGGCTGAGCCCCGACGAAGTCGCGCGCTATCTGTTCCGTCGCGTGGTGTCGTGGGGCCGAAGCTCCAACGTGTTCCTCCGCAACGGCGCGCGGCTCTACCTCGACGTCGGCAGCCACCCGGAGTATGCGACCGCCGAGTGCGACAGCCTCGTGCAGCTGGTCACTCACGACCGGGCCGGTGAGCGGGTGCTCGAGGACCTGTTGATCGACGCCGAGCAGCGGCTGGCCGACGAGGGCATCGGCGGCGACATCTACCTGTTCAAGAACAACACCGACTCGGCGGGCAACAGCTACGGCTGCCACGAGAACTATCTGATCGTCCGGGCAGGCGAGTTCTCCCGCATCTCCGATGTGCTACTGCCGTTCCTGGTCACCCGCCAGCTCATCTGCGGTGCGGGCAAGGTGCTGCAGACGCCCAAGGCCGCCACCTTCTGCCTGAGCCAACGCGCCGAGCACATCTGGGAGGGCGTGTCGTCGGCGACCACCCGTAGCCGCCCGATCATCAACACCCGCGACGAACCGCATGCCGACGCCGAGAAGTACCGGCGCCTGCACGTCATCGTCGGCGACTCCAACATGAGCGAGACGACCACGATGCTCAAGGTGGGCACGGCCGCGCTGGTGCTGGAGATGATCGAGTCCGGCGTCGCGTTCCGCGACTTCTCGCTCGACAATCCGATCCGGGCGATCCGCGAGGTCAGCCACGACCTGACCGGACGGCGGCCCGTGCGGCTGGCGGGCGGGCGGCAGGCCAGCGCGCTGGACATCCAGCGCGAGTACCACTCGCGGGCCGTCGAGCACCTGCAGACCCGCGAACCCAACCCGCAGATCGAGCAGGTCGTCGACCTCTGGGGACGCCAGCTCGACGCCGTCGAGAGCCAGGACTTCGCCAAGGTTGACACCGAAATCGACTGGGTCATCAAGCGGAAGCTGTTCCAGCGCTACCAGGACCGCTACAACATGGAGCTGTCCGATCCGAAGATCAGCCAGCTCGACCTGGCGTATCACGACATCAAGCGCGGCAGGGGAGTCTTCGACTTGCTGCAGCGCAAGGGGCTGGCCATGCGGGTCACCACCGATGAGGAGATCGAGGACGCGGTGAACACCCCGCCGCAGACCACGCGCGCCAAACTGCGCGGCGAGTTCATCAGCGCCGCACAGGAAGCCGGCCGCGACTTCACCGTCGACTGGGTTCACCTCAAGCTGAACGACCAGGCTCAGCGCACCGTGCTGTGCAAGGACCCGTTCCGCTCCGTCGACGAACGGGTCAAGCGGCTCATCGCCAGCATGTAGGTGCCGCCCTCGCGAGCGTGGGGGCTGTGGACGAAAGGTGCCAGGAATCCGTCCACAGGACACACGGTCGGCGGTGGCGCGCAGACGCCCTAAGCTGTGAACCCGTGGGGATCTCCAAAGTCGAGCGCTTGATGAACCTCGTCATCGCGCTGCTGTCCACCCGCACGTTCATCAGCGCAGAGCGGATCCGGGAGACCGTCTACGGCTACTCGGACAGCGCCAGCGACGAGGCGTTCTCGCGGATGTTCGAGCGCGACAAGAACGAACTGCGCGATCTGGGCATCCCGCTGGAAACCGGCCGTATCTCGCAGTTCGACCCGACCGAGGGCTACCGAATCAACCGCGATGCGTACGCGCTGCCCGCAGTCGACCTGACCGCCGATGAAGCCGCCGCCGTCGCGGTGGCCACTCAGTTGTGGGAGTCGCCGGAACTGATCACCGCTACCCAGGGTGCGGTGCTCAAGCTGAGAGCCGCGGGTGTCGACGTCGACGCGGGTGACGCGGGCATCGCCATCACCTCGACGGCCGGGATGCCCGGCCTCCGCGGGTCGGAGGAAGTATTGGGAATCCTGTTGTCCGCCATCAACTCCGGTCACGCCGTGCAGTTCCCGCACCGGCCGGCGCGCAGCGAGCCGTACACCACGCGCACGGTCGAACCATGGGGTGTGGTCACCGACCGGGGGCGCTGGTACCTCGTCGGCCACGACCGCGACCGCAATGCCACCAGAACCTTTCGGCTGTCTCGCATCGGCGCGGGCGTGCAGGCCATCGGAGAAGCCGGTGCGGTCAAACCGCCGGACGGCGTGAACCTGCGCGGGATCGTGCAAACGGTCATCGGCGAGACGCCGACCGGAACCAAGGCCAAGGTGTGGGTCGCCGACGGCCGTGCCACCGCGCTGCGCCGCCTCGCGCTGGTGCTGGGCCCACGGGTGCTCGACGGCCGCGACGGCGAGGAGATCAGCATCGACATCGGGATGTCGGACCGGCTGGCCCGCGAGATCGCAAGCTACGGCGCGGACGCCGTCGTACTGGAGCCGCAGGCACTGCGCGCCGAAGTACTGGACCGGCTGCGTGCCCAGGCGGGGGTCGAGGCATGAGTCCCGTTTCCGAACGCCTAGTCCGGCTGCTGAATATGGTCCCGTACTTCCAGGCCAACCCGAGGATCACCTATGCCGAGGCCGCATCGGACCTCGGCGTGACCGAGAAGCAGCTGCGCGACGACCTCAACCAGCTGTGGATGTGCGGCCTGCCCGGCTATGGGCCCGGCGACCTCATCGACTTCGAGTTCTCCGGTGACACCATCGAGGTCACTTTCTCCGCCGGCATCGACCACCCGCTGCGGCTGACCTCGCCCGAAGCCACCGGTGTCCTGGTTGCGCTGCGGGCGCTCGTCGACGTGCCGGGGATGGTCGACCCCGAGGCCGCGCGCAGCGCGATCGCGAAGATCGAGTCGGCGGCGGGCACGGCCAACCACGGTGCCGAGGCCGCTGCGGTCGACGAGCCCGCACCCGTGGAGAGCCAGGCGGCCGCCGCAGTCCGTGAAGCGGTGCGCGGCAACCGGGCGCTGTCCATCGAGTACTACTCCGCTTCCCACGACTTGCTGACCAGCAGGATCGTCGATCCGATCCGGGTGGTGCTGGTCGCAGAGCACAGCTATCTGGAAGGGTGGTGCCGGACGGCCGAGGGCGTGCGGCTGTTCCGGTTCGACCGCATCGTCGACGCATCGGTGCTCGACGAGCCGTCGGCGCCGCCACAGCCTGCAGTCGAAGCGCCGCCGGACACATCGCTGTTCGACGCGGACCCCTCGCTGCCGTCGGCGACGCTGCTCGTCGACCGGTCGGCATCCTGGATGTTCGACTACTACCCGCTGCAAGTCCTTCGGGAACTGCCCGACGGGGCGTGCGAGGCCGCGATGACCTACGCCTCCGACGAGTGGATGGCCCGATTCGTGTTGGGCTTCGGCTCCGGGGTGCGGGTGCTGGCACCGGAACCGCTGGCTGCACGGGTCCGCGAATCGGCCGAGGCCGCACTTCGTGCGTATGGGGTCGGCGTCGAGGCGGGCGGGTAGACTCGCCCCAGACCTCTGGAGGTGACCAAATTGGGCGGTTTACAACCCTGGCACTGGGTGATCGTCATCGCTGTCTTCGTTCTGCTGTTCGGCGCCAAGAAGCTTCCGGATGCGGCTCGTTCGCTGGGCCAGTCGATGCGGATCTTCAAGTCCGAGGTCAAGGAGATGAAGTCCGACCCCAAGCCGGAGGCCGAGAAGCCGGCGACTCCGATCGCATCGGAGCGCGTCGACACCCCCGAGGCCCGATCCGATGTCGCCGGCCAGCCGGCTCCGACATCCGAGCCCACCGACAAGCGCCCGGCCTGAGCCAACGCCGACCGATCGCGGCACAACGCCGCGTCACTAAGACGCGTCCATAGGCAATCTCGTGCACACCCCCGGATTCCTCAAGCGGCTGGATCCGCGCCGCCGTCGCGCGAAGGTCAATCCGGACGGGACGATGTCGCTCGTCGACCATTTGAGCGAGCTGCGCAACAGGCTGCTCATCGCGGCCGCTGCGGTGGTGCTGACGACGACCCTCGGCTTCTTCTGGTACACCAACAGCTTCTTCGGCTTCCACAGCCTCGGTGAGTGGCTTCGCGGGCCGTACTGCTCTCTGCCCGCGTCCGCGCGGGCGACCATCGCGCCCGACGGCCAGTGCCGGCTGTTGGCGACGGCGCCGTTCGACCAGTTCATGCTGCGGCTGAAGGTCGCGCTGACCGCGGGCATCATTCTTGCCTGTCCAGTCTGGCTCTACCAGATCTGGGCGTTCATCACGCCGGGGCTGTACCGGAAGGAACGTCGATTCGCGATGGCGTTCGTCAGCGTTGGCGCGGTGCTGTTCGTGACCGGCGCGGTGCTGGCCTACGTCGTCCTCGCCAAGGCGCTGCACTTCCTCTTGACAGTCGGCAGCGACGTCCAGATCACCGCGCTGTCGGGTGAGCAGTACTTCGGCTTCTTGCTCAACCTGCTGCTGGTGTTCGGCATCAGCTTCGAGTTCCCGTTGTTGATCATCATGCTGAACCTGGTCGGCGTGCTGCCCTACCAGCGCCTCAAGTCCTGGCGGCGCGGGCTGATCTTCGGTCTGTTCGTGTTCGCCGCGTTCGCGACGCCGGGCTCGGATCCGTTCTCGATGCTCGCCCTGGGGCTTGCGCTGTCGCTGCTGCTGGAGGTCGCCATTCAGGTCGCTCGCATCCATGACAAGCGCAAGGCGCGCCGTGAAGCCGCCGAGAGCATTCCAGACGAGCAGGCCTCGACGATCGGCGACGTCGAACCAATCGCACCGCCGACCGCCGTACCAACCGCGTCGCGGCTTGTAGTCGATGACGACGCCACTTAGCGGCGAACTCGCCGTCTTCACCGAGCAGCTGTCGTTCACGCTGGACGACTTTCAGCAGCGCGCATGCCAGGCGCTCGAGGACGGGCACGGCGTGCTGGTGTGCGCACCGACCGGCGCGGGCAAGACGGTGGTGGGGGAGTTCGCCGTTCACCTTGCACTCGCCGCGGGCCGAAAATGCTTCTACACCACGCCGATCAAGGCGCTGAGCAACCAGAAGCACGCAGACCTGGTGCGACGCTATGGCCCGGAACGCATCGGCCTGCTGACCGGCGACCAGTCCATCAACGGCGACGCGCCGGTGGTGGTGATGACCACCGAAGTGCTGCGCAACATGCTGTACGCGAATTCGGATACGCTGCATGGCCTTTCGTACGTGGTGATGGACGAGGTGCACTTCCTCGCCGACCGGATGCGTGGCGCGGTCTGGGAGGAGGTGATCCTGCACCTGTCCGACGACGTGCGGTTGGTAAGCCTCTCGGCGACGGTCAGCAACGCCGAAGAGTTCGGTGGGTGGATCCAGACCGTGCGCGGGGACACCACGGTGGTCGTCGACGAGCACCGGCCCGTTCCGCTGTGGCAGCACGTCATGGTCGGCAAGCGGCTGTTCGACCTCTTCGACTACCGGGCCGGCGGCACCAAGAAGAACGGCCGCGACCTCCTGGTCGACCCACAACTGTTGCGGCACATCGCACATCGACGCGAAGCCGACCGGCTGGCCGACTGGCGCTCGCGCGGCCGCGGTGGCCAGCGCAACAGGCCGAGCATCTTTCGAGGGCCGTCACGACCCGACGTCGTCGAACTACTCGAAAGCGAAGGGCTGCTGCCCGCAATCACGTTCATCTTCTCCCGGGCCGGGTGCGACGCGGCGGTCAAACAGTGCCTGCGCTCGTCGCTCCGGCTGACCAGCGATGAAGAACGCACCCGCATCGCCGAAATCGTCGATCGCCGGTGCGCCGACCTGTCCGATGCCGACCTGGTCGTGCTCGGCTACCACGAATGGCGTGACGGGCTGCTGCGCGGTCTGGCCGCACACCACGCCGGAATGCTTCCGGCATTCCGCCATACCGTGGAGGAGCTGTTCACCGAGGGCTTGGTCAAGGCCGTATTCGCCACGGAGACATTGGCTTTGGGTATCAACATGCCCGCCCGCACGGTCGTCCTCGAACGGCTGGTGAAGTTCGACGGCGAGCAGCACGTCCAGTTGACGCCGGGAGAGTACACCCAGCTGACCGGCCGCGCGGGTAGGCGTGGCATCGACGTCGAAGGTCACGCGGTGGTGCTGTGGACGCCCGACGTGGACCCCGCCGAGGTCGCCGGTCTCGCATCCACCAGGACGTTCCCGCTGCGCAGCTCGTTCGCACCGTCGTACAACATGACGATCAACCTGGTGAACCAGATGGGGCCGACGCAGGCGCACAAACTGCTGGAGCGGTCCTTCGCGCAGTATCAGGCCGACCGCTCGGTGGTCGGGTTGGTGCGCGCCATCGAACGCGGTGAGCGGATGCTCGACGAGATCGCCGCCGAACTCGGCGGCCGGGGTGATGAACGCTCGCGTGAAGAGCCTAAGACCGAGCCGCCCATCCTCGAGTACGCGCGATTGCGCGCGGCGATCTCGCAACGGGAGAAGGCACAGTCGCGGGCTTCGCGGCTGCAGCGCAGGAGGGCCGCCAACGATGCGCTGTCGTCTTTGCGTCGAGGCGACATCGTCAACATCGCCAACGGGCGGCGCGCCGGATTGGCTGTTGTCCTCGACCCCGCCCGCGACGAGGACGACCCTCGACCACTGGTGCTGACCGAAAACCGGTGGGCGGGCCGGATTTCGTCGGCGGACTACTCGGGTGCATCGGCGAAGGTGGGCTCGATGTCGCTGCCCAAACGGGTAGAGCACCGCCAGCCGCGGGTGCGGCGCGATGTGGCGTCGGCGCTGCGGTCAGCCACCGAGGGCATGTCGATACCCAAGGGCAGGCGAAGTGGCCCGCCGCACGACCACGACGTCGACCCGGAACTTGCGGGTCTTCGCGAGCAGCTGCAGCGTCACCCGGGCCATCGCATTGCGGATCGCGAGGAGAAGGTCCGGCTGGCCGAGCGATACCTGCGCATCGAGCGCGACAACGAGCAGATCCAGCAGAAGGTGGCCGCTGCCACCAACTCGCTGGCGCGCACGTTCGACCGCATCGTCGTGCTGCTCACCGAGCGCGGCTTCATCCGCGACGCCGACGGCGACCCGAGGGTCACTGACGACGGCAAGCTGTTGGCGCGCATCTACAGCGAAAGCGACCTGCTGGTGGCCGAGTGCCTGCGGGCCGGTGTGTGGGAGGGGCTGTCACCCGCGGAGTTGGCCGGTGTGCTGTCCGCAGTGTTGTACGAGTCGCGGGGCGATTCGGCAACCCCGCAGGCCGCCGAGATTCCGACCGGCAAGCTGCGCCGCGCGCTGGCCGACACCCGCCGATTCGCCGCCGAACTCCGCACCGACGAGCAGCGCCACCGGATCTCGCAGAGCCGCGAGCCCGACGAGGGCTTCGTCGCCGCGGTCTATCGGTGGGCCACCACCGGCGACCTGGCCTCCGCGCTCGACGCGTCCGACATCGGGCGCACGGGTTCGCCGTCCCCCGCAAGCGGGTGGTACCCCCAGTCGGCGGGCGACTTCGTCCGCTGGTGCCGCCAGGTTCTCGATCTGGCCGATCAGGTGCGCAACGCCGCGCCGACGCCGGAGCTTCGCGCCGCCGCGAAACGCGCCATCGCCGACGTTCGACGCGGCGTCGTGGCTGTTGATGCAGGGTAAGGTGTCGGCAGTATCAGCGAATACCAGGAACTTCAGGGAGAGAGATGAGCGGACCGCAGGGACCTGACCAGACGCAGCCCTGGCCGGGTCAGGACCAGCCGTCGAGCGACCCGTCGCAGCAGCAGCCGGCGTGGCAGCAGCCGACACCGGGCCAGGATCAGCCGGCGTGGCAGCAGCAGCAGCCGCCCGGCCAGGACCAGCCGGCCTGGCAACAGCAGCCGCCCGCGTACTCCCCGCAGCAGTACCCGTCCTATCAGCAACCCGGCCAGCAGCCGTACACGCCGCCGCAGCAGTACCCGCCGACCGAGCAGCAGTACGGCCAGCAGCCGACGCAGGATTTCGGCCAGCAGGGCTACCCGCAGTACGGCCAGCAGCCGGGCCAGTACGGCCAGCCGGGGCAATACGGGCAGCAGCCGGGTCAGTACGGCCAGTACCCGCAGTACGGCGCGACCGAGTCCCGGGAGGCGCCGAAGCGCTCGCTGGCAGTCGTCGGCGGTGTGATCGGCCTGCTCGCCGCCTTGCTCGTCGCGGTGGTGGCGGTGCTGGGCTTCTGGAAGCCCGGTTTCTTCGTCACCACCAAGCTGGACGTCAATGCCGCCCAGTCCGGTGTTCAGCAGATCCTCACCGACGAGTCCAACGGTTACGGCGCCAAGAACGTCAAGGACGTCAAGTGCAACAACGGCGAGAGCCCGACGGTCAAGAAGGGCGAGACGTTCGACTGCGAGGTCAGCATCGACGGCACCAAGCGTCAGGTGACCGTGACCTTCCAGGACAACAACGGCACCTATGAGGTCGGCCGCCCGAAGTAGCGGCTACTTGAGCGTCGCACCGCGCAAAGCTAGTTGCCGGGCAACGCGTCAAGTGCCTTCTGCAGTCTGCCAATTGACGATGTGACGCCGTATTGCTCGGCGAGCTTGGCCACCTTGCGCGGGTGCTCGGCGGCCAGCGGCAGCACGTCGGATGGCGTCGAGAAGTTCACGTCGGCGTCGACCGCCACCTTGACCACGGGTTGGGCGGCCTCGATGTAGTCGGTGGCCGCGAGCAGCTTCGTCCGGTAGGCCTTGGACATCTTCGACTTCGGGTCGTGCGCGGCGGCGAGGATGCCTTCGAGCGAGCCGTGCTGCGCCAGCAGGGTCGCCGCAGTCTTCTCGCCGACGCCGGGTACGCCGGGCAGCCCGTCGGACGGGTCGCCGCGCAGCAGCGCGAGCTCGGCGTAGGCAGGCCCGGCGCGGTCGAGCGGAACACCGTAGGTGTCGGCGACCTCTTCGGGACCCCACTTCGTCGCCTTCGCCAGGCCGCGCCCGAGATACAGCACCCGGACAGCCACCGGCTTGTCGCGGACAAGCTGAAGCAGGTCACGGTCGCCACTGACGACGACGACGGGATCCGTGCGCTCGCGGTTCGCCAGCGTGCCCAGCACGTCATCGGCCTCACAGTCGGGCGCTCCCGCGGTCGGAATGCCGAACGCGTCCAGGATCTCCATGATCATGTCGACCTGCGGCGTCAGGTCATCGGGTACTACCTCGATGTCGGGTGTGCCCGCAGGCTCCTCCTCGGCGACGCGGTGCGCCTTGTACGACGGGATCAGGTCCACTCGCCACTGCGGCCGCCAGTCGTCGTCGCGGCACACCACCAGCCGGGTCGGCCGTTCGCGCGTGATGACCGTCGCCACCGCGTCGAGGAACCCACGGAGGGCGTTGACGGGCCTGCCGTCGGGCGCGGTGATCGACGAAGGCACCCCGAAGTAGGAGCGAAACCACATGCTGGCGCCGTCGAGCAGTAACACGGGTGCTGCCACGGTCACCGACAGTAGCGTGCGCTATGGCCGCGATCCGGACGCCAACCTGATCGAGGTCGCCAGCTATTCGGCCCGGGTTTAGCCTGACTTCCATGAGAGCAGGCCGATTCAGCACCGACGTGTACGCACAGCGCATCCGTGCCGCCGCGGCGGCCGCGGTCGATGCGGGTCTGGCCGGCCTGGTGATAACGCCCGGCTACGACCTGCGGTACCTGATCGGATCGCGGGCGCAGACGTTCGAGCGGCTGACCGCGCTGGTGCTGCCCGCGACCGGCGAACCCACGATCGTGGTGCCACGGCTCGAGCTGGCGTCGCTGAAGGACTCGGCGGCCACCGAACTCGGTATCGCCGTGCGGGACTGGGTCGACGGCGACGACCCGTACCGGGTGGTGGCCGATGCGCTGGGTGGTGCGCCGACTGGGCAGTCTGGACGGCTCGCAGTCGCCGTTGCGGTCACCGATGCGATGCCCGCGCTGCACCTGCTGCCGCTCGCCGACGTGTTGGGCATTGTGCCGGTGCTTGCGACCGACGTGCTGCGCCGATTGCGGATGATCAAGGACGGCGCTGAGGTTGACGCGCTGCGCAAGGCGGGGGCCGCCATCGACCGGGTACACGCGAGGGTCCCGGAATTCCTGGTGCCGGGCCGGACGGAGGCCGACGTGGCCGCCGACATCGCCGAAGCCATTGTCGCCGAGGGCCATTCAGAGGTGGCGTTCATCATCGTCGGCTCGGGCCCACATGGCGCCGACCCGCACCACGAGTGCTCGGACCGCGAGCTGCGTGCCGGCGACATCGTCGTCGTCGACATCGGAGGGCCGTACGAACCCGGGTACAACTCGGACTCGACGAGGACCTACAGCATTGGGGAGCCGAGCCCCGAAGTCGCCCAGCGCTATTCGGTGCTGCAGCGGGCGCAGCGGGCAGCTGTCGAAGCGGTGCGCCCCGGAGTCACCGCGGAGCAGGTGGACGCGGTCGCGCGCGAGGTGCTGGCAGAGGCCGGTCTCGCCGACGCGTTCGTGCACCGCACCGGCCACGGCATCGGGCTGTCGGTGCACGAGGAGCCATACATCGTCGCGGGCAACGACCTGCCGCTGACCGAGGGCATGGCGTTCTCCGTCGAGCCGGGCATCTACTTTCCTGGACAGTGGGGCGCCCGCATCGAGGACATCGTGATCGTCACCACCGATGGTGCCGAATCGGTGAACAACCGTCCGCACGAGCTGATCGTGGTGCGGAGCTAGTCACAGCAGCAGTTGGGGTCCAAGACAGAACACAGCGCAACCAGCGCATCGCGCCTTGGGCGGTGATAGACGTTCATACCCCGGCGCTCGGACTCGACCAGACCCGCCCGACGAAGCTGGGTCAGATGGTGACTGACGGTCGATTCGGAAACTCCCACCGCGGCCGCGAGGTCGCAACTGCACTCCTCGTTCTCCGCTGAGCCGAATAGGAGCGACACGAGCTTCACGCGTACCGGGTCCGCCAGGGCCTTGAGGCGTAGCGCAATTTCCAGCGCGGCCTTGTCATCGAGTGCGCCAGCAGCCACGGGTGGGCAGCACACCGGCTCGGTGAGGTCAACCATCGGCAGCGTCTTCGGCATAAGCCGATCTTGCCAGAGACATTGACATATGTCGAAGAGGTGGCATCATCTTCAATAGTTCGACATATGTCACACAGGTTGGAGTCGCCATGTCCCGTGTCCAGCTCGCCCTCAACGTCGACGACCTCGCTGAGGGGGTCGCCTTCTACTCGAAGTTGTTCAACGCCGAACCAGCCAAAGTGAAGGAGGGGTATGCCAATTTTGCGATCGCCGAGCCTCCGCTAAAGCTCGTCCTGATCGAGAATCCCGGACACGGCGGCTCAATCAACCATCTCGGTGTCGAAGTAGCTTCCAGCGGCCGAGTGCACGAAGAGATCGCCCGTCTCTCTGCGCAGGGCATGTTCACTGAAGAAGAGATCGGCACAACTTGCTGCTTCGCGAGGCAAGACAAAGTGTGGGTCACCGGACCTGGCGGCGAGAAGTGGGAGGTATACACGGTCCTCGCGGACACGGACACCTTCGGAACCACGCCGGAACTCCTCGCAGCGGATGCTGCTGGCGACTGCTCATGTGCCGCATGTAACAGCGCCGACGAAAGAGCGGCGGAGCCCGCGACAAGTACGTCGTCCTGCTGCTGACCTAGTCGTGACGAACGCAGTCGCGCGTTGCCTACTCGCCGAGTTCTTGGGTTCGGCGATGCTGGTCACCGTCGTCGTCGGATCGGGTATCGCCGCTGCGCAGCTGTCGCCCAATGACGCCGGTTTGCAGCTGTTGGAGAACTCCATCGCGACCGCTCTCGGCCTTGGCGTTTTGATCCTGATGTTCGCACCGATATCCGGTGCGCACTTCAACCCGGTTGTCTCACTGTCGGACTGGCTATTTGGACGGCGAAGCGGGACGGGGATCACCAGTTTACTAGCGCTGGCGTACATCGCTGTTCAAACCGTTGGTGGTGTCGCTGGGGCATTGTTGGCTAACGCGATGTTCGACCGGCAGGTGCTCGAAATAGCGACCAGGCAGAGGCTCAGCCCGGGACACCTGCTTGGAGAAGTAGTCGCCACCGCTGGTCTCATCGCCGTGATATTCGCGCTGGCCCGTACCGGCCGGGCGGGTCTGTCGGCTGCGGCCGTCGGCGCATACATCGGCGCTGCGTACTGGTTCACCAGCTCCACGTCCTTCGCTAATCCCGCCGTCACTATCGGGCGCATGTTCTCCGATACGTTCGCCGGAATCGCACCCAGCTCCGCGGCTGGATACCTCGTCGCCCAGGCAATCGGCGCCGGTGTCGCGGTTGTGCTCGTCGGTGTTCTCTTTCCCGATGCCGCGATCCACGCCGACGACGTGGTCGTACCTCACCAACACGTTCTACCTACGACGGAGAACCCACATGGCTAAACCGACCGTGCTTTTTCTGTGCACTCACAACGCGGGACGCTCTCAGATGGCTCGCGGCTTCTTCGCCCATCTAGCCGGGGACGCAGCAGTCGCTTACTCGGGCGGCTCCGAGCCAGCCGCCGAGATCAATCAAGTCGCCATCGAAGCGATGGCAGAGAAGGGCATCGACATCACAAACGAGCACCCCAAGCCGTGGACCGACAGCATGCTCCAAAGCGCAGACGTAGTGGTCACGATGGGATGCGGCGACACGTGCCCGTTCATTCCCGGCCGCCGCTACGAGGACTGGCCGCTAGACGACCCCGCCGGGCAATCGCTCCAAGTTGTACGTGCGATCCGCGACCAGATAGAGGTCCGCGTCCGACAACTCCTCGCTGAACTCCGAGCATGAGAAAAGACAAGTTGGCGCCAACGTTGACACCCAAGGCCGACCTGCGAACGCCGGTGCGCTAAGCGTCTTCGTTGTCTTCTTTGTCGTGTTCGTCGGGGATGAGGTACTTCTCCGGGAAGTGGTAGTTGTTGGTTCGGGCCTGGCCGTTGTCGAGCTGCGGTGGTGGGATCCATTCGACTCTGCCGTTGGCGCGTATTCGGGTTGTCCATCGGCCCTTTTCGACGAGGCGGTTGTGTGGGCCGCAGGCCAAGACTTCTTCGTCGGCATTGGTCAGTCCGCCACGTGCCCAAGGCTTCTTGCCGTGGTGGGCTTGGCAGCCGTATCCGGGTACGGTGCAGCCGGGGAAGGTGCAGCCGCGGTCGCGCGCATGCAGCACGATGCGCTGTCCGGGTGAGGCGATGCGTTTACTGCGTCCGAGGTAGAGCGGGATCCTGGTGTGTTCTTCGAAGATCACCAGATAGTGGTGGGCGTGGCTGGCCATCCGGATGACGTCGGTCATCGGCAGCAGCGTTCCGCCGGCGGTGACGGCCTGCCCGGCGGCGGATTGCAGCTCGGTGAGGGTGGTGGAGACGATGATGGTGGCGGGCAGCCCGTTGTGCTGGCCGAGCGTGCCCGATGCCAGCACCGCGCGGCCCATCGCGGTGAAGGCATCGTGGTTGCGTTGGGCCTGTGACCGTAGGTCGCGCTGCGCGCCCTCGTGGGTGGGTGGGCCGTCGACAGTGGGCACATCGTCGTCGGGATTGCACATGCCCGGCGCGGCCAACTTGGCAGACGCCGCATCCCAGATGGCGCGGCCTTCGGGATCGAGCAGTCCGTCTGACGGGACTCATTCCGTCGGCTCGTTGCTTGCCGACGGTGATCCCGCGGCGTCGGGCCCGGTCGGCGTCGGTGGGGGCCGGGCCGTCCTGGTCGAGGAGATAGGCCAGCCGCTGGGCGGCGGCGCGCAGCGCGTCGGGTCCGAATTCGGTGGCGAGCTCGCCGAGCTGTTTCTCGGCTTCCTCGCGGGTCTGGTAATCGATGCCGTCGGGCAACTTGTCGAAGAACCCTCGGATGACGCCGACATGCTCGGCACCGATCTGCCCGGCGGCCTGGGCGGCCGCCGCGGTGGGCAGCCGCGGGTCCAGACGTTGGCCCGACAGCGCGGTTGTCCGACCCAGGTCGGCTGCCTCGCCGATGCGGCGCTTGGCCTCTTTGGTGCTGATGCGCAGCCCGATGGCCAGCGCCTCGGCCAGACTGGCAGCGCCCAACGTCTCGGGGGCCGATTCGATGGCCAGCTGGTTGATCAGGGCATGTTCGACCGCTGGTAGGCGACGGCGGTGCGTCTCCAACCGGGCCAGCAGCCGCTGTCGTTCGTAGGCGGTGAGCACGTCGTAGGACAGCGCCGCGACCGCGCCCAACGCGGCGTCGAGACGCTCATATGCCGCCGCGATGTCCTCACGACTCGAACTCATACTTCGAACACTAGTTCGAGCCACCGACAAATTCGGCTCGCGCTGACTCCGTGATGTGAACAATGAAAACTAAAGTGTCAGAAGTGATTACAGAGGTTTACTCGGCGGTGCGGTCGAGGAGTTCTGACGACCCGAGCACGCGCTCGACCCGGACCTCGATCACGACCCGCCGCGGATTGACCCGCGGCGTCCGGTAGCGCTGGGCATAGCGCAGCTCGGCGTCCCTGACCGCCTCGGCGACCGTGTTGACGGTGGCGCGACCCTCCAGTGACAGCCAGCGGGCGCCGTCGACCTGGCTGAGCACAGCCACGCCGCGTTCTTCGGCGTTGACCGCCTTCTGCGACCCCCCGCTGGTGATCACCCTGGCGATGTGAGTCTTCGGATCGAACGTGAATCCGACCGCGACGACGTGCGGCGAGTTGTCGGAACGCAAGGTCGTCAGCATCGCGAGATGACGCTCGGTAAGGAACGCCAGAGCGTCGTTGGTGAGCCGGGTCGTTGCATTCGCCATCGGGCTCCAAACTAGCGCAGGTGATAATCGCAGCCGTGGATGACACGAGCCGCGGACCGGTGGTTATTTTCGGTGGCCGCAGCGAGATCGGCATCGAACTCGCGCAGCTGCTGGCCGCCGACGCAACGGTAGTCCTGGCGGCTCGCAATCCCGACCGGCTTTCCGAGCAGGTCGCCGCCCTGGAGAAGGCGGGAGCGGCCAAGGTTGACGTCCGCGCGTTCGACGCCGATGACCTCACCTCGCACGCGCCGTTGGTGGACTCGATCGTGGCCGACCACGGCCCGATCGGTACGGCGGTGCTCGCTTTCGGAATTCTCGGCGACCAGGCCCGCGCCGAGAAGGACCCCGCGCATACCGCGGCGGTGTTGCACACCGATTTCGTTGCCCAGGCAAGCCTGCTGACCGTATTGGCCGACACTATGAGGGCGAGGGGGGTGGGCGCGATCGTGGTGTTCTCGTCGGTGGCAGGAGTGCGGGTGCGGCGCGCCAACTACGTCTACGGCTCGGCGAAGGCGGGGCTGGACGGATTCTGCAGCGGGCTGGCCGATGCGCTGCACGGCTCGGGCGTTCGGCTGCTGCTCGTGCGGCCGGGATTCGTCATCGGGCGGATGACCGAGGGCATGAAGCCTGCACCCATGTCGAGCACGCCACCCCAGGTTGCCGCCGCGACCGCAAAGGCGCTCGCCAAAGGCCGTCGAACCGTGTGGATTCCGTGGACGCTGAAGCCGTTCTTCGTCGGGATGCGGCTGCTGCCGCAGTCGGTGTGGCGGAGGATGCCGCGATGAGCAGAGGAGCCAGGTGATCGTCGTCATCGGCATCGGCGCCGATGGGATGGCAGGCCTCGCGCCTACATCTCGTGCCGAATTAGCAAGGGCAACAGTTATTTACGGCTCTGCGCGTCAGCTTGGCCTGCTTGACGACAGCATCTCGGCGAGCAGACGGCCGTGGCCGTCGCCGATGCTGCCCGCCCTCCGGACGCTGCTCGACGATGCCGAGGGCGACGTGCACGTGGTGGCCAGCGGTGACCCGTTACTGCACGGGGTCGGGGGCACGCTCATTCGGCTGTACGGGCCGGACAAGGTGGCGGTGCTGCCTCATGTGTCCTCGGTGACCCTCGCGTGTTCGCGCGTCGGCTGGACGGTGCAGGACACGGAGATCATCAGCCTCGTCACCGCAGAGCCCCACACAGCGGTTCGTCGTGGCGGGCAGGCCGTGGTGATGTCACGTGACTCCACAAGCCCCGCCGAGCTCGCACGACTGCTCACCGAGACGGGGCGCGGCGATTCGGAGATCACCGTGCTCGAGCAGCTCGGCGGACCCGCCGAGCGGCGCCGGTCGGCGACGGCGCGGGAGTGGGCGGCGCGTCCGCCGGGAGACGTCGACGCGCTCAACGTCGTCGCCGTGCGATACCTCCCCGACGAACGGCAGTTCGCGGTGCTGCCCGACGACTGGTTCGCCCACGACGGGCAGATCACGAAGCAGTCGATGCGCGCGGTGACACTGGCCGCGCTTGCGCCCCGGCCTGGCCGACTTCTGTGGGATGTCGGTGCCGGTTCGGGCAGCGTCGCAATCGAATGGTGCCGAAGCGGTGCGGGCTGTCGGGCGATCGCCTTCGAACGCGACGAACAACGCCGCAAGCGGATCGTCGACAACGCGGTGGCGTTCGGCGTCAAGGTTGACGCGCATTTCGACGCACCCGAGGCGTTCGAATCCGCGCCACCGCCGTCGGCGGTCTTCATCGGCGGTGGGCTGACACAAGCCGGACTCGTCGACGCGTGCTGGGACCGGCTTGTCGCCGGTGGCAGGCTGGTGGCGAACGCGGTGACCGCGGAGTCGGAGGCCGTTCTCACGGAATGGCATTCGCGTCTCGGCGGTGAGTTGCGGCGATTCCAGCACTATCAGGGCGAGCCGCTCGGCACGTTCACCGGATGGCGTCCGGCGATGCCCGTGACGCAGTGGGTGGTCACCAAGGAATGACCGTCTATTTCATCGGGGCCGGGCCTGGCGCCGCCGACCTGATCACCGTGCGCGGCCAACGGCTGCTCAGCAGTTGCCCGGTCTGCCTGTACGCGGGGTCGATCATGCCCGACGATCTGCTGGCGTTGTGCCCGCCGGATGCGCGGGTGATCGATACCGGCCCGCTCACCCTGGACCAGATCATCGGGGAGATCGCGGAGGCGCATGCGGCCGGATCGGACGTCGCGCGATTGCATTCCGGCGATCCCTCGCTGTACAGCGCACTTGCCGAGCAGTGCCGCCGTCTCGACGCGCTCGGTATCGACTACGAAATCGTGCCTGGGGTACCGGCTTTCGCCGCGGCCGCGGCCGCGCTCAAACGCGAGCTGACGGTGCCGGGGGTCGCGCAGACCGTGACGTTGACGAGGGTCGCGACGCTGTCGACGGCGATGCCGCCGGGGGAGGACCTCGAGGCACTGTCGGCGCCCGGCGCGACGCTGGTGCTACACCTGGCCGCCGCCCAGGTCGACGCGATCGTTCCGCAGCTGTTGACGGGGGGTTACGACACCGAAACCCCCTGTGCGGTGGTGGCATTCGCGAGCTGGCCCGAGCAGACGGTGCTGCGGTGCACGCTTGGCCGGCTCGCGGAGGAGATGCGCGCAGCGGGTGTCACCAGGACAGCGGTGATCGTCGTCGGCGACGTGCTCACCGCCGAGGGTTTCGCGGACAGCTATCTGTATTCTTCGGGCAGAACACGGGGGCACCGGCACTGATGCGGGTGCTCCTGCTCGGCGGCACCTCCGAAGCGCGAACACTCGCCGCGCGGCTACATCCCGGCGTCGAGGTGATCAGCTCACTTGCGGGGAGAGTGCCCGATCCGGCGCTGCCGGTCGGTGAGGTCCGCATCGGCGGGTTCGGCGGTGTCGACGGAATGCGGCGCTGGCTGACCGACTCGAACGTCGCCGCGGTCGTGGACGCCACGCATCCGTTCGCGGCGACGATCACCGCCAATGCGGTGCAGGCCTGCCGCCAGTCGGGAGTCCCGCATCTCGTTCTCGCGCGGCCCGCATGGCCGCCCGGAGACGCAATCCTCGTCGGCTCCGACGTCCAGGCCGCCAAAGCCGTGCAGGACCACGCTTTCAAGAGGATTTTCCTGACCACCGGGCGGTCGGGTGTCGAGGTGTTCCGGGACGTCGACGCGTGGTTCCTGATCCGGGCCGTTACCGCGCCGCTCCCGCAGACCTTGCCGTCTCGCCATGAGGTCGTGCTGTCGCGCGGGCCCTACCGATATGACGACGAGCAGGCCCTACTGACCAAGCACCGAATCGACTGTCTGGTAACGAAGAACAGCGGCGGCGACATGACGCGGCCGAAACTCGACGCCGCCGCCGCGCTTGGTGTCCCGGTGGTGATGGTGGACCGTCCGCCGCTGCCCGACGGCGTCACCACCGTGTCGACGGTGGACGACGCGGAGGCCTGGGTCAGGTCGCTACGTAGGACTTGATCAACTCGAGCGTTTCCAGCTCGCGGATCGCCCGGCATCCCCGGTGCAACATGGTCAGCATCATTTCGTCACCGCGCTCGGTGGATGCCGCGAAGGCGAAGCCGAGGCCGGTGAGAAGCGGGGCCTGCACCACGCCGAGGCGATAGTCACGCCAGCAGGTGTCGAAGTCGTAATCCGTTATGCCGTAACCGAGCAACGCGTGGTGGTACTGGGCGACCAGATCCTTCTCGATCCCCGACCGGACGTCGGGATCGAGGCTCGTCGCGGTGAAGTAGGCGAGGTCTCTGCCGGGCAGTCCGATCCCGACCGTCTGCCAGTCCACCACCGTGATGCGGGTGCGGTCCGGGTCGAACAGCATGTTGTCCAGCCGGTAGTCACCGTGCATGAGGGCATAGCGATTCGGCTCGGCCTTCAGCCACGGTGTGACCAAAGACATTGCGGCGGTGAGTGTTTCCTTGTCCTCATCGCTGATGTCGTCGCCCAGTTTGTCGACTAGGATTCCCGCTGCCATCTGCGAGATCTCGCCGAGGCCGCCGGCTGCGGCGTCGTCGCCGGGTTTGGGCATCGCGATCCCGGTCAGCTCCATCCACTCGGGATCACACCAACTGGGCCCGTGCAGCCCGGCGAGCGCCTCGACGGCGAGTGCCGCCTCCCTGGCGCTGCATCCCGCGATCTGATCACCCTGCACCGCGGGCGCCATGTCGGCCAGGACGAGCACGAAGTCGGCGCCGTCTTCGGAGATCTCCGAGTAATAGGAGTGCGGCACGGGGATGCTCATGCGATCGGCCACCCGTGCGTAGTACTCGACCTCGGATCGGTAGCCGAGCGCTACCCGCTCCCGGACGGCGTCGTCCTGCGCCGACAGCTTCACCGCGAACGTGTCGGGTAGCTCGGTGGCGGTCGCGTACGTCGCGCGCACCCGGTAGGTGGCGCCGGTCTGCCCGGTGCCGATCGGCGTGACGTCGACGCCGCTCACGTCGGCTCCCAACGCCGAGCCGAGCCACGCCGGCGTCACATCTTGGGGTCCACGTGGAATGGTCATGGCCGCCGGACAGTATCAGAGCGTCGGGTACCGGCGCGGGGTGAACACCCGATCGTCATACCACTGGGTCTGCGACGATCCGACGATCAGCAGGCACCGCATGTCGACATCGGCGGTATCGAGGTCGGCCAGCCGCACCACCTTCACCTCTTCTCCCGGTCCTGACACATCCCGGCCGATCACCACCGGAGTGCCAGGGTCGCGGTGCTCCAACAACAGATTCCGCATGGCACCCACCTGCCAGGTGCGGGTCTTGGAGGCGGGGTTGTAGATCGCGAGCACCAGGTCGGCCTCCGCCGCGGCGGTCAGTCGTGCGGCGATGACGTCCCACGGCTTGAGCCGGTCGGACAAGGAGATCACCGCGTAGTCGTGCCCCAGCGGCGCGCCGACCCGGCTGGCGACCGCCTGCGCCGCCGTCATCGCGGGGATCACCCTGATCTGCACGCCCGGCCACTGTTTGGCTTCTTCGAGAACGGCCGTTGCCATCGCGAAGACGCCGGGATCGCCGGAGGACACCACGGCCACGGCGCGCCCCTCCTCGGCGAGCGTGCACGCCAGCCGGGCGCGGGCGGGCTCGTCGGTGTTGTCGCTGGGGTGCAGGCGTTGCCCGTCGCGCGGCCGGATGCGTTCGAGGTACGGGCCGTACCCGATGAGGTCGGTGGCCGCGGCCAGTTCGTGGCGGCTCTGCGGGGTCATCCAGTCGGTGTCGCCGGGTCCGAGGCCGACGACGGCGACGGTGCCCGGCGGCGCCTGCCTCGCCGCCGTCCCCGGCAGCATGGCGAGCGAGAAGTACGGCACCTTGTCGTCGTCGACGTCGCCGGCGGGCAGCACTCGTTGCTGCGGCGTGCTGGCGCGTTCGACGTAGTATGCCTCGTCGAGCCGCCCTGCCGACGAAAGCGCTTCCCGCACAGCGGGATACGAACGACCCAATTTCAGCACCACGGCGGCGTCGGTGTCGGCGAGCCTGCGCTTGAGCTCGTCGACGGGCAGGGTGCCCGGGATGATCGACAGCACCTCGTCCCCCTGAACCAGGGGAGTGCCGGTGGCCGCGGACGCCGCGCTGACGGATGTCACGCCCGGCACGATCACCGCGTCGAAACGCTCGGTCAGCCGGGTGTGCATGTGCATGTAGGAGCTGTAGAACAGCGGATCGCCCTCCGCGAGAAGCGCGACGTCGCGGCCTGCGTCCAGATGGGCGGCGATGCGCTCGGCGGCCTCGCGGTAGAAGTCCTCTATCGCGCCTGCGTACCCGCCGGGATGGTCGGTCGTCTCGGTGGTCACCGGATAGACCAGGTGTTCCTCGATCTGGCCATCCCGCAAGTAGGGCTCGGCGATGCGCGCGCGCGATGCTGCGGCCATGCCGCGCACTGTGATACGCGACGACGTCGGCTTGCGCGATCAGCTTGGCGGCCTTGACCGTCACCAGCTCGGGATCGCCGGGACCAAGCCCGACGCCGAACAGTGTTCCTCTTGGCGTGCCGTCGGGGTTCATCATTCGGTGCTACTGGCGATCGCGTTGACGGCGGCGGCGGCCATCGCGCTGCCACCGCGCCGTCCGGTGACAACGAGATAGGACATGCCGCGCGGCCGGTCGATGAGCTCCTGCTTGGATTGGGCCGACCCGACGAACCCGACCGGCCCGCCCAGCACGGCCGCCGGCGTGGGTGCGCCGTCGTCGACGAGTTCCAACAGCCGGAACAGTGCGGTCGGCGCATTGCCGATCGCCAGCACCGCACCGCCGAGCCGGTCGGCCCACAAGTCCACGGCGGCCGCTGAACGGGTGGTCACGAGACGGGTCGCGAGGTCGGCGGCGCGGTCATCGGCCACCAGCGACACCACCTCGTTGTCGGCGGGCAGTCGCGACCGCGTGATCCCGGCCGCCACCATCGAGGAATCGCACAACACCGGCGCGCCCGCGGCAAGCGCGGCGTGCGCCTTGGCGACCACGTCGTCGCTGTAGGCGACGTGCTCGGCGACGTCGACCTGACCGCAGGTGTGGATCAGGCGCACGACGACGCGGGCGACGTCATCCGGGAATCGCGAGAGATCGGCTTCCGCGCGGATCGTCGCGAACGACCGCCGGTAGATCTCGGCCGCGTCGCGGGTGTAGTCGAGCACCCGCTCACCCTACGGGGAGGCCGTGCGCAGCCGATATCCGTCTCCGGTGGCGATCAGCACCTCGCCCACCGGTGGGCTTCCGCAGGCCCGCTCGCATCCGACGAAGTGCCGGTGGGTGGCGCTGGGTTGGGTGACCGCACGTGCGGCGTCTGCGCGGACGTCGGCAGCGGAGTGCTCGCACCCGGGGCTGCCGGTGCAGGCACTGACATCGAGCCACGGCGAGGTGTCGTCGAACACCAGACCCATCGGCGCGAGCACCCGCAGCGAGGCGTCGGCGACCCCCTCGTCGAGATCGCAGACGAGCACCGAGCGCCACGGCGTGATGACCATCGGGGCGTCGATGGCAGCCAGGTATTCCGCGACCCGCGCCCGCAGGACGCCAAGCGGTGGAGCCGCGCTCAGCGCGATGCGGCCGTCGTCCTGACTGAGCCAGCCCACCGGCGGTCGGCTGACCGGAGGCCACGTCGCCCCCGGCTCGGCGGATCGGCGGAGGTCGTCGATCAACACCGAGGGATTCGCGAGTTCCGCTATCCGCCAGGCAGTTTCGCGGCAATCGACAAAGCGCCGCGCGATGGAGATCAACGTGGGCACGACGTCCGTTGGTGCGACTCGCACACCCGTGTCACGACCGGCAAGCAGAAGCGCGACGGAATCGCCGGACACGTGCGCGCCCACATCGGCGCCGAGGCCGGAGACGTCGCCCCTACCGTCGTCGATGCTGAACCAGAACCGGCCCGGCAGCCCGGCGAGCGCGGGCTCCGCCTGGATCGCGATGTCCAGCCGGTGCACCCACTGCCGCACGTCGGCGCTTCCGCCCAGCCTGCCCGTCAGCGGTGAGGCGACGATGTTGCGCACCCGTTCGTGTGTCGACGACGGCAGTAACCCGGCAGCCGCGAGGGCGTCGGCCACCGCGCTGACGGCGTGGTCGTCGCCGATGCCGCGGATCTGGATGTTGCCCCGCGAGGTCAACTCCATGGCCGGCGAGCCGAACCGGGTCGCCGCGTGGGCCAGCGCCTCGAGCTGGCGCGGCTCGATCATTCCCCCCGGCACCCGGATCCGGGCCAGCGCGCCGTCAGCCGCTTTGTGCACCTGAAGTGCGCCCGGGCAGGCGTCGTGGTCGCGGGTTCGGGCCATCACGCTCACGGTACGCGTAGCCCCTCCACCGGTTGGACTAGTGGACTACGCGTACGCCCGAGGGGTCGCGTCCCGTCAGCCGGCCAGTGGTACCGGTTGCACCACGTCTGAGTACTGCGACGCGTCGCCTGCGACCGCGCGGCTGCTCTGGCCATGGATATCGAGCGGGATGTCCCCGGCCAACGTGATGCGGTGCAGCATGCGGAACTGGTCGTCGTAGTCGGCAACGGCGTAGTGCTGTGTCGCGCGGTTGTCCCAGATCGCCACGTCGCCGGGTTCCCAGTTCCACCGAATGGTGTTCTCCAGTTTGGTGATTCGGGCCTGCAGCAGGTTGAACAGCGCCGTCGACTCGGCTGAGCCCAACCCGACGAACCGCTTGACGAACTGACCGAGCAGAAGGACCCGCCTGCCCGTTTCCGGGTGTACACGGACGACGGGATGCTCGGTCTCGTAGTAGTCGGACACGAACTCATCGCGATACTGCCGTTCCTCCGCGGTAACGGCGTCGCGCGGGGCGGCGTAGTCGTAGAGGTTGGTGTGCACGGCCCAGAGGTTCTCGGCCAGCGCACGCAGCGGGGCGGGCAGCTGGTCGTAGGCCGCGTCGGTGGAGGCCCATGTGGTGGTGCCGCCGTAGCTCGGCAGCGCCACCGCCCGCAGCAGCGATGCCTTGGGGATCCGGTCGACGAACGTGACATCGGTGTGCCAGCTGTTGGCCTTGTCATACCGCGAGTCGATGGGCAGAAGACGGGTCCCGCGCGACGTCACGGTCGGGTGTGCGGCGGTCGGTGTGCCGAGCGTTCGCGCGAACGCCAGCTGACCCTCGTCGTCGAGGTCGTGCTGTCCCCGGAAGAAGATGACCTTGTGTTCGAGGAGTGCCGCGTTGATCTGCGCCGCGGTAGACACGTCGACGTTTCCGGCGAGGACGCCCTCGATGCGGGCGCCGATGTTGGCTCCGAGTTTCACCACATGCATGCGCCCACGCTGACGCCTGAGGCCACCGTGGATAAGGGTTCGGCGCAGCGGGAACAGAACCGACTATGACCGCCGTCACAGCTCTGGCCTGTGAGTTCCGTCCGGCACATGTCGGTCACTACTGGCCGGTGGCATCGTACGGTTCTCACAGTTGCACGTGTGTGCAACAAGGAATGGAAGGACCAACGATGTTTGCCTTGACCGTCTTGGGCACAGTGCTTGTTCTCCTGGCCGCGGCCACCGGACTGCCGTACCCGCAGACGTGGCACGGGCGCTTCGGCGACTGACCGTCCTCTGCGATAGGAATGGTGGGTGCCAGAACCCACCATTCTTCTGCTGTCGACGTCCGACACGGATCTGATCACCGCCCGCTCGAGCGGCGCTCGGTATCGGTGGGCCAACCCGTCCCGGCTCGTGGACGGGGAGCTCACCGAGCTGCTCGACGGTGCGGATCTGGCCGTGGTTCGCATCCTCGGCGGTTACCGGTCCTGGCAGGACGGCATCGACGCCGTCATCGACAGCGGCGTGCCGACAGTGGTGGTCAGTGGCGAGCAGGCGCCCGACGCCGAGCTGATGAGCCATTCGACGGTGCCTGCCGGCGCGGCTGTGCAGGCGCACATCTATCTCGCGCAGGGCGGCCTGGAGAATCTCCGGCAGCTGCATGCGTTCCTGTGCGACACCGTGCTGATGACCGGATTCGGGTTCGCGCCGCCCGCCACAATTCCGAACTGGGGTGTCCTGGAGCGCGCCTCGGAAACCGGTGACGGCCCGACCATCGCCGTGCTCTTTTACCGGGCACAGCAGCTGGCGGGCAACATCGGGTACATCGAGGCATTGTGCAGCGCAATCGAAGACGCGGGCGGACGAGCACTACCGGTGTACTGTGCCTCGCTGCGCACTGCCGAGCCCGACATGCTCGACCTGCTCGACTCGGCCGACGCCATGGTGACGACGGTGCTTGCCGCCGGGGGCGCGGTTCCTGCCGCCGTTTCGGCAGGTGGCACCGACGACACCTGGAACGTGGCACACCTTGCCGCACTGGACATCCCGATCCTGCAAGGGCTGTGCCTGACCAGTTCGCGGTCACAGTGGCACGACAACGACGACGGCGTCAGCCCGCTCGACGTCGCGACGCAGGTGGCGGTGCCGGAGTTCGACGGACGCATCATCACCGTCCCGTTCTCCTTCAAGGAGATCGACGACGAGGGTTTGATCTCCTATGTCGCCGATCCGGAACGCTGCGCACGCGTGGCAGGCCTTGCGGTGCGGCACGCGCGACTACGCGCCGTCGCGCCTGCCGACAAGCGGGTGGCCGTCGTGTTCTCCGCGTATCCGACCAAGCACGCCCGCATCGGTAACGCGGTCGGTCTCGACACCCCGGCGAGCGCGGTCGTCCTGTTGCGGGCGATGCGCGATTACGGCTACGACATCGGAGATATTCCCGGTGTCGATGCCCAGGATGGCGACGCCTTGATCCACGCGCTGATCGAACGAGGCGGCCAGGATCCGGACTGGCTCACCGAAGGTCAGTTGGCGGGAAATCCTATTCGGTTGTCCGCCAAGGACTATCGCAACTGGTTCGCAACGCTGCCCGCGCAGCTCACCGAGACGGTTGAACGGCACTGGGGCCCCGCGCCCGGTGAGTTGTTCGTCGACCGCTCGCATGATCCGGACGGCGAGATCGTCATCGCCGCGCTGCAGGCGGGCAATGTAGTGCTGATGGTGCAGCCGCCGCGCGGCTTCGGCGAGAACCCAGTCGCCATCTACCACGACCCCGACCTGCCGCCGAGCCACCACTATCTGGCGGCATATCACTGGCTTTCCGCGGACGCGAGGAGCGAAAACGGCGCGGCCGGTTTCGGCGCCGATGCGATCGTCCACCTCGGCAAGCACGGCAACCTGGAGTGGCTGCCGGGCAAGACGCTCGGCATGTCGGCGGCGTGCGGCGCCGATGCCGCGCTGGGCAACCTGCCGTTGATCTATCCGTTCCTCGTCAACGACCCCGGAGAGGGCACCCAGGCCAAACGACGCGCCCACGCCACCCTCGTCGACCATCTCATCCCACCGATGGCGCGTGCCGAAAGCTATGGGGATATAGCACGTTTGGAGCAGCTGCTCGACGAGCACGCCAATATCGCCGCGCTCGACCCCGGCAAGCTGCCCGCGATCCGCCAGCAGATTTGGACGCTGATGCGCGCCGCGGAGATGGACCACGATCTGGGTCTGGCCGAGCGACCCGGGGACGACTCGTTCGACGACATGCTGCTGCACGTCGACGGTTGGCTCTGCGAGATCAAGGACGTCCAGATCCGCGACGGCCTCCACGTGCTCGGCCAAGCTCCTTCCGATGAGCCGCAACTCGACCTGGTGCTGGCGATCCTGCGGGCCCGCCAGCTGTTCGGCGGCGATCAGACCGTGCCAGGGCTTAGACAGGCGCTCGGCCTGGCCGAGGACGGCCACGACGACCGTGCCGCCGTCGACGAGGCCGAAACCCGTGCTCGCGCACTGCTTGCCGAGCTGCAGCAGGCGGGCTGGGACCCGGCGGTCGCCGACGCACTGACCGACAATCCAGAGGTCGCAGAGATCCTTCGGTTCGCGGCGACGGAGGTGGTTCCGCGCCTCGCAGGCACAGCGGGTGAGATCGAGCAGATCCTGCGGGCACTGGACGGCCGTTTCATCGCAGCGGGACCGTCGGGTTCACCGCTGCGGGGACTGGTCAACGTGCTGCCGACCGGACGGAACTTCTACTCGGTCGATCCCAAGGCCGTGCCGTCCCGGCTGGCCTGGGAGACCGGCAGCGCGATGGCCGATTCGCTGCTGGAGAGGTACCGCGCGGACCATGGAAGCTGGCCGCGGTCGGTCGGCCTTTCGGTCTGGGGAACATCGGCGATGCGAACGGCGGGCGACGATATCGCCGAAGTCCTTGCGCTGCTGGGTGTTCGGCCGGTGTGGGATGACGCATCCCGCCGTGTCGTCAACCTGGAGCCGATCTCTCCGACCGAACTCGGCAGGCCGCGCATCGACGTCACCGTGCGAATCTCCGGCTTCTTCCGTGACGCTTTCCCGCATGTGGTCACCATGCTCGACGACGCGGTCGCGCTCGTCGCGAGCCTCGATGAGCCCGCCGACCAGAACTACGTGCGCGCCCACGCCGAGGCCGACGTCGCCGAGCACGGGGACCGACGCCGCGCCACCACAAGGGTTTTCGGTTCGAAACCGGGCACCTACGGCGCCGGGCTGTTGCAGTTGATCGACAGCCGCAATTGGCGCGACGACGCCGACCTCGCCCAGGTCTACACCGCGTGGGGCGGTTTCGCATACGGCCGCGACCTCGACGGAGCACCCGCGGCGGACGACATGAACCGGCAGTACCGCCGGATCGCCGTCGCCGCCAAGAACACAGATACGCGCGAACACGACATCGCTGACTCTGACGACTACTTCCAGTACCACGGGGGAATGGTGGCCACCGTGCGCGCGCTGACCGGCAAGGCGCCGGCCGCATACATCGGCGACAACACCCGGCCCGACGCCGTGCGGACCCGCACCCTTTCGGAGGAGACGACGCGGGTGTTCCGGGCGCGCGTGGTCAACCCGCGATGGATGACCGCGATGCGCAGGCACGGCTACAAGGGCGCGTTCGAGATGGCCGCCACCGTCGACTATCTGTTCGGCTACGACGCCACCGCGGGCGTGATGGCCGACTGGATGTACGAACGGCTGACCGAGGCTTACGTGCTCGATGACGAGAACCGCAAATTCATGGCCGAATCGAACCCGTGGGCGCTGCACGGCATGGCGGAGCGCCTGCTTGAAGCGGCTGATCGCGGGATGTGGGCCGAGCCCGGGGCGGACACACTCGCCGGGCTGCGGCAGGTGCTGCTGGAAACCGAAGGCGACCTCGAAGGCTGATCCCGCTAGGTTGACTAGGTGCCTGTCACCTTTGCCGACGTCGCGAAGAGCGAATACATCCTGCTGACCACGTTCACCAAGGACGGCCGCCCAAAGCCCACGGCGATCTGGGCGGTGCCGAACGACGACGGCATCGTGGCCATCACCCAGGAGAAATCGTGGAAGGTCAAACGCATCCGCAACACCCCGCGGGTGACCATCGCCGCATGCGACGTGAAGGGAAACCCCAAGGGTGAGGCGGTCGAGGCCGTCGCCGCGATTCTGGACAAGTCCACAAACGGCGCCACCTACAGCGCCATCAACAAGCGCTACGGCCTGATCGGCAAGGGCTTCACCTTCTTCTCGAAGCTGAAGGGCGGGATGAAGAACAACGTTTCAATTCAACTGAAAGCGGTGAATTGAACAGCATGGCGCCGACCTTCAAAGACGTCTACGGCGAGAAGTACCTGCTACTGACCACCTTCACCAAGGACGGCAAACCGAAGCCGACCACGGTGTGGGGAGTGCCCGACGGCGACAAGCTGCTGATCATCACCGACGACGGGTCATGGAAGACCAAGCGGATCAACAACACCCCGCGGGTGACCATTCAGAAGGCGGGCGCGTTGGGCGCGGTGAAGGGCGAAGCTGTCGAGGCGGTGGCACGCAACCTGCCCAAGTCGGAGACCCGGCGGGTGTTCGACAAGGTCATCAAGCGCTACTGGCACCACGCCTGGTACTTCATCCCGCAGGCCATCCTGCGCGGTGGCATCGACAAGGTGCACAGCGCGATCGAAGTGACCGCGCCCGCGTAGGTTTCGGTCGGGCTCCACACCGCGGCTGGTGCCTCGCCGCTTGATCGCGGTACGTGAGGAACCCCGCGGCCTTTCGAACCGTTGGCAGAACATGGCGATGCGGCTGTTGCTGATCTACCTGGTCGTCGAACTCGCGGTCGTCGTGGCTCTGGTCTCGACGATCGGTTTCGGCTGGACCGTGCTGGCGCTGCTCGGCACCTCCCTGCTCGGCTTCGTGCTCGCCGGTTCCCAGGTCAAGCGGCATATCAATCGGCTCCGGTCGGGACTGACCACGCCGCAGGGCGCCGTCACTGACAGCGCGATGGTCGCGCTGGGCACCGTGCTGGTCTTCATGCCCGGCCTGATCACCACGGCCGCGGGCCTGCTGCTTTTGCTTCCGCCGACCCGCGCCGTCGCGCGACCGGTGCTGACGGCCTTGGCCGCTCGCCGGATGCCGCTGATCACGGTCGCGACGGCCGCCGCGAGCCGGTCCGGAGCAGGCCGCCAGGACTATATCGACGGTGAGGTCGTCGACGTCGTCGATGTCGAGCCCCAAGCACTGCCTCGCAAGCCAGACCTGAGTTGACGACGCTGCTTCGCGGCGGCCGGATTCACAGTCCGGCCATGCCGGACGCCACTGCGATGGCCGTCAGGGACGGCACCGTCGTCTGGCTGGGCGGCGACGACGTCGGCCTGGCCCAGTTTGCCGACGCCGAGGTCCTCGATCTCGGGGGCGGTTTCGTTGCGCCCGCGTTCGTCGACAGCCACGTCCACCTGACCGCGACCGGGCTCATGCTCGCCGGGCTCGATCTCCGTGCGGCCACATCGGCGAGGCAGTGCCTGCACCTCGTCGCCGAATACGCGTGGGCCAATCCTGACGGGCCGATCTGGGGGCACGGCTGGGACGAGTCGGGCTGGCCGGAGACGACGCCGCCGACCACCGACGAGCTGGACGCCGTGGTCGGCGACCGGCCCGCCTATCTGGCCCGCGTCGACGTCCACTCGGCGATGGCGTCCACGGCGCTACGACGGCTCACCCCGGAGCTGCGGGCGGCGTCCGGCTTCGACCCACAGCGGCCGTTGACCGCAGATGCCCACCATCTGGTCCGCGCCGGCGCCCGCGACCGGCTGACCCCAGATCAACGAAACCGCGCCCGCGTCGCCGCACTGGACCTCGCGGCAGCCAACGGGATCGTCGCCGTGCACGAGTGCGCAGGCCCGGATATCGGCGGCCTCGACGACTGGCATGACCTGCGCGGCACCCGTCACGGGGTGGAAATCGTCGGATATTGGGGTGAAGCGGTCACCGATCGTGCACAGGCAGAAGCCCTCATGGAGACGACGGGAGCCCGCGGGCTCGCAGGCGACCTGTTCGTCGACGGCGCCCTCGGCTCGCGTACGGCGTGGCTGCACGAGCCGTATGCCGACGCGCCGGACCGCTGCGGCAACGCCTACCTCGATCCCGACGCGATCACGGCGCATCTGCACGCGTGTACCGAAGCCGCCATCCCGGCCGGCTTCCACGTGATCGGCGACGCCGCGGTCGGCGCGGTCGTCGACGCGTTGCAGCGGGTGGTCGACCGGCTCGGCACGCAAGCCGTCGCGCGCTGCGGGCATCGGCTCGAGCATCTCGAAATGGTGACTCCCGATCAGGCGGCGCGGCTTGGCGCGTGGGGTGTCATCGCAAGCGTGCAACCGAACTTCGACGCGCTGTGGGGTGGCGAGCGCGGGATGTATGCGCAGCGTCTCGGCCCGCACAGAGCTGCGCGGCTCAATCCGCTCGCGCTGTTAGCATCCCAAGGCGTGCCACTCGCCTTCGGCTCTGATTCGCCGGTCACCAGCATGAATCCATGGGAGACCGTGCGTGCTGCGGCCAGCCACCAGACGCGCGACAGCGCGATATCCGTGCGGGCGTCGTTCTCGGCCGCAACCCGGGGTGCGTGGCGCGCAGGCGGGGTGCGCGACGGCGTCACGGGAACGCTCGCTCCCGGCGCACCCGCCTCATATGCAATATGGGAGACCGACGAGTTGGAGGTCAGCGCCCCCGACAACGCGGTGCAACGATGGTCGACCGACCCCCGGTCACGGGTGCCTGCGCTGCCCCGCCTCGGCGCCGACGATCCGCTGCCCCGATGCCTTCAGACCGTTCACCGAGGTGCCGTCATCCATGGTTGAGCCGGAAGCGCCCGCTCGGCTCAAGCGGTTCGGCGATGCCGTTGTGGTTCGGCTGCCACGCATCAGCGCCGCCGTCTTCGGGGGGCTGCTGCTGTGTCTGAGCTTCCCGCCGTTCGGCTGGTGGTACACCGCGATCGTCGCGTTCGCGCTGTTGGCCTGGGTGCTGACCAGGGAAGCCACCAAGCTCGTCGGCGGGATCGGCTACGGCTTCCTGTTCGGGGCGGCCTTCTATCTCCCGCTGTTGCCGTGGACCGGCGTAATGGTCGGCCCGATGCCATGGGTGGCGCTTTCCCTTGCCCAGGCCGTCTTTGTCGGCTTGTTCGGCATCGGCGCTGTCGTGGTGCGCAGGCTGACCGCATGGCCGCTCGGGTTCGCGGGCCTGTGGGCGTTGGCGGAGTGGGCCAAGTCGACGGTGCCGTTCGGCGGATTCCCTTGGGGGGTAATCGGTTTCGGGCAAACCGACGGTCCACTGCTGCCGCTTGCACAGATCGGCGGCGCGCCGTTGGTGTCGTTCGCGGTGACATTGCTCGGATTCAGCGTCGCCGCGCTGACGTTCGAGATCGTCGATTGGTCGCGGCGCGGTGAAGAGGGCGACACCGAAGACTCTGGCCCACCCGCGGTCGTGGTGCCCGGTGCATGCATCTGCCTTGTGCTGATCGCCACTGTTGCGATCTCGCCCGCGGTCCGGCATTCCAGTGCGGGCGCCGCCGACGAACCGTCGGTCAACGTCGCAGCCGTGCAGGGCAACGTGCCACAACTCGGGTTGGACTTCAACGCCCAACGCCGGGCAGTGCTCGACAACCACGTGCGGGAAACGATCAAGCTGGCAGAGGATGTGCGAGCAGGGCGGGCGCCGCAGCCGTTGTTCGTCATCTGGCCGGAGAACTCGTCGGACATCGACCCGCTGGCCAATCAGGACGCCGCCGAGCAGATTGCGCTCGCCGTGGAGGCGATCAAGGCGCCGATCCTGGTCGGCGGCGTGACTGCGGCGTCCGGTTACACCCGCGACAACCCGGTGTCGACGAACTCGATGATCGTCTGGAATCCCGAGACCGGCCCCGGCGACCGGCACGACAAGCAGATCGTCCAGCCGTTCGGCGAGTACCTGCCGTGGCGGAGCTTCTTCAAGCACTTCTCGCCCTATGCGGATCGGGCGGGCTATTTCCAGCCGGGCAGTGGCAACGGCGTTGTCGAGGCGGCCGGCGTGCCGGTCGGGGTGTCGACATGCTGGGAGGTCATCTTCGACCGCGCTCCGCGGGAGTCGGTCCTCAATGGTGCCCAGGTGTTGACGGTGCCGTCCAACAACGCCACCTTCAACGAGACGATGAGCGTGCAGCAGCTCGCGTTCGGCAGGCTGCGGGCGGTCGAGCACAACCGCTACGTCATTGTGGCGGGAACCACAGGGATCAGCGCGGTCATCGCGCCAGACGGACGTGTCCTTGCTCGCACCGGGTTCTTCGAGCCCGGCTTCCTCGATATGCCGATCCGGCTGAAGACGCAGCTCACGCCGGCAACGCGATGGGGCCCCCTGGTGCAGGGCCTGCTGGTGATGATCGGGATTGGGGCTCTGATCGCCGCGATACTGCACAATGGGAGGTTCGTGCGTAGTCGCCGCCCGGTGATCAACGCCAGCGGTCAAGACACGCCACCCGACGAGGGCGGCACCGAAAGAGGAACCACATGAGCGGCCCTGGGCCAGCAGAACGCCCGAGTCAGCGCACTCTGGTCATCATCCCCACCTACAACGAGCGGGAGAATCTGCCGTTGATCGTCGAGCGGGTGCACAACGCCCTGTCCGACGTGCACATTCTCATCGTCGACGACGGCAGCCCCGACGGCACCGGCGAACTCGCCGACGAGCTTTCACTGGCTGACCCGGATCGGGTGCACGTCATGCACCGCAAGAGCAAGGACGGGCTGGGCGCCGCCTACCTGGCGGGCTTCGCGTGGGGGCTGAGCCGCGAGTACTCGGTGCTGGTCGAGATGGACGCCGACGGTAGCCACGCGCCGGAGCAGCTTCACCGCCTGCTCGACGCCGTCGACAGCGGCGCGGATCTCGCCATCGGATCGCGGTACGTGCCCGGCGGGTCCATCCGCAACTGGCCGCGTCGCCGGTTCGCCCTTTCCAAGACCGCAAACACCTACGCCCGGGTGTTGCTCGGCGTCGACGTGCACGACATCACCGCGGGTTACCGGGCCTACCGGCGTGAGGTGCTGGAGAAGATCGACCTGGCCGCCGTCGACTCCAAGGGGTACTGCTTCCAGATCGATCTGACCTGGCGGGCCATCAACAACGGCTTTGTCGTCGTCGAGGTGCCGATCACCTTCATCGAGCGCGAGCTCGGTCAGTCGAAGATGAGCGGATCCAACATCCGCGAGGCGATGCTCAAGGTCGCGGAGTGGGGTGTCCGCGGGCGCCTGGATCGCGCCCGCGGCGTGGTGCGCTAGGCGCCGGCGTCAGCTGCCGCGACGCTTGGTCTTGATGATGTCGAGGCGCTCCTTGAGCAGCTCGTCGAGCTCCTCGACGGAACGGCGCTCCAGCAGCATGTCCCAGTGGGTACGCGGCGGCTTGGTTTTCTTGGGCTCTGGCACGTCACCCTCGATCAGGGTGCCTTCCATGCCGTTGCGGCACAGCCATGCGCCGGGGATTTCGGCGTCGTCGGCGAACGGGACGTCGAACTCCTCGCCGTTCTCGGTGCGGTAGCGGGCGACCTGACGCGGCGCCAGGTCGTGGTTGCGGTCGGTCTCGTAGCTCACGGCTCCGAGGCGACTGCCTCTCAATACCCGATCAGCCATTCGTCAACACTCCTCGAAAACTCGAAATTGCCCGGATAAACAACGCAGCACACGTACTACGAGTTCCCGACTCAGCCTTCGATGATACCGGGATATGTGTCTCATCCCGTCTACAGTCGGGATCCGTGGAGACCATGACCAGAACCCGCCGACGTCCGCAATCGTGCCGGTGGTGTGGTCGGCAAGTGGTCGACGCGGGGCTGGGCAGGCGCCGCCAGTACTGCAGGCAGTCCTGTCGGCAGCGAGCCTACGAGCAGCGCGCCCAGGTCAAGGGGACACCGGTGGCCGCGGATTCTGTGGTGTTGAGCGCCGAGGAGGCCTCCGAGCTGTCAGACCGCGTTTACCAGGTCAGATGCGCCGCCGAAGACGTCGCAACGGCCATCGACGAAGGCGCGGAGGCGACAGAGCTTCGCGAATTGTGTGACGCTCTCATGCGTGCGGCCAAGGCGGCCGACGGCTGGCGATAGGGGACCCCCAGCTTGTGGCGCTTCGGCAGCTTCGTTCTCGACACTCAGCGCTACGAACTGCGTAACGGTGACCAGGTGGTCCGTGTCGAGCCGCAGGTGTTCGACGTGTTGACGCAGCTCGTCCGCAACCACGAGCGCTGCGTGACCAAGGAAGAGTTGTTCGACGCGGTATGGGGCGGACGGTTCGTCGGCGAGGCGGCGCTGACGAGCCGGATCAAGGCGGCACGGCGGGCCCTCGGCGACGACGGGGAGTCGCAGCGCTACATCAGGACGGTGCGCGGTCGCGGCTACCAGTTCGTCGGCACCTTGCTGGACGACACACCCGCGGCGCCGGTGGAGGCGGAACCGCCCGACGAGCCGCCGCCACCGAGGCAGCACATCGCATTTTGTCGGGCATCCGACGGGGTGCGTTTGGCCTACGCGGTGGCCGGGGCGGGCCCGCCGTTGGTACGTGCCGCCAACTGGATGACCCATTTGGGTTACGACGTCGAGAGCCCGGTGTGGCGTCACTGGGTGCGTGATCTCTCGCTGCGGCACACCTTCATCCGCTATGACGAACGGGGTTGCGGTCTATCCGACTGGAGCGCAACGGATTTCAGCTTCAACGACTGGGTCAGCGATCTCGAGTCGGTTGTCGAGGCGCTCGGGCTCGACCGCTTTCCGCTGCTGGGTGTGTCCCAGGGCGGCGCGGTCGCGGTCGCCTACGCCGCCAGACATCCCGATCGGGTGACAAAGCTGGTGCTCTGCAGCTCATACGCCCGCGGCCGTCGTACCCGGGCGGTGAACGAGGAGGAAAAGCGCGCTGCGGCTTTGGATCTCGACCTTGCCCGAGTGGGCTGGGGCCGTGACGACCCGGCGTTTCGGCAGGTGTTCGCGGCGCAGTTCCTTCCGGACGGCACGCGCGCTGACTGGGCCGCCTTCGACCAGTTGCAGCGCCGCACCACATCGCCGGAGAACGCCGTGCGGTTCCTCGAGGAGTTCGGCCGCATCGATGTGCGTGACGAGGCGGGCCAGGTGTCATGCCCGACGCTGATCCTGCACTCGCGGGACGACCACCGGCAGCCGCTGCGCGTCGCCGAGGAGCTCGCGGCGCTGATACCCGATTCCCGCTTGGTCGCCCTGAACAGCAACAACCACCTGCTGACGGCGGCCGAACCCTCCTGGCCGGTGTTCCTCGACGAAGTGGAGAGCTTCCTGGCGGAGTGACCCCGAAGGAATGCCTGAATGCATCCGGCAGATCTCCACGGAATCTCCACAGATTCTTCATGTGCGGCGGCTGTCAGCCATTCATGCTGGTCACATGACTCACATCACAAAGCACATCCGCATCCTGCTCCTGGGTGTCATCGCGATCCTCGCCTTCGGCACCCTGTCCGCTTGCTCGAGCGGCACGAAAGAAGCGACGGAGTCCTCTGAAGCCTCCGCAACCTCCGCCAGCCCCGCTCCCGCTACCGCGGCACCGTTCCCGCAGTCGGCGAAGTACATCGCCGACATGAAGTCTGCCGACGGCAAGCCGATGGTCATCGGCATCGCCGTCGACGGCACCCAGATCGCCGCGTACGCCTGCAACGGCACCGACGACGAAGCCTGGTTCTTCGGCAACCAGAAGGACGGGAAGATCGACATCACGTCGCGCTTCAAGGACACGCTCACAGGCCGAGTTCAACGGTACGGACGTGGTCGGCGACCTGACCATGAACGGCGTGGCCTTCAAGTTCAGCGCTCCCGCCGTTCCAGCGCCCGCCGGCATGTACACCGCCGCGTTCGAAGGTGTGCGTGCGTCCTGGGTGGTGCGGCCCGACGGCAGCGCGACCGGCGTGCAGTTCAATGGTGGCGTCAGCGGCCGCGACTTCGAGCAGGCCGAGTTACAGCAGCTGAACGAACTGCAGTTCCGCAACAGCGTGCGCAACAAGCGGCAGCTCCAGCAGGCTCAGCAGATTCGGCTGCTGGCCAATCGATCGGCGAGCTCGACCATCAACGGCCACGATGTGACGCCGGTTCTCGTCAACGGCGGCTTCCGGTTGTGACCACGACCGGTTAGAAAGCAGAGCAACGGCCCTGCCGGACAGAGCGTTTCGAGGCTCTCCCGGCGGGGCCGTTGTTTGCGTCATGCAGAGTTCAATCCTTCACCGGGCGCGATCGGATGCGTAGCGTTTCGTCGCTACTCATGAGGAGATAAATGCCTGCACTGCCTGAACTGCCGGCTCAGCCGGCGCTGCCCGAACTGCCGGCTCAGCCGGCGCTGCCCGAACTGCCGGCTCAGCCGGGGAAGTTCTTCTGGTTCCTGCCGACCAACGGCGACAGCCGCTCGATCGTCGGCGCCTCGCACGCCTCGTCGCACCACACCGTGCCCGCGAACTACCGCGCGCCCACCCGCCGGTATCTGGCCGAGGTGGCCCGCGCCGCCGACCGGCTCGGCTACGAGGGGGTGCTGACGCCGACGGGGACGTGGTGCGAGGACGCGTGGCTCACCGCGTCGGCGCTCTTGGCGGAGACCGAGACGGCTGAAGTTCCTGGTCGCGTTCCGCCCCGGCCTGGTACCGCCGACGCTGGCCGCGCAGCAGACCGCGACGCTGCAGCGGTTCTCGGAGGGGAGGGTGCTGCTGAACATCGTCACCGGGGGCGACGACGTCGAGCAACGGCGGTTCGGTGACTGGCTGGACCACGACGAGCGGTACGCCCGCACCGGCGAGTTCCTGCACATCGTGAATTCGGTGTGGCGTCAGGACTCGCTGGACTTCGCGGGCAAGTTCTACACCGTCAACGATGCCCGGGTGTCCGCACCGCCTGATCCGTTGCCGGAAATCTACTTCGGCGGCTCCTCAGCCGCCGCGCTTCCCGTCGCCGCCGAACACGTCGACGTCTATCTCACGTGGGGTGAGCCGCCTCAGGCAGCGGCCGCCAAGATCGAACGGGTACGCAAACTCGCCGAGGAACGCGGCCGCAAGGTGCGCTTCGGTATTCGGCTGCACACCATCAGCCGCGACACCTCCGCGGCGGCTTGGGCGGTCGCCGACGAACTGCTGGCCGAACTCTCACCCGAGCAGATCGCCAAACAGACTGAGCTGCATGCTAACTCGGAGTCCGAGGGCCAACGCCGGATGACGGCGCTGCACGGCGGACGTGTCGATCAGCTGGAGATCTACCCCAACCTGTGGGCGGGCGTCGGATTGGTCCGCGGCGGAGCGGGCACCGCGCTGGTCGGCAGCCACGAGGAAGTCGCGAACCTGATCTACGAATATCACTCGGTCGGGTTCGACGAGTTCATCCTGTCGGGCTACCCACACCTCGAAGAGGCGTACTGGTTCGCCGAAGGCGTGCTGCCGCTGCTTCGGCACAAGGGTGTCGCCTGACCTGCACACCAAAAAGAGAGGGCTCAGCAGCTGTACTTCTCGCCGACACCTGCGGGTGGGGGCACCTTCTGCAGGCAGCCGAACGGAACGATGCCCGCGTCGCTGAATCGGGCCGCCGACTGGTGCGCGTAGTTGACGCAGTACAGCCCGGCCGGGTCGGACCGGCAGCGGTAGTCACCGAAGGCGATCGCCTCGCCATAGGGCAACTCTGGCCCGGTGCCGCTGACGAAACGACCGGGATCGCCGTGCGCCGAACCGATTTCGATGCTTGGGCCGGCGAAGTCGACCCATCCGCCCTTCCACTGGCCGTATACGTCGGGCGGTTGCAGCGGCGGAACCGTCAGATCCACCAGACACGCCAGCGCACCGCCGAAGTTCTTCGAATCCGTCATGCACTGTGACTTGCCCGACGGTGTGGTGAACGCGACGTCATCGCCCAGCTGCGTCGCCGTCCCGCCACGCGTCGCGGTGTGGAACTGGTTCGCGTCGGCCGGGTGCCCGGATTCGATGAACTCGATCACCTCGCCGATCTCTGCGCCCGGTTCAGGCGCCTTGGCCGGGGTGGTTGATGTGGGCGTGGTCGTGCGCGGCGTTGACGTTGTGGTCCTGGTGGGGGCCGACACGGAGGGCTCCGTCTGTTCGGCGCCTCGGTCCACCCCCTGTGCACACCCCGCGACCAGCACAGACGCCGCGATCAGCACAGCAATCCGCATATCGGCCAGGCTAGCGGGCCTGCAACCGAATACCGGCAAGGCGCGGCCGCGAGTTCGTTCGATACGGTCGGTTGATGCACGAACACGTCGTCCGCGCAACGATCAGTTCAGGAACCGTCGAGGGTTTCACCCGCGACGGCGTGAACCGATGGCGTTCGATTCCCTTTGCGCAGCCGCCGGTGGGTTCGCTGCGGTTCCAGGCGCCGCGGCCGGTGCAGCCGTGGCGGGGTGTGCGCCACTGCCACGCCTTCGGGAATTGCGCTCCACAGCAGCGCATGTACACCGCCCTGGGTGTCCGCAAGTACCAGTCGATGGGCGAAGACTGCCTGACGCTTAACGTCACCACCCCGAAGCGACGTCGCGACGAACCGATGCCGGTGATGGTGTTCATCCACGGCGGCGGCTACATCCTCGGCAGTTCGGCGACGCCGATCTACGACGGTGCGGCGTTGGCACGCAAGGGCTGTGTGTATGTGTCGGTGAATTACCGGGTCGGGGCGCTCGGCTGCCTCGACCTCTCGTCACTGTCGAACGGCGACGTGACCATCGACGACAACCTGTTTTTGCGCGACCTCGTGATGGCGCTGCGCTGGGTGCGAGACAACATCGCGGTGTTCGGCGGCGACCCTGACAACGTGACGATCTTCGGCGAGAGCGCGGGCGCACAGGCCGTGGCCACCTTGCTCGCGGTGCCTGCGGCAAAAGGCCTGTTCGCGCATGCGATCTCGGAGAGCCCGGCCAGCGGGATGGTCGGCACGCCCGACGTGAGGGCGCAATACGCCGAGCAGTTCGCCGCACTGCTCGGGGTGAACAAACACGATGCGGCCGCAGCGATCATGGCGGCCAGGCCAGCAGACCTGGTGAACACGCTGGATGCGCTGATCAGGCACGCGCAGACGGCCATGCTCGGCGCCTTCGCGGTGGGCCCGACCAGCGGCACCGACTACCTGCCGCTGGACCCGGTGCAGGCCATGCGGTCCGGCGCGGCACATCCAGTGCCGCTCATCATCGGCAACAACGCACACGAGGGCAGGCTCTTCACCCGGTGGCTCAAGCTGCTGCCGACGAACGAAGCGATGATCGAAACCCTGCTCGGCGGCCTCGAACCCGAACATCGGGACCGCATTACCTCGGCCTACCCGGGCTACCCGGACGAGGCGGCGTGCATTCGTCTCGGCGGTGACTTCGCTTTCGGGACGGCGGCGTGGCAGATCGCCGAGGCCCACAGCATCCACGCGCCGACCTACCGGTACCGCTACGACTATGCGCCGCGCACGCTGCACTGGTCGGGTCTCGGCGCCACCCACGCTACTGAGCTCTTCGCCGTCTTCGACGTGTACCGCACGAGGTTCGGCTCGTTGCTCACCGCGGCGGCTGACGGGCGGTCAGCGCGGCGGGTCAGCGACGACGTGCAGACGCGCTGGCGCGAGTTCAGCCGCACCGGCGTGCCCGGCGACGACTGGCCCGCCTACGGCCAGCGCGACCGTGCGGTGATGGTGTTCGACCGCCGATCTCACGTCATCCACGACCCGCATGCCGCCCGTCGCGTGGCCTGGGAAGGCTTCTCGCCGGCGGCACGCTGAGGGGATCGGGGGTAACCGAACATCCTGCGCGGAATCGGCGGATGTGATTGCGTGATCGGGTGAACTACCCACGGGATCCGTTATCAGCCACTGAGATCGGGCGGCCGGGTGACCTGACCGCCGATTGGCTGACGGTCGCCGTCGGCGCGGGCACGGTCGTCGAGTTCAGCACCGAGCGGATCGGCACCGGGCAGATGAGCGAGTGCTACCGGGTTTCGCTCGAATATCGCGACGGCGCCGACGGACCCGCGTCGGTCGTGCTCAAGGTCGCGGCCACCGATGAGGCGAGCAGGCAGACGGGTCTGGCGCTGGGTCTCTACGAACGCGAGGTGCGTTTCTACACCGATATCGCACCGGGCATCGGCGGTCCGGTCGCGCCCTGCTACAGCTCGGGGTTCGACCCCGAGACGGGCGTCTTTCACCTGCTGCTCGGCGACGCCGCCCCAGCGGTCGTGGGCGACGAGATCCGCGGCGCCACAGTCGAACAGGCGAGGCTGGCGATGACGGAGCTGGGCCGGCTGCATGGTCAGCTTCTCGGCGACACGGGGCTCGCTGCTGCCGACTGGCTCAACCGCGACGCACCCATGAACCAGGGGCTCATAACCGCGCTGTATGCGGGTTTCGTCGATCGCTACGGCGACGACATCGCCACGGACCATCGCGAGGTCTGCGAGCGGCTGGTCGCCGGCTTCGACGCGTACCTCGCCCAGGAGGCGGCGTCGGATCGCGTTCGCGGCCTGGTGCACGGCGATTACCGGCTGGACAACATGCTGTTCGGCCAGCAGGGCGCAGACCGCCCGCTCACCGTAGTCGACTGGCAGACCGTCACGTGGGGTCCGGCGATGACCGATGTCGCCTACTTCCTCGGCTGTGCACTGCCCGACGACACGCGCCGTGACAACTACGATGCACTGCTCGGCGCCTACCATGAAGCGCTCGGGCCGAATGCCACGCTGAGCCTGGACGACATCCGCGAAGGCGTTCGCCGCCAAGCCTTTTTCGGCGTGATGATGGCGATTGTCTCCTCGATGCTCGTCGAACGGACCGAGCGTGGCGACCAGATGTTCATGACGATGTTGCAGCGGCACAGCCAGCACGTGCTCGACACGAACGCGTTGGCGACGCTGCCGAAACCTGGTGCGCCAGAACCACTGCAGCCGTCAGCGGACGACGAGGGCGCGCACCAGCCCGGCGCGGAGCCGCTGTGGAGCGAGAGTTGGTACGCCGACTTCGTCGACGAGCAGCAGGGCATCGGCGGTTGGTTCCGGCTCGGCTTGATGCCCAACCAACAGACCGCTTGGGTCAACGCGCTGCTCTGCGGACCTGACATTCCCACTGTCGCGGTGATCGATTTCGAAGCATCGCTACCCGACGATCCGGGTGTCGTACGGACCGATGCCGTCGAGCTGACCCAGGGCGCCACGGATCCACTGCGGACCTACCACGTCAGGCTCCGCGGCCGCGGCCAGGCGTACGACGACCCGTCCGCGCTGCTGCGGGGACAACCCGGGCGGCCCGTCGAACTGTCGATGGAGCTGGTGTGGACGACGGTGGGCATCCCGTACCAATACCGGCTGACGCCCAGGTATGAGATTCCGTGCACGGTGTCGGGCACCGTCAGCCTCGACGGCGCGGCGATCGGTATCGAGGCCGTAGCCGGGCAGCGCGACCACTCCTGGGGAGAGCGGGACTGGTGGAGCATGGATTGGGTGTGGAGCGCGCTGCATCTGCGCGACGGAACCCACCTGCACGGTGTGGACCTGCGAATCCCGGGAGCTCCACCGATAGGTGTCGGCTACATCCAGCCACCCGATGGCACGCTCGTCGAGCTGCAAGCGGTCGCGGCGCGGGAAACGTTCGGCGACAACGACTTACCCGTCGCAACCGAGTTGTCGCTCGAGCCAGGCAATGTGACCGCGTCCGTCCAGATCATGGGCCATGCACCGGTGCTGCTCACCGCAACCGATGGCCGACTGAGCCACTTCCCGCGCGCGTGGGTGACAGTGACGACCCCAGACGGCGGCACCGGGGTCGGCTGGCTGGAGTGGAACCGCAACCAACGATGACTCGTCACCTAGCACCGCGAGCGGGCGTGTTTGTACGCGGACACGCCGCAAAAAGTGACATTTTGCGGTCGCTCGCGAACAAGTCACGATCCTCAAGGCGAAGAAGTAGCGCTAAAGGCCCGAGCTGTCGTCGTCGAGGTCGTCTCGGCTCAGGCCCATCGGGGTGCCCGCGGGGACGTCTCCGCCTGCGACCACCGTTCTGGTTATCGGCGTCAGAGTGATGAACATCTCGTCGACCTCGGCGTCGTCGAGCCCCTCGAGGGCGCTCAACGCCAGGGTGTCGGTGGTGTCCTCGATGTGCTGCTTGAGCCGGCGACCGGCATCGGTCAGCCCGCCCTCACCGTCGAGCAGACCGCGCGCGGCCAACCGATCCTGATAGTGGCGCCACTGTTCCTCGTCGTAGTCACGGGCCCGCATGATCATCGCGAGCGGAACGCGGCCTGCCGCGGCGTGCAGCACGTTGCACTCGCGACCGGACAGCCCCGACGAGGCCAGCACGGCGACATGCGCGTCGCCACGCTGCTCGCGGAGCAGCGTCGTCGCGTGCCACAGCGTCGCCAGCGGTTGGGTCGGCCACGGGTTGGCGGCGTTGGCCGCGAACAGCGGCCTGCCGTCGAGTGGTGCGCTGCGTGCGGCCTTGGCTGCCAGTTCTGCGGCCCGCCGGACGCCGTCGTCCGTCAAGCCGTACCGCCGCAGTGTGGCAACCGCGGAGTCTTCGCGGGCGCGCAAAGCTGCCGACGGCGGAGCGATTTCCCAAGCGGCAGGTAGCGCCTTGGCGACCCGACCGGCCGCGAAGTTGTAGAACACCGCGGTCACGACTTCGGTCGGCACGATTCCCAGCGGCGCGGAGCGACCCGCGAAGTAGCCCATCCAGAATCCCCGGTAGCCCAGACCGTCGAACGCCGCGCGGCTCTCCGGCGAGAAGTAGGTGACGGCGTGTACGGGCTCGAAGCGATCGAAGAATCGACGCGCAAGCCGCGGTTCCCTGCCCACCTTCACAGTCGATCGCTCTCCACGGCGAACTCGTCGGCTACCGCCGCGGCCGCCTCGTCGATGATCGCGCGCATCGCGCGCTCGGCGCCTGCTTCGTCGCGCAGCCGGATCGCACGGGCGACCTCGTCATGCAGCTCGATGGCCCTCGGATTCGGGGTGGCGGGCATCATGTGGTGATGGGTCCGGCCGGTCAGGATTTCGGCCACCACGTCGTTGAGCGCACGGAACATCTCGTTGCCGCTGGCCTCCAACAAGGTGTGGTGAAAGACCTTGTCGGCCAACAGGTATGACTCGAGGTCGCCGGAGCGTCCGTGTATCACCATGTCCGACACCGCCGCTGCCATGATCCGGCATTGATGCGGATCGGCACGGCGGGCGGCCAACGCGGCCGCGGCGGGCTCGAAGCCACGTCGCAGCTCGGAAAGCGACACCAGCACGGCTGCGCGGTTGTCGGACTCGAGGCGCCACCGGATCACCACCGGATCGAAGACGTTCCACTTGTCCGACGGCTGGATCGTGATGCCGACCCGGCGACGAGACGCGACCAGGCCCATCGACTCGAGCACCCGGATGGCTTCCCGGGCGACGCTGCGCGAGACGCCGTGTTCGGCGATGACGCCGTCGAGCGTGAGCACCTGGCCTGCCGGGTACTTCCCAGAGGCGATGCCGGTGCCGAGCGCGGACAACAGGTTGCGATGCAAGGCGCCGACGTTTGAGGACGCAGCCACACATACATGTTGTCATATGGCTGTCGTAGGTAGTTAAGAACATATCTCTTCGAGATAGCGTTGCAATCGTATGATGATTAGGGCATCCTGTGTGATGTTACGCACAAAAGGGTAGGGAGAGTGGATGGGGTCACCGATCGTCGTCATGGGCGTATCCGGGTCCGGTAAATCGACGGTGGGCGCGGCGCTGGCACAGCGCACGCGGGCGCCTTTCGCCGACGCCGATGACTTCCACCCGCCGGCGAACATCGAGAAGATGACCTCCGGCCAGCCGTTGAACGACGACGACCGGTACCCATGGCTGGAGGCGATCGGCGAATGGCTGGCCGCGCGCTGCGAAGACGGTGGCGTGATGAGCTGCTCGGCACTCATGCGCAAATACCGCGACCAACTACGGCGTCATTGCCCTGACGTGATCTTCCTCCACCTCGCGGGTTCACCGGAGGTGATCGGCAGGCGCCAGGCCAGCAGGCCGGGCCACTTCATGCCCGCATCGCTGCTGGCTTCACAGTTTCAGACCCTCGAGCCGCTGCAGGCCGACGAACGCGGCGTGAGCGTCGACGTCGACCAGGATATCGACTCCATCGTCGAGACCTATCTCGCGCTATCCGATTCGCGCGCAATCGAACAGGAGGAGAAATGACCCCGGCACTCACCGTCTTGGCGGCCGATACCGAGCTGGCGGAGCCCGTCGCGGCCGGCTGGCAACTGGTGCTCGCGGCACTCGCGGGCATAGCGGTCATCGTCGTGCTGATCACGGTGGCCAAGCTGCACCCGTTCCTGGCGCTGATCTTCGGCGCGGTGACGGTGGGCATCGTCGCCGGACAGAACGTCGGCGATGTTCTGGACAACTTCGCCAAAGGGTTCGGCACAACCGCCGCCGGGGTGGGCGTGTTGATCGCCCTCGGCGCCATGTTCGCCAAACTCCTCGCCGACTCCGGCGGCGCAGACGAAATCGTCGACACGATCGTCGGCCACGCGTCGCCGAGGGGGTTGCCATGGGCGATGGCGCTGGTCGGGGCGATCATCGGCCTGCCGATGTTCTTCGAGATCGGCCTGGTGTTGCTGATGCCGGTGATCTACCTGGTCGCCAAACGGTCGGGGTTGTCGCTGATCACGGTCGGAATCCCCGCGCTGGCAGGACTTTCCGCCATGCATGGTTTTGTGCCGCCGCACCCGGGACCGCTCACCGCGATCGACCTGCTCGGTGCGGATCTCGGCATCACCTTGGCGTTGGGCATCGCCGTCGCGATTCCGACCGTGATCGTGGCCGGACCACTGTTCGGCAAGCTGGCTGGAAAATGGGTCGTCGTCGGCGTACCGGATCGTTTCGACCCCGATGACTTTTCGTCCAACGGTGGTGGATCCGTCGCTACCGCGGAGGCCGGGGGAGACGGCACCGGCACGGCAACGCGTACCGCCACCCGCACCCGCCCGTCCTTCGGCGTCACACTGTTCTCAGTGTTGCTTCCAGTCGGCCTGATGATGGGCAAGGCTCTCGCCGACATCTTCGTCGATGACGAAAACAACCTGCTGCGACAGACTTTCGATATTCTCGGCCGGCCGCTGATGGCCTTGCTGATCGCGGTGATCGTCGGGATCTTCACGCTCGGCCGCGGCGCCAAGATGACTCAAGGCCAGATCACCAAGTGCCTGGAGGCGTCGTTGCCACCCGTCGCGGGCATCATCCTGATCGTCGCTGCGGGTGGCGGTTTCAAGGAGGTACTGGTGCAAACTGGCATCGGTACAAAGCTGGCGGAATGGGCTACCGCGGCACACATCTCGACCATTCTGTTGGCCTGGGTGCTGGCCGTATTGATCCGTCTCGCAACGGGTTCGGCGACGGTTGCCACGATCACCGCCTCCTCGTTGATGCTCGGCCTTGTCGAAGGCATGAGCACCGGCCAGCTTTCGCTCATCGTGCTCGCCGTCGGTGCCGGCTCGGTGTTCTTCTCACACGTCAACGACGCCGGCTTCTGGCTGGTGAAGGAGTACTTCGGAATGAGCGTGGGTCAGACCATCAAGTCGTGGTCGATCATGGAGACGGTGCTTTCGGTCACCGGGCTGGCCGTGGTGCTCGTCCTGGGAATCTTTATCTGACGACTCAGCGCTTCACGACCTGGGTTCCACCCGCGATCTCGTCGTGTTTGCCCTGCTTGGTGCGGCTGCCGCTGATCGTCACCGCGATGACGATGATGGCAACAAACGCCAGCAGGCCACCGACGAACGGAATGATCGGCAGAAGGGTCCACACGTTGCGGATCGCGGACTGTTGAGCCGTCGGCTTCGGAGCACCGCCGGGGCCGTGCACGCGCAGGCCGAGCAGTCTCTTACCGGGCGTCCATCCCTGAGCCGTCTCGAATGCGACGAAGTAGGCGAACATCAGCAGACCGGTGAACAGTCCGGTCACCCAGATGCTGGACAACGTCTCGGTGAAGAAACTCAGCAAGAAACTGATGATGCCGACGATGATCCCGTCGATCAGCCTTGCGAAGAACCGGACGGTCAGCCCGCCCGGTCGGAGGTTCGCAGGGAAAGGCGGGGGATAGCCGCGCGGGTCGATGCCGTACTGGCCTGCTGACGGGTCGGTCGTCATGGTTGCTACTACCCCTCTTTCTGAAGGTGGTGGGGTAGCACCAAATCTACCGTCCGACTTATCGGGCCGCCGTGCCTCAACTCCAGCGGCGACGCTGCTTCTTGGTCTTTGTCCGTGTGGTGTCGGCCACATCGCCTGCCCGATCACGGGCGGCTTCGGCGAGTTCGGGCGCACGCTCGCGCGCCACGTCGGCGAAATGCGCGGCACGTCCTCGTGCTGCGTCGGCCAATTCAGGCCCCCGTTCGCGTGCGACCTCGGCGAGTTCAGCCGCGCGTCCACGAGCGGCCTCCGCGAACTCCGGGCCTCGCTCACGAGCGATCTCGGCCAGGCCGGCGGCGCGTTCGCGGGCGGCTTCGGCGATCTCAGGAGCGCGATCACGGGCGACGTCGGCCAACTCAGCGCCTCGTTCACGAGCGACCTGCAGGCCGTGACCCAACTTCTCGGCGAACGCACTGTCGGCCAGCGCCCCGCCGGAGGCCGCGCCGACCGGCAGCGCGGCGCCTACCGCCTCTGACACCTTGCGGGCCGCGCGACGCCCCCGCCAGCCGAGTGAAGGCTTGCCTTCAGTGTCGACCGCGGCGATGATCAGCCCACCGAGCAGGCTGAGGTCGGTCATGAACGCGCGCCGTTCGGAGGACTTGCGTTGCGGGTCGGCCTCATTCCAGAACATGTTTCCGCCGATGCTGCCGGGAATCACCGTGAATGCCAGTGCTGCGGAGGCCAATCGCGGCAGTCTGCCGGTGGCGAGCAACAGTCCACCGCCGACCTGTACCGCGGCGTTGACCCGCGCGAAGGTCTCGGCGTCCGAGGGCACCTTCGCGCCGATCGGGTCGGGTAGCTGGCGCATGCCGTCGAGGGCTGGCCGCGCCGCATCGGCGGCGGATTTGGGGTTTCGAAGGCCATCAATACCCTGACCGATGAAGGCCACTGACAGGAGGGGGCGCGCGACACGTCGGATCAACATGGACCAGGGGTTCCCCCGCTCAGGGAGTCACAAACCCTAGTAAGACCTGTCGGCCTTGCGACGCAGCGGTAGCGGAATCACGAACCAGAAGACAACGAACGCCGCCAGCGTGCAACCGGCCGCGATCCACCCCGCGTCACCCCCCGCGACCGTGTCGTAGATGATGGCGGCGACGCCGGCCAGGGCCAGTCCCAGCATGATCAGCCCGGCGACGGCGCAGGCGTGACTGGCAGACACGATTGCATCCAATCGGTGCCTGCGGAAGAGGACCCGGTGCATGCCGACGGGCGCAACCAGCAGCACGGTTGCGCCGAGCGAACATGCCACCGTGACGAGGTAGATGATTTTCATCGTGCCGTCGAGCCCGGTGAATCGTTGCTGGAACGGGATGGTGAGCAGGAAACCGGTGAGCAGCTGGACGCCGGTCTGCGTCACCCTCAGTTCTTGCAGCAGGCTCGACCAATTGCGGTCCAGCCGTTGAGCTTCCGTCTCGTCGCGGTCCGTATCCCACCGCTTGTCCGTATCCGGATGCTCCATGTCCACGACGCCAATTCTGACAGGCGCCCTCGGATCGATGGCTTGATCGACGGTTTCAGCCTGCCGCATAGCGCAGCAGGGTAATCCCCGACGGGAACGACTTCGGTGGCTCGACCGGCGTCAAGGTCGATATCGTGACGCCGTCGGGGAACAGCCTGCGCCCGCGACCCTGGACGGTGGGGTAGACGAACAGCCGGTATTCGTCGACCAGGCCGGCCGCGATCAAGGCGTGGCCCAGGCTGATGCTGCCGGTGAGGACGATGTCGTGACCCGGCTCCGTCTTCAGCTGTCGTACCCGCCGCGCGGCATCGCCGGCGATGACCGTGGTGTTCTTCCATTTCGGCTCGGTCATCGTGCTCGAGACCACGTACTTGGCCACCCCATTGAGGTAGTTGGTGATTCCGGTGTGGTCTTCGTTCTGGTTGGGCCAGTAGCCGCGGAAATCCTCGAAGGTCTGACGCCCGAGCAGCAGCGCGTCGGAGTCGGCGTCCTGGCGGTGCGACTCAGCCAGCAGGTCGTCATCTTGGCGCTGCGGGTCGAACCAGTCGTCGAGCATCTCGATCGATCCGTCGAGCGTGATGTTCTGGGTGATCACGAGTTTTCGCATACCAGTACCGACTTCCCGGCACGTCCGAACTCATCGCTCGGTATCGGGGTAGCTTCGCAGAGGTGACCCTCGTCGCCGGTGTCGATTCCTCGACGCAGTCCTGCAAGGTGCTGGTGTGCGATGCGGACAGCGGTGAGATCGCGCGGTCGGGGACGGCGCCGCATCCCGACGGCACCGAGGTGGACCCACAGCTGTGGTGGGCCGCCCTGCAGACCGCCATCGACAAAGCCGGTGGCTTCGACGACGTGGCCGCCGTGTCAGTGGGCGCCCAGCAACACGGCATGGTGTGCCTGAACGAATCCGGCGAAGTCGTCCGAGACGCGTTGCTGTGGAACGACACTCGTTCTGACAGGGCGGCGGCCGAACTCGTCGTCGAACTCGGGGGCGCCGCAGAATGGGCAAAACGCATCGGCGTTGTGCCGGTCGCCGCGATCACCGCGAGCAAGCTGCGCTGGCTCGCCGACCACGAACCCGAGCACGCCGCCGCCACCGCCGCCGTGTGTCTACCGCACGACTGGCTCACGTGGCGGCTCAGCGGTTCGACCGATATCAGCGCACTGCGCACCGATCGCAGCGATGCCAGCGGAACCGGATACTTCTCCGCGGAGGCAAACGCCTACCAACAGGACCTGCTCGAGCTGGCGATGCGCGGACGGCGACCGCGGCTACCCACAGTGCTGGGAGCCCACGACGCCGCGGGTCAGACATCCGGCGGTGCCACGCTCGGGCCCGGTGCAGGCGACAACGCGGCGGCGGCGTTGGGCCTCGGCGCCCAACCCGGCGATTGCATCGTCTCGCTCGGCACCTCCGGCGTCGTGAGCGCGGTCGGCCATGCAGCGCCACACGATGCAGAGGGAATCGTCGCGGGCTTCGCCGACGCGACGGGACGTCAGCTGCCGCTTGTCTGCACCCTCAACGGGGCGCCGGTGCTGGCCGCGGTCGCCACGATGCTCGGTGTCGACTTTGACGAATTGGACCGGTTGGCGTTGTCGGCGCCCGCGGGCGCCGACGGGCTGATCTTGGTGCCGTATCTGGAAGGCGAGCGGTCACCGAACCTGCCGAACGCGGCAGGAGCGCTACACGGCATGACGGCGCGCAACCTCACCGCGGCCAACATCGCCCGGGCCGGCGTCGAGGGGTTGCTCTGCTCGTTGGCCTATTGCCTCGACAAGATCTCGGCGCAAGGCGTCGACGCCGAGCGGATCATCCTGGTGGGCGGCGGGGCGCGCTCCGCGGCCGTCCGCGGCATCGCGCCCGCGATATTCGGCACGCCCGTGCTGGTGCCGACACCGGCGGAGTATGTGGCGCTGGGCGCGGCCCGGCAGGCGGCTTGGACACTGGCGCAATCGGATTCGCCGCCGGGATGGTCCTTCGGTGTCACGACGACGTACACCGGCGCACCGACGATCGAGGTGCTCGAGCAGTACCGGCGAGCACAGCCCCTGACGCTGGGCCAAGACTGACCGGCGAACCCCGCCTGGTGTGCGGCGCTGCTGGCGCGGTCAGCCATATCGTGTTGACGCACAATCACTTTGATCACATCCTCGGCTCGTCGGCCTTCCCGGGCGCGGCGGTGGCTGCGCAGCCGGGTGTGACGAATTTCGCATTATTGCCCTGACCTAATTCATTGCCTTCGGCGGTTACGTAGGGCACCCTAACTTTCTTAAAGCGCATGACTGAATGATGGGAGGTGGCCATGGCCGACCTCGACTTCGCCTACGACTTGACGCTGGATGAGGCCCGCCGACGCACCGCGGTGCTCGAGGCGATCGGTGCCGACTGGGATCCGATCGCGGTGCTCGCCGAGGAGAACAAGGCGTACGAGATGCTCTACTCGGATCTCGACGACGAGCAGCAGCGCATCTACAACGAGCTGGTCAGCGCCGGTGTGCTGGCCGAGCGGGACGGCGATCGTGTTGCCGATTGATCCGACCGCGGACCGGGCTCGCCGCGCCTGGCTGGAGTGCCCCCGCTGCTTGCACGGCAGCGCTTGCTCCGCCTGCCAGAGCAGCGCCAACTGCGCCACACATTGGCAGTACCTGCTCAGCAACCACGGCACGCTGGTGCACCTGCAGTGCCCAACCTGTGCCTACCTGTGGTCGACCGACACCGGCAGGCGCGTCACCCGGCACCGCAAGGCTGCCTGATAGATCACGCGGCCGGTCGCGGCCAGTGCGGGCCGCGGTAACGGCTTGCGCGACGGCGGCCGCATCCGATCGAGCACCGCCCTCAGCGGCGGCCACGTCGATCTGCCGCGTCGTGTGGCCGCGTAGGCGGTGAGCACGACCGTCGGCTCCGCCAGCGGTAGCACCGTGACACCGGGGTGTGTCGGCCGTCCGACCGGCAACAGCCCAACCCCGTAGCCGGCGACGATCAAATCCTCTACCAAATCGAGGCTGTCGATCTCGTGGGCGATACGCGGCGTGAAGCCTGCGAGCGAGGCCAGGGTGCGTACCGCGTCTTCGTCAGCGGTGTTGCGGGAGTTGACGATCCACGCCTGATCCGCGTACACGGCGATGTCGGCGGTGCCGTCGACGGTATCGGTGGGCACCGCGAGTCCCCACTCGACCGACCACAGCGGGGTGGTCTCCAAGACTGGCCCAGGGGAGGCGGGGGCGAGGTTGTAGTCGTAGGTCAGCGCCAGGTCGAGGTCGTCGTTCGTGAGGAGAGCGAACACTTCGATCGGCTCGTACTCGCTGATCACGAATTCCAGCTTCGGATAGCGCTCCGCCAGGTCGGCGACTATCGGCAGCAGGGAAACCCGCAGACCGGTGGCGAAGCCTCCGACACGCACCGTGCCTGCCGGCTCAGCATCCGGGTCGAGGTCGAGGCGGGCGCTGTCGACGGCGGCCAGGATCGTGACGGCGTGGTCGGCCAGCCGTTGTCCGGCCGGTGTCAGACGCACCCGCCTGCCCTCGGGCTCGATCAGCTGCGCGCCGGTTTCCCTTGCGAGCGCGGCGATCTGTTGGGAAACGGTGGATGTGGTGAGGTGATGCACGTCGGCGACTGCGCGCATGGAGCCCAGCCGAGACAGGGCCAGAAGGAGTTGCAGTCGCCTGGTATCCATGGCTACCGCATCAGGCTTTCCGGGGAGAAGCCATCGGCGACGGCCTCGCGTGATGCGAACAGCCAGCGGCCGTTCACGGGGATGAGGACGTCACGGTAGCGCCCCCAATGGTCTACACCGATGTTGGTGAGCGCCAAGAAGTAACTGCTCACCTCGACACGGTCGCGGGTGACCAAACCGAAGCGCACGCTCGAAACGTGGTGGCGGACATGGGTTAGCGGCACTGGGTTCTCGGCGAAACGGTCCACCTGCGCGCTGAGCCCGGCCACGATCGCAGCGGGTCCGACCATCGGTTCCCGGCCGGTGAACGTGAGCGCACCGTCCGGCGCGAAGCAGGCCGCGACATCCTCAATTCTGTTGCGGTCGGTGCCCGCGGTGTAGTCGGCCAGCGTCTGCCGCACGGACTCGCGGATCGCCAGCTCCCAGATCTCCATGACACCTATCGTTCATGATTATCGAACGGTATGTCCAGAAAAATCACGTGGACGTGAACGGTCGCGGTCGCGTTCAATGCAGAGGTGACCGATAACCAGGCTCGCACCGGCGCCTTCATGGCGATGGGGTCGATGCTGTGTGTGCAGGTCGGTTTGGCGATCGCCGTCACCCTGATCGACCGCATCGGCGTCGAGGGTGCCGCGTGGCTGCGGCTGGCCTGGGCGGGCCTGCTGATGCTTGTCATCATCCGGCCCCGTCCGGCGGCGTTCACGCGTTCGACGTTCTTCGCCTGCGTGGTGTTGGGCGTGGTGACCGCCTCCGTCACCATGCTGTTCATGGCCGCGTTGGATCGGATCCCGTTGGGCACGGCCAGTGCGCTGGAGTTCCTTGGGCCGTTGGGCGTCGCGGTCGCCCACGGCAAGGGTCGCGCCCGTCTGTTGTGGCCGGGCCTCGCCGGCCTCGGGGTCGTGATGCTCACCCAGCCGTGGCAGGGCAACGTCGACCTAACGGGCGTGCTGTACGCGCTCGGCGCAGCGGCGTGCTGGGCCTGCTACATCCTGCTGACTCAGCGCGTGGGGGATGAGGTCGCGGGCATCAACGGGTTGGCCGTGTCGATGCCGGTGGCGGGTCTGGTGGCGACGATCGTGGTCGGGCCCAGTGTGTTCGAGCGGATGACCCCCGAAATCCTGCTGATCGGCATCGGTCTGGCGATCCTGCTGCCTGTTGTCCCGTTCGCGCTGGAGATGCTGGCGTTGCGGCGACTCACCACGGCTGCCTTCGGGACGTTGATGGCCCTCGAGCCGGCTTTCGCGATGGTCGTCGGTTTGGCGATCCTGTCCCAGGTGCCGGGTGCCGGCGGCGTGGTCGGAATCTGCCTGGTAGTCGCCGCCGGCATCGGTGCCGCGCGCACCGGGGCACGGCAGCGACCCACGCCTGTGCCCGCCGAAATCAGTTGAGGGCGAATGCGGCTAGGCTCGGCTGATGAGCCGAGGTCTGTCGGATTCTCCAGGCGTTCGCGTCGTCAACGGCGCAGCCGTGTTCCTGATCAATGCGCCGGTGATCGGTCGGCTCATCGGCCGAGGCTTGGTGGTGATCCGCTACGTCGGCAGGCGCTCCGGCAAGACGTTCGAGATCCCCGTCGGCTACCGGCGTTCCGGCCGCAACCTCACCATCGGTGTGGCCGCAGCTGACTCGAAGAATTGGTGGCGAAATTTCCTTGGCGAGGGTGGACCGATCACCCTTCTGAACTTCAACGGCGCGGACCGAAATGGGCAGGCGGTTGCCCACCGAGATGCCCGAGGCCGGGTTTCGGTGTCCGTCTGCCTCGACGATTAGAGCCTAGGCGTCTAATCGCTTGCGGCGGTAGAGCGTTCCCACCGCGAGCAGAATCAGGCTGATGAGCAGGATAGCGGTCGCCAGCACGTTGATCTGCGGTGGCACCGACGCCTTCACCGAGGCATTCACATACAGCGGATACGTCACCGAGGACCCGCTGACGAAGTAGGTGATGATGAAGTCGTCGAGCGACAGCGCGAACGACAACATCGCCGCCGCGACGATGCCCGGCACGATCAGCGGAAGCGTGACCTTGAAGAACGTGCGCGTCGGACTCGCGCCCAGATCCATCGACGCATCCTCGAGCGTCCAGTCGAAACCGCGCACCCGCGCCCGCACCGTCATCGCGATGAAGCTCACCTCGAACGCAATGTGCGCCAGCAGGATCGTGACATATCCGGTGGCCCAGCCCAGGTCTAGGAACAGCACCAACAAAGAAGCGCCCATCACCACCTCGGGCGCGGTCAGCGGCAGCACGAGGAAGGTGTCGACGGCCGCGCTGCCCCGGAACCGTTGCCGGACAAGCGCTATGGCCACCAACGTGCCGAGAACAAGCGCGAACGCGGTCGAGACCGCCGCGACGTTGATAGACAGCTTCAACGCGTCGGTCAGCGCGGGGTACTTGAACGGGTTCATCCAGTTCTTCAGCGTGAAGCCCTGCCAGGCGTAGTTGAACTTGCCCTTCGGATCGTTGAACGAGAACAGAATGATGACGAAGATCGGCAGGAACAGGTACAGCAACACCAGACCCGCGACAACGCGCAGCAGCACATCACCCCATTTGGGGCTTCCCTTAACGGTTTTCGGTGCCTTGTCGGCCTGGTCGGCGGCGTTGGCGACCGCGGCGCCCGCCTGCGTCGTCATACCAGGTCCTCGGTTCCGAGCGCCCGGGTGTACAGCAGCACGCCCACCAGGATGATCAACATCAGGACCATGCTGAGCGCGGCGGCGGCGGGGTAGTCCTTGACCACCAGGAACTGCTGCTGGATGACGTTGCCGATCATTGTGGTCTGCGTGCTGCCCAGGTACTCGGCATTGATGAAATCGCCTGCGGCGGGGATGAATACCAGCAGGCTGCCTGCGAGCACACCGGGCATAGAGAGCGGCAGAATCACCTTCGCGAAGCTGCGGGCGTTCGACGAGTAAAGATCCTTCGTTGCCTCGATCAAGCGCGGATCGATCTTCTCCAGGCTCACATAGAGCGGCAGGATCATGAAAATGATCCAGTTGTAGATCAAGCCGCCGATCACCGCCCAGCTTGTCGACAGCAGCCGGCCCTCGCTGGGCAGCAGGCCGACCGAGCCGAGTGCGCTGACCACCCAGCCGTCGTCGGCGAGAATCGTCTTCCATGCGATGGTGCGGATCAGGAACGTCACGAAGAAGGGCAGAATCACCAGCCCGAGGATGAGGTTCTTGAACCGTCCCGCCTTGAATGCGATGACGTACGCCAACGGATAGGCCAGCAGCAGGCACACCACCGTGGCCGTGATCGCAAAGACGAACGACCGGATGATCTGATCCTGATAGCGACTGAATGCCTCGGGATAATTGCTGAAGTCCCACGCGAACGTCATCGTCGGCAGGAATACGGAGCCGCCCGCTTTCGACAGCGACGTGCGGCCCAGCGAGATGATCGGCCAGACAAAGAAGATCGCAAGGTAGATGAGCGCAGGGGCGATCATCAAGTACGGCGCGATCTTGCTCCGCTGTCGACTACTGCTGGCCACCCCTGCCATTGGCTCAGGCGCCGGTGACGGCGGCGTATGCCGTGTTGAACTTCTGGAGTTCCTGGTCCGACAACGCGGGCCAGCCGTGGACCGTTGCCAGCACTTCCTTGGACGGGTTGATCAACGGGTTCTTCGCGACCTCGGGGTCGACCTTCTCCAGTTCTGCGGTCATGTCCGACAGCACAGGGATGTACTGAACGAACGCCACCAGCTTCGCGTAGTTGGGCCGGTCGTAGAGGTAGTTGATCCACTTCTCCGCCCAGTCCTGATGTTGCGTGGTGATGGGGATCACCATGGTGTCGACGAAGGTGGTGCCACCGGAGTCGGGTACGACGAACTGCACGTCGGGGTTATCGGCCTGCAGCTGAACGACGTCGCCCGAATATGCTTGACAGACAACGAGATTGCCCGCCGCCAGGTCGTCAAGGTAGTCGTTGCCGGTGAAGCGGCGGATCTGCCCCTTCTCCTTCTGCTCCTTGACGAGGTCGACGGCCTTTTGGACGGTCTCGTCAGTGGGCTTGTCCAGCGAGGATCCCTGCGACAGCATGAGCATGCCGAGGCCGTCCTGGGTGTCGGACAGCATGCTGACCCGGCCCTTGAACGCCGGATCCCACAAATCGTTGATGCTCTTGATGTCCCGGCCGGTCGCGGCCCGGTTGAACCCGAGGCCGACGAAACCGGACATGTAGGGCGCGCTGAACTTGCGTCCGGGGTCGACACTGGCTTCGAGCATGTCTGGCCGCAAGTTGTTGATATTCGGGATGTTCGCGTGGTTCAACTCGCTGAGGAAGCCAAGCTGTTGCAGCCGCACGGCCATGAACGTGGTCGGGACGGCAAGGTCTGCGCCGATGTCCTGCTTGCGGGAAAGCGGCTCCTTGATCTTGGCGAACCACTCCTCGTTGTCGTTGAGGTCCTCTTTGTAGTCCACCGTGATGCCCATTTTGTCCTGGAACCCCTTGACGAAATCGGGCGCCATATAAGCGGGCCAGTTGGAGATGCGCAGCGAGCGTGCCGGAGGTGGCCTCCTTGTCGCCACTATCCGACACTACAGGCTGCCAGAAACGACGGGCCGAGGATGGCGGCCGCCGTTGCGGCGGCGCCGCCGCCTATGAAGCGCCTGCGGGATGTGCGATTTGTTGCGAGCCGAGCGGCAAGATTGAGATCGATTCCTGGGGACATTTCTCGTGGCATGGCGACTGTGCCTTTCGTGGATTCCGGGGGAAAGGGGACGGATTGACGGGCGGGCCGTCACGAGTCGTCGAGCATCTCCTCGAGGTCCTCGGTGGTGGGAATGTCGGCAGCAGGAAGCACCAGCGAAGCCTCGGGTGCCCAGCTGACGTGGACCTGGTCGCCCGGCCGTAGTAGCGGCAGATCCTGCTCGGGTCCGACGTGTGCGACGATCGCCGAGTCGTCGGGCGCGGTAAGGGAGAGCCGCACGACGGGCCCCTGGAAGGTGAGGTCGGTGACCGTCGCGGGCACCGTGGCGACATCACCGGTGGGCTGATCCATCGACACCCGAACGCGTTCGGGACGGATCATCAGGGTGGCGTGGCCGCCGGGCTCAATCGTGGTCTCACCCGGCCTCGCCATCAGCGAGCTACCGAGCACCTCGACCTGGACGAAGTCGCGGTTGGCCCGACCGGTCTGCCGGCCCGCCCAGAGGTTGGCCTGACCGATGAAGCTGGCGACGAACACGGTCGCAGGCCGGTCGTAGATCTCGGTCGGACTGCCGATCTGGTCGACGTTTCCCGCGTTCATGACCGCGATGCGGTCGCTCATCGTCAGCGCTTCCTCCTGGTCGTGGGTCACGTAGACGAACGTGATACCGACCTCGCGTTGGATGCGCTTGAGCTCGAACTGCATGACTTGCCGCAGCTTGAGGTCGAGGGCGCCGAGCGGCTCGTCCAGCAGGAGCGCGCTGGGGTAGTTGACCAGCGCACGGGCCAGCGCGACGCGCTGTTGCTGTCCACCTGAGAGCTGTGCGGGCTTGCGCTTGGCGAAGTCGGTGAGGCGCACGATCTCGAGCAGTTCGTCGACGCGCCGCTTCACCTCTCCTTTGTCCTTCTTCAAGCTGCGCGGTCCGTATGCGACGTTGTCCCACACCGTCATGTGGGGGAACAGCGCGTAATGCTGGAACACGGTGTTGACGTTGCGCTTGTGCGGCGGCACTCGCGAAACGTCGTGGCCCTCCAGCCGGATGGCGCCCTCTGTCGGGGTCTCGAAACCCGCGATCATCCGCAGCGTGGTCGTCTTGCCGCACCCAGACGGACCCAGCATCGAGAAGAACTCGCCGGAACCTATGGAGAAGTCGGCTTCGTTGACCGCCACATAGTCGGCGAAGCGCTTGGTGACATTGTCGATCTCTACCACCGGACCGCCCTTGGCGCGTGGGGCCCCGTCGTGTCCCGTCGTCTGATCTGCGGCGGTGGTGTGTGTGCCGGTCAGGGCGAGTCCTCCCTAAAGCCCCCGTAGCTATCGGGTAAACAATCGCGGATTCCGTCGTCCTTCGCAAGCGATTCCGCAACGAATTTACATTCTCACAATGGAATCACTCGCCCGGCCGGTGGGGAGGGGACAGATTTCGCGGGTTGGGCCGCGCCTAAACCACGGCTGACTGTCGGCAGCCGGCGCGGGTCGGCGGGTGTAGCGCGCGAGACCGTCAGTTTAGTTTCGCGACCGGCCTGTGGGGGGTAGGAGGAATGTTATGGCGGAAATCGATGTGGCGGTGAAGACCGATCTGGCCCCCGAACAGGCCTGGAAGCTCGCGTCGGACCTTCATCGCTTCGACGAATGGCTGACGATCTTCGGCGGCTGGCGCGGCGACGTGCCCTCGACGATCGAAGCAGGTACCTGCGTCTCGTCCTGCATCAAGGTCAAGGGCTTCCGCAACATCATCCACTGGCAAATCACCCGCTACGACGAACCGACGCTGATCGAGATGTCCGGCGCCGGCCGCGGCGGGGTCCGCATCTCGTTGACCATCGAGGTGCAGGAAGCGTCGCCCGGGTCGAGATTCCACGTGCTGGCCGAGCTCACGGGCGGCCTGCTCAGCACCAGAATCGGTCAGCTCGTCGCTCGGGTGCTGAAATCGGAGGTCCGCAAGTCGGTGACCAACCTCGCCGCGTTGCGTTAACCCCATTCGTGGTTCATGGCACGTGATTCGTAGCGAGCCTCGACGGTATCGATAGCGTCCGCTTTCACCCGGGACAGCGCGATGAGCGCCATCGCCAGCGCTCCGGTCACGGCACCGCCGACAAAGATCGCGACGAAGCTGCTTTCCAACGGCACCGACGTGCCGCCCGCCGTTCGGCCCAAGAGGACGGCGACGAGCGCGGCGGCGATGGAGCTGCCTATCGTGCGCGCGATCGCGTTCATGCCCGTGGCGACGCCGGTTTCGCCCGCGGTTACCTCACTGACCACCAGCGCGGGCAGCGCGCCGTAGCCGAGGCTGATGTACACATTGGCCAGGATGCTGGCGGTGATCACCTGCCACGGCGCGGAGTGCACAAGGGCGATGAACAGGAAACCGATGATGCCCGCGATCGCGGCGGCCACGAGGACCGGCCTGGCGCCGAAGCGGTCGATGAACCTGCCGCTGACCAGTGCGACGAGAAAGCCGGTGAACGCACCGGGCAGCAGGTAGACGACGCTGGCCTCGAGAACCGTTGCCCCGAAGCCGTATCCCGCTGCCGCGCGCGGCATTTGGACGAACTGGGTCAGGCCGAGGAAGGCGAAGTACAGGCCCATGCCCACGAAGACGGTGGCGAGGTTGGTGAGCAGAATGGGGCGACGGCTCAGCATCTTCGTCGACACCAGCGGCTGCTTCGCCCGCCGCTCCCAGAGCCACCATCCGACCATGATGAGCACGCCGCCGATCGCGCTGGCCAGCGTTCGCGGTGACGCCCAGCCCCACGTGTGCCCCTGGGTGATCGCCAGCAGGACTGCCGACAGTCCGGCCGCGAGTCCGACGGCGCCGAGCCAGTCGATCGTCCCCGTCGTGCTGCGCGGCCTGGCGGGCACCACGAGAACCACGATGGCGATGACGACGACGGTGAAGGCGGTGGTGAGCCAGAAGACGCGGTGGTAGTTGGCGCCGTGGTTCATCAGCAGGCCGACGACGACGAGGCCGGTGCCGCCGCCGAAGCCCAGCGTCCCCGAAAGCACCGACATCGCCGAAACCATCCGGTCTTCGCTCAGTTCTTCGCGCAGGATCGCGACGCCGACCGGATAGAGCGCGAACGAGGCGGCCTGCAGTATCCGCGCCACGATCAGCAGTGCCAGCGACGACGTGGTGGCGGCGAGAACCGATCCGACCAGCACGACGGCCAGCACTGTCAACAGCACGCGCTTCTTGCTGTGCAGGTCGGCCAGCCGACCGATCAACGGGGTGGCCGCCGCGGCGGCGAGCAGGTTCGCGGTGACCGCCCAGCTGACTCCGACGGTGGAGCTGTCGAGTTGGTCGGCGATGATGCCGAGCACCGGAACGACCGCGGTCTGCAGGACGGCGACGGTCAGGACCACGATGCTCAGCCCGACGATCAGTCGCCGGGGTCGTCGAGGCGACTGCTCGACCGGGACAGCTGGGCGTGTCGACTCCGACTCGACCACGCCACGCTCTCCGATCGTTAGCTTATCTTCGGTTCTCTCGATTATGTCCCTAGGCCAAGAAGGCGGGTGGAACCGGTCGTGGTCGAATAGACCCATGATGCGAGGGGGCCGTTCATCCAGCGCGCTGACAGCGCCCACGTTCAGTGGCCGCACGCCGTCCGGCACCGGGGATATGTCGGTCGAGACGCACGGTATCGCACCGATTCGGGAAGACCAGCGCTACGGCAGCCCGCGGCGGTTGTTCAGCGTCTGGTTCGCGCCGCAGGTCAACATGACCGGCGTCTTCACCGGCGCGCTTGCGATCGCGTTGGGCCTCGGGTTCTGGCTCGGCATGTTCGCCATGGTGATCGGGACGGTGCTCGGCTCACTGGTGGTGGGCTACCTGTCGACGTGGGGTCCGCGAACCGGCACGGCGCAGCTGCCGAACTCGCGGATGGCGTTCGGCGGCGGGGTGGTGCTTCCCGGAGCGCTGCAATGGCTTTCGTCCATCGCCTGGGATGCGCTTGTCGGGTTGTTCGGTGGGGAAGCGCTTGCCGCGCTGCTCGGCATCCCGTTCTGGAGTGCTGTTCTCATCGTGCTCGGTGTGCAGGGCGCGGTCGGGTTCTTCGGCTACGAGATGATCCACCGCATCCAGGCCGTTCTGACGGTGGTTCTGTTCGTCACCTTCGTGGTGTTCGCGGTCAAGTTCGCCGCCGGTCACCAGATCGTGACGCCCCCGACCGTGCAGGGCGCCGACCTGGTCGGCGCGTTCGTCCTCGAGGTCACCATCGCGCTCAGCCTGTCGATCTCCTGGGCCAGCTACGCGGCGGACTTCAGTCGTTACCTGCCTGCGGACTCGTCACGTGTCCGGGTGTTCGGATTCACGTTCGCCGGAATCGTGTTGGCGTACATCTTCGTTCAGGGGATCGGGATCGCGGCGGGCGATCTGGTGTCGGAGCACACCGCCGAAGGCGTGCGATCGGTGATGGGCGGCGGCATCCTCGGGGCACTCGCACTGCTGATCATCGCAATGGCGTCGATCGGCTCAGGAGTGATGAACGACTACAGCGGTTCGCTCGCGCTGCAGACGATCGGGCTGCGAGTGCGCAGGCCGATCTCGGCAGTCGTCGTCACCGTCATCGCATTTGGGCTGATTCTGTGGTTGCACGGTGGACAGACGGCGTCCCGGTTCGAGCATGTGCTGCTGTTGGTGAGCTATTGGATTCCGGCATTCGTCGCAGTGGTGGTCATCGACTGGGCGCTGCGGGTGCGCGGACGAGCGACGATCAATCCGGCCGAGGAGCACACCGCCAGGGGCGACGCCATCGCCGCCGTGGTCGCGTTCGTGCTCGCCTACGCCGCCGCGGTGCCGTTCATGAACACCTCGTTGTTCACCGGTGTCGTCGCCGAGGCCTGGCACGGCGCCGATGTCGCGTACTTCGTCAACTTCCTTGTCGCAGCACTTCTTTACGGTGGCTACCGGTTGGTGCGCTCGCTGACTCCGCAACGGAGTTTGTGACATCGGCAGGAGGGTTAATCAGTGTCCATGCGCCCGAGAACCCTCGCGAAATCGGCGGCGGCGGTCTTCGTCACCGCTGGGGTCGGCGGCCTGGCCAGCCGGCCCGCCGAGTCGGACTGGTACGCCAAGTTGCGGAAGCCGTGGTTTCAGCCACCCCGGCAGGTGTTTCCGATCGTCTGGCCGATTCTCTACGCAGACATCGCCGCCGTCTCCGCGTCGACGGTCGATCAGCTCGAGGATCGGCATCGCCCGGAACGCGCCCGCGCGTACCGAAACGCGTTGGCCATCAACCTCCTGCTGAACGGCGGCTGGTCATGGCTCTTCTTCAACCGCCGCAAGCTCGGCGCGTCGGCTGTCGCGGCTGCGGCGTTGACCGCGAGCAGCGCCGACCTGACGCGACGGGCGGTCGAGGTGCAACCCAAGAGCGGTGCACCGCTTGTTCTGTATCCGCTGTGGTGTGCGTTCGCGACGGCACTGTCCGTCCGTATCTGGATGTTGAACCGCTGACTGTTGGAATTAGTCGTAACGTGGCCCAATGGCCAAGTCCGAGTCCGAGCACCAAGAAGACGAGCAGGATCGGCAGCGCTTAGCCGACCGAGTCCTGGGCCAGCTGGAAGACGCGGTCTATTGGGGCATCTCGCTGGTTCTGATCATCGGATCGGTCGCGCTGTTGGTCGCGCAGTTCAACACCATGTTGACGCTGCGCACTGCTCCCGCCAAAGCCGTCATGCTCGAGATCCTGGACGGTCTGCTGCTGATCTTCATCTTCGTTGAGCTGCTCTATGCCGTCCGCGCCTGCCTGCGGTCGCACGAGATCGTCGCCGAACCGTTCTTGATCGTCGGCATATTGGCCGGCATCAAGGAGATCGTGGTGCTCTCTGTCGAGGCCGCGACACTGCTGGAGAAGGGCCCCGCGTTCTCCCGTGCAGTCGTTGAGATCGGCGTGCTCGCCGGGGTGGTGCTGGCGCTGGCTCTGGCGGCGTGGGTGCTGCGCGAACGTCGCCGCGACACTCGCGACGTCGGGGAGCAGCAGCCGCGGAGGAGCAGCCCGTGAAGTCCTGACCGCCGAGCGCTCACTGGCGTACAGAATCCTGAGCTCAAACCGTACGTAGCTGCGCGCTCGCGGGCCCGCGTCTAGCCATCCGTATGTTATGTATGCCATCATAGATAACGTGGTCACGGGCGGTCCCAGAGAGCGGATGGTGGTTTCCGCCGCGCAGTTGATTCGCGAACGCGGCGCCCAGGCGACTGCGATTTCCGATGTGTTGAAGCACAGCGGCGCGCCGCGCGGATCGGCCTACCACTACTTTCCCGGCGGCCGGATGCAGTTGCTTGAAGAGGCGACCGACTACGCGGGGGCGTACATCGCGGGAAAGATCTCGGGGGCCGACAGCGCCGTCGAGCTGTTGGATGAGCTGACGGAGATGTACTGCCAGCAGCTGATCCGCAGCGACTATCGCGCCGGATGTCCGATTGTCGCGGTGACGGTCGAGGCGGGCGACCCCGACAATCCCGAACGCACCAGCAAGGTCATCGAGCGCGCCGCGGCGGCGTTCGCACTCTGGACGGATCTGATCGGCAGACGACTGACGGCCGAAGGTGTCGCCGCCTCTCGCGCGGAGGAACTGGCGATGTTGGTGACGACTTCGATCGAGGGCGCGATCATCGTCGCCCGCGCGTCCCGCGACGTGAAACCACTCGACCTCGTCCAGCGTCAGCTGCGCGCACTACTGCAGGCCGAACCCTCCGAAAGGCAGCCCTCATGACCGGTGACTGGCAGTCGACAGCCTGCATCCTGTGCGAGTGCAACTGTGGCATCGTCGTGCAACTCGAGGGCCGCACGCTGGCCAAGATCCGCGGTGACAAGGAGCATCCTGCGTCGCAGGGGTACACGTGCAACAAGGCGCTGCGACTCGATCACTATCAGAACAACCGCAGCAGGCTGACGTCGCCGATGCGGCGGCGTTCCGACGGCAGCTACGAGGAGATCGACTGGGACACCGCGATCACCGAGATCGCCGAGGGCTTCAAACGCATCCGCGACACCTACGGTGGCGACAAAGTCTTCTACTACGGCGGCGGCGGCCAGGGAAACCATCTGGGCGGCGCGTACGCCGGCGCCTTTCTCAAGGCGATCGGGTCGCGCTATCGGTCGAATGCGTTGGCGCAGGAGAAGACCGGAGAGGCTTGGGTCGACGCCCATCTGTACGGGGGGCACACGCGCGGCGAGTTCGAGCATGCCGAGGTCTCCGTCTTCATCGGCAAGAACCCATGGATGTCGCAGAGCTTCCCGCGGGCCCGCACGGTTCTCAACGAGATCGCCAAGGATCCCGCGCGCACGATGATCGTCATCGATCCGGTGATCACCGATACTGCCAAGATGGCCGACATCCACCTGCGGGTGCGACCCGGCACCGACGCGTGGTGCCTGGCGGCGATGGCCGCGGTGCTGGTACAGGAAAACCTCTGCAACGAACGGTTTTTGGCCAATCACGTCAATGGCGCGGACGCCGTTCGGGATGTGCTCCGGCAGGTGCCGGTGGCCGACTATGCGGAGCGTTGCGGTGTCGACGAGGAGTTGGTCCGCACCGCAGTGCGGCGCATCGCCGGCGCGGACAGCGTGGCGGTCTTCGAGGATCTCGGTATCCAGCAGGCGCCCAACAGCACGCTGTGTTCGTACCTGAACAAGATGTTGTGGATCCTCACCGGAAACTTCGCCAAGCGCGGCGGCCAGCACCTGCATTCGGCGTTCGCGCCGCTGTTCACATTCGGCGGTGTCGGGCGATCACCGGTGACAGGCTCACCCGTGATCTCCGGCCTGGTCCCGTCCAACGTGGTGCCGCAGGAGATCCTGACCGACCATCCGAACCGCTTCCGGGCCATGATCGTCGAGAGCAGCAACCCGGCACATTCGGTTGCCGACTCCGCGGCTTGCCGAAAGGCATTCGAGTCCCTGGAACTGATGGTGGTCATCGATGTCGCGATGACGGAGACGGCGCGGCTGGCCCACTATGTGTTGCCCGCGGCAAGCCAGTTCGAAAAGGCCGAGGCGACGTTCTTCAATCTGGAGTTCCCGCACAACACATTTCATCTCCGACATCCGCTCCTCGAGCCGCTGCTGGGCACGTTGCCCGAGCCGGAAATCTGGACGCGCCTTGTTCGCGCGCTCGGTGTCGTCGACGACGCCGACCTGAAGCCACTGCGAGAGGCCGCCGACCAAGGCTTGGACGCATACGCACAGGCTTTTCTCGGAGCCGTGAGCGCCAACCCCGCGATGTCGCGGGTGCTGCCGTTCGTTCTCTACGAGACGCTCGGGCCCACGCTGCCCGAGCAACTCAAGGGCGCAGCGGCGCTGTGGGGGCTGGCGCAGAAGACGGCGATGACCTATCCCGAAGCGGTGCGGCGCGCCGGTCACGCCGACGGCAACGCGCTCTTCGAGGCGATCCTGCAAAGCCGCTCGGGTGTGACGTTCACCGCACACGAATACGAGGACGACTTCGAGCTGATCGCCCACGACGATCACAAGATCGCGCTCGAGATGCCCGAAATGCTCGATGAGATACGCGGATTGCGCGCCGCACCGACCGCGCTGACGACGGCGGAGTTCCCGGTCGTGCTGTCGGCGGGCGAGCGCCGGGCCTACACGGCTAACGACATCTTTCGCGACCCGACCTGGCGCAAGCGCGACGCCGAAGGGGCGCTGCGTGTCAGCGTGGAGGATGCGCAGGCACTCGGTCTGGTCGCCGGCGGACGTGCACGCATCACGACCGCGGCAGGCAGTGCAGAAGCGAGCGTCGAGATCAGCGAGGCGATGCTTCCTGGCCACGCGTCGCTACCCAACGGCCTCGGTCTCGATTTCGTCGACGACGACGGTCAGACGCACGTTCCCGGCGTCGCCCCGAATGCGCTCACGTCGACGGAGTGGCGAGACGCCTACGCGGGGACTCCATGGCACAAACATGTGCCGGCGAGGATCGAAGCTGTAAAGGCCGCTGCCACGGTCTGATTCGCCCGCAGTCAGCCGAGACCGGGCCGCTTCTGCGGTGCGCCGTGCACTCCCTCGGTATAGGCGGTCTCCGCATGCTGGGCGAGGTCGATCCCGGAGATCTCGTCTTCGCGCTGGATGCGGAATCCGAAGGTGGTGTCGATGGCTTTCGCGATGATGAACGACACGACGAAGGCGAAGAGCGCGACCACGGGGATGGCCAGCGTCTGCTTGCCCAGCAGTGACAGTCCGCCGCCGTAGAACAGCCCTTCGACACCGCCGGACACCATCTCGGCGGCGAGCAGACCGATGAGAAAGGTGCCGACGACGCCGCCGACGAAGTGGACGCCGACGACGTCGAGGGAGTCGTCGTAGCCGGCCTTGAACTTCCAGCCGACGGCGTACGAACACACCACGCCGGCAGCGAGTCCGACCACGAACGCGCCGATGGGTGCGACGAATCCGCACGATGGAGTGATCGCCACCAAACCCGCGACCACGCCCGAGGCTGCACCGAATGTCGTTGGCCGGCCGTCCCGGACACGTTCGACGAAGATCCAGCCCAGCATCCCCAGGCAGCCGGCGATCAGCGTGTTGAGAAAAACCACCGACGCCTTCCCGTCCGCGGTCAGCGCCGAGCCCGCGTTGAAGCCGAACCATCCGAACCACAGCAGCCCGACACCGAGCAATACGAACGGGAGGTTGTGCGGTCGCATCGCCTCGGACTTGAACCCGATGCGTGGACCGAGCACAAGCGCCAACGCCAATGCGGATGAGCCGGAGACGATCTCGACCACGAGCCCACCCGCATAGTCGACGGTGCCCAATGACGCGAGCCACCCGTTGGGTCCCCAGACCCAATGCGCGACCGGCGCATAGATGGCGACGGTCCAGACGGCGAGGTAGATCATCCACGCCGAGAATCTCGCGCGGTCGGCGATCGCGCCGCAGATGAGTGCGGCCGTCACGATCGCGAAGCCGAGCTGGAACGTGACGAAGAGCAACTCGGGAATACCGGACCGCACGGTGGTCGGATCGATGCCCAGCAGTCCGAAGTGGGCGAGGTTGCCGATGAGCCCGCCGCCGGCGTCCTGGCCGAACGCCAGCGAATAGCCGGCCAGCAACCACACGATCGTGACGACGGGGATGGAGATGAAGCACATCATGATCATGTTGAGCACGCCCGTCGACCGGACCATGCCGCCGTAGAAGATGGCCAGGCCGGGTGTCATCAACAGGACCAGGGCCGTGCAGGCAAGCAGCCAGGCGGTTGCGGCCGGGTCGATCTCCATCGGCGACTCCTTTGTCATCGGCGAAACGCTCGCAAGATTATGACCCGCCGGTGGCGCTCATCCGCGGCATCCGGTCAATCGGCTCGTGTCGGCGGCTCAGCCGTTCTCGGCGTGATAGCGGACCAGAACCCCGCGGTGTGGGAGCAACACGATTCCGCGCCGAACCTGTCGATCTTGATCGTCGTGCACGGCCTCGAACCTGCCGCATCGCAGCAGTGTTTGGAGGACGACGGTGAGCTCCAGCACGCTGAAGCTCGCGCCGAGGCAACGCTTGATACCGCCGCCGAAAGGAATCCACGCATACGTCGGTGGGCTGGCGTCGAGGAATCGCTCAGGCCGGAACTCGTGGGGATGGTCATACGTCTCGGCGTTGAGGTTGACCTCGCCGATGTGCGGGACGATTCGCGTCTTGGCCGGCACGGTGTACCCGCCAAGTGGATAGTCGGCCGTGGTGTAGCGCCCGGTGAAGGGGGAGGGGGGTCGAATGCGAAGCGTTTCGTGGATCACCGCCTGCGTGTACGACGCCGATTCGGCCGCGTCCGCCTCCTCCTGCACCTTGGCAAGCACGTCGGGGTGGTGCAGTAACAAGTCGATCATCCAGGCCAATGTCGTGGCCGTCGTCTCGTGGCCGGCCAGCACCAAGGTGACCAAATCGTCACGAATTTCCTTGTCGGTCAGGCATTCGCCGTCCTCGCCTCGGGCGGTGAGCAACAACGACATGATGTCGGTGCGATTGTGCAGGTCGGGGTCCTCACGCCGGGCGGCGATCATCGGCGTCAGCAGGTCGTCGATTCCCCGGTTCGCGTGGTCGAGCCTGGGCCAGCGTTTCAGCCCGCCCACCGAGTGCAGGGCGACACGCACAATCAGTTGCTCCGATGAGCCCAGATCCAGCAGCGTCTCGAAGGGGCGGCCGAGACGGGCGCGCTCGCTGCGGTCCTCCACACCGAACATGACGCGGACGATCACGTCGAGGGCCAGCTCGCGCGCCGCGCGCAACATTTCGAACGGCTTGTCCGTCGGCCACGACGCGAGCGCATGTTGGGTGCTGTCCTCGATGAGCGGCCGGTAGTTCTCGAGGGCCTTGCCATGTAGCGGCGGCGTCAGCAGCTTTCGGCGTCGCAGGTGTTCGGGTTCTTCTTGAACGAACATCGAACCGGTTCCGTAGATGAGGGCCGACGGACGAACGCCTCGGCCGCCCAACAGGATGTCGGGCTTCTCGGTGAACACCTGCTTGACCAACTCCGGGTCCTTGATGAGAACCACGGGGATGCCCGGCAGTGGAATCGACACCACCGATCCGTAGTGGGCGAACAGGCGCCGAATCAACCACTCGCCGGCGACCAGATAGCCGGCACCGCAGGCGGCGGCCACCAGCGGGCGGAGGGGCGTGACCGCCCGCGGGCCCGGCGGTGGGTGTCCGACCGGAGTCGGCGCGGTGTTACTGATTTTCCGACCCTACGGCATGGCGCGCAGACATCCTCGGACCGCCAGCAGTCTGACTCGGCAATGAGGCTGTAATCAAACGCATTCGGGGCACACAGCCGACGTCGCGGCAGCGCCGGGCGATCCACAGTTCCTCGGATGACGAAGAACAAGGGTGCGGCGTCTACGAAACCGCAGTGATCAACGCTGATATCGACGAGAATTCGGCCAGGGGCGACGGGAAGGGGGCGGCTTCGTTGACACAGATCTTCGCCAGCGCGATACCCGTCGTCGAACCGGGCGCGACAGGCGTCCACCTGTCGTGGTGCGGGCCTCCGACGTGTCTGCATTCACCGACGGGTTGGAAGGTCGAGCGCCGTCCGCACCAGCCCGATCGACCGAGCGTCTGCGAACGTGTCGCCGTCGGCCGTGTGACGCGGCCAGAAGAGCGCGTCATCGCGTTGGGCACCGTATTACTTGCGCCGGGCACGTTCCCGGTCGGCGGCGCGCCGTGTACCGTCTGCAGCTTCGACATTGCCGTGGCAACAGGTGGACTGCACGGGACAGTAAGGGCGGCGATCGCTGTCCTCGTTGGATATCGCCACGGCAAGGCGGTCGCGGCGATCGGGCCGCTCTCCGGGGATTTCACGCTGGGTCCGCAACCGGTCGACCGCCTGGTCGTCTACCTGACCTCGAGCAATCCCGACACCAACATCGAGATCTGCCGACCCGACTCCGCCAGCGATGACTGGTCAGCGGCGACACTGGTCGCCGAACGCCAACTGCCGGTCACCGAACTGATGCCCGGCCTTGCCGACGAGTTCGCCGAGGCCAAGTCCAGATTGATCAGGGGTGACTCGATCGACCAGGACGGCTTCGCCGGGGTGGCCAACCTACTGCGTCCACTGGCGGCAGGACCGCGCGGCACGATCCTCATCCGCCAGGAAGCCGACGACGAATTCGACGAGATGGGCGTACTCGACCCACTTCGAATGACGTTCGCAAGCCCGTTGTGGCGTCGTGCGCTGGGGTTCTCGATCTTCGACGACGATCCATCGCTGATGGTCGGTCAGCTCTACGACTATCGGATTTCGGCGAGTTTTCCTTCCGCGCAACAGATTTACGGCTTCCACACCGTTCCGACCGGCACCCAGTTGCCCGACGACTTCTTCCTCCACGATTGTCGAGTACGCCTTCCCGCGCCACGGACCGTCACACGCTCGCCCGGAGTCGCCGAAACCGGTCTTTTCGTCGCGACACGCAGAGGGCTTCTGCTCGAATCCCATCCTGACCATTTGCCTTGGATCACACCGGGTATCGAGGACACGAGCGCGGTCATCGACCTCCCGTTTCCCAGCAACGTGATTCAGTTAGAGCTGGACCCGGGCCACAGCCTGGTGCTGGAAGCGGGATTCGCCTGGAACAACCCGACAGCGATGTCTGTGGCCGTCCCGCCCGGCGCTGATCCTGTCGTCACACTGCCCAGTGCGGCCAGCCATCTGAGGCTGCGGGGCAAGGGATTTCTGTCGGCCATCCTGGTCGATCCCGGCCCACTCGAACCCGACGACCTTGTCTTGGCGGCGATCAAGCTGGTCGATACGCCTCGGCCGAAGCCGCCTGACTCGCCCTTCGCATCGAGCCTGCAACGGGCAAGCCCGCCGCTGACCGCCGATGGGATCCGGCCGCGGATGCCGCTCGGCATCGAAATCAGCTGGGAGCCCGCGGCAATGGCGGGGTGGACCATTCCCGGTAGCAGTCCGCCGCTGGAAGCAAGCTCCTTCTTCCTCGAACGGCGACTGGAACCGGCGGGCCAGTGGGAACCGGTGCTGGGAAAGGACGACCCGGTGGTCGGGTCGATCGACAGCCCGCCCGGCGACACCGCGATCTTTTGCGGCGTCGATCTCATGGAGTGCTTTCCCGAAATCGGCGAGCAGAATGGCAGCGCGTCGCGATTCGCCCATCACGACACGTTCCTGAAAGGCGCGGAGGGCGAGGCCGAACCGTCGCCACCCGAGCCCGGCACGATGCTTCGGTACCGCGTGACCGCCATCGACTCGGTCGGCCGCCACGGTTCGATCGCCACCGAGACACCGCCCGTCCGACTGGAGAAGCACGAGGCCCCACCCGTCCCGGCGGGAGTCGACACGCGATCGACCGACCTGTTGCCCGCCGCGGCGCCCTCGGGCGTGACCGCACGAGTTCTGGTCCGCGGCGCCGACCTCACAGCGGAGGACACCACGCTGCTCGGGACGAGCGACAACGCGATCGTGCTCGAATGGGGTTGGCACGCAAGCGAACGCGCGATCGACCCGTTCGCCCGCCACTTCCGGATCTATCTCGCCCCACCGTTGGATTCGGTTGGCTGCCTGTTGACCAGCGTGGCCGCGGTGCCGGGACAACCCGGTGTGTATCGGGTCGGCGCAACGGCGGAGCGGGCCATCGACCCCGACGCCGCCATGGGCCAGTACCTGGATGCGGGATACCCGTTCTTCATCGAAGGGCATTCGGCCGGAACCGCGATCCAACTGACGCTCAGCACCAAGGTTCCGGCGCCTGCCGGCGGATTCAGGACGCCGCAGACCGGGCCGACCATTTTGCAACTCAACTATTCGGACCGGTTCACCCGTCCGAATGGCTGGTCTGAACGGCTGCTCCCAGTCATCCCGATCACCAGCAGCGAGCGGTACCAGTTCGTGCTGCGCGATCGCCTCACACTCACCGAGGTCCATCCCCGGGACGCGCTCTGGATCGGTGTCAGCGCCGCCGACGATCAGGCATACGTCCCCGACAGCTTTTCCGGCGCGTCCCCGCTGCCCGGCAACGAAAGCGGGGTGGCCGGCGTCCTCTGTCAGGCGCGGAAGCTCATCCAGCCGTCCTACGACCCGCCTCCACCGGCAGCCGAAGCGCATCGCATCGTCTCACCCGAACCTGCACTTGGAGACGTGCGGTTTCGTCTCGACTTCACGGCGCATACTGCGGGCTCAGGACTGTCGGCCAGCGAACCGGTGCTCGTGGAGCGACTGCACGGCGACGACCTCCTCAAGCACTGTGGCGCGAGCGGCGGCGCGCTTGTCGGAACGTTCGACGGTGCTGCGGAGCCGATCGCGATCTCCAACCCGCAGGACCTCGCCACCATCATCGAGCATCTAGATACCGGCGCCTTCCAAACGCTTCCCGACCGATACCTCGTCGCCCTCGCCGCCCTGCACCCTTTTCGGGATCGACTGTTCCGCAAGGTGATTGAGCTACCCATCACTGGCTTCGCGTTCGACGAGACCCTGCCCGCGTCCGCGTCGCGTCACGTCTACCGGCTCCGGAAGGCCAACAGCGCCGGACAGGCTTCACCGGATGGATTCGTACCGCCCGCGGTCGTCCGCGTGCCGTCGATGGCGCCAGGGCCCAGGCCCGTGAAGGAACCCTCCCGGGCAACCGACCCGGCAGCGGGACTGCGCTTCCGCGTCACAGCCGCCGAAGACCTGTCTCATGTGCTCATCTTCCGGACACTCGCGTCCGCGCCTGCCAATGGATCGCTTGTCAGGGTGCCCAACCGGCCGGACCTTCACCCCTCCGGCCATCTGCGGCTGGTGCTCGACGACGGGCAAGTCCTCGTCCCCACGGCCGTAGCCGCGACCGAACTCGACGAAGATGACGAGGGTTTGACGGGCCTCGCGGTGGCGTCCGTCCCGCCGAGCGGTCCGGAACGCATCTGGGCCGTTTCCACCACGCACGACGGACTGCCGTCCGCGCTGGGCGGACCCTGGCGGATGAGCGCTCCGTATCCCGGCCTCGCGATGGCTGATCTTGCCGCGAGTGCCCTGCCCGACGTCGTACGGCTCAGCTGGACGTGGCCGACATCGGCGACCCGGCCCGTCGTGGTCGAATCCTCCGACGACGACGGGCCGTGGACCCGCGTTTCGGCGCCCGTCCCCACCAGCCGGACGACGTTCGAGCTGGCCCGCGAAACCGGTCCGCGCCGCTATCGCCTCAGAAGCGCATCGACGACCAGCAACGAAGTGGCGATCCCATGATGCGGCCGCCCTTCGATCTCGCCGATGTCCGGCTCTTCACGGCCGCCGACGCGCTCGTCACCTTTGCCGATCGCTACCGGACGACCGCTCCTGTCCGGCCTGCCCGCTACGAGCGAGCGACCATGTGGCTCACCCGGATCGAACCGCAGGGCGCCGAACTCGATCTCCGCTGGCCGGCGACGGGCGCGACGAAGACCGTCGATCTCGATCCGGGAGCGCCCGTCCCGAACCTGATCGAGCTCTCGATCATGCCGTTCCTGATCGGCGACATGCTCCGCTCGATCCCCGGCGGGATGCCCACCTTCTACCTCGGCTACGAAGGCGTCCCGTATCCAGCCGACCACACGGGCGTACGGCCCAGCGACCCGGTCATCCCAATGCAGGGCGCCTGGCTCGGCGTCATGTTCCAGGACCGGATGACGCTCGCGCCGTGGGCCTGGTTCGACCGGCTCGCCTCGGTGCCCGGCGCCGACCCCGGCTGGGGCCAATGGGCAGACGCCTACGCAGGCCGGCGACGGCTGCGCTTGCTCGATGTGCAGGGGAGGCCGTACCCGGGCCAGACCATTCGCATCACCGACGGCAGCCAGGTGTCCAGCGGAATCTCCGATACCGCAGGCGAAGTCGATGGTGTGGCATTGCACGGGACGCTGCGCTGGGAGCGGGCACCTGCCGATGACGACGCGACGTTGCCGCTGATGGCGCTTCTCGATACGGCGGTGACCAATGTGCCCGGTAGCAACCGGCTCGACGTTCCTGCCGGTTTCGACGGCGGCCATCTGCAGCTCATGAATCTCGGCAAATGGCTTGCCCCGTACCTGCACGAGGATCCGGAATCAAACCTGCCGGGCGCCCGGTTCCGGACCCGCAGCCTGATGGAACCGCTCGTCGACGGGGAGGAGAGCTTCGCGCGGCTGATGACCGACCTGAGGGCCGCGATCGGAGCCGGCGGTGCCGCCTACTTCGCCGGCTGGGCATTCAAGGATTTTCCGTTCGAGCCGCCCGACGATGCGACCCGGCTCGTCAACCTCGCCAAGACGATCGAGGACGAGGGGGGCCAGGTGAAAGTGCTTGCTGCGCAATTCCTGCAGGCTTCCGATCAGGCACTCGACATGCTGGCGGCCGACGCCGGAATGGTGATGCTGATCTTGCTCGGTGTCGGCGGACAAGTCGCGTCGGTGACCACGAAGACCGGCCACACCAGCCCGTTGGGGTTCGGCATCTGGGTTCTGCTCACTGCGGGAGGGCTGGTCGTCTACCACCTCCTGCTCGCCGACGGCGAGCCGGTCGGCAAGGCGATCAGGAAGGTGGCCGAGCAGACCAGCCCGGACTTCCTCGAGCGGCTTGCCGCGGTCTGTGACGCGCGCTATTCGCCGCATCCCGTCTCGATGGACGACAATCCGTTGGCCGAGGAGATCCCGCTGCCGCTTCCGACGGCTGACTCGATCCGCAAGCTGCAGGACCGTTGGGGCATCTTCCACCAGAAGCTTCAGCTCGTGAAGAGGGTGGAGTCGGGCCCGGAGCGCTACTCGGCCTATGTGGGTGGCATCGATGTCAACGCGAACCGCCTCGATTCGCCGGGACACCAGGCCGCCAAGTGGACCGAGCCCGATTCCGAGGCAGAGCCCGCGCCGGGCCCGTTCCACGACGTCCACTGCCGGCTGACCGGTCCCGTCGCCGCCGAGGTCTTCCACGTCTTCAAAGGCCGCGATGAAGCCCACCTCTCGGACACTGAAATCGCTTCCCGCCCAGCCGAAGACGTGCCAGCCGTGCCCGTGCTGTCTGAGCTGTCACAAAGGGGCCGCGACATCATCCAGGTGGCCCAGACCTCGTTCAAACCCGCACCGGGCCGACCGGGATTCCGCTGGGCGCCCGAGGGTAACGCGACCACCCACAACACATTCGTCAAGGCCATCCGCGCGGCACGCGAACACATCTACATCGAAGAGCAGTACATGGTGCCCAGCGACGACTACATGGCCGCGCTCGTCGGGGCCGCCGACAATTGTGAACGGCTGATCATCCTGCTACCGAGCTTCCTCGAGGTGTACTTCGGAGACCGCAAGCGCGGCAACTTTTTCAAGGATCTCTCTCTGGCGTGGGGCGATCGCCTGTTCATCGGCACCCCCATGCGCCAGCCCGTGCTCGATCCCCCCGGACGCACCACCAGCAAGGGCCGCCTCACACTGCTCGCCGACATCGACGGCAGCCAGAACAGTCTGCTCGTCGGGCCCGCCACCCGCGTCCCGTCCGGCCGCTTCTTCGTCTGGGCGAACGGCGAGCTGATGTATGTGACCGGCTCAGCCGACGCGGTGGGCCCCAACAACCAGCCGGCGAAGGAACTCTCGGTCTTGCGCGGTGGAAACGGCACCGCCGGCCGCTGGTGCGAGAACCCGCGGCCGCACGAGAAGGGCACGGCGATCACGGCTGCGCAACCCATGCCGATCTTCCTGCATTCCAAGATCATGATGGTCGACGACCTGTTCGTCGCGATCGGTTCCACCAACATCAACCGGCGCGGCTTCTTCCATGACGGCGAGATCACCGCCTTCGCCATCCCCGAGGAGCTGCGCAATGCCCCCCACAACCCGGCTCGCGATCTTCGGATGCGGCTGTGGGGCGAGCAGCTCGGACTGACTCCCGAGTTGGGCGCTTGCCTGTTCCGCGACCCCATCGCGGGTTTCGAACTGTTCAAACGCACCCGCTACCAAGGAAATCGCATCGTACCGCTCGGCGAACTCGCTGTGCCCGTACCGACGTTCAACGATCTGCCGGAGATCATCGAAAAGTTACCTGCCGCCGTCAGCAACTTCATCCAACTCACCCTCCAAGTGGCAGTGGAGCCACACAGCGAACAGATCTTCAACACCATCTCCGATCCCACCACGGCGCTCGAGGACGAACCGTGAGCAATATCGGCTTCTTCGACCTCCTGGGCGTCACGACGATCGCCGAGGCTTCCGCGCTGTGGCCGATCGAGCAGTTGACGCTGGATCCTGCCGACGTAGGCCAGCTTGTCGCGGAACTCGAAGGCGCACTGAGCTTTCAGAATTTGAAACCCAGCGCGTCGGGCGAAAACATCGGTCTGACAGCCGATGTCGCCGTCGGGATCGCCACCCCTTCGCTTCCGGTCGTCTTCGCATCCCTGCCCAAGTTCGAGTTCCGCTTGATCCCGAGCACGAGCGCACGACTCTACGTCCGCCAGAGCCCGACCGGAGTCGAATGGATCGTCGAAGCACTTCCGGTTCAGATCGCGATTCCCGACGGGCTTCTCGTTCCGATCGATCCGGGATCGGGAGACGTCGTCTCCGGCAGCTTCGTCGCGGGCGCCACCGACACGTACGACGTCATGCTGAACGCCACCGCACCCAGCGTCATCCGGGCACATGTGAAACTCCGATGCAGCGAGGAACGCGACTTCGTCCTGCAATTCGCCACGCCGGTGTCGGTCGGACCCTGCCGATTCTCCGGAATTCCCTGCGCCGCAGTCCATGACCTCGGCTTAGTTCTTACCGCCGATCCGTCGCCCGCGATCGACCGGCGAACCGAGGCGCTGGAATGGATGCGGCACGAACTTGATTCGCCACCCGGAGGCGGCTTCATCACTGCGCGCACCATTGACCTGTTCGATCCGCGCTCCCGCCTCTTCGACGCAACGGCGAAATCAAACGAGAACCGCCCGTCGGCGCAATTCGTCGAACCTGTGCTCGAAGACCTCGTGTTGCTGGCGTCCGCCGAAGCGCCCGTGCCGTTCCCGGTGCATTTCACCGCCGGCGTGCGCCGCAGCCTCGGCATCGACGACAACCCCAACGGGATCTACAACCTGGGCGACAAACCGGTCGAGGTCGCGATCTACGAAGGCTCGGGGGTCAACCGGGACGACGGTCTGTACGTCATCGTTCGCCAGGCGCTCGTCCGCAGCTTCGGCAACGGCACGTCGCTCGACGACCCGCAGACCGCCTTCCTCGACATGGCGATCAGCGACGACCCGCAGGCGCTCGGCATGAACGCCACGGTCGAGATCACCGACGAGTGGACCCTCGAAGCCGGCATTCATCGCGAACCACCGGCAACCGCCCCCTTCACCCTGTTCGGCGCGCACGTGAAGGCCAGCGGCGTGCGCGCCGGCATCTCATTCCGGCGTCTGTTCGACGACGATCCCGAGACCGAATACTGGAAGTCGCTTGTCTTCGTCGCAGACCTGGTCATCGTGCTGGGGTCGGAGGGGAGTGCGCCGGATCTGGATGCCGACCCTCCGGTGAAGCTCGATTCCCGCACCGAGACGCCGACCACGATCGTCGTCAACGACATCGGCTACAAGTTCGGTGACCCCGCCATCGGCAACTTCTGGCAGGCCGACAAGGCGGAGCTCAAAGCCTTTGGCACGATACGGCTTTCCATCGACGAATTCGGGTTCGTCACCGAGCCCGACGGTTCGCGCTACTTCTCCTTCAGCGGCAGCTGGCCGGTCTTCGGCGTGCCCACCTCGCAGCCGGCGCCCGGCGAGGAGAAGAAGCCGGCGCTGGGTATCCAATTCAACCGGCTGCGGTGGAAGATCCGGGGCGAGGGCCGCCCGCTCCTGCTCGACGGCCTCGGACTCTTCATCCAGTTCGGCCGCGTCTCGATCATCGGCTCGGGGATGATCAGCGACCGCATCGAGGGCCCGGTGCGGTTGCGCGAGACCGCTTTTGCGATCGATCTGAGCCTGAGCCGTCAGACCATAACCGGCGGCACGCTGGGCAACACCGTTTATTCGATCGGTGGCCAGTTCCTCTACGGACGGGCGACGGGCGGACAGGAATTCACCTACGTCATGGCGGGTGTGCATGTCAGCCCCATCCCGCTCAGCCCGGGCGTGTCCCTCGTCAACCTGCGGGGGCTGTTCGCCTGGGATATGCAGCCACGACTCGGCCCTGCCGACGCCGCAGCTGCACAACCGATGCGGCTTTTCGAGTGGTACAAGGCCAATGCCGGTGGGATCGAGATTCCGGGAACCCGCAACATCGCGGCGGCCGGCTGGGAACCCAAGCAGAACGCCTGGGCCTTCGCCGTAGGCGCCGGGGTTCGCCTCGGCGCCGAGGAAGGCATCCGCATCGAGGGCTTCTTCCTCTATTTCGACACACCTGTGTCGAGCGGTCTGCTCGGCGCGCTGGAGATCTACGCCAAGGGGAAGAAGCCGATCGCCTACGCCGTCGTCGAGGTCGACGGCGACCGCTGGAGCGTGCTCGCGGGGCTCGCGATCGGAGTGCAGAACGTCACAGGGAGAGAGCTGCCTTTCTTCAACGACGCCGTCGGTCTCACCGGGACGGTCTACGCGACAAACCAACCGGCCACCTTCGCCATCGGGCGGCTCGACGACGTGTCGAGCTGGCTTGCCTTACGAGTCAAGGGCGATCTGTGGGTCTTCAAGGTGCAGTTGTTCGTCGGCGCCTGCCTGGAAATCGTGGACGTGCCCGACGGCACCCGGGTGATCGCATTCCGGGCCGAGGTCAGCGGGGGCACCAAGCGATGCGCCATTGGCTCCATCGACTTCTCTTTGGCCATGCAGCTGCAGCTCGGGGTCTGGCGCAGCGAATCGCGCGTCGCCGGCTTCGCCCAATGGCTCGAGGGCTCGATCCGCATCAACGTCCTCTACGTGTTCCGATTCGGCGCGAGCTTCAAGATCGAGTGGGTGTTCCTTGGTCCCGATCCGGCATATCGGCGCATCGCCTGCGAGATCAAGATCCGCACGCCGTGGTGGATGCCCGACAAGACATTTCGCTGGAACAGGACGATCAGTCAACCGAAACTTGGTGAGATGGCGACGGCGTCATCGCCACTGTTGGCCGCGATGGCGCATCCGCTGGCATCCGGAGACCCGATCACCGTCCCGGTGTCGGCGTTGTCAACCGAACTCGACCGGACCTTCAGCATTGCCGAATTGACGAGCATCGCCACGCCCGGCGTGACCGGGGTGTCGGCAGCGGTTCCGATCGACAGCCGGATCGCACTTCACTTCAAAGCCACGGTCGACGACCGGATCATCTGGGGGCAGAACACGCCACCGAACGCCAGCAGACAGAACAGCGGCGACGTCGACACCACCTACGAACTCGTCGAAATCGGCATCCGTCGGCGGCCCCTTCACGGGCCGGATTCCTCAACCTGGACAACGCTTCTCGATCCCGCTGCGAGCCGCACCGACAACCTGCTGAACACCCCTCCGTCCAGCGGTGGCGCACTGTCGCCGGTCGCGATGCGATGGGATGCGGACTTTCAGCGCGAACAGACCCTGGATCCGCGACACCTGCTGCTCAATTCCGAGCTTCCATACCTGCACCTGCTGGCGAACCTCATCGGCGACGAGAACATCGTCAGGTCGATGCCGGGCTGGCCCTGCTGCCCGACGTTCGAAAAGGCGCCGCGCACCCATATCCTCGATTTCGAGGGTTTGCCGGTAGGGGATCGGGCACCCACGACCCGGTTCTTCTCCGAAAGCCGCAGCACGCTTCGGTGGCTGGTACCGCCACCCGTCGTGTTCGCACCCGAACCCGCGCCCGGCCCTCAAATCGCCCGACCGCTGATGGCCAGTCTCACCGAAGGCGCCTTTGCCACAATCACTTTCGCCACACCCGCGCATTCTGTCGATTTCAAGCTGCACTGGACGGCGATGCATGTCCGGCGCAGTGTGGTGATCTCGGCTTTCCGGGGGCTGAAACTCATCAACGAACTCACCCTGGAGCTGAGTTCTGACTCACCGCCGTCGATCACGCTGTCCGACCCGAACGGCATCACTCACATCGTGCTGCGGATCACCGGCCGGCCACTGCCGCCGAGCGCAAGCATTTCCGGCTCGATCGACGTCGTTTCGGTGAGCTACGAGGCGCTTTCGGAAGTTCTCGGCGCAGTGCTGCACGACACCCGGTGCGGAAGCTTCGATCCGGACACCGCGGGCAACGGGAGCCGGTTCGCGTGGCTGCCCAACCATGAATACGAGGTCCGGATCGCCACGCGCATCGCGGTCTCGCATACCAGCGCGGGGACCCTTGCCACCGAGGTGCCGCAGATCGCGCTGTTCCGGACCAAGGCACTGCCCGGCCTCAACGCCGGCCCGCGGATCGGGGCGGAGCTCGATCCGTACATCGAATCGGTATACCCGGGTGCCGGTGCCACGCTGTACCGGCGCGAGCCCGCAATGCTCGCCTTCAACGAACGCTTCGACATCGTTCAGGGCCTCGAGCGTCCCAGCAACCCGGCCGACCCGCCCGAACGCAGGCAACGTCTGGACTGGGAACTGACCTGCGACATCGTGGTGGGGAATCGGCGACCGATCCGGGTGTCGGTGCCCAGTCCCGATTGGATTGTCGCGCACCGCGGTACCGTCCCACCTCCCGGAACGGGGGGCCCCAGGGTTGGTGGAACCGTCAAGCATGTGCGGGAAGCGGTCACGCTTGACCCGCAATGGCTGCGCTTCGAAGTCGCGGCGGCGTCCCAACCGGCATGTGGAGTGAATTCACCGAAGCCGCGGCGGACACGTGTCCTCTCACATGAGCCGTTTGATCCCGCTGCGCCGGGTGCGCCGGTCAAGCGCTGGCCTGCGCGCACCCCGCTGCGGGTGAACCTGAGGCCCGAGGGTGGGCCCTTCATCGACCGCGCAGCCTTCGAGGACGCCGACTTGACTGCCCTCACCGTGAGCGGCGGCGCCTGGCAGGTCGCCGACACAGATCTCGCCGCGCCCCAGGGCGGGGCGATCCAAACGGCAGCTTTCGGCGATGGCGACTGGATGCATTTTCAAGCCGAGGCAGGGATCACGGCTGTTGAAACGCGGGCGGGCCTGGCACTTGCGGTCAACGGCTCGGACGCATTGGTTTGCTGGATCGACGTGGCTTCTGCGCAACTCAGGATCACCAGCCTGCTCAACGGCCTCGAAACCGACCTGGAGTCGAGCCCGCTGATCGACGGTGCGCCCTACCTTCTCCAGGTCACAGCATTTGACGACGAAATCCGCGCGCGGGTCGGCTCATCGGAGATCACATTGCCGCGCAATCAATTTCGCGAAGGCCGGATGGCGCTGGCCGCGCAAGGGACGGCGTCCTTCGCCTCGCTGCGGGTCGACGGCCTGGACGCCTACCGGTTCGAGTTCGTCACCAGTCGCTACGACGATTTCGCCGGCCACATCGGAAGCTCGGCGGGCGAGGTCGGCCGAGTCGAGTTGCTTGCCCCGCCGCTGCACACCCCGGCCGAACTTCGGGATGCCAACGCGACATTCTCCGAATGGGTCGAGGCACTGGCGATACCGCTTCGCGCCGAGCCGCGGAGGCTCGAGATCAGCTGGCACGATTCCGGTTTCTTGCTCATCGAGAGCCCCGAACCGCTAGGTGCCGATGTGACAATCAGGCTCTTCGAAAACTCGGCGGAGAGAACGACACTCACCCTCGTCGACGAGACCACGACGAGGATGCTCGTCGTGTGCGACAGTCCGGTCGCCGGCGACATTCGGCTCGATTTCCGGCTGGACCGTAGCCGCTACCGGGCGATACTCGCCGACAATCAGAGCAGTCTGCAGGAGACGGCGTCTGTCACCTTCCGGCTCGAGTGAGGCCCACAATAAGGTTGCGGTCCAACGTATTCGGACTTCACAGCCGCACCAGCCAAAAACGTCACGGTGCCGTAAACATCACTAAAACGGTTGCGTCTCAAATCATTAGGCTAATGCCGGCTCCGCTGCGATATGCCACTTTTACTTGATGATGGCGGTGAGCAGCCCACGCAGAATTTAAAGATTCTACGCAGGGGATGGGAATTCGGTCAGGTCGTCTTCGGTGATCTACGGCGCGTCGATGGCTTCCGCGATTGTGCGTCCTCATCGCGCATGGTGAACCTAGTCAGGGTAGACACACCGGGAAGCGATGAGACGGCGTTGAACACGTCGTTACCCGTCGCTACGAGCGCTTCGAGTTGGGGCAGCACGGCATCCATGGTTCGCATCATCGGATCGGCCAATGCGAGAAAGCGTTCGGCGCGATCGATTGCCTCGTTCAGGCGCTCGGTCGCGGCTGCGAGGTTTTCGATAAGATCGGGTACTTGACTCGCGACCTGTATCGTCGCCGGTGGGATCCGCATCGCGCCGCTGACGACTGACTCGGCGGCTTCGGCTGCCGCCTGTGCAGCGGACATGAGATCTTTTGGGCCCGGAATCTTCTGACTCATGTTGACCACGATGCCGCACGCCCGCCGGGCTGTGTGCGTTTTCGCCGCAGCGCGACTGAAATCCATTGAGCCCTCGCACAGGGCCACAGTCCTGCCCGATGGCAGAAGGTTCACCCGGGCGTAGTCTCACTCGCCGCACCCGCCACGCTCGGCGGCACGCCGGACTGGACCCTGTGCTTGTTCAGCTACGCGGGCGGCGGGTCGGTTTGAGCCACGGCAATGGCGTTGAGTCGACGTTCGGCTACGACGATCGGATCCGGCTGGTGCGCCTCGAACACGCAACCGGTGGGGACGTTTTCGAATCCTGCGGGTACGTCAACGACTTCGCCGGACGTGATCGCCTCCGGGAGGCGCGCCGCTAGCCTGGCGGCGGCAACGAGAGTCGGCCGCAGCATCATAGGTAGGTCTAGCAGGGCGGATGGCCAATTCGTCGCGTGGCGCCAGTGCTTGCGTCTGGATGACCGGCGGCAAGGGGGCGTGCCGTCTGATGCGTTGATGCGCTAACATCACCATGTGCGAACGACCCTCGACATCGATGACGACGTGGTCGCCGCGGCTCGCGAACTCGCCGCGGGCGAGCGCCGCTCCCTGGGCGCGGTGATCTCTGAGCTGGCGCGTCGAGGTCTCACGCCGTCGCGTATCGAGGCCGACGACGGGCTGCCGGTGATCCGCGTGCCGTCCGGCACACCCCCGATCACGCCGGAAATCGTCCGGCGCGCACTCGACGAGGACTGACCAGCGGCGATGGCATTGCTCGACGTCAACGCGCTGGTCGCGTTGGCGTGGGACTCTCACATTCACCACGCGCGCATCCGTGCGTGGTTTGCTGCCAATGCATCGGCGGGCTGGGCGACGTGCCCGATCACTGAAAGCGGGTTCGTCCGCGTGTCGACCAACCCGAAGGTGCTGCCGAGCCCAATCGGGGTTGCGGGCGCACGACACGTCCTTACTGTCCTGCGCAGCGCTGATGGTCACCGATTCCTGACCGATGACGTGTCACTCGTTGACGACGATGTTCCAACGATCGTCGGTCATCGGCAAGTGACTGACGCGCATTTGCTCACGCTCGCGCGCCGTCGGGGAGTTCGTCTCGTTACATTCGACGCCACCGTTGTGACTCTCGCGCAGGGACGCGATGTAGAGCTATTGACCACGTTGTGAGTCCTGGATGCGAAGTGGCGTTCCTTGAGGGTCAGAGGCTGCACTTACACGCGGAAGAGACGCTGCACTTACACGCGGAAGAGATGCTACCTCAAAGACTCTGCGTCGCAACCCAATTCGCCACTGTGACATATCGCTGTAGGTGCTGGGGACACGCGCGGGACCCGCTAGGCTTGTCAGTGAATCGCCTCCGACGCCGCGGTGGTGAGAGTTGCGTCGGTTCCGGTCGAATATTGAGCGGGAAGTCGATGAAAACGTACGGCGAGCGGAGCTGGAATCGCCCTCCCGCGCAGCGATTCCGCGCCAGGTTGCTGGCGATACCAATAACTCGCCGTACGCGAATCGGTCGTATATGTCCCGTCAGCCGATCGCGGACGGGCGTTAGCCCCCTCGGCTTAGACTTCCGCAATGTTCTCGGAGACTCGCTACGCGCTGAACGGGGACTTACGCGTCGCCTATCGCGCATCCCGCGAAGGTCCTCGCGACATCGTGTACGTCCCGAACTGGCATAGCTGCTGCGAGGTTGTTATGGAGGTCCCGTCGACTCAAGGGTGGATCGAGGCGATGACATCGCTCGGGCGGCTCATCTTCTTTGACCAGCCGGGCACGGGAGCGTCCGACCCCGTCACAGCCGGGGCGCCCCCGATGTTGGAGCAGTGGGCCGACAGCATCACCGCGGTGCTCGACGACCTCGGGAGTAGCGAAGCGGTCCTCGTCGCGTCGAACGCCGCGTTCGCGCCCGCTGCGCTGTTCGCGGCGACACATCCCTCACGCACCACCGCGCTGGTTGTGCTTGACGGTTATGCAGATGCAGACGGAACGCGACTCGTCCGAGACGAAATTAAAGGCGCGATCGCTATGTGGGGCAGCGGGGAGCTCCAACATCTGGTGAACCCGGACATGCCGTGGAACGAGGAGGTCCGGGCAGCGTGGGGCCGGTTGGAACGTCTGGCGGTCAGCCCGAGGACGCTGGATCTGGTGGGGCCTCTCATGTCCGAACTGGACGTGCGGGCGGTCCTTCCGACCGTTCGTGTGCGGACTCTTGTCATCCAGCACTCCGACAGCCCTTTCGTCCCGCCGGCGAAGGGCAAGTACATCGCCGAGCACATGCCTGACGCGAAATATGTTGAGGTGCCGGGCCGCAACTGGCACCACATCGTCGAACCGTGGCGGGATTCCTTCCGGGAGATCGCCGAGTTCCTCACCGGCGAGCAGGCCGACGTGGCCGATGATCGAGTGCTCGCCACAGTCCTGTTTACCGACATCGTGGACTCGACGCGCCGGGCGGCCGAGATGGGCGACCGTGACTGGCACGCGCTGCTCGATGCGCACGACGCCGTCCTCCGCGCGCAGCTCGCTCGCTTTCGCGGCCGCGAGGTGAACACCTCGGGTGACGGTTTCCTGGCGATGTTCGACGGACCACAGCGAGCAATCCGCTGCGCGATGTCGATCCGCGACGCCGTGCAGGCACTTGGCGTCCAAGTGCGTGCCGGCTTGCACACCGGCGAGTGCGAGATTCGCGGCGACGACATCGGCGGCATCGCCGTGCACATCGGCGCGCGCGTGAGCGCTCTGGCCGGGTCGAACGACATCCTCGTTTCAAGCACGCTGCGCGACCTCGTGATCGGGTCAGACCTGGAATTCGACGAGCGTGGCGCTTACGAGCTCAAGGGCGTGCCCGGCGAGTGGCGCCTCTTCGCCGTCGCTTCTTAGGTAAGGACGAGCACCGAAAGTCGGTGTGCTGCAACGTAACTCGCATCAGTGAACTGGTAACGGTGCGTATTCACCAAGTGCGAGTTGCTCTGCTACCCGGCAGGGGAGTGTTGACGTCGGCCTGACTGATCGCGTAGGCGCCTCAACTCAGTCTCCACGGGTTATACCGATCTCCCTGCCGAATGAGACGTTCGAACGCGTGTCCCGCCGTGCGAGTGACCTCGGCATGAGCTGGTCGGAATTCTTCGCCCGGGCCGCACAGCGCTACCTCGACGAGTTGGACAGCCATTCGCGAGTGGACAGATCGACAGTGCTCTAGACGGCCTTGGTGGCTCAAGAGGTGCGAGTTTGCAGGAGTTGTGGGGGAGCGGCCTGTCATGCATACCTTCGCCGAACGGACGGTTATCAGCTAACTGTCAGGCTAGATCATGGCTATTTATATGGCTATAATGCGTACATGCGATTAATACCGCTGGGCGAGGCCAAGGACAAACTCTCGGCGCTGGTCGATGACGCCGAAGCTACGCACGACATCATCACGATCACGAAGCACGGCCGGCCGGCGGCTGTGCTCATGTCCGCCGACGATCTGGAATCGCTGCAAGAGACGGTATTTTGGCTGTCGCAGCCCGGCATCCGCGACACCATTTCCGCGGCTGAACGTGAGTATGCGGAGGGGTCGACTGTCAGCGGCGATGCGTTGCGGGACGAGTTCGGGCTGCCTCCGCAGTGACCGAGGGCCGGCCGTACCACGTCGAGGTGGGCGGGTCCGCACGCCGCGACCTGCGGCGCCTTCCGATCAAGATCGCCGCGGCGATCATCGAGTTCATCAGCGGCCCTCTAGCCGACAACCCGCAGCGGCTCAGCAAGCACTTGCGCGGTCAACTGGCGGCCTACCGTAGCGCCCGCCGAGGCGATTACCGGGTACTGTTCCGCATCGACGATGACAAGCGTGCCATCGTCGTCGTTGCCATCAACCACCGTGCCCACAGCTACCGGCCGCGCGGCGCGCTGTGATGAGTCGTCGAGCGCGGGCTGGTGCACATACAGTCCGTTCTGGCGAAAGCGCAAACCGCTCAGCGCCAGTTTTGCAGCTAACCGCGGCCAGGGGTGATCGAAGATCGCGAAGGGATGCCGGGAAGGTCACGGACGGGTTCGGGGCAAGTCCGTCGCCGCCGTAGCCATACACCACGTTGACGTCGGTGGCCAAATGCATACTGGGCTGCGTGCTGACAATCACCGCGGTTCGTGGCGACATCGCGGAGCAAGAGGTTGACGCAATAATCAATCCCGCGAACACCGCTATGCGCGGGGGTGGCGGTGCGGATGGTGCGATTCATCGCGCGGGAGGCCCTGCGATCCTGCGCGACTGCGTCAAGAGGTTCCCCGACGGACTGGCCACAGGTGACGCCGGTTGGACGACAGCAGGCGACCTGCGTGCCCAGTGGGTCGTTCATACCGTCGGCCCGAACTACAACTCGGGGCAGAGAGACCGTTCGCTTCTGGAATCCTGCTATCGCCGGGCTTTGGAAATCGCTGACGACCTCGGCGCTCGAATCACGAGGGTTGCCAGCGATTTTGAGCGTCGTATGGGCCCGGAAGAGATGCCGAATCGGCGGTGCAGCTACAGGTCGCGGTGTCCTGCTGTGCGGAAACGGTAGGACAATGGGTAGGATAAACATATGGCGAAAGAGAAGATCTCCGTGACTGTCGACGCGGCCGTGCTTGCCGAGGCCGACGCCGACGCCAGGGCGGCCGGGCTGAACCGCTCGGAGTTGATCGAGCGGGCGCTACGCAACGAGCACCTCCGTCGCGCGCTGCACACGTACACGACGCGTACAGCGCCGGCGCTCGACATCGACGGCTACGCCGAGCAGGTCTATGAAGCCAACCGGGCCGCGGGTCTGTGATCGCGCCCGGTGACATCGCGCCGCGTCAAGACACCACCCGTGAACTCTACGTCGCGGTGTTGTCCAATTCGATTCACCTGGCCGCCAACACCGGCCGAGTGATCACCTGCCCGTTCATCCCCGGCCAAATCCCCGATGAGGCGATGGCGATGGTCGTCGCTATCCGTCAGCCCGAGGGCACGCTCCTGCCCGAGCTGGTGCAGTGGCTGCCAAGTTCGGCGCTCGGTGAACCGATCGGGGCCGTCGGTGCAGACACACTCGAGGCGACATCGATTGTGGCCGCACTGATCTCATAGCAACCGGTTCCGCCAACACCCTCGGCCATCCGTCACAGTAACGGAACTCGATGAAATCCTTTGTAATACAAGGTAACTCGCAGACGTTAACTGATAGCGGTGCATGTTCACGAGGTGCGAGTTCCGCCCTGATTGAGCTGTACGGCAACGGTGTATGCACAACAGATGCAAGGAGCCCGTTAGGGAACGAGAACTCGAAATGAGTGTCGTGACCTGCTCAAATCGTCCAATCATCAACGGGTGAGAGCATTTTCATCAATGCAACTAGGACCTTTAACTGGTAACGGTGCGTGTTCAAGAGGTGCAAGTTGCTGTACGTAGCGATCAGGTTGGGGGGTGCGCTTCCGGACGGCGACCATAACGGCGATCGCCGGTTGCGGCGGTTGGCGCTGGCAAGAACCCGAGCGGCGGCGGTGGGCGGCGCCTGGCCGCCCGCGTTGAGCTTGCCAGAAGACGTCCGACATCCCAGCAAAGGCGCCTCTACCTTCACGCGAGGCAGGGCACTGTGGCAAATGTAGTACCAGGATGATGGTAGCCTAATGGTATGCGAACTACCATCGATAATGCCGGACGCTTGGTGATCCCAAAGTCGCTCCGCGAGCGGTCGGGCATTACCTCGGGCGAGGTGGAGATATCCCTGGATGGGGCGGCCATCCGCATCGAAAGCGTGGCGGCGGACGACCTCGTCGAAGAGGACGGGCTTCTCCTGCTGCCCAGTGGCGGCCCAGAGCTTGACGCCGACGCGGTCAGGGAGTTGCGGCTTGCCGACCAGCGCTGAACATGTGCTGGTCGACACCAGCGCGGCGGTTGCACTGGCGCAGCGTGACAACCCGTTTCACCTTGCCTCCAGAGCCAGGCTCCTCGCATGCCGCCGTGGGATGTCTGGACATGCCGCGGTCGAGCTGCTGTCGGTACTCACGCGACTGCCGCCGCCATACCGCCTCAGTCCAATGGCGGCACTCCGCCTAGAGGAGACGAATTTTCCGGAGTCTCGCTTCCTGTCCGCAACCGATGCGAAGGGCCTACTGCGGGAATTTGCCGATGCGGGCTTGGCCGGCGGCGCGCTTTACGACGGTCTCGTCGGTGCGGCGGCTCGCAAGCACAAGCTGGCACTCATCACGTGCGACCGACGGGCCGAACCGACATATCGCTTGCTCGGCGTCAACTACGAACTGCTGTCGCCGATTTCGCGATGATGACTGAATCCGCGCACGTTACGCTGACCCAGATCGGGTGCAAATGCCAATGCGAGTAGCTAAGTGTCCGTTTGGCGGACTGGAATACCGATAAGTCCAATAGCCCTGCGCCCCATGCTTTAACAGGTAGCGGTGCGTGTTCAACTGGTGCGAGGGCCATGACCGCCCAGCCTTGGAACCTGGCGAGTTCCCGTCACGTCACGTGACGGAATACCTCCCTGCTCGACGGAGGAGGTTGCGCATGTAGTCGGTCGTGCGGCCCGCAGGCAGCTGGTCAATCACCTCATGGGTGAGGGAGGGGTGGCGGGCCAGCTCACGCAGAACAGATTGAACATGCGGTGAGGATTGTCCGCCGACCTTGATTTTGACCGTGCGGTAGCGCCCTGAGATTGCAGAAACTGGCGAACCGATTACGATCACTGAGGGAGGCCGTCCCGTCGCAATGGACAGCGGTGTCTCCACGTCGTCGCCGGTTTGGCCAGCTGCCGGACCTGGCCGTGCCTGAGAATTTGAACGATCCGCTTCCGACTGGAAAGCCCTGTGCAGGAGGGTAATTCGCCTACCTAGCTTCGTTTACGCCCATCCAGTCCCACGCCACAGTTTCGTCACTGTGACGTTTATTTAGGCCAAGTGGGTCCAGTCGGAGCGGTAGGCAGCACCGAATCTGGGGGTCGCGTGTCCGGCACTGCCAGGCAGTTACGGAACGGCCTCCCCGGCGCTGTCAGGTCGTCGTGGATTCGGCCGGCAGGCGCCGAGAACGCGGCCAGGAACTGGGACAACGACGCTGCCAGATGGTTCCGGAAAGTCAGGGCATAATCGGAGAGCACTCAACTTTTCCCGGATGACTGCCAACTAGTTCCGGATCGGACAATTTTGTCCAGCCACACGGCCGTACAAGCCTGATTCCCACGTACATCAAGTGCCGATAAGCCACATTATGTCAAGTTAAGTACGCCGTATTGCCCTGCGGTCCAACGGTTTCCATTGTCCGTTCCGCGGTCGGGACCGGCGGCGATCGTTTCTGAGGCCTCGGCCCGGACGGGTGGGTGCGAATCAGCGGCCTGCTCGGCGCTACTGGTCAGCCGTGGCGGGCAGCCTGTTGGACCAGCTGTCGCCGACCAGCACCTGGGCGACGCCCGAGAGCACCACCTGTCCCCCCGTGCGCCAGCTCCCGCAGTCGCGCAGTTCGGTTGATCGTCGGCCCGATGTAATTGCCTTCGTCGCGAAGTTGTACCTCGCCGGTGTGAATGCCGATCCGCAGCCGAATCGGTTCCAATGGCGCGCGCTGCAGGTCGAGCGCGCATGCCACTGCGTCGCTGGCCCGCGTGAACGCGACGACGAAGCTGTCCCCCTCGCCTTGCTCGACCGGTCGCACGCCACGATGGGCGCCGACGAGCTCGCTGAGGGTCCGATCCAGCCGAGCAACCGCGGCCGTCATGGCGTCGGAGTCGGTCTCCCACAGTCCCGTGGAACCCTCGATGTCGGCCAGCAACAGCGACACCGTCCCCGTGGACAATTCGGTCATACCCAGGTCGCTCCAGTTCAAGGTTTCGGTCGGCAGACCAGATTCGCTCATGCTAGCCAGCATGCGGCCGCGCCTACGCCAAGAACGTCGGGGAAAACCCGTATCCCGCTGATCGTGACCTGGGAGATTTCGCTCGGCCAACCGCCGCACCGCACCGATTCACCCCGTCGTGAGTACGGGACCCGTCGCACGAATCTCTGAGTGCTCACCGATGGTCGTGGCCGAACATCCCCACATCCTCGAATGAGACACGATCCGAGGAGGCAATCGTGGCGCAGGCACTCGTCCTTGGCGGCAGCATGGCCGGGCTGCTTGCAGCACGGACCCTGTCCGACTTCTACGACACCGTCACCGTCGTCGAACGCGACGAACTGAAAGAGGTTTCCGTCGACAGACGCGGCGTACCCCAGGGGCGCCACATCCACGGGCTACTGCTGCGCGGTGCGCACGCGCTTGAAGATCTACTCCCTGGAATCCTCGACGAACTCGTCGACGGTGGCGCCCGCGTCTTCGACGGGCAGGACATGTCGCAGCTCTACTTTTGCATGAACGGGCACCTCGCCGTGAGGACCGGTGCTAGTCAACGGATTCGGACCTACAGCGCGACCCGGCCATTTCTCGAGAGCCAGGTGCGGAACCGCGTGCGGGCCATCCCGAACGTCACCTTCGCTACGAAGCACGATGTGGTGGAGCTGACCGCGAACCCCGGCGGCGAACGCATTACGGGCGCGCGAATCGTCGACCGCGGAAGTCGGAAACAGTTGGACGTCTCCGCCGCGCTGGTGGTCGACGCGACGGGGCGTGGCTCACGCACGCCAACGATGCTCGAGCGAATGGGATACCAGCAGCCTATCGAGGAGTGCGTCACCGTCGACCTCGTCTATCGCACTTAACGACTACGGATGTCACCGGAGTCGCTCAATGAGCAGGGCGTGATCGTGTCGCCAGTTCCCGGACGGCCGACGGGGATTGCGCTTGCAGCGGCCGAGCAGGACACCTGGATGCTCACGGCCTTCGGCATGGCCGGCTCCGAACCGCCCAACGACTTCTCCGAGCTGTGCGGGTTCGCCGAAGAGCTTCTGCCCGCTCACGTCGTGGTCGCTCTGCGCGGTGCCGAGCGCGTCGGAGACATCGTGTCCTACCGCTATCCGTCCAGCAGGTGGCGCCGCTATGACAAGACCCGCCCGCCCGGCGGACTCTTGGTCGTCGGCGACGCCGTCTGTAGCTTCAATCCGATCTACGGACAAGGCATGACCGTGGCCGCGCTACACGCGTCGGCGCTGCGCGAATGTCTGTCCAGCGACCCGGAAGACCTTCCGCGACGGTTCTTCCGGGCGGCCGCGAAGCCCACCAGGCTTGCCTGGCAGATGGCGGTCGGCGGCGATCTCGCCCTACCCGAGGTCCCTGGCACACCGGCGTTGTCGACCCGGCTCTTCAACCGCTACGCGGACCGCGTACTGGCCGCCGCCGAACACGATGTCGCCGCTTTCGAACAGTTCGTCCACGTCGCCTGGCTAGTCGACTCACCGCTTTCCCTGCTGCGTCCGTCTATCGTGTGGCGCGCCGTCATGGCACATCGACGGCGACCCGGTCCGTCGGCCGGTTGAGGCTCTTAGCTGCCACGACAACGGCTGGGTGGTCGAGGTTCAGATGCTCGAGTTCTACGAGCTTGGGTCGTTCCCAACTGGCGATGACGGTCCAAGTTGGCCGATGGAAGGACCACCACTGCACCGACTGCCATTTTCGGTCATCAATGGCAGGAGAACGCTGAGACCAGATCCGGTGCGCCCACTCCGAAGTGACTGCCAGGTTGCGAGTAACGATCTGTGTCGGTCGAAGCCCTAGCTCTACCAGGCGGTGCGGATCATCAAGGTCGCAAATGCGCAGATCGTCGGGCAGTTCGTACACCCCGAGCGTCTTCCGCGCACCGGGCACTGCCGGAAAATCGAACATTGAGTCGATCCAGTGCGACAGGTTGCCGAACGCTTCGCCGCACGCGGCTTCGGATTGGCGGGCCACATACCATACGTAATAGTCGGGGTGGTCAGCCCGGCCACCGCGCTGCGGGCGGTGTTCATACAGCGGATGCCCTGGCTCGCCGAGCGGAGCCGTTTCAAGGTAGGGAAAGACGCGATATACCAGCACTCACGCCGCCCCGCCCCACATCTCTGCGTCGAGCGTTTGAAGAACCCGAGCGGCTCCTTCGGTGACTAGAACATCAAGAGGTCGGGCTCCCCCGAGGAAGGCGTTAGCGCTTTCCATCCAAATACGCGCTGAGTCACCTCCCCATACCAAGCGCGCCCGCGAATACACATGTTCTAGATCAATTAGCGCCGGAGCTGCGGCGGGGCCAGGACGCTCTTCACCTGATGCCCATCGGGAAGTCTGTGATGGGCTGACGCCAATCAACTTAGCCAGCTGTGCACGCGAGAACACGTTTACGAGGTACAGGACCCGCTGTTCAGACAAGGGATCGTCAGCGGCGACCCGGCCCCTCCGCGCAGCCCCGACTACGGCCGCCTTCGCGGTGGGCGCCCTCTTCACTGGAGCTCTGACAGCCACCTTCTTTGATGCAGTCTTGGCGCCGCCAGCCTTCTTTGTAGCCATATCATCACTCTACCCAATTTTTTTCGTGGGCTGAAACGCGACGAGCAACTGCGCCCCGCGTGTAGGTGGGAAGTCTCTTCGCTCGATCCGACCGAACCGAGGGAACGCTGATGCACCACGCCGATCGGACGCTTTAGCAAACAGTCTTGCTTCGGAACCGTGCAGGGGCCGCACAAGATGATTAGGCCATAGCCATCCCGGCTATCAGTGCCTCTCCGCTGCCACAGAAATACGGCAGAGTTGAATATGGCGGGTTACCAGTAAGACGGGTACGCCCCTCTGGTCATGCCCTGGGTGGAAACCGTTGCGCGAGCAGCGGTCACAGCAGCGCCCAGCCGACACCGCACACAGCCACCAGTGATACAAACGGTCAGCGGGATGCCGAAGCGCACGAACTCCGCTGTGGTGTAGCCGCCCGGTTTCATCACCATCAGGTTCGACTGATGGCTGAATGGGTTGAGGAATGTGAACGAGATGCATGTCCCGATCAACGCCAGCAGAAGCACCGGGTTCAGGCCGGTGCTGGCGGCTGCCGTGAGAGCGACTGGCGTGAGGATTGCCGCCGCGGCGGCGTTGGTGATGATGTTGGTCAGCAGTGTGGTACCGACTGCGATCAGCAGGATGACGAGCACGGTGCTTCCGCCGGACAGTTGCAGGACTGCATCCGAGATATAGCCCCCCAGACCGCTTTTGACCACGATGGTGCCCAACCCGACGGAGCCGGCAAGGATCGCGAGGATGTTCCAGTTCAGGGCGCGCGCCGCAGACCTTGGAGTTAGTACCTTGGTGACGACCATGAGCGTCGCGCCCGCTACGGCGCATAGTTCGATTGGGGCAATGCCGAATGTTCCGGCCACGATGACAGCGACCAGGATCGCCAGCGCTATCCACGTTTTGCCAGTCTGTGGCGCCTTGCCCGCAACCTTCTGCCACAGCCCAACAATTGGGTGATCGGCGAGGGCCTGTACAGAAGTCGCTGTGACAAGGCACAAGTCGCCGGCACGTGCCGGGGTGTAACGCAGCAGATATTTGGTTTGGGCCGCGACCACCATGATGTCCTCGTTTTCCTCGAGCTCCCGCACTGTCGCCTGTTCGTCGGTGGCGATCGAGACCATGAAAAGATCCTGACGAGACTGACCGAATCGGGGGCTACCCCATAACATCCGCGCACCCGCTTCAGTCGCGCGGTAGATCAAGACGTCCCCACCCTCGATTGCGGCGCCGCTATCGGGGGGATGAGCCGGCGCAGCGCCTGCCGTGGTCTGCTGACCCCGGCGAGCAGCCGGTAGGTCACCCGCGATACCACCCCGGTATAGAGCACTCCCTTGGCGACGACCAGCATCGCCGCGATGGTGATGACACCTCCGTTACTCAGGCCCGCGAATAGTTCGTCCGGCGTGGCGATGCCAATGAGGCCACCAGCGCGCAGATGAGTGCGAAGACCGCGGGCACCCTGCCGGTCGTCATCACCACCAGCGTGACCACGACGATGACCGCTGCAATTGCTGCCATCCGCAAAACCTATCGGCCGACAGCGCCGAGCGAAGGATGCTTAGGCGTATCGAAACCAGCGGCTCGCTCTAGAAGAGTTCCGGCGTTATCGGTGGCACGTCGTCGAGGAACGCAGTCACCATCGGCACCACTAGTTCCGACTCCCCCGAGAGACCGACGTGTGACATCGCCGGCAGCACCACCAGACGCGCGGCCGGAACCTCCTGCAACACCCCCGTCGCTGCCGCCTTCTCGTCGCAGCCACCGCGCAGCTTGAACATCGCCAGCGCGTGTTCGATCTTCACGCCGTCCGCATCGCCGACGATGACCATCGTCTTCGCGGAGATCGAACGCATGTCGTCGTCGTCGATGTTCTGATCGTTGATGTTGAGGGCCTTCATCTTCTCGAGGTAGGCGTCGAACGCCGCGGGGTCCGGCGTGTGCTTCCTGAAAGCTCTCTCGACGGGCGTGCCGGCGAACGCTTCTGCGGAAAGGGATCCGATGGCCTCGAACACCGCCGGATACCAGCCGTCCTTGCGGAAAGTCGCCGACATCGAGACCAACTTGCCGACGAGCGACGGATGACGGATCGCGAGCTGAAGCGCGACTCCACCGCCCTGCGAGTAGCCCATCACATCCGCGTGCTCCACCTTCAGAGCGCGCAGCAAGGCCGCGGCATCATCGGCGAACTGTTCGTAGGACATCTCCCGCGAGGTGTCCGGGGTACGCCCGTGGCCTTGTTGATCGAACACGATCACCGCGCGCTCGCGCGCGAAACTGTCCGCCCACGCTTTCATGGACTCGGTGGCCATGAAGGCGCCGGGGATCAACAGCAACGGACGCTTCGAGGTACTGAGCTCGCCGTACACCTCGTGATAAAGGTTCAGCCCGTTGATCGGCAGGTGACCACCGCGCGTGGACTTCGGTCCCATCACCATGCTCGGGTAGACCTTCGGGGCAGGAGAAACTCATCGCTCATGCGCTGTAGCGTGTCGACCGTGCGAATCACCCGTAAGTCTTGCGTGGCCCTCGTGGTCTCTGCCGCGCCGTTCGTCATGATGCTCGCCGCGTGCGGCTCGGAAAAGGACATTTCGTCGACGACCACGTCGGCAACCACGTCCTCCGCTGCCGAATCGAGCGCGGTTTCCGCCCCCCAGGCGACGACCGAGACGCCGACCGCGGCCGGCACGTGCCCGACCGCGGCGCCGGCGAACGGCGGGACACCGGAATGGTCTCTGCCCGGAGCGACCGGCAGCGTCGCGGTCACCGGCTCGACGGATGCGGCAGCGCCCAGGGTCGATGTGCAAGCTCCGTTCAGCGTGACCGAAACCCAAGTACATACCCTGCGTGCCGGTGACGGGCCCGTCGTCGCGCCCACGGCCACGGTTTCGGTGTGCTACATGGGCGTCAACGGACGTGACGGGACGGTGTTCGACAGCAGCTACGAGCAGGGTGCCCCGGTTGATTTTCCGCTCGACGGCGTCGTGCCGGGTTTCCAGAAAGCCATTGCCGGACAAAAGGTCGGGTCAACGGTCGCCGTCGCAATGACCTCTGCGGACGGCTATCCCGAGGGTCAGCCCGGCGCTGGCATCCAACCGGGTGACTCGCTCGTCTTCGCGATCAAGATCCTCAGTGCCTCGAGTTGAGCCGCGGGTCTGAGGCGGCACCCGCTACCGGGGCTTGAGCACAGGTCGCAGATCGGCCAGGTCCGGGTCGCAGACGTCATCTCACGCAGGGCACGCCACCAGCGCTCATCACCGAGAGGTTCGTCGGCGCCGGCGCTCCCCCACCAGCGGCTGTCGCAGCCACGGTGGTTTGGCTTGGCTCCCCATTCGTTGTGGTGGCGTCCCATGTGGAGGCGAGCCCGTCGACATATTCGGAGGTGTGAAAATCGGTGCCCAGGGTGAGCAGCACGGTGTCGGGGGCGACGGCGTCGGATGCGGTGGCGGCGAGTCCCGTCTTGTCGGCCAGAAGCTCAGCGGCCGACTGCGCACCTGTCCCATAAGCGATGCTGCTGGCGGCGCTGATCGAGGCGGCGGTACTAACCGATCCTTCGGTGAATTCACCCTTCGCCATGGCGCTTCGAACAGCCGTAGCCACCCCGTCTTGGCCAGAGGCGTTGATCACGTCGAGCGCGACACGGTATGCAGTCGAATCCCGACCGGCGTCTGTGGACGCGCTATCTCCGGCCACGAGTCCATGCACGGTGGATCGGATCGTGCCTGTGTCGATGATGTTGACGTCTTCACCGTCTGGAAGGGTGCGGAAATCAGTTACCGGCAATGTGTAAAACATGGCCGACCTATCGATGGTTGCCGATGCATACGGAATCAGGCCTGCTAGGTCAAAGCCGGCGTCGATGGCGACGTTCTGCTTGGCGACATCGAGTAGGGCATGCAGCTTGTTGGGGCTAGACAACGCACCGCCGTGGCGCAGCGCAGTGACCACGGAGGCCATGAAGGCCTGCTGGCGGCGAGTTCGATCAAGGTCGGTGAACAGGACGTCGTTGGCGTCGCGTCGTTGCCGCACGAATGCCATCGCTTGGGCCGCGTTGATCTGCTGAATGCCCTCGGGAAAATCCGCCCCTGAATAGTAGTGATCCGAGGTGGCCTCATTGAGGCACACGGTGATCGGCTCCACCACGCGTGCGATCTGGAAGAAGGCCCCCAGAGTGATCTCGACAAAGTGGTCGATGGGTATCTGCAGCAGATCCTTGACGGCGTTGATTTGGGCTCTGCGGCCGGCCTCCCGGGCCGTCTGTTCTCGCGCCTCGATGTCGGCTGCGTCGGCCGACGCCGGAGGCGACTGCATCTCTTCGGCGGCCTGTGGGTCCATGACGCTCTCGTAGGCAAGGCGGTACGCCGCTTTGATCTTGCCCTGGCAATCCGACGTCGGGCAGCCGGGCAGATCGACGTAGTCATCGCGCGGAATGGAGATCGCAGTGACGGGCCCGTCCCCTGCCGGCATGTGCACCACGATGAGCACGTCCGCGTCATAGCTGCCGGAGCTTTCATCGCCGGCATGCATCCCGTCGAGGACGTCTTTGGGGAGAGTCCGGCCCTGCTGGTCTCGGCGGCTGTCCAGGCCAATGACGAGGATGTTTTGATCGGCTCCGATTGATGGCGGTGCACCATCCAAAGCCGCAGACGTGGTGATTCCCGTGGACACATCGCGGTAGGTGAGCCATGCGATAGCGGTGACAACGACGATCACGCTCGCAATCAACCCCCCCAGCGCCTTGCCCCACGATCGCGACGAATGGCTCGCCGACCTGCGGACGACACGATGCCGCCCTCGTCGCGCGGGCGGTTGGGTTTCACAATCCGCACCGCGGCCGGATTGTCTCATCACAGACCGGGGATTCCCCGGCCAGGGCGCATTTACTCGGCCCGGCGCTCTGTGCACCCACTACTCATTTCGTTATCAAGAACACCGTTCATCGTTATCAGGAAACACCGTTGACCTCGCGTGGGCGGCCGCCGCGTTGCTGCACCATTTCTTCAGGTGCCCGACTCGCGAAAATCGCGCGCGACGCTATTGTTTGGCTAGCGCTGAAACGGGGAGGAACACATGCGGCAGCCAAGGGCCGCACTTGCGGTCGCAGTGGTCGGTGTCCTGTGCGCGGGATGCGGTCTCACCAAAGGTAACGCCGAGCCGGCGACGACCCCCCCATCGATGATTCCGCGTCCACTTGTCGAGCGTGAACTCGACGCGTTGCTGCTCACCCCCGAACAGCTGAACGCCGCTATGGGGGCGACAGGATTGACAGTCACGAGCGCCCAGTCCTCGATGTCCGACAACAGCGCCACCATGGCGCCACAGGAATGCCTCGCCATCGACGGCGCGGCGGAGGCCACGGTCTACAACGACAGCGGTTTCTCGGCCGAGCGCGATCAAAGCCTCAACGACGGCGACAAGTTTACGCATTATGTCAAGCAGGCGGTGGTGCTGTTTCCGGTCGTCGAAAAGGCTGGTGCCTTTCTCGATGCATCCGCTCAGCAGTGGTCGGCCTGCCACGAGTACACCCACACGCAGAGCGGATCACGCTGGCTTGTCGGGCCGATCGCCGCTGCGAACGGCACACTCAGTACGACCGCGACTCAACAGGAGGCCGCTGCCCCCGGCTGGGGCTGTGGACGCGCGCTGGCGCTCAGAAACAACATCATTGTCGACGTCAACACGTGCAGCGATCATCCCGCCGACTCGGCGTTGAAGATTGCCGAACAGATCGCCGCCAACGTGACGGCTCGGTGGTAAGAAACCACCTCCTCAGCCGTTCGGGCAGCTCGTCGTCGAATGAACATCGGTTATGGCCGGTGTTCATCGGCCGCTCGCGACCGCATCGATCGCCCGGTAGATCCGCTGGTCACTCACCGGGCGCGGCGTACCGAGCTGCTGCGCCCACAAACTCACCCGCAGCTCCTCGATCTGCCACGCGATGTCGCGGACGTCTGGGGCTGTTTGGCGTGTAGACGGGAGCGCGCGGACCAGCTCATCATAGGCATCCTCGACCGCCTGCACCCGGTGCATGCGTTGGCGGTCGGCCTCGATGCCGTGGGGTAACCGCTCGAGACGGCGGCGGATTGCCGTCAAATAGCGGGCGAGGTCGGCGAGGTGTGCGCGACCAGTGCCGGTGACGAACCCCGGCGGCATGAGCCGGTCCATCTGCGCACGTACGTCGGCGATCGCATCGGCCTGGGCGGCTGACGGTTGCGCGGGCAGCAGTAGTTGCACGTCATGTGCGGCGGACAACACCTTTTCGACGCGTCGAACGATGTCCATCGTCGTCGACGCGAGCTCACCTGCCACCCGGTCGCACAACACCGCGAAGTCATCGCTCGTCCACACCGGCACCGCCGCCAGCGCGTCCGCCGCAGCGTCGGCGCAATCCTCCAGCAGCGCGGAAAGGGACCGGTCCGGGTTCGTGCCCAGCGTCAGGCGTGTTCGCGGATCCAGTTGCCGTTCAACGGCTTTGACCGGTGACGTCAGGCTCAGCCGGACAAGCCGACGCGTTCCCGGCCCCATCGCACGGTCCTGCTCGACCGCCTTAGCGAAGACGCGTAGGTCGACGGCGTGTCCGGTGTCGACGAAACCAGGAAACCCACGGACAGCGCGCCCGCCAATCGTGCGTTCGACGACACGGGGAACCTCGTCGAGGTCGTCGGGCCAGGTGCGCAACCCCGTTCGTTCCAGCTCGCCCCCGATCGCATGGGAGACGGCGTTCTGCGTCGGTGTCGCAAGCCGCTCCTGCAGCTCGGTGAGGTCCTTTCCCCTGGCGACCTCGGTGCCTTCCGTGGACTCGATCGAGAACGTCACCCGCAGATGCGGCGGCAGCTGGTCCAGGTCGAAGGCGTCGACCGGCACCAAAATACCGGTGCGGCGGCGCAATTGGCGCTGCAGCGCCTCCAGCAGCGGCTCTCCGGACGGATCGATGTCGGCCATCACCGCGCGTGCCGTGTCGGGAGCTGGAACGAAGTTGCGGCGCAAGGCCTTCGGTAGTGAGCGGATGAGTGCGGTAACCAGCTCCTCCCGCAGCGCGGGTACCTGCCACGCGAACTCGTCGCCGCCCAATCGTGCGAGCACGTCGAGCGGCACATGCACCGTGACGCCGTCGTCGGCGGCGCCGGGCTCGAACCGGTACGTCAGGGGCAACGCGACGTCGCCCGCCTGCCAGGTGTCTGGTCGGTCGTCGGCGCGGGCGAGCTCGGTGCGCAACAGGTCGTCGCGGGTGAGCGTCAACAGGTCCGGTGTCTTGTGCCGCTGCTTCTTCCACCACGCGTCGAAGTGCCGTGCGGACACGACATCTGCGGGGATGCGGGCGTCGTACAGCGCGTAGACCTCGTCGTCGCCGACCAGCAGGTCGCGGCGGCGGGCACGCTCCTCCAGCTCTTCGAGTTCCCTGCGGAGCCGCGCGTTGCCACGGAAGAAGTGGTGGCGGGTCTGCCACTCCCCCTCGACCAGTGCGTGCCGGATGAACAGCTCGCGGGCCAGCTCCGGTTCGATCGGCCCGTAGTTCACGCGGCGACGATTAACGAGCGGCAGGCCGTACAGGGTCACCCGCTCATAGGCCATGACGGCCCCGCGCTGGGCGTCCCAGTGCGGCTCGCTGTAGGTGCGCTGCACCAGGTGGGCCGCGACGCGCTCGACCTCCTCGGGCTGAATGCGCGCCGCTGTGCGTCCGTACAGCCGGCTGGTCTCGACCAGGTCGGCGACGACGATCCAGCGCGGCGGTCGCTTGGTGAGCACCGAGCCCGGCGCGAGCACGAACCGCGAATTGCGTGCGCCTTGGAACTCCGGCAATTTCGCTCCTCGCGTGCGCGACTGTGAATCCCCTTCGCGCAGACCAATATGCGACAACAGCCCCGCCGTCACCGCCGCGTGCACACTGGTGGCGTCTGCCGGCTCGTCCTGTTCGCGGATGCCCATATCGCGGGCGATGCTGCGCAGCTGTCCCGCCAGGTCCTGCCATTCCCGTATTCGCAGATAATGCAGGAACTCCTCACGGCACATGCGCCGGAATGAGTTGCCGGACCGTTCCTTTCGCTGCTCGCGTAGATAGCGCCACAGGTTCAGGTAGGACATGAAGTCGGAGTGTTCGTCGGTGAAGCGCGCGTGCTTCTGCCGAGCGGCCTCCTCTTTGTCGGCAGGCCGTTCGCGGGGATCCGGGATCGCCAGCGCTGCCGCGAGCACGAGTACCTCGCGTACGCATCCTTCCGCCTCAGCCTGCAGAATCATCCTGGCCAGGCGCGGGTCGACAGGCAGCTGTGCGAGGCGGCGACCGACAGGGGTGATCGCGCCATTGTTGTCGAAGGCGCCGAGTTCCTGCAGCAGCTGAACACCGTCACGGATGCTCCGCTGGTCCGGCGGGTCGAGGAACGGGAAGCTGTCCATCTCGCCGAGTTGGAGCGCCGCCATCTGCAGGATCACCGCGGCGAGATTCGTGCGGAGGATCTCGGGGTCGGTGTAGCGCGGGCGCGACGAGAAATCGTCCTCGGAGTAGAGCCGGATACAGACGCCCGGCGCCACGCGGCCGGAGCGTCCAGCGCGCTGAGCCGCCGACGCCTGCGAGATCGGTTCGATCGGCAGCCGCTGCACCTTCGTCCGTCGGCTGTACCGCGAAATTCGGGCGGTGCCCGGGTCGACGACGTAGCGGATACCCGGCACGGTCAACGACGTCTCGGCCACGTTGGTGGCGAGAACGACTCGGCGGCCGCTGTGCGGGGCGAAGACCCGCTGCTGTTCTGCGGTCGGCAGGCGCGCGTAGAGCGGCAGCACCTCGGTGTCCTTGAGATCACGCAAAGCCTCTGCGGTGTCGCGGATCTCGCGCTCACCCGACAGGAACACCAGCACGTCGCCGGGCGGTTCCTTCTCGAGTTCGGCGATGGCGTCGACGATCGCCTCGGTCTGGTCGCGCAGCTCGGTCCGGACGACTTCGTGGTCGGGATCGTCGGGATCGTCACCGTCTTCGGCCGCGACGGCGACTTCCAGTGGGCGGTAACGGATTTCGACGGGATAGGTCCGCCCGGAGACTTCCACGATCGGGGCACCATCGCTGAGTCCATTTTCGGCACCGCCGAAGTGCGCGGAGAAACGCTCCGGTTCGATGGTCGCCGACGTGACGATCACCTTGAGATCGGGTCGCCGCGGCAGCAACTCGCGCAGATAGCCGAGCAGGAAGTCGACGTTGAGGCTGCGCTCGTGGGCCTCGTCGAGGATGAGAGTGTCGTAGCGCAGCAGGCGGCGGTCGCGCTGAATCTCCGCGAGCAGAATGCCGTCGGTCATCAGCTTCACCAGCGTGCGGTCACTGACCTGATCGGTGAACCGGACGGTGTAGCCGACGGTCTCACCCAGCGGAGTGCCCAGCTCGTCGGCGATGCGCTGGCCGACGGTGCGGGCCGCGAGCCTGCGGGGTTGCGTGTGCCCGATGGTGCCGCGGATACCGCGGCCGATGTCGAGGCAGATTTTGGGCAGCTGCGTCGTCTTACCCGACCCGGTTTCGCCTGCGACCACGACCACCTGATGCTTTCGTATCGCCTCGGCGATCTCCCCGCGGCGCTCGCTGACCGGCAGGGCCGGGTACGTGATCGTCGGCAGAGCGGCCTGCCGGGTCGCGACGAGCGCTTCGGCGGCAGCCATCTGTTCGGCGAGCTCCAGCAGCTGCTCGGGCTTCGCGGCGCGAAGGTTCTTCAGGCGCCTGCCCAGCCGTGCGGCGTCGCGAATGGTCAGACCATCGAGGCGGTTACGCAACTCCGCGACGGACGGTTGGGACACTCGGGCCAGGATAGGCCTTCACGGGCCTCAGTTCTGCCGCGGAATCAGTTCGGTGACGAACTTTTCGAGGAAGTCCGAGAGGGCCACGTCGCCCGCAGGCCTGATGACGAACTTCGTCAACCCCGCCGCGATGTAGTCGTCCAGCCTGCGGTGCAGCGTCGGCCAATCGGCCGCCACGAGTTCCGTGGGATCCAGATCGGGGCGGCGCTTGCGGATTGCCGCGAGAATGGGTGCCGGTAGATCTCCGTTGCCGACGGCGAGGTTGATCCCGTAATGATCGGGTTCGATATCGCGGCCCGCCTCCTCCGCCGCAGCGATGATCGCCTCGCGCGCCTTGCCGGCCTCTGCGGGAGTGAGGAAGCTGCCCAGCCACCCGTCACCGAGGGTCCCGATGCGCCGAAAGGCGGCCGCCGTTGCGCCGCCGATCCAGATATCAAGTGGCGGAACTGGTTTCGGGAGGACCTGCACTTTACTGACGGCGAAGTAGTTCCCGTCGAAGGTGACCTCATCGTCTCGTAACGCGATGCGCAGCAACTGCAGCGACTCGTCGAACACCGCTGCGCGCTTCCCCTCGGGCACTACGAACAGGTCACGTTCCGCGGGCAGCGCCGATCGCAGGCCGAACACAGGCAACACCCGCTTGGGCGCAAGCGCGGACAGCGACGCAAGCTGTTTGGCCACCAACACCGGGTGGCGGCCCGGCAGTACCGCCACCGAGGTACCCACCTTCAGCCGCGTCGTGCGCGCAAGCGTGAACGCCATGCCGACAAACGGCTCGACCAACTGTGAGTAGACCAGCTCGGAGAACCACAGCGAGTCGACGGCGGCACCCTCGAGGTGGTCGACGACCTCGGCCAATTGCTCCGGACCGGTATCTGCCCCGAGCCCGACTCCGAAACGAATCTTCACCCGAGCCTCCTCGCATCGATGGTCGCCTCCATATCGCAACACGTGGCGGGCGGCCTTTGTGCCCGGCTAATACTCTGGGCCGGTGGCATCTGTGTTGTCGGTCAACCTCGCACGTGTGCGCGCGAATCCCGATGCTCCGTCGAGGACGACGGGTATCGACAAGGTCGCGGCGCAGAAACCTGTGATGGTGCGGCCACCCGGACCGATGCGCGGCGGTCTCGGCAGCGGCCTTGTCGGCGACACCATCGGCAACCACAAGCTCCATGGCGGCGACGACCAAGCGGTCTACGCTTACGCGCGGGAGGACCTCGACGAATGGGAAGCCCGGCTGGGCCGCCCGCTCGGCAACGGAATGTTCGGTGAGAACCTCACCACATCGGAAGTCGACGTCACCGAGGCCCGCATCGGTGAACGCTGGTGTGTTGGCAGTGGCGGACTATTGCTCGAGGTGTCGGCTCCCCGTACTCCGTGCCGGACTTTCTCGGCCTTCCTCCAGCTGAAGAACTGGATCAAGACCTTCACCGAAGCTGCGAAACCCGGTGCGTATCTCCGGGTTATCTCACCGGGAACGGTGCGCGCCGGGGACGCGATCTCGATCGACCACCGCCCCGACCACCATGTGACGATCGGGTTGGTGTTCCGCGCGCGTATGTCGGACCCTGGTCTGCTTCCGCACTTGCTGGAGGCAGACGCGCTGTCAACGGAGCTCAAGGCCTACGCGCGACGTCGGGTCGCCCTGAAGGGGAAATGACGACCAAGGCTTTCGGCCGACATTGCTGTTGTGTAATCACCTGCAGGGCAGGTCATTTAGCTAGGATGTACTTCCCCCGCACCGATGCGTCTTGCGCAACTTTCGGACGTTAACGGTGCCAGTGCGGCTACAATCCGACGATCGGTGACAAGCCGGCCAGCGTCGCATACGCCATCACCTGCGGGATCAGATATGCGGCCACCGTGAGCCCGGCCAGCAGGTCGCCACGCAGCCAGGCCCGTTTGTAACCCCGAAACTGCGCGACGCCTGGGGCCCACTCGGTCCACGTCATAGTGGCGTTAATTGTCGGGGATCATCGTCAGTTGGGGCCGCACGCCACAACGAACGTTTCGTAGAGATGTTCGGCCCGCCGACGCATCCCGTGGATCATCTTCTGCTCCATCATGAATGCGGCATTGTGGTCCAGATCGGCGCCAGCGGATGCCGATGCCGCGTCATGGCAACGGCGCACACCATCGCAGCTTGGTGCCGCGTCCCGGCAACGCCTCAACCGTGAATCTTCCACTGGAATCGGCAGCACGTTGGTGAAGGTTCGTCAGGCCGCTTCCGGTGACGTCGTCAGGTATGCCACGGCCGTCGTCGACTACTTCGATGCACAAGTCGTCCGCGACCGAAACGGTGACTGCGAGTGAAGTGGCGTCGGCATGGCGGACGGCATTGCTCACCGCTTCACGGACCACCGCCTCGGCGTGGTCGGCCAGGGCGGCATCGACGACGGACAGCGGACCCACGTATTGCACCGTCGTGCGGACTTCCGACGTTGCAAACTGTGCGACCGCCTCGTCAAGGCGCTGACGTAACCGAGTGACTCCCGACGAAGCGCCATGCAGGTCGAAGATCGCAGTGCGGATCTCCTGAATGACGTCTTGGAGATCGTCGACGCAGCCCGTAAGTCGTTGTTGCACTTCGGGAGAGCGCGCGCGTGGAATTGTCCCCTGCAGCGCGAGCCCAACCGCGAAGAGGCGTTGGATGACGTGATCGTGCAGATCGCGGGCGATGCGGTCCCGGTCGGTCAGGATGCTCAGCTCGCGCATCTGGCGCTGCGCGCTGGCCAGTTGCCAGGCCAGGGCCGCCTGGTCGGCGAAGGCGGACATCATGTCGAGTTGGTCGGAGCTGAACGGCGGAGCTCCGGCGGGCCGTAGGGCCACCAGCACGCCGGCGACGGCGTCCGTCGCCCGCAAGGGCAGCACCAGCGCCGGGCCGGTGACCGTCGTGTCGCCGGGGATGAGCGTGAGGCTGTCGAAACGCCCGGGCAGGCGCTGAACAAAAGCCTCACCGATGACGGTCCCTCCGACGGGGATCGCGTGCACGTCCATCGTCTCGTCAATGCCCGCTGTCGCGGCTATGACGAGATCGGTGGTGTCGATTGCCGGCAGCTCAGGGTCAGCGGGCAGGGCCACCAACGTGGTAGCGGCACCGCTGATATCTCGAGCCTTGTCGGCGACCAACCGGAACACGCGAACCGGATCGGTACCGGACAGCAGCTCGGTGCCGATGTCACGGGTGGCCTCGATCCAGGACTGTCGAGTCTTGGACGTCTCATAGAGCCGGGCGTTGTCGATCGCGATGCCGGCCGCCGCGGCGAGGGCCTGGACCAAGACCTCGTCGTTCTCGCTGAACGGCAGCCCACCCGCCTTCTCCGTCAGGTACAGGTTGCCGAAGACCTCGTCGCGGATGCGTACCGGCACTCCGAGGAAGGTCCGCATGGGTGGGTGGTTCGGCGGAAAGCCGACCGAAGCTGCGTGGTGGGAGATGTTGTCGAGCCGAATGGGTTTGGGGTCGTCGATCAGAACACCGAGCACGCCGCGGCCCTCGGGGAGATGGCCGATCTTCTCGCGCATCTCCTCGTCGATGCCCTCGTAGATGAATTCGACCAGTTCGTGGTCGTGGCCGCGCACGCCCACCGCTCCGTAATTGGCGTCGACCAACTCGATGGCGGTGTGCACGATCGTGCGGAGGGTATCGTCGAGTTCGAGTCCGGAAGTGACCACCAGCATGGCGTCGAGCAGGCCGTCCAGCCGGTCGCGCCCTTCGACGATCCGCTCAACGCGGTCCTGGACTTCCATGAGCAGTTCACGCAGGCGTAGTTGGGACAACGTATCGCGGAGTGGGCGCATGCTCGTCTCAACGCCCGACTCGGGGTCGGTCACGCCGGTTATCGTCTCACTTGCCAGGCCCGATGGGGGCCCGTTCTCCGGGACTATTTGACGAGGCTGCTGGTATTTGTTGCTTCGCCTTGAAGCTTGTGCGTCACGAATGCGTGGACCTGGTCTCGATGCGCGTGCTCGGCGCGATCGCGGATACCGCGCATCATCTTTTGCTCCATGACGAAATGGGGCACGTCGAACGCAACGTGCCCTACGGCGCCACCGCTCCCCCGCGCGATCAACCGGGTCCACCCGTCTTTGCGCCGAAGATAGAAGCCCCAGGCACCCGAAGCTCTCATGCCTTGCTGCACCTGCTCGAAGTCGCCGGGCGACATCAGCACAAAGTGCGCTCCTGGCGCCACCGCAGCCACCACTTGCTTTGCAGCGTCGCCGTAGCGGCGGGCGAGCCAGATGGCGTCTCCGACGTGCACGTCCTGCCACTCGGGATGGACGGTGTTTGCGTTGTGAATATGCGCGCCCACAGCCCGTTCCAGCACCGAATAACTGTAGAACCCGCCGCGGTCCTCGCCGATCTGCGCCAGCCACGGCCACACCGCCGAAATGGGTGCGTCGATGGTCAACGCTCGCGTGGTGCGCGCGGTGTGCGACGCCACGAGCTCGTCGCCCGGGAGCCACGCCTTGATCTCATCGTCGCTGGCTCCCCACGTGTACATCCACGGACGCAACTGCGTTCGGTACAGCGCTACGGCGCCGACTACCGCCATCAGACCCGCGAGCCATGGTCGTTGCTTGCCCATACGGCGAGGTTAGGAGCGGCGCACGCATGGACGAAGGGTCGAAGGTCCCTCCGACGGTGCCCGAAGCGCCCTAACTTTGAGCTGCGGCGCGAGGCACGATTCAAGAATGCGTACCGACTGGCTGGTCGAAGAACCCTCGAGCGGAGGGCCCGCCGCCCCGTTTCGCACACGTGTTGCCGGGGCTGGACGGCGCCTTCCGGTTACGCACCTCACGACAGACGACCTGATGGCGACGACGCGCCATCACACGCACATCGACCTCGAGCGGCTGACGGGAATACATGAACGCCGCGTCTCGGTGGGCGAGGAAGACTCCTACAGTCTGGCCACCGCGGCCGCAATGGACGCTCTTGACCGGGCACAGCGCGACGCCGCATCGCTCGACGCGGTGATCAGTTGCAGCATCACGAAACTTCGCGACGGCCTGACTCAGCGGATGGAACCAACGATGAGTAGCGCTGTGGCGCATGCGATCGGAGCCGATCAGGCGATGACGTTTGACCTCTCGAACGCCTGCGCAGGAATGCTCACCGGTGTGACCGTCGCGAACAACTGGATTCGTCAGGGAACCATCGAACGCGCATTGGTGGTCAGCGGGGAGTACATCTCACAACTCGGCCAAAATGCAGCCCGGCATATCCGGAACATTATGAGCAAGGAGCTGGCATCGCTGACACTCGGCGACGCTGGAGCGGCACTTCTACTCGAGCGAGCACCCGCCGGATCCGAGGGGATAAAGTTCGCCGGATTCACGACCGTGGCCGACTACAGCCGACTATGTCTGGCCTACCCCAAGGACGATGAGCCAGCCGCGCGAATGTTCACCGATGCCAGAGGCATCCACCGGGCGGCCATGGCCAACACCCCCCTGCTGCTCCACGAAGTGCTCGACACAGCGGGAATCTCGCTGCACGACATCGATCATGTGATCACTCATCAAACCTCCGCACGCGCGATTCGCAAGGGGATGGCCAAGATGTCGGACTACTTCGGGGAGAGCCCCCAGCACGATGCCGTGATCACCGTCGACCGGTATGGCAACACCGCCTCCACCACCCACACGGTCGCACTCATAGAAGAACTTGAATCGCGACATATCCGGCCCGGTGAGACGGTTGCGCTGATCGCCTTGGCCTCTGGGCTGGAGATCGGCATCGTGCTCCTGACACTGGACGAAGAATTGGTGGAACGCTATGGGCACAGTGATTGAGCGGGTTTCTCTCGTCGACGGCGGGTGGCGGACTCGTCACAGCGCCCTCCGCCTGGCCGTAAAGGCGGCCAAGCACTGCCTGAACGAGGCGGGGCGAAATGCAGACGATGTAAATCTGTTGATAAACGCGGGCATATATCGTGACCGCAACCTGGCGGAGCCGGCGCTTGCCGCGATGATCCAACAGGACATCGGCGCCAATCCCGAAGACCCGCATGAACAGGCGCACGGCACATTCTCATTCGATATCTCAAACGGCTCCTGCGGAATTCTCTCCGCCTTGCAGATCGTTGACGGCTTCCTGAAGTCACGCTCGATCGACCTGGCTCTAGTCGTGGCCAGCGATGCTAACCCCGGCCACGGAATGAGTGAGACCTTTCCGTTCTCACCGGCCGGTGCAGCCTTGTTATGTGATTGGTCCGACGATGACCGCGGCCTCGAGCACATTCATTGGATCACCATCCCAGATGAAGGCGAAAGCTTCACCGCCACAGTCGGACTCCTCGACGGACGCAATGTGCTTCGCTTCGCCGTGGCGGAGGCCTCTGATGAACTGTTCGCAAATGCGGCCGCACAAGCCGCCGAGGCATGCCTACGTGCATCGGCGCTGACGCTCGACGACATCGATGCAATCGTCGCGGCACCCGCACACAGTGGGTTCCTGGCCGCCCTTTCCGACCGTATCGGGTTGTCCGAGAGCAAGATCCTCGTCGCAGAAGAACCGGGAACGCATACAGCCTCGTTGGCGGCGGCATTCGACCGCGCGGCTGATCAGGTTCGGCCGGGCGGCCGCGTTCTTCTCGTCGCCGCCGGAGCGGGTATCACGGCCGGCGCCGCGCTGTATCGAATGCCGGACCGAACGGCTTCACGTCAGCAGTAGACGGCTTCGCCGTGTACTGGGCTTGCCGGTGGAGCCTTCCCTGGTTGCCGTGCCAGTAGCTCCATTTATTACGGCCTTGTGCGGCATTACAATCCAGTTGGGTAGGTCTCGGGTGTCTCGCCTACCGACCAGTTACTGGTGACCTCGAGCGGTTCCAATGCCCGCGTCTTGTCGATATGGATCATCGCGTCGAATTGATCCGCCGGGCGGACATTGTAGTAATGGCTTTGCCGTTCGGTCGCTGGCAGGTAGATCACACCGATGGCACGGCCCCAACCGGACGGTGTCCAGCGGTTCTGCGGCGTCGCGGCTGATCGTCGGCGAAACGAGGAATTCGGGCCTGCCCGCCTCATGGAACAGCTCTTCGACGCTTCCATTCAACGCCGGCCTGACGAACTTGCGCTCGGCGATTCCGCCCCATTCACTGGCCGCGGTCACCGTACCCGATTACGTCGTGATCCGATCAAACGAGAATCTTCGCCGTATCGCTCACGTACCAACTGCCCGAGCGTGACCTGGCCATCGGCGCCCACTTCAGTGGCTCTCGCGTCACTACATGAGAGTTGTGTGCCCACACCACAATTCGAGCAGGCTCCGATCCGGTGCGCCGGTCCAAATGGGCCAGCAGAGCATCCAGCGTCTGGACCATGTGTTGATCACGAAGATTCCACGACGTGACACGCCCACCAAACATCGCACGGTAGTAAACCTCCGCGTTGCTGACGGTCTGCGCATTCTGTTGCGCGTAGAACAACTCATCTTCGGCAAGCAATCCATCGCGGCGCGTACTCAAGCGCGTTGCGTTGCATATCGACCAATTGCTCGACCGCTTGGCGCTCGCAGGACAGGCCGGCGCCAAAAGCGGCAGCGAATCCATAGGCCTGACCATCGTCGGCCGAAGTGTGGTCAAAGTGCATAGCGTTCCCGTGCCCGCGCGGCGGCGACGGGATCGATGTTGTCGAGGTACGCAATCACTTCCTGCATCGACCGGTGCAGGCTGTAGAGGTCCAAACCGTAGAAGCCCGTTTGGGGTCCGCCGGTTTCCCGGCGGCGGCCGTTATGGGCGTGCAGCCAGTCCACGAAGTCACGGACCACGACATTGCGCCACATCCAGGCGGGGAACCGTTCGAATCCGCTCAACGCGTCGTTCGCGGAACCGTCACTGCCGAGGCCGCGCACGTAGCGGTTGACTCGGTACGCATCGGGCCAATCCGCCTCAGCGGCCACAGCGCAGAATCCCGTTGCCTCGATGAGCCACTTGGTGATCTCGGCACGCGCCTCATAGAACTCATGTGTGCCATGGGAGCTTTCACCGATCAACACGATTCGCGCGTCGCCGATGATCTCTTCCAGAGCCTCTCGCGGGGGCACGCCTGCAGGCGCATCGACAGCCGTGCGCTCGATCACTTCGGGCGGGCGTCTCGGCGATTCGGATCGTGGCAGTGGACAACCCGGTGGTTGGGGTAGCAAGGAGTTCCTGGACTTCTTCGTCGCTGACCTGACAGAAGTCCCCGAACGACTCACCCACCGCGAGAAAGGGTGTGGGCATCGACGCGCACACCACGTCGTCGACGATGCTGGCGAACTCACGCATGGTGGATTTCGGAGCTGCAGGCACCGCGATCACGAGCTCGGCGGGTTCCATCTCCCGCAGCGCCTGTACCGCGGCCAGCATGCTGGCGCCGGTCGCGAGACCGTCATCGACCAGGATCACCATCTTGCCGGCCAGATCGAGAGGGGGGCGGCCCGTACGGTAGGCGGCCTCACGCCGGATCAGTTCCCGCCCTTCACGTTCGGCGACGTCACGCAGCTGCTGCGGGGTAACGCGCAATGCGCGCAGGACATCATCGTTGACCACGACGCGTCCACCGCTGGCCAATGCGCCCACAGCGAACTCTTCGTGGCCGGGTGCGCCGAGCTTGCGCACGACAAAGGCATCGAGCGGAACTCCAAGAGCTGCTGCTACTTCCCACGCGACGGGTATTCCGCCCCGGGGCAGACCCAGAACGATGACGTTCTCCTTGCCCCGGTATGCGCCGAGCAGGCCGGCCAGGACACGGCCCGCCTCACGGCGATCACGGAAGACACGCCGCGGCGTGCCCCTGGATAACTCTCGCGCACGAGTCATTGCGGTGCTCCATCCAGCGATTGTGCGTCGGTCAGTGCAGAGATGTCACGGGCTGGTTGGTGACGGCTTCGATGTCTTGCGCCGTGATGGCCATCAATCGTCTGGCCACGTCGGACAATGCGCGTGCGACGGCCAATTCGTCGCCGATCTCAGCGACATCGCGGTCGGCCGGATTTAGTCGCGATACGCCAACACCCACGGACTCCTGGTCGCGCCAGCGCAATCGCGCGTTGGCTCGAGTATGGCCTTCGTGTTCGTCGATCGTGATCTTGACGGTCCAGTCCTTGCTGACGTGGCCCGAATTGTTTCTACTCATCACGGCTCCTCTGGGTTCGGCGGTCGGTAGGTGATATGAAAGGGGAGGTCCCGAAGCGTTGACCGCTTCGGGAACTCCCCTCGTGTTAGGAACCAGACTCGACCGCAACATGCTTGCTGCTGGTTCGGCGTCGGTCACCGGCACCGAGACGGTGAGGATGCCCTTGTCGTAGCGGGCCTTGATGGCATCCTCGTCGGCACCCGCCGGCAGCGTGACCGAGCGGATGAACGACCCGTATGAGAATTCCGAGCGCCCGTTCGACTCTTTCCTCTCCGAACGCTCAGCCTTGATCGTCAACACACCGTCACGCACGGTGATGTCAACATGCCTTGGCGGGATCGACTCCGGGAATTTCCGCATGCAACTGATAGCTGCCGTTTTTCAGCTCGTCCTCGACGCGAATGACGTGGCCGCCGAGGATTTCCACCTAGAATCCGACCACTGCTCGTCAGCGCTCACTAGGGCCCGAAGTCCCGGGTGATGTTGCCGTTTGTCGCATCCACCGCACGACGTGACGTCTATTGGCGCGCCAGATAGGGACTCCCGGCCCTAGCCGGGCCCGCCCGGGCGCCGCAGGGTTGACTAATGATCAAGAGGACGACCACACGCGCCGTGACGGCTGCCGCACTGCTGTACGCGGCCCGGCGGTTCTACCGCAACTGGGGCACAACCAAGGAAGAATGCCGGATGTCCTTACCCGGCGACAAGCTTGTCGATGCCCCCGTTATCCAGACGACCGAAGGCGTGTGGATCGACGCGCCGGCCAGCGCGGTGTGGCCGTGGCTGGTGCAGATGGGGCAGGACCGGGGTGGGCTCTACAGCTACGAGACGCTGGAGAACCTCTTCGGATTGCGCTATCACAACGCCGATCGGATACACCCGGAATGGCAGCGGCTCGCTCGCGGCCATCTGGTGCGGCTCGCGCCAAAGGGCTGGATGGGCATCAGGGGAGGAATCGCTCTGTCCGTTGTCGATGTCGTCGAGCAAGAAACCATCGTGCTGCGCGCGGCGCAGTCAGATCACGCGTTGGACGCGGTCTGGTCGTTCCACCTCATCCCTCATTGGGAAGGCCGTTGCCGACTGCTGATCCGATCGCGAACGCGAGTGCGCCACCCAGGCGACATGCTCGCGCTGGAGCTCACCGGTCCTGCCAAAGCATTGGTGACTCGCGGAATGTTGCTGGGCATCAAGCGCAGAGTGCAGAGCCAGTCGCAGGCGACGACACCCGTCGCCGCTGCGAGTGTTGACCTTCACGGCGTGAGCTAGTCGGATTACGTTTGGCGGCGGTGCGTCACACAGCCGTGAACTCACGGTCAGGCTCGGAGCCAAACGAGAATCGCCGCCCCGTGACGCTCAGCGGCCGAATTCGAACGAAATGTTGTTTCACCGTCGCCGTCCACGGCAATAGCTGGGCCCCCTCGGCCTCGTCGATCTCTTCGTCGCTGCGTAGCAGTAGCGCCGTGCCCTTGACGATCACACTCCAGCCTTCTGCGACGTTGTGATCGTCGGCTTCGAACAGCACATTGTTGTTGATCGCCGCACTGACCAGCTTGGTGCCCTCGGCAGTGCGGAGAAGCACCGTCCGGTGCTGTACGACGAAGTTGACCGGAAAAATGTCTGGCTGGCCATCGACGCTCGTCACGAGTCGTCCCAGCGAGGCGCTTGACAGGAGATTCCAGCACTCGGTCTCCGACAGAATCGAGATGGGTTGAAACTCTTCAGACATGGTCGCAACGCTATCGACTTCGAGGTAACAAACCTAGTGGTCCAAAGTCCCAGAAACGACGAACTAACGACCCGAGAACCTCGCTGCCCTTCAAAAACAATGATCCGCCTCGCCGGTGCAGGACTCTTGGCACCTATTACAGGGACCGAATCACCCGGCCGGGCTCACCGAGGATGTGTGTCCTCCCGAGCTGCCGACAGCCGCCAGGCGGCGCACCGCGTCCTCGATCCCGCGGGCGAGTGCGTCGACGTCGGGTGCGCTGTCGTAGTCGGCGGTGATACCGAAGGAGAATCGGTCGGCGTAGCTGAGCATCGCGATCCCGGTGCGCAGGTGTAAGGCGATCGGCGGCACCGGCAGGATCTCCAACACGTCCCGACCCAGCACTCGCTGCCGTCCGCGGGGCCCCGGTACGTTCGTCGCCAGCGCGGTCACCGACTTCTGCGGCAGTCGGGTCAGGAGTCGAATCGCCCACGCCGAGAAGGCAAACGGAACACTGCCGGCGGCCGCGAGGACGGCACTGCCGCCCTCCCGTTGACCACTCCCCTTGGCCTCGGTAAGCCGCCGGTGCACGATCTCCAACTGCTTTACCGGGTCGGTTTCGTCGATCGGCAACAACGGCAGCATCGCCGACACCCGGTTGTCGGTCACGCCGAAGTCGTCCGCCGAGCGCATCGACACGGGAACCAGCGTGCGCAATGCGTGGGGTCCCGGCGTTTCGCCGCGATCGAGCAACATGGTTCGGTAACTGCTGGTGATGGCCGCCAGCGCCACGTCGTTGAGCGTGACGTCGAAATCCCGGCACACCTGCTTCATGACGGCGAGGTCCACCCGCGCGGCACTGAAGCGACGCATCTTGGTGACGGGCCCGTTCAGCGATGACTCCGGGGCGGCGGTGAGCACATGGGCCGTCAGCTCGGCTGCCCCCACCACGGCGTGTTCGGCGGCGCTGGTGGCGGCGAGAGTCGCCCGCCAGATGTCGTTCATCCAGTTCAGCGGGTTCAGCCTCGGACGCAGTAAACCGAGGATGGAGCTACCGGACCCCTTCGCGGCGCGAATGCTGCTCGCGAAGGTCTCACCGGCGCCGCCGTCGCTAAGCTTCGCCAGCATCTGCGCCGTGGCGATGCCATCGGCGATGCAATGGTGGATCTTCATCAGCAGCGCCCACCGATTGTCGGTGAGCCCTTCGATGATCCAGCACTCCCACAGCGGGCGGTCGCGGTCCAGGCGTTGCTCCATGATGCTGGCGATCATCCCGAACAGCTCGGAGTCACTGCCCGGATGCGGCAGCGCGACGCGATGAAGGTGATGCGCGATGTCGAAGTGAGGGTCGTCCACCCATTCCGGTGCACCGAGGTCGAACGGGTGAGTATGCAGCATCTGTGTGCAGCGCGGGATAGCTTGCGCCCGTTCGGCGAAGGCCGACACGAGATCGCCGTAGTCAGGAGGCGGCCCCTCAATGATCGACACGCCACCGACCGCCAGACTCACGTGGGGGTCAGAATCCTCGGCTTGCAGAAAACTCGCGTCCAGCATCGTGAGGTGTTCCATGCGGTGACTATGCGCTCTGCGCTGGTCGTGGCGGCAGGGCCGCAAGTCCTCGGTCCGCGGGCACAACGTCGGTTGGGCCAGCGGTGCGCCGCCAGGACTCCGGTCAGCGGCCTGCTCGACGGGGCTAGGCCGAATCGGACCAGCAGCTGCGGTGAGCCGATCTGTCCGGTCAGCTGTACCAGAAGGTGGTCCCAGGACCGCACCACAGCTCAAAAGATCTTCACGGTTCGAGGAAAAGCCCGCTCGGAGGGTGGACGCGACCAGGTCGGTGAGATCGACCAGGCGGTGGGAGTAGCCCCACTCGTTGTCGTACCAGCCACGATCTTCACCAGGTCAACAGTGACCTTGGTGAGCCCGGCGTCGAAGATGCAGGACGAGGGGTCGGTCACGATGTCGGACGACACGATGGGGTCGTCGGTGTAGGTGAGGTAGCGCCTGAGCTCCCCTTCGGCGGCGGCCGCGAATGCGGCGTTGACCGCATCGACGGTCGCCGGTTCGCGGACAGTAACGGTGAGTCGGTGGCCGAACCCGTCGGCACCGGCACTCGCAACGCGTACCCGTCGAGGCGGCCTTCGAGTTGAGGCAGCACCACGCTGATCGCGCGGGCAGCCCCGGTGGACGTTGGCACCACGTTGATCGCCGCCGCGCGGGCTCGCCGCAGGTCCCGGTGCGGACCGTCCTGCAGGTTCTGGTCTGGGGTGTAGGCGTGGATTGTGGTCATCAGTCCGCGGTCGATAGCCGTCCGAGGACGGAGTCGTATTTGAGCAGGTGCGCCCGTGTCGTGATGTCCGTGAGGTCGTTGACTGCGACGATCTTGACATCGGTGCTGCCAGCGGCGCGCTGCACGTCGACCGCGCGGAAGAAGTTTCGGCCCACCCGGCCGAAGCCGTTCACGCCCACCCGGATCACCATGACGACTCCTCGAAAAGTTTCTTCGGTGTGGCCACCGCATGGCCGCACGCCACCATCGAGTCTGACCACACTCCAGCCTGAGCAGCAGAGCACAAGGTCCTCCCTTTCAGCGTCACGCTGCCCACCGTCGGCCCCCATCGAATGACCTTCGGCCCTGTCTTGTTGCATGCCCGCTGTGGGAGGTTGTCATTTGCGACGAATACTGCGTTGTGGGGCAATGACTCCGACTGGGCCGTCACTGCTAGACGCGCGACGAGAGGGCAGTTCATGAGTACATCGGTGTACGTCCGCTTCTTTGAGGACTTCGGCATCGACGACGTGCCGCTCGTCGGGGGAAAGAACGCCTCGCTCGGCGAGATGTTGCAGAAGCTGTCCGGGCAGGGCGTCCGCGTGCCGCACGGATTCGCCATCACCGCCGCGGCCTATCGCTACATGTTGGACGAAGCCGGTGCCTGGGACCGTTTGCATGCTGAACTCGACGACCTCGACCCCGCCGATGTCGCAGCGCTGGCACGAAAAGCCAAGCGCGCCAGAGAGATCGTCTACGGCGCAGGTCTGCCCCACGACCTTGCCGCCGAGATTCTGGGCGCCTACCGCTCCCTTCAACAGGAGTACGGCGAGGAGGTCAGTCTCGCCGTGCGCAGCTCCGCAACTGCGGAGGACCTGCCGACGGCGAGCTTCGCCGGCCAACAGGATTCGTATCTCAACATCAAGGGCGATGAGAGCCTGCTCGACACGTGCCGCCGTTGCTTCGCCAGCCTGTTCACCGATCGCGCCATTCACTACCGAATCGACCAGGGCTTCGACCACTTCAAGGTCTCACTGTCGATCGGCGTGATGAAGATGGTGCGCTCCGACATCGCCTCGTCGGGCGTGATGTTCTCCATCGACACCGAGTCAGGCTTTCGCGAGGCCGTCTTCGTGACAGGCGCGTACGGCCTCGGCGAGAACGTGGTTCAGGGCGCCGTCGACCCGGACGAGTTCTACGTCCACAAGCCGACCTATCTCGCCGGACATCGCGCCGTGTTGCGCCGCCTCCTCGGCGACAAGGCCGTGAAGATGATCCTCGTCGAGGGCGAGACCAAGAACACGACGCGAAACATCCCCACCCCGAAGGCCGACCGCGCTCGCTTCTGCCTCACCGACGAGGACGTTCTGGAACTGGCCGGCTACGCATGCACCATCGAGGCACACTACGGCAGGCCGATGGACATGGAATGGGCCAAGGACGGGCTCGACGGAAAGCTCTACATCGTCCAGGCCCGCCCGGAGACGGTGGCCTCCCAGCACAGCGTGACGGCACTCGAGACGTACGTGCTCGAAGGCCGCGGCGAGATACTGGCCGAAGGCCGCTCGGTAGGCGAGCGGATCGCCTCCGGTGCGGTGAAGCGAATCGAGAACCTCACGCATCTAGCGGAATTCAAGCCCGGCCAGGTGCTGGTCGCCGACACCACCACACCGGACTGGGAGCCGGTCATGAAGACGGCCGCGGCGATCGTCACCAACCGCGGCGGTCGCACCTGCCACGCGTCGATCATCGCGCGCGAACTCGGTATCCCTGCGGTGGTGGGCACCGGCGACGCGACCACCAGTGTGCCCGATGGCGCGGTCGTCACGGTGTCCTGCGCCGAGGGGGATTCGGGCCGCGTGTACAACGGCGCGGTGGGTTTCCACGTGGACCGTACCGAGGTCGGCGACGTGGCCCGGCCACGGACGCAGATCATGATCAACCTCGGGAACCCGGACCTCGCCTTCAAGACGTCGTTCCTGCCGAACGACGGCGTGGGACTCGCCCGGATGGAATTCATCATCAGCGAGTACATCAAGGTCCATCCCCTCGCCCTGCTGCACCCTGAGAAGGTCGACGACCCCGAGACGCGCCGGACGATCGATCGGATCACGCAGGGCTATCCCGACGGGAGCTCCTTCTTCGTGGAGCGCCTCTCCGAAGGAATCGGCACCATCGCCGCGGCCTTCTGGCCGAAGCCCGTAGTGGTGCGGATGTCGGACTTCAAGACGAACGAGTACGCCAGCCTGCTCGGCGGCCGGGGCTTCGAGCCGTCCGAAAGCAACCCGATGATCGGCTTCCGCGGCGCCTCGCGGTACGGGCACCCGGCCTATGCGGAGGGCTTCGCGCTGGAGTGTCGCGCGATGCGGCGCGTGCGGGACGTGATGGGTCTGACCAACGTCATTCTGATGCTCCCCTTCGTGCGTCGGGTGGCCGAGGCAGACCTGGTCTTGCAGACGATGGCCGACCTCGGCCTGCGGCGCGGCGAGAACGGGCTCAAGGTGTACGCGATGTGCGAGATCCCGAACAACGTGATCCTGATCGACCAATTCGCCAAGCGCTTCGACGGCTTCTCGATCGGCTCCAACGACCTGACGCAGCTGACTCTCGGCGTCGATCGTGACAGCGAGATCGTGGCCTTCGACTACGACGAACGCGACGAGGGTGTCAAGGAGATGATTCGCCTGGCAGTGGAGGGCTGCCGCCGCAACGGCATTCACTCAGGGCTGTGCGGACAGGCGCCTTCGGACTACCCAGACATGGCCGAGTTCCTCGTCCGAGCCGGCATCGAGTCGATGAGCCTCAATCCCGACACCGTCGTGAAGACCACCCGCCAGGTATTGGAACTGGAACACCAGCTCGTGTCCTCTTCGGTGTCATGAAGCTGCCGATCACCATCGATCCGCGTTTCCACGACGCGGTGCTCTTCGACCTCGACGGTGCGCTCACCAACAACTTGCCGCTCTTCGGGGCGACGATCGACCTGGCCCGGAAGTTGCGGGGCATCGGCGTTGCTGCCGCGGCCTATTCGTCGAGCCCGCATTGTCGGCAGGCATTGAAGACCGCCGGGATCGACGACCTGTTCGGCGTCTGCATCGACGGCATCGCCGGCGAACGTGGGACAGCCGAAAAGCCCGATCCCACAGTGCTTCTGGAAGCCACCCGTCAACTCGGTGCGCGACCGCAACGGTGTGTCGTCGTCGAGAACTCCGCCGCAGGCGTGGCGGCGGGCCGTGACGGCGGATTCGCGCTCGTGGTCGGTATCGACGGGACCGGACGTGCTGACGACTTGACGCACAACGGTGCCGACGTCGTGCTCGCCGACCTGGCCGACGTCGCCGTCCGCACTGGTGACAAGCGGATCTCGGAACTCCCGAATGCGCTGACGTCCTACGGTCAGTTGGTCGGCATCACCAGCGCACGAGAGTCGATGTTGTTCCTCGACTACGACGGAACGCTGTCCCCCATCGTTTCCGATCCCGCTGCGGCCACCCTCGTCGACCGCGCCGCCGAGGCGCTGGAACTCGTCGCGGCGGTGTGCCCCGTGGCCATCCTCAGCGGACGCGACCTCGCGGACATCCGCAGCCGGGTAGGCATACCGGGCATCTGGTACGCAGGCAGCCACGGGTTCGAATTGACGGGGCCCGACGGCACACATCACGAGAACGACGCGGCCGCCGCGTTCGTTCCCCTGCTCGAGCGGGCGGCCGCCGAATTAACCAACGGCCTGGCCGCGATTCCTGGGGTTCGCGTCGAGCACAAGCGCTTCGCCGTCGCGGTGCACTACCGCGAGGTCGCGCCAAAACATGTCGGTGAGATCGTCTCTACCACACATAAACTCGGGGCGCGGGACGGCCTGCGGGTGACCAGCGGACGCATGCTCGTCGAGCTGCGGCCCGACATCGACTGGGACAAGGGGACCACCCTGGCCTGGATTCGCGACCGCATCGACCCGTCCGGTGACCTGCTGCCGATCTACATCGGCGACGACCTCACCGACGAAGACGCCTTCGACGCGGTGCATTTCGACGGAATCGGGATCGTCGTCGGACACGACGAGGACGGGGATCGCAAGACGGCCGCCCACTTCGCGCTGCGGAGCCCCGATCAGGTGCGCGAGTTCATTGAGCGCGGATCGCAGTGGCTGGCCTACAAGCATCAGGTCTCGCGGGAGGCGTGGGCGTACACGTTTAACGGGTACGACCCACAGAGCGAGAAGCTTCGTGAGGCGTTGTGCACGTTGGGAAACGGATACTTTGCGACCAGGGGCGCAGCGCCGGAATCGAAGGCCGGGCAGGCGCACTACCCCGGCACCTATGCCGCCGGGGTGTACAACCGCCTCGTCGACGACGTCTCGGGCACCCAGATCGACAACGAGAGCCTGGTCAATCTGCCCAACTGGCTTGGGTTGACCTTCCGGATCGACGGCGGCAGCTGGTTCGACATCGACGCGGTCGACGTACTGTCCTACCGGCAGACCCTCGATCTTCGCGGCGCAGTCCTGACCCGCGAGGCGCGGTTCCGCGACGACGCCGGCCGGACGAGTTCACTACTGCAACGACGATTCGTCGCGATGCACATGCCCCACGTCGGCGCCCTCGAGACGACGATCGTCGCCGAGGACTGGTCAGGGACGATCGAGATTCGCTCGACCCTGGACGGCAACGTGACGAACTCGCTTGTCGAGCGTTACCGGGACCTGGCCAACGAGCATCTCGGGTCGGTGGACAAGCGGGAGATCGGCGACGATTCGGTGCTGCTGACCGTGCAGACGACCCAATCGCGCATTCCCGTCGCCATGGCGGCGCGCAGCACCGTCTGGCGCGACGGGGAGGCCGTACCCGCTACCTATCGTCTGTTTAACGAAGCAGCTGAAATCGGTCACGACATCACCGTGCGACTGTCCGGCGGCGATTCGGTGAAGGTCGAGAAGATCGTCACCTTCTACACGGGGCGCGATGTCGCGACATCCGAACCCGCTGTCGACGCTCAGCGCTGGATCGCCCGACTCGGCCGGTTCGACGAACTTCTCGACGGACACTTGACCGAATGGCTGCATCTGTGGGAGCGGCTGTCCATCGAATTCGACGACTTCGGCGACGAATTGCGCATTCTGCGGTTGCACCTGCTGCATCTGCTCCAGACGGTGTCACCGAATACCGTCGGACCTCGACGTCGGGGTGCCGGCGCGCGGACTGCACGGGGAGGCATATCGCGGCCACATCTTCTGGGACGAGCTGTTCATCTTCCCCGTGCTCAACCTGCGGCTGCCGATGGTCACCCGGTCGCTGCTCGGCTACCGTTACCGGCGCCTCCCGGAAGCACGTCACGCCGCCGCGGCCGCTGGCTATGCGGGTGCGATGTTTCCCTGGCAGTCCGGCAGCGACGGACGCGAGGAAAGTCAACGGCTGCACCTCAATCCGCGCAGCGGCCACTGGAATCCGGACGCCAGCGCCCGCGCGCACCACATCGGTATCGCCGTCGCCTACAACGCGTGGAAGTTTTACCAGGTCACCGGTGACCTGGCTTACCTGATCGACTACGGCGCGGAGCTGCTGGCCGAGATCGCCCGCTTCTTCGTCAGCCTGGCCACCTACGACGAAGAACGCGAACGCTTCGGCATCCGGGGCGTCATCGGGCCGGATGAGTTCCACTCCGGCTATCCCGACGCCCCCTACGACGGCATCGACAACAACGCGTACACCAACGTGATGGCGGTGTGGGTGATCATGCGCGCCATCGACGCACTGAATCTGCTGCCGCTGCCGAACCGCCTGGATCTGATGGAAGCGCTCGGACTGAACAGTGCCGAACTGGCGCACTGGGATGAGGTCAGCCGGCGGATGTATGTTCCATTCCACGACGGCGTCATCAGCCAGTTCGAGGGCTACGGAGATCTGGCGGAATTGGATTGGGACCGCCTTCGGCGGCAGTACGGCAATATCCAGCGGCTGGACCGCATCTTGGAGGCGGAGCAGGACGACGTCAACCGCTACAAGGCGTCCAAGCAGGCCGACGCGCTCATGCTGCTCTACCTGCTTTCGGCGACCGAGTTGCGTGAGCTACTCGATCGGCTCGGCTATCGCTTCACCCCGGAGCAGGTTCCGGAGATGGTCGACTACTACCTGGCCCGCACGTCGCACGGCTCGACGCTCAGCGGTGTAGTGCACACCTGGGTGCTGGCCAGGGCCAACCGCGAGCGAGCCATGGAATTCTTTCAACAGGCGCTGAAGTCAGACGTCTCGGACATTCAGGGCGGCACCACTTCAGAGGGCATCCACCTGGCGGCAATGGCCGGCACAGTCGACCTCATGCAGCGCTGCTTCACCGGCCTGGAGACCCGGTCCAACCGCATCATTCTGTCCCCACACTGGCCGGAAGCGCTTGGCGTGCTGGCTATTCCGATCCACTACCGCGGTCTGCACCTGCACCTGCGGGTCAGCGGGAAGGGTGTGATCATCAGCGTGGATCCACGCGACGCGGCCGGGATCGAAGTGGAGTGCCGCGGTCGCGTCGTGCAGCTGATGCCAGGAACCACCGTCCGATTCCCAGGCTGATGGCCGATTCGAGGGACGTCACGCCGCTTGCGGACCTCAGCCACGGGCACTCTCGGGCCGGGCCAGTGCGCGAGCGCCGGCCCGTCTACGTGGATCTGATGCCGCCGTGCAATGCCGGATGCCCCGCCGGAGAGAACATCCAGGCCTGGCTTGCGCACTCCACCGCCGGTCGGCACGAAGCCGCGTGGCGACAGCTCGTCGAGGACAACCCATTCGCCGCCATCCACGGCCGGGTGTGCTATCACCCGTGTGAAACCGTCTGCAACCGAACAAATCTCGACAGTGCGGTGTCGATCCATTCGGTGGAGCGGTTCCTCGGCGACCTGGCCCGAGAACGGGACTGGATGTTCGAACAGTCCTCCGTTCGGACCGGCAAGCGAGTCCTCGTCGTCGGCGCGGGGCCGAGCGGACTGTCGGCCGCCTACCACTTGGCGCGCCTCGGCCACGAGGTCGAGATTCGCGATGCCGGGGCCGTACCCGGCGGGATGATGCGGTACGGCATTCCGAGCTACCGGCTGCCCCGCGACGTGCTGGACGACGAGCTGAACCGGATCGCGGCCATGGGCGTGCGATTGACGTGTGACCACCGGGTCGACGACCTCGCGGCCGAGCGGGACGAGGGCGGCTTCGACGCGGTGTTCGTCGCGATCGGCGCACACTTGGCCAAACGTGTCGACATACCGGCCCGCGACGCAGGCACGATGGTGGACGCGGTGTCGTTCCTGCGCAGCGTCGCCTCCGGCGAGAAGCCGGTGATCGGCCGTCGCGTCGCCGTCTACGGCGGCGGCAACACCGCGATGGACGCCGCCCGCGTCGCCCGTCGCCTCGGCGCCGAGGACGCGGTCATCGTCTACCGTCGCACCCGCGAGCAGATGGCCGCCCACTCCGAGGAAGCCGAGGATGCCGAACGCGAGGGCGTCCGGATCAACTGGCTGCGGACGATCACAGCGTTCGACGGCCCCGAATTACAGGTCGAGGTCATGGAACTCGACGACTCGGGTTACCCACGACCGACGGGACGTTTCGAGACGCTGGCCGCCGACACCCTGATCATGGCGATCGGTCAGGAGACGGAATCTGCGTTCATGCGAACACTGCCGGGAGTGGAGTTCGACGCCGACGGCAGCGTACGCGTCTCGGCGTCGCTGATGACGGGCTGTCCCGGCGTGTTCGCCGGTGGCGACATGGTGCCCAGTGAGCGCACGGTCACCGTCGGTGTCGGCCACGGGAAGAAGGCGGCTCATCACATCGACGCCTGGCTGCGCGGGGCGCCGGCCGAACGGCCGGCGAAACACCCGACGGCGACATTTGACGCGCTCAACCTCTGGTACTTCGGTGACGCGGCGCGGCGTCAGCAGCCGGAACTCCAACCTGCAGAACGCGTCGAGTCTTTTGCGGAGGTCGTCGGCGGTTTGACCAGCGCCGAGGCGACCTACGAGGCGGGGCGTTGCCTCTCCTGTGGCAACTGCTTCGAATGCGACGGCTGCCTCGGCGCGTGCCCCGAAGACGCGGTGATCAAACTCGGGGTCGGGCACCGGTACGAGTTCGACTACGACAGGTGCACCGGCTGCGGCGTCTGCGCCGATCAATGCCCGGTCCACGCCATCGAGATGTTTCCGGAGCCGAAATGACCCGCGCCACGGTGGACGGCAATGAGGCATGCGTTTCGGTCGCCTACCGACTCAACGAGGTGTGTTGCATCTACCCCATCACGCCGTCGTCGCCGATGGCCGAGTTGGCCGATGAATGGTCCTGCGCGCAGCGGCCCAATGTGTGGGGCACCGTGCCGACGGTGGTTGAAATGCAAAGCGAGGGTGGAGCGGCGGGCGCCCTGCACGGCGCCCTGCAGAGCGGCGCGCTGACGACGACCTTCACCTCGTCGCAGGGCCTGCTGCTGATGATTCCGAACATGTACAAGATCGCCGGTGAACTGACCTCGGCTGTCATCAACGTGGCGGCTAGATCGATTGCTGCCCAAGGACTATCGATCTTCGGAGACCATTCGGACGTGATGGCGGTGCGGCAGACTGGGTTCGCGCTGCTCGGGTCGGCCTCGGTGCAGGAGGCTCACGACCTGGCACTCGTCGCACAGGCGGCGACGCTCGCCACCCGGATACCGTTCGTGCACTTCTTCGACGGATTCCGAACCTCCCACGAAATCAACACGATTGAGATGCTGTCCGACGACGACCTGCGGGCGCTTGTTTCCGAAGAGCTGGTCTGGGCGCATCGCGGACGCGCGCTGTCCCCAGAGCGGCCATTCATCCGCGGCACCGCCCAGAACCCGGACGTCTACTTCCAGGCAAGGGAAACGGTCAACCCGTTCTACGCGCGGGTTCCAGATGTGGTCGAAAACCTGATGGCCCGGCTCGGCGAACGAACCGGACGCACGATGCACATTGTCGACTACACCGGGCACCCGGAGGCGGAGCGTGTGCTGGTGGTGATGGGTTCGGGCGCCGAGACGGTGAAGCAGACCGTCGCCGCACTCGTCGAACGCGGCGAGCGGGTCGGCGTAGTGCAGGTGCGGTTGTACCGGCCGTTTCCCACCAGAGCACTCCTCGACGCACTGCCGGCGGCGGTGCGCGCGGTCGGTGTCCTGGACCGCACGAAGGAGCCCGGTTCGATCGGTGAGCCGTTGTATCTGGACGTCGTCGCGGCACTGGCCGAGGCACACGCCGACGGAGAGCGGACGGTCATGCCGCGCGTGACCGGCGGGCGCTACGGGCTGTCCTCGAAGGAGTTCACCCCCGCCATGGTGGCCGGGGTGTTCGCCGAACTCGCCCGCGAGCAGCCGCTGCGGCGGTTCACCATAGGTATCGACGACGATGTCTCCAGAACCAGCGTCGACTACGACCCGTCGTTCGACATCGAGTCCCCCGATACGGTCCGGGCGATCTTCTTCGGGCTGGGATCGGACGGAACCGTCGGCGCGAACAAGAACACGATCAAGATCCTCGGATCTGAAGAGGGTCTGCACGCCCAGGCCTACTTCGTCTACGACTCGAAGAAGTCGGGGTCGCAGACCGAGTCGCACCTGCGCTTCGGGCCACATCCCATCCGGGCCCCGTACCTGGTGACCGGAGCCAATTTCGTTGGCTGCCATCAGTTCCGGTTCCTCGACAAGATCGACGTGCTCGGTCGGGCGGCCACTGGCGCGACGCTGCTACTGAACTGCCGACTGCCTTCTGCAAAGGTCTGGGAGGCTCTGCCCCCGCTTGTCCAGGAACAGATCCTGGACAAGCGGGTCACGCTGTACACCGTCGACGCCGACCGGATCGCGCGCGAAGCCGGGCTGGCCGGACGCATCAACATCGTCCTGCAGACCTGTTTTTTCGCGATCTCGGACGTGCTGCCCCGCGAACGGGCGATCACCCGGATCAAGGAATCGGTGGCGAAGACGTACGGCAGCCGCGGCGCAGATGTGCTGGCCAAGGAACTGGCCGCAGTGGATGGCGCACTCGACGGGCTGCACCGGATCGACGTGCCCGCCCTCGTCACCTCCGTCCGCGAACCTGTGCCGACAGTGCCCGAGTCAGCGCCGGAGTTCGTCCGCACCGTTACCGCGGAGATGATGGCCGGACGCGGAAACCTGCTGCCGGTCAGCGCACTTCCGGTGGACGGCACCTACCCGAGCGGCACGACGGCCTACGAGAAGCGCAACATCTCCGAGCTGGTCGCGGTCTGGGATTCCGACAGCTGCATCCAATGCGGCAACTGCGGGTTCGTCTGCCCGCACAGTGTGATCCGGTCCAAGTTCTATGACGAGTCGCAACTGGCCGGGGCGCCGGAGGAGTTCGACTCGGCTCCGCTGGACGCCGTCGGCCTGCCCAACGCCCGGTACTCACTGCAGGTGTACGTCGAGGACTGCACAGGCTGCGGCTTGTGCGTCGAGGCCTGCCCGGTCGTCATTCCCGGCCCCGCCGTCACCAAGGCGATCAACCTCGGTCCCGCCGAGCCGCGGGTGGTCACCGAGCGGACGAACATCGATTTCTTCGAGTCTCTGCCGACCAATGACAGATCGCGGGTGGACTTCGGCACAGTGCGTGGAACCCAGTTCCTGGAGCCGCTTTTCGAGTTCTCCGGCGCGTGCGCGGGTTGCGGCGAGACGCCGTACCTCAAGCTGCTATCCCAGCTGTTCGGAGACCGGCTGATGGTCGCCAACGCGACCGGCTGCTCGTCCATCTACGGCGGCAGCCTGCCCACCACTCCCTGGACCACCGACGCCGATGGGCGGGGGCCAGCCTGGTCGAATTCCCTGTTCGAGGACAACGCGGAGTTCGGGCTCGGCCTGCGGTTGGCCAGCGACGCACATGTCCAGCTGGCCCGGCGGCGACTCGCCGAATTGCGTGACACGGTCGGCGGTGGGCTGGTCGACGCGATATTGGCGGCGCCGCAACTGCGGGAGTCGGAGTTGGCGGCCCAGCGTGAGCGGGTGGCCGAGCTCAAAGATCGTCTCGGCGGCCTCGATCCGGCCATCACCGCTGACCTGCTCAGCGTGGTGGACCATCTGGTCCGGCGCAGCGTGTGGATCGTCGGCGGTGACGGCTGGGCGTACGACATCGGGTCCGGCGGGCTCGATCACGTGTTGGCGACCGGGCGAAATATCAACGTGTTGGTGCTCGACACCGAGGTGTACTCGAACACCGGCGGCCAGATGTCCAAGTCGACGCCACTGGGCGCGGTAGCGAAGTTCGCCGCCGCCGGAAAGACGGTGCCGAAGAAAGACCTTGCGTTGCAGGCGATCGCCTACGGAAGTGTCTACGTCGCCAAGGTCGCCATGGGCGCCGATCCACAGCAGACTCTGCAGGCCTTCCGCGAGGCGGAGGCCTACGATGGGCCGTCTCTGGTGATCGCCTACAGCCAGTGCATTGCGCATGGCATCGACATGCGACTCGGAATGGATCAGCAGTACCGCGCCGTCGCCAGCGGACACTGGCCGCTGCTGCGCTACGACCCGGTACTGCGCGCCGCGGGGAAGAATCCGTTCCTGCTCGATTCGCACCGACCGCGGATCGCCCTTGCCGACTATGTCTATCGGGAGCTGCGCTACCGCTCACTGGCCAACTCCGATCCCGTCGAAGGCGAACGGCTGCTCGGTTTGGCCGAGCGGGCGATCGAACAGCGCTGGAACGTCTACGAGGAGATGGCTTCCCGCGGTCCCGAACACTTCCACCCCGACGCTCGCAGGGAACGCTGATGGAACTGTCGACTCGCTATCTGGGCCTGGACTTGCGCAACCCGCTCGTCGCGTCGGCGTCCCCGCTGTCGAAGACCGTCGACGGTGTCCGGCGCCTCGCCGACGCCGGAGTCGGTGCGGTGGTGCTCTATTCGCTGTTCGAGGAGCAACTGCGCCGCGAAGCCGAGGAGAATGCGCGCCTTGCCGTCGCAGGCACCGAGAGCTTCGCGGAGTCGCTGTCATACTTCCCTCCGGCGGCCGACGAGGACCACGGCCCGCGCCGGTACCTGAGCCTGCTCGAACGCGCGGCCGCCGCGGTCTCGGTTCCGGTGATCGGCAGCATCAACGGGAGCACGCCCGGCAGTTGGGCCGGATACGCCCGATCGATGCAGGATTCCGGCGCGGCCGCCATCGAATTGAACATCTACTATCTGCCCGGCGATCCGCACGTTTCGGGCCGCGATGTCGAACAGAGCCACCTCGACATCCTGGCGCGGGTCAAGGACGCGGTGACCGTTCCGGTGGCGGTGAAGCTCAGCCCGTACTTCAGCGCGACCGCTGAGATGGCGCGGCGCCTGGACCTGGCCGGCGCCGACGGGCTGGTGCTGTTCAACCGATTCCTGCAGCCTGACATCGACCCCGAGACGCTGGCCGTGGCGCCGGGGACATCGTTGTCGCGCGCGGCCGAGGCTCGGCTACCGCTGACGTGGATCACGTTGCTGCACGGACGGATTGGCGCGTCGCTCGCCGCGACGACCGGCGTCGAGGGTTCGACGGAGCTGATCAAGTACCTGCTGGCCGGCGCGGACGTGGTGATGACCGCGTCAGCGCTGCTGCGGCACGGCCCGGAGTATGCCGCCGTACTGCTCGACGGGTTGTGCGAGTGGATGGGTCGCAAGGGATACACGGCGGTCGACGACGTTCGTGGATTGCTCGCGGTCCCCATCGGAGCCGACGAGGCCGCGCGCGAACGCGGGGACTACGTCAGCGCGCTGCGGCGGGCCAACAGCGCCGACTTCGGGCCGTGGTGACGCGTCAGGCGGCGATGGCGAGCACTTCGTCGAAGCCTGCGACGAGGCACTCGTAGAAGACGTCGTAATCGGGTATCGCTCCGGTGTCGACGTCGATGCCCAGCGCACAGGTGTCGACGTAGGTGAGCAGCGTGACATTGACCGCCGAGCCGATTGTCGGGCCGAACGCGTACTGCATCCGAACCCGCGCGCCGCCGAGGAACACCGGCACCGGGATGCCAGGGACATCGCTTGCAAGGAAGTCGACGTGGCGCAGGATCGAGCCGATGTACCAGCGTGGCATCAGGTTGAGCGCTCCCGCGATCCACTCGGTATAGGGCAGCGACCTCTCACGGCGCACCTTGCCGGTCTGCTTATGGATGGCGCTGATCCGCGCTGCCGGGTCGACGACGCCGACGGGCACGTCGAACCGCATCAACGTGATCCGGTTGCCACCCATCTCGTCACCTTCGGCCCTCAGGCTGATCGGCATCGACAGGTGCAGGTCGCCGACCGAGACACCGTGCCTCTCGTGGTACCGCCGCAACCCGCCTGCGAATCCGGCGACGAACCCGTCGTTCAAAGCTCCGCCGCTAAGGTGGGCCGCCTCCCGTAGCTGCGGCATCGGTACCTGATGCACGCCCAGACGACGGGTCAGGGTCCGATTCTTCATCAGGGGGGACCCGGTGCGATTCACGGGTCGAACGGTTCGGTAGATCGAAGCCGCAGTGGCCGTTGCGGATTCGACGGTCGCCAGCGGGTGTCGGATGCTGTTGTAGATCAGTTTCGGGGCCGACGTGATGGCGCCCGCCATCGCCGTTGCGACGAGTTCCGCGTCGTAGCCGAACACATCGCGGTATCTGCTCAACCACGGCGGCCGGGGCACCTTCGGCGGAGCCGGCAACGGGTCGTGCTCTCCAGACAGTTCGGAAAGGTCGAACAGCGTCATGCCGATCTGAACACCGCCGACGCCGTCGGTCAGCGAGTGATGGAACTTGCACAGCACCGCCGCACCTCCACCCTCGAGGCCGTCGATCAGCGTGACCGTCCACAACGGGCGGGCCCGGTCGAAGTCCTCCATCTCGGCGACCCGGGCGATCTCGAGTACCCCGCCGAGGTTGCCCGGTTCAGGCGCCGCCATCTCTCGGATGTGGAAGTCGAGATCGAAGTCCGGGTCGCTCTCCCACCGTGGCGGCGCCGGAGGAGGCGACTCCACGACACGTTGCCGGAACATCGGCAGTTTCCGGCTGATGAGGTCAATACGGTCGCGCACGTCATCCCAGTTCGGCGACTTCTCCAGTAGCAGAACAGTGACCACGGTCGATCGCAGTCGTGGATCGCTTTCCATCGCCCAGGTGAATGCGTCGCTGCTGCGCATGAATTCAGTCATATGTGCTCCCACACGCAAACGTACGTCCAGCGACGCAGCACGTCAGCACACTCGGCGCAACTAAGGGCTTTGTGCCCTAATGTTCGGCCGAGAGCGCCGCTCATCGGAGCAGCATGGCACTGCCACCCAAGGTCTTTCGGCCCTTATCACTGGGCCGACGGCGGCGTTGAGTCGAGGTCAGCAAGGGTGCGGAGTGGCGCACCGTCGGCCGCCGATTGGTAGCACAGAGCAGTCACTGAGCATCACGAACGCCAGGAAGACACGTATGACGATTGATGGCAACCTCACATCCACAACGGCTACCGCAGCGAATGTGGCTTCGATGTTTCTCGACCGCGTCCAGACGTCGGCGGACAAGGAGGCTTTCCGTTATCTTGTTGCTGGCGAATGGGTTTCGGCGACCTGGCGGCAGACCGCGGATCGCGTCGAGGCGCTGGCGGCCGGACTGCTGGCGCTGGGCATCGAGACCGAGCAGCGAGTCGGTATCGCGTCGAGCACGCGATACGAGTGGATCCTTGCTGATCTGGCGATCATGTGTGCCGGGGCCGCCACCACCACCGTGTACCCCAGCACCCACGCCGGCGACACCGCCTATATCCTGGCCGACTCGCAATGCCGCATCGTGTTCGCCGAGGACACCGGGCAGCTGGCGAAGCTGACGGAACGCCGCGCCGAGCTGCCCAACCTCACCAAGGTGGTGCTGTTCGACGGCACCGGCGACAGCGACTGGGTGATCACCCTGGCCGACCTGGCCGATTCGGGCGAGAAGTATCTACTCGAGCATCCATCGGGTGTGCGGACACGAACCGACGCGATCACCCCGGAGCAGCAGCTGTCGCGGTCCTGACGGGATGGCGCGCGCTGCTTACGATGAGTCCCGGCGCCGCCTTCACCGAGCCCGTGAACGCACTCGCGGCCAACCCGGCTTCGAAGGCAACCGTATCTCGGATTCCCGCCAGCGGCCCTAGTTCAGCCGCTTGGCCAGCTGCTTGGGCGGAGGCGGCCGCCGACATCGGGCGCTGGTCGTCCTGCTCGGTTTCGTCGTAGAGGGTCATCGCGATCTCAACGGCGCCGATGCCGTCGGTAAGCGAGTGATGCATCTCGCACAGCAACGCTGCCCCTCCGTCGGCCAATCCGTCGATCAGCGTCACCTCCCACAACGGGCGGGCTCGATCGAAGTCTGCCATCGCCGCGAGCCGAGACATTTCGAGGAGGGTGTCGATGGTGCCGGGGGCGGCGGCAGCCACTCGGCGCAGGTGGAGGGCGAGGTCGAAGTCGGAATCGAACTCCCAGCGGGGCGGGGCTGGGGCCGGCGATGCCACCACCCGCTCCCGGAACGTCGGCACCCTTCGGCTGAGCGACTCGAAGCGGTTGACCAGCTCGTTCCAGTCCGGGGACCGGTCGAGCAGAACCAGGGTGACGATTGTTGACCGAAGTCGAGGATCGCTTTTGATCGACCACGTAAACGCGTCGCTGTTATGAAGGAACTCGGCCATCGCTATGCGGCCACGGTCACGTCAACGGACAAGCGATCCGCAATCGAGTGCGCAGCCACCCAGTCGCCGCTCCGCACCGCGCGTGCAAGGTCCTCGACGAACGGGCTGCGGGCACCCAGCTCCGCCAGCCACGCCGAGACCCTGCTCACGATTCCGTCAGCGGAGACATACGCCATACGTCCGTCGTGCAGACGGTCAGTGAGCTGATACGCCGTCATGGGCACGCCGTGCCGGCGCGTTAGGTAGGTTAGTGACCTCATGGCTGGTCTCCTCTTAAAGTCCGACCTAGCGATCACATCACCTGGGCGGGAGCACCCGCAGTAGCCGAAAAGCCCATTCACGTGAGTGCCTTGGTCCCCCAGATCGAAGGCTCCCCAGGGTCCACCCGCCCGCGGCGTTGGGCCTAATGGCCATCTCGTAGGTGACCAACGGCTCATGCCATGCAAGCCTGGCCGCCCTACCGTTTTGGTATGTCCACTCCGATCCAGCGTCCCGGCATCGTAGTTGGCGTCGACGGATCGCCCGCCTCAATGGTGGCCGTTGACTGGGCCACACGCGATGCCGCGATGCGCAACGTTCCGCTAACGCTCGTCCATGTCGCCAGTGGCCTCGCGGGGACCTGGCCGCAGACGCCGACACTGACCGGCTTCGGCGAATGGCAACGTCGGCGAGGCCGCGAGATCTTCGACGACGCGGTGCGGATTGTCGAGCAGGCCATGCCGGGGCCTGGTCTTATCCAGGTCGAGACCGAAATGTACTACTCAGCGACCATTCCCACGCTCGTCGACATGTCGAAACAGGCTGAGATGGTCGTGGTGGGGAGCCGCGGGCACAGCGCATTCGGCAGCCTACTTGGTTCGGTGAGCGCCGGGCTGGTCCAGCATGCGCATTGCCCGGTCGCGGTCATCCACGACGAAGACCCACTGATGCCGCAACCCGCGCCCGCGCCCGTCCTGGTGGGCATCGACGGCTCGCCGACCTCGGAGTTGGCCACCGCGATCGCCTTCGACGAGGCGTCGCGACGGCACGTGGGCCTGATTGCCCTGCACGCATGGAGCGATGCACGACTCGTCGACTTTCCCGGCGTGGATTGGCCGACGATGAAATCGTCGGAGGACGAGGTCCTGGCCGAACGGCTGGCGGGGTGGCAGGAACGCTACCCCGACGTACAAGTTCATCGCCACGTCGTCTGCGACCAGCCGGCTCGTCAACTCATCGAGCGTTCGGAGGCGGCCCAACTTGTCGTCGTCGGCAGCCACGGCCGTGGCGGTTTCGCGGGAATGCTGCTCGGATCGGTGAGTTCCGCGGTCATCCAGTCAGCCCGCATGCCCGTGATCGTGGCCCGCCAGCCCTAGCTCATACAGGGAGCCGAGGCTTCCGGCCAATGCGCTTCTTGTACGAGTCGATCGATGGAGGGGTAGAACGGATTACACGCACACGACACCGATATCCACCGGCTCCTCGGCAACCTCGAAAAGCCTCTCGGCATCGGCCCGTGTGCACGCGGCCGTGCCGGGCGTTAGCACCATCGCCGCACCAGCGGCGATACCGAAACGTACCGACTTGCTCAGCGGCCAACCTCTGCTCAGACCCACCGTGATCGCCGACGTCATCGCGTCTCCTGCCCCAACACCACTGACGCCACGCACGGGGATTGCCGAAAAACGTTTGCTGTCAGTCGCAGTAGCGAGCAACGCGCCCTCTGATCCCAGCGACACTACGACGGCTTCGGCGCGGCCACAGTCAATGATTTCGTGCGCGGCGGCCATCTGCTCTGATTCCGTGACGAGTTCGCGCCCAACACATTCCCGTAGTTCTCGTACACTCGCCTTCAGCAGGAACACACCGGAGGTGAGGTGTCTGAGGCCACCGCCGGAGGTGTCCAGAACCAACCGCGCACCGAGATCCCGGCAGACCAGAGCGACCTGCTGGTAGAAATTGCTGGGTGCACCCGGCGGGAGACTTCCGCTCGCCACAACAAACTTGGCCGACGTGGCCAGGTGGCGGAGTTCAACGAGGCACTGCTGTAGATCGGCAAACGTCAGCGAGGGCCCCGGAAGCACGAACCGGTATTGCAGGCCGGTGCTGATCTCGTTGATAGTGAAACTTTCGCGTGTCGAACCGGCGATCTTGATGCGGTGGAACGGGACCCCCCTCGCGGTGAGGAGATCGCCGTAAACGTCGCCGGTCGCGCCGCCCGCTGGAAATACCGCTGTGACCGAGGCACCGAGGTTGTGGGCGACCTGCGCAACGTTGACGCCGCCGCCGCCCGGGTCGTAACGGACACCGGTGCAGCGGACCTTGTCGGTTGGGCGGACCACATCGGCGTCGGTGGTGATGTCGAGCGCCGGGTTCATCGTCAACGTGACGATCGAATCCATCGGATTGCCTCCTTGGTTCGCGAGTCGCTATTGATCCGACTACGTCGCGGAGCCTGGCGGTAGGGGCCGAAGTCCCAGGCGTGGGTGCCATTCGGCTGCGACCTCGCAGAGGGACCTTCGGCCGCACGCGGCGGTAACCTTTACCGGGGATGCTATGGCCTTCGGACGATATGCAGAGCGCAGCACCCAAAAGGGAGGCTTCATGGGGAGGCGTTAGCCGCCGACATGACTCACCTGCCCCCGCTGCGCGAAAGGCTGCAGGGTCTCGGCCACAAAGCGGGCGTCACCGACGCCGTGCGTGATTCGGTGCTGACCGCGTACCGCGCATTTGGGTTGGGCGTGCTCTCAGTTCTCGTAATCAACCGCGCCGAATCGAAAGTTCCATTAAGAACTCGATCAGGTGCGCCGCCGGGGAAGTGAGCGCCAAAGTGGGTGCGGTGTTGGGCTGTCGCCGCCATACAAGCGCCGGCCATCCGGCTGCCCGTCACGGCCACCATGGTGTTGATCGCGAGCCAACGGCCCAGGCATAACGGCTCGCTGAGGCGATGTCGCTGCTATGCCTCAGACGTGGAGTGCCACGAATGCAGCTGTCGCAGTAGAGCATTCTTCTTGTAATGGTGCTCGGCCATCCGGCAGAGAATGTCGTCCAGCACCACGACCGCTTCGTCGATGTGCGGTCCCTTGTTCAACATGACGCATTCGGCACGCTCCCCCATTGCGGCGTCGCTGATCTCGGCGCGCGACGGCAGCCCGCTCTTGGCGAGTTGCTCGAGAACCTGCGTCGCCCAGATCACCGGCAGGTGCGCGGCCTCACACAGCCATAGAATCTCTTCCTGCACCTCGGCGAGCCGTTCGTAGCCCACCTCGACGGCGAGGTCGCCGCGCGCGATCATCACGCCAACTCGAGGTCTGCGCATCGCCGTGAGCAGCAACTGCGGGAGCCGCTCGAACGCACGCCTGGTTTCGATCTTGAGCACGACGCCCAAACGGTCGCCGCCAAGCCGTGTCACCTCGTCGTGCAAACGCACTACATCGGACGGGTCCTGCACAAAGGACATTTCAACCACATCGGCGATCTCGACCACCGTTCTCAGGTCAACGGTGTCCTTATTGGTCAGCGCCGGGACCGGCAACCGCGTATCTGGCACGTTGATCCCCTTGGCCGCACGCAACTTCGAGCCGGCGGCCGCAGCTCGGTCGACCCGCACCTGCAGAACGTCGGGATCAACGGCAACGATCTCGCCACCGATCCTGCCGTCGTCGAGGTAGATCTTTTCACCGACGCGGGCGTGGTCGAAACCTCGGGAAGTGTGCAACCGATCCACGCCGCTTGATCGGGATCTGCTGGCGCTGGCGAGCAATCACGCGTGACGTTGAGCATGTCGCCCAGCCGCAGCACCAGAGTCTGCTCCAGCTCCGGCAGCAGGCCAACCTCCGTCGGGTCATCGGCTCGGTGGACATGGAATGTGGTTCCAGTGGCAACGTAGGTCGTCTTGTCGGTAGTTGCGACGGCTCCGCCCGCATCGAGACTGGTCACTGTGAATTGGCGCTTCGCGCCCCTGGCGTCGTGCAGTCTGAGGACGTCGCCGACGTTCCTCCGACCCAGCCCACTGCCCCGGCAGCGGTAGCGTGACTATCCCCGGTTCTGGCGCTCGTGCGAGATCTTCGGCTGAGGTGAGCCACGCATGCGCCGGAGCCGAGGGTTGCCAAGGGCGTCACGGATGGGCCGGAGCTTGACCACACGTGGCCCCGGCTGGATCGGCCCGGTGCGCAGCTTCGGGCCCGCAAGGTCCATGGCGACGAGACAACTGCGCCCCAGCACCGCACTGGCGTGCCGCACGTGGTCGGCCATGGCCCGCCATGCAGTTGGGTCATCATGCGCGCAGTTGATACGGGCGAGATTCATGCCGCGCTCGACCAATCCGCGAATCAGGTCAGGGTTCGTCGCCGCCTCGGAGGGCAGGGTGACCATGATGCGGGTTTCCCGGTCGGCCGGCGTGGGCCCGAGGAGCTCGACGGTGCGGTGCCGCAACAGCTCGCGGCCCTCGTCCACGCTGACGACAGCAGGCGCGGGTGGATGCCACGTGTCCTCCAGGATTGCAGCAACCGCGGAACGGACGACTAGCATGCGGCCTCGACGTGGGATTCACTACGACCCAACGACGACAGCCCGAATGCGGCCAGCTGGGTCTGCAAATCACGCAGGTCTGCCTGCCGCATTGCCCAGTAATGCGCGGTGTTTCTTGCACTGGAGCGATACCCCGGATCCACGGCGTCGAGCCAATCCGACCACGTGGACTCCGCCGCACCGAGGCGCTTGAGCAGGTCGTCAAGCTGTCTGAGCAGTTGGACCAGTTCGCGGTCGGTCGGGTCGTCACGCGCCACGAGATGGGTTTGATGCGACGACACGGCTGCACTCCTGGATTGGCACCGACACTGCTTGACCACGCTAGCCGCCGTCGGTTGCCTGCCGGTGAACAGCGGCGAGGACCTTTGGCACATATCCATGGACCCAATTACCCTGCGTTCTGCCGCGAGAGGCGCACGATTACCCCATGACTAGCGCGGTGATCGACGCGACAACGGGAAAGGCGCTACGTCGCCGAACCGGGCATCGTGAGTTCGCACGCACTTGGTCTGCCGCAGATGTATGCGCTCGGTGAAGCGCTCGGGCAGCTACCCGGAAGCCTCGTTCTCGCGGTTGACATGGCGGAGTCGGGTAACGGCGTCCGGCTCACAAGAGCTCGGCAGGTGTTGGTGAGACTCGCCGACGCAGTCAGCAGGAGTCGTGAGGTGCAGCGGGAATGGCGAGAGTGAAAGTGGCTCCGCCGCCGGGCGTCTGCGCGACGGTGATGTGCCCTCGGTGCGCGTGCGCGATCTCTCGCACGAGTGCCAAACCGATGCCGTAGCGCGGGCGATCCCCGGCGGCAGTGTGGGTCTTTCCGTGCGAGAAGCGGTTGAATAACGTTTCCATGGCGCCTGGGTCGATGCCCACGCCGTCATCACGCACATCGATGAGGACGTGGTCATGGTCCCGTCTTAGGGCGAGAGCAATCGTTCCGCCGCGGCGCTCATGCGCGAGGGCGTTGTCGATGAGGGAGGTAATCGCGCGGCGAAGCGCGGCAACTGACCCGAGAACGACGAAATCTCCGACGGGCGCAGGGCCATTCGCTTCGACGACGAGGTTCACGCCAGCCGTTTCGGCGTGCTGAGCCATGCTCTCGCGAACCGCTTGCACCACTTTGGCGAGATCGACGCGCTCCTGCGGAGCGTTGTCTGACGTCATTGATGCGGAGGCCAGCAGGTCCTCGATCACCTCACCGAGTACGCGTGTGTCGGACGCGAGCGCGTCGATCTGTTCCTTGGTCTGTCGGGCATCGCCATCGTCGAAGCGGCGGGCGAGTAGCTGGATGCGGGTGTGCAGCACCGTCAGTGGGGCGCGAAGTTCATGCGATGCGTCGGCGACGAATCGTCGTTGCAGGGCCAGTGCTTCGGCAAGAGGGCGGATCGACCTTCGAGTGAGCAGAGTGACCACGGCAATGGAGGCCACGATCCCGGCCAGTTCCGCGACGCCCAGCGAAAGCAGTAGACGGCTCCGCCCTGCCTTGTGCGGTCCCAGATCGAGTAGCGCAACCACTCTGCCCTCGGACTTGTCGATGACCACCACGCGGTAAGGGGCGCCGTCGATCTCAACTTCGGAGAATCCGGCTGGGCGCGCCAGCAACTCCGCCGTCGGAACTCCGTCGGCGCTGGCCGCCACCTTGCCCGCCAGGTCGCGCAGCACCAGGATCATTCCTGGCGGCGGATCGGTCACGTCGTCGGCCGCCAAGGCCACTGACGACAGTTGGGACCTGATCTGCTGCTCCTGTACGCGGATGTCGACGAAATACACCACCGCCCCAACCACCAGCAGGACTGCGGCAAGCGCCAAGGAAGCCTGCACAGCGGCGATCCGGCCGGCACGGTGAACGACGCTGAGATCGCTGTCCGGCGTCATTTGGCTCCCAGGCGGTAGCCGGCGCCGCGCACAGTGTGGACGATGCCCCTGCCCAGCTTGCGTCGCAGGTAATGGACGTAGGTGTCGACTGCGCCGAGCGAGTCGACACCATCGAACACCGCGTCAAGCAGTTGACCTCGGGTGAAGACCTGTCGCGGGGCGCTCATCAGGACACCGAGCAGCGCTGCCTCACGCTCGGACAGTTCGACGCCGGCGCCATCGAAGGAGTCACCGCTGACCGTACGCGTCAGCCGGTCCAGGCAGAGCCCGCCGACCCGCAGCGTCGAGCGACCGTCGGGTCGGCGCAACAAGGCCCGCACGCGGGCGAGCAGTTCAGGTATCTCGAACGGTTTGACCAGATAGTCCTGCGCGCCGGAGTCGAGGCCTTCGACTCGATCCGCGACCGACCCCCGCGCGGTGAGCAGCAATGCCGGAGTGGCGATACCCCGCGATCGGAGAATGGCGACCAGCTCCGAACCGTCCATCACCGGCAATCCGCGATCGACGATCATGGCGTCATAGCCGCCGGTGAGGCCCCGGTGCAGCCCTTGCTGGCCATCGCGCGCGACGTCGACGAGGTAGCCCTCGTTAGTGAACAGATCGGTGAGCATCTCGCCGAGTGCGCGGTCGTCCTCGACAATCAGCAATGTCGGTGCTGGGCGTCGCTCGATCACCCACAGAGCCTGCCACGCCACTTCTTCGAAGGCTGTAAGAAACCGGTGTCAGCCTTCCGCATATGGACTCACCTCGTCTGGGTTTCCGCCGCGCGGCGGTCACCTCGTGGGCGTTGGTCGGCGTGGGGATCACCGGTGTCGCCGGCGCCTCGTTTCTTGCCTACACCGATACCGTCAAGCCGGCAGTGGCAGACGTCGGTGCCGATGCGGCGATCCCTGCACCCGAGGAGCTTGTCCCATCGCCCGCCAAGAACCTTCCACCGGTACCCGACGTCGTGACGACGACCGAGGGCCCACCGCCACCGCCCATCCCGGCGACGACCCCGCCACCCGCTGCCGAATACACCCCGCAGACGACCGTTGAACAGCCCCCGGTCCCGACTTCCAGCCGGGTTCCTGAATACACACCCCAGTACACGCCCGAACCAACTGTCGAGCAGGCCCCGCCCGTCACCCATCAAGCACCGGCAACCAAGGTCCAAGCTCCCCCGACATCCAAGCGGCGCAATCTCACCCCGACGACGGTGATGGCGCCGAACTACTCCCCGCACGTGACGATTTCGCACGGCTCGTGACTGTCGCCCCCGAGCAACTCACTGACTCCGGCGCAGACACTGCGACAACGCAGTGGCAGCGTTGGAGCACCAGCATGCAGATCGTCGTCACCGATCCCGATTCGCTAGCAGCCGCCCGCCCGGAGGTCGACGCCGAACTCGACACCGTCGAGGCTGCCGCGTCGCGATTTCGGTCCGATTCCGAGATCAACGCGCTCGCAGCGTCAGCCGGACGGCCGACTCAGGTAAGTGAGCTACTGGCGGACCTGCTCGACGCCGCGCTCACAGCGGCCCGCCAGACCGACGGTGATGTCGATCCCACGATCGGCGCCACAATGATCGCCCTCGGATACGACCGCGACATCGCCACGCTCGATCACACCCACCCAATCGGCGCGTCGATCAGCATGCCGGCGAGATGGTCCATGATCACGCTCAACGATCGCATCGTGACCGTGCCACCGGGGGTGGTGCTCGACCTCGGAGCGACGGCTAAGGCGATCGCCGCGGACCGTTGCGCCGATCGTGTCCACCGGGCCACCGACAGTGGCGTGCTCATCAACCTGGGTGGTGACATCGCCACCGCGGGACCTGCGCCCGACGGTGGCTGGCAGGTACTGGTGCACGACCATGCCGACGATCCGCCGAGTTCGGTGGCGCTACCATCGGGGGCCGCGCTGGCCACGTCGAGCACGATTCGCCGTCGGTGGCGACGAGGTGCGGACCTCGTCCACCACATCGTCGACCCACAGACAGGCTGGTCTGCGGATCCGGTGTGGCGCACGGTAAGCGTCGCCGGACAAACGTGCTTGGCCGCCAACACAGTCAGCACGGCTGCGATCATCCGCGGCTGGCGGGCGCTGGATTGGATTCGCGCACATGGCATTCCCGCGCGACTGGTGGACAGCGAACGCAACGTCCACACCATCGGCGGGTGGCCGACCGACGGTAACGGACTGCGGCAGTGATCGACCAGGCACTGTGGGCACTGGGCCGCGGCACGGGCGTCACGGCGCTCGCCTTCATGACCGTCGCACTCTTTCTGGGTATCGCCACCCGGTCGGGGCGTCCGCTGGTGATGCTGCCGAGATTCGCCGTCGCCGACGTCCATCGGTTCGCCGCGCTGGCTGGAACGCTCCTCGTGGTCCTGCACATGGTGCTGCTGTTCTTCGACCCCTACGCCCAGCTACGCCTCGTCGACTTCATCGTGCCGTTCCTGGGCACCTACCGACCGCTCTGGCTCGGGCTTGGGACGCTCGCCTTCGACCTGCTCGCCGTGGTGATCGTGACCAGTCTGCTGCGCCACCGCCTCGGCGTGCGGGCCTTCCGCGCGCGTCCATTGGGCGACCTACGCCTTGTGGCCGGTAGCCATGGCGCATGCGCTCGGAAACGGGACCGATGCCGGCCGCGGGTGGTTCGTGCTGTTCGCCGGCTGTTGCGCGGTCACGGTGTGCGGCGCGCTGGTGTGGCGGCTGCACGCCAACTACACCGAGTACGCCGGCACGCGAACATCGGGGCGCCGATGACAACATCACGACGGCGCGGGGCCCCAACCACTCAGCGCCTGTTCGCGGCGCAAGGCCCGGGCCTGGTCGAACACCAACAGCGGTTCGGGCCGTTGCCCGAGTCAGCCGGGACGGCATTGGTGCCCCTGCTCGACCGGTCCGGACTGACCGGGCGCGGTGGCGCCGGTTTCCCCGCCGGACGCAAGATCGCATCGGTCACCGGCCGCAGGGCGGTGGTGATCGGCAACGGGGCCGAAGGCGAACCACTCAGCCACAAGGACGCCGAACTGCTCTCTCGCGCACCGCATCTCGTACTCGACGGTCTGAGGGTCGCCGCCGCCGCAGTGTCGGCTGACAAGGTCGTCATGTACGTTCCGTCGCGCGCGGTGCCGAGCATCAAGACCGCCATCAGCGAGCGAAGATCGGCAAAGGTGGACCGCCATCGGGTCACCGTCGTCGCGGCCCCCGACGGATTCGTCGCGGGGGAGGAATCAGCCGTCGTCAGGCGGGTCGAGGGTGGTCCGGCTCTGCCCCGCGACCGGACCGTACCTTCCTCGACATCCGGGGTGCGAGGACGCCCCACACTGGTCAACAACGTCGAAACGCTTGCCCACATCGCCCTGATTGCCCGGTATGGATCTCGCTGGTTCAGATCGCTCGGCGATCCGTCCGAGCCGGGGACCATGCTGGTCACCCTTACAGGTGGACCAACGACGCCCTCGGTCCTCGAAGTGCCGACAGGAACGCGATTGACCGACCTCGTCGAGCACCTCGGCGTCACCGACCCCCACGCGCTCCGCGCCGTACTGCTGGGCGGCTACCACGGCAGTTGGATTCCCGGCGCAATGATCACCGGCGTCCGACTGTCGCGCGCCGGCCTTGCCCACCTCGGCGCCAGCCCCGGTGCCGGCATCATCCACGCGCTGCCAGCCGACCAGTGCGGACTCGCCCGCACCGCAGACATCCTCGGCTACCTCGCCGGCGAGAGCGCCCGTCAATGCGGCCCGTGCCGTAACGGCCTGCCCCAATTGGCCCGGCTCTTCGACGATCTCGCCTACCGCCGAGTCGACGACCGCCTCGTCGACGAAGTGCACCGGACGATAGACCTCATCGACGGCCGCGGCTCGTGTCGCCACCCCGACGGAACCGCCCGCCTGACCCGCAGTGCGCTGGACGCCTTCGCCTCCGACATCACCGCCCATCGCCACGGTCGATGCGAAGCTGCCCTGACGTCGGTGCACGGCACCGGCCACCCACGACACCACACCTCGGGATCACGATGAGAACACCGTCGACATCACCAACGCGCCTGCACATCGACTGGACCCGCTGCCACGGCCGCGGACTGTGCACCGAACTCCTGCCACGTCTCCTTGGCCGCGACGACTGGGGCTACCCCATCGCTCGAGATGGCTCCCGCGAGCCCGCCGTACCACGCTCCGCGCTGTCCGAGGCGCGTACCGCAGTCGATCTGTGCCCGCGGCTTGCACTCTCACTGATCACCGACGCCGACCGGGGACCCGGTGACCGAAAGGCAGGCACGAGTTTGTAATCGGTGGCAGATCATTTTTTCCGAATCCCTGCGTAATTTCGAGGAGTGGAAGTTGTCGACGTTCAACGGGCTACCCGCCCACGTCTTGCTCGTGCATTTCATCGTTGTCTTGGGTCCGCTCACCGCCGTTCTGGCGATCGTGTGCACGTTTTGGCCGGCGGCACGCCAACGATTGGTGTGGCTGGTGCTCACGCTGGCGATGATTACGGCAGTTCTTACGCCATTGACGACGGACGCAGGTGAATGGCTGGCGAAACGCAATGGACGGTCGCCGTTGTTGCATGCCCACACCGAATTAGGCGACACGATGGCGTACTTCGCCATCGCGTTGGTGGCGGCGGCTGCGCTGATCGCCTTCGTCCACCTTCGGGAAGTGCGTGGGAAATCACTGAAACCCATTGCGCGGTGGCTTATTGCGGCCGTCGTGGTCATCGCGAGCGTGGCGACGACTGTGCAGGTCTACCGTATCGGGGATTCTGGGGCAAAAGCGACATGGAGCAAGCAGTCGGCTGTGGGATCGTCTACGCCTTGAACCCTACGGTCACGCAATTGGCAACTCGGCGAGGGAGCGATACAACGCTGCACGACACGCGGTGAGGTACCGCGCGAGTCGGCCCTCTCCGCGGTCACGATGCATAGTGCCTTCGACCTGGTCGGGCGGAAGGCTTAGGTGATCGCTGCGCCCACGAGATGTCCGATGGCATAGGTGATGCCCAGAGCCAGGCTACCGCCGATGATGTTGCGTGTGATTGCGCGTTGTTTGGGCGCCCCGCCCAGACTTGCTGACACCGCTCCGGTGACCACGAGGGCTACGAGCACTGCCGCGACGGTCACCGGGATTCGGACTGTGGTGGGCGGCAACAGGATTGCGATCAGTGGCAGCAGTGCGCCGACAGTGAACGACAGTGCAGATGATAGGGCAGCCTGCCAGGGGTTGGTCAGATCGTCGGGATCGATACCTAGCTCTACTTCGGCGTGCGCGGCGAACGCATCATGATCGGTGAGTTCCTCGGCAACCGTGCGCGCGGTTGCCGTCGATAATCCTTTGGCCTCATACAACGCCGCGAGCTCGTCCAGCTCGGCGGCCGGGTCCTCGCGTAACTCCCCGCGTTCCTTGCTCAGCAGTGCCCGCTCGGTGTCACGCTGGGTGCTGACCGATACATACTCTCCCAACGCCATCGACACCGCGCCGGCGGCCAACCCGGCGATTCCCGCGGTCAGGATCGGGCCTCGTGCCACCGTCGCTGCCGCAACTCCGACCACGATGCCGGCTGTGGAAACGATCCCGTCGTTGGCGCCCAAGACACCGGCACGCAGCCAATTGAGTTTTGATGACACCGAACCCGCGTGCGGCTCGGCGGGATGCGACGCAGTCGACACCATTCCAACGCTAGACGCCGACACAAACTGGCGCCAGCAACCGTTCCAGCAGAGTGGTGTACGAGTCGGACCTGATCGGCGGTACCGGCGTGTCGTAGCCGAATGATTGAAGGTCATCGCGTGATTCTTCGAGAGACCCGTCATAGTCACTCGAGCAAAGGAATCGACGCGATGACCACTGCCCACGATATCGACTGGCCCGCTGTGCTGGCCGAACGACTCACCACTACCCACCCCGATGTGCTGCGCGAGCTGTTGGCCACGTTCATCCACACCCTGATGGGCGCAGAAGCCGACGCGTTGTGCGGCGCTGGGTACGGCCAACGCAGCGCCGAACGTACCAACTCCCGTAACGGCTACCGGCAGCGCCGATTCGACACTCGCACAGGCTCGTTGGATCTGGCGATCCCCAAGCTGCGGCACGGCTCGTATTTCCCGGACTGGCTGCTGGAACGCCGCAAGCGCGCCGAGCGGGCGCTGACCACGGTGGTGGCCACCTGCTACCTGCTCGGGGTGTCGACGCGGCGGATGGACAAACTCGTCGAGACATTGGGCATCACGTCGTTGTCCAAGTCGCAGGTGTCGGTGATGGCCAAGGAACTCGACGCCGCCGTCGAGGCGTTTCGCACCCGACCGCTGGACGCCGGACCGTATACGTTCATGGCCGCCGATGCCCTGGTGCTCAAGGTCCGAGAACAGGGTCGGGTGGTCAACGTGCACGCCCTGATCGCTACGGGCGTGAACGCCGAGGGCTACCGCGAAATCCTGGGCATCGACGTCACCACCGCCGAGGACGGCGCCGGCTGGTTGACGTTTCTGCGGTCGCTGACCGCGCGCGGCCTGTCGGGGGTCAAACTGGTCACCAGCGACGCGCACGCCGGGTTGGTGGCCGCGATCGGCGCCACCCTGCCCGGAGCGACCTGGCAGCGCTGCAGAACCCACTACACCACCAACCTGATGGCCATCACCCCGAAAGCGTCATGGCCGTGGGTGCGTACCCTGCTGCACTCGGTGTTCGACCAGCCCGACGCGCAATCCGTTGGGGCGCAATACGAGCGGATCATCGACGCGCTCACCGACAAGCTACCCAAGGTCGCCGAACACTTGGAAGCGGCTCGGGAGGACCTGCTGGCGTTCACCGCGTTCCCCAAACAGATCTGGCGCCAGATCTGGTCGAACAACCCCCAGGAAAGACTCAACAAGGAGATCCGCCGGCGCACCGACGTCGTCGGCATCTTCCCCGACCGCAACGCCCTGATCCGCCTCGTGGGCGCCGTACTGGCCGAACAACACGACGAATGGGCCGAATCACGGCGCTATCTCGGTCTCGACGTGCTCAGCAAATCCCGAGCCGATCAAGACCCACCGACCGAACAGGAGGCCACCCCCGCGGCACTGACCGCCTAAAACCATTACCTCGAAGAATCACCCGACGACGCCGTACACCACGTTCCTGGAAGCCTAGCCAAAGTCTCCACCGCTGTTAGAGCGAAAGCGCTTCCGCAGTCCTCGATCTACGCCAACGCACTTCCTGACGCTTACCATCGACCGCAAATGAGCGCCGACGTCCTGGTCATCGGCATCGGCAACGACTTCCGCGCCGCGACGACGGCGTGGGACTCGCGGCGGCTGCCGAGATCGCCAACCGAGGGCTCTTCGGTGTCCATGCGATATCCACGATCGATGAGCCGGGGTCGATTTTCGAAGGCTGGGCCGGCGTGCCGCTCGCGGTTGCGGTGGATTCCGCGATGGGCGAAGGCTCTATACCCGGCAGGAATCGACGCTGGACGCCCGGCGACGCTGCCGAACCCAATGTCGTGAGCTCACATGCAATAGGGCTGGCGCAGACTCACGCCCTGGGCAGGCGATTGGGCAGATACGCCAGAGGGTAGTGGTTTTCACCGTCGACGTCGACGATGTCAGCCACGGTGTCACGCTCACACCGGCGTCCGCCGCCGTACCCACGCCGGTCGAGGCGATACTCGCTGAACTCGCGAGGCCGCAATGAAACTCGGCTGGCTTCCAGCCGCGAAGCTGCCAAGCGAGCGCGGCCTGATCAGCCCCCAGCCGGGCCGACCCGGTCGCTGGTTGCGGTCATTGTCAGCTGTCGCGCGAGATCCGACAGTGCCCGCGCGGCGGCCAGTTTGCCGCCGACACCGGCGAAGCCGTGTTCGGCGGGACTGAGCCGGGACAATCCCACCCCCACCGACTCGTGGTCGCCGAACAGCAACCGGGCCGTCGCCTGTGTCTGGCCTTCGCGTTCGTGGACTGAAATCGTTACAGTCCAGTCTATTTCGCTGTGTGGGGGGCGTACTGTGGTTCCTTGAATCTCCCGGCTTTCGGCAAATAGAAGAACTTACAGTCTGAATCCGACCACTTCTCCGCGCGGGCTGGTAGGGGCTGAAGTCCCGCGCCCGTGGGCAGTTCGTCGACGGGCGATGTCAGCAACCACGGCCCCATCCCAGGCGTGGGGGCACGGGCAGTTCCCGCCGACGAAGCAGGTCGCGAAGTTGGCTGCTCGGATTCACGCGCGCGGTTACGTCACCTTCGGTGGGCGCCTCACGCCGGATGCCAAAGGCTTCATCGCTCGAAAGATGGCCAAAAACCGGGCTGGCGACTGGCGAGATGAGGCTGACGTGAAGCGCTGGGTCGAGTCGGTGGTGGCGGAACTCATCGCGACGGGACAGGCGCAGCAGCCACGGCCACAGTCGAACCGCCGAACAAGCACTGAACCACCTGCGTAATGCAAACCGAGCGCACCCAAGCCACGGGGTTCGGATCGCGCACGACAATCCGCGGCGCGCGCAGCGCGCATGTCTGACGACCGAAGAGACAGTCGCCGTTGTTGTGGCACATAACAAATGCGCCTTGGTGGTACGGCGCTGATATCGGGATAGGTGCGGCTGCCGTCCTGATCGTGCTGGGCGCGGCATCGCTGAGTGTTGTTGACCGTGTCACTCGCGGACGCGCCCATGCACCGTCGAGCGACTCACCCCGAACTGCTTGGCCATCGTCCGTGTGCTCCAGTGCGTCTGGCCCGTCGGTCTGGAATGCAGCGTCGCCTCCACGATCGCCTCCACCGTCTCGGCCGGAATCGACGGCTTCGGGCCGCGGCCCTCACGGACCTCGCCGAGCTTGGCCAGCCCGTCCTCTTCGAACCGCTTCCGCCAGGCACGCACCGTCACAGCGGTCACGCCAACGCTGGCCGCAATCCACGTATTGGCCACACCATCGGCGGCCATCAACAACGCCCGCGCCCGCTGGACCTGCCGATGCGGCGCCGACTGCGCCCGAGCCAGAACCTCCAACGACTCGCGTTGACCGTCGGACATCGCCAGTGCTGGGGAGGGCGCTGCGCTCATTCACGCAGACTACCCGACAAGCAGATAGTTATTCGCCTGACACAGCACTAGCGTCGGCCACATTTGACCCGGCGGAGTCCGTGGGCGAGCACGAACGTCTGTTGGGGTGACGCGATCTCAAGACGGCGAACATCGGTTGGCGTTTGCGGCGCCTCAGCCGTGGCGCGAGCTCGAACAACGACTGCGGGAGACCCTCCATGGCACCGTCGCTCAGCTCGACGTGATCGACGACAACGGAAGACCCGCACTCGCCGATGCATCAAGGCGAAGCGAGGAACATCGCCTTGGTGATGCGTCCTACCGATATGAATTGCTTTGGTGGACAGGCCATTCCTCTGCTGATGGCGGTCTTCCGTCGAGCTCGCTAGCTTCCCGCGCCGAGGCGTCGCGGGTCGATGTCGCCCGCGACTTCCCAACCTATGAAAGCGGTGACCGGCGTCCACAGGTCGATCGCGATCACTCGAACATCCTCGTGCTGTCAACCTACGACGACAGCCGGGAAAACACACTGCGATGCGGTGAGACGCTCTCCCGCGTGCTCCTCGAATGCACCGCAGCGGGTTTCGCGACGTGCACTTTGACCCACCTGATCGAGCTACACGCGAGCCGCGAGATGGTGCGCCGGATTACCGGACGCCGGGCTGAGCCCCAGGTGCTCATCCGCGTCGGCCGCGCCGCCGAGATCAGCCCGCCGCCTATGCGCACTCCCCGGCGTCCGCTCGCCGACGTGCTGCACCTTTCCTGACCCGCGGCGCGCCACAACACCCAACCATCCGGCTCGACTCCTGTCGATCTGGCGAGCGACTTCACTGGCATTGCCGCCGTCAGCCCTCACGGCCGGTTAGGACGGTGGGGGAGTTAGCGCCGGACAATCATGTGATTCAGTAGCCGTGGCGCCTGCCGACAACACCGACCAGCTCACCATAGGAGTCCAGCGCGTTCGGAAGCAGGGACATGCGGTTATCGTCGTGCGCACGGCGACGTCGGCCAGGTCAGGAACCACCATGTCGCCTCCGCGACGCAGGAGTCCCTCCGCATGCCCGGTGCGATCGGCACCGACCCACGAGCGCGAACCCGCCGTTGCGGCCAGCTTCGACACCGGCCTCGGCGTCCTCGATTACCAGGACCGCTCTGCCATCGTGTCCAGTCGTTGTGTCGCTTCGAGCAGCACCGCTGGGTCGGGTCGGGCTTGCCGGGCAGCCCGAGGGCCTCGGCGACGACGCTGTCGAGGCGGACGTGAAGAGGTCGCCGAGACCGGCGTCCTTCAGCGTGTGTTCACAGTTGCGGCTCGACGAGTAGACGGCCGTCGCGACCCCGGCTTTGGACAACTCGTGCACGAGAGCGACCGTCGATTCGAATACCGGCACACCGGCGTCCAGCCGCTCGAGGAAGATTTGTCGCATGCGGTTGCCGAGGCCGCGCACCGTGTCATCGGCCATGTCGACCGACCACCGCGTGGCAGCGAAATCCCCCGCGACGCAAGGAAGTCGACTACGCCGTCATGGCGTGGCTTGCCGTCCACGAATTGCCGGTAGTCGTCATCGGTGAACGGCGAGTGGTTTTCGTGGTTGCTCGCGGGGCGCCGTTCGAGAAGTCGTCGAACATGGCGGCCCATGCCACCGCGTGGATTAACGCGGTTTCGGTAACCACACGGTCGAGTTCGAAGATGACGGCGTCATACAAGCGCGGGTCACTCGTGACCGACGCGTTCATCGCTGACGTTCTCCCCCGCTCACGAGCGACTCCTCGAGGTGGCGAACGCCATCGACTTCGACGGGTTCTTCCGCGACCTCGAAGAGGCGTTCCGTCTCGGCGCGGCTGCAGGGCTCCGTGCCCGGTGTCAACAGCATGGCCGCGCCGGCGGCGATTCCGAAACCCACGGACTTGCTCAGTGACCAATCTCGACTCAAGCCCACGGTGATCGCCGCGACCATCGCTTCGCCGGCGCCGACGCCGCTGACCGCTCGGATCGGGATGGCGGAGAACCGTAGGCTTTCCTGTGACGTGGCAAGCAATGCGCTCTCGGAACCGAGCGACACCACAACGACTTTGGCTTGTCCACACTCGATGATTTCGTGGGCGGCGGCCAGCTGTTCCGATTCGGTGGACGAGTTCGCGTCCGACGCATTCCCGTGGTTCTCGCACACTCGCCTTGAACAGGAACACCCCAGCGGGGATGTGCCGCAGGCCGCCGCCAGATGTATCAAGCACCAAGGGCGCCGAGTCCCGGCAGACCAGAGCCACCTGCTGGTAGAAGTTCGCGGGCGCACCCGGCGGGAGACTCCCGCTGGCCACAACGAACCTGGCCATCTTTGCCGCGCGGCGAAGTTCAGCGAGGCATTGCTGTTGCTCGACGAACGACAGGCACGGCCCAGTCAGCACGAACCGATATTGCAGGCCGGTGCTGATCTCGTTGATGGTGAAGCTCTCTCGCGTCGAACCCTCGATCTTGACACTGCGAAACGGGACACTCGCTCGGTGAGGAGGTCGGCATAGACGTCACCGGTCGCACCGCCCGCGGGGAAGACCGCCGACACCGACGCCCCCAAATTGTGGGCCACCTGCGCGACATTGACGCCTCCGCCGCCGGGGTCGTACCGAACACCGGTGCAGCGGATCTTGTCGGTGGGGCGCACCACCTCGGCATCCGTGGTGATGTCGAGCGCCGGGTTCATCGTCAATGTGACAATCGGTGCTTCGCCTGTCCAATCCATGACGTTGATCGGACTCCCTGGCCGCGTTTGGCGGCAGGGGCCGAAGTCCCATTTGGGCCGATGGGGACTTATTGCCCTAAGCATTCGTGACCTTCGGCAGGTCAGCTGTGGTCCTCGGACGCTACGCCTGCCGGACACCGTGGAAAAGGCTGGTCACATGCACAGCAAGGGCTACGTTCGTGACATTTCAGCGCTGCGAATCACTGATGCCGAAGACGCCGGCGGCAAGGGCGCCAACATGGGTGAGCTAGTGGCCGCCAAGTTGCCTGTTCCGCCCGGCTTCGTTCTGCTGCGGGACTGCTACCGGGATTCGATGCGGGCAGGCGGAGTGGACGCCGAGCTCAGCGCGCTTCACCGTGAGGCGCTGGGAGATGTGGCCGACACGCCCCGGCTCGGCGAACTGTGCGAGCAGATGCAGGGCCTCGTCGACAAGGCGGGTGTTACCGATCGGTCCGCGACCTGGTGCTTGACGCGTATCACGCCCTCGGATCCGAAGTCGTTGTAGCCGTGCGGTCTTCTGCCACCGGCGAAGACGGGCGCGACGCCTCATTCGCCGGGATGAACGCGACCATCACGAACGTCAGCGGCGACGACGGGCTCATCGACGCGGTGCTTCGATGCTGGATGTCGCTGTTCAGCCCGCGCGTCATCACCTACCGCGCCAGCCGCAACTTCACCGCCGCGCCTGCGATGGCGGTCGTCGTCCAGGAGATGGTCGACTCCGAGAAGGCAGGCGTGGCGTTCACCGCCGACCCGAGCAATGGTGCGTTGGATCGAGTTGTCATCGAAGGTGCGTTCGGACTGGGCGAGGTGGTGGTGTCCGGCGAGGTCGAGCCCGACACGTACATCGTTTCCAAGGAGACCCTCGAACCGCTCGATGTCCGGGTGGGGCACAAGGCGTTCAAGATCGTGCGTGGCGAGGATGGTCAGGACACGATCGTCAACCTGGACGACGGGTGCGCGGATTCCCGCGTCCTGAGCGACGACGAACTGCGGTCGATCGCGGAGTTGGCCGTCGCCACGGAGCGGCACAACGGCTGCCCGCAGGACGCCGAGTGGGCGATCTCCAACGGCACAACGTATTTGGTGCAAGCCAGACCGATCACGACTCTGCGCCACACGGCGGCGCCGTCATCTGAGAAGCATGCGGTGTTGGCGCGTGGACTGGCTGCGGCACCCGGCATGGCATCGGGCAAGGTCCGTGTGCTGGAAACACCTGATGAGGGCGACCGGTTACTGGAAGGTGAAATTCTCGTCGCCCAGATGACCAATCCGGACTGGTTGCCCACCATCCGCCGCGCCGCGGCGCTGGTGACCGACACCGGCGGCATGACGTGCCACGCCGCAATTGTGGCCCGCGAGTTGGGAGTTCCATGCATCGTCGGCACGCGCACCGCGACCCGGGGCCTGCACGACGGCACAACGGCCACCGTTGATGGAGATCACGGACAAGTCGTAACCGGTCGGGTCGAGGCCACACCCGCGGTGTCGGTGGCTGACCGGCGCGCGCCGGCCGAGCCACAGGCCGAAGTGACGGGCACCAAGGTCTACGTCAACCTGGCAATGCCGGACACCGCGGAAGCCGTTGCAGCACAAGGGCCCGACGGTGTCGGCCTGCTGCGTGCCGAGTTCATGCTCACTGAAGCGTTTGGTGGCCGTCATCCGCGCGACCTGATCGCGCACGGCGAGCAGAACGCCTTGGTTGCTGGACTGGTGACGCCGCTTCTGCGGATCGCTTCCGCGTTCGCACCTCGCCCGGTCGTGTATCGGGCAACCGACTTCCGCACCAACGAGTTCCGCGGCCTGAAAGGTGGGGACGCATACGAGCCCGTAGAGCACAACCCCATGATCGGCTACCGCGGCTGGTACCGATACGTCAAGGAACCCGACCTGTTCGCCCTCGAGCTGCAGGCACTGGCGCAGGCGCGCGAGCAGTCTCCGAATGTGCACTTGATGATTCCGTTCGTGCGAACCCGACGGGAACTCGAGGAATGCCTGTCCCTGGTCGACGCGAGCCCGCTGGGCCGCCACCGCGGACCATCGCTGGGTGATGGCGGAGGTCCCGTCGGTCATGCACTGGTTGCCCGAGTACATCGGTATGGGCATCGACGGCGTGTCGATCGGCAGCAACGACCTCACCCAGTTAATGTTGGGGGTCGACCGCGATTCCGATGTGTGCGCCGAGTTGTTCGACGAATCCGATCCGGCGGTTCTCGACGCCATCGGCCAAATCATCGGTACCGCACGCAAATTCGGGATCACGTCGTCGCTGTGTGGCCAGGCGCCCTCGACCAACCCGGCCTTCGCCGAACACCTCGTGCGGATGGGCATCACGTCGGTGTCGGTGAACCCGGTTGCGCTGGGCGCCGCCCGGCGGACGATCGCCGCCGCCGAACGCCGACTGTTGCTGGACTCGGTGCGGTAATCCGACCGTGACCACCGTTCTCGGCGGGGATGTATCGGATCTCAACAAGGTCGCCACGGCGCCGCTGCCCGATGTGCTGGGTTGGCTCGACACGTCGGCCGACGGTCTATCCACAAGCGAGTTGTCGGCACGGCTGGAGACGGCGGGCCCGAATTCGGTTCGCACACACCAGGTCAGCGCCTTCGCCGTCCTCAAACGTCAACTCAACAACGCGGTGCTGGGGCTGCTTGCGGCCACCGCGGTGCTTTCGTTCTTCCTAGGCGACAGCTCACAGGCTGCCATCATCGGTGTCATCCTTCTGGTGAGCATCGGGCTGGGCTTCGTCAATGAATACCGCGCCGAACGCGCCACCGCGGCGCTGCATTCACAAGTGCGGCACAGTGCCGTGGTACGACGCGACGGTCAGTTCACGAGGGCCGACGTCAATTCGCTGGTGCCCGGCGACGTCATCCAGTTGGCGCTCGGTGAACTCGTGCCAGCTGACGTCCGGCTGATTGATGTCAACGGGCTCGAGTGCAATGAGAGCATCCTGACCGGTGAGTCCATCGCGACCGAAAAGTCGACGCGGCCCGCCACCGGGGATACCACTTTGTCGGATGCGCCCAACCTGGCGTTCATGGGCACCGTCGTCAGCGCGGGCGAGGCGACGGCGGTGGTCTACGCCACCGGTGCCAACGCCCAATTTGGCCGGATCGCCGCCCAACTGGGTGAGCGGCAGCCAGAAACCGCTTTCCAGACCGGCCTGCGTCGTTTCTCCTACCTGCTGCTGCGGGTGGCGCTGACGCTCACGGTGGTCATCGTGATCACCAACCTGCTGTTGCGCCGGCCCGCGATCGACGCGGTGCTGTTCGGACTGGCCATTGCCGTCGGCATCACCCCCCAGCTGTTGCCCGCGGTGGTGAGCACCAGCCTGGCTTCGGGTGCGCGGCGGCTCGCCCGGCTCAAGGTTCTGGTGAAACGGCTGGTCTGCATTGAGGATTTGGGCGACATCGACATATTGGTCACCGACAAGACCGGCACCTTGACCGAAGGGCAGATCACGCTCACCGACGCTGTCGACTCCGCCGGCAACCACTCCGACGCAGTACTGCGCTTGGGGCTGCTGGCCACCGATGTCGATCCGGCGACCGGCGGCGTCAGCGCCAACGAACTCGACGCCGCGTTGTGGGCGAACCAACACCCGATCGGCGGGGTGAAGCGCATCATGGCGCTGCCTTTCGACCACAACCGGCGGACCAGCGCCGCACTTGTCGACGACGCCGGCGCGAGGGTACTGATTGTCAAGGGGGCGCCCGAACACGTGCTGGCCCGATGCGACAACGTACCGGATTCCGCGCAACACACGCTGTCCCGGCTGTTCGCCGACGGATGTCGCGTGGTGGCCGTGGCCAGCCGGCCGGCGCCGAACCTCACCGCCATCACCGCCGCCGACAAATCCCGGCTCAGCCTGAACGGATTTCTGATCTTCGCCGACAACCCCAAGGCGGCCGCACGCGATTCGCTTACACAGCTGGCGGCGCTGGCCATCGAGGTCAAAGTCGCCACCGGCGACAACCCAACGGTCGCCGAGAAGGTGTGCGCAGACCTGAGTTTGACATCGAAGGGCACGATGACCGGTGCCGAGATGGATCGAATGAACGACGAAGAACTCGACGCGGCCGCGCGCGAACGGACCATCTTCGCGCGGATTTCACCCGAACAGAAAGCGCGGCTGATCAAGTCGCTCCGGCGCGCCGGACGGTCCGTCGGGTTCCTCGGCGACGGTGTGAACGACGCGCTCGCCCTGCATGCGGCTGACGTCGGGATCTCCGTCGACACGGCCACTGACGTGGCCAAGGATGCCGCCGACGTCGTGCTGCTGGAAAAGGATCTCGCTGTGCTCGCCGCGGGGGTTGCCGAAGGCCGACGAATCTTCACCAACACCGTCAAATACGTACTGATGGGCACGTCAAGCAATTTCGGCAATATGTTCAGCGCCGCGGCCGCGTCGGCGGTGCTGAGCTTCCTGCCGATGCTGCCGAGCCAGATACTGTTGAACAACCTGCTCTACGACACCTCGCAGCTGGCGATCCCCACCGACCGCGTCGACGACGAACAGCTGCACGCCCCGTCACATTGGAACATCGCCTTTATTCGTCGTTTCATGATGACCTTCGGCCCGATCAGCTCGCTTTTCGATTTCCTCACCTTCGGGCTGATGCTGGGCGTACTGCACGCCGGCCCCATCGAGTTTCGCACCGGTTGGTTCGTGGAATCGCTTGCCACCCAGACACTCATCATCTTCGCAATCCGTACTCGACGGGTGCCGTTCTTGCGCAGCCGACCCGGCGGCGTCTTGACACTGGCGACCTTCTTGGTCATCGCAGTCGGCATCGCGCTGACTGTTTCGCCACTGGCGCCCAGCCTCGGCTTCACACCACTCCCCTGGCCGTTCTTCACCGCGCTGGTCGGTCTCACGATCGGTTACCTCGTCCTAGTCGAGGTGACCAAGACGGTGTTTTACACCGAACCCATCCGACTGGCGGGACAGCCTCATCGCACGCGGGGGCGCGAGCACCGTATCCACCGTCGCGCCGCCCGCTTCAGCCATCCCGGCCGGCTGCCGTCGCCGGCGTTGTCGGCTTAAGGAGCGACGATGTCTCTACGTGCACTCCGTGGATGGGTTTCCCCATGGCGTTCGTATGTCGAGCCGGCCCTGGTGGTGCTCACGGTCGGCGCGCTGGTGGCCGGCGGCATCGCCTGGCTGGCCGGATGGCGTGCCGTAGCCGACGCGTGCTGGATCGCCGGCACCTTGGTCGCGCTGGCGCCCGCGGTGCTGTGGGTGCTTGCGGCGCTGCGGCGCGGACGGGCCGGGGTGGATCTGATCGCGGTGCTGTCGCTGGTCGGCACGCTGCTCGTCGGCGAGTACTTGGCAGGTGCGTTGATCGCGGTGATGCTGGCTGGCGGCCGCGCGCTGGAGGCGGCCGCAGAGCGACGAGCCTCGCACGACTTGCGGGCGCTGCTCGAACACGCGCCGCGATTCGCTCGACGGCGGATCGGCTCGGAGGTGACGGTGATACCGCTCACCGAGGTGGCGGTGGACGATCTCTTGGTCGTGGGTCCCGGCGAAGTGGTGCCGGTGGACGGGCGCATCGTTGACACAGTGGCCGTGCTGGATGAATCGGTGCTCACCGGCGAGCCGCTGCAGGTCGAGCGCGGCTCCGGCGAGCCGGTCCGCAGCGGTGTGGTCAACGCGGGCAACGCGTTCGAGTTGCGTGCCACCGCGACCGCGCAGGACAGCACGTACGCGGGCATCGTGCGGTTGGCCGAACAAGCCGGAGCGGAAAGCGCGCCGATCGTGCGGCTGGCCGACCGGTACGCCGCCTGGTTCCTACCGTTGGCACTGCTGATGGCGGGCGGGGCATGGCTGGCGAGCGGCTCTGCTGTACGAGCGGTCGCGGTCTTGGTCGTCGCGACTCCGTGCCCACTGTTGCTCGCTGCGCCGGTGGCGATCGTCTCGGGGTTGTCGCGCGCCTCGCGTCAGGGTGTGGTGATCCGCAGCGGTGGCGCGTTGGAAAACCTCGGGCACGCAACGACTCTGGTGATGGACAAGACCGGCACTCTCACCATGGGACGTCCGGTCGTGGTCGAGATCTTGACCGCACCGGGAAGTGATGCCACCGAGGTGTTGCGGCTGGCGGCGTCGGTGGACCAGATGTCGCCGCACGTGCTGGCTGAGGCCATCGTCACCGAAGCCCTCACCCGCGACCTGCAGCTGTCGCTGCCGAGCGACGTGATGGAGGAACCTGGCCGGGGCGTCACCGCCATGATCGACGATCGCCGTGTTCAGGTCGGCAAACTGCCGCCCGACATGGTCGCCGCGGGATGGGCGCGCGCGGCGGTGAACCGGGCGAGTCTGGACTCGGCCGCGATCGCATGGGTGAGCATCGACGGTGAGCCGACGGGTGCCGTGTTGCTGCGAGATCCGTTGCGCCGCCACGCACCCCGCACCGTCCGGCGGCTCCGCGCCGCCGGACTGAACCGGTTGGTCATGCTGACCGGCGACCGGGCCGAGCCGGCCCGTGAGGTCGCCACCGTGCTCGGGCTCGATGAGGTCTACGCCCAACAGAGCCCGGCCGACAAGGTCGCGGCGGTGCGCGCGGAACGCGATCGTGCGGTGACCGTGATGGTCGGCGACGGAGTCAACGACGCGCCGGCGTTGGCCGCGGCCACCGTCGGTGTCGCGATGGGCGCGCGCGGCGCGACAGCGTCCTCGGAGGCCGCTGACATCGTGTTGACCACCGATCGACTGGATCGTCTCGCCGACGCGATGGACATCGCCCGCTGGTCGCGGCGCATCGCCGTGCAGAGCGCCGCGGTCGGCATGACGTTGTCGCTGGTGGCCATGGCGATCGCCGCGCTGGGCTGGCTTGCCGCCCGCCGCAGGCGCGCTGCTGCAGGAGGGGATCGATATCGCGGTGATCCTCAACGCGCTGCGCGCATTGAGGGCCAATCCGTCCGTCGAGGTCGAACTGTCGGCCGACACCGAGGAGATGTTGCGCCACTTCTCGGCCGAACACGACGAGATGCGCGACACCATCGGGCTGCTGCGCGACGCCGCCGATCGTCTGGCGGCCGGTGCCGATCCGACGGCACTGGAGTCATTGACGCGTGCGCACGCCTTTCTGATTGAGCGGATCCTGCCCCACGAACGTGCCGAGGAGACAGAGCTCTACCCGGCACTGGCCCGCCCGCTCGGTAGCGGCGAAGCCACGGCCACCATGAGCAGAACCCACGCCGAGATCCAGCGATTGTCCGATCGGATCGGCACACATCTGGCGCTCGCTCAGGCCAGCAACGGAATACAGCCCGACCAGGTCGACGACCTGCTCGCATGTCTGTATGGGCTCTACACGCTGCTGCGGCTTCACTTCCTGCAGGAAGAAGAGAATTACTTCACCCTCACCGAGGACGAGGCCAAGGGACCCAACCCGCGGCCATCTCAACCAAGGTGCAACAACAACCCTGCCAGTGACCATTAGCAACAGGACAGGGACTTAGGACTCCATCGCGAGCGCGCTCGTGGTCATAGCGTCGAGGGCGTCAACAGCCGACTGGAGTTCAATGATGATGACACACACTCGGCGGTCGTCGTCGGCATCGACGGCTCGCCGACGGCGATTCACGCCGCGCAATGGGCGATCGACGAAGCCGTCAGCCGAAGCGTCCCCTTGCGGCTGGTGTACGTAGTTAAGCGAGGAAGCAGTCCGCATGAACGTTCGCGCGGTCGCCGACCGTCTGACGGAACTGGTGGACCAAACGGGAGCTGAGGTGGTTTTCGTCTGCGGCGAGGTCCGGTCACGCACCGATGTGGTTTCGGAGTTGCCCGACCGCGTCGCCGCGCGGGTGTCCCAGCTGCATGCCGGAGCGCATGGCAGTCGTGTCAGCGAGGGGCAGATCCGCGGGGAGGTTGAGGCGGCGTTCGAGCGGCGCCGCAGCGCCGAAATCGCCCAGGTTGCCCATCGGTTCCGCAGCGAGAAGGGGCGCGGGTCCGGACTGGTCGCAGAGGGCCTGGGTGCGGTGTGCGGCGCTGTGCGAGGATGCCGTCGGCACGTTGATCATGGGCGAGCTGGGCGACGCCACCGTCGTCACGGGCGAGGATCGCACCACCGTGGCACCCGATGCCGACGTGCTCTCGGAACTGGGAGAAGCCGTTCGGGTAGTCCGACACGCGAAGCTCCGTCACCGGCGGCGGCCTGAATAGGTGCTCGTTGACGAGCATCTGGTAGTGCGTCGCGATGACTCCGCGCCCCTGCCTCCCCACGGCGGGTCTGCCTCGCAGGATGGCTTCTTCGAGATTGTCGACCACGTGCCGGTCTGCACCCTGGTCCTCCAGATGCTTACGGACGTTACGCGATATCGCCTCGACCCGGGATCACGGCATCTGCGGTGTCACGCGAATCGTCGAAATACACCGATACGAACGGCCCTTTCGCGGTCACGAGGGGGCGAAAGCGTTCTGATTCCATGATTCTCCCAACCTTGATGCCTGCTTCAACGAAAGTTATTTCGCCAGAACTACTTTGACGAACTTGCCGATGCCCAATTGCTGGAAGGCCCGTCGGCGACTTGGTGACAACTGCGGCGTAGCGGTTGCGGCATCGATGATCTCGGGTCCAGTGACATCGAATGTCTCGCCGCCGACCGTCACTGTCGCTCGCCCTGCAGCCAGCACATTGTGCAACCAGTCGACGCCTGTGCCGTATGGGAGCGGAAGAATGAAGCCATCCGCAACCCGGTCCGCCACCACCGGGGTGGCGTAGCTCTTGCCCGAACGGCGCCCGGTATGCCGAATCACCGCCGCATACCAGTGCTTCCGGCCGGCCAGATTCAGCATCACCGGATTGAGCACGTGCTTGTTGAAGACGCGCACGGCGTTCTTGAGCGGAGTCATGGTGTCGTTGGACATACCTCGATGCTTGTCGACGCCCAGGCCCCTCAGGCAGGGCCGGTTGGGCCCCAGTAGGTAGGGACTTAAGGCCATCAGAGCGGGGCGCGCCCCGCAAGGCCGGCATGACCGCATCCGGCCGATTCGCGTCGGGACTATTGGGATGCGGGTCCGGGACCATGGGCCCTACCGCCGTGGACACTTCCCGCGCACGCTGACCGCAGTGGCTGCAGTTGCGCGGCTTTGGTCGTCACGAAAGGAGGACGGCGATGATGTATGACGGCTGGGGAATGGGCTGGGGTGGCTGGCTGCTGATGACCCTGGTGATGATCGTGTTCTGGGCGGCTCTGATCACCGCCATTGTGCTGGCGGTGCGTTATGTCGCCGGTTCGGGTCGCCCAGGCGCCGGCCCTGGACCTTCGGGGGCAACACGCGCCGAGGATCTCTTGGCAGAGCGGTTCGCTCGCGGCGAGATCGAAGATGACGAGTATCGACAGCGCCTTAACCTGCTGCGCGAACACCGGTGATCTCCATGACTACCCACGGTTTGCGGCTCGTGCTGGGCGTCGCGACTGCATCTATCGCGCTCGGGATAGCGTCCACCGCCGCGTTGGCGACCGCCGGACTGGGCAACCCAGGCAGGCCTTTCTTCACCGCGCCGCCGTCGTGTGACGTACCCGCGCTGCCCGGCGCGGTCGTCGATGTCACCTTCGCCGACATGCCGGGCACCATGATGGGCCCAGGAATGGGGCCCGGGATGATGGGCCTGCGTCCTAGCGGTCAATACAGATCGCCGCGCCCCGGGATACCCGTGGCCAGGCATGCAAACGATGAGCCTTTCACTGAGCCCCACCACCGTGCCGCAGGGTCAGGTGTCATTCCGGGTGGTCAATCGCGGCGCCTGGATCCATGAGCTGGCGGTGTTGCCACTCGAGTCGGGCCAGAACATAGGCCAGCGGCGCATCGAGGCCGACAACAAGGTCGATGAGTCGGCCAGCCTCGGCCACGTGGAAGGCAGCTGCGGCGCCGACGAGGGGGATGGCATCGTGCCCGGAGCAACCGGCTGGACCACCATCACCCTTGCGCCGGGACGCTACGAACTGGTCTGCAACATCGCCGGGCACTACCGGGCCGGGACGTATGCCGTACTCCAGGTCAGTGGGTAGCCGGCCCATGTTGAGGACGAGTGACCGGTGTCGCTGGTGACTTTCGTCTCTATTGTCGCCGAGCCGGCTGGAAAACGATGAGGGCACTACCCACCACCGAAAGGGATGGCGATGACGCCTACCGACCGCGTTGAGCTCACCAGGCAGGAACTCGACGCCATCGCGTGGAAATTCCTCGGTTCGGAATTCGCCGGACCGATGTACGCCGACTGGCCGATAGACCGACGCCTCGATGCCTACCTGCAGCACCACGGGCCGACGCAGGTGGTCAACGACGGATCCACTTCCAAAGCGTTGCTCGAACGCGTAATGGCCAACATCGGTCCCGCGCTGCGCAACGGAGTTCTCGCGCCGAACAACTAGGACCACCATGACCGTCATCCACAAGACATCCGACGACTACCGCGTCTCTCCGAACTTCAGCGAGTATGAACGCACACGCGCAGAATTCCGTTGGTCGGACGTCCCGGACTTGTGCGAGGGCATGGGCGGCGGCTGCAACATCGGCTACGCCGCGGTGGACCGGCACGCCGACGGCCCGGCGGCAGACCGCACGGCGCTGAGGTTTATCTCCGATGCGAGCACAACCGATGAACTCGTCGTTCATGAGATGAGTTACGGCGAGCTCGCAACGTTGGTACGTCAATTCACCAATGTGCTGCGCTCATTGGGTGTCGGCAAGGGTGAGCGGGTGTTCACGATCATGGGACGCGTTCCGGAGCTGTACGTCACCGTGTTCGGTGCGCTGCGCAACGGCTGCGTGGTCTCGCCGCTATTCTCAGCCTTCGGGCCGGAGCCCCTCGCCACCCGGATCAATATCGGCGAGGCCAGCGTGCTGGTAACGACGGCGGCGATCTATGACCGCAAGATCGCAAAGATTCGAGATCGGCTGACATCTGTTCGGCACATCATCTTGCTAGACCAGGGGGTCTCGCGCGGCGATGTGACTGGGACACTGAACTACCGGCACTTGATGGCCAGCGTCGACGACGACTCGCCGATCGAGCACACCGCCGCCAGCGATCCGGCTCTGCTTCATTTCACCAGTGGCACTACCGGCACCCCGAAGGGCGCGATCCACGTGCACGGCGCCGTCACAATGCACTACCTCACCGGCCTGTACGCACTAGACCTCCACCGTGACGACATCTATTGGTGCACCGCGGATCCCGGCTGGGTCACCGGGACGTCCTACGGAGTCATCGCACCCCTGCTGCACGGCGTCACCTCGATCGTCGACGAGGCGGAGTTCGACGCACAGCGGTGGTACCGGATCCTGCAGGACGAGGATGTGACGGTGTGGTACACCGCGCCCACCGCGATACGGATGCTGATCAAGGCCGGCCCGGAACTTGCTGCACAATACCGGTTTCCGCGGCTGCGATTCATCGCCAGTGTCGGCGAGCCGCTCAACCCCGAAGCGGTCTGGTGGGGAAAGCGCGTGCTGGGCCTGCCGATTCACGACAACTGGTGGCAGACCGAGACCGGCGGCATCATGATCGCGAATACACCGGCGTTCGACATCAAGCCCGGCTCGATGGGCCGGCCGCTGCCGGGCGTGGACGCATACGTGGTGCGCCGCAAGGACGACGGCACGGTGTCCGTCATCGCACAGCCCGATGTCGAGGGCGAACTCGCCCTCCGGCTGGGCTGGCCGTCGATGTTCCGCGGCTATCTGCACGAAGAGGCCCGATATCGCAAGTGCTTCACCGACACCCTCTACCTGACCGGTGACCTCGCCAAGCGGGACGCGGACGGATACTTCTGGTTTGTCGGCCGCGCGGACGATGTGATCAAGTCCGCCGGACATCTGATCGGTCCGTTCGAGGTCGAAAGTGCCTTGACCGATCATCCCGCCGTCGCCGAGGCCGCAGTCATCGGCAAGCCCGATCCGACGGTCGGTGAGGTGGTCAAGGCATTCGTCTTGCTGAAAGACGGGTTCACCCCGGACGACGAGCTGTATCGGGACCTGCTTGGCCATGCCCGCAAGAAACTCGGCGCGGCGGTGGCGCCCAAGGAAATCGAGTTCGTCGATACGCTGCCGCACACCCGCAGCGGGAAGATCATGCGGCGCTTGCTCAAGGCCCGCGAGCTCGGCCTGCCCGAGGGCGACACCTCCACCATCGAAACGAAGGCCGAACCGGGACCGCAGGAGGTGTCACTGTGACCGATGCCAAGCTCGCCCGCGGGCTGCTCTCCGATATGACGCGTGTGCGCCGGATGGAAGAGAAATGCGCGGAGCTGTACAGCGCAGCCAAGATTCGTGGATTTCCTTCACCTCTACGTCGGCGAGGAGGCGGTGGCCGCCAGGCTCACTGCGCGCGCTGACCTCCGACGACGCAGTGGTGGCCACCTACCGCGAGCATGCGCACGCGCTGCTGCGCGGCCTGCCGATGACCTCGATCATGGCCGAGATGTTCGGCAAGCAGGAGGGTTGCTCGCGTGGCCGGGGCGGGTCGATGCACCTGTTCGACGCATCCCTGCGGTTCTACGGCGGGAACGCGATTGTCGCCGGCGGCCTGCCGTTGGCGGTGGGTCTGGCGCTGGCGGACGCGATGCAGCACCGCAACCGGGTCACCGCCTGCTACTTCGGCGACGGTGCCGTCGCTGAAGGCGCGTTCCACGAGTCGCTGAACATGGCCGCATTGTGGCGGTTGCCGGTCCTGTTCTGTTGCGAGAACAACCTTTACGCGATGGGCACTGCATTGGAGCGGGCGCAGTCGCAGACCGACCTCACCGCGAAGGCGGCGTCAGTATCGGGTACCCACGCTCGCGGTCGACGGGATGGACGTCCTCGCCTGCCACGACGCTGCGCAACAGGCCGCCGACCACATCCGCACCGAGGGCGGCCCGTTCTTCATCGAGTTCCGCACCTATCGTTTCCGCGCGCATTCGATGTTCGACCCTGAGCTCTACCGCGACAAGGCCGAGGTCGAGCGGTGGCGTGAGCGCGATCCGATCCGGACGTTCACCGAGCAATGCCTGCGCGACGGCATCCTCACGACAGACGACATCGCGGCGATCGAGAAGGCGGCTGGCGAGGAAGTCGACGACGCCGTCGCGTTCGCGGATGCCGGAACGTGGGAAAGCGTCGACGATCTCGAACGTGACGTACTCACGCCGGCACCGGAGGTTCTCACATGAAAACGACATACCGCACCGCCATTCACGACGCCATGCGCGACGCCCTGCGCGACGATCCGCGCGTCCTGCTGATGGGCGAGGACGTCGGCCGTTATGGCGGAACCTATGCGGCTTCCAAGGAACTGCTGGAGGAGTTCGGTCCCGAACGGGTGCGCGACACTCCCCTATCGGAGCTGGGTTTTGTCGGCGTCGGTATCGGCGCCGCGCTGGGCGGTCTCCGCCCGATCGTGGAAGTCATGACGGTGAACTTCAGCCTGCTGGCCCTCGATCAGATCGTCAATACCGCTGCGGCGCTGCGCCATATGTCCGGCGGACAGTTCTCGGTTCCGCTCGTCGTCCGGATGGCCACCGGGGCCGGCAGACAGCTGGCCGCCCAGCACTCACACAGCCTCGAGGGCTGGTATGCCCACATTCCAGGGCATCAAGGTGGTGGCACCCGCGACGGTGGAGGATGCATACGGCATGCTCGGCACGGCGCTGGCCGACCCCGATCCGGTGGTCATCTTCGAACACGTCCAGCTCTACAACACCGCCACCGACGTCGGAGACCTGGGCCCAACGGACATTTCCCACGCCGCGATCCGTCGCTCCGGGTCCGACGTCACGGTGATCACGTACGGCGGCTCCCTGCCGAAGACGCTCGATGCAGCGAACGAGCTGTCACTGGCCGGAATCGATTGCGAGGTCATCGATCTGCGGGTGCTGCGGCCGTTGGATACCGACACGATCATCGAATCGGTTCAGAAGACCCACCGCGCCGTAATCGTCGACGAAGGCTGGCGCACAGGCAGTCTGGCAGCTGAGGTCAGCGCGCGCATCGTCGAGAGTGCGTTCTTCGACCTCGACGCGCCGATCGCCGGGTCTGCAGCGCCGAGGTGCCGATGCCGTACGCCAAACACCTCGAACAGGCCGCACTGCCGCAGCCGGACAAGATCGTCGCCGCGGTGAAGAACCTCTTCGGAGAACCGTCGTGATCGAGTTCAAGATGCCGGCCCTCGGCTCGGACATGGACGAAGGGACGCTGAACGAATGGCTCGTCAAACCCGGTGACACCGTGACCCGCGGTCAGGTCGTGGCGGTGGTGGAGACCACCAAGGCCACGGTGGAAATCGAATGCTGGCACGACGGCACCGTTCAGGAGCTGCTTGTGCCGATCGGCGAAACCGTACAAGTTGGAACGCCTTTGGCGACGCTCCTGGCGCCAGGCGAGACCGGAGCAGCACCGAAGAGGCGGAAACGCACCAAAGCACCCGCGGCCGTCGAGCCAGGCGGGGAGGCGGCGAACATGCCGGCTCCGGCCGCGGGCCCAAAGCTAGGGCCTCACCATCGCCGGTGGGTTTCACCTGCTGCGCGCCGCCTCGCGGCGTCGGTCGGCGTTGACGTCGACACCTTGACCGGCACCGGCCCTCAGGGCGCGGTCACGATTAGTGATGTGGAACACGCGGCAGCGTCGGCAAAGAAGCCGGCAGCCAAACGCACCGCGGCGGACCGCGCATCCCAGATGCGAAAGTCGATCGCGGCGGCGATGAGCCGGTCGAAGCGCGAGATTCCGCACTACTACCTGGCCGACGAGATGCCTATGGAGAAGGCGCTGGGCTGGCTGGCCGAGCACAACGCGGAGCGGTCGATCACCGAGCGGGTGCTGCCGGCGGTGCTGCAACTGAAGGCCGTCGCGATCGCGGCTCAGCGATTCGGCGAGTTCAACGGATTCTGGCGGGACGACGCGTTCGAGCCCGCCTCGGGGGTCCATGTCGGGGTTGCGATCTCGCTGCGCGGGGGTGGCCTGGTCGCACCGGCCATCCACGACGTCGCCGACAAGAGCCTCGACGAATTGATGGCCAACCTCACCGATCTGGTGGCGCGCGCCCGAGCCGGGTCGCTACGTAGTTCGGAGATGTCGGACCCGTCGATCACCATCACCAATCTGGGTGACAAAGGGGTCGACACGGTGTTCGGCGTCATCTATCCGCCACAGGTAGCACTGGTGGGGTTTGGCAAACCGGCGCAACGGGTTTGCGCCGTCGACGGCGGTATCCGCATCGCCACCACCGTGCAAGCCACCCTCGCGGCCGATCACCGGGCGAGCGACGGTCACCGTGGCGCGCTGTTCCTGGCCGCGATTAACGAGCTGCTCCAACAGCCCGAAGTCCTGGAGACGTGAGAGCGAAATGACGATTCAAGACGACATCCGCGGCGAGATCCTGTCGGTGTTGACGGCCATCGCCCCCGAGGTGGAAGCGGACGACATCCGCGACGACGTACTGCTCCGCGATCAGGTGGATCTCGACTCGATGGACTGGTTGAACTTTCTCATCGGAATACACAAACGTCTGCACGTCGACATTCCAGAGTCGGATTATGCGTCCTTGCGGACACTCACTGATGTGGTTCGCTTCGTCCAGCGCCAAGCGTCGGCAGCGCCCTAATCGCTAAGCGAATCGATCGCCGCTCGCAGTTTCGTCGCGACTTCGTCAGCGATCGGCCGCAATTCGGCCTCGCCGGTCACATCGACCAAGACTTGGGGATCCATCGCCTCTACGAGCACAGTGTCCTCGGTCATCGGGTCGGCACGCACGACGACGTTGCACGGCAACAACAGTCCGATCTGGCGGTCGACGTTGACCGCGCGGTGCGCGAGCGGCGGGTTACACGCGCCGAGAATCAGGTAGTTCTCCATGTCCTCGCCGAGCTTGGCTTTCAGCGTCGCCTTCATGTCGATCTCGGTCAGGACGCCGAATCCTTGCTCGGACAGCGCCCGCCGCGTGCGTTCGACCGCGTCGTCGAAGGACGTGTGCAGCGTGGTGGACAGTGCAATACCCATGTTGACCTCTCTCTCGCGCTCATCAGGCAAGCGCGAGGAACAGCTTCTCCAGTTCGGCTTCTGTCATCGGCTTGTTGCCGTCAGCGGCTTCACCAGTCACGCATTCCCGCAATCCGGTCGCGACAATCTTGAAGCCGGCCCGGTCCAAAGCGCGGGACACCGCGGCGAGCTGAGTGACGACGTCTTTGCAGTCGCGGCCCTGCTCGATCATCGAAATCACGCCCGCGAGCTGACCCTGCGCGCGGCGCAGCCGGTTCAGCACCGCGGCAATCGCGTCTTCGTCTCCAACCATGTGAACTCCTTCCAGAGTTGTACCGTCCATATTACCCGTGGGGGTATACGGGGAGTTACACCGCCGCGCCGACTCTGGGCCGGTCCATGAGCCGTCGCATCGGGCAGTGGGCGTACCGGGTGCAGGCGAACAACATGCCCGCAGCCAGCACGGTCAAGCCGGCGGCCGCAGCGCCGATGGCCGGATGGGCCTCCTGTGCCAGGATCACCGAAGCCATCAGCAGGACGAACCACCCGAACAGTCTGCGCAGTGCGGCCGGGTCGACCAACCCGATGAGCCGGCCGCCGACCAGCACGCCGATCACCGCGGCGGCGGTAACCAGGCCGGCCAGCCGCCAGTCGATCTGCTCGCTGGCCAGGTGCCCGGCGAAGCCGGCGAACGACTGCATCGCGATGACTACCAACGAGGTTCCCACCGCAGCGGGCATCGGGAGCCCACCGATCAGGGCGAGGGCGGGGACCAGAAGGAAGCCGCCGCCGGCGCCGACCAGTCCGCTGGTCAGCCCGACCCCGACGCCCAGCAGCGCGATCTTGACCACCGGCAGCGCCTGGTCGGCGCCGGCGCACGCGGTGTCCCGGCGGCCGCGCAACATCGCGACGCCGGCGGCGATCATGATCGCGGCGAACGCGATGAGCAGAACCGTGCCCGGGATGAATCGCGCCAGCAGGCCGCCGGCGTAGGCACCGGTCATGGCCACCAGCCCGAAAACCACTGCTACGCGCCAGCGCACCCGGCCGGCCCGCGCGTGCGTGATCGCGCCGACCGCACTGGTCACGCCCACCACCAGCAGGGACATCGCGATGGCCTGTTTGGGTTCCACGCCGGCCACGTAGGCCAGTAGCGGGACGGTCAGGATCGACCCACCGCCGCCGAGCAGGCCGAGCGTGACGCCGACGAGCACCGCGAGCGCAATGGTCAACGCGATCATGGCCGTTAGCTCGCTGTCGCCGGGTCGGCGGGAGCGTTCACCAGCTGGGCAACGACTGTGCGCACATCGCATGCGGCCCCCGGTTGTAGGGCAACCGAGCGAGCAGCATGCCCATCGCACAGGTATTGGTCAGCGCCGCAAAGGCCAGCCCCGCGCCGATCGCGAAGGCCACCCACTTGACACCCGGAACGACGATGCTGACAAGGATGCTCAGGGCGACGATCAGGCCCGCGCCGAGCCGGACCTGCCGCTCGAGATCCCAGCGCTGGGCACCCCGGTTGACCGCGAAGCCCTTTGTCTCCCAGGCGGTGATCCCGCCGTCGAGAATGTGCACGTTTGTCAGGCCGACCTGGCGCAGCGTCTCCTCCGCCTGCGCCGCCCGTTGTCCAGAGCGACACACCAGCACCATGTCGTCATCCATGTGCGAGAGGATCTCGTCGCGGTGCTCGCGCAGCAGATCGAGCGGAACGTTGTAGGCGCCGGGCATGTGAATCGTCTCGAATTCCCCGGGCGTGCGGACATCGAGTACGCGCGGGGGTGACGAGGAATCCATCAATCTCCGCAGGTCTGCGGAATCGATCGTGGCGGGTATCGGTGCGTTCATTTGTCCTCCGATCTGACATATACCCTACGGGGTATGGTTTTCTCCTATATAGTACATATACCCGTGGGGGTATGAGCAGGATGGGAATAGATATACCCCATAGGGTACTTGATATACCCATAGGGGTATATGCAGGATGGGTGTAGCCCCAGCGAAGAAATTAAGGAAGAACGATGATCCTCGAGCAGTACTACATCGAGTGCCTATCTCACGCGTCGTACCTGATCGGCGACGAAACCACCGGCCGCGCAGTCGTTGTCGACCCGCGCCGCGACATCGCCGAGTACCTCGCCGACGCGGCGAAGTACGGGCTGACGATCGGAGGAGTGATCAACACCCACTTCCACGCCGACTTCGTCTCCGGACACCTCGAGCTCGTCGATGCAACCGGGGCTTGGATCGGGTTCGGCGAGGCGGCCCAAACCGACTACCCCATTCGCCGACTGGCCGATGGCGAGCACATCTCGCTCGGTGAGGTCGACCTGGAGATCCTGTCCACCCCCGGTCACACGTGGGAGTCGATCAGCGTCGTGGTGCGGGAACACCCCAGCGCCAAACCGAAGGCGGTGCTGACCGGTGACTCGCTGTTCATCGGCGACGTCGGCCGGCCCGACCTGGTCAACATCGGTGACAGCTCCACCAGCGATCTGGCACGGGCGATGTACCACACGATCCACGACAAGCTGCTGAAACTGCCGGACGACGTGACGGTAATGCCCGCCCACGGCGCTGGGTCGTCATGCGGCAAGAACCTGTCGACCGAACTCACCTCGACCATCGGTGAACAGCGCCGCACCAACCCGTCGGTGCAGCCGATGAGCGAGAACGAGTTCGTGAAACTGATCACGCACGGACAACCAGCCGCGCCCGCCTATTTCTCCGTCGACGCGTCGATGAACAAGCGGGTCCACCCGTTGCTGGACCAGTCGCGCAAGATTCCCGCTCTGACCCCGGCGCAGATCCGCCAAGCGCTCAACGAGGGTGTGCGCGTGGTGGATGCCCGCAGCGTGGAGGACTTCGCGGCCGGCCATCTGCGCGGATCGGTCAACGTCGGATTCGACGGCCGCTTCGCCGAGACCGGCGGCATGGTCGCCGACATCGGGGACAAGGTCGCGCTGATCACGTACCCCGGTGAGGAACAGGACGCGGCGCTGCGGCTTGCCCGCGTCGGCTCCGACAATGCGATCGGATACCTGACCGTGGCCCGCGGCGGCGAGTTCCCTGCCGAGCTCTCCGACCTCGTGCGGACATCTCCCCGCGTGAGCCCCACCGAGCTCGACGGTCTCCTCGCCGAGGATGCCGTAGTCCTCATCGATATCCGCAATCCGGGCGAGGTCGAACTGGGCCGCATCCCCAGCTCGGTCAACATCCCGCTGGCCCAGCTACGGAACCGGCTCGACATGTTGCCGACCGACAAGCCGATCGTCGTGCACTGCGCCGGCGGCTGGCGCTCCAGTGTGGCCGCCTCGCTGTTGAGAGCGCAGGGCTTCGACAACGTGTGGGATCTGGCTGGCGGCTATAACGCCTGGCTCGACGCCCACGCGATCGCCTAACACGCTGCACCACAGAGTATTTGATAGGAACCAAGCAATGCCCACCACCAGCCTGACCCGAGCGAACTTCGAGTCGACGATCGTCGACAACCCCATAGTGCTGGTCGACTTCTGGGCGTCATGGTGCGGTCCGTGCCGCGCCTTCGCCCCCGTCTTCGATCGCTCGGCACAGTCGCACCCGGACATCGTCCACGCCAAGGTTGACACCCAGGCCGAACAGGAGCTCGCCGCCATCCTTGGTATCCAATCGATTCCGACGATCATGGCGTTCCGCGAGGGCGTGCTCGTCTACAGCCAGCCCGGCGCGATGCCACCGGCCATGCTCGAAGACCTGATCGACCAGGTCAAGTCCCTCGACATGGATCAGGTACGTGCGAAGATCGCCGCGCGCAAGGCTGCGGTTTCGGCGTAACCCAAGTCAGGAGGAAGAGTCATGTGCTACCCCGTGCAATGCCCCGCCTGCGGCAAGACCGGCTGGGCTGGCTGCGGTCGGCACATCGACGAGGTGATGCGTACCGTGCCGGCAGCCCGAAGGTGTCGCTGCCGGCAGGGCAGTGCCGCGCGGGATCACGCAGAACGGCGAGGCGATCCCGGTACTCGGTCTCGCTGATCTCTCCGCTCGCGAAGCGTGCGCGGCCCGCCGTGCGTCACTCGCCGTCGGGGACCATCGGCACTCGTGGAAGGGACCAACGGTGTCTGCTAGCGCGTGTTGGCCCGCACATACCGTTAGCGGCACCGGATCGGAAATGCCATGGACTGGCCGACAGCCGTGGTCTTATTTCCCAGCCGTTATCGCGGTGATGGCGGTGCTGACTACCTCCATCAATGGTCGTTTCTCGACGAAGGACTGCGGAATGTCGGAAACCACAACGAAACTCGGGATACTGTCGGACCCATCATTCCGTCAGGGTGGCGCATTCTGTATTGGCCTTGGGTGGTCCGGACTTAGGGGCTTCGGTCGTGGCTCAACGATGCCGATTCCCGCCAAGCGATGAATGCGTATCGTCAGCCTAGCGCCACGCCATCGCCGATGGTCTTGGCGACACCAGCTGGCTGAGGCAGCGCGAGCCTGCGCACAGCAATCAATCTGGTGATATCGCTCGCGGTGACGATGCCGACAACCCGGCCCGAGTCGACCACGAGGGCGCGCTTCTCGGCGGCACGTGCCAGGCGCTCCAGCAGCCCGAGGAACGGCTCGTGCGGCTCCGCCGTCGCCACTTCGTCGCGCGGTATGGCCGCGTCACGAATCAGGGTGGTGGCGCGCTGATCTGGTGCGACGTCACGCAGCTCGGCCAGCGTGATCAGTCCAGTGATCACCCCGTCGGAGTTCTGGACCGGGTACGACGAGTGGCGGTCGCCCAGCAGATAGCGCTGGATGAACTCCTCGACGGAGATCGAGCCGGGAGCGGTATGCGGATCAGCCGTCATCACCTCGGCGACAGACACGCCCGCGAGGGACTGCCGGGTTAGTATCCACGCCTCTTCGTCGCGAGCGGCGGTGAGCAGGAACCAGCCGATGAACGCCATCCACACACCACCGACCAGTGAGCCCGCCAGGAACTCGAACAGCCCCACCCCGATCAACACGTATGCGACCACACGTCCGGCGCGCGCCGCGCCAACGGCAGCGCGGACCGCATCACCGTGTCGGCGCCAGAGGTAGGCGCGAAGTATCCGGCCCCCGTCCAACGGCGCACCGGGCAGCAGGTTGAACAGCCCGAGTATCAAGTTGATTCCTGCCAGCCACCAAGCGACGGCGACCACGATGTTCGTCATGCCGACCACACGCAAACCCGCCGCGGCGCCCGCGAATACCGCCGCTGGTGCGAGGCTCACGGCCGGACCAGATGCAGCGATCCAGAATGCGGTTCGAGGGGTCTTCGCCTCGCCGCCGAGGCGCGCGATACCCCCGAACAACCACAACTTACGCCCACGACCTCGATGCCCGCGCGGCGGGCGACGATCGCATGCGTCAGCTCGTGAGCCAGCAGCGAGGCGAGTAGCACCGCGGCGCCACAGGCTCCAGCCAGCCAGTAGGCGCTCGTCGCGTGGCCCGGTGCGGCGTCAGGCAGCGTGGCGGCCAGGCTCCACGTGAACAACCACAAGATGACCAGCACGCTCCAGTGCACGGTCAGCGGGAACCCGGCCACCCTCCCGAGCGGAATACCCTCGTCCATGTGCTACCTCCAATTTCCTGCCGGACAGAAGCTTCGTGTTAGTGCTGGCGGGCAACGATCACCGGAACGCGGGCCGCCTGCGCCACGGCGGTGCTGACCGAACCGAGCAGCATGCCGGCGACGCCGCACCCCTCCGAACGCTTTCCTAGGCAACAACAGGTAACGTCAGCGTGCCGTCGGGCGGCGGCCCTTCCTAGGGCCGATAGTCCCTACCCTCCGGGGGTATGTGTGCGGCATCATCCGAAACATGACGGAAGCACCTGAATCCAGGGCCGAACCGACCACCGTGACTGGGCAACCCCGCTACGACAACCGATATGACCGGCCGAATCGGCTGAGTCAAGTCTTGGCGTGGGTGGGCATCATCGCCGGTGTCCTGTTCGTCGTCGCGGTGATCTTCTTCTCGGGGTTCTTCTTGGGCTGGTCCTCAGGCGGCCACCATGGCTGGCACCGGGACTACGACGGCGACCGTGACGGCTGCTACAGCGGCCAGATGGGACCGGGCGGAATGATGGGACCCGGAGGAATGATGGGACCCGGCCAAATCTGGCCGGGCGGACCGATGGGCCCGAGTCAGTCGCCAACCACGACGGCACCCAGCACGCCGCGCCCATAGGCCAGCGGGTGACTCAAAACGGCTTCAACGCCGTTGAAAGGGCGTTGCGCCATCAGACGTTCGGCACCCTGTCGACGCTGTCAGAGCAGGGTCGCCCGCATGCGACTGGCGTGGTCTACGCGGTGTCCCCGAAGGGCGAGCCCCTAATCCTCTACGTCACTACGAGGACGACTACCCGCAAGGTGCGAAACGTTCGGGCGCACCCCGACGTTGCGTTCGTAGTTCCGGTCCCCCGCCGCTTCATTCCGGGATTCCCGCCTCGCGCCGTTCAGTTTCAAGGCACTGCGACGGTAGTCCCAGGCGACCATAGGCGGGCGCTCTGCGCCTTTGCTTCGTCATGGTTCCTACGCAGGATTCTGGTAGCGGAGCAACGCATCGTGACTCAGGGCGGCGACCTGTGTTTCATATGCATACGCCCTGACCCCACGGTGTTCACGTATGGGATTGGAATGTCGCTCTGGCATAACGTGCGACAGCCGCGAGACGCCATAGGTCGGGTGAAGATTCGTGACGATGGCTTGTCATAGGGCCGTCTTCCTTGAGCCCCGAAAATAGGGACAGGCTCATGGAGAGAAGCACGGGATGAAAGGAACGACAACCGGTTTGGCTTCCCGCAAGCCCCGGTGAGGGCCCAGCTATTCCGGCTGATTCCGGGTCATAGACGGTGAATAAACGGCAACCGAAACACGACGGCGAGCCGCTCGGCGATCGCACGTCCTATGCGGCCAGACGCGCAGGTGACCAAGGCCGACGCACCATCGATACGGACGGACTCGGTTGACATATAACGATGCCTCAAATCACCGCTTGTCGTGGGCCCGATGGTGGCTACAGCGAGGCGAGGATGCTTTGCATGGTGTCGATCTCCTGCTGCTGGCTGGTGACGATCGAGTGCGCCAGTGCAATCGCCGCGGGATATTGACCTGACGTGATTTCGTTCTGGGCCATCGTGATTGCGCCCTGCCGCCGATCTCGGCCAATGCGTCGACGGTGGGTTTGATGATCGGCTCGAATGCAGGACCGCTGAGGTGGAAGCCGCCGACGACCGCGGCCACGGTCTCGATGCCGGTGAGCCTTCGCGCATAACGGACGATGTTGACAATCCCGGCGTGCCCGCACCCGGTCAGCACGATCAGACCGTGACCGGCGACGTGGACGATGAGGGCCTGGTCGTCGAGGATCAACGGGTCGGGCGCCCAGGTCCCGTCGGTCAGCGCCTCGTGAAACGGCATGCCATGCTCGAAGTCACTGGTGCGATCTACCTCGCCGGTGATCAGTACCGAATCGTCAAACAGCAACGATGGCTGGCGGCGTTCGATGACTTCAAGGCCGGCCTGCTGCAGCGCTTTGCGGCTGGGTGAGGGAAGTTCGAGCTCGAACAGTCCCGGAATCGCGATGCGGCGCTTGGTGAATGCTCCGGGGTGCACGACCAGGGGCAGATTGGACGGGCCGACGGCGCGGACGAATCCGTCCAGGCCAGTCACGTGGTCGGAGTGCCCGTGACTGAGCACGATCAGCTCAATGTCGAACGGGGACAACCCGAGTCGGCGCATGTTGTCAGACAGACCATCGGGGGTCATTCCCGCGTCGAACAGCAGGTGGTGGTCGTGGCCGTCGCGGGTGACGGTAACCAGCATGGAAAACCCGTGCTCGGCCAGGGGGATATCGTAGGTTTCGCCGGTATCGAGCACATTGGTCGCCAGCCGCGACGCGGCGGTGGCCGCGAGCAGACCGTGCCGGTGCACTGGACCCTGATCCGCCAGCAACAGGTCGGTGCTGTTGTCGACTAGCGTGGTGAGAGTGACCGCGTCGACCGGGACCAGGGTTACCGGATCGGCCGGCGCGACCGCGGATTCGGGTCGTATCGCCCAAGCCGCCACCGCTGCAGGATGATCAGGTTCGGTGCACATTGCTGACCTCCTCGCCGGGATTTGCGGCATGACAGTAACGGCTCGCGTCTATGGGGGCGAGAGTCTTAATTCCCTTTTGGGCACGCAACGTCGTGTTGGCGCATCGCTTGTAGCATGGCCTGATGGCCGGGCCCTGGAGTCTGGACAAACTGGCCGCGGTATCCGGTGAGACCGAGGGTCGTCTTCGTCGGTACGTCGACATGGGCCTGTTGCATCGGCAAGCGAATGGAGAATTCGAACCCGATTCTTTGCATCGGTTGCGGCTGATCCAGTTCGCCCAGACCCGCGGTGTCAGCGACGATCAGCTAGCGGCGGTGACCGCCAGCCAAGGCGATTTGCTTGGAATTTTCAACGAGTTGCATGCGTCCACTGATGCCGCCACCGATCTCGCTGCTGCCGCCCGTGAGCTTGGTGTCGATGACGATGTGATGGCCGAACTTGCCGAAATCCTCGGCTGGGACGACGTCGGAACCGGCACCGAGGCAGACGTTGCCGCGCTGCATGTGACGGCAAAAGCCCTCGCATTGGGCATGCCTCGCGACGCGCTGATGCAGATGGTGCGGGTGTTCACCGATGTCATGGATCGGCTGGCCGATGCGGAGGTGCGCACCTTCCACGACTACGTCCACGAGCGCTTCCGCGCCGAAGGACTCACAGGTCCGCAGTTGCTGGAGACAACGCAGTCCGTCGGGAAACCCGTGCTGGAGCTGGTCGAGCCGGCGCTGCTGTATTTCCACCGACGGGCCTATCAGCGTGCCAACCGCGAAGATCTGTTGCGCCATCTTGCCGAGGAGACCCACCCGCCTTCGGCGACACCGGGTGAGGAGCAAGTGACGGTTCTGTTCGTCGATTTGGCCAGCTTTACGGCGCTGACCGCGACGATGGGTGATCACATGGCGGTCGATGTTCTGGGCAGGTTCAGTGCGACGGTGCGAGCCAGCACAGGCCGGTGTGGGGGCAGGATCGTCAAGCAGATCGGCGACGCGTTCATGCTGATGTTTAACCGGCCGGCCGATGCGATCGAATTCGGGTTGGAGATGGATCGTTTCGTCCAAGCCGAGTCCCAGTTCCCTGCCCTGCACATCGGTGCACACCATGGCACTGTCCTCTACCGTGAGGGTGACTATGTCGGCGCCACAGTGAATTTGGCCGCCCGAGTGGCATCGGCCGGTGCCGCAGGGAAGTTCCTGATCACCGCAGATCTGCGCGATGCGGTCGGGGATGTCGCTCGACGCCGACTTTGTGTCATTGCCGCCGCAGCGGCTCAAGGGAATTCGCGATCCAATCTGTCTGATCGAGGTGCGCCGCCGCGGCCCGGAACGCTCGAATCGGCCTGTCGACCCGGTGTGCGGTCTGCTCCTGGGCCCGGGCGACGTGGCAACTCAGGCCACCTGGAATGGAATCACGTTCGCCTTCTGCTGCGAGCTATGCAGGACGGCTTTCACCGAAGATCCCGCCCGATTCGTCAGCTCACATAGTTGAGGCTCGTCATCATCCCAGCTTCTTGGTGATACGCGTTGTGGCAGTGCAGCATCCAGATGCCAGGGTTGTCGGCGACGAGGACGGCGCGGGCTTGTCGCATCGGCAACACGATGGCCGTGTCTTTGCGCGCGCCGAGGCTTCCATCAGGCCTGATCATCTGGAATGTGTGCCCGTGCAGGTGTATTGGATGCCACATCATCGACATGTTGTTGAACGTCAACGTCGCCCGCTGCCCGGCGATGATAGTGAGCGGTTGGTTATCGGGATAGGGGCGCCCGTTGATTGTCCAGTTGTAGTTCATCATTCCGCCGGAGAGCACGGCCGAGAGGCTGGCGTCAGGTTTGGCCGATCCCAGGGTCACTTGCGGTGTGGCGGTGAACATGTCGACGGTGCCGACACGCTTGGTGAGTTCGGCGGGCTGGAATGCGGCACCGGGCGGGTTGCCGGCGCCAGTGGATAGCAGTGCCCGGGCAACCGCGTTCTTGCCCTCGGCCAGCGCCACTAGCGGAAACACGCCGTCGCCGGCGGTGACGATGACGTCGTAGCGCTCCCCCATCCCGAGCAGCACCGCATCGACCTCGGTGGGCACGATCGGGTACCCGTCGGTGTGGGTGACGGTCATCGAATGCCCGGCCATTGCGACCCGGAATGCCGTGTCGGAGCCTGCGTTGATGATCCGTATCCGAATGCGCTGGCCGGGCTTGGCGCTGAACGTGCTTGGCGCTGCAGGGATGCGCCCGTTGATCAGGTAGTACGGGTAGTTGACATCTCCGGCGTCCCCGCCCAGCAGCTCGCTGCGCCCGACCCCACTCATGCCCGACATGCCGCCCATCCCGGGCATGCCGCCCATGCCGTGCTGATCATGCAGGTCGTCGTAGATCTCGTGAGGTGTCTTGCCGATGCCGTCGGTCCAGTCGTCGAGCATGACGATCCATTCGGCATCGTAGGTGCCGGCCTCGGTCGGATCGTCCACGATCACCGGCAGATACAGCCCGTAGTCGGTGTCAAGGCCGGTGTGCGGGTGGGCCCAGTAGGTGCCCGGATGAGCGAGGGAGAACCGGTAGGTGAAGTCGGCGCCGGCGCCGATGTTCGCGCTGGCGGGTTCGGCGCCGTCCATGTCGTTGCGGATCGCCACGCCGTGCCAATGCACCGAGGTGGGGTGATCGAGCCGGTTGGCGACCGTGACGGCGAGCTCGTCGCCGACATTGGCCCTAATCAGCGGCCCGGGAATCGTGTTGCCGTAGGCCAACGTTCGGGCCAGCGTGCCTCCCAGGTCGATGGTGGTCGGCTGTGGCGTCAATGTGGTGGTGACGGTTCGCCCGGTATGGGGCCGCGCCGCTTCGGCGGTGGAGACAGCAGAAGAATTAGGCCCTACCGCGATGCTAGGACGGCTTGGGCGGCCGCAGCCGGCTAGCGCGACCCCACCGGCGATGGCGGCCGCCACGAACGCACGTCGGCTCAGAAAACCGCGTTCCAAGCGCGACTCCATCACAACGAGATGCTTAGTCCGTTCGGGACTATTGGGCTAGAGACCTCTTTCCCCGCGAGCGGTGACTTAAGTCCCTACCCCCCGGGGGTATCATACAGGCATGGTGGACGCGACATCGAGTGGCTTGCGCTGCGGCTGCGGAAGAGGTGAGCACCGTGATGGAGGCATACGGGCAGGTGACCACCGGCTACTGGCCCGCGGTGCTGACTGGTGCTGTGCTGCTGCTGACGCTGATCGTGTCGACGACCGCGGCCGTCATGCGAAGGCGCCGCCCACATCGCAAACACACGGCGGTGGAGCCGGCCGTTCGGCCGTTCGGCGCACCGCCATCGGACGTCGATGTGCCCGTCGAGCGGTGTCGCGGCCTGATCGCGGAGGCTCTGATTGTCCGGGAGCGGATGTCTGGGCAGATCGATGCCGAGACGTACCAGGCCCGCATGAAGGACCTTGCCTGGCAGGCCTCTCGTGAGGGCCGTGCACATCGCAACGCCCGTTAGTCCCTGCTGCCGAGGAGCTCATGGTGTCCAGCGTTGACGCTATCGTCGTGGTGGTCGCGGTCCTGGCGATCGCCGGGTTGGCGTGGTACTTCTTTGCCCCGCGCCGCGCCCGCGCCGCTGCGGTGAGTGGTGGGGTTCAGCGTGTCCAAGTAACGATCCGGGGTGGCTACACCCCCAGCGTCATACAGGTGCGCCAGGGCATTCCGGTGGAGATCGAGTTCGACCGGCAAGAAACCGGCGACTGCAGCTCGCGGGTGGTCTTTCCCGACCTTCACCTATCGGCGGCGCTGCCCGCGCATCAGCGCACGACTGTGCGGTTCACCCCACAGCAGGCGGGGTCGTTCTTATTTGCCTGCGGCATGAACATGATCCACGGCACACTCGTCGTCACCCCCAACGGGCAGGCCGCCCCACCCCACGAACCTGAACAGCCCGACACTGCGGCTCCTGGGTCTGGACGAGCGGATCGTGCCGCTGAGCCGGCCGCCGCCGAGGTTGAAGCCGCCCAGGCCGAAGGAGCGGCGCGCCGAGATCGCCGACCTGACCCGCCGGGTCGTGATCGGTGCGGTGCTGACCACCCCAGTGTTCTTCGCGGTGATGGCTCAGTCACTGGGCGCGCACTGGGTGCCGGCGGCATTGCTCAACCACTGGGTGCAGCTGGCGCTGATCACCCCGGTCATGTTCTACGTCGGTTGGCCAATCCATCGCACCGGCTGGCTCGCGCTAGCGCATCGCAGCGCCGACATGAACAGCCTCATCACCCTCGGCACGGTCGCCGCATACGGCTACAGCCTGCTGGTCACCGTTGCCCCCGACCTCTTCCCCGCCGACGTGCGGGAGGTCTACTTCGAAGCCGTCGGGGTGATCCTCACCCTGATCATGCTGGGCCGGCTGCTGGAAGCGCGAGCCAAGGCCGGCACCGGCGAAGCCATCCGCGCCCTACTCGGCCTGCAGGCCCGCACCGCCCGCGTCGCGCGCGACGGCGCCGAAACCGAAATCCCCATCGACGAAGTGGTCGTCGGTGACGAGATCCTGATCCGCCCGGGCGAGAAGATCCCGGTCGACGCCACCGTCCTGGCGGGTCAGTCCGCTGTGGATGAGTCCATGGTGACCGGGGAATCGATGCCTGTGACCAAACACACCGGCGACACCGTTATCGGCGCGACCGTCAACACCACTGGCTCGTTGCGGGTGCGCGCGGCCAAGGTGGGCGCGGACACCATGTTGGCCCAAATCATCCGCATGGTGCAGCAAGCGCAGGCCTCCAGAGCCCCGATCCAGCGGCTGGCCGACGCGATCTCGGCGTACTTCGTGCCGGTCGTCATCGCGATCGCCATCGCCACCTTCGCCGTCTGGTTCGTCGCCGGTCCGGCCCCGGCGCTGACCAACGCGCTGGTGTCTGCGGTGTCGGTGCTGATCATCGCCTGCCCATGCGCGCTGGGCCTGGCCACTCCGCTGTCGATCATGGTCGGCACCGGCAAGGGTGCCCGCGCGGGCATCCTGATCCGCTCGGCCGAGGCTCTGGAGACCGCGCACAAACTCGACACCATCGTGCTGGATAAGACCGGCACCATCACCGCCGGCAAACCCGCCCTCACCGACGTCGAGGTAGTAGGCGCGCTGCGCGAGGATCAGCTGCTGGTCCTGGTGGCTGCGGCCGAGGCCGACAGTGAACACCCCATCGCCACCGCGATCGTCGCCGGAGCCCGGGACCGCGGCATCAGCATTCCCGCCGCCGAGGACTTCGCCTCGATCACCGGCAAGGGAGTACGGGCCACCGTCACCGGACACACCGTGCTCGTCGGCACCGCAACACTGTTGATCGAAAGTGGCATCGACGCAGCCGAACTGCAACAGATCAGCGAGCGGCTTGCCGCCGCGGGCAAAAGCCCGATCCTGGCCGCCGTCGACGGCCAACCGGCCGGGGTGCTCGCCGTCGCCGACACGGTCAAAGACGACTCTGTCGCAGCGATCGCAGCGCTGCGCAAACTGGGCCTGCAGGTGGTGATGATCACCGGCGACAACGCCCGCACCGCCGCGGCGATCGCCCGCCAGGTCGGGGTCTCCCGAGTCCTCGCCGAAGTCCTTCCCGAACATAAAGCCGGCGAGATCCGCCGCCTGCAAGCCGAAGGACGACGGGTCGGCATGGTCGGCGACGGCATCAACGACGCACCGGCCCTGGCCCAAGCCGACGTCGGCCTTGCCATCGGGACCGGCACCGACGTCGCGATCGAAGCCGCCGACATCACCCTGATCTCCGGGTCGCTGACCGGTGTGGTCACCGCCATCCGGCTCTCCCGCGCCACCATGCGCAACATCCGGCAGAACCTGTTCTTCGCCCTGATCTACAACGCCATCGGCATCCCTCTGGCCGCCGGAGTGCTCTACCCGCTGCTCGGGCTGCGACTTTCGCCGATGATCGCCGCCGCCGCAATGGCCCTGTCCTCGCTCTCTGTGGTGGGCAACGCCAACCGCCTGCGCCGCTACCGCATCGAACCGCTGCCCCCGGCCGAAACGCCCACGATCGAACCCCAGGTGGAAACCGGTGCCGCCCAACACGAACCCGTCGCGTCGTAACCAGCTGGACGACGCCACGATGCGTCTCATCGACAAGAGATAGGAACGGCAATGAACATTGGTCTCTCCACCAGGATGCACACCTCATTCGCCGACGCTGTCGCTCGCACCCGTGAGGCCCTCGCACAGCAAGGTTTTGGCGTGCTCACCGAGATTGACGTCAAGGCGACGCTGAAGGCAAAGCTCGGAGAGGATATGGAGGACTACCTCATCCTCGGGGCCTGCAACCCGCCACTGGCGCACCGTGCGATCAACGTGGATCGTCAGATCGGCCTGCTACTGCCGTGCAACGTCGTCGTACGCGCCGACCTGACTGACGACAAATCGGTAATCATTGAAGCAATGAATCCGCAGATGTTGGTCGACGTGACCGGCGAGCCGCAACTCGAGCAACTAGCCGAAGAAGTCACGGACAAGCTGCAGGCCGCGATCGATTCGCTAAACACCCTGTCCTCCCCGTCTCCGGCGTCGTAACGACCGGATGCGGGCGACGGCGTTGGGTCGGGTTCAGGATTTCGCTCGGCGTATGAAGTGGCTATGGATCGCGGGCGCCGTTGTCGTCACGGCAGCACTGGCGGTCGTTATCGTCGCGGTGGTGAAACCGACGGGGAAGCACGAGCCGCAAACCCCCCGAGCTGGCTCGAATAGCGCGCCGGCGACAGTGGCGGTCGGAGCTGACAGGCCGCCGCCATGGCCCGCCCCGGTGGACGTCGTCGCCGCGGTGCGCGCAGCCGGGTTACCATTGTTGGGCAGCGAAGGCCAGGTGGAACACATTCACGCGCATCTCGATGTCGTGGTCGATGGGCACCCTGTGCAAGTGCCTGCAGGCATCGGAATCGACTCGGTTCACCGCGCCATCAGCCCTCTGCACACCCACGACACCTCCGGTGTGATCCACATCGAGTCTCCGGTGCAGCGGCAGTTCAGCCTGGGCGAGTTCTTCTCCGAATGGGGGGTAAGCCTCTCGGCCGACAACATCGGTGCGCTATACGCTGCCGACGGCAGGACCGTGCGGGCGTATGTCAACGGCACACTGCGTACTGGTAACCCGGCAGCCATCACGTTCGAGCCACATGACGAGATCGCCCTGATCTACGACGTACCGCAGGCCGGCGAAACCATCCCGGCCCACTTCGATTTCCCGCGCGGCGACGGATCCGCGTGGCATTGGCGTGGTGGCACTGACAGAACCGCAACCGCCGCAGAAGCCCTTGACATCAGTAACGAAACTCCTCACCCCGCATCTAGCGAATCGGGTGTCGGCGATGTCGCGAGGCGGCTTGACAGTTTTAGGGACCCGGGATATCCGACATAGCCGGCTTAAGCCGGATATGCTGCGGTCTCATCTCCGACAACAACTCTCACGAGCACTGGACAAGTTAACGGGGTCCCGTCGAACCGAAACGGACCGAATCGGCGGACGTCATTCGTACCATCGCGCGTGAGGAGCTGTGCCGAGCTGATGTGGTGTCACACTTCGCCGTCGACGTAATCCGCACCCAGGTCGTTACCCCGGCCGCGTTCCAGTGGTGGCGTGGTGAGGTCGTCGTGTTGACCGCCGACAACGATCCGACGCAGAACAGCAAGGGCATTTCGCGGTACCAGCGGTTGTTTGGGCGCCGCCCTGAGGTCATGAGCAACTCGGGCACGCCGCGGTACTGACGGACCCTAGCCGCTACGCGGATCTACTGGAGCGTGCACTCGGTTAACCGATGTGACGCACACGGATTCGACCACGCCGGGACCTCCAAGGACGCGCTCGACTTTGCACGTCTGGCCGACTCTGCACGCCGGATCTTATGACGGCTGTTGCCCGTCACTGAAGATGACGATGATGGCGTCATCGGGGTTGATGAGGATCTGGATGTGAGAACGGCCCCGCTCGGTGTGATGAGCGGGGCCGTGGTGGGCGTGGTGACGGGGTGCCCGTCGTGTTGATGCGGTGCTGGTCGGGTTGACGGGATCGGGTTCAGTCCGCGGCGATTTCGGTGATGGCGATGCGGGCGGCCTTTTCGTCGACGATGGCGTGGTCGGCGGCGAAGGCGGCGGTCGAGGGCTTGGAGTGCGAGGTTGTTGACCGCGCGGGGGTGCCCGCGGCGAGGCTGATGGATCAGCGCGATCGCGTCGTCGGAGAACAGGGTGTCGGCCGCGTCCGGCGATTGCAGGTGGTGACGCGAGGTAGTCGGCGGTGTCGTCGGCGGTCATCCGGCGATCGTGTAGCGCAGCGCGATGCGCTGGTCGAGCGCGGCGAGCACACCGAGCCGGAGCCGCTGGCGCAGGGTGGGTTGGCCGACGAGGATGAACGCGAACGGGGATCGGCGAGTCGATGTCGTGGTTGGTCAACAGCCGGATCGCTTCGAGCTGATGATTGTCCGAGCAGGTGGGCTTCGTCGATTTTTCCGACCGCGGACGCCCGGATTACGCCTTTGACCTGCGCTTATGCGTAGATTACATGTTCGCGATGTTGGCATGGCGTTGCGACACGCGGTGGTGTCGCGGAGCGGGGAGGGATGTCGGTCCGGCTGATCAGCGGGCGGCGCTGGGGTCGGCAAGGCGGGCTTCGAGGTCGGCGATACGCCGGTCTTGGAAGCGCAGGTTGGAGCGGGCGGCGTTGAGGCGTTCGTCCAGGGTGCGGTTGTCGGCGGTGAGCTGGCGGACACGCTGCTTGAGGGTGGTGTTCTCGGTGGTGACGCGCTGGATCGCGTCCTGGGTCCATTCGGCTTCCAGGTCGCGGATGCGGCCGAGCAGCTCGCCGATCCGTGTCCGCTGGGCGATGATCTCGTGGTTGGCGGTCTTGAGCGCGTGCTCGGCGTTGAGCGTACGTTCGCGCCAGCTCGCCGCACCGGCGTCCTCCTGCTTGTCTTGGAGGCGGTCTCGTTGGGCGGCGGTCTCCCGGATGGCTTTGGCGACAGCGGTTTTCGCGTCGGAGTTGGTGTAGAGGAAGGTCCGGGAGACGTCGGCTCGACGCGCGACCGCGGCAACGGTGGCCGGTGTCTTGTCCCGCCGGAGTCGAGTGATCGCCTCGTGCACGCGCTCGAGCGCGGCTTGGGTATTGCGGCGGCGGGCGGCAAGTGCTGCGGCGGTGCGTGGCTGGGGTCGGCCGGTGGTTGTGGTCACGCGCAGGTCTCCTCGTCGTCAATGTCGTTGGTGTCGTTTGCCTTCCGTTTGGTGTCGCTCTCGGTGAGGTCGCTGGCGCGGAAGGCGGTGGACCAGACGCGGTGGAAGTAGTCCTGGGGTTTGCGCAGGTCCAGGGCGAGGGCTTGGTCGAGCAACCCGAGCCCGGCCAGGGCTTTCTCCAGTCCGTCGATGGCGCGCGCGGTGGGTTCGAAGTACCGGTGCAGGTAGTCGGCGGTGGCGTCGTCGGGGGCGCCCTCGGCGAGTTGGCGCCATTGTTCGCGTTTGCGCCGCCAATAGAGCAGATCCGCGCCGGAGAGCACGAACCGATCGCAGTTGTGGCAGTCGAGGTTCCACGGGCAGGTGCCGCCGTCGACGACGGGTTGGAAGGTGCAGAACCCGCCCTCGGCGGGTGTGGAGCGCCTCGACAGGTCGATCGCCAGCGCCTGGGCCTGCTCGGGGGTCATCGGCGTGAGTTCGCTGGTGAGTAACTCGCCCGGGTTGGTTGTGCCGGGCCCGGCGACCCACACTTGCTGCAGCACCTGTTCGAGGTCCGAATTCGACAGGTGCACATAGTGTTCGGCCATCCGATCACTGACCTGGCCGAGGTAGGTGCGGATGTGGGTGAGGCTGGCGCCGGCGCGCAGCAGGTTGGTGGCCAGGGTGTGGCGCGCCTGATGGGCCACCCATCGACCGAGGTCCAGTGAGTCCACCCAGGCCTTGAACCGAAGGTGGAACCATTGGTGGCTGATCGGCATGCTGGCGTCGGGGTTGAGTCGGGTGGTCGGAAACAGCGCCATCGCTGCGCGTTCGGCATCGGTGGGGCGGCGTCCGTGGGCGGCGACGAATGCGTCCATGGTCTTCTGTTGCCGTTCGGCCAGGCGCTGGTAGAGGCGTTCGGGGATCCGGATGGCGGCGTCGTAGTTGCCGACCTTGGTTTGGTCGTGCCAGAACATCGGCAGCCCGCCGTAGCGCCCCAGGCAGTCCCAGCGGGCATCGATCACCTCGCCGATGCGGCGGCCGGTGAGCACGGTGGCTTCCCACATGTCGCGCAGTCCGCGATCGAGGGGATCGTGCTCGGTGGCCAGACGGGCGAGATTGTCCGGGTCGGCCAGCGCGCGGGCGACCTCGTCCGGAAACGGGCGGCGTGGGGTTTGGCCGGTTGTCTTGCCTGCGGCGGGGGCGGCGACGGTGAACTCCCGACTCAGGCCGATCCGGTCCGCGGCCCCGTCGTCGGATGCGTCGCGCAGGAGCTTGCGGACCGCGTTGAACACCAGCGAGCGGGTGGTCGTGGTGACGAGGCTGGCCGACCCATCGGGGCGTTTCATCGCCAGCGACGGCAGGCCGTCGCGTTCGCGGCGACGTTGGTCGGCGACGAACCGGCGCATGTGCTCGCCGTCGAGCAGTCGCGGGTCGTGCCCGCCCTCGGGCGCATCGTTCTCCAGGAAGACGCCCAGTTCCGTTGCGGCCCGGCGGGTTGCGTCGAAGACGCCGCCGGTGCGGGGCGGCTGCGGCAACTGCAGCAGCCCGGTCAGGTGATCCCAGACCAGATCCCGCAGCCAGCGTTGCGGGATGCCGGTGAGGTCGAAATGGCTGCCCCGGTGCGGAAACCGGATCCCGAAGTGGTCGGTCTCGATGAATCCGGCGTCACGGGTATCGGCCGGGGTGTAGTAGACCAGCCGCAGCTCGCGTTGGATCTCCTTGGCGATCGCGCGGGCCATCTGCGGACAGCCGCTGATGTCGGGCTGCAAGCCGACCAGCGAGTCGAGCTCCAGGTCACGGCAGGTGATCACCAGCGACCGGAGCCACCCGAGCTGCCAGCGTTGCGGCCGGGCGCGGCGAGCGTGGACGAACAGTCCCCACTTGATCTCCGCGGCCACCAGCGGCCGCAGCCCGAGTAGATTGATCCGGCCGCCGCCCGGTGGCGCCGAGGTGGTGGCGCACCAGCGGCGAAACGCTTGCTCGTCGGCGTAGTCGATCGGCACCGGCTCGCCGATGCGCTCGTAGCGATTCCACCAGCGCACCGGCAACATCGCCCCGCCCGGGCGCCCGTCACGCTCGTAGCGGGCGTCGTGGCGTGTGCACAATCCCAGCGGCGCGTGCGCGCGGCTCAGGCACACCGCCACCACACAGGTCCCGTATCCGGGCAGCGGGCTCTGACTGTTCAGCCATTCGTCGAACTGGGCGGCCTCGCCGACCGACTGCTGGTAGCGGAACCAGCGCATCTGGTGCGAGCGACACAACAACAGCTCCGACTGCGCGATCGGCCGGTCCGGGCAGATCCGGCACGGCGTGTCCTCGACCCGCACGTACCGCGGTAAACCCGTTGCGGCGGAAAGGAACGCGGCCTTGCCGACGCCGCGGGCCTGCTCCCGGCTCCACTGAACCTCGTGCTCCCCGCACAGATCCCCGCTACCCGAGCCCGGCCGCTGGCACCCATCGACAATGCAGACCCACCGGTAGATCGGATGCTCCGGCGGGACGTCGATCACGTCCGGCCGGAACATCGCATCGAACGACGGCCCGTCGATCAACGCGGTCAGGATTTCCAACCGGTCCCGGCCTTCCCGATCTGGTCGAGATGAACACGACTGCAGCAGTTCCACATTCACGATCGTCACCGCTGCTCACCCCACACCGTGCGCAACGCGGCGTCGAAAGTCGGGTCGCGCACGTCGACGTGGCCGTAGACCTCGTCGACCATCGTCGCCGACGCCCACCCACCCGCGTCACGCGCGATCACCGTGTTGCCGCCGGCCGCGTCGAGCACCGCCGAGGTGAACGAATGCCGAAACGCGTGCGGGCGAACCAATCCGAGCCCGGCGCGCTGCCCGGCACGGGCGAGCATCCGCCGCACCGCCACCGGCGCCCACGGCTGGCCCGCCCGATCGCCGTGCAGCTGCACCAGCAGCATCCCGTGATCAGTTGCGCCACAGGGGTATTCCGTGGTGATGTAGTCGAAATAGGTGTGGATCATCGCCGGGCTGACCCGCTTGACGAGCCCACCCGTCACGGTGTCGTCCTCGACCCGCCAGGGGTGTTTGGTCTTCGCCTCGGCGCGGTTCGGGTTGTCCGGCCGGTGGCAGACATGCAGGTGCGGGGTGCGGCACTGGCCGCAATTCGCGTCGTCGCGCAGGTGCAGGTCGACCAGGTGCAGCCCGCACAATTCGCCGATCCGCAGGCCTCCGTCACTCAGCCAGGTCACGGCGAGGCGATCCCGCGCCGAGTTCACCGCGGTGAGCAGCTTGTCGCGCGCGCCGTCGGGCAGCATCTTCGGATGCCGCCGCCGCGGACCGTGCGGCGCGAGCGGGTTCGCCGGCAGCGTCGTCGTGGTGTGGCCCAGGAACCGGCGGCGCCGGTCCGCCCGCGACGGTAAGCGGGCGCGGTCAAGCGCCTTGCCGAGCTCCGTGTTCACTCCGAGAGCGGCGTGGTGCAGATAGAAGCCCTTCAAGCAGGAAGCCGTAATTGACAGTGCCGCAGGCCCGTACGGGCGTTTCCCCACCCGCCACGGCGCACCCAGCGGCATCCGCACCTCGGCGCCCAGCAGACCCATATAACGCTGCAGATCCCGCAGCCCGACCCGGTCGAGCGCGAGGCACTCGCGGTCAATCCAGCGCAGGTGATCGACCAGAAGGTACGCGTAGGTGCGTTGGGCGCCCGCGCCGTCGTGCTCGCGCAGGAACCGGTCGGCCTCGGAATGCTCGCGTCCGTCCGGCCACACGATCGTCCACGACCGCCGCCCACCGTCGCGGTCGATCCGTTGCACTCGCAGCTCGCCGATCACCACTCGCCGCGCCATACGCCGCCTCCCGATCCGAACGTGACGGACATTGCGAATCCGGTTGGTAAACAACCACGCGACGAGGCCAAAGTCACGTAAGACGAACGGCGTGTACGGGTTTAATCCCGGTCGGTAATCTCGATGACTACGACGGGGGTGCGTCCGCGCTCGGCGTGTTCGGCGGCGAGCGCGTCGGCGGCCTGCGGAGCCAGGGTGGCGTGATGGGTCAGGGGTTGCGCCGCCGAGGGAGGCGACGATGCGGTGGTGGATACCGCGCACCCCGACGGTGGGGTCGGGCAGGTAGATGACGGCGTGGCGGCTGCGGTCCAAGCCGGCGAGGGCGGCGCGCACGGCGACGGTCTTGCCGGCGCCGACCTCGCCGGTGATCACGCCGATGCGGCGTTCGGCGACACACCAGCCGATGCGGGCGAGCGCTTCGTTGTGCGCGCTGTGGCGGTGCAGCATGCCCGGTGCCAGGTCGCGCCCGAATGGCATCCGGGAGAAACCGAAGTACGAGATCAGGTTGTCCATCATTTCGGGTTGGACCTCTTCGCCGGTGAGCAGGTCGAGCTGGCCGGGGATCTGGTCGGCGCCGGGGAGGGCGGCGTAGTTGACGCCGCGGGCCAGTTCGGCGGCGTGCGCGGTCTCGATCAGCCGCGCGTAGTCGATGCCGCTGGGTTGCGGCGGCGTGGACGGGGTTTCGGGTTTGGCTTTCGGATGCGAATGCCGCCCGATGTGGTGCGGGATCGCCAGCCCCATCGGCGCGCCGGTCAGACGGACCTCGATGCGGGTCAGGTCGAACGGGTCGAACACCAACTCCACTTTCCGACCGACCAGCGCCGGGTCGACCTCGTAGCTGTTGCCGTGCAGCGACACCGTCGCGGTCTTGGTCACCCGCCGGTGCTCCTCCCACAGGAACGCCTCGGTGAGCGCCTCTGGGGCCGGCAGCGGAACCGGGCCACCGGCTGACCAGCGGGCCAGCGGGGTCTGCCCGGTTTCGGAATGCACCGCCCGGTGGTAGACGGTTTCGACCCAGGCCGCGAAGAGCCGGTTCAATTCGGCGAGGTCGGTGACGTGGTGGCGTCCGACGATGTCGGGCTCGCCGGTGATCTCGACCAGGAACTGCTCGCGCACGGTCCTGAAGAATCTCTCGATTTTGCCTCTGCCTTCGGGCCGACCTGGTGCCGAATGCACCAGGCGCACACCGAGTTTGGCGCACGCCCGCAACAGCCACCGGTCGGCATAGGCCGATCCGTTATCGACATACACGGCGTTCGGGACGCCGCGGGAGGCCAGCGCCGGGCGCAGCGCGGCGGCCAGCCGCACGGTGTCCTCGGCGTGACCCCACCGATAGCCCGGCAGCAGCCGGGAATGATCATCTAAGAACGCGAACAGATACGTCTTGCGCGCCTGAATGCGTATGCCGTGCAACGCATCTCCAGTCCACAGGTCGTTCGGGTGCTCGGCCTCGAACCGGCCGAACACCGCCGGCGCCGACCCGCTGGTGGCGCCGGTGAGGCCGAGCCGGTGGAAGTTGCGCTGCAGGGTGCGTTCGTCAGGGGCCCAGCCCAGCTGGGTACGCAGGATCCGGCGGATCGCCGCGGCGGTGCGATCCGGGTTCTCTCGGCGCAGCGCCACCGCCAACTCCAGCACCTCGGCCGGGGTACGGGGCGTGCACTGGCGCGGGTTGGGCACCAGGGCGTCGAACCCGCCGGCACGCCAGTCCCGGATCCAGCGGTCGATGGTCTGCCGGCTGATGCGCACCCGCCGCCCGAACGGGTCGGTGTGCTCGCGGGAGGCCAGCTCGCGCACCATCTTTCCCCGCTCCTTGGTGGAAAGCGCCGGATCGGCGGCCTCCCGGATCAACTGATACCGAAACAACCCGATCGCCCGGGCCCGCTCCGCTCGCACGTTCGCCTCATCATCGCCGACCGCCACCGGCCGCCTCCTTTGCTGTCCTTGAAACACACGACAGCGCACAGGTTTACGGCGTGATCGGCGTCGGCGGCAGGGTCGACTCGTGTTGCACCCACTCACCGGGCCAGCCCGGCGCCAACAACCGGCCACCCGACACCGCCACCGCTGTCTCGGCCAGCGACACCCCGGGCAGCACGAACCGGCGCCCGATGGCCGCCGCGAGCGCGCCGATCGCCACCACCGCATCGACGAACCCGCCGCCGGCCGGGCCCGGCATCACCGGATCCGCATCCACGGCGCGCAGCCACACGGTGAAAACCGACCGCACCGCCTCAACACGTCCGGCGAAGCGGCGCAGCCAGCCGCGCACCGTCTCCGCCGGGCGCGTCAAGTCCGTGGCGATGCGGCGGAACCCGGCCCGGCTCGTGGCCTTCGCCGCCAGCGCGGACACGATCACCGCCGCGGTGTCGGCGCGGCGCAGCAACGCCGTTACCGGCAATAACACGTGCGTCACCCGGCATCCGGTGCACCGGGAACGGCGCGGGTACAGCTCCACCGACCCGTGCGGGCCGCGCAACTGCCGCGGCCTGGCCCGTCCCCAGCCCGCCAGCACACCGCCGCATGCCGGGCAGCTCAACTCACCGGCCGCCAGCCTGCACTCGACTTGATCGACATCTGCTTCTACGGTGACCACTGCGCCTCCGAGCGCGAACAGGCGGCCCTCCCGTAGCACTCCGGCAAGAGACGACGGGAGGGCCGTCGCCTACCAATGACCTGATCACCGTGCCGCCCCGGCACCACGAACAACAAACCGGGATACAGCAAGCCGACGCGCTGCTCACCATCAGCGCCGGACCCCTACCCCCATGTGCTCACCCTGAATGCCCGCGAACAGGCGCGACGACCCCGTGACCCGCTGGCCGACGATGGCTTCGAGGTCAGTCATGTGCCCGACGACGGCGCCGAGTCGAACGGTTCATCCGCACCCTCAACGGTGAACTCGAGGTGCGGCCCATCCGCCATCGGCTGCCCGACCGGGTGCGCGCCCAGGTGTTCTTTCGGACGCTGTCCCTGCTACCTCAGCTGGTACCTGAAACAAGCCCTCGCGCCGATCCTGTGTCTCGACCACGACGAACCCGCCGCGGGCGCCCAGGGCCGCAATCCCGTCGATGCGGCCCAGCGTTCCAACCCCGCGCTGGCCAAGGCCTCCCGCAAACGCACCGCCGACCACTACCCCGGCACAGCTTCACCAGCCTGCTCGCCGACCTGACCACCATCTGCGCCAACCATGTTCAGCCCGCCCACGGGCGCTGTCAACTTGGCTGGGGCTCAGCGGGATCGGGGCGTGCAGGGGCTCGGTGGGCTGGGTGTCGGTGGTATGGGTCAGGCTGCGGCAGTCAGTCCGGTGACCTCGTTCCAGACGGCGAATCGTCGGGTCATTTCGGTGCGATAGTCGTCAGCGGTGAGGCGATGGCGGCGGGGCCGGAAGTGAGGCGAGATCACGCTGAACACCGCCAGGAACCGTTGGGCTCCGCCGGGTGTGCGGAAGCGTTTCATGGCGCGTTCGCGTTGCCGGGTCGGCTGGTGCGAGTTCTCGGCGCGGTTGAGTTCTCAACCGATGTCAAGTGTTGCGACGAAAGCGGTGGGCGGTTCATGCTGGTTGCGGAACGGGCGATGCCTTGGAGCGCGTGGCGACTCCTGTCTTGGCACGCTCGTTCCGCTCGTTGCGTCGTGGGTGTCTGTGGGGGGTGACCTTGCGCCGGGCGGCACGGACCTCGGGTGGCACGGTGTAGCGTTCGGCGACGATGGCGCGTCCTTGGGCTTCGGTGATGACGCGGCCGTCAGTGTCGCGCAATAGGTAGTGGGTGCCGGCGCGCAGACAGGCGGCGATTCGGGTGAGCAGGACCGCGGCCAGCGTGCAGACCGCGGAATCGTGGTGCTTACCGGCGAGCATGAGCCGCTGGTAGCGGACGGCCAGGGTGGGGTCGACCTTGCGGGCGTGGTCGGCGGCGATGAACAGGGCCTCGCGCAGGCAGCAATCGCCGGCCTTGGTCGGTCCGCGGTGGCCGTCGGCTTGGCCGGAGGAGTCGGCGGCCGGGACCAGCCCGGCGAAGGAGCGGACCGCGGCCAGGTTGGCGAATCGTGTTGGGTCGCCGAGTCGTCCGAGGATCTGGGGTGCGCAGACGCGGCCGGCGCCGGGTACCGAGCGCACGATCCCGGCTGGGTCGGCCTTGTCGTAGAGCGCGCCGATGCGCTTGTCGAACCCGTTGATCTCGTCGGTCAGGGTCAGCGCGAGCCGGGCTTCGGCGGCGATATCGGCGGCCAGCGCGTCGAAGTCGAGCTCGCCGCCGTCTGCTCCCCACAGCCGCAGCGTGGTCGCGGCGGCTTCGATGACTGCGTCGGCGCGTTCGTCTGCCCATGCCTGGCGGCTGGAGCGGCGGAAAAACGCCGCCAGGCGGGCCTTGCCGAGGCGTTTGACCTGGACCGGGTTGGCGTACCGGGCCAAAAACCGCAGCGCGGTCAACGTCATATCCGAACCCAGCGCGGCGATCCACGCCGGCCCGAGGATCTCCAGCAGCGCATCAAGGCGGGCCATGCACGCGGTGCGCCGATGCACCAGCCCAGAGCGGATCTTGACCGCCCGCTTCAGCTCGTCGCCAGGGCCCAGCGAGTCCTCGCGGTGCAGCCCCTCGGGGTGCAAAAGGGGAAGCCGGGCAAGCACTTTGGAGTCGAGCCGATCAGTCTTGGTGTGCTTGTTGTAGTAATCACGCAGATCAGCGGACTGCTCGGGTGGCACCATCACCACCGTCGCGCCGTGGCGGCGGAACCAGGCCGCCAGCGCGACCCAGGCGTTGCGGGTCGGCTCCATCACCACCTCGATCCGCTCGGCGTCTTTAGGCAGCCGCGCCCACAGCGTGTCCAGCTCGTCTGGGTCGGTGCGAAACCGGTGACCCACGAACAAGAATCTTCCCTGCTCGTCTGCCAGCGATGCTTGATGCGCAGCACGGCAAGCTACGTCGACTCCCAAGCGAATTTTCAATCTCGTGCCTTCCCCTATCGTTGGATTTGGTTGTCGGCCCAGGGCAAGACCACACCAACGAGAAGTGCGAGCACCAGACATTCGCTATCAGGGATCCGATCGTCACCACCGACGCTCGGTCACCGGGTTCTCAACAGGGCGCACGACCCAAGGTGCGGTACCCGGCCACCCACACACTCAACACGCCAGAAGTCAGCACGCGCGCTGCTCCGATTAAGTTACCGAGGTGATGGCCGGGCCCCAGCGAACTCAGTATGAATGTTCAGGTACCTCGACCGCCGGTGCTCGACCGACGGCATCACCTCCCGGTGCGCCACCTGGTAGCTGCGGAGCTTGTCGGTGACCAGCACCCGAGGAGACGTGCACTGCCTCTTGAGGAGTTTGCGGAAGAACCGCTTGGCGGCCTTGGCGTCGCGCCGGGACTGGACCAGGATGTCGAGGACGTTGCCGTCCTGGTCGACGGCCCGCCACAGATAGTGCCGACGGCCGTTGATCGTCACGAACACCTCGTCGAGGTGCCACTTGTCGCCGGGTCGGGGTTGGCGGCGGCGCAGGCCGGCCGCGTAGACGGGTCCGAACTTGGCGCACCACTGCCGGATCGTCTCGTAGGTGACGATCACGCCGCGGACCAGCATGAGCTCCTCGACCTCACGGAAGCTCAGCGGGAACCGGTGATACAGCCACACGCAGTGCGCGATGATCTCCGCCGGATACCGGTGACCCTTGTACGACACCTCGCCCACGATGGTCCCTCCGGTTGCGTATCGACTCCGAGATCATCCGCTTCGGCCGCACCACTCACCAACTTGATGCGATGAAGGGGCGGGGCCTCCGCTCCTCGTGACGTTCCCGGCGGATGCTGGGGGTGTTCACTTCCACGAATCACGGGAGGCCCCTATGGACGAGTATGACGGCAGGCAGTTCGTCGGGATTGATCTGCATCGGCGGCGGTCGGTGATCGTACGGCAGTCTGAATCCGGGGAGCAGCTTTCGGCGGTGCGCATCATCAACGACCCGGTGGCGTTGGGGTTGGAGATCGAAAGGGCCGGCCCGAACCCCGAGGTGGTCCTGGAAGCGACGTATGGCTGGTACTGGGCGGTCGACACGCTGCAGGCGGCGGGAGCGCGCGTGCATCTGGCACACCCGTTGGGAGTCAAGGGATTTCGGTACCGGCGGGTGAAAAACGACGTCCGCGATGCCGCCGATCTGGCTGATCTGCTGCGGATGAACCGATTGCCCGAGGCCTGGATCGCGCCACCGGCCACCCGCGAGCTGCGGGAGTTGGTGCGCTATCGGGCCAAAATTGTGGCCGTGCGTTCCGGGCTGAAGGCCCAGGTGCACGCCGTGCTGGCCAAGGCGGGGGTGGTGATCCCGGTCAGCGACCTGTTCGGGGTCGGCGGACGCCAACGCCTGGCTAAAGTGCCGCTGGGGGCCGCCTACGTGCAGCGGGTGATCTCGCTGCTGGAGCTCATCGACGCCCTGGATGCACACGAAACCCGGTTCAGCATCATGGTCGCCGACAAGCTCGGCGGGCACGCCGGCTACCAGGCGATCCAACAGCTGCCCGGTGTGGGCCCCATCCTGGGCGCGGTGTTCGTCGCCGAGATCGGTGACGTGCATCGGTTCGCCGATCCCGCCCACCTATGTTCGTGGGCCGGGCTGACCCCGCGCCACCACGAGTCCGACACCGTGGTGCGCCGCGGACACATCACCAAACAGGGTTCCAAGCTGGTGCGGTGGGCCGCCGTCGAGGCCATCCAGCGCCATCCCGCCACGTCGAAGATCGCGCTGGACCGCACCCGGATCGCAGTCACGCCGCGGCAAGAACATCGCCAAGATCGCCGCGGCGCGCAAACTGCTCACCCTGGTCTACTACGGGCTGCGCGACGGGCACATCCGCGCCCTGGCTCCCCGCAGAGCGGCGTGAGCACCCCGGACGCAACACGCGCGCGGCCGCCGCACTGTCTGACCCCCTACCCGGCGTGGTCGCCCACTTGATTGACCCCGCGTGTTGCTACCGCACCGCTCCATGCCCACACCAGCTGGGCGAAGGGATGACCGGCAGCCGGACCCAATCCGGCCCTGCCCCAACGTATCTGCGCATCACACTTGGAGAAGGACCCACACCTAACACAATCTCGCCGCTGATCTTCCGGCATCCGCCGACAGCATGCACCGGGCCGGCCCAGCGTCAAGACCGTTCGTCCTCGCTACGCTGCGGGCGCTCCGTCTTGACCCCGGCCCTTACCCAGTGCTGTCTACCCGGAGGCCGAAAGCCAGCAAAACCACAGGCCGGCAACCCTGTTGACACAGCCCGTCCCTTCAGGGATGACAGTGCCATTGGCTGGAACCGGAGGAGTTGAAGCAGAAGTTCCCGTCGATGAATGTCGACGATCTCGGCGCGGCCGTGCACTCTCCGGAGGACGGATGGCTGGATCCGCACAGTGTGCTGATGGGGTTCCGGAACAAGGGCAGGTCGTTGGGTGCGCAATTCGTCGCCGACGAGATTATCGGCCTGCACCGCAACGGAAGCTGCGTCAGCACCGCGGTGCTCAAATCGTCCGAACGCATCGACGCAAGCCATTTCGTCAACGCCGCCGGGGCGTGGGCCAAAGACATCTGCGCGATGCTCGACATCGAGGTGCCCATCGAACCGCTACGCCGGTTCGAGCATTACTTCGAGTCGCAGGAGCCCATCGAGCCGTTGCCCTATCTCAAAGACCCTCAGCGCCTGGCCTTTCGGCCCGAGGGAAAGGGGTATTCCGGGGGTGTGCCGACGCTGGCGGAGCCGCGCGGATACAACTTCGCCGTCGATCGCGACTACTTCGAGAACGCCGTCTGGCCGATATTGGCGCATCGGTTTCCGCAGTTTGAGCGGACCCGGTGTTTTAGAACGATGCCTGGTCTGTACGACCAGAACGATTTCGACGGCAACGTGATCATCCTGATCATCGGACGGGTGCGGACGGCCTCGGCAATTTCCACCTGCTGTCGGGTTTTCCGGACACGGTTTGATGCACGCACCTGGGTGCGGGCGGGCCATGGCCCAACTGCTGCTGACCGGCAGCTTCCAGACCATCGATCTGACCAGGTTCGGCTGGCAGCGCCTGCTGGACGGGACACGCGTCCGCGAACAGGGAATCATCTAGGAGTGTCGGCTGATGGTCGCAGAATTCGACTACATCGTCGTGGGGGCCGGGTCGGCCGGCTGCATCGTGGCGTCTCGGCTCAGCGAGGACCCATCAACCCGGGTGCTGCTTGTCGAGGCCGGCGGCTCTGATCACAGCCCTTTCATCGCGATGCCCGGGGCCCTGCCGTTCGCCTACCACAGCAAGCGGATCGGCTGGGGCTATCAGTCCGGTCCCGAGCCCCATCTGGGCGGCAAGACCATCGACGAGAAGGCCGGCAAGGTCATCGGCGGCACCTCCTCAATCAACGCCATGATCTACAACCGCGGCAATCCAATGGACTACGACGGCTGGGCCGCCGACGGCCTGGCGGACTGGGACTACGCCCGCTGCCTGCCGTACTTCCGCAAGATTGAGACATATTCGGGTGGGGCGGACGACTGGCGCGGTGGTGAGGGCCCGCTGCACATCAGCCGCTGCCAGGCCGAGCACAAGTTGTACGACGCATTTCTGTGTTCCGGTGAGCAGGCCGGTTTCGAGGTGACGCCGGACCACAACGGCTACCGCCAAGAGGAATGCACGTTGCGCAGTCGTTCATCCACAACGGGGCTGCGGTGGAGTTCGTCGCGCGCCTACCTGCGACCGGCGGCCAAGCGGCCCAATCTCCGGGTGATTTCGAAAACCCTTGTGGCACGGGTGCTTTCGCAAAAGGTACCGCGATCGGTATCGAGGTGGCCGACCGGCAAGGCCAGCGCACGATCACCTGTGAGCGCGGGGTTATTCTGTGCGCCGGTGCGGTCAACACCCCGAAACTGCTGATGTTATCCGGGATCGGGCCGCCGACGAGCTGCGCAACCACGGCATCGATGTGGTGGCGGACGTCGGCGAGGTGGGCCGCAATCTGCAGAATCGCCCCGGTGTCGACCTGCAGTTCAGCACCAGATACGAGGACTCGCTGACCGCCGAGCTGAACCTGTTCGGCCGAGCCAAGCTGGGGGCGGACTGGGTTCTTCGGCGCAAAGGGCTCGGAACGACCAACGTTTTCGAGACCGGGGCCTTCCTGCGCACCCGCACCGACGTCGACTTCCCCAACATGCAATACGAATTCCTGCCGCTCACCCGAAAACTGGTCAACGGCAAACTGATCCCGATCCCGGGGTTCCAAGTCTGGATGGACCTGTCCCGCCCGCAGAGTCGCGGCTATGTCAGGCTGCGTTCCGCCGACCCGGCCGACGCTCCGTCAATTGTGTTCAACCACATGCAGTCCCGGCAGGACATGCGCGACATGATCGACGGGATCCGGCTGACCCGCATACTGGTCAGCCAGTCGGCCTTGGCCAAGTACCGCCGCGACGAGCTCACCCGGGACCGGATGTGACAAGCGACAGCGAGATCGAGGCATTCGTTCGCCACGTGACCGGGACGTCCTATCACCCGTCGACCACCTGCCGCATGGGTGTCGACCCGGACGCTGTTGTCGACAGCGACGCTCGGGTCAATGCGGTGCGCCGGCTGCGCATCGTCGACGCGTCGATCATGCCGAAGACCGTCACTGGAAACCTGAACGCACCCGTGATGATGATGGCCGAGAAGATATCCGATCGGATACTGGGCAAGACACCCCTGTCGCCGTCCCGCGCGGTCTACTACCGGTCGCTCGGTGGGTAGCGCGCTCGCCGCCGAAGAACCTGAAAGTACAGCGCCTCCAACCCAGCTGGAAGGCACCAGACCGCTCGCTCGTGCGCCGCGTGCCGCTCGCGGTGCGGTGGTGTCAGGATGGCGGCAATGATCAAGGTCGCGTGGCACTGCTTCCCGAGGTGGATCCTGCCCAGGACCGGCGGTGGTCGTATGTGGAGCAGTACGGATTCGCGCACGCATGGTCCTTGGATCATCTGGCGTGTGGCGGTCGCAGGCGGACGCGCCTTGGTATGCAACGGTCCCGACCCTGGCGGCGGCCGCACTGAACTGTTGGCCTGAAATGACCAAGACGGGACGAGGCGGCACTCCTAGGGCGCCGCAGCCTGGAGCGCGGCCGCGACCGTCTCGACGGCCGGGGCGCGGGTCGCTCGGGTCAGCAGGAATGCCTCGCGGCCGATCGTGCCCTCGGCGATTGTGCGCACGGCCACGCCCGGCGCGTCGTAGCCGAGCACGAGGTCGGGCAGCAGCGCGCATGCGCCGGTCGTTCGGACCAGCTCCAACAGGATCAGAAAGTCGTTGGACGCGTAGCGCAGGTCAGGCTCGAAGCCGCCGAGTCGGCGGCAAGCGCGGATCTGCATCTCGCGGTGACCGGTGCCGGGCTGGCACGCCGCCCACTCGGCATCCGCGAGTCGCGCCATCGGCACCCGGCGGCGCCGCGCGAGTGGGTGCGTGGCGGGAATGACGAGGCGGACCTGCTCGCGCACGAGCGTCGCGCGCGTCAGGTCGGCGAGCACCGGGCGCGGCTGGCCCTCGTACTCGTCGCCGACGACGGCGTCGAGCTGTTGCAGGCGCAGGGCGGGCACGCTCTCCTCGACCTCCAGCTCGGTCGCCTCCACACGGATGTCGGGATTGCTCTGCGCGAGCGCCGCCACGGCCGGCGCGACGATGCACAGGAACGCCGACTGGAAAGCGGACACCCGCACGACGCCCGCCGGATGGCCCGCAGCGATGCCCGCCAGCTCCGCCTCGGCCGCCTCGACCCCGTCGAGCAGCGTCGCGGCGTGGCGGACGAGCACACGCCCGGCCTGGGTCAGCCGCACGTTGCGCCCGCTGCGCTCGAGCAGCTTCGCCCCGGCCTCGCGCTCGAGCACGGCGAGCTGCTGGGAGATCGCGCTGGGGGTGTAGTCGAGCGCCCGCGCGGCGCCGTGGACGGTGCCGCGGGCGTCGACCTCGCGTAGCAGTTTGAGGCGGTGCAGATCCAGCATTGTGTACCTAAGCTACACAATTATGCGCATAAATGTGAGATGGACGTGAACGGTCTTCGTTGCCAGCATGGATCGCATGGGACCGCTGCTGTGCCTCCTGTCCGCCGCCGGCTTCGGGGCGATGGCGATCTTCGGCAAGCTCGCGTACGACGCCGGCATCGAGGTCGGCGACCTGCTGCTCGTGCGGTTCGCCCTGGCGGCGGCGCTGCTGCTCGCAGTCGCCGCTGCCACGGGTGCGCTGCGTGGCCTGCCGCGCCGGTCGGTGCTCGCCGGGCTCGCGATGGGCGCGATCGGCTACGCGACGCAGTCGGGGCTGTACTTTAACGCGCTCGAGCGGATGGACGCCTCGCTACTCGCGCTGATCCTCTATGTCTATCCGGCGCTGGTGCTAATCGGGGCGGTCGCGCTTGGCCGTGAGCGCGCATCGGTGCGGCGGGTCGCCGCGCTGCTCATTGCGCTCGCGGGCACCGCGCTGGTCCTCGCCGGGGCGGCGTCCGGCAGCCTCGACGCGCTCGGCACGGCGATGGGTTTCGGCGCCGCGCTCGCCTACACCGTGTACATCCTCACCGGCGACCGTGTCGGGGCCGGGGTGCCGCCGGTGGCGCTGGCGGCGTTCGTGTGCCTTGGCGCGACGTGCACGTTCGCGCTGGCGTCCGTCGTACGGGGCGGCCCAGAGCTCGGATTCGGCGCCGACGGCTGGGCATGGGTGGGCGCGATCGCCGTCGTGAGCACGTTCGCGGCGATCCTGTGCTTCTTCGCCGGCCTGGCTCGGGTCGGGCCGTCGGCGGCGTCGATCCTTTCGACACTGGAGCCGGTGGTCACCGTCGCGCTGGCGGCCGCGGCGTTCGGGGAGTCGCTCGGCGCGGTGCAGCTGGTCGGCGGCGCGCTGGTCGTCGTGGCCGTGCTCGTGATGCAGTGGCCGGCGCGCCCGCGTGTGGCGTTGGCCGTCGGCATGCCGGCCGCGGCCAACGTCCACTCTCGCCTTTGAGGCGGAGGCCAGCAGCTGCGAGCAGTGGCCAGCTCTCGCGCTCGCGCGGCCCAAACGACAAGGCGCAGGGACGCGACGGCGTTCACGTCGCCGCACGACATCCTCACCTAGACGGCGGACCCGGCTGGCCCGTCGTCTTCCGCAGCGGTTTAGAGGACCGATTACGGGGAGCGCGGATTCGCCGTTTGCGGACCCTCCATGAGCCCCATTCGCCCAGTGTGACGCCGGCCGCAAGGGCCGTACTGATCGCCAGCGCACCCAATACCGAGGCGAACCCGACGGCGAGCTGGTCATTGAGAACCGCGTAGATGCCATGTAGCAGCGAGAGGCCCGGCAGCAGGGGCACAATGCCCGAGATCGACACGATCAGCGGCGGAGCGAGGTTGCGGCGTTCCATCAGCCGGCCGACCAAACCCACCGGGACCGCCGCGACGAACGACGCCACCACGACACCCACGCCCGCGCTCTGTGCCAGAAGAAAGCCGATGGTGCCGGCGGCGCCGCCGAACGCCGCGGCCACCAATGCGGTCCGTTCGGCGTAGCAGGCCAGCGCGAAGGCCGCCGCGCTGGCCGCGCCGAATGCGACACGCACCGCCAGCTCTGCCAGTGCCGGCGGCGCGTTCGCGCTGATGGCGATGTACGGCGCGCCGAAGCGGTTCGCGAGGTGCAGGACCAACGCCACACCGGCGATCGTCGCGGCCGTCATCATGACCAGCTCGAAGAAGCGGCCCGCGGCGGTGACCGGGGCTCCGGTGATGACGTCGCCGACCGAACTCACCAGGGACAGGCCGGCAAGAAGCACGACCAGGCCGGCGGCGATGGCAACGGTCGGTTCGAATTGCAGCCCCAGCTTGGGGCTCAGCACGTACAGCGCCAGTGGAGGCGCGGTCGCGATGGCACCACCGACGGCGTACTGGAAAAAGAACGGCAGTCCATGCTTGTTGAGTCGTCGATTGACGCGGTCGATCGTCATGGTGCTCAGCGCGCTGATCAAGCAGACCAAAAGGTCCCCGCCCAGGGTCCCCGCCGTAGCGAACGCCAGCGCCCCCCAGGCCAGGGTGGCGATCCAGCGCTTGTAGGGGTGCGGCGCGGTGATGATCGCGTCAAGCTCGTCGTGGGCGTCCGACGGCGATACCTGCTGCGTGCGGATGCGACGGATCAGGCGGTCGAGGGCGGCCAGCCGGCTGAAGTCCATCGACCGCGACTGCACGAGGTGCAGCGTGCTGGCCGGCGGCAACGTCGGCCCCCGATATACGGCGACGTGGATGGCCGTGTTGATGACGTCGACCTCGCAATGCTCGATCCCGTACGCGGCGGCGATGGCGGAGATCTGATTTATTACGGCGGTGGCCGGAGTTCCCGACGCCATCAACACGGCACCGACACTCACGGCCAGGTCGAGCACCTCGCCGAGTCGCGCGTCGTAGTAGTCGTCGGGCTCCCTGCGCTCAGGGTGTTTGATCAACGGCAAGCTATCCGTTGGTGCCTCGGTGTCCCGCACGATTCGGCTCAAGATTTCGCGTCGACGAGCCCGCCATGGCTGGCCCGCATAATCACGGGTCAACTGCAACACTCCTTCCACCATTGGGCCGACGGTCGACTTTGACGTGCAAGCGCCGACGGTGATTCCGTCGGGAACCGCCGTCGTCTTCCGCTGACCTACGCCAACCCGGGTGCCCCCGAATCTTGTTCCGAATCATTTTCATTCCCTGGGCCGACCGGGCGGTCCCGGTCGTGGATCTCAGCAGGCGGGTGGGTCGCCTCAACCGCCGTGAACGGCTCGAGGATCTTGTACGTGTGCCGGGCATGCCGGGGAACGACCCACGCATTGCCCGGCTCCAGCAGGACCATCTGGCCCTCGCTGTGCAGCTCGGCGCGTCCAGAGATCACATAGCCCACCGTCTCGTAGTCCCGTGCGGCCTCCGGCTTCGGCGGCCCCGGGGGCTGGTCGCGCCACAACCGCATCCCCACTCCGACCCCCGTCGCCAGGTAAAGCTGGCCCAGCGGGCCGTGCGGCGAGTGCGTGCTGTCGACCTTGATGATTGTCTTGTCGCCCATGGGGCGATTGAACCCGCCGCGGGCTGCTCGCACAAGGAAAGACGAGGGACCGCCGTCGGGCACCGGGTCGGGGCGCGCGGGCCCCGTTCGGCTCGCTGGGTGCTCCGCTCACCGCCACGGACGGAAGGATCGGTCTCGACGACCCCACCGGCGGGCGCTGCGCCAACGGCCAGGGTAATTGTGGACACTTCGCGCTGAGCCTTCTTAGGCGGTGATCTGACCGGTGTCCCGGTCGGAATCCGTTGGCGGGGTCCTCGGTCGTGATTCGACATTGCAGCGCCGCGCCGTGCGGCACGATCGAATCCTGGTCCAGGTCAAGGTCTTTCAGCTGCTGGCCGGAAGCGATGCGACACCAAGTCGACTTTGATGACCTCCTCGGTCACCGTGTGCTCGCCTGGATACGCGGGTTCAGCTCGATGAACACGTGATGCCCGCGCTCGTCGAGCACGAACTCCACCGTGCCCGCACACGTGTAGCCGATGTGGCGGGCGAACGCCACAGCGTCCGCACAGATCCGATCCCGCAACCCCGGATCCGGACTCGGCGTCGACGCCAGCTCGACCACCTTCTGATGCCGACGCTGCATCCTGCCCGCGCCTCATTCGCCATGGACGCCCCGGACTTTGCATCTGGAACGGAGCCGCCTCATGTCGGCCTGTTCCTGCTCGCGCTGGACCCCGCCGCATTCGCGCCCGACTACCTGCAGCGCGTCGAGGGCCACTTCCAGCGGTTGCGTGTGCGGTACGGAATCGACTTCGGGCGATACCTCCCTCACGTCCAACGGATGCAGCTGGCCGACCACGTCTACGACCGCCTTACGGCAAGCGCCCGCCACCATCACACACCCGAAGGAGACATCCATGCATGCGCCGGCGCAGCCGGCACCGCCACCCACTGCCGTGTGCTCGCATAGCGACTCGGCGACATCCTGCGGCACCACGACGCCCAGAAGAAGGCAGCACAAATCAGTTAGCCTGCTGCTTCAGCCAGCTGCAAACCGCATTCTCAGATCGTCACCTCTGGGTGGCCGACGGAGCCAGTGGTGAAACGCGCGAGGCGGAACGGGTCGATCGGGCGGGTGGTGTCGCCGGTGAGCGACAGGTCAGCGGCGATCTCGCCGAGCACCGGTCCCAACGCCAAGCCGTGGCCGCACAAGCCGGTCATGATGGTCAGCCCCGCAGGTCCGGCTCCCCGGTCGATCACCGGCAGGCCGTCGGGAGTGAGGTCAACCAGACCCGCCCAGTAGCGCGCGACTCCGACGCCATCGAACTCCGGGATGAGTTGGGACAGCCGCGAAAGCGACGAGTCCACGAGTGGACAGTCGACGGGGGGTTCCGGTGAAGTATCCGGTATCAGTTGGGTGGCCAGTGTCGAACGGTGCCTCAGCTGTTCGGTGATGCGGGGTGTGTCCAGTTGAAGTTTGATGTGCTTGCGGAACGCCAGCGCACGTGGCAGCCAGTAGCGCAGCCCGTGGTAATCGACGAGGGAAACACCATGGCTGACTTTGGCATTGAGCCCGGCGCTGACCACCGTGCGACCGCTCGGGCGTTGGCGGGCGCCGAACCCGCACGCCCGAATCGTCGGTGTGAGAAGCGGTTTGACGGGTTCGGTTTCCAGTTCAGACATGACCACCGGCAGGACCGGAACCGTGACCCCGACCGTGTTGGCCAGATACGGGGTCCACACGCCAGCGGCGACGACCACTGCGTCGGCGGCGATCGGTCCGGCGGTGGTGTGCACACCGGCGATATGCCCCCTGGCCTCCAGCAGCTCGGTGACCTTGACGCCATAGCCGAGGTGCACGCCGGCGCGCTCGGCTCGCTCGACGTAGTGTGCGGTCGCCGTGGCGGGCTGACACGCCGCGTCGACCGGGCTCCACATGGCACCGAGGAATGGGCCGGTGGCGCAGGGAATGACCGTTCTGGTTTGGTCGGCGTCGAGCAGCTCCACATCGGTCAGCCCGGCCCGGTGCGCCTCGTCGACCAGGCGCTGCAGCACCGGCAGCTCCTCCGCGGTCGTGCGGATATAGAGGTTGCCGCCGACGACGAACTCGAAGTCGCCCTCTGCGGCGGCCTCGGCCCACAGCTCAAGGGCTTCCCGCGCGAGCGGAAACTCCGCGTGGTGCCGGCCCTGCACCCGAAGCGAGCCCTGCGCCCGCCCCGAGCCCTCGCGGGCCGGCGCATCCTCCTTGTCCAGCAACACGACCGATGCGCCGCGCGCAGCGAGTGCGGCCGCCGATGCGGCGCCGACGATTCCGCTTCCGACCACAACAACGTCGACGCCGCGGGGCATGGTCATGGTGGGCCCGTCGGTCACGGCCGGGTCCGGGCGTCGAGCCGGCGCAACTCCCGTTCGTCAACGGTGAATCCGATACCGGGGCCGGCCGGGACGGCGACGCAGCCGTCGACGACTTCGACCTGCTGTTCGGTGATCTGCTGGCGGTACTTGCGCGGGCCCATCAGATACGACGGGTAGCTGAGCCTGGGCAGCGCGGCGGCCAGGTGCAGGCCCATCGCCGTGGCGATGCCCATCTCGATCACACTGCCGACCATGACCCCCACACCGTTCGCGTGGGCGATCTGGGCGGCCTGTAATGCGGCGGTGGGACCGCCGAGTTTGGAGTGTCCGACGTTGAGGACAGTGGCTGACCGGTCCGCGGAGACTGCGGCTGCGTCGGTGACCGTTCGGACGGCTTCGTCGGCGGCGATATCGATCCGCAAGGCGCCGACCAGCTCGCGTTGAAACGCGGCGGCGGCCGGTGCCAGCGGCTGCTCCAGCATGGCCAGTCCGATGTCATGCACTCTGTGCAATGCCCGGGTCAGGTCGGGCTCCACATGCCGTTGACGTCGACGAACAGCTTGACGTCTGGGCCGACGGCGTCGCGGACAGCCTGCAGCCGGTCGAGGTCGGCGTCGATGTCGCCGCGTCCGGCATAAAGCTTGAGCCAGCAGTAGGTCTGCGCCTGCTCTACCGCAACGTCAACCATCTTGCGGCTGTCTTCCTCCCACCCGACCGAACCATGAACTTCGGTGCGGCCTCGGAAGGCACCGCCCAAAAGAGTGTGCACCGGCACGTCGAGAGTGCGGCCCACCAGGTCCAGCAGCGCCGTGTCGACAGCGGCGTTGGTGAATGGCGCACACTTCAGCACGCGGTCCAGATCGTGGAGTAGCGGGAGCCGGTGCTCGGGATTGCGGCCAACGAAGAGGGGCGCAACACGCTGCTCGACGAGTTCCACAATGGATTCCTGCGTTTCGCTGGTGAAAGCGGGGACCGGGCAGGCCTCGCCGTAGCCGACCGCACCGTCGTGGGTACGGATAATCACGACCACGTTCGGTGAGGTCGTCCGGTCGGTTGTGCCGAAGCGAAATGTCGATCTGAATGATGCCGCGACCGGAATCGCCTCAATAGACTGGATCTGCATGACGATTATGTGTTCCTACTTCTATCGGTTCGAGTCCAGAACAGCAGATGTACCTCGATCCTGTTATCGACGGCGGTCGAACGTCACCTCCGTTATTTCGACAACCGCCGAAATGAACTGCAACTGTCGATCAGATCGTGCTGCGGTTAGCGGTCGCGAGGACCGTTCTCTAGTTGTGCGGATCGCCCGATGGCGAGGCGCCGCGAGGCTACCCTCACCGATGTGGCCGCGGTTCTCGGGCATCGGGCCGACCACTTCACCGGCGATAGTGAGACGACGGCGCGGCGCCGAAGCGCGGCAAGCTACTTCGTGTCGTGCCGGCGAACTTGATCGAGCGGTGCCGTCAACGTATCGGCCTCTAACCAACGTCCGGCGGCCTACAACTCGGCGTGCCCGACGGATATGCAGTTCTACAGCGGAATGAAGTCACCGCGGATGGGCAGCCCGCCGTCATTCCGGAAGTTACCGCAATGGCATACCGAACCGGAGATCACCGCTTCGAAATCGACCCCGCCGACGAACTCGGCACCGGTTTCGTCCTGCGCTGACACCTTGGCGACAGCAATCGTTCATGCGGTACCACGCACCGGCGGGCATCGGGCCACCACGTCGGACGGCATCGATGTAGCCGGGCGCTGTGGACAACAATGACTGGTAGGTTCCTGGGAAGACGTTGCTCGACAAGCCCCGTTACCGCGAAGTACCTGCCCGTGACCGGGCACGCTTGCGACAGCAGTGACACGGGGGCGGCCGAGGCTCCTGTTGCAACCATGTTCTCGCATACAATAGTCCGACTGCACAGCACACCTACGAGATCATGGATCTCGTTGAGTACACGGAGATGTCCCGGACCAACTCGACCTGCGTGGCGGCCGCTCTATCGAGATCGGGATGGGTATATCACCGGAACCGACAGGGTCTCGAAGGAGAAGCCAGGATGTCGTCGGCGCCGACTCCCGTTGTGGCTGTTGCGCTCTCGACCGTTCTCTGGCCATCGCCCGACCGGTGGTGACCGGCGATTGCGAACCGCAGCGCCGCGCGTCAGAATTGCGTGCTCGATCGTGGCGGTGTCTGACAGTCACAGCTCAAGCCGCGCTTCGTCATCGATGACGCTCCATGCCAGACTGGCCGCGCGAAGCCAGCAGCCATCCTGAAGCCGTCGTCGGACCAGCCGAAAACGGCGGAATCGAACATCGCGGGTTAACCAGTAGACACGAATTCGGTTGTATCGCAGTGCTTCCCTACAATCTGATCGGCGGGGTAACTCGCGTCAGCCTACGGAGAATCGGTGAGGCCGCATGGTGGACTCGTCAGCACCATGACGGCGCAGGTACTCGGCGTCTTGCCCGAGAACGCCGGGAGTCGGGCCGTAGGCGCAGAGTCGTCCGAGCGCGTCCGCGGAGGCTATTCGGTTGAATCCCTGTGGCTGGCCGGAGCGACCGATGATTTCCTCAATTTCCTCGTCCGAGAGGACGCCGTACGAGGCTCTGGCAGCCCGTGCGATGAGTTCGGCGGCGGCATCGGACGGCCGGATGGTGATGCCGCCGCGACCAAGGCCGGGAACGTACGTGAGCACGTCGCGCACATCTTCGCAGAGCCAGTTTACGTTCTCGCGCATGAGTTCTCCGGATTCATTTCCAGCATCCTCGAGCACGACGCGGGTGATAGCGCGGTCGTTGAGCGCTTCGAGCACTGCCTCACCGTGCGAGGCGACGACGACCTCTTTGTTCGCCGACCACACGTCGAGCCATCCGTGGTAGGCGTGCTGGCGTCCGACGTGGATTACGTAGTAGCCGGGATAGCGATAGAACTTGTCGCCCCGACCGCGCAGCAACTCATAGTAGCGAGCGACCGACGCCAGCAGCAGCGGCGCAGCGGCGAGCGATCCGCCCGGTGACTGCGTGACGACTCCGACGCGATCGTTGACTGTCAACTCGGGAAGGACGTTGTCGAACGTCGCCGGCCTGCCGTCGACCATGATCTCGAACCCGGCGGTAGACATTGTCGTGCTCGTGTGAATTTCAGCGTCCTTCCTCAAGTTCTCCCAGCAACAAGTTCGCTCGTACCAGCGATGCGTTCACGAAGGTGTTGACCTCGAGTCAGCAGTCAATGCGGAGGTCGCTGATTGGTTTGGAGCAGCAGATGAGGATCTTGTTCTGGGTAATTTCCCTGGGGCGTATTCCGCCGTTGTGCTGCATGTCGACTTGTCCGGACAGCACCGTGGTCTTGCATGTCCCACACATGCCCTGAGTGCAGGAGGAGGGTGGCGTAAGGCCGGCCGTCCATGCGGCATCCAGAACGTTCTCGTCTGCGCCGCAGGTGATGGTGCGGCCGGTTCGGACGAATTCGACGCTGTAGACGGCGGCGCTTGTTCCCTGGCCCACACCACCCGACAGTGTCGGCGACTGGTCGCCGATCGGGCGTGCTGTCTCGGTCAGGACCTGGTGATCGGTGTCAACCGCCGGCCGAGCGGGAATCGACAGGGTCTCGAAGGAAAAGCTTTCCTCGTGGTAATTCCGCATGTCGTAGCCGATTTCGGCGAGGATGTCCCGAACGGACGCCATGTACGCCGAGGGACCGCATGTGAACGTCACCCGTTCCGTTAGGTCAGGAGCCAGAGCCTGCAGCGCCGCTTGTGAGAGTCGGCCACGAAGCCCATGCCAGCGTTCGAACGGGTGGTCGTCTTCGCATATGTGCGCCACCCGGATGTTCGGTGTCATGGACGCGATGGCGTCGAGTTCACGGCGGAAGATGATGTCGGCCGGCGTCCGCGCGCTGTGGATGAACAGGATGTCTGCGTCCGAGCCGAGGTCGTACAGCGTCCGGGTCATCGACATGACGGGTGTGATACCACTGCCTGCGGACAAGAACAGGTACTTGGTGGCTTTCCGACCGGCGATCGTGAAGGAGCCCAGTGGGGCCTCGACGGCGATGCGGGTACCTGGAATCACGTTGTCGTGCAACCAGTTCGAGACCGGACCGCCGGCCACGCGCTTCACCGTGATGGCGATCAGGTGCGGACGGGTGGGCGGCGAGGAGATGGTGTAGCAGCGGCTGACAGGCCGGCCATCGATCTCGAGTTGGAGGGTGATGAACTGTCCGGGATCGAACCGGAATAAGCGTCCTTCAGGCGCCTCGAAAAGGAAACTCTTCACGTCGTGGGTGATATCGAGGACCTTGCGGCAGACGAGGTCCGCGTGCTCGGCATCACTCCAACACTCCGGGCTCCAAGAGGGCAGCATTAAGCCACCTACCATGTCGTGCCCAGGTCCTCCGGCCTCCGCGTCGCACTCTGCTTGCGCGACGGTAGTCGCGATCGCCATCTTTCAAACCTTTCAATTGCTCGATCACGGCCCGGGTGGGGCTGTATCGGTACACGCTCTTTGTGGGTGGTGCCGATGGTCGGTGGAGACGAGAAGTTCGTCGAGGTCCTCGATTACGGTTATCAACGTCGGAGGTACGCGTCGAGCCGGGAGACGTACCACGTCACGAAGTCGTTGACCTGGTACTCATTCGGCGCGTACGGTCCGGGACTGTATGCCGGGCTGGTGATTCCGGTATGAGCCCGCTTGACGAGCGCGCTGTCTTGAGCGTTCGTATGTTGCCAGACATCGGTGAGCTTGGCGATGTCGTAATCGATGCCTTCCACGGCGTCCTCGTGCACCAGCCAGGTGGTGCGCACCAGCGTCCGATCGGGCGCGATTGGCAGCGCGGTAAATGTGACGGCGTGATCGGAGAGGAAGTGCATCCACGTGTTTGGCTGCATGTGCAGGGTGAGCCGCCCCATCCGCGGATTGTCCAGCTCGCCGACGAGCCGTCGGCACGCCGCCGATCCGTCGCGAGTGTAGGACTCGCCAACCCCGTCCAGCGCTTCACGTTGGATTCGGAACGCGGATGGTCGGTTGGCCAGTTCTTCGATCGCGGCGAACGGCATATCGCGTTGGGTGCAGGCCTTGTCGAGTTCGGCTTCGGCCGCTAAATACCGCGCGTGCGCGTTGCGGAGTCGCGGTGGGATCTTGTCGGGCGCATACCCGTACGTGGGAAAGAACGTCTGGGTCAGCTCCGGGTGGTTGCCTTCGCAGTGATAGCACTCCCGGTTGTTTTCCATCACCAGCTTCCAGTTGCCCTCCTCGACGATGTCTTCCTGGGCAGCCACTTTCATCCGGTGCAGCTGGTGTGCCGTGAAGTAGGGCGCGATGCGAGTGGCGACGTCGTCGAAGTCCGATGGTGGTTCGTCGGCGAGGCAGATGAAGATCAGACCGTCGACGGTGCGGACGTTGACGCGTTTCAAACCGAAGCAACTGCTGTCGAAGCCGGGTGGCTGATCAGCGGCGTGCAACAAGGTTCCGTCGGTCGCGTAGGTCCATTGGTGGTACCCACAGACGATGTTGCCCACCGATCCACGCGGCTCCAGCAGCACCCGGGCGCCCCGGTGCCGGCAGACATTGTGCAGCGCCCGTACGCCGTCGTCGTCGTGGACGACGATGATTGAATACCACCCGATCTCGACGGTGACGAAGTCGCCGGGCTCGCGTATCTCGGCTATGGTCGCCACGAAGATCCAGTGGGTGGCGAACACCGCCGCGATATCCAGGTCGAAGACGTCCTTGCTGAGATAAAACGGTGCGGCCAGCGAGTAGCCAGGTCTCCGTTCGGCGACGAGCGTCTCGACGTCGTGAATTGCGGTGCTTGAACGGGTGGCGGTGGTCAACGCGATCTCCTTCAGAAACCTGGGCAGTTGGGCGGTCCGATTGGCTGAAACACAGCTGTCGCACACCTGACTGACGGTGGCGTCACGGATGCGGAACAACGGGTGGTCCGCGACTCATTGTGGCGCCTGCTACTGCTGAGTGAAAAGCAAATAGTTGTGATGGGTTTTGTGCAAAATAATTGCATGATTGACCATCGCCTTCATGTGCTGCGGGTGCTGGCCGCGTGCGGCACTGTGAACGGTGCCGCAGCGACGCTTAACTACACACCCTCGGCGGTGTCTCATCAAATACGTGGGCTGGCCCAGGACTTGGGGGTCACGCTGCTGGTGAAGGAGGGGCGCGGGGTGCGATTGACACCCGCCGCACGCCTGTTGCTCGCCCGCGCCGACGAGCTGTTTGCCCGGTGGGAGGAAATCCGGGCCGAGCTCGCTGAAATCGGGGACCCCAGCATCGGAACGCTGCGCCTGTGCGGATTCTCCACCGCCGCGGCTACCTTGCTGCCGTACGTGGTTTCACCTCTGCGCGCCGTCGACCCGCATTGCACCGTACGCATTGTCGAGGCCGACCCGCTGGAGTGCTTCGACCTGCTTCTTACCGACGACGCCGATATCGCGGTCGTCGTCGCGACACCGTCGTTACCACCGACGAGCGATCCCCGATTTGATCAACAGCCGTTGTTGGACGACCCGCTCGAGTTGTTGGTCCCCGCCGGCCACCCGCTGGCGAGCCGCCGGTCGGTGCTGCTGCGCGAGGCCGCCAACGAACCCTGGGTGCTCGACCGTCCCGGTCGTTCCTACCATCAACTGGTGCAAACGGCATGCGCGGCAGCCGGTTTCACACCCGCCATCGCGCATGAGGCCAGCGAATGGGAAACCGGCGCCGCGCTGGTGGGCGAAGGCTTGGCGGTCGCGCTGGTCCCGCGCCTGGCCCGGCTGCCGCCGGGATACCCGGTCGCGCGAGTGCCGTTACGCGGAAATCCCACACCGGCTCGGCACATCCTCACCAGCGTCCGCCGGGGCAGCCGCAACCAGCACGCCATCGCGGTGGCGCTGGACGCGCTTGAGGAGATCGCGAGCCGCCACCGCTGATGCCAGCTAGTCCATGTGAAGTGGCCGCAGGGACGGCGTTGCTCCTGCGGCCGTCCCAGCCGACGTCGGCTAGTGCGTATACAGGTGGGCGGTCTCGCTGAGGCTCATCCCCTTCGTCTCCGGGGCCCATAGCTGTGACACCAGGGCACCGCTGAAGACGATGACCGCCATGGCGAGGATCGTCCACGAGACACCGAATTTCTCGATTGTTATCGGCAACAGGAAGGTGCCCAAACCGGCCCCGATGCGGCTGACGGCGGCGGCGAAACCGGTGCCGAGACAACGGACCTCGGTGGGGAACACCTCCCCGGGGTAGATACTCGTCAGCGCCCCATTCATCGCATTCAGGAACGAGAAGACCAGGAACAGACCCAGCACGACGGCGGGAGGCGCACCCGACCACAGGCCGATGATCAAGAAGACGACGGTGATGATCCACTGCGGCGGGACGGTGAACACCCGGCGACCGGCCTTGTCGATCAACGCACACGTGATGCCAACCCCGGCCACCGCGACCATCGACAGTCCCACGCCACCGGCGAGCCCGCCACTGAGGCCGTACTTCTTCAGCACATCATCGGCGAACGTCGCGATCGCAAAATAGGGCAGCACGTTGCAGAACCAGAACCACGACACGAAGACCGTCATCCGCCAGTACTGCGGGGAGAACAGCATCCCGAAGCCGCCCGTGTGCTTGTCCTCGTGCTCGACGTCGGTCATGTCGGCGGCGTCCACCATGTACTTGTGGGCGATGGCGTGGGCGACGGAGTCACCGATGCGATAGACCACGAAGCTGCCGTCGGGGTTGTGCCTAGCCGACTGCGGCCGTAACGCCAGTAGATCCGGAATGACGATTTCGCCGAGGTTGACCGAGCGGGCCGTCAACGCGTCGAACAACTCCGGGTCCGGGACCGTGCCGTGCTCGATGACGACGGTGTCGACCGTGCGTTCGGCCACCGTCTTGGCGCCCTCGACCTGCAGCCGCACGACCAGTCGTCGATCCTGCTTCTCGATCTCGATGAGACGATGCAGCACGGTGGTCCCAACGTTGTTGTCGGCGAGCATCTGGAAGTATCCGACGGCCGGCGAGGCCCCGACGTCCGGGGCGGGGGTCCGTTCCGGCGTCACATACTCCACGCTGCGGGCGGACCTCGTCAGTGCCTCGACGGCGTCGAGGGCCTGGTGCCCACCGTGATCGTCGTACACCAGCACGTCGCCCGTCGGCCGCGCGGCACCTGCCAGCAGGTCCCAGCTGTCGATGGCCAACGAGTCGCCGGGCACGCCGACCGACGTGTTCGGCACACCTCCGGTCGCGACAATGACGACGTCGACGTCGGTGATCTGGTCGGCGTCGACATAGTGGTTGCGCCGCAACTGCACCCCGAGTCGGCGGCATTCCGCGACCCGCCAGTCGATGATGCCGATCAGATCGCGCCGGCGCTCCGAGGTCGCGGCCAGCGCGACCTGGCCGCCGAACGTGTCGTTCGCCTCATACAGCGTCACGGCATGACCCCGTTCGGCGAGCACCCGTGCGGCTTCCAGGCCGGCCGGACCGCCGCCGATGACGGCGCATCGTTTCGATTCGGCCGCGGGCGTGACCCGCTGCGGCAACTGCTGCTCGCGCCCGGTCGCCGGGTTGTGGATGCAATGCGTCGAGCCCGACGTGTAGATCGAGTCCAGGCAGATACTCGCACCGACGCACGGCCGAACGCGATCGGCATGGCCGGCGGCGACCTTGCGAGGGAGATCGGGATCGGCTATCAGCGCCCGGGTCATCCCCACCAGATCCAGCAGTCCCTCCGCGATCGCGTAGCGAGCGGTCGCGACGTCAGCGATCTTGGAGGCGTGCATGACGGGCACGTCGACCTGCTTCTTCACCCAGCCCGCGAACTCCAGGTGAGGGCTGGCCGGAGTGAACATCGGCGGGATCACCTTCGCCAGCTCCACGTCGGTGTCGGACCGGCCGCGGATCACGCTGAAGAAGTCGATCCCCGCCTTCGTGAACGCCCGCGCCATCTGGATGGCTTCCTCGGGCCCGGTACCACTGCCATCGGGGCGCTGCTCGTCGAACGACATCCGCATCCCGACGATGAACTCGTCACCGACCGCAGCACGGATCGCGGCGATCACCTCGAGCGGAAATCTGATCCGGTTCTCCAGCGGACCGCCGTACTCGTCCTGGCGATGGTTGAATGCCGGCGTCATGAACTCATCGAGCAGATGCCCGCTGTAGGCCGAGATCTCGACGCCGTCGAGACCCGCCTCCTTACACCGCAGCGCGGTCTCGGCGAAGTCGCGCGCGATCCGCGCCAGATCTCGCACATCCGCGACCCGGGTGAACGCCCGATGGGCGGGCTCGCGGGTACCACTGGCCGACAGGGCGGGAATCCAGTCCTGAAAGTAGTTGTACGTCCGATGACCCATATGCGTGAGCTGGGTCATGACCTGCTCGGCCAGTGCCCGTGGCAGCTTGTCGGGACGGCGGGGATGATCGGCGGGGAAGAATAGTGCGGTGGCGGGAAGCCCTGGGTGCCAACGATGTTGACGGATCGCGACGAAGAATCCGTTCAGCAGTCCTATATGGGCGCTGCGGCGTTGTGGATGGCGTTCGTGCCCCAGGTCTGCCAGATAGCGTTCGAGCAGCTGACGATCGAGTTGCTCGATGTGCTCGACACCGACCGCGGCCAGGAACCGCGAGAACCGGCTGATCGCCACCACCGCCCGGGCGCCTCCGGCTTCCAAGCCCAGTCCGCTCGACAACCGCAGCCGGACCCAGCGCTTGGCCAGCTCCCGCAGCCATGGCTGGGTGATCCGGTCGAATTGCAGGGTGCGGCGGCCGTCGAAGCCGAGGCGGTGCATCCGCCAGACATCGCGCGGGTATTCGGCTTCCCAGCCGCCGGTCTCGGCCAGATCGGCGACGGCCCGACGCGCATAGAGCAGCAGAGCGCGCCCGAGGCTGTCGTTGACGGTCCCGTCGGCGATCGTGAGCCAGGTGCCCTCGTCGTGGTCGAGCAACGACGTCACCGACGAGGCCGCCAGCAGCCGAACCACGCGAGTGACGACACTCGGTGCGAGCTTGCCGACGCGCCGGTCACGACGCTGCTGCAACGTGTACTGCAGTTCCAGTCGCAGCTGCGGCGGCAGTTGGCCGAGCTGGATCGACTGATCGGCGGGCACGACCAGGCCGGGGTCGAACCTCGCTGCGAAGGTGTCGATCTCGGGACGGCCGTTGGCCCGCCAGGTCGCGTTGTGAGAATGACAGAACGGCCCCGACGCCTCCGGCCAAAGCACACAGTGCCGGATGCGGCAGCTCGCCCCGGCTGGCGGCGGCTTGATCACCGGAGGATCAGCCATCCAGGTCCCGCGGTCGGGCCGCCCGGCCCGTTCCCACCGCTGAGCATGCAGCTGACACAAGCCTTTGCGCGCGGATCCGTATCCGCAGCCGGTGACCGCGCACCGCTGGTTCGGTCGTTGCCGTTGTAACCGGGGGTCGGTCCGCGTGATGAATGCCTCCAGATCCGGGCGTCCCTGCTTGACCCATCGCACTCGATGATTCAGGCACAACCCGTGTCCACGAGCATGGCGGTCGCAACCGGCCACCCGGCAGGCTCCGCCGCCGAACACCGGATCATCCGGCTCGAAAATCAATGTCTGGCTGCGGAACTCGGCCCGGACGACCGCCATCAGCCTGCCCAGCTGGCTCTGCGGGCCTTCCGCTCCCGGGGCGGTCACCAGGCCACCTGCCGGCCGTCGAACCAGCCCGCCTTCTCTAGCACCGCCCGAGCATCTTCGACGGTGAGATGCCCGTAGGTGGTGGCGGTGACGGTCACGTTGGAGTGGCCGAGCAGCTTCGCGACGACCTCGAGGCTGATGCCGTCGCGCAGCATTCTCGTCGCCGCGGTATGCCGTATCCAGTGCGGATCGAACTCCACCCCGGTCCGGCGCCGCAGCCGCCGCACCAGGTCGTAGACCGCAGCATAGGTCCACGGCCGCCCCGGAGCGCCGCCCCAGAGATTGACGAACACGTAATCACTGTCCAGATCGCCGTATTCGGCATGCAGATAATCGGCGTACAACCGCACCAACTCCGCGCTCACCGGCACCGTCCTCGTGGTGATCGACTTCGCGCGGGCACCGTTGTCGTTGTCGCGGCGGACCACCGTGATCTCCCGCTCGGCTGCGGCGATATCGTTGTGCCGCAACCCGAGAGCCTCGCCGATCCGCATCCCGCTGTCATAGAGAAGTGCCAGCAGCAGCCGGTCCCGCAGATGCTCGCACCCGTCCAGCAGCGCCTGCACCTGCTGCGGCGTCAGTACCCGCGGCAGCTTCTTGGCCGCCTTCAGCGACACCGCCCGCCGCCCCCGCGGCATCGATTTGCTGATGTGATGCAGGAACGGCTTCCACCCGCCCCGCGACCCGCCGACCTGCCACGACGCCAACAAAGCAGCGACGTCTACCCCGTCGTGGGCAGCATGCAGATAAAACGATCCCAGTGCCGACAGCTTCCGGTTCACCGTCGACTCGCCGCAGGCCGGTGCCACCGACGGCAGCACCGCAACCCGGCCATCACGTGCCTGCGCTGGAGCGCGCAGCCACGCAACGAATCCCCCGACATCTTCCAAACCCGCTGACCGCCAATCCAACTCGCGGCCAGCGAGGAAATCGAACCAATCCTTCAGATCGTGGGCATACGCCTTGACCGTATTCGGGGACCGTTCGATCGCTGTCAGATACGCCAGATACCGCTCCACCGGGGCCACCGGCCGGTCGTCGTCACCGACAACCGTCCACGACTCCCGCGACGTGACCGGCGAGACCACCCGCACCACAAGCACTCCGCCACCTCCGCAAGCTCTGCCTTCTGGACCGCTGCAGATAACCACGTCCACAAGGCAGAACCGGTGTCCTCGGAGACCCGTGTCGGACATCAAAGACGCTGATCGGAGCACTCAAGATAACGAACGGCTTGCGGCCACATTCGTTTATGCCGGCATCGATGTGGAGGTGCAAGGCTTGTTCGCCGGTGTGCGCGGCCGCCAGATCGCCGGCCGGTTCACCGTCATCCCGGCCGCGCCCTTTGCCTACGGTACCGGCGCCCAACGCGGGCAGTGGCGTGCGCTGATCGCCGCTTTGGAGTCCCTGCTGCGCCTGCACTCCCACCGCACCGGCAGCCTGGTGCGCCTTGATGAATACCTCTACCGCCGCAGCGGCGGCATGATCGGCAGCCTGTCGCAGCTGGTGCGGGGTGCGGCGATCTTGGCCATCGAGGACGGCAGCGAACAGGTCAGCAAACAGCTACTCGACAGCGTCGCGGTCGACTACGCCGCACAACGCGCCGATACTGCATCACGGCCACCGCGCCGCGGAAGCCGGGCGATCCGCAGGCAGAGCGGCTGATGGTGCCTTTCCCGGCTGCCGATCGCCGTCGCCCCTGCGCATCAGGAAACCGTCGCCTCCTACCTGACCCGCCTGGCCAGCCTGCACGGGCTACCGCTGCGGGAACTGTGGGAACCGATCAGCGTGCCGCGGCCAGGTGGCCGGCGGCGCGACGTCCTCGCCGACCGGCTGGCCGCCGTGACCGGCCACCGACGCGAGCACCTCGTCCGCGCGCTGCCCGAGCTGCATCCCGCGCCAGACTGGTCGGCGCTGCGCCATCAGCCCCAGCCCGGCTGCCCACGCTGCGACGCACGACACCCCGGCGGTCCGGTGACCCACCTACTGCCGCACCACCGCTATGTCTGCACCCGCCACCGGTACTGGGTCGGGCCGCCGGACATCGCCCAGCCCGCCACCGGCCTGGGCGGGCTCGACGATATCGTCCGTGCGCAGCGACACCACCTGCGGCTGCTGGGCCGCCACGGTCCGGCCGCCGCCTACGACGCGGTGCTGACCGGGTTCCTGTTCTGCGGCCACCTCTGGGCGGATCGGCGGGAAGACGGCGTCGGTGTTCACCGCGAGTGGACCCGCCGCGCCGAGGTCCTCATCCCGGCGGGCACCGAGACGGCGACGTTCAGCGCCTCCCGGCTGTTCGCGGCGGTCTATCCCGAAGCCGTCCGCCTCGCCGGTCTGATCGCCTCGCCCACATGGCGACACCTTGCGGCCGGTGATGCCGATCAGCAGCGACAGTTCACCACCGAAGTCGGGCGTCGCCTCGACCGCCCGCACCACCCGGGCGACGGCGGTGACGCTGTCGCCCACTGGATGATGTTCGACTGTTGGCGACCGCCGAGCCGACCCGACAAGATTTTTCCCGACAGCCGCGCACCATGGCGCAATTCAGCCACCGAAGGTCAGTGCGCACAGCCGAGATCGACACCGCCGCAGCGCACAATGGTTTGCCCGCACGCGCCGCGGTGGCGGCGCCATCCTGCACCACCGCCATATCCGGCCAGTCCTGATCCGCGAATGGTCGCCCAAGATGGACGGCATCGCGGGCACCATCTGGGCGAGCCAAACCACGAGCTCGACCTGGCCGCCGCGGCAACTTGTGACGTGACGTTCGGACCGGATGCACTCGCGCTCCGCAGAATCGAACGAGGCGGTCATGAATATGTCACGCCGATCCAATAGGTAGCACGCCTGTCCGCTGCGGGTGCCGCGTCATCGGGCCCCGAACTCACGACGACGTCCCAACGGGCAACGTAGGACGGGGGTAACCGCGGGGCATCCCTCGCAATCTTCAACTGGACGAGACAACGAGTTGCGAATCGCGCAGGCGCGCCAGTTATTCGACGACGATGTCGTTGCCGGACACCGATACGGTGCCGCGTCCAAGAGGCCAAACTTTCGTCAGCATCTTGAACGTCGTTCCGAGTCCGGGGATCTTGGCGAAGATCTGTTGGGGTCCGCGGACCATCTGTCCGTTCTCGACGTCGTAAGCGGATTGGTGCCACGGGCAGACCAGTCGCCCGTCCTCGATCGATCCGCCCGCCAGGTCTGCGCGCAGATGTCGACACCGCCGCGTGACCGCGAAGTATTTGCCGTCGATGTTTCCAACGGCATACGGTCCCGCACCGGTCACCGCCCCCGGGGGCAGGTCGGCAACCGGGCACACTGTGATCTGCTTTGCCATGCCAGCCTCCAGTCACCGCCGACGGTCCTTAACACGTCATTGTCCACCTACCCTCGGCCCATGCGGGAAAACACCCCCAGAACGCCGCCGATCGCAACAGCGACGGGATCTCTCCCGGATAGCCTTGGACGGAATCGGCGTGGAAGTCCCGAGGTTCGCAGATTGTTCAGTCGCTGGTAGGCGCGGCGATAGGTGAACCAGTTCGTTGGTGCCCGCCCGTCCCGATCCGGGCCGGCTCCAACCCCGGCAACCTCCACTCGGGACAGCTCGCGGATCGGCCGAATGGGTTTCGTGCATTCGCTCAAGTCCGTTCGACCTTGATCACCATCCCGGCGGCGCGCAGGCGGTCGGGGAGAGCCTCACCCATCACCGCAGCGGGGGTGGGTATTCCGGCGAGGTCGGAGAGCTTCTCGTCGTCGAAGGCCAACGCCAGGCCACTATCTCCTAGCAGTACCGACGTCGCCTTGTAGCCGGGATCTCCCTGTGCGGTAGCCCCGCGCGGCCGGCCGGTCCAGCGGCAGAGGCGCCGGCATCGCCGACAGCTCGATCAACTATCGCGGGGCGTGTCCTTCTGCTGGCACAGTCGAATTCCGAGCGGGGTGGCGGCCAGCACCACCCAACCGCCGCGGTCCACGACCGCACCCAGTAACTCATCTTTGTCTGCTCGTTTCACCGGCTAGACGAGACCGGCTTGTCCGGTCGTAACCTTTCGTGTGTGCGGGCGTGTTCCACTCGCCTCTGATCGCCAAGAGCGCCAACGTTATTGCCGTGCCATCGCCAGATTGAACCGGTCCTCCGGCCCGATCAGGTGGTCGTGGCTGTCGTCGCCGATGTCGATCTGCACCCACTCGATGTCATCGGTGAAGCGGTTGCCCGTCGGGCCGTAGTCCGGGGAGGCCAGCGAGCCGGTATCGGCACCCACGTCGCAGGCCTCATCGGCGGAGAATGCCATCGGCTGGGTCTGCTCGACCCGCCCCGTACCGACAGCTTCGCCGTCGTAGTACAACCTGACGTCACCGCCCTTGGCCAGGCCACCGCCGTCGTAGGCGAAGAGGATCTCGGCAACTCCTGGCGAAAGTCATTCGAAGCCGACGTCCGCCAATCCGAGTTCGCCGTCAAGCCCTACTCGCTGCTGATGGGCTCCATGAAGGTCGTCAACGCCGTAACGGTGTCCGTCACCGTTGACCGGGCCAAAGACGACTGATTCGTCGTAGAACATCTGCTTGATCATTCTGGAACCGCAGCGTCTGCCGCTGCAGCCGATCACGGCTCGAAGCGGTAGCCCATCCCGGGCTCGGTGATGAGGTGACGGGGCCGGGCCGGGATCGGCTCCAGTTTGCGGCGCAGCGAGGCCATGTAGGTGCGCAGATAATTGGTGTCCGCGTCGTGGCCGGGACCCCAGACCTCGGTGAGGAGTTGTCGCCGCAAGCTGCATGACACACTTATTCAAGTCCATTCCGGGGCAGGCGCTCCGAATGAAGTTAGCGCGATCCAGATTCTCGACGTGCTGCTGTGGATGGCCTTTCGGAAGCGCTGAGTTGCAGACCATCGATGACCGCCGTCGTGCCCGCAGTGGAGGCTGGTGCCGCCGAGGTTTGTCGGGGCATCCTCAGCACCCTCACTTTGTTTGGCTTGTTCGTGTCGGCCGTTGGCGCGAGATACGCATTTGGGTGCAGCGAGATGTCGCAGACCGAACGCCCGGCTACTGAACCCCAATTTTCTGATCGATATGACACCGTGAATGGCCTAACTTCGGGGCCGGCGTCCGCGCTGAACTCAGAACTGCTGCCTACTGATCGAAGCGGCGTCGGAAGCGATCTTCCATGCGCCCTGTAAATGAGCCGCGGGAGTGTTTCGCCGGACGCTGGCGCGGCGCGCCCGACGCGGAGCCCGACTTGTCGCGCCCACCGCCCATGCGCGGGCCGGTAATTGCGAGCACCACCCCGCCGAACATGCCCACGAATCCAAAGACGCTGAGGATCGGGAAGTTTCCGATCATGGTGGCCTTGAAGGCCACACCGGATACCAGCATCGCCACGCCTATCACGAAGAGTGCTGCGCCCTGGAGCCGGCGACGGGCCGAGGGAGCACGCAGACTGCCACCCCGGACGCTCGAGGCGAACTTAGGGTCCTCGGTAGAGAGCTCGCTCTCGATTTGGTCGAGCATGCGCTGCTCATGATCGGAGAGCGGCATCGTCCCTCCTCGCCGCGGCCGCGATCTCGTCCCGGCAGATCGAGGAAGCCTGGAGAATATCCGGCCAACTGACAGTGATAATACGAGGTGAACCTGAGCCGTACCACCCAGCCCACTGTCGGTGCGGGTGCCGGGGTGTGCTTTGGGTCGGGCCTGGTAGACCGTGGCGGGGGTGGCTCGGTGGGGCAGTGAGCGGTGGGGGCGGCGGCGCGCGCTGGACTCGACGGTGCTCAACGATGCGGTCGCCACCCAGGGACACGATCACCCAGCTCGCAGTGTGCTTGCTTGGGCGAGCAGACCGCTACCGGCCCCGGGAGTTCGGCATACACGAGTCGGACGGCGCTCCTGACGAAAAGGAGAGCCGTCCGAAGCACGAACACCTGGTTACCAAGCGTGCATGATGGCACGGTGAAATGTGGCCTCGGCGTCAGGAGAGATTTCCCCGCCCTGACGCAAGCCCACCGCGCTGTGCCCAGTTGATGGGCCTCGCTTTGCGTGGGTGCCTAGTGCTCGTGCTGGGCGCCACAGCCGAGAGGAGGAAACTTCTCTTCCGGTCCGACCTTGGTCTGCCGTGGATCCGTACCTTAAGTCTACCCCGCCTATCCAGGTAAAGCACAGGTAAAGCAACAGTAAAATGAGTTGGGCCGAACGTTCAACGGGCATCTCGCCGACCATCACCAATTCCTGTTCGCGCCCATGTTGGGCCGGATCGCCAGCATCGACGCCGATATCGCCCGACATCGACGAGCAGATCGAGGCGCGTCTGGCCCCTTTCATGTGGAAGGCGATCCTGGACACCAGGGTCCGCATCGCCGAAGACCTGGGCGCAGCGCCGGCACCCCTGGTGCTCGCGCAGGTGGAGTGCTACACCAGAAGGAGCGCAGCCAGCCGACACCCGTCGCGGTGGCGAGGTGCGGCAACCAGCATGTAGGAGGTGGTTGCTGTGCTTCATCCCGATCCCTTCCGTGACATCGACAGACTCGCCGCGCAGCTGCTCGGTACATCGCCCGGATCCGCCCGAGTCCCACTGGCCATGCCGATGGACCTCTACCGCTCCGGCGATCACTACGTGCTGCACGCGGACCTGCCGGGCGTGGACCCCGATTCGGTGGACGTCAGCGTTGATGGCGGCATCCTCACCGTGACGGCACAACGCAGCGAACGCACCGAACAAGACGTGCAGTGGCTGAGCTGCGAGCGCTTCACCGGCGGTTTCATGCGCCGCCTGTCCCTCGGTGCGGACATCGACGCCGAGCACATCGCCGCCACCTATCAGAACGGGGTGCTGACCGTAACCCTGCCCGTGGCGGCAAGGGCCAAGCCGCACCGCATTGAGATCACCCACGGGGCACGTGAGGAAACAAAGGTCATCGAGCCCAGCGACTCATCCGACACCACGACCTAACCTCTCGTCACCGACTGTGACGACGATGCAGAGGTCGATCAGCGGCAGGGCCGCGGGTTTCGAGGTGGCGTATGCGACCACGGCCGGCGATCAGATTCGGGTGCCGTTGGTGGATGCGCGTGGTCGCTGCGGTTGGAGTCGGTTCCGCCTGTTCGCCGGGGCAGCTCGTATCGAGGGCAACGCCATCTGTCGGGCCGGTGGTGGTCGGCCACCGATGGGCGGCATGTCGGGTCCGAGTCGTGGCTGGAACGCGACCTGATGCTGCTGGACTTCGACCCGACGGTGATCGCTATCGGCTCCCAGCCGTTTTGGCTGCGGTGGAGTGAGGGGTCCGGTAGGCCGGTGGCGCGGCGGCGGCATCGCGATCGCGCACCATGCCATGCAGATGTTGTGCAGCCGGTCGGTTCCGGTCATAGATTCCCGCGAACGGATCACTGCTTTACATAGAAGCTCTATGTTTTGTTTCTCTCCGGAAGCGCCCCGCCGGGGCCCGACAACTCGATCGCGGCGAGCGAGCGGCCGTATCTCGGGCGTGTCCACGCCCAAGGAGTGAATCATGACCATCAAGCGACGCTACTTACCGCCGATGTTGTTGGCGGTGGCTGCCGCGGCATCGATTGCCACCGCACCCGCCGCGCTGGCCGAACAATCCTGCACCTATCTCAGCGGGAACAGCACCGTCTGCCAGACACCTGGAAATGCGCAGATCGTCAACTCGCCGCCCCCGGTGCAGTACGCCCCGCAGTTTCCCTACTTCGGCGGCAACGCGCTCCTCTTCCACCATGGCGGACATCGCTAGAACCCTGCGAACACTTGGTCAGCCTTCGAGACCCAGCTGTGGCGATTGGCCGTACGGCGGACTCGGTTGTGGTGATCTGCCAGACCGGCGTTGGACGGTTCTACTACAAAGGCGTTGTATTTAGGACGGGTTACACAGCGAGACCGTTGGGCGTAGGCACCTTGGCGAATCAGCTTGGGACTGACGTCGTTTGGCCGAAGCACGGCGGTCCCATAGGCCCCGGCCAGCGGCCTTCGCATCCTGTTCGGCAGCTGCAACCTCGTCGGCTCGCGCCGAGGGATGGCCGTGATAGATGTAGGAATGGGCAGCACCCGCACGGGCGGCTTCGACCGAGTAATCCCAACCATCGGCCTTGTCCAGGTAGGCCAAGGTGCGGCCGAAGCGGTCGTACATGCCCTGGCTCGGATCGGTGACGAAGGCGACACGTTGCCCAAGCAGCGTCGATTTCGCGAACTCGGTTGCCTGCGGACCCCAGCAGCCGACGGTGTAGCCGGGCTTCTTGGTTTCAGGGGTATCGATGCCCAACAGGCGGATGCGTAGCCGCCCTCGAACGTCGTCGACGATGTCAACGGTGTCGCCGTCCACCACCTTCAACACGGTTGCCGTCGTGGCTACCGGATCGGCATGCGCTGCGGAGCTGGCGATGACCGAACACGCGGGCACCACCGCGGCGACGAATCGGGTCAGGGTTCGCATGCGTGGAATATGCCGTCAGGGACTGACATGTATGACGGCGTCTCGGGCAGGCAAGCGCGCACTTCTAAAGATTGCCATTCGCAGGCCCCCAACCAGCAGCCCGCGGCATGTAGGTCCGACAACAGTCGCCGCACCTGGAGCTCGCCGAACAAGGAGGGCACCCAGCACCGCAGTCGCGACCATCAGACCCTTCGTGAGGGTTGGTGGTCGTCATCTTGATCATCCCCTCGTCTTGCTCAGAGATCCCGTGTTCTCAGCCCAAGATGTCGGGGCACAGCCAGAACTCGGCTTCGGTTGGCCACCAGCGTGCTCGGCCCCGGCTGCCCGGCGCAAACCTGCAGCCCCTCGTTGAGGCGGTCCTGGTCGGAACCCGGCACCCCCTCCGTAGCCAGCTCGCGCCCCCTGGGGAACCCGTACCCCCATACCAACGCCACCACGGCCCGCTGTGTTGATCGCTGCGCGGGTCGACGCGCACGCAGACAGGAAACGCTACATCCGCGCGGCGGGACCCCCGCCAACAACCCACTCGCGTGCTTTGTCGGCGTCAGCGGTCGGGAACGCACGCCACTCCCCAGACACCAGGAAACCAAAGAAACCCAAGAACTTCGCCGCGTGTCTCATCCATTCCACGTCAGTGACCATCGCGGCGCGTTCCCAGTCGCGGAGGTGGCTGAAGCCGACCTTCGTATCTTCCCAGACCGCGCCGGGATCGAGTCCGCCGTAATCAGGCGCGATCTCACAGTAGATCCGCACCTTTTTGTGCCGACTCAGTTTGTCTTCGATGTCCGGTACCAGCACCGTTTCGTAATCAGCCCTCGTCACATGCCCATGGCACGCAATCGCTATGACGTTGTCGGGAAAATCCTTCAGCGCCTCGATCACGATGTCCTCCTCAACCGTCGTGTCGTCATCGTTTCTTCGCCGAGCGTCCTGGTGTGAGAGGCCAAAGTCACTGGGGTACTACATCTGACTCGAACAGCTCGCCTGTGAGAGTTGTTGCGATAGAGGGCCCGGCCCCGGTTCAACGGACCCGCCCCTGGTTCCAGGTCTCACCCCTTCAGCTGCCTGAAGGCACCCAGCTGGTGCCCGCGGGCAGAAATTATGCCGTGTTGCCGGACCTGCCCATGACCAGGCAAGACGATCTAGGGGCGCCCTCGACATAACCGTGTGCTCGTCATAGGGCACGCGGTCGCCGAGGTCCTTGTCGACGTTGCGCCAATACTCAAAGGCACTTGCTCGGGCGCCGCCAGCGGATTGTCTTTGCTACTGCCTGCTTTGCTGCAGAGTCTCCAGGCCCAGGCTTGGGCGACGCGCGCACCTAGGTCGGGATCCACTTGCGTCCAGTAGTCGTTGACCGCGCGTTCCTGGACGACGCGCTCCACCCCCTGGCTTAATGCCGCACATTCAGGAGGACCTTCCGGGGCCCGCGACGCCGCGGGTCGCCACGATCAACGACCCGACGCAGCCGACCACCGAGACGTCACCCATCTCTCGATACTCCTCCAACACGCACTCCCGACGCACCCGCGTCCCCTTGTCCGAGGTCACACGCATCGATGTCGACGGCGTCTACGCCCTTGGTGTTGGCAGCGGAGGCGCCGGTGAGTCGGACATCCCGTTTTGCCTGAGTGGGGTGCAGGGAGTTGCGGTTCAGGATGCCCTCGCGGAGGCCGAGTTGACGGAGCTGTTCGAGGTCTTCTCGTCGATCACGAGGCGTGGGAGGAGCTTGACAAAAGGGCGGTGTCAACGGTATTGGTCAACATTGTTGACACGGTTTCGAAGAGGGTGTTTACTTGGGGGTCTAGCAGCAGAAACCACGCGCCGAATGATTGTCATTCGTTGGCAAATCGTTCCTTTTCGGGATCGCGTTCGGCGCGGTGGCGCTGTTGGGGTCCGCGTGCTGCTGGCCGACCCAGGTTCCCCTGGCTCGGTCAGTGGTCGCGGGTCGACAACCGACGGGCACTCGGTACGTTGAGGGGCCTCGTGAGCAACCGGGCATAGCCGCTGCGAAGTTGAACGACTACACGCGCGCATTGCGAGAAAGTACGACCTGACTGTGGACCAGATTGCCTTGGACGCAATCCAATCACGATTTGCGGAGCTGTCTTGAGATCCGCTTATCAGAAGTCACAGGGGGAAGGGAGAAGTCAGTTGACGGGTGACACCGGAATGGCCGTGATGGAGTTGCAATGCCCGAATAGGCACCTCGTGGGCCGAATTATCAAACACTCTGTGGGGAGTCCGCTGCTGCTCGACATGCCAAAACGGCTGCAAGAGGATTGGAAACAAGTCTCCGAGCGACCCATGCTCACCACGCACTGTGGGGTGTGCAAGCGGGCGGTCAGCAAGGCAACCGACACGGTTAAGGAGCGAGTTGACAGGCTGAGTGATGACGAATGGGAGCACAAGAACCAGTACGTGCTGCCGTTCCTAATAACGAGTGAGGACTGGGCGCAAACTGCCTACACCGCTCCATGAGCGTGTCGGGGCCCCGGCACAGCACCTGGCGCTGCGAATGCGGCTTGAAGTGCGGATTCACCGAAAGGTGTTGATGCCTCAACCCGGGAGGCAGCCGTAAAACCGCACAGTATGGGGCTGGCGTTGTTGGCGCGTCGCTGAGACTGCCGTCGCTGAGAACCACCTCCAGCAAGCAACAACTCAGGAGGCTGCCCCCCGTGCGTGCTGGGCGAACGCCTCGGCCTGCAGTTCCAGGGCAAGCAGCTGCGGATCTTCTCCGGTCTCCGGCGAAACCACGTCGAAACGCGTGTGGCCCTTGGACCCGAACAGCGCCACGGTGACGATGTCGCCCTCGTAGAACCGGCCGAGCGACACCACGGTCGACGTGCCACCGGAAAGCATCACCAGCGCTGGAGCATTGTCCACGTCGTTCTCGGCCTCCGGATCTTCGGTAGTCGGGAACACCTGAGCCGTGACCTCGACGAACTCCTGGCCGAGCAGCCACAAGGTCTGGTCGATCGGCCAGCCAGTAGTCCGCGTTCTTGTTGAGCTGCCGGTGCCGATCGATGTCGGGCCCGTCGGTGGTGGCGGGGATGAACCCCAACTCTGCCGTCAGCTCACGCAGCCTGTTCATATCGATCATCCTGGCAGCCTGTTCATCGTGAACCCATCGTCCCTCCGACACTGGGGAGCCACCTGAAGGGGCGGGACCGTCCGTCGTCATCATGGCGGATCGAACCTCCCTCCCCGCCAGCGACGTGGACCAGCGAGGAATACACCGTCGGAGACTTGGTGTCGGTGCGGCCATACAGAGGCTCGTTCGAACCAGTCGGGATGGCGCATCCAGTGACCTCGCACATCGAACCACTGGCAGCCGAGGCACGCCCCGTGCGCAGTAGAGGGCACCGCGTCAAGCACGACTCCCGGATGTTGGACCGGCCACAGCGCCCGGTCTATCGGTCAGGTACGGCCCTGAAGGTCATCCCTCGCCGCCAAGCTCGGTTTGGTCCCGCTCAGTCTCGGCGGTGTCCTGGGCCATCACCGACTCGTCGAGCCACTTCTGGACATCGCCGCCGAGGCGGTCCGCGGACAGGTGGGCGAAGTCGAGGGCCTGTACCGCCATCGCTGCCAAGACCTTCATGGCCCGTCCGCTGCGGTGGATCTCCGCCATCAGCGCACCGAGCGCCTGATTGTCTTCGGCGCACAACGCCGACAGGTACCGGCGGGCATCCGCGAACTCCTGGTCGACGTGGGCCATCTTCTTCCGGAACTCGTCGGGCGACGGCAGGTCGTCGGGCGTGTCGGTCATGGGTTTATCTTTCGGTGGTGGACCAATCCCATTTTGGGGTTGGTTTGTGCTGGTGGTTACTTTCTGGGCTTTTTGCCCAGCATGCGGAGTTCGCCTGGCAGGACAAGTACGGGTCAGCGCCCGTCAGTCGGAGTCGAGCATGTGGGCAAGCATCCGGAGCGGCACGCGGTGTCCCAACGTCAGGCAGGCCCGGCCTCAGACGTCGGAAACCTACGACTGTTCGCGGGCTCTCCGGACCTTGAGGTCCACACGTCCGCTGCGGCGGAGACAGCACTGCTAGTCGGACTCGTCGCCATCATCGCGGCACCTTTCTCGGTGATGCATGGCGCCGTCCAGTTTTTGTGCATGCTCAGGCGAGGTCGGGCGGAAGCGCCCATGCCACGGAGAACCCGTCCCGATCGACCTTCGGTTCCAGCTTCACCAGGCCACCCATCTGGAAGCCGACCACCTGGGCCTGCTCGTCGCCTACGACCAGCAACGAGGCAAGCCTGCCGAGGAAAGGCATGTGGCCGACGAGCGCAAGCGACTGGTGCTCGGTCTCCGCTCGAAGCCACTGCGCGACCGGTACCACCGGGTCATTCGGCGCAAGACCCGGTCGAGCCTCGACGCTCGGCTCCACGCCGATCTCCCTCACCAGCAGCTGCGCAGTCTGCTCTGCGCGCAGCTTTCCGCTGTGCAGGCAGCCGCTGATCCGGACGTCAGCGGCCCGGGCTCTCTTAGCGACACGCTGCACCGCCGCTCGACCGGCATCCGTGAGGGGTCGCTCGGGATCCTCTGTTTCGGTCGTCGCCTGACCGTGCTGCATCAAGTACAGGTCCATGTCGGTTGCCTCCGATGGTTCCACCATCATCCCGCGGACGCGCGGTCGTGAAGAGTGCGGAGCATCGGGCGTTGTGCACCGAAGACCGTGGTCTGCGACACCCGCGACTTCGGCATCGGCCCGGCGGGTCACTACGGCATAGACCCAAACTTGGTCTGACCGTGAACTTCACCCCGACCAAGCGGCTAGTTCGAGACGGCAGGCAACTTGAGCACCCGATTGTCTTGGCTATCGGTGACGTAGAGGTTGCCTCCGCTGTCGACGGCCACCCCGACGGGGTGATTGAGGCCAGTAAACGGCAATTCGATTGGGGTGGTGCCGCCGTCGGCCAGCTGGAGCACACGCCGTCGGCCAGCTTGAGCACACAATTGTTCTGGCTGGCGGTGATGTAGACGTTGCCTCCAGTGTCGACGGCGACCCCATAAGGTCCGGTGAGACCAGTGAAGGGCAGCACGGTTCAAGTGGCGAAGGCTCCTCGGCCTCGTGATGGCGTTTCAGGCTGCATGGATGGGTTATTCAGCGCTCATGTGGGGGATAGAGGTTGGCTGCGTCCGCTCCCCTTACGAGGCGAACCCCGGGGGCAGCCCTGAGGTTGAGAACACAGCACAGCCCGGGTTCGCCGCCTATCAGCCCTGCTTGCGATGAAGAAGGTAGCGGTCGGTTATCGGCCATCGGTGGCAATGGTCGGATAGGTTCCTGATCATGGTCAGCGGGCATGACGAGGACTCTCAACTCGCGCGGGCACTGGCCGGAGGCAAGCCTCATCCCACCGGATGGTTCCGGCTGTACTTCGAGGACGAGCGGTGGGAATGGTCACCCGAAGTCGAACGACTGCACGGCTATGAACCCGGCACCGCAAAACCAACAACGGGCATGGTGCTGTCACATAAGCATCCCGAGGACTACGAGCAGGTAGCCGCCACACTGGACGACATCCGTCGAACGCATCAGCCGTTCAGCACCCGCCACCGCATCATCGACGTCCAGGGCCGCATCCATGACGTCATCGTGGTCGCCGAACTCTTGCGCGATGAGGGCGGCGAAGTGATCGGCACGAACGGTTTCTATGTCGACGTGAGCTTCCCACCCGAGGAGCGCGAATCATTCATCAGCGCAGCCGTCGCCGACATCGCAGCCAACCGGGCCGTCATCGAACAAGTCAAGGGCATCTTGATGATTGTCTATCGCATCGACGCCGACGCGGCGTTCGACCTCCTCACATGGCGGTCGCAGGCAGCCAACATCAAGCTGCGGGTGCTGGCCGAACAGCTCCTGGCCGATTTTCGGGCACTCAACTACGACGAAACCCTGCCCTCACGCCCAGTGTTCGACCAATTACTGCTAACCGCCCACAACCGTGTCCGGCGGTGACGTGTGACCGCGAAACCGTCGATGCCCACACCGTCGGCGAGTTCGTCCCTTGGACCGCAACGATCGTAAGAGGAGCGATACATGATCGAATACAACCTCGATACCGAGCATTCCATCCTGCTCGTGCAACCAAAATCGGCGATCGAGCAGGACGACTTCGTGAAACTCGCGAAGGTGGTCGACTCGCACATCGAGGCAACCGGTGGTCTGGCTGGCCTCATCGTCGACGCTCCGTCGTTCCCCGGATGGAAGAGTTTTGGGGCAATGGTCAACCAGTTTCGCTTTGTTCGCGATCATCACAAGCGCATCAAGAGAATCGCAGTCGTAACGGACTCCCACCTGGGAGATGTCGCAGAGCATTTAACGTCACACTTTGTGTCAGCGGAGATCAGGCATTTCCCCGCTGGGCAGATCGAGGCAGCAAGACAATGGATCATGAATGGCTCGTGATGCGTTGAGGCCGAGTGGCCACCACCGCGACGGCAAGATCAACGGCATAGATGTCACGGGCGAAGTCCGATAGCGCCCACTGTGCGGCATACGGCTCAAGGCTGGTCGGTATCCAAGTCCGGCGCAAACGGACCAACGGAGCACTCGGTCCTGTCGTCTGGCGCGGCAAGGGTGTCGACGGTATCTCGTGACGCGTCTAAAAAGTTCATCCGAGGCCACCGGCGGCGCGTGCGTCACTGTCCGCGCGACTACAAGGACGACATTGTCGCAGACCTGTGCGAAACCGCAGTTCTGGTGCAGGATGCCGCTAACGCGGCTTGAGCCGAAAGACAGGGATACGGCGGCCGATGAGGTCTGTCTTTAGGCGATAGTCGCCCCAACCTGGTAGACCTGCACGGCGAGTCCATACAGGCGTGCGTACTCGTCGGGGTCGGTGAACTCGGTCGCCAAGAATTTCTCGCCGCCTAGTTCGCATTCAGGGTGCGCCTTGAGGTTGTAGTACCACTGCGGGTGTTTCGGTCCGCCGTAGTTCGAGGCGATTGCAACCGCATCACGCCCATCGTGGAGGTAGGTGATCTGGTGCTCGCGCGGCTGACCCGACTTCGCCCCGGTTGTCATCAGGGGGGCTGTAGACGCCCCGCCGAGAATTGATGGATAGCGCCCGCCTGTTGCGCGGTACAACCACGGGTCGATGTGAGGAAAGAGATGGTGCGCCAAGAACTGTCCCGGACGCGAGCGACCGAAGCTTTCCAAGGCCGTGTACCAGCGGCCGTGCTTCTTGTTCGGATCGACGTAACGCAGGGGCATGCACGGACAATACCGGGGCAACGACAGCCAACCAGCCCTCGGCTTGGGCCTTTTCGAGATCGGCGCTCATTGCCCGAACATGGCGCGGATCGCGCGGTCCCGCTTGGCCCGCATCTCGACCCACTTGGCCCGCTCCTCGGGCAGCCACACGAACAGCGACACGCTGGTCGGCATGCCGTTCAGTTCGGTGTAGTACTCGCCGCGGCACTTGAGCTATTTGCTTAACCAGCGGAATGTCCTCTGCCTCAACAGGAATCATCTGTTCCGTTCGATCCGTTTGCGCTTTGCACACAACGCATTGCCGACCCAACGTAACCTTCCGAATTGGCTTGTCAGGGAACAACTTATGGAAGCAATCAAAGCAAATCTTCTGAGTCATCAGATCGGATCTTTCAGCCAGAGGTCCCGGTACTGATCGAGGTTCGTGACCCCGGCCGGTAGCTAAGCTACCTGCCGCGGCGTGACTTGATGATCTCGAGGCGTTCCTTGAGCAGTTCCTCGAGTTCCTCGATCGAGCGGCGTTCCCGCAGCATGTCCCAGGGTGTGCGCGGCACCTTGACCTTCTTGGGTTCGGCCAGGTCACCACCCTCGATCAGGGTGCCCTCCATGCCGTTGCGGCACAGCCAGGTGCCGGGGATCTCGGCGTCATCGGCGAACGGGACCTCGAACTCCTCACCGTTCTCCGTGCGATACCGCGCGTTCTGACGCGGCGCGAGGTTGTGATTACGGTCGGTCTCGTAGCTCACGGCCCCAAGCCGGCTGCCCCTCATGACGCGATCAGCCATCATCAACACTCCTCATTGCACGTATCACCGCATATCTGTGCAGGTTACGCCCCGGCCGTGCTAGCTACTTCGACCTGAAAAAGTCGGGGCGTGGCGGTCCCTGAGCTGGGGGTGTTTGGACGGGAGGATGGCCTCAACCCCTTGGGCTAGAAGGGATTGAGGCCATCGTGTTCAGAACTGTAAACGAGCAGCCGACGTTGTGGGATTCGATTTTGCCGGTCGAGCTGTTGGTGCTGCCGGTCGAGTTGGGTCGGGTGGATGCGCTGTTGCCAGCCGGTGCTTACGGGCAGCTTGACGCGGCAGAGTGAGGGCATATTAACGACTTCTCATTAACCTTGCGCTCGCCAGTAACCATTCGGGCGCTCTCAGGTTGGGGAAGAGGAGAGATAGCGGTATGCAGTTGCTCGTCCGATTCCGAACGCTTCGGCCAGTTGATGCACAGGCTCCCCGGTCACAGCAAGCCGGCGCAACTGTTCTTGCCGTTCTGGGCTGAGCTTCGGGGGTTTGGTGGCCGGCAGATGCCGGGCGCGACGGGATTCTCGGGATGCGGCGCGGCGCTCGCGGCCCAGTTCGAGCTCCCGTTCGGCGAGGCTGGCCATGATGGCCGCGATAGCTCGCCCTGTTGGCGTGGCCGTATCGACGCCTTCGCGTAAGACATGCAACGTGATTCGCCGTTCGCCGAGATCGGCGATGGTGCGGGTGACCTCGGCGACGGATCCGCCGAGCCGGTTGCGGCGGATCAGCAATCCGAAAACGTCGAACTCGCCGTGATCGCGCAACGCCTAGTCCAGGAGGCGGTGCGCCGCGCCCATGCCCACCACCGCGACTCCTGACCGCCGCACGTCACGATGCAGGCGCCCCCATCATCTGCGTCATCGCCGCCAGGATCGTCTGGCGGGCCTCGGGTTCGGTGATCAGGCGACGAGACAGCTCGGTCAGGTGATCGCCGTGGGTTCGCGCGTGGCGGCGCAGCAGCGTGAAGGCATCGTCGATCGACACCTCTAGACGCTGGGAGAGGAACCCCTTGGCCTGATCGACCACGATCCGGCTGGTCAACGCGGCGTGCAGGTGAGGGAGCACAGTCGCCGGGGTGGCGGGGTGGTCCTGCAGGATCGCCACGCAGGCAATATGTGCCAACGTCTGGGCCACCAGCCGATCGGCGTCGTTGAGCTCCCCGACCGCGGTGCCGAACAACCCCAGGGCACCCAGCACGGTGCTGGCCGCGCGCATCGGCACCGCGTGCACCGAGGCGAAGCCCGCCTCGGTGGCGGCCGCGGCGAACCGCGGCCACCGCGCCGCCTCGGTCTGCATGTCGGCCACCGAGATCGGCTGCCCGGTGGCATAGCAGTCCAGGCACGGGCCCTGGTCAGCCTGCAGCTGGAACAACTCCAGATCGTGGATCTTCTCCGAGGTGGCAGCCATCAGCTGCAACTGGCGGCGCGGGGTGGCGAGCAGCAATCCCGCCGCCGCGACATCCAGCAGCTGCGCGCACTGCTCGGTGAGCTCGGTGAGCAGGTCAACAACGTCGAAGTCGTCGAGCAGACTGTCCACCAGCGAGACGACCGCGTCCAGGACGCGAGTTTCACGAGGTAGCTCGGTCACGATCGGCTCCATTGTGCGCCGGTCACCGTCCGGTAGGCAACGGAACCGCTGTCGAGCATGAGATGAGCGCGCATCAGTCGGCCTGCAGGCGTAGTCGGCGATCCAGGATGTCGCAGGCGACGTCGGTGGCGCTGCGGCCGGTGGCAAAGGCGTGCGCCCGCAACCGCACCAAGGCCTCGGCCGGCTCGACCTCAAGCTGGGCCACCAGCATCCCGGTGGCCTGACTCACCTCGGCCCGCGACAACGTGTTCAGCTCGGCCCAGGAATCGCTGTCGGGGTCAGCAACCGCGGCCTGTAAATCCTCTGCGAGGAGATCCAGCAGCGGCATCTGGGCCAGCTCGGCCGCCACCAACGCACCGGCCAGCTGCTCGGCACCCAACACACCGGGGTGACCCAAACAGGTCCAAGGCGCCCACATACTGGCCGGCCGGCATGTACTACAAAACACCGACACCGATTCATGCGGCCCCTGGGTAGCGCCAAACGTGTAGGTCAACCCGGTCTGCGTGCCGATCCCCAATTTCAGCGCGTGCGTCACCGCCACCGGCACGCGTGGCCACGTCAGCGGGAGCGCCTGCGTCGGGTGAAGTACTGATAGTTCACGCGCTGTTGAATACAGATCTGACGTCACGTCTGATCAACGGAGACTGGGCCTGCCGTGAGGTGGGTGCCGAACAGTGCCGCCGGTACGGCCTGCATGGACTTGCGCTGCGTGCTGCCGCCGCTCGACATGCCGGATGCTTCGGTCGCCGAAATTGAAATGTAAATCTGGACGACCTGCGCTGGGATCGTCCAGACCTACATTGCGAACCCCAGCAAACGCGGGGCATCCCTCGCAATCTTCGCTTGGACGAGACAGCG
>CAVQRJ010000021.1:0-163526 GCA_963715215.1 uncultured Actinomycetota bacterium
CGGCACGCGCCGGGTCGGCCTACGGCTATGTCGACATGGGCGGCTGGCTCGGTGGTCAGGCCGATTTCGTCATGGTGCCGTTCGCCGACTTCAACTTGCTCAAGTTCCCCGACCGGGATGCGGCATTGGCCAAGATTCGCGACCTCACCATGCTGTCGGACATTTTCCCCACCGGGTACCACGGCGCCAAGACCGCGGGCGTCACCACTGGATCGACGGTATATGTCGCCGGAGCAGGCCCGGTGGGTCTGGCCACGGCGTACTCGGCGCAACTGCTCGGGGCCGCCGTCGTGATCGTCGGTGACCTCAACGCCGACCGGCTCAAGCAGGCGGAATCCTTCGGCTGCGAAACCGTCGACATCAGCGCCGACGCTACCCTTGAAGACCAGATCGCCAACATTCTCAACGCCGACGAGGTCGATTGCGCCGTCGACGCTGTCGGTTTCGAGGCCAGTGGTCACGGCCGCGGCGCGGGAGAGCAACCGGCCGCCGTTCTCAACTCGATCATGACTGTGACCCGTGCCGGCGGCGCGCTGGGGATTCCCGGCCTGTATGTCACCGGCGATCCCGGGGCTTCGGACGCCGACGCCAAGGACGGCACGCTGAAGGTACGCCTGGGGCTCGGCTGGGCGAAGAGCCACAGCTTCACCACCGGCCAGTGCCCCGTGCTGAAATACAACCGCGGGCTGATGATGAGCATCCTGCATGACAAGGCCCATATCGCCGATGCGGTGAACGCGACCGTCATCAAACTCGAGGAGGCGCCGGAGGGATACGCGGCCTTCGATTCGGGTGTGGCGCAGAAATTCGTCCTCGATCCGCACGGGATGGTTCCGGCCGCCTGAAAGCCCACCAAACTTCGCGCGAGCCCCCGTGCTTGTACGGCGACACACCGTCTGGTTCCGGGACAGGCGAATAGCGTGTCGCAAGACATCGGAATGGGGTGAATCGTCGACCTGACGACTCCTCACGATCACCTCGACTCATATCGCGAGGCACTGCAACTCGCGGTCGAGAAGGCGGGACGACAGATCCGGCACTACGCCTATCCGATTGCCGACAATGGCGTGATCGACCACGACGGCTACAACGACATCCTCGCTCGCATCCGAGCCGAAATCGCTGCCGGCAGAGTCGTTTACGTCCACTGCTGGGGCGGCAAGGGCTGGCTCTCCGCACTGGTGGTAGTGGCCAGTGGGCTGCTAATCGGCGGCACCGTCGGGCTGATCGCGGGCGCGACCGGCGGCTGGGTCGACTCGGTGCTGCTGATGCGCATCACCGACCTGTTCCTCGCGCTGCCGGGGGCGCTGGTGGCCATCGCCATCGTCGCCGCGCTGGGCTCCGGGCTGGTGAACACGCTGATCGGCGTGGCGATCGTGTGGTGGCCGTACTACGCGCGCATCGTGCGCGGAGAGGTCAAGGCGCTGGCCGCCCGCCCGCACGTCGAGTCGGCGCGGCTGGCCGAGGTGTCGCGGCCCCGGATCCTGCTCGACCACCTGTTGCCTGGGGTGATCCCCACCGCGGTGGTCAGCGCCAGCCTCGACATCGCCAATGTGGTTCTGCTGTTGGCGGCGCTGTCCTTTTTGGGGCTCGGACAGAAGGCTCCCGCGCCGGAGCTCGGCGCCGACACCGCCCGTGCGCTGAGCCAGCTGCTCAGCCAGTGGTGGGTGCCGGGCATTCCGGGCATTGCGGTGCTGGTGCTGAGCCTGATCGCCAACCTCGGCGGGGACGCCATCCGCAACCTCATTCCGGTGCGGAGGTAGGACGATGCTGGCGTTTGTCACCCGCCGGGCCGCCGCGGCCGTGGTCATCCTGCTGACGCTGTCGCTGGTGATCTTTGTGCTGCAGGCGGTCTCACCGGGGGATCCCGCCCGCGCGTACGTCGGGGCCAACGCGTCACCGGAGATGGTGGCCGCCGAACGCCAGCGGCTCGGCCTGAACGACCCGTTCTTCACCCGCTACTTCCACTTCCTCGGTGGCCTGTTCACCGGCGATCTGGGCCGGTCGCTGCGGACCCGCCAACCGGTGGTCTCCGATATCACCACCTATTTGCCCGCGACGGCCGAATTGGTCGTCGCCGCTTTTCTCATCGCGCTGGTGCTGGCGGCGTTGTATGCGTTGTCGGGCGCGCTGCGGTGGCCGGGTGCCGCGCTCGGCAGGGGCATCCTGCTGCTGTTGGCCACGGCGCCGCCGTTCCTGTTGGCGCTCATCGGCATCATCGTGTTCTTCGGTCAGCTCGGATGGTTACCCGCCCGCGGTGTCGGCGATTTCGACGATCCGGGACCGTTCGGCATGCAGGCGCTCGACACACTGCTGCACGGCCAGCCCGACGCGTTTGTCAACGCGCTGGCGCACCTGGCACTCCCGGCGGTGGTGTTGTCCATCGCGCCTGCGGTGGCGATCGGCCGAGTGTTCAGGTCATCGCTGCGGGCCGTGCTCGACGTCGACTATGTCCGCACCGCCCGCTCCAAGGGTCTGACGGAGTTCCAGGTCGTAGCACATCATGTGGTGCGCAACGGTATCGGGCCCGCACTGTCGATGGGTGGGCTGCAACTCGGGTTCATGTTCGCCGGCGTGGTCGTCGTCGAGCAGGTCTTCTCCTGGCCTGGCATCGGCAACTATCTGGCCGCCTCCATCCCCGTCGCCGACTTCCCCGCGACCGCCGGGGTCACGCTCGTGCTCGGGGCGATCTACGTGGTGTCCAACGTCGTCGTCGACCTGCTTCAGGCGCTCGCCGATCCGAGGGTGACCGCCGAATGAGAGATTGTTCCACCAATCAAAGGAGCACCGTCATGCACACCCGTCTGCTGCGCGGCGTCGCCATCTGTGCCGCGCTGACCATGGCCCTGAGCGCGTGTAGTTCGGGCACGCGAAGCTCGAGCGGCGGCGGCCAAGGTGCCGCGTCCGGCCCGCCGACCGACGGCACGCTCACCGTCGGGCTACTCGGCGACATCGGGCAGCCACCTGACCCCGATATCTACTACGCCAACAACGGCACCGCGATCATGATCAACGCCTACGAAGGCCTGGTGCAGTACAAGAACAACACCGACAAGGTGGAGATCGCACCGCGGCTGGCCGAGACGTGGGAGGTCAACCCCACCCACGACGTGTACACGTTCCACTTACGCAAGGGGGTGACGTTCCACGACGGCACGCCGTTCACGTCCGCCGCCGTCGATGTCGCGTTCAAGCGCCGCATCGCGGTCAAGGGTGGTGCAGCGTACATGGTCGACGTGGTCAAAAGCGTTGATACACCGCATGATTACACCGCGGTGATCACGCTGAAGCAACCCAACACCGCGTTCCTGAGCTACCTTGCGTCGCCGTTCGGCCCGAAGATGGAATCACCGGAGGGCCTCAAGACCAACGCCGGCTCCGACGACGCCCAAACCTACTTGTCCTCACACGATCTGGGCACCGGGCCGTACATGCTGACCACCGCCCAGACCGGAGTGAAGTACGAGTTGACGCAGTATGACGGCTATTGGGGACCGAAGTCGCCGTTCAAGAAGGTCGAATTACCCGTCTACACCGACGAATCCGCGCTGGAGCTGGCATTCGACAACGGCACCGTCGACACGATCGCCGCGGCGCTGCCGTCATCGAGTCTGGGGAAGTACGCCAACAAGGACGGGGTCTCCAACTACTTTCTGCCGACGTTGCAGGGTGCGTTGGTGACGGTGAACCCGAGCCACGATTTCTTCAAGAATGCCGATGCCCGCGTTGCGTTCCTCAAGTCGATGAACCAGAAGACGCTGGTGAATCAGGTGTTGGGCAAGCGATCCGAAGTCGCCACGACCATGTACGCCAAGGGCATGATTCCTGGCGGCGGTGACCACCAAGCGATCTCCTACGATGCCGCAGCGCTGAAGGCCCACGTCGACGCGCTGCCCGCCGGCGCGAACAAGAATTTGGTGATCGGGTACGCCAACGGCAATGTCAACGCCCAATCCATGGCCAATATCGTGGTCGCCAACCTTCAGACCGTCGGACTCAACGCCTCGGCGCAGGGTTATGACACCTCGACGGTGTTCGGCTGGATCAACAACCCACCCAGTGGTCCGGATGCGTTCATCGACGGCAACAACGGTCCCGACGGCGGTGACCCCTACATGTGGGGGCACGTGTTCTGGGACGCTGCCGGCGGCATCAACTATTTCGGTTGCGAGTCAAAGGAAGTCAACGCGCTGCTCGATGACGGCCTGCGCACCGGTGACATGGCCACCTTTGTCAAGGCCGGTGACCTGTACGGACAGACCGGGTGCTTCCTGAACCTGTCGTACAACCAGGACTGGGTGGTGGCGCAGAAGTGGCTCACCGGGGTGCCCGAGAGTCAGAATATCGGCGCCAACGAGTTGAACTTCTCGCTGCTCGGTATCGCGAGTTGAGTGGATGGGGGAACCTTGCCTGCCGGATCGATGGCTCGGGAGGAAGTCGTGTCACTGAACGGTTCCGAGTCCGCCGAGTCGCGGTTGTCGCTGCCGCGGCGCATCTACTCCACGGTGCGGGAGCGGATCATCCTGGGCCAGTATCAGCAGGGCAGTCGGCTGCCCGAGCAACGCATCGGGGAGGAGTTGGACGTGTCGCGGGTGCCGTTGCGCGAGGCGGTGCCGTGGTTGGAGCGTGACGGGTTCGTGCATTCCTATCCGCGGCGCGGGGCGGTCGTCACCCGCTGGGATGAAAAGGCGATCGATGATCTGTTCGACGCCAGGCTGTCCTTGGAAGTAGGGGCGGCCCGGTACGCGGCGCGACAGGTTGGGCGGGGTGGGTCGATGGATCCGTTGAACCACGCCCTGTCCGAGGCGCAGGCGGTCGTCGAAGCCGGCGACGCGTACGCAATTGCCCAGGGCAGCACAGCGTTTCACGAGGCCGTGGTGGCGACGTCTGCCAATGAGTTGATGATCCGGTTGATGGGCGCCATCTCGGGGCGAATCACGTGGCTGTTCTATCTGACCTCGGGATTACCGGCCGATGAGGCGTTTCACGACCACGTGCTACTGCGGGATGCGATCGCGTCGGGCAACGAGCGGGTCGCCGAATCGGTCGCCTACGCGCACATCGAGCGGGACCGGGAACCAACCTTCGAGGCGATGCGCGGGCAGATGGATTAGAAGCTTTTGCGGCGTGAACACGGGGTTGCGGGTGCGCCAGGAGATGCGCGCGACGGCGAAACGGGTGCCTGCCGGGGTCTGACTACGGCGACACCGGGATCGTCGTCACAGGCGCCTGACCGGAACCTCCACTGCCGCTTGAGGATCCGCCGCCGCTCGACGAGCCACCGCCGCTGGACGATCCACCGCCACTCGACGGCGCCTCGATCACCGGGGCCGGCGCAGGCTTCTCAATTACCGGAGCAGGTGCCGGGGCTGGCGCAGGCTCCGGCGCTACAGCAGGCGGCGTGTAGGCCGGCGCCGCCGGCGGGGTGTACGCGGGCGCCGCCGGCGGTGTGTACGCGGGCGCCGTCGGTGGGGCGTACGCGGGCGCTTGCGACGCCGGCGATTGGATTTCCGGCGCAACCGTCACGATCGACGACGGCGACGACGTAATCGTTGAAGGCTCCGACGTCGTCGTGGTGGTCGTCGGCGTTGTCGTGGTGGTGGTCGGCGTCGTCGTGGTCGTCGTGGTCGTTGTCGTGGTGGTGGTTGTCGTCGGCGTCGTCGTCGCGGTCGTTGGCGTCGTCGGGAACGTCGGCGGGGGGAACGGGTTCAACGGCGGAAGAATGATGACCGGCGGAATCGGGGCCACCGGCACCTGCGGCGCAGGAGCCTGCCCGGGCGACGGTGCCTCCGGCGCTGGCGGAGCCGACGGCGCATCGTTGGTCACCGGCTCACGATTGGACGGGACACTCGGCGCGGCCGGGGCCGCGGGCGGCGGCGACACCACCGCGATCGGCAGCGCCACCGGATCCGGCTCGTGCGGCACCGGCGGCAGGTAACGCCCCGGCACCGTATCCGACTGAATAGCCGGTACAGGCTGCGCTTTGACGTCGGCCGCCGGCCGGATGTTGATTGCGACCGTGACCACCAAGGTCGCGAAGCTGATCACCACGAACGCCAGCGCGCTGCCTATCAACAATGTCCTTGGCGGCGGCGGCGCAATCACCGCGGTGTACGGCGCCACATCCTCCTGCTCGGGCACGAACTCCTCGAGCGAATCCGCGGGCATCTCGTAGTCGCCCGGCTCCTCGTCCTGCGAGTACGCGAGCTGCGGCCCCACTGCCGCAGGATCCGAAGCCGGTGCCATCTGCGTCGCGTCGGCCGCCGCTGGTGCCATCAACGTCGCATCGGCCGCCCCAGGCGCCATCAGCGTCGCATCGGCCACTGGCGCCATCTGCGTCGCCGCCCCCGCAGGGAACCCGGAGTCCTCGACCGCCTGCGCCGCGCCCCGCGCGATCGCGTAGCCCGCATCCGGTGGCACCTCCACCGGTGCCGTCGAACGCAGCTCGGCCGCAATCGAATCAAGGTCCAAGCGCTGCCCGACCAGCATGATCCGGGTGACCTCCGGGCCGGACACCTGCTGCAGCACCGCGGCGCACGCGACAGCCGCACCGGCCGCGCCGATCGGCACCGACGCCAGCACGGAGGTCGACTCCTCGTCTTCGCCGACCGCCGTCAGCGACACGGTGTCGTCGTCGGCCAGCAGCAACGCGGCGTCCGCGCCGACACTGCGGGCCAGCGCAGCGGCCGCTTCGGCCTCCGACACCACTTCGACGTTCGGCACGCCCGCGCTCATCACCGTCTGGCGCAGGGTCTCGGCCGCAGATGCGTCGGGCAGGCAGAGCCGTGTCGCGGCCACGCGATTGCCCGAGTCGGCCACCGCACGGTAGGTGCCGACGATGGTGTCGGCCAGGTCGGTGAGCGCATCATCGGGCAGGTCCAAGGCGTACTGGTCGAATACCTGACCGCCCGAGGAGGGCGAGCCGACCATCGCCAGGCGCGCCACCCGTCCGGTGACCGCCATCCCGACGACTACGTCCACCCGGTCCACTCCTTGCCCTTACAACGGTCCAAAGCTACCCGGGCGGCCCACCCGCGTTGCTTGTGTACGGGAGCAAAAGTGAGCACCCTGAGGTGGCAACACCTCGCGGCATCACTCAGAGAGGAAATCGTCACGTGAGCGACCAGCGTTACGATGCGCCCGCAACCGTCGCGGTGGCCACCACCGCCGCACCCGCCGTCGCCCGGTCGCCCCGCGTCGGCTACGTGCCCGCCCGCACCAACACGGTGCGCGACGGCGTCGCGGTCGCTCTGCTCGTCCTCGCGCTGCTCCTGCCGTGGAACCTCGACTTCGGTCTGGGCGTCCCCGGCCGCAACGGCCTGCTCTTCGGCCTCGTCGCCGTCGTGACGCTGCTCGCGCTCGTCGCCGCGCTCGCGCCACACGTCGGCCCGTTCCGGCTTACCGCCCCGCAACCCGACGTCCGCCGCACCAGCCGGATCCGGTTGCTGCTCAGCGTCTCCTACCTGATCGTCGCGCTCGGCTTCGTCGGGTACCACCTGGTGCAGACGGTTCGAGACGGCGGAACCGGGCTGGTGCCGCCGGGTGCCGGACCCGGCCTGATCGTGGGTATCGGGGGCGCAATGCTCGCCGCGCAGCCGCCGATCACCAGTATCACCATCGAGCACAACAGTTTTCGGCGCTGGTACGCAGTCGCTCGGCTGCTGGGCGCGGTGTCGATTGCGCTCGCGACTCTCTCGGTTGCCTTCAACGTGTATTGGCGGTTGCGCTATCTGTTCGTCACGAACGGCGACTTCGGCGGTCAGGATGTCGCTGTGATCATCACCACGCTGCTCTACGGCGCGGAGGCGATGATCGCGTTGGTCATCGCGTCGCGGTGGCTCATCGAGAAGTCCGCCGCCGCGCGACTGGCCACCACCGCGCTGGGCGCCTCGGCCGCGCTTGCTGCCACCCTGGTGTGGGTTCTTCCCGTCGGCCGCGACATCGACGCCTTCCACGGCATCGCCCAGAACACCTCGACGGCCGCCGTCGGCTACGAGGGCTATCTGTTCTGGGCGGCCGCCGCCGCGATCGTCGCCCCGACGACGCTCTATGCCGTCTTCCTGATCAAACCGCCGACGCTGGGCGCGTACCGCTCGGCTGCGCAGAAATGTCTGACACTCATCGCGTTCTGGGCGATCGCCGCGGCCGCACTGCGCGTCGTCGACTACCTGATCGCTTTATCGCTGGATCTGCCTCGCGCCCTGTTCGACAGCGTTGCGATGACGGCGTTCAACGTGATCACCGGCTTTATTGCGTGGTGGCTACAGCGCCAACTCGGCAAGGGCGAGGCTTCGCCGACCGCCATCGCGGCCTTCAGTGGGGTGCTGTTCGTCTTCACGGTCGCGAACCTGGCCATTGGCGTCGCGCTCGCCCCGCGTTATGCGGAACCGCCGCCCGATGCGATCTACGGCAACAACCTGGCCCAGCAGATCACCAGTACGTTCGACGTGGTGATCTGCGGGCTGAGCCTCGCTGTCCTGGTTGCCATGCTGTTCACCGGTCCGCTGGCCGGCTATCTGGTGCGCCGCCGGGATGCCCGGGCCGCGACCGCTTCCGAGCCCCCGAAGCCAACCTCACCTGAGCCGACCACCTCCGCGACACCGACAATCGTGCGGCGTCCCCAATCCTCGGAAATGCCGAGAATTGTTCGGCTCAAGGAGGATTCGACGACGGTGCTCGCGGCTCCGCCGACGCAGAAACTCTCCACGCCCACCACCGCGCTCCGGATCCAGCGCCGCGCACCGACGTCCGACACGACGGCTCGGGCTCCCGCTCCGCCTCATGATGACGTCCCAAAGTCCCCATAGATCACCTACGTCACAGCAACCGCTGATATCGATGCGACGAACCGTGCAACGGTGTGACATGTCACCCGTATTGCGGCACTGTGTCCGCCCGAGCCTGGCCCAGTACGGAGTCGCTCGGCGGCCTCCTGACCCAGCCGCCTACCGCGTGGTGGTCGCTGCAGTCGGCGTGGCAAGCGACAACCCGGTGTAGATCTCGTCGAGCAGCGTCGGCAGCATGGCATTCGCCGTCGTCTTCGCGCCGGGAGATAGCGTGCTATTCGTCCAAACGATAAGCGTCACATCGTTATCCGGGTCGTAGCCGATATACGAGTTGAATCCCGGAAGCTCGCCGCCGTGGTAGTACATCGCCGCGGTCGGGCTGAACCGCTGGTAGGAGATTCCGTATCCATACTTCTGCCCGTCGGGATTTTTCGGGTCCTCGGGCTGCAGGCTCGCCAACCACTGCTTCTGATAGTCGGCGTTGAACACCTTGCCCGACACGAGGCTCTTGATCCACGTGGCCATGTCGCCGGCGGTCGAGATCGCCCCTCCTGCGGCATGCGCATACGACGAGTTCTGATTCGTGTAGTCAATGGGTTTCATGGTTCCGGCCCGTATCTCGGCCTGCATCTCAGCGGGATACGGGTCGTCGCGGAGCGCGTAGACAGTTCCGCCGTACATGTAGCCATGCGAGTACGGGGCCGGGATGGACGTGTCGTCGATGGCGGGAAGCGACGTCTGGCCGAGGCCGACGGGACCGAACAACCGCTCTTGAAACTGCTGTCCCAACGGGCTCCCGCCGGCCTTCTCCGCCACAAGTCCCAGCAGTGCATAGTTGGTGTTGTTGTACTCGTACTCGGTATCCGGCGGGAACTGCTGCGGGTGCCGGAACGCGATCGCCAAGACTTCCTGTGGCGTAAAGACTTTCTTCGGATCGGCGTCGAGAGCGGTCGAAAGGCCGGGATCACCCGAATAGTTGTAGAGACCGCTACGCATCTTCAACAGCTCGGCGATCGTGATGTTCTCCCCGTCGGGTACGCCCGGGACGTAATTCGAAACGGGATCGCTGAACTTCAGCTTGCTGTCCTGAGCGAGCAGCACGATCAGTGCCGCCGTCATCGTCTTGGTGTTCGACGCGATCCGGAAATGCGTGTCCACCGTCGGCGGCGTCTGCGTGCCGAGTTCGGTCGTGCCGTACGCCGCCTCATAGTTTCCCTGCGGCGTACGCAGGAAGACCATCGCCCCCGGGACCATCAGTCCCTTGGCGGTGGCCTCCACAACCTTGTGGAACGCCGCCGGGTCGATGGGCTTGAGGGCGGACGAACCTGTTGGCGCGCTCGTCACCGTCGTTGTCGCTGACCCCGCCGTCGACGGCTCCGAGGTCGATGAACAACCAGCGATGACCAGGCAGGCACATAACGCGAGCGACGCCGCTTGAGCCGTTCTCCACATAGCCGCGACAGTAGATCTTGAAGGTCGATCATGGAGTGAAATTAACGACGGCGCCAGACGCTAGACGGCCGCCGTCTCCTTCCGCCGCAGCATCCGTAGGCAGCGGCCGCCAGGCTGGGCATATCCGCGGTGCCCGATCTGCACGAGCTGTGGTACGCCCAGGAGCGCGGCGACGTCGGGCAGTGGCTGAACGAACAATGCTGGCGGGTGTCGGTGACGAACTCAAATGACGTGTTGGCTCACTATGGCCGCAGCGCTGCCAGGAATGAGTTCGCCGCAGCGCCGGGCGTGGACGTCGTAGCTCCGACTGCATTGTGCAGCCGGAATGCCCTGCTTCGACGGCGACAGTATCGGGTCGCCGTTGGCGGTCGCGATGGCAATGCGGGCCACCGCCCGCTGGGTATTCGGTCACGCGATGCCATGACGGCGGTTAGTCCGAAGAGCTGACGTCAAGCAGCGGCACGGCTGAGTACCAAGGTCATCACATATGCATCTCGAAGTGTGCGAGGGTCTGGCCACCACTGAAGACGCGCACAAATCATGGCATGGTTCGGGCCGTGTCGGTGACGGGCATCGGTACTGGCGCGACAGGAGGTAAGTAAGGCATGACAACTGACTGGGCTCCCGCCCACCTCCCTCTCGACATGGAGGGCCGCCGCATCTTCGATACCGCCCTCGGCATATTGATCGGCTTTCGCCGGTGCTCTTCCGACGCAGCGTTTCACGAGTTGCTCGGGGCCGCGCAACGCCACGGATTCCCGGCGTTCCCTATGGCATGGGCACTCGTCCATCTCGCCGGTGGCGGCGCAGAATCCGCTCAAACATTCAGCGCCGCGCAATCGGCTGCACGGCGCGAATGGGGTCAGTTCTTCGCGCCATCTGTCGCGCCGACGGGTTGACGGTCGGTGAGGATTTGGAGATGCCTTGGAGCTCACCAATTTTCGCCCTCAACGACCATTGACGAACGATGTCATCTCACGCAGGGGACGGTGGCAGTGGTCATCAGCGTGAGGTTCGTAGGCCCAGTTCGTCGGCGAGGAGCTCGGCGTTGGACTGCGCACCTGCCCCATAGGCGATGCTGCTCGCCGCTCTGATCGAGTCGGCGACGGCAACCGGTTCTTCCTACCGGCGATTTCCTTCATCACAGACCTGCTTCGCGCAGGCGACACTCTTCGACCCGTCATCACGGCGGCTGGCTCACGTCCCTTCGGCTGCCGCCCTGCGCGGGCAGGCACCAATCGCAGGACCGGTCAGAGCTGCGCTCGACGCACCAATCGTTATCAAGAAGCACCGTTCATCGTTATCAGGAAACACCGTTCAACTTCACGTCGGCGTCGACGGCCTTACTGCACCATTTCTTCACGTGCCGCGCTATGGGGGATATCGCGCCACGCTGAACGGTTGGGCACGGCTGGAATGGGGAGGGACACATGCGCCGACCGAGCGCCGCACTTGCGGTTGCAGTCATCTGCGTTCTGATCGCCGGGTGCGCCAGCACAAAAGGCAACGCCGAGTCGACGACGACCACCCGATCGATGATTCCGCGTCCTCTTGTTGAGCGTGAGCTGGCCGGGTTGCTGCTCAGCCCCGAACAGGTGAACGCCGCCATGGGGACGGCCGGGATGACGGTCACGAATAACCAGACCTCGATGTCTGACAACAGCGCCACCCTGGCGCCTCAGGAGTGCCTCGCCATCGACGGCGCGGCGGAGGCCCCGGTCTATGCCAACAGCGGTTACTGGGCCGAGCGCGATCAGAGCCTCAACGACGGCGATAACTTCACGCACTATCTCAAGCAGGCAGTGGTGCTGTTTCCTACCGTGGAAAAAGCCGGTGCCTTCGTCGAGGCCTCCGCCCAGCAGTGGCCGGCCTGCCGCCAGTACACCCACACGCAGAGCGAGTCACAATGGTCCGTCGGGCAGATCTCCAACGCGAACGGCACACTGAGTACCACCGCGACTCAACAGAACGCCAGTGCCCCCGGCTGGGGCTGTGGACGCGCGCTGGCGCTCAGAAACAATGTCATTATCGACATCAACACGTGCAGCAATAACCCCGATGACTCGGCGCTGAAGATTGCCGACCAGATCGCTGCCAATGTAACTGCGCGGTGGTAAGGCTGCCGAACTAGCCGACAGGCACTGCTTGGACGTTGAGCACCGGTAGCCCGCCGTATCACACCGGCCGCGACCGTAGCGGGCGAGGGCGCTGACCGCACCAGTTTGGACCGCCCTAACCCGGGCTTTCTTCTGTTCGCTTTCGCAAAGCGCATCGGGACTCCGCGTATAGGCCAGAGGCTACTCTCGGCTGCAGGTAGCCAGCATTGACGAGAGGCCTGGTAATGGCCGGTGATCGAGCTCTTCGGGGTAGCCCGGCAGAGCACAACGCCGACACACCATCGGCGCGCGAGCCGTCGGCCGACGTCTACCGGGTGCTGGCCGTGGTCGTTGTGGTGATCGGCCATTGGCTCGTTTCGGCGGTCACCTTCCATGACGGTCAATTCGGCAACGACTACCCATTGGCCCTCATGCCATGGACGCGGTGGCTGACCCTGGTGTTCCAAGTTGTGCCAGTGTTCTTCCTGGTCGGCGGATACGCCAGCGCAGCATCGTGGACACTGTGGCGTGACGCCGGCGGCCGTCACTGGACCGACTGGGTGCGCAGCCGGCTGGCCGCGATACTCGGACCGACCACGGCGTATATCGCGGTGATGTTGGCGACCGTGGCGGTGCTCGACCGGGTTGGTGTCGAGCGCTCGGCGCTGTGGTTCGGCGGGTGGGCGGTCGCCATGCATCTGTGGTTCGTGCCCGTCTACCTCGTCGTCGTGTCGCTGACTCCCGTTGCGGTGGCCGCACATCGTCGCTGGGGGTTGATGGTGCCCGCGAGCTTGGTGGCTGCTGTTGTCGTCGTCGACATCGCCGCGCGTGTCGGGCATCTGCCGGTGGTCGGCTCGGCGAATTATGTTCTGTGCTGGGGTGCGATCTATCAGCTCGGGATCTGTTGGCGCGGCGGGGCGCTGGGTGGCCGCAGGCCAGTGCTGCTCGCCGCTACGGCCGCCGCCGCGCTTGCTGTACTGCTCGTGCTGCGGTGCTACCCGGTCACGATGGTTGGATCGCCGGGTGCGGCCGACCAGAACAACTTTCCTCCGAACGCCGCGCTGCTCGCATTCGCCACGGTACAAACCGCGTTGTTGGTCGCAGCGGCTCCCGCGGTGACACGCCGACTGCGGCGATCGCGGTGGCAGCGTCCACTGGCTGCGGCGAACAGATACGTGATGGCGCTGTATCTGTGGCAGATGGTCCCTGTTGTGTTCGTCGCACTGATCGGCTACCCCACTGGGCTTCTTCCGCAGCCTGCAGCGGGAACCGCAGATTGGTGGCTCTTCCGGTTCGTGTGGTTGCTCATCCTGGCTGTGGTGGCAACGGTGGAGATGACACTGTTGTGGTTGGGGCGAACGGTGTTCAGTCGAGCACTGCCCGCGATCGCCGCTCCCCTGCCTGCGTGGAGCGCGCCACTACTGCTCGCCGCCGGCGTCGCAACCGCGACGTTCGCTCTGTCGCGTATCGCGGTCGAGGGCTTCGCCCCGGACGGGCGCTTCCCCATCTGGTGCGCGCTGCTCTTCGTCGCGGCGGTCGGCTTGATCTGTCTTGTGCCGAGCCGTCCTCGTGCGAACACCGCAGCGGTTTGAACGGTTACGAAGCAATGCCGGCGGGCGTTGCAAGAACTCTTGCGGACGCACCGTTCGACCAATCACGCCAGCATTAAATCGAGTAGTTGGCTACTCGTGCTATGTCGGGATGTTCCCGCGCATGATTTGCGTGTTCACAATTCGGGCGGTCGCCACAACAACGTTGGCGGTCCGCAACATCAGGTAAGGAGATCGTCATGAGTTCAGGCGCGTATGCCCTTTTTATCGACCAGCAAGCCGGTGGTGGCCCGGCGGGGGCTTTGAGGCAAGTGGTGCCCCTACCACCTCCGGAGCAATCCGGCGCCGTCAAGTTCACTACCGTCGTTCTGTCCCTCGCATATGACACCTTTGGGGAGGGCCGGCGCACCCGCGACAATCCCTGCGACCGTGAGAGTCTTGCGGGGCAGCGGGACAGTCGACACCATCAACGTAACGGTTGAAGTTGGGCGCAAATGGTTTCACTTTCTGCATGTGGACGACCCAGCAGCATCTGTGGAAGTGCACCCGCCTACGGGTTTTCGCCCCCAGGTGACTGCGCTCGTGGAGTACGCGACGCCGTAATTGTCGACGGCGATCCCGCTGGCGGTGGCGATCAGCCGATACAGTTCCGCGTCACCATCGGCTACCAGGCGCTCGACGACCTCGGCTGACGGTCAGCGCTTGTTGGCCCACGGGAAGAACCGCCGAACCGCGGTGGCCATGACCCGCTGATACCCCGACCCCGTGAGCCGCGACAGCATGTCGAGGGCTTTGGCCTCCCAGCCGATCACCACCCGCGCACGGCCATCGCGGACACCGTCGACGATCGTCGCCGCGGCCATCTCCGGCGAATGCAGCGCCAGGTACTTGTCGAAGAACTCCGCGAACGTCTGCGCATCCTCGCCGTCGCAGACGGTCGCATTGCGCGCGACCGCGGTCTTGATGCCGCCGGGATGCACACACGTCACCTTCACCGGATGCCCGGCGACAAGCATCTCCTGCCGCAATGCCTCGGTGAATCCGCGGACCGCGAACTTCGCTGCGTTGTAAGCACTTTGACCCGGCACCGCGATCAGACCGAACAGGCTCGATATGTTCACGATGTGTCCGTCACCCGACGCGATCACATGCGGCAGAAACGCTTTGGTGCCGTTCACCACACCCCAGAAGTCAACGTCCATTATCCGTTCGATGTCCTTGAAATCGGAATCCTCGACGTTGCCGTTGTGGGCGATGCCGGCATTGTTGTACACCTGGTGCACCGTGCCGAAGTGCGCGACGACGTCGTCGGCGTAGGCCAGCACTTCTTGCCGCTCGGCGACGTTGAGCCGGTCGGCCTTCACCTCCGCCCCAAACACCTCCACCGCACGCACCGTCTCCTCGAGACCGTCGGCGTCGATGTCGGAGAGCGCCAGCTTTGCGCCCCTCGCCGCGAGATCGAGCGCCAGCGCCCTGCCGATACCCGAACCCGCGCCGGTGATGACCGCGACCTTGCCCTCGAACGAACTCATCTCGCTGCCTCCTTTTCGGTCATGAGGGTGCGCAGCCGCGCGCCCATGTCGTTGATCGCCTCGTCGGCCTCGGCGAGAACGCCGGCCTGCAGATGAAAGTCGTGCCACAGGTCCATCGAACCTGCGGTGTTCGACGAGCCCTGTTCCCGCTTCTGCGGCGGCCTTCTCGATCTTGTCCGCATCGATGCACAGCGGATCGTCGCCGGCCGAATGCAGCACGATCGGCGGCAGCCCCGCCATGTCGCCACGCGCCGGCGAGATGCCGGGCAGCCGCGGGTCATGCTCGCCCACGTACCTCGGCGCCCACTCGGCGGCCATCGACGGATTGATCAGCGGATCACGCGTCTTCGGGCGCCCGCCGTCGATGTCGATGGCGAGGTCGGCCCACGGGCAGATCAAGCCGATCGCCGCCGGGCCGGGGATCCCGCGATCCCGAAGAGCCATGGCCAGCGACAACGCCAGTCCTCCGCCCGCCGAATCGCCCACAATGACAAGGCTTTCCGGCTCGACCCCATAGTCGATCAACGATCGATAGACCGCGACCATCTCCTCGAGCGCAACCGGATAGCGCGCCTCCGGCGACCGCGAGTAGTCGGGCACCAGCGCCGTCATCCCGGCCGCGTCGGCCAGCCGCGTCACCACGCCGCGATAGCCCTTGGCACTACCCAGTGCATACGCGCCGCCGTGCAGGTACAGCAGCGTCGCGCCGGAGTCCACCCCCGGCGGTCGCACCCCCTCCACCGGCACACCCGCGATGGTGACGCCGTCGTAGCCCGTACCCCTCGGCACCCGAGCTACCCGCGTGAACAGGTCGTACATTCTGCGCTTGCCGCCGACCGTAACCCGGCGGGAGGCCAACAGTGGTCGGCAGCCGCGCAGCGCGGCGCGGACCACGCCTGGATGGATGCTCATGCGAATGCCTCCACCCGCGTCGCGTCGAACGACAGCACGCCGTCCTCGACGGGCTCGTCGAGCAGCATCCGAGAGTCCTTCTCGTAGTGCATCAGCACCTGCCACGGCAGCTTGGAACCCTGGCGCGGCATGACGTCCTTGGCGCGCTGCACGTAGCCGGATTGCAGTTGGTCCAGCATGCCGTCGCCCGTCGCGCAGCCCTCGATATCGCGCGGCGTCGCCACCGCATGACCGTTGTCGTCCATGTGCCGCATCAGCCGGCAGAGATACTCACCGGCCATGTCGGACTTCAGCGTCCACGGCGCGTTGGTGTAGCCGAACATCCACGCCATGTTGGGCATGTCCTGCACGAGCACGCCCTTGTAGGTCATCGCGTCGTGCAGCTCACGCGCCTCGCCGTCGACCGACAGCGCCATGCCGCCGAGCATCTGCAGGTTCAGACCGGTCGCGGCGACGATGATGTCCGCCTCCAGCTCGCGGCCCGACTTCAGCAGAATGCCTGTCTCGGTGAAGGTTTCGATCTGATCGGTGACGACCGACGCCTCTCCGGAGGCCAGTACGTCGAACAGGTCGCCGTCGGGCACCGCGCACAGCCGCTCGTCCCACGGCATGTAGTTCGGGGTGAAGTGGCTCATGTCGAACGACGCGCCGACGCGACGGCGCACCTGCGACAGCAGGAATCGGCGCATCGTCTTCGGCCAGCGCCGGCACGCCTTGTACAGCGAACGCTGGATCACGATGTTGCGCTTGCGCCCGAGCGCGTACACCGTTTCCTCGGACAGGAAGCGGCCCAGCGCCTGTGAGATCTTGTCGAACGCGGGCAGGGAGAACACGTACGACGGCGAGCGCTGCAGCATGGTCACGTGCGCCGCGTCGCCCGCCATCGCGGGGACCAGGGTGACTGCCGTTGCGCCGCTGCCGATCACGACGACCTTCTTGCCCGTGTAGTCGAGGTCTTCGGGCCAGTGCTGCGGATGGACGCAGCGGCCCGTGAACCGCTCGGCGCCGGGGAAGGTCGGCAGATAGCCCGCGTCGTAGTTGTAGTAGCCGGTGCAGCTGATGAGGTAGCCACACGTGTAGTGGCGCGTCTCGCCCGGTCGCCTCGTGCACCGCGGTCACCGTCCAGCGACTCTCGGCGCTCGACCAGTCAGCGCCGACGATCTTCAGCCCGTACTGGATCTTCTCGTCGACGCCGTACTCGACGGCGGTGTCGGCGATGTACTGGCGGATCGACGGCCCGTCGGCCAGCACCTTCAGCTCCTGCCACGGCCGGAACTTGTAGCCGAAGGTGAGCATGTCCGAATCGGAGCGGATACCGGGGTAGCGGAACAGGTCCCAGGTGCCGCCGAGGCGCTCGCGGCGCTCCAGCACCGCGAGGGTCTTGTGCGGAAACTCGGCGGTCAACTGAGCGGCCGTGCCGATGCCCGACAGACCTGCGCCGATGATCAGGATGTCGAAATGCTGTGCGTTCATGACATAGAAGAATGGCCGTCGGAGACGCTGCGGGTCTTGACAATTCCCGACAGGTTTTTATCATTTTCCGACAGGTGATGTTATGGGCAGTCTGCTCCGCACCGCGGCCCTGCGGGGTTACGGCGATTTGGTGCGCGAACTGGGCGGCGACCCCGAGTCGTTCCTGGCGCGCTTCGGTATCCCCGTCGGCGCCGAACAGCAAGCGGACGGCTTCGTCGCCGTCGACGCGTTCGTCCGCTTGCTGGAGGCGAGTGCCGAGGACCTGAAGTGTCCGGATTTCGGGCTTCGCCTTTCCCGTTTTCAGGGCCTCGACATTCTCGGACCCATTGCCGTGATCGCCCGCAATGCCCAAACGGTGCTGGGCGGTTTCGAGGCGATCGCGCGCTACCTGTACGTCCATTCCCCCGCGTTGACGCTGACGGTCGGCCGGGCATCTGCGGAGTCCGACGTGCAGTGCACGTATGACGTGACCGAGCCCGGCGTTCCGTACCCGACGCAGAGCTACGAGCTCAGCATGGGTATCGGTGCGCAAATTCTTCGGCTCCTCGGCGGACCGCAGGCCCGGCCTCGGGTGGTCTCGTTCATGCACAGCCAGCACGGATCGCAGGACGCCTACCGCGCGCAGCTGGGCTGCCCGGTGCGCTTCAATCAGACCTGGAGCGGATTCGAGCTGCCCGCGCATGTTGCCGACAAGGCCATCGACACCGCCGATCCCGAGACCCGACGCATCGCGACGAAGTACCTGGAATCCACCTACCTGCCCAGCACCGCCGCGCTGTCCGAACGCGTGGCCGAACTGACCAGGCGGCTGCTGCCCACCGGTCAATGCAGCGCCGAGGCCATCGCCGACCAGCTCGCGCTGCATCCGCGGACCCTGCAGCGACAACTTGCCGCCGAGGGCGTGCGCTGTCACGACATCATCGACGGTGAGCGCCGAGCGCATGCGGCGCGTTACCTCGCGGTGCCGGGATTGCATCTGCAGCAGATCGCCGGTCTGCTCGGCTATTCCGAACAGAGCGCGCTGAACCGGTCGTGCCGTCGCTGGTTCGGCCAGACGCCGCGGCAATACCGGGCAAGCCGTTCGGCGAAAGAAGTCATTAGTCCCGCTAGCTTGTGAAGCACGTATTGTCAGATCCCGCAGCAGGTTTCACGAATCCGAACTTCCATCAGGCTGGCACCCGCCACCCATTGCCATGCCCTGCCGGTGGGAGGACGATGAAGTGGTCCGGCGGCGCCGTCGAGACGCTGCCCCACATACAACGGAGGCAGATCATGTACGCACGAAGCACCACAATCCAGGGGCAGCCCTCGTCCATCGACGCCGGTATCGCGCATGCGCGGGACAGCGTGATGCCCGCGCTCGAGGGCATCGACGGGTGCGTTGGCTTGTCTCTGTTGGTCGACCGGACGTCCGGCCGCTGCATTGTTACCAGCTCCTGGGAGTCCGAGGAGGCGATGCGCGCGAGCGAGGAGGCCATTCGGCCGATTCGTGACCGGGCCGCGGAGCTTTTGGGCGGTAGCAGGCAGGTCGAGGAATGGGAGATCGCTGCCATGCACCGCGAGCACCGCGCGAGTGAAGGCGCCTGTGTCCGAGCCACCTGGGTCAAGGTCGATCCGGATCAGATCGACGGAGGCATCGAATTCTATAAAGGGACTATCCTGCCCGCCCTCGAGGAGCTGGACGGCTTCTGCAGTGCCAGCCTGCTCGTCGACCGGGCGTCCGGCCGTGGCGTTTCCGCGACGACCATGGACAGCGCCGAAGCGATGGCGCAGAACAAGGACCAGCTGGACAGAATCCGAGCCACAGGCAGCCAGGAAGCACGCGCAGAGGTGCTCGATGAGTGCGACTTCGAGTTGGCACTCGCTCACCTGCGTGTGCCCGAGATGGCCTGACCGCAGGACAAGCGCGGCGCGGCTCCAGGTAGCGCGACCGTCGTACGCACCCGCAGTTGCGGTTCTTCCGATCTGCTTAGCCGCACTACCCTACTGCTGTGGTGAAGGCTTCAACACGCTGAACGCCGCGCCCTGCGGGTCGGTCAGAACCGCGGACCGCCCCACCGACGGAATGTCGAACGGCTCCGCGGCGATCTGCCCGCCCTCCGCGGCCGCCTTGGCCGCTGCGGCGTCGGCATCGTCCACCGCGAAGTAGACATGCCAATGGTTCGGCACGCCGGGCATCGGCGGTTCCATGCACCCGCCGACGTCGCTCTCGCCGGCCTTGAGCAGCGTGTAGTTCTGGCCGGGCGCCATCTCCATAGTGGAGTGGGTCATGCCGACCACGGTTTCGTAGAACGGCAACGCCCAATCCGGCTTGTCCGTGATCAATTCATTCCAGATGACCGCGCCTGCTTCGTTGACCAGCGTGGCGCCGATGTGTTGGTTGGCCTGCCACAGTGCCACGGGCGCACCGGTCGGATCGGCAACGAAGGCCATCCGGCCGGCATCGCCTATGTCAAAGGGCTGCATCAGCACCTGCCCGCCCGCGGGTGCGACCTTGTCGACTGCCGCGTCGACGTCGTCGACCGCCAGGTAGGTGTTCCACATCGGCGGCCTGCCCTCAGGTGCACCCGGCGGCATCGGCGCAATGGCGGCCACCGCTTCTCCGTTCACCGTCGCCATCGCGTACACGGCACCGCCGTCGGGCATCGGACGGTCGTCATAGCTCCAGCCGAACAGCGACGAATAAAACTGCTTGGCGGCGGATTGATCGGTGGTCTGTAGGTCCACCCAGTTCGGCGTGCCTTGCGCGTATTCGGTTTTCTTTGGCATGGCAGTCCTTAAGTTCGTTGGTTTGCGGATGCGTGGACGGCCGGTTGACAGCCCGTCAACGCGATCAGCCGATCGAGGATTCGGGCATCGGGCCCGGTTGCCGGGTCGGCGAATATCGCGTAACCGTACGCTTCCGGCGTGATCATCTTGCCGGCCACCCCCAAAGAGTAATCCGATAGCAGCGCGGACGCCACCACCTCACGGCCAGTGGCCCGAGTGAAATCCCAAGCATGGAACAAGAATTCGATCAGATGCTCGACGACCTCGATCAGCTCGTCAGCGCTTGTTCGCCCACGGGAAGAACCGCCGAACCGCGGTGGCCATGACCCGCTGACACCCCAACCCCGTGAGCCGCGACAGCGCGTCGAGGGCTTTGGCCTCCCAGCCGATCACCACCCGAGCACGGCCATCGCAGACACCGTCGACGATCGTCGCCGCGGCCATCTCCGGCGAATGCAGCGCCAGGTACTTGTCGAAGAACTCCGCGACCGTCTGCGCATCCTCACCGACTCAGACGGTCGCATTGCGCGCGACCGCGGTCTTGATGCCGCCGGGATGCACATACGTCAGCGTCACCGGATGCCCGGCCACCAGCATCTCCTGCCGCAGCTCCTCGGTGAATCAACGGACCGCGAACTTCGCTGCGTTGTAAGCACTTTGACCCGGCACCGCAACCAGACCGAACAGACTCGATACGATCACGATGTGTCCGTCACCCGACGCGATCACACGCGGCAGAAACGCTTTGGTGCCGTTCACCACACCCCAGAAGTCGACGTCCATGATCCGTTCGATGTCCTTGAAATCGGAATCCTCGACGTTGCCGTTGTAGGCGATGCCGGCATTGTTGTACACCTGGTGCACCGTGCCAAAGTGTGCGACGACGTCGTCGCCGCAGGCCAGCACTTCGTCCCGTTCGGCGACGTTGAGCCGGTCGGCCTTCACCTCGGCCCCATTGCAGTTGGTCCAGCATGCCGTCGCCCGTTGCGCAGCCCTCGATGTCGCGCGGCGTCGCCACCGCAAGACCGTTGTCGTCCATGTGCCGCATCAGCCGGCAGAGATACTCACCGGCCATATCGGACTTCGCGTCCACGACGCGTTGGTGTAGCCGAACATCCACGCCATGTTGGGCATGTCCTGCACCAGCACGCCCTTGCAGGTCATCGCGTCGTGCAGCTCACGCGCCTCGCCGTCGACCGACAGCGCCATGCCGCCGAGCATCTGCAGGTTCAGGCCGGTTGCGGCGACGATGATGTCCGCCTCCAGCTCACGGCCCGACTCAGCAGAATGCCTGTCTCGGTGAAGGTTTCGATCTGATCGGTGACGACCGACGCCTCCCCGGAGGCCAGTGCCGAGGACCTGAAGTGTCCGGATTTCGGGCTTCGCCTTTCCCGCTTTCAGGGCCTCGACATTCTCGGACCTATTGCCGTGATCGCCCGCAACGCCCAAACCGTGCTGGGCGGTTTCGAGGCGATCGCGCGCTGCCTGTACGTCCATTCCCCCGCGTTGACGCTGACGGTCAGCCGGGTATCTGCGGAGTCCGACGTGCAGTTCACCTATGACGTGACCGAGCCCGGCGTCCCGTACCCGACGCAGAGCTACGAGCTGCCCGATTTCGACCCAACGTACACGGTCCGCCACGGGTGCTCGACGGCCTGGGGTGATCGATCAGCGCCAGAAACGGCCCTTCTTCCAACTCTTTTCGTTGCCTTCAACGTCGGTCCAGTCCCCCGACGCGTAGCTGTACGGCTGTTTAGCGCCGCCGCGGACGACGTCGAGCCTGCCGTCGTTGTGCTTGATGTAGGCGTCGCCGAACCGCATGTACTTATCGGTAGCGCCGTCGGGGAGTGTCACGGTAACTGTCATGGTCGAAGCCTCCAGATGCGCCGGCCGACGCCGGCAAGGGTCAGATGAATTATGCGAGTGGGTGCCGCGGGCCGCTGGTCAGCGGATCTTCTCGGGGATTGAATTCAGCGTGTGGAGGATCTGCACAGCCAGTTCGCCTGCCGCCTCGTCGCCAATCTTTGAGTGCTTCTCGATGGTGTCCTTAACGAGCTGGACGCGTAGGTCGTAGGGCGTGCGGGGCAGTGTTGGCGAAGCCATGATTTTTCCTTCTTAGTCGAGCATCTTCGCTCGGAACCGAGCTGCCCGATACTCCTGACGGTACGCCCTTTCCTGTCACTTGCGTTGGCCAGCCTGCAACGTGGGTGTTCGCCGGTGGCCTGGCCGCTCCGACAAACGTCAGGAATGCGCTTCGCGCCCAAGGGTTCTCAGCGATGGACCCTCGACCAGACGTTGCGCTCGATCAGGATCGAGACGACCCGTCCGGCAGGGCCAAGGTGGCGGTAAGACCGAAGAACAGCAGATCGAGGCCGCGGTCGAGCTCAGCGGCGCCGTCGTAGGACGCCAGCACCGATGCCAGCGCGCGCACCTGAGGGAACTCGGTGACCGACAGCCGGTGCAGGCCCAGGCGCAGCACATCGTCGGTCTCCTCGGGACGCTCGATCACCTCCTGAAGCTCGGTCAGGATGTGGCCGTGCAGGTAACCGAAGAGCACCCGGTAAATATGCAAAGCATCCGGCCCGCTGAAACCGGCGGCCGTGAGCAGGGCGAGCACATCCTCCAGCGGGCGCAGCATCCCCGGCGGCCGCTGGCCTAACGGAGTCGCCAGCGGCCGAGTCACCAACAGAGCCACCGTGTTTGGGTGCGCGAGGGCCAACCGTCGAAACTCGTGAGCGACGGTGCGCAACTGGCTTATCCAGTCCGTATCAGCAGTATCTACCCGTAGTTGACCCAGGACGATCTCGGCGACACCGTCGAGCACTGCGGCCTTGCTCGGGACGTGCCGATAGATCACGGTGGGATCCCGGCCTACTTCTTCGCTTAGGCGACGCATGGACAAGCTCTCGATGCCGTCTCGGTCGATGATCCCCAGCGCCGCCCGCAGGATCAGCGACCGGTTGACCGCACCGTCGGTCTGCACGCCCGCGGCGTCGGACGGGTCAATGATGTCGGCGCCGGGATCCGGCAAGGTCCGCTGTTTGGCCATCGCGGGCTGCACTTCCCTTCAGGTCGCTCTTCAGGTATAGACATAGTATGTTAACACCATGTGTCAACACTGTTGACTTATCCTCGAATTAGGTGTGTACTGGAGGTCTACCAGCAGATGAGAGGCCTCGAACGCTTGTCACCGTTGGTTGATTGCCTTGCTCGTCGCCGCGATCGCGCGATCACGGCGTGCCGAGCAATGCAGGGGCGGCCCACCCGCTGACCGATTTTTCCGTGTTCGGCTATCACCCCACGGGGTGGACTGGCACGTTGTTCCTCTTTGGGATCGCGGTCGGGCGCGGTGGCGTCGCTCCGACTCGGCCTCCCGGTGGCGGGTCACCGACTGATGCGTCAACCGGCTCCACCAACCTAAGGGAACGACATGGCCACCAACACAATGGTTTTGATGGTCGTTGCCACATTCGCGGCACTGGTGCTCACCAGCGCGCTCGCCCTCGTGGCGTTCAAGACACGCACCCAAGACCGTCACAGCAACGGCCAGACGATCCGCGATCAAGCGGAGGAGATTGCGCTACGACCTCGGCGTCAAGAAGCGCTCGCCGACGAGTTCGAAACGCGAGCCAACGCGGCCCAGGTCGAGGTCGACATCAAAACGGTCAGGGCGTGCCCCCTGCAGCAGCAAGCGACGGCGTTTCGAAACGAAGCGGTCACCTCCCGCGACCAACTGAACGAGGTGAGGGTCCATCGGCTCGCTGGATGACGGCCGCGACATAGCCACGCGCAGCCCGACCATTCCCGAGCCTCCAGAGGACATGCCATGAATACTCTGACTGTCTCTTTCGTCGTTATCGCCATTGTCGCCGTGGTCGTCCTTATCGGGTTGACGCAGTCGGTGAAGGTGGTGACGCAATACCAGAAAGGTGTGTTGTTCCGGCTCGGCAAGGTCGTCGGAGTGAAGGAACCCGGCCTGGCCCTGATCATCCCGGTAATCGATAGGCTGGTGCGCGTATCGCTACGCATCGTGACGATGCCGATCCAGTCGCAGGGCATCATCACCCGCGACAACGTGAGCGTCGATATTTCCGCAGTCGCCTACTTCCGAGTCGTCGACGCGGTGAAATCGGTGATCGCCATTGAGAACGTCGGATCCGCCATCAACCAGATCGCGCAGACGACACTGCGCAAGGTGGTTGGTCAGCACACCCTTGACGAGGCGCTCTCCGAAACCGACGTCATCAACGACAACATCCAGAAAATCCTTGACGTGGCGACCCTCGAGTGGGGGGTGGAGGTCAATCTCGTCGAGCTCAAGGACATTCAATTACCCGAAAGCATGAAACGCGCGATGGCCCGGCAAGCCGAGGCCGAGCGGGAGAAGCGCGCCAAAATCATTGCCGCCGAAGGGGAATCGATGGCCGCCGCCGCCCTTGGTGATGCATCGGATACGATGATGGCGCACCCGCTCGCGTTGCAACTGCGCAATCTGCAGACGTTGGCCGAGCTCGGAGTCGAGAAGAACACCACGGTGGTATTCCCCGCGCCCATGATGAGTGCGATCGGCGAAATCAGCAGCTTCCTCACTCGGGAATCAGCCGCCGCGAAAGAGATCACACCGCCGCTCGCCCCGGCCGAACCACCGGCACTGTCGTGGACGGACGTGGCAACCGGCGGCGAGCCCGCGAACGGTGCGGCTGTAGAACCGTGATATAGCGTTCAGCGGCGACGGCGAGAGGGTGTCTGCGGTGGCCCCTCGGCGCCGCCGGACACCGACCCGCCTTCGGAATCCCAGACGGACTCGGCCGAAGCCATTTCCCTACGTCTGGTCCTGCGGATCACACCCGCACGAAGTATTTCGTGAAGGGTTAACGATTTTCGGGAGGCCGCGGGAGGCGCAGCGCCCATGTCGGCATGATTGCCGACAACGCGTTCATCGGTTATGTGCGTCATGATTGCCTCAATATCTGCCCGCCCGCGGGAGCGGGCTTGCGCTTGACTAGGTAGCGGTTTCGGCGCTCTCTGGCGACACGGAAGCGCGCGGATGCCGGATCGTCGCGCGACGAAGCCGGCGGTTGTTCATGGGTTCGCGCGCTGACTTCTGGTGTTGCAGTTGACGGATCAGCTCACGCTTGGCTTCGGAGAGTGCGTGGTTGATGTCGGGGTTCTCAGCGACCGCTATCAGCGGCTGATGGCCGGGCAGGATAGTGCGCAATGTCACGCGCTGCTCCTTGCCGTGGCGGTCCTGCAGGGACACTTCTAGGTCAACATCACCCGGGTCCCACCTTCCCAGGTGGGGCCCGAGCGCTGACAACATGTCGACTATGTGGGCACGTTCCCTCGCCACGAAGCCCGCGCCGACATGGATCGCGCTCTCGCGAAAGGTGTTTTGCCGTTGGTCGTCATATTTAGTCATCGCGGTATCCGGCTGCTCAGAACGTCATGTCGCCGGTGACCGGGACCGCCGTCATCGGCGTTCCGTTCATGTCGACAGCCCAGGTCCCGTACATCATCGAAGGTGCGGGCTGCAGTTGCCGATCCGCACGCATCTGCCGTACCTCATCCTGAAAATTCTGCTGGTCCTGCAGAAGCTCGCCGATCAGTTCGCCGTCGCGCCTGGACATCCTGTCCTGCATACCCACCATCGAATGGTCGGGCCGCACCACCCACGCTGCGCGAGAGTCACCCAGCTCGGTTGTGTAGATACCGGCGGGCGCGGCCACTGCTGGCGCTGAGAACGGCTGAGCGACATCGTTCATGATCACCGTGCCGTTGACCGTGGTGCCGTCGAACGCCGCCACGAGATGGTCCTGGTACGTCGACATCAGATCAATCGAACCGTTGTGCTCGGTACCCGAGAAGTACGCCTCGTCGTTGACACCGTTGGTCGCGTAGGCGGCGACGTCGTCACCATCGACAGTGATCGCCATCGTCGTGTTCATGCCGTTCTGGTCCAGCACGTCGGCGACATAACTCCCTGTCACCGGGAATGCCACCGCCTCGACGGCGGGCGGAGCCGCATTAGCGAGCGAGGCCAGGGGCAGCGCGCCCAGGGCGGTGATCGTGCTCGCCGCGAAAACCTTGGTGCGGTTGTACTTGTTCATCTAATCGTTCTCCTTATAGATATCGGGTGGCCGCGCGAGCGTTCGGGTTGTCCCGACGCGTGTCACCGTTGTGCGATGGTCTGGACCCGACTTCGGGGATTGCGCGGGAAGCGCATTGATGTGGGCGACGAACGCCAACAACGGTGCCGCCGGCGGTTCCCGGGCTAGGTCTTCAGTAAACGCCCTGCTAGGTCGCTTGTCAACAACGTTGGCCAACAGCGTGGCGACCGCACAGCTTCGAGCTCGTTATCCGACTCCTCAGCCGTCGAGCTCAGCAAGCAGTTCACGCAGCGGCACGCCGGCGATGCCGATGGCCGCGTCACCGATTCCGTAGGGAATCACCAACGTCTCGCCATGCACGAGCGCACCGCAGGAGTAGACAACGTTCGGCACGTAGCCGTCCTGCTCGTCGGCTGCCGGGCTCAGCAGTGGCTGCCGCAGTTGACCGATGATGCGGGTCGGCTCCTCCAGGTCCAGCAGGATCGCCCCGATCCGGTACGTCCGCATCGGACCGACGCCGTGCGTCAGCACCAGCCAGCCGGCCTCGGTTTCGATCGGCGGCCCGCAATTGCCCAGCTGCACCGCCTCCCAGGCCTGCGTCGGCCGCTGGCAGGGCGCGGAGTCCATCCAAACGAACGGATCGTCAGCATAGGCAACCGAATTCGACTCGCGGTCCGACCTCGACATGGCGGCAAAACGCCCGCCGATGCGGCGCGGAAACAGCGCCAGGCCCTTATTGGCCGCGGCGGTCCCAGTCATCGGCGCGGACGTGAATGACTGGAAATCTGTCGTCTCCAGCAGCTGCTGGCTGATTTCGCTTCCGCTGTAGGCCGTATAGGTGGCGTAGAACCTGACCGACCCGTCGTCGTTGACGAAGCGGACGAAGCGCGCGTCCTCCATGCCCGCCGACTCGGCGGCCAACGTCGGGTGCAGCACCCGCTCGGACAACGGTATCTCGTCAGCGAATTCGACGGCGTAGAACCGCTCGGCGATGGCCCGAATCAGCGAAATCGTCTCCTGCGCGTGGCCGCGGGTGCTCCTATGCGCCCGGAGCGCCTCGAGTTGTTCGTCGAGGTCGGCTCTGGTGAACCGATCACCGAGTGCATCGAGAACGTAGTCGGCAGCCTCGCCCCCGTCGTGAAGCCGCGCGAGCTCACTGCGGAACACGGCAGCGTCGAGCAGCGTCGACCCGACCGATCCGACCGTGGCGAACCGAGCCGGAGCGTCGACCGTGACGCCGCCCTCAACGTCGACCACGCCCGACCGGAACCCGATCGAAGACCGGTGCCCTTCGCCGATACCCCGAACGCTCATCACGAATCGCAGGCTGCCCGCAGCCGTTCCCGCCTGATCCGGATGGGCGACGATGCTTGGATTGCACAATGCCGCAGCCTCGATGGCGTATTCACTGGTGAATGTGGCTCCCAGCAACAACATTCGAGCAGGCGACAGTTCGATGTCGGTATTCAGGCGATCGGCGAGTTCATCGGCATGGTCGCGGAAGGTGCCGACCAGATCTCGGTGCCGACCGTCGAACCGCGTAACGACATCGTCCAACGCCCAACGCACCTCGTCCTCGTCGAGGGCGAGGATGCGTTTCAGCACGGCTCCCGCTCGGGAGTCCTGGTGCTCGAACCCTTCCGTTCCGGGTACGAAAAGTCGGGTGATGACCCTCGACGGGTCGGCCGCGAGCCGCTGTGGGCTACGTGTGACGAGTCCGGCCCGCACCGAAGTCATTGCGGGACAACGGCGAAGCGTTGCGCCTGCTGCATCGTCGAGATCACAGCCAGAGTCGACTCCGCGCCCTGGTTCTGGTTCACCCCGTCGGTGAGAAGTCCGTCGAACCCGCCGCCTGTCTCCGGGTCCCACATGACCTGTCCCGAGTCGTTGGCACCCTGAAACCAGGCTGCAGCCGACGCGACACCATCGGGCCAGATCGCAGCGGCGTCGACGGCGGCGGCACGGGCGCACGCATCAGCAAGTGCGGCCACCTCGATCGGCTGTTGGTCGAAAACAGGCTTGACGTCTTCGGGCCCTCTGCCCGCCACCGGGGTGGGAGACAAATGGCCGTCTACCGATTCGTAGTCGAGCAGCCAGCCCAACAGATCTAGGCCACGCTGCTGCAATGCCATGTCCTCAAGCGTGACGCCCGCGGCGATCATCGCCTCGGGCAGCACCGCATTCGCGTAAGCCAGTCGCTCCTCGGGCCACGGCCACGAGCTGTCGCCGTTCGGCGCGGGCAGTGACGCCACATAGTCCTTGATCAGCCTTCGAGCCGCCTCGTGCTCCGGGTCGACGTAGAGAAGCTCGGCGGATCCCACTGCGGCGTAGGCCATCGCGCGCGGCGATATCGACCTCGTCTGCGCGGCACGGCCGAACTGCATCACCGCCAACTTTTGAACGATGCCCACCTGACTGTGGGCGGCTGCGGTACCGAGGCCCCAGATGCATCTGCCCCAGTGGTCGTCCGTGGTCGGCTCGTCGGTCCAACGGCCGTTGCGGTCCATGCGATTTCGGCATGCGCCGCTGTATGCCTGCGCCTCGTTCAAGAACCGGATCGCAAGCCCGGCGAGACCGTTCACCAGGCCGTCGGCGTCGGGTTCTCTGGTGGCCACAACGAGAACGCGGGCCATGTCGTCGGTGCAGTAACCGTCCTCGGGCCGGGGTTCGGCGAAGCACGCATGCTCGAAGGTGCCGCGACGGTCCGTGAGCCGCAGCAGATGGTCGAAGTTGGCAGGCGGTGTCGCGGCGGTCATACCAGAGCCCGCCGGTCGGCGAGGAGCCTGTCCGCCAGGCTCATATACGCTCTCGCCACCACCGGCCACGCCATCTCCGGCGCCAACCGACGGGCCTCCGCGGCCATGGAACCGGCCAGACGCGGCTGCGTCAGCACTTGGCGCAGGGCAGTCGCCATGGCATCCGGATCGTCGTGACCGACGACGATGCCGGCTCCGGTACCGAGGAGCTCGACGGCGTGCGGAAACGCGGTAGCCACAACTGGCCGGCCACATGCGATCGCGTCGACCAGAACACCAGAGGTGACCTGTTGGGTGGAGTCATAGGGCAGCACGACGACCGACGCGGACTGGATGAGGGCAGGCAAGTTCGACGATTTCCGGTAGCGGGCGTCGAAGGTCACCGAATCGGCGACGCCGCTGCGGCGCGCTTGCTCCGTTCGGGCATCGCGATATGCCTCGCCATCCTCGGCAAGGACCTTCGGGTGCGTCTGGCCGGCGATGACATACTCTGGCCGGCCGGGCAGATCACGCAGCGAACGCATCGCCTCGATCACCCGCTCGATACCCTTCCCCGGGCCTAACAGTCCCCACGACAAGAGGGTGGGTCGACTCGGACGCTTCAGAGCAGGACCGCCCGCGACGGTCGCGCCGTGCGGGATCGTGGTGACCTTGCGGCTGTCCACGTCGAACCCAAGACACAACCGCTGCCTCGCTGCGTCGGACATGACGACCACTTGATCCGCCATCGCCGCGATCGCCTCCAGAACCGAACGCTGGTGTGGCGTCGGGTCTTTGAGGACTGTGTGGGCGACGACGATCGACGGCACACGCAGCCCGTCGACGATGTCCAGCACGTCGTCTCCGTCGGCACCACCATAAATTCCGTACTCATGCTGGATCACGGCGACGTCGTTCTGATTCAGCAGCTCAGAACTCGCTGCTATGGATGTCGCCGAACCGCTGACCAGCTCTCCGATCACCCGCTCGTCCGAGGAAGGCCGCCCGTCGGCCACGCGTACGACACTCACCTCGATGCCGTTCGCGCTCAAGGCGTCGGACAGGGCAGCGCTGAACGTCGCCAGCCCGCAGTGTGTCGGCGCATAGGTACTTAGGACACCGACCCGAGCAATTCGGGAAAAACGTTTCGCCTCAACAGGGTCGAGGATCGATGTATAAGGGGAAGGAATGGATGGAAAAAAGGGTAAAGCGCTCAAGGTAAATCCGATTTGACGGTTGTTACCTGCGTGTCCGGCATGAGCGGTTGCTCGGCGATCAGCGGAAGACGGCGAATGCATTCCGGACTGGCTGGGTTACCAACACCACCAACGATACACCCAGCGGCTTGGCGCAGCGTCGGCGGGACGATGCACGCGAAAAGCTTTTGTAAATATTGGAATTCGCGTGACTTGACCCACACTCACCCGCCGCGCGGCAACCTCGGATGAAATGTCAATCTGTGGTCGGTCCAGCTACAGCAGCGGCCCGAGTCCGGTTCGCACCAGGTTGACACCGTCAGCGACGATCTGCCCGAGGTCTCCCACGCAACCGCCGCGACCCCAGCTCTCCACCGTCACAACCAATGCCGCGGCGAGGACCGCACCCGCCACTTCCGCCTTCTGGTCAATGTCGGCGACGTCGGCATGCCGCGATCGGACGAATGCCGTGAGCGCTTCGGCGAACGATGCCTGCACCGCCCTTAGGTGACCGGCAGCCCGCTCGCCCCCGATCAACTGCGCTCGCAACAACGCCGCTTGCCTCACGACCTCCAGATCATGTGGAAAACTCACCACGCTCGCCAACACCGCATCAAACAGATTCTCCGACGCTGGCCGACGCGCCAGCGCTTCGGCCACCCACTCCAACTGTGTCTCGTAGTCCTCGAACAGCACCGCTTCCTTGGTCGGGAAATGCCGGAAGAACGTCCGCTCCGTAACTCCCGCCTCAGCGGCGAGTTCGGTCACCGTGACATTGGCGAATCCGTCCTTCTTGAACCGCTCGAGCGCGACCCGCCTCAGCGCCTCTTTCGTCGCCTTGCGCTTCTGCGCATGCAAGTTGATGGGCGTCACCATGACCCGACAGCCTATCTTAGGGATTCGTCAGTTCTGACCCGATTACGTCAGTACTGACATAGTCAGCCGACCGTGAGTGACTATGACGGATCGTCGTGGGGGCGATGAGTTTTTCTGGCCACGTCAGTCTTCTTTGAAGCAACCGAACTGACCACAGCTGGGCGGAGGATATGTGACCAGAACCAATCTTTCGATGTCGATCTCTGCCGACGGCTACGTTGCCGGGCCCGGCCAGTGCGAGGACCAACCGCTCGGCGTCGGCGGCACAAAGCTTCATGCTTGGCATGTAGGGCCCACCAAGAACCATCCTGTCAACCAGCAGGTGGTCTCCGACATGATGGACGGCATCGGAGCGACGATCATGGGCCGCAACATGTTCGGCCCAATTCGTGGCGAGTGGGGAGACTCGGACTGGAAGGGGTGGTGGGGCGATGTCCCGCCCTACCACTGCCCAGTGTTTGTCCTGACTCACTACCCACACGACCCGATCGAGATGGACGGTGGGACCACCTTTCACTTCGTCACCGACGGGATCGCGTCGGCCTACGCCCAGGCTCAGGCGGCTGCGGGTGGCCGCGCCATCTCGATTGCCGGAGGAGCCTCGTGCGCCCGGCAGGCGATCGCAGCAGGACTCGTCGACGAGATCGATCTTCAGGTCAACCCGGTGATACTCGGTTCGGGTGAGCGCCTATTCGACGGGTTCGAGCCGGGCAAGCCCGCACTTGAGCTAGCCCGGGTGCTCGAAGCCCCGGGCGTGGCTCACCTGCGCTACCGTGTCGTCCGATGACCCGGTCGTCGTGTTAGTAGTGGCACCTCTTCTCCATCAACACGCCCCGCCGCGGATCACCGCCCATCTCAAGCATGCGAAGCCAGCTCAGACGGTGACTCGCTGCGACGCGACAAGCTCGCCGCCGAGGTATCCGTCGACGCGCAGCTGACCGGCATTCACCCCGGGAATTGTCACGGTGAGCGGACCCTGCCCGACGTCCTCCGACGCGCGCGGGCGGCCGTCGACGGCCACGTCCACCCGGTCGACACCCGCCGCATCGATCGCGACAGAAATGCCACCGCCGGACACCGAGGCGCTGACGCTCAGCCGCCGCACCGGCATCCCGGCGAGCAGCTCACCGGCCGCGTCGAGCAGGTCCGCGTTCTCCTCCAACAAGTCAGCGCGCGTCAGCTTGTGCATGACATCCGGCCGCACGCCGAGGTCCTCCACCGGCGTGCCGGACAGCTCGCCGACTCGCAGCGTCCGCCGGATCGCTACCCGCATGTTGGCTCCGTTCGGCAGCGCCCGGTACGGGGACTCCGAATCCGCCGGTGCCGGCAACTGCAGCAGCTGCGAAAGCAGCCCATGGGTCCAGACGTTCGCCCCGCCCGCACCGGTGTTGTCGTCGACACCGAGGATCTTGCCGATCGCGTGGTCGGCGAACCCGGCGGAGAAGATGTCGGTGGCCGAGTAGCAGCGCGCGTCGGTGACCAGCACCACCGGTCCGTGGTAGGTCTGGCCCAGCTCGTTGGCGCCGTCGGTCGGAGTGATCGACTTGGCCGCGGAGAACACCGAACCCGTCTCGGTCGCCATTTCCAGCGAGTCGACCCATGGCCCCAGGTCGATGCCCGCCGCATTGTCCTTGTGGCGCCGGCAGATCCGCAGGTTCAACGGTGTGCTGATGAACTGCACCGGCTCTGGTGCGATCGCCCGCGGCGTCATCGTCTGCAGTGTGAACTCGCTGGCGTAGATGTGGCCGCCGCCGTTGTCGCGCACGTCGAGGACCAGCCCATTCTGCGGTAATGCCGCCGCCAAGCGAACGAACTCGTCGCGGAATGCCACCGGGTCCTGGACGCTGAACGTGAAAATCCGCAGATGCCCGAATGTGCCGTGCGCCGTGGAGATTTCGCGTGCGCGGAAGACGCCAGGCATTGTCGTCGGGATGTCCGCGCCGCCCACCGCCGCCGGTTCCTCCAACATCGCCGAACTCAGGCCCCTCTCGAGTTCGATGACCTCGGGGGTGAATAGCAGCTTCCTGGCGCGGCTCTTCTCGTCAGAATCCAGATCCAGGCCCATCGACGTCGCGGCGACGCTGATCGTGTCGAGGTCGGCCATCGGCGGCAGGTTATCGACGACCTTCCACTGCTCACGCAGCTCGTGTGTCGTACCGTCCGCAGCAAGGTAGGTCACGGTGACCCAATCCTCGTCGGGTGGGGCCTGAATCACCAAGGGCCGCAGGGTCAGTGAATCCAGTCCGCGGGCCAGGTTGGCGGCCTCGTTGCTGCCGGCGAACTGGGCGCCGTTGAGCGCCACGGCTCGGGCGATCGGCGTCCCGTTCCAGTGCGTCACCTCGACCCCGCGTCCGAACGGCGGGGCGCTGAACCCCACCACCGTCTGGGTGACGAGGTATCGCTCGGCGCCACCCTCGAAACACTTCTCGATCGCGAACGGCAGGAACGCGATCTTGCCCGCGAACGGCGCCGGCAGCAGGTAGTTGGTGTGCAGGTCACGCACCGAGTGGAAGATGCCCGATATCTGCCGGTGAAAACTCCACTCCGGCTCCATCGTCTGTTGCGTCTGGCGGTCCATGCGCGCCCGCAGCACCCGCAGCCGTTGCACCGGATTCACCGCGTGCATGGCCACTTTCAGCGGCAGGTGCACGTAGTTCTGCTCCAGCAGCAAGATGGCCTGATCCACCAGCAGCTTGCGCTGGTTGAGGTTCAGCGTCCCAGCACCGGCGAGAAATGTGGTCAGCGGAACCGTCGCGCCCTGCTCGCCCACACCCTCGATAGCACGGCCCCGCTCGCGGACCGCGGTCGTCGTTTTCGCCATCTCCACCCTCCTTCGACATCGGCCCTGCCCCGAGGACCCTCTGTCGAATTGTGACCGCACCGGCCGGTCGGCGGATGAGTACCGCGCTACTCGAATCACTGACCAGGCCTCACCGTTGGCACCGCTGCTCACCCGGCGAATACCAACTACGCGATCGCCTCGATCTCGCATTTGATCCCAGGGACGCGGGAAAGCCGCCGGTCAGCGGTGACCAACACCGCGTCGAGGGCTTCGGCCACGGCGACGTATGCGGCATCGTATGGCGAAACACCGTGCCGCAGTTGCCAGATTCGTCCGAGCAGCGGCCGATGCGACACTCGCTGTAGCGGAAGGATTTCGAGATCCGATACCGCCGCGGCAGCCCTCCGCGCAGTCATCAGCTTTGCGCCGACATGGCGGCACCACACTGACACGACCTCTAGATCGATCAGCTCCGGCGCAGCCAACGTTTCTCCTGCCAATCGATCCCGGGCACGACCGCCGTCCGTCCCATCGTCGCCGAGCGCTACCGCCAATACGCTCGCGTCAACGACGATCACGATCTGCCCGCGTGTGGCTCACCGCATCGTCGAACGACACCCTGCCGCCCGAGCGTCCCGCCGCGCGGGCGAAGACTTCCTCCAAGGTCGGCTGACTTGCGTCGGCGATGAGACGGCTCCGCAGATATTCCTGCAGCGACTGGTGTGCCCGTGCAGCACGTTCCCGTAGGACGCGGTGCGTATCCTCCGGCACGTCTTTGATCTGCACGCTAGGCATGGCGCCATTTTGGCGCTGGTGGCGCCAAAATACAAGTCTCGACCCTAAGGCCGCTGGAGGGCACGGCTGCGCAGAACTTTCCGCGCCTGCCAGGACCGCGACGGACTCTGGATAGATCTGCCCGCCTTGCAGCGACAGTGTCGCAATTACTTAGTCAATGGAGGGTTTCAGCGACAAAGTCGCTGTGAGGCGGACAACTCCGATTGTGTCCCCGCAGCGCTCCCGACGACCGTCAATCGTCTTCACCCACCTCGACCACGTGAACGTGCACGCCCGCCGCGGCGATCTTCTCCAACTGGCCACTGTCGGCCGTCGAATCGGTCACCAGGTGGTCGATCTTGCTGAGCGGCACCATCTTTGCGAGCGTGACCTTCCCGATCTTCGAGCCGTCCACCGGCACGACGACCTGCTGGGCGTTCGCCGCCATCGCAATCGCCGTGCGCGCCTCCGCCTCGTCGAACGTCGTCGCCCCGACCTCCGCCGACATCCCATCCGCACCGAGCACCGCCGTGCCGACGTTGATCACCTGGAATGCGTGCTCCGACATCGGCCCCACCGCCTCCATCGAATTCGCCCTCACCAGCCCGCCCGTCATGATCACCTTCATGTGCGCGTCCACCGCGCAGTCCGCCGCGATCGTCAGCGAGTTCGTCACGATCGTCATCTGCGGCCGGCCCCTCAGCGATCGCGCCACCTCCCCGGTCGTCACCCCACCCGTCAGCGCCACCGCTTGCGGACCCGCCGGCACCAGCGCCGCCGCGTGCTGCGCGATCCGCCTCTTGATCGCGATCATCCGGTGATCGCGCAGCCGCACCGGAATCTCACTTCCGCTCGGGTCCAGCGCCCGCGCTCCGCCGTGCGTCCGTACCAGCAGCCCCTGTTCCTCGAGTTCGGTGAGGTCGCGCCGCAACGTCGCCGCCGATACCCGCAGCTCCTTTCGCAACACCTGCGAGTCGACCTCGCCGCGGGCACGCAGAAGCGACAGCACTTCACGCATCCGATCGATGCGCCTGATCGACATGGGACGACTCCTCGAAATCAGTGCAAACGATCAGTTTTAGTGATCGTTTGGCGACTATCCATTGCGCACTATGAGCGAGCTTCTCATGATCGACAAATGTTGCACACGTTCGGCTGGTGGGTGATCGCGTGACACGGGTCGCCGCCGCGCACGTAAGCCAACGCGTCAACTGGCTGGCCGACACCATCAGCCGGCACAAGGCCGGCGAGGCCGTCGGGATCTACTCCGTCTGTTCGGCCCATCCCACCGTGGTGGCGGCGGCCGTTTCGCAGGCCGCCGCCGACGGCAGCTACGTCCTGATCGAGGCCACCTCGAATCAGGTCGACCAGTTCGGCGGCTACACCGGACTCCGCCCGGCCGAGTTCCGCGACCTCGTGCTCTCCATCGCCGACCAATCCGGGTTCCCGCGTGACCGCGTCGTCCTGGGTGGCGATCATCTCGGCCCGAACCGCTGGCAACGCGAAACCGCCGACGCGGCAATGGATAAAGCCGAGACCCTTATCGCGGCCTACGTCGAAGCCGGCTACGCCAAAATCCATCTGGACTGCAGCATGTCCTGCGCCGACGACCCGAAGGTCCTCGACGACGAGGTCGTCGCGCAGCGGACCGCCCGCCTGATGCGCGTCGCCGAGGACTCAACGCAAGCCGGCGCGCCCATGTACGTCATCGGCACAGAGGTGCCCGTCCCCGGCGGCGCCCACGAGACCCTCGGCGTGCTCACCCCCACACCCGCCGACCGTGCCCGCCGCACGATCGCCGCCCATCGCGAAGCCTTCGCCAATGCCGACCTCGACCACGTCTGGGCGCGCGTCATCGCTCTGGTGGTGCAGCCCGGCGTCGAGTTCGACCACCTCCACGTCATCCACTACCAGCGCGACGCCACGGCCGAGCTGAGGCGCGTCCTCGACGATGAGGACCACCTGGTCTTCGAGGCGCACTCGACCGACTACCAGCGCCCCGCCCAATTGAGAGAACTGGTCGAAGACCACTGGGCCGTGCTGAAGGTCGGGCCCGCCCTGACCTTCGCGATGCGCGAAGCGCTGTTCGCGCTGGCGTTGATCGAAAACGAGCTCCTGCCCCGGCCCTGCCGGTCCAACCTGATCGAGGTCGTCGAGCGCAGGATGCTGACAAATCCCGAGTACTGGCGGGATTACTACGAGGGCGACACGCTCACCCAGCGCACTGCCCGGCGCTACAGCTACAGCGACCGGCTGCGCTACTACTGGGCCGACGACGACGTCGACGTCGCGCGTTGGACCCTGTTGGCGAACCTCGACCGCGTCGGTATCCCGATGCCTCTCATCAGCCAGTTCCTGCCGTATCAGTACGACCGGATCCGCGCTGGCGAACTCGAGCCCGTCGCCCAATGCCTGGTGATCGACCGAATCCGGGACGCGATGCGGCCCTACGCCCGCGCCTGCCGCGCGACCAACACCAACACCACTGGAGACAGCCGATGATCGGTTCCCCGCCCGCCCAAGAAGACGGCGGCGCAACGATTCTCGAGATCGGCCAGCAGCCCGATGTCTGGCGCGACGTCGCGCAGCGCACCGATCCCGCGGTCGCAGAGTTCCTGCGTGAGATCGTCGGCCGCCCCGATATCCGGATCGTCCTGACCGGGGCGGGCAGCTCCGCGTTCATCGGCGAGATTGCGGCGGCCACGCTGCGGCGCCATCTCGGGCGCCGCGTGGACGCCATACCGACCACGAGTATCGTCGCCAGCCCGCTCGACTACCTCGAGCGGCACACCCCGACGCTGCTGGTGTCGTTCGGCCGCTCGGGCAACAGCCCGGAGAGCCTCGCCACCACGGAACTCGCCGACGAACTCGTCGACGACGTCTGGCATCTCGTCCTCACCTGCGACCCCAACGGCGACCTGGGCCGGACGCACAGGGACCGCGCGAACTCGCGCGTCGTCTTCATGCCGGAACGCACCAACGACAGCGGCTTCGCGATGACGTCGAGCCTCACCTCGATGTTGCTGACCTGCCTGCTGCTGCTCGGCCCGGCAACCCCGACGACGGCGAGAAGCTCGCGAGCCGCGGCCGAGCACGTTGCCAGCCTCCAGCCCGACATCAAGTCCCTCGCACAAGCCAAGAAGCAGCGGTTCTTCTACCTCGGCAGCGGACCGCTGGAAGGGCTCGCACGGGAGTCCGCGCTGAAGATGCTCGAACTGACGGCGGGCGAGGTCGTCACCTACTTCGACTCCCCGCTGGGCTTCCGGCACGGGCCCAAGTCCGCGCTTGACGGCGACACGGTCGTCATCGTCTACGTATCCACCGACCCCTACACCCGTCGCTACGACCTCGACATCATCGCCGAGATCCGCGCGCAACTCGGCCAGGACGCCGTCGGGGTGATCAGCAGCCAGCCCATTCCCGAAACCCACGGCCCCGCTGTTGTCCTTGCCGGGCCTCGACGGTTTCGACGACGCCCTTGTTGCCCTCCCGTATCTGGTGTTCGCTCAATACCTCGCCCTGTTCACCGCACTGGAACACGGCAAGACGCCGGACAATCCCTTTCCCTCCGGTGAGGTCAACCGCGTCGTGCAGGGCGTCAGAATCTATCCGATGACGACGAGCGGACGGTAAAGATGGCCTGCTATCTCGGAGTCGACGGCGGGGGCTCGAAGACGGCGTTGGCGCTCATCGACGACACCGGACGTGTCATCGCCCGCACGACGGCGCCGACGTCCTACTACTTCAACGACGGCTTCGATATCGTCGAAAAGTCACTGGCACAGGGCGTTACGGACATCTGCGCCCAGGCAGGCATCGGGACCGCCGATATCGACGCGGCGTTCTTCGGCCTTCCCGGCTACGGCGAGGCCAGCGGCGACATCGAGCAGCTCGACGCCGTCCCTGCCGGCGTGCTCGGCCACGACCGGTACAGCTGTGACAACGACATGGTGTGCGGCTGGGCCGGCTCGCTCGCAGGCGAGGACGGTATCAACGTCATCAGCGGAACCGGGTCGATGACCTACGGCGAGCGACGGGGCGTCGGCCACCGGGTCGGCGGCTGGGGTGAACTCTTCGGCGACGAAGGCTCGGCGTATTGGATTGCCGCCCACGGACTCAACGCATTCTCCCGGATGAGCGACGGGCGCCTGCCGCGCGGCCCGCTGCACCAACTGATGAAGGACCGCCTGCAAGTCGGCGGCGATCTCGACGTGGTCAGCCTGGTGATCGACACGTGGAAGGGCAACCGCAGCAAGATCGCCGCGCTGGCGACCACGGTCTGCGAAGCCGCGCGCGCCGGCGACGAAGAATCGCAGCGCATCCTTTCCGCGGCGGCCGACGAGCTCGTAATACTGATCGAAACGACCCGCACCCTGGTCGGATTCACCGACCAGGAAACCGTCCCGGTGTCCTACTCGGGCGGCATGTTCTCCGACGACGGCTTTCTCAAGCTGTTCGTCGCCGCGCTGCAGGGCACTCAAGCCAAGTACGACCTGCAACGTCCGAAGCTCGACCCGGCGGTGGGCGCCGCGCTGTACGCCGCAAAGCACAGCGGACATCCATTGAGTCCGGATGCTGTGCAACAACTTTCCGAGAACGACTCGACGAGGTGAAGGCAACATGACCGATACACCCACCACTGCCACCAAGCAGACCCGCAGCTGGATCTTCTACGCCGCACTGCTCATCATCTTCTGGGGCGTCTGGGGCGCGTTCTCCGCCCTGCCCGCAACGAAGTACGAGTACCCCGACGAGATGATCTACAGCATCTGGGCGCTGACGATGATCATCCCGGCCGCTTTCATCCTGCGCGGCCAACGCTGGGACCGCCGCCCTGCCGCGACGATCTACGGGCTGCTGATCGGGCTCACCGGTGCGGGCGGCCAGCTCATCCTGTTCCAGGCGCTGACGATGGGCCCGGCCTACCTCATCTTCCCGATCATCTCGATCTCCCCCGCGATCACGGTGATCATGGCGATGGTGCTTCTGCGCGAACGGCTCAAGCCGCTGGCAGTGGTCGGCCTCGTCATGGCGCTGGCGGCCATCGTGTTGTTCACCATCACCGGCGGTGAAGCCGAGGAATCGAAGGGCCCGTGGCTGCTGCTGGCGATCCTGATCTGCGTGGCGTGGGGCGTGCAGGCCTACTTCATGCGCAAGACCGCGACCATCGGCGTCAACGAAGCCACCACGTTCGGATGGATGACGATCAGCGGGCTGGCGCTGATCCCGGTTGCGCTGATCATGGTCGGCGGCATCCCCACCGACTTCCCCTGGCAGGCACCCGCATTGACGGCAGGCACCCAGGTGCTCAACGCGGTCGGCGCACTGTTCCTCGTGATGGCCCTCGCCCGCGGGAAGGCCTCCATCGTGGCACCCACGACGAATGCCCTCGCGCCTGCACTGACCGTCGTCATCTCGCTGATCGCCTACCAGACCCTGCCCACTCCCTACGGCGCGATCGGCATCGTGCTCGCGCTCGTCGGCTCCACGTTGATGGTCTACAGCGACGAGAAGCGCGGCGAAGATCTCACCGAAGCGGTCGTGGCGGACACACCGAGAACGACTGAACGCCGGACGGTGCAGTGAAACCCACCGTCGTCATCATCGGCGCGGGCAGCGTCGAATTCACCCGCGAACTGCTCGGCGACATCCTGTCGTTCCCCGAGCTGGGCTCGACCCGGGTGGTGCTGCACGACATCGACGACGAACGGCTGCAGACGGCCGAGGCGATCGCGCGCGCAACCGCCCGCGCGGCAGGCGCCGACCCGGAGGTTGTCGCCACCCGCGACCGCCGCCGCGCGCTCGACGGTGCGGACTACGTCATCAACGTCATCGCGGTCGGTATGCACGAGGCCACGGTGCGGGACTTCGAGATTCCGGCGCGCTACGGGCTGAACCAGACCATCGGCGACACCATCGGCGTCGGCGGAATCTTCCGCGGCCTACGGACTTTCCCGGTCCTCGCCGACATCGCCCGCGACATGGCAGAGGTGTGCCCTGACGCGTGGCTGCTGAACTACACCAACCCAATGGCCATGAACATCTCGTACCTCCACGCGGTCGCGCCCAAGCTGAAGGTGCTGGGCCTGTGCCACTCCGTGTACTGGACGATGGTCGGCCTGTGCGAACTCATCGACGTGCCCTACGACGACGTGTCCTACTGGTCGGCAGGCGTCAACCACCAGGCCTGGGTGCTGCGGTGGGAACGCGGCGGCGAGAACCTCTACCCACTGCTGGACGAGCGCATCGCCGCCGATCCGGAACTGCGCAGGCGCGTCCGGGTCGACATGTACCGGCGGCTGGGCTACTACCCGACCGAGACCAGCGAGCACAGCAGCGAGTACGTGCCCTGGTACCTGCACGATCCCGCCGAAATCGAGCGGCTGCGCATCAACGTCGGCGAATACGTATCCATCAGCGAAGCCAACGTGGCCGAATACCACAGGGTACGAGCCGAATTGGCCGACACGCAGACGCTTCCGATCGACACCACCTCCACCGAGTACGCACCGCAGGTGATCCACTCCCTGGAGACGGGCACGCCGCGGGTAATCTCGGCCAACGTCGTCAACGACGGGCTGATCACCAACCTGCCCGACGGAGTGGCCGTCGAGGTGCCGACGCTGCTGGACGCGCTGGGGGCGCATCCCCTGAAGGTCGGCGACCTGCCACCGCAGTGTGCCGCGCTCAACCGGAGTTTCCTCGGCCCGGTGGACCTCACCGTGCGCGCGGCCGTCGACGGAGACCGGCGCCTGGTGCGCGCGGCTGCCATGGTCGACCCGAACACGGCAGCGACGCTGTCCGTCGATCAGATCTGGGAACTGTGCGACGAACTGACGACCGCGCACGGCGAACTGCTACCCCCGTCACTGCGTTCCAGACCTGATGTCGCCGCCGGGGCGGCTCCAATCCTCGCCCGAGATATCACCAACTAAGGAGTGTCACCGTGATTCGACGTAGGTTGTGCATCGCACTGATCGCCGTCCTTGCACTCGTCCTCGCCGCCTGCGGTGGCGGAGGAGGCGGCGGCGAGGAATCATCCGGCCCCACCGAGATTGCGGTGTGGCACGGCTACCAGGACACCGAGGGCGAGGTCTTCAAGGGCCTCGTCGACCAGTACAACAAGGAACATCCGGACGTCAAGGTGTCCGAGTTGTACTCGTCCAACGACCTTGTGCTGCAGAAGGTTCTGACCGCGGTCCGCGGTAACAGCGCACCGGACGTGGCCTACATGTTCGGATCCTGGGCGCCGAACATCGCCAAGATCTCCTCGCTCGTCGACATGACCGAGGAGGTGGCCAAGCCCGACTGGAAGTGGGACGACTTCTACGAGGCGGAGCGCAAGGCCGCGACGGTCGGCGACAAGGTCATCGGCGTGCCCGCACTGGTGGACAACCTCGCGATCGTCTACAACAAGAAGCTGTTCGCCGACGCCGGTGTCGAGCCTCCCACGCCGAACTGGACCTGGGACGACTTCCGTGCCGCGGCAGCCAAACTGACCGACCCGGCCAAGGGACAGTACGGCTGGCTCATCCCCGCCGACGGCAGCGAAGACACTGTCTGGCACTGGCTTCCGATGCTGTGGGAGTCCGGCGGCGACATCCTGACGCCGGACAACACGAAGGCCGCCTTCAACTCTGAGGCCGGTGTCAGGGCGCTGACGACGCTGCAGCAGATGGCGGTCGACGACAAGTCGCTCTACCTCGACACCACCAACGAGAACGGGCCCAAACTGATGAACAGCGGCAAGGTCGCAATGTTGGTCACCGGTCCGTGGGATCTCAGCCAGCTCTCCGACATCGAGTACGGCGTCCAGGTAATGCCTACCTACCCCGGTTCCAGCGGCGGGCATCAGACCATCGCCGGACCCGACAACTGGGTCGTGTTCGACAACGGCGACAAGCGCAAGCAGGCGGCCATCGACTTCGTGAAGTGGTTGTCGGCGCCCGAACAGGTCAAGGCGTTCTCGCTGGGAACCGGCGATCTGCCCATCCGCGCCTCGGTCGGCGACGACAAGACCGTGCTCGACGAACTCAACAAGAACGTGCCCGGCACCGCGGAGTTCGTCGCAAACCTGAAGAACGTCCACACGGTCAGGCCGCAGGTCGAACAGTATCCGGCGATCTCGGAAGCGCTCGGCCAGGCGATCGTGTCCGTCATGCTCGGCAAGGACCAGCCGAAGGCCGCCTTGGACTCCGCCGCCCAGGCTGCCGACGCGAAGCTGGCCGAGAAGTAGGGAGATGCCTGCATTGCTTCGGCGGCTCAGCCACACGGACACCGTGTCGGGGTGGGCGCTGGTCAGTCCAGCGGCCATCCTGATCGGCATCTTCGGCCTGCTGCCGGTGCTCATGTCATTGCAGTTGTCGTTCCAGAAGTCCGACCTTCTCAGCGACGAGACGCCGTGGGTCGGCTTCGACAACTACAAGAAGCTGGCCGATGACCCGGTCTTCGTGGAGGCGGTCAAACACACGATCATCTACACGGCGTTGTTCGTGCCCGGCACGATGCTCGTCGGACTGTTCATCGCCGCCGCGCTGAACCGCTCGGTGCGTTTCATCTCGGTCTACCGAACGGCCGCCTACATCACGATGGCGGTGTCGACCATCTCCCAAGGCATCATCTTCCTGTGGTTGACCGACCGCGACTACGGTCTGGTCAACGCGGCACTCAACGCGGTGGGCGTGCCTTCGCAACCGTTCCTGGCGTCACCGTCACAGGCGTTGTACGTCATCGTGGCGATGACGATCTGGGGCTGGACCGGCTTCTCGGTGATCGTGTATCTGGCTGCGCTGCAAGGTGTTCCGGCCGAACTGCACGAGGCGGCCGCGATCGACGGCGCGTCGGCCTTCACCCGGTTCCGCACCATCACCGTGCCCCTGCTCGGACCTGCGAACCTGTTCCTCCTCGTCTGGCTGACCATCAACGCGCTGCAACTCTTCGACGAGGTCTACGTCACGACGCGCGGTGGACCGCTGCGCGCCACCACCGTCATCGTCTACTACCTGTGGGACCGCGCGTTCGTGCAGTTCGACGCCGGGTACGCCGCGGCGATGGCCTACGCGTTGTTCGTCGTCATCCTGGTGATCACCGCCGTGCAGTTCCGGCTCGCCCGTAGGCATGTGCACTTATGACGACCACACAGCTACCGCCCACCGAAACAACTGCGCCGCATACCGAGTCGCCTGAGCCGTCCTCTCGTTGGCGGCTGGTCAGCCCGTGGCATCTGGTGCTGATCCCGTTGACGTTCATCTTGATCGTGCCCCTGCTGTGGATGCTCGTCACGTCGCTGGAGACCGAAGGCGAGGCGAATCGCTTTCCGCCGGTGCTGATCCCGGAGTCGCCACGATTCTCCAACTACTCCGAGGCGTGGGCGGCGGCACCGTTCGGGCACTTTTTCGTCAATAGCGCGTTGGTGACGCTGGTGGTACTGGTCAGCAATCTGGTCGTCTGCTGCCTCGCCGGCTACGCCTTCGCGCGGGTCCGATTCCTCGGCCGCGGAGCGCTTTTCATCACCCTGATGGCGACGCTGATGGTGCCGTTCCAGGTCACGATGATTCCGGTATTCCTCATCGTCAAGTGGTTCGGCGACAACGTCTGGGAGGGGCTTGGCATCGACCACATCGGCGCCCTGATGCTGCCGAACCTGGCGACGGCGTTCGGCATCTTCTTCCTGCGCCAGTTCTTCCTGACCGTGCCCGTCGAACTGGAGGAGGCCGCCCGCGTCGACGGGACATCACGGATCGGCGTGCTCTTCAAGATCATCCTGCCGCTGTCGCTGCCGGCGCTGTCGACTCTGGCCGCACTCACCGTCCTCACGTCCTGGAACGATTTCCTGTGGCCGTTGATCGTCATCACTTCGCAGGATCAGATGACGATCCCGTTGGGGCTCAGCTACTTCCAGGGCGCACACCGGGTCAAGTGGCCCCTGCTGATGGCGGCCAACGTGATGAGCCTGTTGCCGATGCTGCTCGTGTTCATCGGGGCGCAGCGCTACTTCGTGCAATCGGTAGCCAGCACCGGACTGAAGGGCTGACCATGGCAGAAGTGGAGTTCCGTGACGTCACGCGGCGCTACCCGGGCGGCGTGGTCGCGCTCAACGGTTTCAACCTGACCGTGGCCGACGGGGAGTTCCTCATCCTCGTCGGGCCGTCGGGGTGCGGGAAGAGCACCGCGCTGCGACTGCTCGCGGGCCTCGACAAGCCGACGTCGGGCGAGATCCGGATCGGCAGCACCGTCGTCAACGGCCTGGCTCCCGGCGAACGCGACATCGCGATGGTGTTCCAGAACTATGCGCTGTACCCGCACATGTCGGTCTACCGCAACCTGGCCTACGGCCTTCGGCAGCGCAAGACGCCGCGCACCGAGGTCGAGCGACGGGTGCGTGAGACAGCCAAGCTGCTGGAGATCGATCAGCTACTCGACCGCAAGCCCGGCCAGCTCTCCGGCGGCCAACGTCAACGGGTCGCGATGGGCCGTGCGCTCGTTCGTCAGCCGCAGGCCTTCCTGCTCGACGAACCGCTGTCGAACCTCGACGCGAAACTGCGCAACCAGGTCCGAGGCGACCTGAAGCGATTACACCGCGAACTTCCGGTCACGTCGATCTACGTCACCCACGACCAGGTCGAGGCGATGACGCTCGGCGACCGGCTGTGTGTGATGGCGGGCGGCGAAGTGCAACAGATCGGCACCCCCGACGAGATCTACAACCATCCGGCGAACACGTTCGTCGCGGCGTTCATGGGCAGTCCGCCGATGAACCTCATCCAGGCCACGGTCCGATCCGGAGTGCTGCACGTCGGCGGCACGGAAGTAACCGCGGTGCCGACGCCGGACGGCCCAGTCACGGTCGGTGTGCGGCCCGAGCATCTGCGCCTGCACAGCGATCACTCCCATGGCTTGGTGCCAGCCCGGGTCGACTTCGTTGAGCCGCTGGGCAGCCACGTCCTGGTGACCGCGCTGGTCGATGTGCAGGACGAGCCGGTGCCGACGCGGGTGGTCATCCAAGGACCTGCGGGCACCGATTACGACACCGGCACCCAAATCGGTCTCGAGATGCCGCCGGAGCGAACGTATTTCTTCGACGCCGACACCGGCGACGTCCGGCCCAGTCGCGAGCGCATCTCGCTCTGAGCGACATAGGTTGAAGTCATGTCATTGGTCGATCTCGCGCTTTCGCCGATCCGCTTCGGGCGCGGCCTCGCCGACAAGGTATTGCACGCGCTGACACCGGAGTCGCCTGCGCCGCCCTCGGAGCTGGTGGTGATCGATGGGATGCCCGAAGGGGTGCCTCCCGCGGCGCTGAGGCCCGAGCCCGAGCTTCCGGGACCGGACGGATGGCCGTTCGGCGAGGAGTTCCCGCGCACCTGCGGCACGGGCCGCTTCGCCGGCGGCGCGCTGTTCTGGACCGACTTCTTGTACGACGACCACGGGGCCACCGGCGTCCCGGTGAGCCTGGGAAACGGCGGCGCCCCGCCACGCGGCACGTACGTCTACCCGGACGGCCCCGCCGCCCGCAACGGCGCCGACATCTTTCGGGCCGCCGTAGGGCTCACCGAGACCGACACGTGGTGGCGGGTCGACTGGAACACGCTGCTCGACCCGTCCGTCCCCATCGCGCTGTTCACATTCGACACCGACCGCGCGACGACCACCACCGACGACTGGCCGGCGGGTGCGGGCGTCCGGTCCGCGGGTATCGACCTGGCCCTACTCGTCTCCGCGGCCGGCGCGCGGCTCATCGACCTCACCACACATTCGTCGACTCCCATCGAACACACCGTCGACATGTCGGCTCGCTCCTTCCTCGCCCGGGTTCCGCGCTCATTGGTGGAGCCCACCGGCACCTGGACGATCCGGCTGGCGGCGGGGCTCGCCAACGACGAGGGCGACGGGTTCGCCGACGTTCCGTTGAGCCGCGGCGCGAAGCCCGGGCAGCCGAACGTGTACAACGTCGCTTTCCGCACCCACGACCAGGAGAAGCCGCACCTGAATTTCTGGTCGGACGCGGCACAGGCCGACGCCCTCGCCGACGGCGATGTGTCGCAGTTCTCGCTGGCCGTCCCGTGGGATGACCTTGCCGATCGCATCACCACCGATGAGCCCGTCGTGCACGGCACCTCGACCCGGTGGTACGTGTCGTCGATCGAGCTGGGACAGGGGGTCGCCGACACCGCGCCGTTGAGTACCGATCCCGTGTTCCTCGGCCGGGTGCAGCCCTACTCGGTGTGTCTTCCCTCGACGTACGCCCCCGGCCGCAAGTTGCCGCTGACGCTGTTGCTGCACTCACTTGCGTTGGGCCAGAACCAATTCGCCGCCATCGGCCCACGGCTGCTGCACCAAATCTGCGAAGATCGGGACTCGGTGGTGGTGACGCCACTGGCCCGCGGCCCCTCGTGCTGGTATCTCGACGAGGGCGAACTCGACCTGTGGGAGGTGTGGGCGCGGGTGGCCGAGCAGCTCGGCACCGACCCCGACCGCACCGTGATCTCGGGCTACTCGATGGGCGGCTACGGGACCTACCGGCTGGCGCTGGCCTATCCGGAAGTGTTCGCCCAGGCGGTCGTGCTGGCCGGGCCGACCGCCTGCGGGGTGAAGTTGCTGCCCGACGTGACCATTCCGGGCAACCTGGACCCGGACTCGCACTGCGCGCGTGAGGGCGACACCTTGCGGCTGCTCGTCAATGCGCGGTGGCTTCCGTTCGTCATCGCCCACGGCCTTCTGGACGAGTTGGTGCCGTTTACCTCCGTGTTGTTCCAGGTGCATGAGCTCGACCGGCTCGCTTACCGCTACCGCTTCACCGTCTATCCGACCGAGGACCACATCGGCTGGGTGTTCAAAGACGACTTCGACGACCCGGTGTCGCACATGGGCACCGGTCTGCGGCAGAGCGACCCCGGGCACATCACCTTCACGTGGTATCCGCAGCTGGTGCGCCATGACCTGGGCATCGGGCCGCATCAGGTGTGGTGGCTGTCGGACCTGACGGCCGACCCGGACACCACGGCCCGACGCGGGGAGAGGGCCACCGTCGACGCGAGATCACACGCGAGGCCGGACCCGACGCGCACCGCGCGGCGTCGTCGCGGATTCGAACCCGACCTCGACCTCTCACCCGGGCTGTACACCGAGCTGCTCTGGCGAATCGGGCAGCCCGTCGACCCGTTGCCGTCGCTGGCGCTGAACCTCAGCCACGTCGCAGGCCTCACCGTGGATATCGCCAGGGCGGGGCTCGCTTCGTTGAAGACGTCGACGATCAACGTCGTGACCGACACGCTCGCGCAGGTCACGCTCGCCGCTCTGCCATCTGGATACGACGGTGCTGCTCGACGGTCAGCCGACCGGTCCGTCAGTGGCGGTTCCGGTGGGTCAACACACCATCACGTTGACCAGATAAGGCGTCGCGTTCAGAGGGGCTCGCGGAGCCGGTCAACGAGACGGAGCAGCTTTGCGTAATGCGAACCGGGCCAATAGATCCGGCCGCAGTCCGCGCACCGACTGAAATCGGTGTAGTACCGCCGGGTCAATGGTTCGAGGCGGTCGATCACCTCTTCCTTGCCGACGGCGACGAGCTCGCCGTTACACCGCAGGCAACGCGTCAAGGGCGCGAGCCGTTCGCTGAGGTCCAGGCGCCGGATCACCTCGAGCGTCTGCTCCTCAGGATCGTCGGAGTGGACGAACACGCCATGCGTGATGACGCGACGTTTCAACAGGGCGCGGTCTCGGGTCAGCAAGATGCGCCGCTGTGCGAGGCTGACATCGACCAGCGTCTCGTCGTCGGCATCACTCGACCACCACACGTCGAACCCCAGCAGGCGCAGCAGCCGCGCCAGCCGGCCGATGTTCACGTCGACGACGAAGCGCGGATCGCGTAGCGGAACCGGACGCAGCCGGGTCGTCGAGCCGATGTCGAGCGCTTCGAACATCGGGTACGCGGCGATCCGGTCGCCGGCGGCCGGGCGGTGCGTGAAGTCCTCTGCCCTCCCATTAACCACGATGAGGTCCACCTCGGTATGCGGAATGCCCATCGCCTCGAGAACGTCTTTGACTGTCTGATGAGGTTGGAACGGACGGCGCAAGGTCAGACCACGCGACTCCCGTTGCAGGAAGTCGTTGAGCTCGGCGTACACCCGCACGTCCACGTGGGCCGCCATTCCTCATCGTCTCCCCTAGACGCCGCCGGCCGCAATCGGTGCACCCCAGCTTCGACGAAGTGCGCTATGCCGCGGTGAACTCCACCGGCAGCGCCGCCGGCGAGCGGAACGCCACGCCGTTGATCACCGGCTGTGGCGCCGTCGGGTCCAGATGCAGGTCCGGCAGCCGGTCGAGCAGAGCATTGATCGCGACCATCGTCTCCATCCGCGCCAGCGGCATCCCCAGGCACACATGTGGGCCCGCACCAAACGTCAAATGCGCGAAGTTCTTTCGGGTCGGGTCGAAACGGTCCGGATCCGGTAATGCGCCGGGTCCCTGTTCGCCGCCGCCACACTCACGCTCACGTTCGTGCCCTTGGGAATCGCGATCCCGCCGAGTTCACAGTCCCGCCTGGCTACCCGCACGACCGTGCTGATCGGCGGCTCCCACCGCAGCGCCTCCTCGATCGCCCCGCGCATAATGCTCCGGTCCGTCCGCACGGATGCGCTGCCTCCCAAACCCTTTGAGTACGCCGGCCAGACGGTTGCCCCCGCCTTCGACGATGCTCGCGGCAGTGGGGCTTCTGGTATTTCGGTGATTGGGTTCCGATGTTCGGGTCCGAATGCCAGAGTCAGCCACAGGAACCGGCGCAACCAGACCCCTGATCACCGGCCTGCTGCAAGATCTGCGCTCGATCTGGTCGAGCGCACACCGGCGTAGCCGTTAAAGGCGAATAGTGGACACGGGCTCCGGTTCGTGCCACGGTCGAGACAGACCCCTTTTCCTTCAAGGAGGTGGAGCATCGTGGAGCAGAGCCAGCACAAGACCTCGGCCCCTCAGGTATGCCCAGACTGCCACGCGCTAGCCGCAGACCTCGAGGCGCACAAGCAATGGCACTCGAGGCTCGTTCATGACATCGCCACTGCCGTTGACAATGAGGTGAAGCGTCGAGTGGGAGCTCATTAACCCGCTCTCAATCGCGGGTTTCGCGTACCGCCAGGACAGGCCACCGGTCCGGCACACCCTTCAATTCGTAGCTGCCGCGGTCGACGAACGCGATCCTGGACCCGAGCACCAGCGGCGGGATCGCGCCCGACACGAGGACTTCGCCTGGCGCTGCGAGCGCCATGATGCGGGCAGCGATGTGTACCGCAATACCGTGCACGTCGCCGTCGGCCATCTCCACCTCGCCGGTGTGCAGGCCGACGCGGATCGGCAGGCCGAGGTCGTCCAACGCGTCGCGGATTGCGCACGCGCAGTTGATCGCTCGCGCCGGGCCGTCGAACGTCGCGAGCGCGCCGTCGCCGGTGAACTTGACGACCGCCCCCCGCGCGCCGGCGACGTGACGCTCGATGACACGATTGTGAGCGTCGAGGGCCGCCGCCCAAGCCACATCGCCCACGGTCGCCGCGCGCTCGGTTGATCCGACGATGTCGGTGAATAACACGGTCGACAACACACGATTGGTCGGCGCGACACGGCGCGCCCCGGTGAGGAAGGACTCGATCTCGTCGAGCACCCGGTCGGTGTCTCCCACGAACCACTCATGGTCGTCGCCATCTAATTCCACCAGCCGCGCGTGTGGGATCCGCTCGGCGACATACCGCGCGTGCTCGACCTTCACATGGCGGTCACCCGTCCGCTGCAGGATCAACGCCGGCGCCTGAATGCTGTCGAGCACGGGCCGCACGTCCGTGTGCAGGAACATCTCGTAGACCGCCTTGAAATATCCGGGACCGCCGGCCAGTCGCTCACCGCGCGCCCACCACCGCCGCTTCGCCACGTCGGCCGCCCAGCTGGGCGCCAGCAAGTCGACAATCGCACCCGTCCCGACCGCGTTCCCAAACGCGTTGATGTACCGCGCCACTGCAGGCTCCGACATCGCGAACGGTTCATCGGCTGTGCGAAAGAAGCACGCGAACGGGCTCCATAGCACCAGTGACCGCACCCGCTGGGGATGGCTCGCGGCAAGCAGCATTACTGGCAGCGTCGACTCGGCCGTCGCGAACACCGACACGCACTCGATCCCCGCTGCATCGAGTACGGTGACCACTCCGTCGGTCCACGCCTGCATCGCAGGACGGTCGTGCACCGGCACCGCATCGGAGCTTCCCATACCGAGCAGGTCAGTGAGCGTCAGGCGGCTGAACGACGCCAGCCGGCGCAGGTGACCCGCGACCGTGGGCTCGTCCCACAGCAGGTCGATCGGGAACGTGGCGGTAGGGACAAAAAGAAGATCCGGCCCACTGCCACCGACGATCTGGTACGCCAAGTTGACGTCGCCATCCCTGGCATACAGGGTCTCGGGGATGGCCGCCATGCCACGAGCATGCCACTGACGAGGGCCGTCACACCTCGTTTGCAGGCGCGGGCTCGTCGCGGCACGCCCGCAGGTATTCGGGGCAGTCCCAGGACTTCAAAAACTCTTGAGCGGCATGCAGCCCGCGGTTGTACTGCGCGTGGCAATCCTCGGCGGTGATGTCGAAATCCAACGCCCCGACAGACTCAGGCGGAACAAAGGTGGTGCGCCGACCCGCACACGCGTCATCGATATAGGCCGCGTCCTGATCGCTGATCAGAGTCTCCAACGCGCCGAACGCCAATGACAGCGGACCGCGGATCTTGTGCGTCGGCGGCATACCCGGCGGCGCGCAAAGCCGAATGCCGAATGAAATTCATAACCAGCGGCGGCAGGCGCATTCACCGCACCGACTAATCCGATGCCTCGAACACCACCGCCTTCACACACCAGATCTGCCCGCGCCGTCGCATCCATACGCAAAACATAGCGCTGCTCGCTCGCTTACACGGCGGCAACGAATGCCATTGCGTTCGGAACCCAATTTCGCCGACACCGCCGTTGGGCGATTGCTCTAAGCCGATGTCGACTGCCGCTTCATGCCCCGGAAGTTACACCTGACGTGCAGGGCCTCTAGGCCGCATTCCGGCAATTACGTTGCTCGACTTCGTGATTCGGCTGACCACAGCCCATCGCAGTTCGCCTGCCGTTGAATTCGGCAACAATATTGAGTCGCAATTCACCCTATATCGATTAGTTACCCAACATCGCGAGGAATTGCGGTAGCGTTTTCCGCTAATTGCCTGTACGGCGCTACATCGGGGGAGCGAATGGCCTTTCCATGGGAGTTGAATCTCGAATGTCCTTATCGTGACGAGAGGTCGCCCTTTCAGGACGAACTAGCCCGGCGCGACTCGACCGACTCGGGACTCGGCGGCTCGGCTGAAAAACTCGATGGATGTCCGGCAGATATTGAGACTCGGCTGGCCACCCCGAAGGCGGCGATCCGGAGATCCCCGGCAAGCGCGAGCCGGGGCCGCTGACGTGGCGCGAAGCCATTTAACACTCGTCGCGGGCAGCAAGCCGCTAACGGCGCCTCCCCTCTCGCCGATCTACACCATGAAAGCGTTTGCCAAGGACGATCCTGAGAAGATGCGAATGACCAACCCGATGCGGCACCCCTTCCGCGTGCCTCGCGTCGAGAAGCCGCGCGCCGAAGGCCGCTTCTACCTACCGACGGGCCGTCGTCTCGGCTTCGCCGAGTTCGGCGACCCCTCGGGGAAGCCAGTGCTGTGGTTCCACGGCACACCCGGCGGCCGGCGCCAATTTCCGCTGATCGGCCGTCGCGCCGCCGAGAAGCTCGGTCTGCGCGTCATCGCAGTGGGGCGACCCGGTACGGGTTTGTCCGACCCGCATCCCTACGAGTCGGTGGCGGACTGGGCGAGAGACGTCGTGCATGTTGCCGACGCGCTCGGTGCCGAGCGACTGGGCGTCGTCGGCCTTTCCGGCGGCGGCCCGTATGCCCTGGCCTGCGCGGCGGTCCCTCCGCTCAGCGGCCGGGTCGCGGCCGTGGCGGTGCTGGGCGGCGTCGTGCCGTCGGTAGGCCCGGACGCCCTTGCGACCGGCGCCATCGACCTTGCCCGCCGCTTCGCCCCGGTACTGAGTGGACTGCGTCGACCCCTGGCCCAGGCGGCGTCTGCGCTACTGCTGCCGATCCTCCCTCTGGCGCACTATGCCTGCCGGGCCTATGCCAGCACCACGCCCGAGGGTGACCGGAAGGTCCTTCACGATCCCGACATGGAAGGCATGTTCATCGACGACCTCGTCCTGCTCGCCAAGGGACGCTTTCAGGCAATCGTCGACGACGCCCGACTCTTCGGCCGCGACTGGGGCTTCCGCCTTGCCGACGTCAACGCCCCCGTGCGGTGGTGGCACGGCGACGCCGACAACATCGTGCCGCTCGCCGCCGCACAAAAAGCCGTCGCACTCCTGCCCAACGCCGAACTCGTCCTACGCCATGAGGAGAGTCACCTCGGCGGCTTTGCCACCACGGACGAAGTCCTTGCCTTCATCCGAAGTCACCTCTGATGCGTGGCCGCATCTCATCTCACAAACACACTTTTGAGATACGGCGGCGTCGGATTTTACTCGGCAGGGCGGAGTGAACAAAACTCGTTGCGAGACAACCCTTTCCGAGACGGCGTTGGTTCGGGCTGTCTGCGGAGACCCTCGGCTTCCACTTGAAATATCCCCAATGGCATCGGGACATCGCGCAGCCGTCGCGGTCCCAGATCGACCAGATCGACTCCACTGAGCAGAACCGCCGTCGAGTCGGCCAGCAGGATCTGGCCACCGTGACCGGCAGCCATCACCCTGGCCGCACGATTGAGCACCGTGCCGAAGTAGTCGCTGTCTCGCAGTTCGGCTTCGCCGGTCGCCAGACCCATCCGCACCGGCAACTCCAGGTCGCGTTGGGCGACTACTGCGGCATCCACCGCGCACCTTGGCGAGGCGAACGCGGCAGCCACACCGTCGCCCGTGTGGCTGAACAAGAACCCGTCGTGGGCCTCAATCGCGTTGCGCAATACCGCGTCGTGCTCGGCCAGAGCTGCCCGCATCGCATCCGCGTCGGCCTCCCACCGACGGGTCGAACCCTCGACATCGGTGAACAAAAACGTCACCACCCCCGAAGGGGCAGCCGCAGTCATGGCATCGCCTCGGCCCACTTCATATGTCCCTCGTAGCCCAAAGATGTCGCCTTCGCGCGGTAGCGTTCAGCGCACTCGCGGTAAACCGCGTCGTCGTCATGGGCGCGCGCCAATAGCGCTCGGAGTCGCAGCAGGGTGATATTCCTTGACTCCATGTCGTCACCCGGTTCGCGGACCAACCGGTCGACAGCGGCCTCGGCCTCGGCTACATCATCCTTACCGCCCCGCTCGATCAGCGTCTCCACGAATACACAGGTGGCAGGAATGCCGAACGAGAGCAGCTGGCCCGCGCGGCATAGTGAGTCGGTGGCCTCCCGCATCAACGCTATGGCATCGTCGCGATCTCCGCGCCTGGCCATCTCACGTGCGAGGTATACGTTGACTAGCGGGAGTTCTGACAGGCTGAACCGGTCATTCAGACACATATCACGTACCTGCGTGAGCGCCGTCGCTCCTCGTTCGCGGTCTGCTGACGAAACATGGTGCAACAGAACGAAGCCCAGCGCTTCCAACGCAACAGCCAGCGCCATGTCGTCACCTGAGGCTTCAGCGATTCTTAGCGCTTCATTGGTCTCGCGCAGCGCGGTGTCATCAGCCAGTAGCGCCCCGCATGTGATCGGCCAGGAGTACTTGAGGTCAATGACGGATGCCTGCGACAAGGGATCCGTCGTTCGGGGCATGGCCACCGCATCGTCGAAGTCTTCGCGCCAACCAGAAACGCCGAGAGCCCATCGGGCGAGGCCGCGCAACGCGAAGGCCAGCGCCAGCGGCGATCCTGAAATGAAGTTACCCAACGTCGCGTCACCGTCGGTGACGTCGATGACTTTCTGCGACCATCGCAACACTTCCGACCACTCGCCCGCCTCGGCCTTGATGAGATTCACTATGAACGAAACCCCCGCCGTTAACGACGCGTCTCCAATCGATTCGACCAGTGTCATCAATTCGGAGGCGTGACCCGATGCTTCGCGCACGCGGCCCTGACTTAAGTGCTCCATCGCCAGCCCGCACATTCCGATCGCCAAAGACGCCTTGTCGTCAGCGGCGATGCACAACTGCCGATGTTCGTCGAAGAAGACACCGGAGATGTCTGTGTGGACATGCCAGGCGTTGCCGCACACGAGGGTCCGCGGAGTGATGCGCATTGCCAGCCGGTTCGGATCCGTAGCAGTATGCGCGTCGGCGATCTGGCGGGCTCGGTCCCAATGCAATAGTGCCGCAGCGATGTCGCGGCGGCTGAACCATGTGCCCGCGCGCATGTGCCACGAGTAGGCCTCGGTTAATTCACCGGCGGCCTCAAGGTGCTCGGCGATCAACGCCGCGTTTTGGTCTGGCAATCCCTGCGCTTCGATGGCAGTGACGAGCCGACGATGCAAGTCCGCGCGATGGGACTTCAGTTGTGATTCGTAAGCAACCGTGCGGATCAGCGGGTGCCGGAATGTGTATTCGGAGCGCGGTGTCAACCGCACCTGATTGATCAATTCAGTGCTGGCCAATTCGTCGAGAGTGGGATCGATCCCCAGGCCTAGCAGCAGATCCCGGCCGAATCGCGATCCGATCACCGCCGCGGCACCGAGGGTCCGCTTGGCCCCGGGGCTAAGCCGGTCGATGCGTGCAGCGATAGTGGCGTGCAGTGTGGCAGGCACGCTTACCTCAGTCACCCCTGCAATCGATGTGTACGCGCCTCGCTCGCCACGCAGTACACCGCGCTCAGCCAGATCCCGCACGATCTCCTCGGCGAAGAAAGGATTACCGGCGGACCTGCCGGTGATCGACTCACCGAGCCTGCCAACCGAAAGGTCGGTCCCGAGCAGTGCTGAAACCAGTTCTGATGTCTCCGAATCACTGAGCGGGTCTAGGGCTATCGACCTCGCGCCCGTGAGCCGACTTAATGCAGCCCGATATTCCGGACGATAGGTGATCAGCACCAGTACGCGTGTCTGCGGAATCACAGTCAACAAGTCGACCAGCATCGACTCGCTGGCCTCATCGATCCAATGGACGTCCTCAACGACATAGAGCGCGGGCGTTTCCCGGGCCAACGACGCGGCATTCAACAACGCCGTCAATCGCCGGCGACGCGCATCGGGATCTATTGCCGGCACCGCAGCATTCGGGTCCGCGATGCTCAGCAGGTCATCAAGTAGCAGCAGGTCTTCGGGATCTGCATCAGAAACGCGGTCGCGCAATAGATCTCGAGCGATAGGACCGCCAAGACCCTCGACGCCGGTCACCGCCCGCAGCAGGCGCGTCACGGCATGGAAGGCGACCTGGCTGGTGTGCGACTCGCAGAAAGTCGCGCACACCTCCAGGCCCCTACGATCCGCCATCGCCGCGGCCTCGCGGACTAGACGGCTTTTCCCAATACCAGCCGGTCCCACCAACCCGACCACCGAGCCATGACCAACCGCCGCACGGTCCAGTAACTCTTCGATGGCCGACATTTCCGACCGCCGACCGACGAAGATCGAGTCAGTGCTTCTGATCGCCCGTGCTTCGCGCATGCCTAACAGCCGTCGGGCGGGCACCGGTGCATCGGCACCCTTGATCCAGGCCGATTCCGGCTCCCCCAGGACCGCTGCCTCATCGACCAGTCGGGCGGTGGACGCGCTGAGCATGACACCGCCAGGTGGCGCGACGGATTCCATGCGCTGAGCCATCCCCACCTGCTCGCCAACGGTGGTGTAGCCGAACGGTCCGGACCCGATCTCACCGGCGATCACCTGACCGGAGTTCAGTCCCACGCGTAGTAGCAGTTCGACTCCGTCGCGATCATGGACCTCGACGCCCAGTTGCTGCACTTCCTGTTGGATCGCTAATCCTGCCCGGCAAGCCCGAAGCGCGTGGTCCTCGATCGCTGCCGGAGCGCCGAAAACCGCCATGATCCCGTCACCGGTGAACTTGTCGACTGTGCCGCCGAAGCGCTGCACAACGGTGGCGCCGCGGCCGACAAGCTCGGCCATGATCTCGCGCAGCCGCTCCGCGCCCACCGCCGCGGCGATATCCATCGAGCGCACCACATCGGCGAACAGCACGGTGACTTGCTTGTACTCCGCCGTTGTCGCGGCGGGCGTGACCGGCGTGCCGCACTTGTTGCAGAACCGCGAGTCCGGGGGCAGCTCCATCCCGCACGACCCGCACAACAGTGCAGCTCCTTTCACCGCACCGCGACCGTCGTCCCCGCTGGGGTCCACGTAAGTATCGTTTCACCGCTGGTCAGCGATGTCCGGCAGATTGCGTGCCATCTTCGGGTGGATCGGGATGCCACTCTTCGCTGTGCTCAAACCTGCCTCTCCCGCCCGCGCACTGGTCGATGATGAATGTTCGGCGGGAAGACCCGCCCGAGAGGAAACCGACGCAAAGGAGCGATGGTGGCAAGTCAAAATGTGGAGCTAGCCAAGAAGGCATATGAGGCGTACGGCGCGGGCGACGTCGAAACGGCCCTAGCCGACTTCGATGACAACATCGAATGGTCCATACCGGGTAACAGCGCGATCAGCGGCGACTATCGCGGCAAAGACCAGTTCATGGAGCTACTAGGCAAGCTCGCGGAAAAGTCCTTCACCACTACGCCCGAGCGCATAGTCGGCGAGGGCGACGACGTAGTCGTCATCACCAAGATCACCGCCGGTGGGGAATCTGGGCTCCAAGCCGACGTGCTGACCTACCGCAGCGGCAAGCTCGTGAAGGCCGTGAGCATTGCGGATACCGCCTTGCAGGAGCGCGTCTTCGGCGCGAAGTAGCGATTACAAAAGCCAGTCGTCGCCTTTGGCGTTCCTGATCCGACGCCAAATGCTGCAACGAGCGGTTAGCCCAGCCCAGGTAAGCGCGCGGGCGCAGCGGAAGGCTCAAGCTCACGTCGGCGACGATGACACGGTCGCCTTTTGCATCTCCACGGATCACGGCCGGTCGGCGGTGAGCATGGCACCGAGGTCGAGTGGCGATACAGCTACGTCGAATTTCACGACCGATCCGCGCTCGCCCGCGGCATCCAGCAGATGGTCGCCGCCGGCGTCTCGGCCACGAAGTCGCTAAGTTGTCAGTCTCGCGCGACACTGCCAAGCCAGCCGCGCGGCGGCGGCTCAGCGGCGGTTGTCCGTGTCGCGCACCCTCACAAAGCAGCACTGTCGTGCAACAGAATTCTTTAGGGCCCGCCGCGCCTCAGCCGTTTTCTGGAAGCCCGGCAGGATCTCAAAAATCTCCCCGCATCATGCGTCAGGATTGGACTAAGCGGGTACGGTTTTCTTGTAGGGCCAGCGCGAGCCCACGTCGCCGTGACCCGCCGGAAGTGGTCGGCAGCGATGGGTGGAAGGACATTGACGGCTTGCGTGGGGACGCGCTCCCAGCCGAGAGCGGAATATGCCTGGCTAATGGGTTGGAGGGGCGGTGGAGATCGTACTCGGGGTGTCGATGACACCCACGACGGTCAGCATCGCACTCGTTGAGGGCGAAAAAGCCGACGGTGCCATCATCGACCACGACGTCTTCGACATCACTGCCGTCGACGGCTCAGCAACGCCGAGCCCACCCGAACACGTCATCGCAGCGGTCCTGGGTACCCAGGAGGGCGCGATCGCCGCCGGCCACCATCTGGTGTCGACCGGTGTGACCTGGACTGATCACGCCCAAGCGGCCGAGCTGCGGGAGGCGTTGGTCGCCCGCGACATCGAAGATGTGCTGCTGGTTTCGGAGCTGCACGCCGCCGCGGCCCTCGCCCAGACGGTCGGCCGGGCGGTGGGCTACGACAAAACCGCACTGATGTTCGTCGAGCGCGACACCGCCACGCTGGCGGTCGTCGAAACCGTCGACGGCTCGGTCGTGAAGGTGCGGAGCCAAAATCTGCGCGATGGCGACGCAATCGCGGTGGCGGCCGAGATGGTTACCGCCCTGGAGGACCAGGAACCAGAGGCCCAGGGCATGTTCGTCGTCGGCTCCGGCGTGGACGTCACCGCGGTCAAGACACATTTGCAGGACCTTGTCTCGGTGCCGGTCATCGCACCCGAAGAACCCCAACTGGCGTTGGCGCGCGGCGCGGCGCTGGCGTCGGCGAGTGCGCCGCGCTACGACACATCCACCATCGGCCTGGCCTACTCGCACGATCCCGACGGAACCACGCTCTACCCATTCTTCCCGGCCGATGCGACCACGTTCCTTGGGCACGCCGACGCAACCCGGGACACGACCGACATCGCGTCGGATCCCGACGACGTGCCGGAACGCAGCAAGCCGTTCCTGTTAGTGGGCAGCTCGCTGGCCGCCATCTTCATAGCGGGAATGACGGCGCTGACCATCGCATTGGCGGTCAATGTCAGTACGCCCGCGGATCAAGGCTCGGACGACATGGCGGTGCGTCCGCGCGCTGCGGCGCCGCCTACCGCGTTGCAGGCTGCGCCGCCCGAGGGGGCGCAGCAGCTGCCCAAGCCGGTCCCTGCCCCCGCCCCGGCGCCACCACCTGCGCGCATCGCGATGGCACAGCTGATGGTTCCGCCCGCTCCGCCGCCGCGAGCGGTGGTGCGCAACGCCGCGCCCGCCCCGGCCGCGCCCGCCCCGGCCGCGCCACCACCCGCACCACCTCCTCCGCCGCCCCTTGCGCTTCCGCCGGGGATACCGCCGCTAGTTATCCAGTGGCTGCCGCCGGTTCAGCCGCCCCCCTTCTTCGCCCCGGATCTGAAGGGGCCGCGGTTTGGCCCCGGGCCCGGTGGCGGGCATGGGCACGGTGGCAAGCATGGGCGCGGCGGTGACTAGCGCCGCGAGATGCTGATTGCGGGGATCGAACCGCTCAGGCGGCCACCGGGCATTCGCCGAGCAGCGACGTGGTCAGCATGATGCGGCCCAGTGCCACCCAGGCGGCGCCGTAATAGGTCGGAGACTGTTGCTCCAGTTGCGCAGCCGCGTCAAGGCGCCCGACGGCGCCGTCGGGATTGCCGGCGCCCTGTTCGGTGGCCGCGGCGGCGACCAGGGCAACGGGATGCTGCCACTTGCTGACAGCCGCCCCATCCAGGTTGCGCAACCCGGGAACTTCACCCGGCGCTGTCAGGATGGGGCGCATCGAACCCGCGAGGGCTCGGTCCTCTGGATTGCAGGATTCTGCGAACCGGACCGGTAGGCGCGCGGCGTCGAGACCGAAGCGGATCGGCCCCCCGGTGGGGGGTGGGCTGGGCACGGCATGGCCGACTTCAGTGACGGTTGCCCAGTCGGGCGGGAGCATTCCGGTCCCGACGAGCTGCCAGCCCAGCACCCGCTGGGTGCGGGTGATGTCCGTCCATCGCCGGTCGGCCGATGCCTCGAAGAGTTCCGATTCGGCGCGAGGACTGAAGTACCCCGGGTTGACGGCGTACGGCGCCGTCATAGCCCAGTTTCCGCCGACCAGCACGCGCCCCCATCCGGCCACCCACGTACCCGGCGGATTCACATCACTCGGAGGGGCGGCCCCCGTGCCGACAGCGACGGTCTCGGTATTCAGGATCGCCACGCCCAGCCGTCTGCCGTCCTCGGTGAGCTCCGGCGCATTGAAGCGTCGGCCGGCCAACACCAACGACCGCGCCGCATCGAGATCGGCATCCGCCGCGCTGTTGACATCGGTGACCTTGTTATCGGCCCACCGCCAGGCCAGCAGGCCGTCGGCGCGACGAAGGTAAGTCTTCGTCCAATTCCATATCGACCGGAACCTAGTCTGGTCACCGACCGCGACAGCAATGAGCATCCCGTAGGCCTGTCCCTCGCTTACGACATCACCGCCCTCGTCACGTCGCACCACCCGCCCGTCGGGTTCGACGTAGTCGTCCAGGAACTTCTGGCCGGCGCTACGCGCCGTGTCCTCCCGCAGGCCGGCGATGTCGGTCGCATCCAGTCGAGGATCGATGGCGTTCGCGATCCACCAGCCAGCGCCGCCCATCAGCACCACCACGAGCGCAATTGCCGACGCGGTGATCAGTTGCCGCTTCATCTGGGCTGCCGCGGAACGGAAGGCTCAACGGCCCCTCTAGGTAGTCGCGCAGTGGTGTCAACACGATCTAAGCGCTCAGTGTCGTCAACCGGACGTATGCGGCGAACCACCTCACGCCAGTGCCCGCGCGCCTGCTCCGTTCCCTGCGGTGCAACATCGTTCCGCTGTCCCGGCCGCCGTGGCGGAGCCGAAGGTTTTACGGCCCCCCTAGGTAGTCGCGCAGTGGTGTCAACACCCAGATCCAAGCGCTCAGTGTCGTCAACCGGATGTGCGCGACGAACCACCTCACGCCAGTGCCCGCGCGCCGCTTCGTGCAGTACAGCATCGTTCCGCCGTCTCGGCCGCCGCGGAACCGAACGCTTGACAATCCCCTTAAGTAGTCGCGCAGTCGTGTCATCCAGATCCAAGCGCTCAGTGTCGTCAAGCGGTTGTGCGCGGTGAACGAGCTCAGCGCCGCGCCAGCGCGCCCGCACAGTGTCGTGCAGTGCAACATCATTCGGCCCTCCCGGCCGGCGCGGCGCAACCGGAGGCTTGACGCCCCACCTAGGTAGTCGCGCAGTGGTGTCAACCGCGCGGCGAACCACCTCGCCGCCGCGCCAGCGCGCTCGCACCGCCTCGTGCAGAACAACATCGCTCTGCTGCCCCGGCCGCCGCGGTCGCCTCCTGGCCATCGGGACCGCTACGCAGATGATGGCGGCGAGGAATAGTGCGACGGCGATCCGCCTTCCGCCCCAGCGCTCAATCGCAGGCGTTTTCGCGTTTGATTTGTCCACCGCACTTGCGCTCGCGGGCATCGTCAACGTCGGCGGATTCAGCGCGGCGGGGGCTTCCGGAACATCCCGCAGCGTCTGCAGCACGGGACCGTCGGGCCCGTCGGTGAGCAGGAGGCTCATCGGCTCGCCACCGAGGAACTCAACCGGTTGACGCCATTCCCGGCCGTTTGCCGTCATCACCGCTTCGTACTGTCCCGCCGGAACCGCGGCATACCCGGTGATCAGCCCGTACCCAGCTTGGTTCACCAGCACCATCGGCTCAATCACGCCGGGTAATGCCAGCGCGAGGTAGACGGGTCCCGCAGCACTGGCCGCGTCCAGCACCCGCACGGCGGAGTCGGGCCCTGGGGCGCTGGGCGGGCCGTCCGGCGCGAGTTGCGCCGCAACCTGGCTGGATTCGGCCCCTGAGAACAGTGCAAGCGTGTAGGTCACCCCTGCGTGGAGCGTGAGCACCTGACGGATGACCGGAGCACCTCCGCCGGCACGGTTCGTCGTCACGATGTACGTCCCCGCGGGCACCGACCGATAGCCCGACGGATTCGTGTCGTCGCTCGCCTCAAGCGAACCGGCCGGGGTGCCGTCGATGCGCACGAGGTTGAGTTCCTCGGCCGGTCGGCCGCGGCGTAGGTCTGCTACCCGCAGCGCAGCCGGAGGACCTTGCGGCGCCGGATCTGCGCCCAGACCGATATCCTTGGTGCGCACCGGAAATCGAACTCTCAGCCCCTCGGCGGTCAGATCGACGGACTGCACTGCGAACGGGCCCACTTGGCGTTCGAAGAATGCCGCCATAGCTTGTAGCCGCTGGCGCGGGCCTCTCAGCGTGATATCGCGTCGGGGCGTTCCGGGATTGTCCTCTCCTTCGATCTCCGAAATGTCTTCGACCTGAACGGGTTGCGTCGCAGCGATCACTGCCAGCGTCGCAAGCACGCGTTGATCCACTGTGCGGGATTGCATGACCGCGAGCACATCCGGCTTGGTGGCACCGGCAAGGCGGGCCGCGAGTTGCCCTCCGAAAGCCGGCGCCGCGGGCGACGGGGGTTTCGAGGTCGGTGCGTCGTGGTCAACACGGAGCACCTCCACCCGCGTCACGCCCGAACCGAATATCGCCACTGGTTGTGAGTGTGCGACCACGTCAGCGAATACACCGTTCGGCCGCACGTTGGTACGCAAGGATGCCGTCGACACGACCCATTCGTAGTCGGTCCAGCCGTTGGGCGCCCAGCCCTGCACCTGTTCGTCGGTGTCCACCTTGTAGCCCCACACGACATTGCGCCGGTCGCGGCCGTCCCGGATCAGGTCCAGCCACAACGCATCATCGACGATCAGACGGTCGGTCTTTGGCACGTTCTGCTGGATCCACTGCTGTGCCTGCCGCATCGGCGCGTCATCGTCGGATTCCAGCAAGCCGCGGTGGGTGGGCAGCCAGAGCGACACGACGATGGACAGGATCAGCGCCCCGGCGACCAGCGCCGGAATACGGAAGCGCCGAGGGTCAACCAAGTGCCGCAGGCCAACCACTGGATGTTCCATGGTGCGGAACACAGAGCGCAGCGCCACCTCGCCGGTGCCCGCGGCCAGAAGCGCTATCAACGGCAGCGTGGACAGGATGAACGGCGCCGGCAGGTATCCGGGGCGAAGAATCGTGACGATGAGTATCACCAACCCGACCGCGAACGGCCGCAGCCGCTCGACGAACAATGCGGCCAGGGCGATCGGGCCGGCCAGAATCGGCAGTGCGGGGTCGAGTCGGAACCATTGGTCAACGGTTTGGCGTTTGAGCGAATAGGGATCATCGAGCGCGCCGCCCGCCGCGCGGTCCCGCAGCTGGAACCTGATGCCGTCCCACAGACTGACGTGTCCGGGCCCGGGGACCAGCTCACCACGCAGGAGGGCCATCAAGACGTACGTGCTCATCACCACCCCGAATACGGCGACGAACACGGCGAGCGCGTAGCGGCGGGTCACCGGTGCGGTCCTGGTCCAGACCAGCCAGGCGAACATTGGTAGGAGCAGCAGCATGGTCTCCTTGGTCAACACCGCTATGCCGAAACATGTTGCGGCGCCGAACATTGCCGACAACCGGTACCGGGGTGAGCACAGAAGCACCAGGGCACCCAGCATCCACGCGACGGCGAGATTGTCGAGATACACCATGCGGCTCAACGAGATTGCCAACGGAGACAGCGCGAAGACGGCGACCGCGGCCGCGGCTGCCCACCGCGACATTCCGATTCGGCGCGCCAGAGCCCATAGCAGGGCTGCAGTGATCACGGCGACGACGACCATCAGGTATCTCCCGGAAGCGATCGCGTTGCCCCCGAAGTCGGGACCTGAAATCGCCATCCACGCTGCCAACTGCAGCCAGCCGGCCGGCGGATGGTCGTACCAGTAGGTGTAGTGAGCGAGTTCTCCCCAATTGGCCACGGCGTAGGCCTGGGCCATATACGTGCCTTCGTCGTCAAACCGGTTGGGCGACCCCGTGAGGTTGATCAACCGCAGTGTCGCGGTGAGCATCAGCAGGATCCCGAGTATCGGGATCGAGGGATTCAGGCGGGATAACCGACTCATGCCGGAACCGGCCGCTTGGGTGTGGTGGTGCGGTGGGCGTTGGCGTGAGTGGTCTTCTCCCAGCCTCCGTGCCCGCGGCTCTGACGCCACACCGCTCGCACCGCGGCGGCCGCAAGTAGCAGCTGGTATGGAAAGGTACCCAGCAGTAGTCGCGCGTGATCACGGGGACGTATTCGGATGCCGAACTCCCGTCCGAACTCACCGAGGGCGGCAGACTCGACCGCCATCGTGACGAACGTCGGCGCCAGCGGCAAAAACGTCATCAACGCCGTCGGCACTGGAACCTTCACCAGGAACATCGACACTAGTGACAGCGGAATTAACACGCCCGTTGCCGCCTGCAGCATGGGCATCGCCAACGTGTAGCGGGCCAACCACCTCTGTCTGCGGCTAGGTAACTTGCGCCACTCACCCTTGCGGAGCACCTGCAGAAAACCTTGATCCCAGCGCGTGCGCTGCTTCACGAGGGCACGGATCGAGCTGGGGGTCTCTTCGCGGGTTACCGCTTGCGGGTCATAGGCGACCGCCACGACGGCACCCCGGGTGGACAATCGCACGCCGATCTCGCAGTCCTCGGCCAGACAGTCGGGATCCCAGCCGTGCACTTCCCGCAGCAGCTCGGTGCGGGTGAACACGGTGTTGCCCCCAAGCGGAATGAACCGCTTCTCCGCGTGGAAATGCAGGCGGGAGCGGAACCAGAAGTAGTACTCGAGGCAGTTGCGCGCCGACCACCAATTCGTCTGGACATTCATCAACTGCACGCCCGCCTGAACCACATCTGCGCCGGATTCCTCGAAACGCGCTTCGACCAGACGCAGCAGCCCCGGATGCACCTCGTCCTCGGCGTCAAAGACACCGACGATGTCGCCCCGGCATTTGCGCAGTGCGGTGTTGAGCGCCTTCGGCTTGTTCTTGGGCAGGTGGTAGTCCATGACCACCCTGACGATGCGCGGGTAGCGTGCCGCCGCCTCACGAGCAACGAATTCTGTCTCCGGGTCGTCATGACCGATGATCACGATCACCTCATACTTGGGGTGGTCGAGCCGAGCCAGCGCGTCGATCGTGTCCCCGAGGACACCCTGTTCGTGGCGAGCCGGTAACAGCAATGAGAACGAACGGGGTGCACCAGCTGCTCGACGCCGAAAACCCGTCGCTGCCAACGCGTCCGGACTGCGCCACGCGTGCAGCATCCACCACAGGGTCGTACTGGAGACCGTGAACAACCCTATCGACAGGACCACCAGCACGCCGTTGAGGAGGAGCTGCGACCACGACACCGAACGATTCTCGCGCTGCTCGCGCGGCATCGGCTGTGCGGGCGGCTCAGTGCCGCCTGAAAACGCCTGCACGCCTTGGGCCGGTGGCAGTGCGCCGCCGGATGAGCCTTCGGGATGCGCACCCGGAGTACCAGGTGAAACCGGTGCCGGTTGCTGTTGTCCCGTCGCGGCAGAGGGCACCGACGGCTGCGCGGGTTGGTCATTGCCCCCGAAAGGATGCCCACTGAAAACCACTAACGCGACGAAGACGAGAACCGCCCCGAACGCTACGGCAGTCCGCTTGACTCGGAGCGCCCAAAGGGTTGCCTCGCCGACAGTCACAGATTCGTGCAGCGCAGCATGGTGCTGCTGTCTCGGCCGCCGCGGCGGAGCCGAAGGCCTAACGGCCCCTCTGCGAGGTGGTGCAGCGCTGGCAACCGGTCGTGCGCGGCGAACCACGTCACCGCCTCGCCCGCGCGCCCGCACTGCTTCGTTCTGCTGTCTCGGCCGCCGCGGCGGAACCGAACGCTTAATGGCTGCCGTCGTATCCGGATCCAGTCGCGCGGTGCTGTCAACACCGAGATCAGTTCGCGTAGTGCTGTCAGCACCGAGATCAGTTCGCGTAGTGCTGTCAACACCGAGATCAGTTCGCGTAGTGCTGTCAACGCCGAGATCAGTTCGCGTGGTGCTGTCAGCACCGAGATCAGTTCGCGCAGTGCTGTCAGCCGGCTGTGCGCGGTGAATCACCTCACGCCAGCGCGCCTGCACAGCTTCGTGCCGCGAAGTATCGGCCTGCCGTATCGGCCGCCGCGGCGGAACCGAAGGCCCAGCGGCCACCGTATCCGCATCCGGTCGTGCAGTGTTGTCACCCGGTCGTGCGCGGCGAACCACCTCACGCCAATGCGCCCGCACAGCTTCGAGCAGTGCAGCATCGGTCTGCTGTCTCGGCCGCCGCGGCGGAACCGAAGGCTTACCGGCCATCGCGTCCCGATCTAGTCGTGCAGTGTTGTCAACCGGTCGTGCGCGGCGAACCACCTCACGCCAGTGCCCCCGCACCGATTCGCTGCACATCGATATCTTATTGTCAGCGGTCACGTAATTGACAGGGTTGAGGGGCGAGCGCACCGCGCTACGACCACTGCGGTCGAAAGACCTGCGGGCGGTACTTGCGAGTGGAATGGTGCAAACATGCGACCAACCGAGATTGTCGATGCGTTCTGGGACGACGTCTGGAACGCCCACCAACCCGATGCCGTCGACGGGTTGGTGGCCGACGACATCGTCGTCGAGGCAGGCGGCCAGCAAATCTCTGGCAAGGACAGCGTCAAGGCCTGGGTCCAAGAATTCCTCGATCGCGTCAACGACCTGCACGTCGACAGCATCGAGAGCTTCCAGAACGACGACGGCACCCGCGTCGCATCCCGATGGGTGATGACGGGCAGCAACAACGGCGTCCTGGGCACGGAACCCAACGGCAAGCCGGTCGCGATGACCGGCACCGCGGTCTGGACGGTGGACGACGGAAAGCTGCAGCGCGGCTGGGTCGAGCAGGCCTCGTTCGAGCTCTATCGCCACCTGCTCGAGAAGTAGCAGCGCGCCGCGGTCATCCAGCGGCGGTCCGCATCGTCGCGAAGTGAACGATTCGCCGTCTCGATCCGTGAATAATCATGGAGATCGCAAGGACCTCCACCTCGTCGTGGTCAGTCACAGAGCGGAGGATTGACCCTGCTGCATCGAACCGCCCGACTGGCCATCGCCGCGCCGCGCACCGTCATCGCGATCGCGGCGCTCTTGATGGTTGGGCTCGGCGTCTTCGGGCTGCCCGTCGCCAACGAGCTGTCCGCCAGCGGCTTTCAGGACCCCACGTCCGAGTCGTCCCGGGCAACCGAGATGTTGACCAGCAAATTCCGTCAGGGCGACGTGCAGCTGCTCATTGTGGTCTCCGCACCCGACGGCGTCGACAGCACATCCGCCAAGGAGGCGGGCGTCGACATCGTCGACCAACTTCGCCGGTCCCCGCACGTCGTCGATGTCAACTCACCATGGACCGCACCGCCACCGGTCGCGGCCGATTTGATCAGCAAGGACCGCACCGCAGGACTGATCGTCGCGGGCATTCTCGGCGACGAGGCCGAGCAGCAGAAGTACGCCAAGGAGCTGTCTGACCAGGTGGCGCACGACCGCGGCGGTGCCACAGTCCGCTCGGGCGGTGTCGCGATGGTCAACATCCAGATCACCAACCAGTCGCAGCGCGACCTGCTGCTGATGGAATCGTTCGCCGTCCCGCTGAGCTTCATCGTGCTGGTCTGGGTGTTCGGCGGCCTGCTGGCGGCTGCCCTCCCGGTCGCTGTCGGCGTCATGGCGATAATGGGCGCCCTCGCTGTCCTGCGGCTGATGACATTCGCCACCGACGTGTCGATCTTCGCGCTGAACCTCACCACGGCCATGGGTTTGGCGCTGGCCATCGACTACACGCTGCTGATGATCAGCCGGTTCCGCGACGAGCTTGCCGACGGCGTCAGCCGCGACGAGGCCCTCATCCGCATGATGACCACCGCGGGCCGCACAGTGGTGTTCTCCGCCACGACCGTGGCGCTGTCCATGGCGGTGATGGTGCTGTTCCCCATGCACTTCCTCAAGTCGTTCGCCTACGCCGGTGTCGCCACCGTCGCCTTCGCCGCCGTCGCGGCCATCGTCGTGACACCCGCCGCGCTGGTTCTGCTCGGCCCCCGGCTGGATTCGCTCGACGTCCGCCGGCTCGCCCGACGCATGTTGCGCCGGCCCGAACCGCAGCCCACCCCCCTCGAGCAAGGGTTCTGGTACCGGCAAGCGACATGCGTCATGCACAAGGCGATTCCGCTCGGGCTCGCGGGCGTCGCGCTGCTGCTTGTGCTCGGCGCGCCCTTCCTCAGCGTGCGGTGGGGTTTCCCCGACGACCGTGTCCTTCCGAGTTCCGCGTCTGCACACCAAGTCGGCGACCAGTTGCGACGCGACTTCGCCACCAACACCGATACCGCGGTCACCGTCGTCCTCCCCGACGCCGACGGCGTCAGCGCCGAAGACATCGACCGATACGCCGCCGACCTCTCTGCGGTGCCCGACGTCTCGGCGGTGTCGGCCCCGACGGGCACGTTCATCGACGGCCACCGCGCCGGACCGCCCTCTGCGCCAACGGGTCTCAGCTCCGGCAGCGCTTTCCTCACTGTCGACAGCACCGCTCCGTTGTTCTCCGACCAGTCCGAAACCCAACTCGACCGGCTGCACGCGGTACCCGGACCCGCGGGCCGTCACGTCGACATGACGGGGACCGCCCAAATCAACCACGACAGCGTCGACGCCATCACCTCGCGCCTTCCGTTGGTTCTCGGGAGCATCGCCGTCATCATGTTCGTCCTGCTCTTCCTGCTGACCGGCAGCATTGTCGTCCCGCTGAAAGCGTTGGTGCTCAACGTCCTTTCGCTGACCGCTGCGTTCGGCGGGATGGTGTGGATATTTCAAGAGGGTCACCTCGGTGCGCTCGGCACCACATCGACCGGCACGTTGGTCGCGAACATCCCCGTGCTGCTGTTCTGCGTCGCGTTCGGCTTGTCGATGGACTACGAGGTGTTCCTGGTCTCCCGCATTCGGGAGTTCTGGCTGGCGTCCGGCAAGTCGCGCGCCGACAACGACGAGAGTGTGGCCCTCGGCATCGCCCGCACCGGACGGATCATCACCGCCGCCGCGCTCATCATGTCGATCTCGTTCGCCGCGCTGATCTTCGCCCACGTATCGGTTCTGCGGCTGTTCGGCCTGGGGTTGACGCTGGCCGTCATGGTCGATGCGACGCTGGTGCGGATGGTTCTGGTGCCCGCGTTCATGCACGTCATGGGCCGATGGAACTGGTGGGCACCCGGGTGGCTGACCGCAGTGCATACGCGCCTCGGGCTCAACGACGGCCACGATCCGCCGCCGCCGACCGAACCGGGCGACGCCGACGTTGAACCGAGTCACCCTGCTCATCGTGTCTAGAGTGTGAGTCCTTCCAGCATCATTGCGGGCGTATACGGGGCGCTACCGCCCCACCGGTACGCACAGGATGAAATAACCGAAGCGTTCCTGCGGATTCCGGCTTTCGCCGGACAAGAAAAGGCCCTGCGCGGCCTTCACGCGAGCGCAAAAGTCGACTCCCGCTACAGCATCCTGCCGTTGGAGAAGTTGCTGTTGCTCGCCGACTTCAAAGAAGCCAATGACCTTTTCATCGAGCACGCCGTCGACCTCGGGTGCGAGGCGTTGTCGGGTGCGCTCGACGACGCGGGGTTGCGTCCGGATGACGTCGACCAGATCGTCACGACGACGGTGACCGGTGTGGCCGTGCCGTCGTTGGATGCCCGCATCGCGGCGCGGGTCGGCCTTCGGCCCGACGTGCGACGGGTGCCGATCTTCGGCCTGGGCTGCGTGGCCGGCGCGGCCGGTGTGGCCCGGCTACACGACTATCTGCGCGGTGCACCCGACGACGTTGCCGCGCTGGTGTCGGTCGAGCTGTGTTCGCTGGTCTACCCCGCGGCTCAACCGACGATCGCCACACTGGTGGGCAGCGCGTTGTTCGGCGACGGCGCGGGCGCCGTCATTTCGGTCGGCGAGCGTCGCGCCGAGCACATCGGGGCCCGCGGGCCGGAGGTGCTGGGCTCACGCAGTCGGCTCTACCCGAACTCGTTGGGCACGATGGGCTGGGACATCGACGGTTCGGGCTTCCACCTGGTGCTCTCGCCCGATCTGCCCGACCTCATCGAGCAATACCTCAACGATGACGTCACCGGCTTCCTGGCCGACCACCGCCTGACGATCGACGACATCGGTTCGTGGATATCGCACCCCGGCGGCCCAAAGGTTCTCGAGGCCATCAACACCGCCCTCAGCCTCGACGACGATGCGCTGGAGTTGTCGTGGCGCTCGCTGAGCGAGGTCGGCAACCTGTCGTCGGCGTCCGTGCTGCACGTGCTGCGCGACGCCCGTGACAAGCCGCCACCGACCGGCACGCCGGGGCTGCTGATAGCGATGGGTCCTGGCTTCTGCGCTGAGCTGGTGCTGCTGCGCTGGAACTGAATCGGGTTCGATGGACTGGTATGCATTGTTGATCGCCGCGGTAGCGGTCGAACGCGTCGCTGAACTCGTTGTCTCACAACGCAATCTGGCCTGGAGCCGCGACCGCGGCGGCACCGAATTCGGCGCGCAGCACTATTCAGCGATGGTGGTCCTCCATGTCGGTCTGCTGGCCGGTTGCCTCGTGGAGAGTCCGTTCCGTCCCTTCCTGCCTGCACTGGGCTGGCCGATGCTGGCGGCGGTGTTGGCCGCCCAGTGCCTCCGGTGGTGGTGCATCACCACCCTTGGCCACCAGTGGAACACCCGCGTCGTCGTCATACCGGGCGCGCTCAGGGTTGACCACGGGCCGTATCGCGTTATGCCGCATCCGAACTACGTGGCGGTGGTCGTCGAAGGCGTTGCGCTGCCACTGGTGCATACCGCGTGGATCACCGCGCTCGTGTTCACCGTGCTGAATGCTGCAGTGCTGCGCACGCGGATCAGGGTCGAGAACGCTGCGCTGGCGAGGCTGCGATGATCGACCTGCTGGTTGCGGGAGGCGGGCCGGCCGGTCTGGCCACCGCAATCAACGCCGCCCGGGCGGGGCTCGAGGTCGTCGTGGTCGAACGGCGGCGCGGGCTCGTCGACAAGGCCTGCGGCGAAGGGCTGATGCCCCATACGCTTCGGCAGTTGGGAGTCCTCGGCGCGAACCCGCGGGGCATGCCGTTCCACGGCATCACCTACCTCGACGGTCAGCGCCGGGTAACTGGCCGATTCCGCTCCGGCCCCGGACGCGGTGTGCGCAGAACATGTTTACATGCAAGCCTTTTGGATGCAGCGACGGCGGCAGGCGTGCGGATCGAGCATGGCGAGGTTGGCCGAGTAACTCAGGACGCGACGTCCGTGCGCTGCGGCGACTACCGCGCCCGCTACCTGGCCGCCGCGGACGGACTTCACTCGCCGATCCGGGCCGCGCTCGGGCTGAGCCTTCCCCCTGCGGGGGCGCGCAGGTGGGGTATCCGCCGTCACTTCGCGATGAAGCCGTGGACCGACTGCGTGCAGGTGTACTGGTCCAAAAACGCCGAGGCATACGTGACGCCGGTGGCCGAGACTTGCGTCGGCGTCGCGATCCTCACCGCGCACCGCGGCGCATTCTCCGAACAGCTGCAGGCATTCCCCGCTCTGAAGGCTCTGGTCGACGGCCACGCACACGGCCCTGATCGGGCAGCGGGTCCGCTGCGGCAAAGAGTGCGCACCCGAACAGCGGGTCGGGTGATGCTGGTCGGCGACGCGGCGGGATACGTCGACGCGCTGACCGGCGAAGGCCTCGGGATCGCATTCGGCGCGGCCGAGCTGCTGGTGAACTGCATCCGCGCCAGTCGTGTCGACGACTACGACCGTCAGTGGCGCCGTATGTCCCGCCGCTACCGGCTGCTCACTGCCGGGGTGCTGCGCGCCGGTGCGTTCCCACCGCTGCGTTCTGGAATTGTGCCCGCTGCCAACGTCTTTCCCGGCGTCTTCACCGGGATGGTAAACATGCTCGCCGACTAGCGGCGCGCATGCTTCCGGGGTTGAAGCCACAGCGCCCGGAGATACGAGCGATCCATATCACCGAAAGAGGGGGCACCATGCATACAGCAACCCGTTCGCACGCCGGCGTCGCAGCCACGGGGGTTGCCCTTGTAGGCATCGCCGCCATGGCCGCAACACCTTTGGTCGCACCACCGTCCGCCCAGCCGCCACCCGCCGTGTCGCGTGACGTCCGGTTGACCGCCGACGCGGTTCCGCCCGGCGGGCTTGTCACCAGCTTCTTGGGCAATCAGGTGATCTACTGCTCGATCATCTGCCCGCTCCTCGTCCAGACGGGCGTGACGGCCGTTGGGACGACGCTGGCGACTCCGGTCACGTTCGTCTCGGCCTTGCAGTCGGGCGACCTGTTGAAGGCGATCGGCGTCACCGCCGCGTCGGTGACGGGGCCGACGAACGACGTGGCGACGGCGGCCATCGTCGCCGACGGCACGTTGGTGGCCCCCCGGGCTCTGAATGCGTTCGAGGTTGGTGTGGTCGGGCTGCTCAACATCGTGCCCGCCGCGGCGGGCGGGCTGCCCGGAATCGTCTCGGCCATCCAGGACGCCCGCCAGGACACCTTCGCCGCGCTCAACGCGCCGATCGTGCCCAATCCGACGCCGACCGTCATGCCGCGAGGCGTTGTGCAGGTCGCAGTGGTGGGGGCGATCAACGTGGGCGCGGCGGTCATCTTTCCGGCCTTCAACGACGTCCTGAACGCCGTGTTCGAAGTCCCTGACGCCGCCGCCCAGGAATTGGCGGTCAGCGGAGATCCCGTGCGTGCCGCCGCCGCGGGTTTCACCAGCGCGGCTGGATCTGCGACCGCGGCGGTCAACGTCGTCGCGGACTCGGTCGTCACGGCGGTCAATGACATCCGCACCGCCGCTGAGCAATCCCAGGGTGGCAACCTGACGACGCAGGTTCACAAGGCTTCCACGACGACAAAATCGGCTCACCTCAAGTTGGCGTCGCCCCGCCTGCCGGGTACCACGACCAAGCACGCCACCGCCAAGCCGGGCAGCGGACACATAGTGCGCGACGTCGTTTCGTCGGTTCGAGACGTGGTGCGAACGGTCACAAAGAAGGCCTCCGAGCGGCCGCATCGCGTCAACTCGCGCGACGCGCGCGACAAGCCGTAGGACGCCTCAGGCAGCCCTGACCCGTCCGCGAAACGCGCGCCGGACGAAGGGTGGCTTTGCTCGACGTCCCGCGCCATGCGGCTGGCCCGAAGGTCGAGCGATTCGCTCGGCTCAATCGCCCTTTGCAGCATCCGGCACACGTCGCGCCATAGTCGCGTCGATGAGCTCACGCAGCGCGGGTACCTCATCCAGCAGGCGGTCGAGATCATCGCGATCGATATGGAGCACTTCGGCTCGCCCCGTCGTCGTCACGGTCGCGCCACGCAGCTTGCCGCGTTTGAGTGCGGATTCGCCGATCACCTCACCCGGCCCCACCTCGGCGATGCGGTCCTGGCCGACGTACACCGCCGCATCTCCGCTGAGCAGGATGTAGCAGGCGTCCGAAACGGTCTGCTCACGGATGAGGGGCCACGGCCCCGAGGTCGAGGTGCGATGCGCTGCCTTGACAACACGCTTCAGGTCGTTGTCGGAGAAATTCGAAAAGCCCTCGAATTCCTTTAGCCGGCGAACGTCTTCCTCCTGCTCCTTGGTGATGGCGACGGCCTTGTCACGGGCGGTCGAACGCTCGCTCATAGTGGTCTCTCCCCGATTGGCGATGTGGTCTGTCCCCGGGAGCGTAACGAAGAACCGCCTCTCGTCGGCGCGATCCGCAAAGACCGCGCCACGGCGGGTGTCACTCGTCTTTAGCGCGCTCCGCGGTGAACGAGACCATCACCTCGTCGACGACCTTCATCGAGCCGAAGAACATCGAGTACGGCTTCAACCCGAACTCAGAGTGGCGGACTTCGCTCTTGCACGACATGCGCCACACTTCGCCGAGGTCCTCCACGCGCAGATCGGTCGCGTGCTCCCGAGCCGTGCCGTGAATGTCGAGCGTGCCGGTGAGGCGGTAACCGTCATTCGTCTTCTCGATGTCATCGGCTTGAAAGTGGATTTGCGGGAACCGGTCAGCAGCCAGGACCGTCAACGCGTTAGACCGCGCCAGCGCCCTTTCCGGACCAGAAAGGGGTGTCACACCCCCTTCGCCGCGCAGCACCTCGAGCGAGCTCACCGCGACCGTCACGTCGACGTCGACCGGCTTCCCACCGGCCCACCGCACCGCGGCCTGCCACGTGTTCACGATGATGGTCAGCCGGTGACCCATCCTCGCCGCCCTGCCTGTGACTCCTGTCGTTATCAACAGCTGGCCGTCGGACGCGTCCAGGCTCCACACCGTGTCAGCCACCAGCCGAATGTATCCGCCGCCGCGCGATGATCTCGGTCCACCCGCGTAGCATCCAGCGGGTGTCGACGGGTGCCCGCGCCGATAGTGAACGTCTATATGTCTCGGGCCTGGCGGCCGCGATGACCGTCGTCGCCATGGGGCTCGGCTATGCGATCTCCATCGGCGACCCGACGATCTTGTCGGCCAACCTCCAGGTCGTCTCCGCCGGCCTGCACATCACGGGCACCACGGCCACCTTCGTCGCCAGCCTCGCCACCCTCACCATGGCGGCCGCCGTCCTGAGCGCCGGCGCGCTCGGCGACCTGTATGGCATGCGCCGCATGTACCTGATCGGACTGTCCGGCGCGATCGCCTTCAGCGCGCTGGCCGCGGCCGCGCCGATGCCCGCGGTGCTGATGGCCGCCCGTGCCGGCGTCGGCGTGACACTGGCGTTCCTGATCGGCCTTTCACTGGCGATCACCAACGCGGTGTTCCCGCCCGGTCGACGGGCCGCCGCGATCGCCGCCTATTTCGGCGTCGGCTACGCCGTGGCGACTCCGCTGCCCGCCCTCGGCGGCGCGCTGGCACACGCAATCGGCTGGCGCGCATGCTTTCTCGTCGTGCCGGTCATCGCCGCGATCGGACTGGCCATCACCTGGCGCTTCGTGCCCGACACGGTGCATACCGGTCGCCGGCTCGACCTGCTCGGCCTCGCGCTGTTCGCCGTCGCGCTGCTCGGCTTGATCTTCGGCACCTCGCGGATGGAGACGGGCATCGACGCCAGCGGAGTCGCATCCGTCGCGGTGGGCCTGGCCGCCGGCTGCGCGTTCGTCTTGCATGAACTCCACACGGCGGCTCCGGCGCTTGATATGCGGGTCTTTCGCTCCAGCCAGTTCAACGCGGCCGTCACCGCAGGCGTGGTGTTCAACATCGTCCTCGGCGGGTCGATGGTGCTGCTGTCCTTCTACCTGGTCACCATCCGCAAGGAATCCCACGAGGTGTTCGGGTTCCTGCTGATTCCCGCGACCGCGATGGCGGCAGTCGCGGCGTTCTCCGCGGGCCCGGTCGCCAATCGCCTCGGCACCCGCACGGTGCTGATCAGCGGGCTCATCGCCATGTTCGCCGGTCTGATGGTGCTGAGGTCTTTCGACCTGGACACCTCCCGGCCCGTGGTCTTCGCCACCACCGCGCTCATCGTGGTCGGCGGTGCACTTGTGACGACGCCGCAGGCCACGATCATGATGGGCAGCGCTCCGCCGGACCTCGGGGGCGCCATCTCCGCCGTCAAGAGCGCGGTCAACGAGGGTGGCTACTCACTGGGGCCCGCGCTGTTCGCGCTCGTCGGGATCAACCTCTTCCTCACCGACAGCGTGCACGACCTCTCCCACTCCGGAATCACCCGCAACGAGGCACGGCAGGCGTTGCTGACGGCACACGGTGGCCGCGAAGCACACCTGGTCAATCCCGAACAGGCGCGAATGGTGATCGACCAGGCGCCGCACAACGCCGTCGACGCGATTCACACGCTGAGCATGATCATGGCCGTCGGGCCGGTCGCGCGATCATCCTGGCTCTCTGGCTGATCAAGCCCGCCAGACCCTGACCTGCGCCATCAGCGATCGATCTCTTGTGAACAAACCTGCGGCGTGGATACGCTCCGAGAAGTCCTGACCGCCCTGCCGAGAGGACTACCGTGACCGAACTGGCCCAAGCGCTTTGCGGAGGGATCCTCATCGGCGGCCTGTACGTCGCGATCAGCATCGGCTTCTCGTTGTCCTTCGGCGTCCTCGACGTCGTCGACCTCGCGGTCGGCATGTGGGTCGTCCTCGGTGCGTTCGCCGCGATCGTCGCCAGCGATGCGCTGGGAGTCGATGCGTTCCTGCTACTTCCGGTCGTGTTCGTCGTCTTCGGCGTCGTTGGCTGGCTCATTGCGCCGCTGATCTATCGGGTCCGAACGAGCAAGTACGCGCTGCCCGCGCTGATGGGGCTGGCCTTCACCTTCGGCCTGGCCACACTCATCCGAGGCGGGCTGCTCACCGCCTTCGGATACAACCCCCGCACCGTGCGCACCAGCTTCTTCTCCGGCAACGTCGAGCTGTTCGGCATCACCGCACCCGCGATCCGTGTCGCCGGCTTCGGCTTCGCCGTCATCGCCACCGCGCTGTTCCTCGCGTTTCTCTTCTACACCCGCACCGGCCTCGCGATCCGCGCCACCGCGCAGAGCAAGGAGAACGCCGGCCTGATGGGCATCGACGTGAAGCGGATCAGCAGCCTGGTGTACGCCATTTACACCGGTCTTACCGCGATGGCCGGCGCGATGCTCGGCGCCATCTACGCCATGACCCCCGAAGTCGGCCTTCGCTACACATTGTTCGCGTTCTTCGTCGTCGTGCTCGCCGGTCTGGGCTCCGTCGTCGGCGTCATGGCTGCCGGGCTGTTCCTCGGCGTACTGCAGTCGCTGACCACGACATACGTCGGCGCCGACTACACACTTTTGGTGGTCTTCGGTGTGTTGTTCGTCGCGCTTCTCATATTTCCGCAGGGCATCTCGCGGCGAGGGCTCGCATGAGCAAGCCGGCCTCCGGAGGCAACCCGTATGTCAACCTCGGCATACTTGCCGTCGTCGTCGTGGCGCTCTGCTTCCTGCCGATGCTGACGTCGCCGTACTACATCCGCGTCGCCACCGGCATCGCGCTGTGGGCCGGAATCGCCCTGTCCTGGAACGTGATCTGCGGATACGCCGGCTACATCAGCTTCGGCCATGTGGCCTTCTTCGGCATCGGCGCCTACAGCACGGCGATACTGATGCAGCCCGACTACGACTGGAACTTCTGGGCGACACTGCCCGTCGCTGCCGTCGTCGCCGGCGCCGTCGCCGCGCTCGTCGGCTGGCCGGCGCTGCGGCTGAGAGGCGCGTACTTCGCCATCGCCACATGGGCGCTCGCCGAAGCGGTCCGCGAACTCGCCACCGTCGTCGACATCACCGGCGGCTCGGCCGGACTCAAGACGCCGATCCGCCTCGACGACAACTTCTTCTTCTACACGATGCTCGCCACCACGGCGATCGCCTACGCCGTCTGCTTTATCCTGCTCGAACGGTCCCGTTTCGGCTTCCGCGTGAAAGCCTTGCGCGACAACGAGGTTGCCGCTCGCGCGCAGGGCATCAACACCAATCTGGTCAAGATCGAGGCCTTTGTGCTGAGCGCGGTGATCCCGGCAGTGCTGGGCGGCATCAACGCGTACTGGATCACGTTCATCAACCCTGCCAGCGTGCTGAACACAATCATCACCGACCAGCTGGTCGTGATGGTGCTCGTCGGCGGCCTTGGGCACGCATGGGGTCCGGCGCTCGGCGCAACCGCGATGTTCCTGATGCAGGAACAGCTCCGCGTCAGCTACGGCGAGACGACCGCATACATCATCGTCGTCGGTGCGCTGGTGATGGCGGTCGTGCTGTTTCTGCCCGATGGCCTCGTCAGCCTCGGCCGGCGAGCCAAGCGAATGCGCTTGGTCCGCCAGCTACTTGGCCGCGCCCGCGACGACGCAGCGCCGCAGCCGACGGAGAAACAGACCGAGGAGGCCACACGGTGACGGTGCTCGCGGTCGACAATGTGGCACGCTCCTTCGGCGGCATCCGCGCGGTCGACGGTGTCTCGTTCGGTGTCGAGCAGGCCGAGATCGTCGGCATCATCGGGCCGAACGGCAGCGGAAAAAGCACCCTGTTCAACCTGCTCACCGGCGCCCTCAAGCCCGACGCGGGCACCATCACGTTGTTCGACCGGGACATCACCAAGCTCCCTGCTTACAAGATCGCCCGTGCCGGCCTCGGCCGCACCTTTCAGATTCCCGCGTTGTTCGTGAATATGACTGTGCGGGAGAATCTTTGGACCGCCGCGGTGCAGTTCGACTGGGACAACGCCACGGCCAATGCCGACGCCGTGCTCGCGCAGCTGGAGCTGACCCGCGTCGCCGACGACCTCGCCAGCAGCTTGTCCGGCGGACAGCAGCGGCTGCTTGAGATGGGCCGGATCCTGATGCAGAAGCCGAAGATCGCTCTACTGGACGAGGTCGCCGCCGGCGTGCACCCGCGACTGCGCCAGATCATGCTCGACGCCATCCGCACCCTCCGCGACGGCGGCACGACGTTCCTGATCATTGAGCACGACATGGAACTCGCCCAGGACATATGTGACCGCATCATCGTGGTGGACGCCGGAAAGATCGTGGCGCAGGGCAGCTTCGAAGAGATCTCGCACGATCCGCATGTGATGGAGGCGTATCTGGGGGTGTCCGCCGAGTGAGCGAGCACCAGGGCAGCGACTCCCCGGCCAGTGTCGTCACCGTCGACGACCTCGACGCAGGCTACGGCAGCGTGCAGATCCTGCATCAGGTGTCGATAACGGCCCGCACCGGCGACGTCACCTGCGTCTTCGGGCCGAATGGCTGCGGCAAGAGCACGCTGCTGAAGGCGATGGCCGGAGTGATCGACCCGTGGGCGGGCAAGGTGATGCTCGACGATGACGACCTCACCCATCTGCCGTCGCACCGCACGCTCGGCCGCGGGATCGCGATGATGCCGCAGGGCGGTGGCGTGTTCCCCCAACTCACCGTGCGCGACAACTTGCGCATCGGCGGCTACACGATCCGCTCCCGCGGCAAGCTCGACCAGCGCATCGAGGAGCTGCTCGACGATTTCCCGCGGCTGCGCGAGCGGTATGGCGTGCAGGCCGGCCAGCTCTCCGGCGGCGAGCAGATGATCCTGTCGATCGCCCGCGCGCTCGTCCTGCGCCCACGGTTCCTGTTGTTCGACGAACCCTCGGCAGGCCTGTCTCCCAAGCTCGTTGGCGACGTCCTGGTCCGCGCCTCAGAGCTCGCCCAGCGCGGCGTCGGCGTGATCATGATCGAACAGAACATCCGCGAAGCGCTGCGGGTGGCCGACCGGATGTACGTCCTCGTGGCAGGAAAGAACCGATTCGAAGGAACACCCGCCGACGTGGCCGACGACCGCGAACTGATCCACCTCTATTTAGGGGGTCGCTGACCGATACACCGTTTCGGCCGACGTCCCGCAAGGGCACCTCGAGAGGAGAAATCATGCCCATCAACATCAACCGTCGGATCTTCCTCGCGCGAGCAGGTCTCGTGGCAGGCGGCGTCGCCGTCGGCCCAGCCTTCCTCGCGGCATGCGGCGGCGGCAAGGGCGGCGGCGGTGAAGCGTCCGACACGTTCAAGGTCGGCGCCGTTCTCGAGCTGTCGGGCGAATCGGCGACGGGCGGCCAGATCGCGCAGCGCGGGTACCAGATGTGGGCCGACGCGGTGAACAAGGCAGGCGGGCTGGCCATCGGCGACAAGAAGTACAACGTCGACCTCGTCGTGCAGGACTGCAAGAGCGATCCCGCCACCGGTGCCGATGCGGCATCACGGCTGGTCACCGAGGAGGGTGTGAACGCCATCTTCGGCGCCTACACCAGCGGTGTGCAGCTCGCGATGGACCCGATCTGCGCCAAGTACAAGGTGCCGTGCATCGCCGGCTCCGCGGAGTCACCCAATGTCTGGAAAAGCAAGCCGGAGTTCACCTTCGGCGTCATCCCCGCCGTCGACACCACGGCAGCCCGCTCGATCCAGGCGATCGTGGACAACGCCAACCCCAAGCCGACCACGGCGGCGGTCGTCGGCGCCAACGAGCCGTTCTCCGACAACACCGCTGAGGGCTTCCGCGCGGGGGCCGAGGCCGCAAAGCTCAACGTCGTGCACTACGGGCTGTTCCCGCCTAACGCCGATCTGGCGCCGGTGGCGGGTGCCGTCGCGGCACAGAAGCCCGACATTGTCGCGGTTGGCGGACACGACGTGCTGCTGGTCGACTTCGTGAAGGCCATGGCCGCAACCGGTTACACGCCGAAGGCAATCATCGAGCACTACGGCATCACCGACGCGTCGTTCTCCAAGGCGCTCGGTAAACAAGCCGACGGCGTGATGGGCATATCGGTGTGGTTGCCGACCGCGACCTTCAAGGACGACACATTCGGCTCGGCAGGCGACTATGCGAAAGCGTTTGAGCAGCAGCATGGTTCGCCGCCGGACTACACCGCCGCTGGGTGCAGCGCGGCAGGGCTGGTGCTCCAGGCCGCGGTCGAGGAACTGGGCGAGCCGCCGTCGCTGTCCGAGGAGTCGCGCGGCAAGCTGAACGACCTGATCGCGCAGACCGACCTGCAGACGTTCTACGGGCCGATCAAGTTCGCCACTGAGGGCGACCACTTCCACAACAACACTGCGCTCAGCCCGATGCTGGTCCAGATCCAAGGCGGCCAGGTCAAGGCGATCGCTCCGCCGGACGCGGCACAGACGACGATCATCTACCCGTTGCCCCCACTGAGCTGAGAGGCGGGTTAAGGGGCCGCTATCATGGCGGCCCCGGCATCGCCTTCGTGGGTCGATCAGCCAGACGGCTCCAACTCGTTCCGCACGACCTTCCCCGCTGGGTTGCGCGGAATCTTCTTCACGAACTTGATGTCTCGCGGCTGTTCGAAGCGAGATACCTTGTCCTTCAGAAACTCTCGGATGGACTCTTCGCCGATTGTGGCACCGTCCTTCGGCACAATGAACGCCGCGAGCCGTTGTCCGTACTCCTCGTCCGGCACCCCGATCACCGCGTTGTCGGCCACCTCCGGCAGTTCGGCCAGCGCGTTCTCCACCGCTCTGGGGTAGACGTTCTCGCCGCCCGAGACGATCATGTCGTCGGCCCGCCCGACGACGAACAGCCTGCCCGCTCTGTCCAAATAGCCGAGATCGCCCGTGTCCATCATGTCGGCGACGACATCCCTCTTCTCGCCGCTCCCACAAACAGCCGCCCGGTCACCTCTCTGGACCGACCATCCTGCCGCCCTCGTCGAGGATTCGCACCGCACACCCAACCACCGGCCTGCCGACCGTCTCCGGCGCCTCGCGGAGATCCGCCGGGGTCGCAAGCGCCCCGATACCGACCTCCGAAGAGCCGTAGGCGTTGTAGATGACGTCGCCGTAAGCATCCATGAACGGGTTGGCCAGAGTCGGGTCGAGCCTCGCCCCGCTCGAGATCACTACCCGCAACGACTACAGACCCACCGCCTGAGCTGCCGCCGTCGCCACATCGCCCCGCAGTTTCGAGGCCGGGGGGCTGCCCCGCGTGTGGATGGAATTCGTGAGCAGCACAACGTAGGTGTCCGACGCCGGGTCGATCCAAATGCTGGTGCCGGTGAAACCGGTGTGGCCAAAGCTGCCGATGGGAAAGATGTCGCCGCGCGGCACGGACTGGCCCGTGTCGATATCCCAGCCGAAGCCGCGCAGGTTCTGTCCCGTGATCGCCGGATAGTGCGGAGCCAGCAGCGGATCTCTTGTGTTTGCGGCGGCGTCTCGGTCCGCTTTGTTCGCCGCGTCGATTTGTTGGTCCGTATGGCCGGGCTGCTGGGGATTCGTCATCAGCTCGACCGTCGCCTGCGTCAGCGGAAACTCGCTCGGACGCCCCGCCAGCCGGTCAAGCAAGCCTTGGGCATAGACGCCGACGTCCTGTGCCGTCGAGAACACCCCGGCGTGCCCGGCCACGCCGCCCATGCGCCGCGCGGTCGTGTCGTTCACGGCGCCCCGAAGCAGATAATCGATATCGGGGTTCTTGCTCGGATCCGCCCGGTTTTCTTCGTCCCGCGATGTCGGCGCGATGCGCGACAGGAGGCTGGTGCTCCATGAGCCCGTAGGGCAATCGGCCGGCGCACCCTCTCCCGTCGCGGGAGCCCAGGCGATCGCCGAGCCTCTCATCGAGTGCGGACCGCAGGCCTTTGCCGCGGGCAGGAAGCGCGTCTCCTCCATACCAAGCGGCGCGAACACGTTCTGCTGCACGTAATCGTCTTCGGCCTCGCCCGTGAGCTTTTCGATCAGCGCGCCCAGCAGGATGAAGTTGATGTCGGAGTAGCTGACAACCTGACCGGGCGCCGACTGCAACGGCGTCGTCAGCGCACGACGGAACCCTTCTGATCTGTCGATGCGGGCCAGCCCCCACGGATCCTTGAGCTCGACGTCACCCGGTTCGCCCGAGGTGTGCGTGAGCAGCATGCGAACCGTCACAGCTGAACGCTGTGGATCGTGCGCCGCGTTGAAGTCAGGCAGATACTTCTGCACTGGATCGTCGAACTGAACCTTCCCTTGTTCGAAAAGCTGCATGACGGCGGGCGCGGTTGCGAGAGGCTTCGTCAACGACGCCAGGTCGAAGATCGTGTCCTCGGTCATCGGTTCTGCGGGTGTGGGCGATCCGTCGAGTCCTGGTTCCCCTGCGAGCTTGCGCTCGCCATACGCCTGGCGGAAGACGACCTTGCCGCCGTGCCCGACCAGAACCACTGCACCTGGCAGCTCATTCGCCGCAATGGCGCGGTTGATCAACTCGGAGACTTTGTCGAACGCGGGATTGGGCGCTGCAACGGGCGGCAATGTCGTCGGCGGAACCGGAGCGGGCGCAGGCGCAGGCGCAGGCACGACTTGAGCCTGGGGCGCCTGCTCGATCGCGGTTGCCTCCTGTGCATCTCCGCGTGAGCAGGCCGTGGCGAGTACCAGCAGGACAGCGCCGACAGCGACCGTCTCTCGCGCAGATGGCTTGCGCCCCATGCGGCTATCTTGGCACTGCTCGATTCCGCGATTGCGACCCGTCCAGCCGCTCGACGATCAACCGCATCGCGTCGCGGTGGATTATGGGGACAACGTCGGGATCGTCGGTATTACGGGAGCCGGTGCAGGAGCCGGAGCCGGTTCGGGGGCAGGCGCCGGTTCGGGGGCAGGCGCCGGGGCGGGTGCCGGCGCTGGCGCGGGCGCAGGGGCCAGGGCCGGTGCGGGGGCGGGCGCCACCGGAGCAGGGGCGGGAACCACGGGTGCAGGCTCGGGCGCCACCACAGCAGGGGCAGGAGCCACGGGTGCAGGCTCGGGCGCAAGAGCAGGTGGCTTATAAGCGGGTTCCGGCGCCTGCTCGGGTTTCGGCTCCGGCTCGGGTTTCGGCGGGGCCAGGATAACCGGCGGCGACGTCGTAGTGGTCATCGTCGGCGCGGTGGTCGTCGTTGTTGGGATCGTCGTTGTCGTTGGGGTCGTCGTTGTTGGGGTCGTCGTTGTTGGGGTCGTCGTTGTCGTGGTGGTCGGTGTCGTAGTGATTGTTGGCGATGTGTACGTCGGGAACGGGTTCCATGGCGGCAAGAACGGCGGCGGAACCGGAGCCGGCGGCACCACCGGGATCGGCGGCAGCTCTGGCACCGGAATCGCGGGCGCCTGCCCGGGCTGCACCGCCGGCGGCGCAAGCGGCACGTTGTCAGGCACGTGACCCTGGTTGGTCCGGACCCTCGGCATGGCCGGAGCGGCGGGCGGCGGCGACACCACCGCAACCGGCAACGCCACCGGATCCGGCTCGTGCGGTACGGCCGGCAGATAACGGCCTGGCACCGTATCGGACTGGACGGGCGGTACGGGTTGCGCCTCGACGTCGGCGACCGGACGAATGTTGACCGCGACCGCGACCGCCAGCGTCGCGAAGCTGATCACCACGAATGAAAGCGCACTGCCCATGAGCAGCGTCCTCGGCGGGGGCGGCGCGATCACCGCGGTGTATGCCGCCTCGTCCTCCTGCTCGGGAACGAACTCCTCGACCATCTCGGCGGGCATCTCGTAGTAGTCCGGCTCTTCCTGCGAGTAGGCCAGCAGCGGCCCGACTACCGCCACGTCCGAAGCCGGTGCCATCTGCGTCGCGTCCGAAGCCGGTGCCATCTGCGTCGCGTCGGCGGCCGGCGCCATCTGCGTTGCATCCGAGGCGGCCGGGGCCATCTGCGTCGCCGCGCCCGCCGCGGCGACTCCGGGATCATCGGCCGTCTGCGCGGCACCGCGGGCGATCGCGAAGCCCGGCTCCGGCGGCACCTCCACCGGCATCGTCGAATTCAGCTCGGCCGCAATCGAATCGAGGTCCAGCCGCTGCCCTATCAACATGACCCGGGTGGTGGCCTCGCGGCTGGGCACCTGCTTCAGCACAGCGGCACACGCAACGGCCGCACCGGCCGTACCGATGGGCAACGACGCCAGCACCGACGTCGACTCCTCGTCATCGGCGATCACCGTCAGCGACACGGTTTCGTCGTCGGACAGCAGTAACGCGGCGTCCGCGCCGACACTGCGGGCCAGCGCCGCGGCCGCCTCGCCCTCCGTCACCGCCTCGACGTTCTGCACTCCCGCGTTCGACACCGTCTGGCGCAATGTCTCGGCCTCAGACGCGTCAGGCAGGCAGAGCCGTGTCGCAGCCACCCGATTGCCCGAGTCGGCCACCGCACGGTAGGTGCCGACAATGGTGTCGGCCAGGTCAGTCGTCGCGTCGTCGTCGGTGAGGTCGAGCGCATACTGGTCCAGTACCTGGCCGCCCGAGGCGGGCGAACCGATCATGGCCAGCCGCGCCACCCGCCCGGTGACCGCCACCCCGAGGACTACGTCCACAGGTTCACTCCTTGCCTGATGCGACCTTCCGAAGCTACCGAGCCGACGCCCGATTTGCTTGTGCACTGCAGCAAAAGTGAGCACGCTGGGGTGGCATCGCCTCGAGTCGTCACTCTGGAGAGGAAATCGTCACGTGAGCGACCAGCGTTACGACGCGCCCGAAACCGTCGCGGTGGCAACCAGCGCCGCGGCCGTCGTTGCTCGGTCGCCCCGAGTGGGCTACGTGCCAGGCCGCGCGAACGTCGTGCGCGACGGAGTCGCGGTCGCGCTGCTCGTCCTCGCGCTGCTTCTGCCATGGAACCTCGACTTCGGTCTCGGCGTCCCCGGCACCGACGGCTCGCTCGTCACCGTCGTCGCCGTCGTCACGCTGCTCGCCGTTGTCGCCGCGCTCGCGCCACACGTCGGCCCTTTTCGGCTCACGAGCACCGACCAGGATGTCCGCCGGACGAGCCGGATCCGGCTGGCGCTCGGCGCCGCGTACGTGTTCGTCGCAATCGGCTTCGCCGTGTATCAGCTGTCGGAAACCTGGCGCGCCGGCGGGACCGGCCTGGTGCCCCCGGGAATCGGGCCCGGTCTGATGCTGGGCCTCGGCGGCGCGCTGCTGGCGTCGCAGCCACCGATCACCAGTATCACGCTGGAAGACAACGGCTTTCGGCGCTGGTATGCCGCCGCGCGAGCGCTGGGGGCGGTATCGATCGCGCTCGCGACGTTCGCGGTCGCCTTCAATGTGTACTGGCGGCTGCGCTATCTGTTCGTCAGCAACGGCGCCTTCGGTGGCCAGGATGTCGCCGTCATCGTCACCACGCTCCTCTACGGCGCGGCGGCGATGATCGCGTTGGTCATCGCGTCGCGCTGGCTCATCGAAAGGACCGCCGCCGCACGACTGGCCACCACCGCAGTGGGCCTTTCGGGCGCGCTGGGGGCCACGCTGGTGTGGATCCTTCCCATCGGTCGCGACGTGGACGCCTTCCACGGCATCGCCCAAAACACCTCGACGGCCGCGGTCGGTTACGAGGGTTACCTGTTCTGGGCGGCCGCCGCCGCGATCGTCGCGCCGACCACGCTCTACGCCATCTTCCTGATCAAGCCGCCGACGCTGGGCGCCTACCGCTCGGCCGCGGAGAAATGCCTGACGCTCATCGCATTCTGGGCGTTCGCCGCGGCTGCGCTACGCATCGTCGACTATCTGATCGCCTGGTCGCTGGATCTACACCACGCCCTGTACGACAGCGTCGCGATGACGGTGTTCAACGTGATCACCGGCTTGATCGCGCGGTGGCTGCACCGCCAACTCGTCAGGGGTGAGGTCGTGTTGACCGTCATCGCGGCGTTCAGCGGGTTGCTGTTCGTGTTCACGGTCGCGAACCTGGCGATCGGCGTCGCCCTCGCCCCGCGTTACGCCGAGCAGTCGCCCGCCGCCGTCTACGGCAACAACCTGGCCCAGCAGATCACCAGCACGTTCGACGTGACCGTCTGCCTGCTGAGCCTCGCCGTGTTGATCGCCATGATGTTCACCGGGCCGCTGGCCGGCTATCTGATACGCCGCCGCGTCGCCGGAACCGCGGTCGCTGCTCCCCCGCCTTCACCACCTGAGACGTCGACCTCCGCGCCACCGACGCTCGCGCGGCCTGCGGAACCCGCGGAAGTGCCGAGAATCGTTCGGCTGAGGGAGGATTCGACGACGGCGCTCGCCCCGCCGACGGAGGGATTGCCCACCGCCGGGCTTCGCATCCTGCGTCGCGAACCGGCATCCGAGCCGACAACGCAGCTGTCCAAGCGGGCCGACGACGCCGACTATCCGTCGGCTGACGGGAGTTGACGACGGCCGCCGCTCGTGCGCAGTTCCGTGCGCACCTGCCGCTTCGGCCGGTCGAGTGGTACTGATGGCTTCTCGGGCGGCGTCACGGGCGTCGCCTCAATCCAGTGCTCGTCTGACTCAGCGGTTTCCTCGGAGGTCACACTAACTTTGTGGCTGCGCCTGAGGCTGAAGTGGATCTCCTCGGTCTCCTCGAAGACCTCGCGCACGGCACGCAGCGGTTTGGTGGTTGTGTCGATGGCGCTGACGACGATCGGCGGCACAAATGGACGAACCCAGCGCGCGGCCGCCTTCGCGACATCGGGCAGCGGGATGAGACCGGGCTTCTCGACCGGTGCTCGTGACCGGGTCAACGCGGGCAGGTGCTCCGGCGATTCTTCGACCGGTTCGGCCTCCAACTCGGCGACGGGTTCGGCGACCCGCTCCGAGGCCACCTGCACCGGCGCCTCGAGCGCTGCGGCGACGCGACGGCGGTGCTTCTCCCGATCGATCTCGCTCTGCGCCTCGATCTCCATGCGCGCACTCGTCAGCTCCTGCTCGGCCCTCATCGTCTCGATGGCGGCCCGCACCTCGGCCCGCTTCACCGCGACCGCGGTATCGGCCTCCAGGTCCGCCCGATCACGCTCGGCTTGCGCGGCCGTGCGTCGATCCGCGGTCGTCTTGGCCCGCGACAGCTTGAGTATCAGTGGGAAGAGAAACAGCGCGATGAACAAGCCCGTCGAAAGCGCGCGCAGCACCGTCGCCGCCGCGCTGTCGAGCGTGTAGCTGTTCATCGCCAGCCACCGGGCGCCGAACCCGTGGTCTGCGCTCGCGATTGCGGCGGCACGGGCCTGCGCCAGCGTCTGCTCGTCGTCGGCGATCGTGGCGTCCAGCGACGGAGCCAGACGGTCCCGCTCGAGGACCGCCTTGTCGAGCTGCTGCTGCGTATCCGCCAGAAAACCATTCGCCGTGCGGTTCTCGCGTCCGGCGCCGGGCACGCCGGTGATGTGCGTCTCCGGGCAGGCCGGCGACGGGTTGAACTCGCAGCGAGCGACGACCAGTGCCTCGTCGCGGCGGCGGCTCGCCTCCACCACGGCCTCGTCCAGCGCAGAGCGCGCCTGGCTCGTCCGCTCCAGATCGGCCGACGCAGCCACCACGGCAGGCGCCGCATCGGCGCTGCGGGCGGCCTGCTCATCGAGTCGGCGGCCGCTCGAGCCCGCGAAGATCAGCATGGCGGCGAGCTCGCCGACCACCACACCCATGACGACCGCGGCCATCGCGTAGGCCATGGCGCGCGGCCGCGTGACAACAGCACTGGAACCTTTGGCAGACATCGAGACTCCATGGATTGGGTTGTGTTGGGACGCGGCGGAATCGGCACGCCAGCGTGGGTTGGAGCACATAGTCTCATACACGCGGTCGGCACCGCACACTGTGAGACGTCCACACCAGTTCGCCGGATGTACGTGTAACCGGCACCACATTCTGGATAATGCCGGGCAAGGGGGAGGTGCCCTATGCGGACACGGTGGATGGGCCTGACGACAGCGCTGGCGGCAATCGCCGTCACGGCGGGATGCGGGCTGACCGGGTCCACGCCCGACGAACCGTCTCAGCGATCCGGCCGCGTGACGGTCGGCGACAAGTCGCGCCAGACGCAATCGGTCAAATGCACGCAGGTCGACTGGGCGTTGACGATCGTCGCGCAGGCCGATCCCGGACGCGCCCGGGTGTCCTTGACGCTCGGCGGTGTAAAGCCGGTCGTCACGGCCGTGACCATCGAGAACATCGACGGCTTGAACGGCGTCTCCGGCGGCGACGTGGGCAAGGCAGAAGCCTCTATCGCCGGCAGCAGCAGCTACACGATCACCGGCACCGCCGTGGTCACAGATTCCGCCCATTCGGCCGAGACGAGCCAAATGCCGTTCAAGATCGAAGCGCCGTGCTGAGTCCCTTCGGCGGATAACGGCCCGCTTCCAGTCGCTCGCGCTGTGGCACGACTACGTACTTCGGGTCTTGCGTCGACGCGACGCCTGCCTCGAACACACCGAAGCGCTGCAGCGCGCTGCCAGCCAACAGCGCGAGGCCCGACGCCGCCACCACCGAGCGCCGACGGCCGCCGACAGCCGCTCCGACTGCGCCGCCGACCGTCAATATCTCCGACCACCTCCGCAGGCGGTGCGCCTTTCCTGTCTTGTAGGCCTCGCCGCTCAGCCCGAGCCGCTGCTCCAGCGTCCGCGACGCCGCCAGCTCCAGCCCCGCACCCGCGATTGCCATCCGCCTCGCCGGGCCGCTCTCGTCGACCGGTGCCAGCAGCATGCCGAGGCCGCCGCCGCTCGCCGCCGCCGAGCCGGTGAACACGAACGGCAGATATGGGTGCGCCTCCCGCCACGCCGGAACCGCCGTATGCGACAGCAGAACCGCCGTGTACGACGCGACTCCCGGTGCCGTCGCCGCCGCCCACAGCCCGGCGGGTCTCGCCAACCAGCCCACGAGGCGGCCCAGCCGTGTCCGCCGCATCCGCTTCGGCATCAGCTCCGCGATGGCGGCAAGGCCAGAGCCCGGACCGTACGCCGAGAGGAGCCACGTGCCCATGCTCATCGGCGAGCTCGGCTTGGCCACCCGCAGCATGTGATGGAACCGCTCTGGCCGGCCCAAGTCGCCGACCAGGAAGTACAGGCTGGCCAAAACGCTCATCAGCGAACCGATGCGGCTCACCTTCCGCAGCTGCGGCCGCCCGGTCAGGTCTGCGCCCGCCGCCAGCATCGCCGACCCCGCCGACAGCCCGCCCGAGAACATGTACGCCGCGATCATCCAATTCCACACCGGCTTCTTGAGGATCGGACGCCCGTAGTACGAGCGGAACTCCGCTTCTGGCACCGCCACTTGCTCGCGCACTATCGCCTCCGCCCCGCGAATGCCGATACCGCCAGACCGACCATCGCCGACGCCGCCATTCCGGCGTATCTCCACATCGCCCCCGCGTCGCGCGTCGGCACCACTGGATCCGGCGGCAGCCCGTAGACCTCCGGCTCGTCGAGCAACAGGAAGAACGCCCCGTCGCCGCCGACGCCGTCGTTCGGGTCGTGGCCGTACAGCCGCGCTTCCGGAACGCCTTGCTCGTGAAGATCCGAAACACGTTGCGCTGCCCGTTCTCTCAGTTCGTCGAGCACGCCGAACTGGATCGACTTCGTCGGGCACGCCTTCGCGCACGCCGGCTCGAGCCCGTCGCGCAGCCGGTCGTAGCACAGCGTGCACTTCCACGCCCGGCCGTCGCCCTCGCGCCGCTCGATCACCCCGTACGGGCAGGCCGAAACGCAATAGCCGCAGCCGTTGCAAATGTCTTGCTGCACAACGACTGTGCCGAACTCTGTCCGGAACAGCGCGCCCGTCGGGCAGACATCCAGACATCCGGCATGCGTGCAGTGCTTGCACACATCCGAGCTCATCAGCCAGCGGAAGTCGGTCCGCGTCTCGGCGCCGGACCCGTCACCGGGACGTGACAGCGACGGCATGCCAAGATCCACCGGCTCATGCTCGGGCTGCTCGACGAAAGCCACGTGCCGCCACGAATTGGCACCCAGACTGCCCGTGTTGTCGAACGACATGCCCAGCAGGTTGAACCCGTCGTCGGGCACCTCGTTCCATTCCTTGCACGCCACCTCGCACGCCTTGCAGCCGATGCACACCGAGGTGTCGGTGAAAAAGCCCATCCGCGGGGGATGGTCCTCGTGTCCCGCGTTGCCCGCCGGATCGGCCAGCGGTCCGTAGAAGCTGTTGTCCGCCGAATTGCCCCGCGATCCGCTTCGCTTCTCGCTCATGGCGTCTCCTGCGTGTGGTCGGGCGAAGAGGCCGTGGTGTCGAGGTTGGTACCCGTCTCGATGGTGATGCCGGCACGGTCGCGGTACATCGCGATGTACTCCAGCAGCGCAGGACCGCGCGGCCGCCGCCCGGGCCGGATGTCACACGTGGCGACCTTGCTCTCCTGGATGAACACGTTCGGGTCGACCACCACGCCGAGGAGGTCGTTCACCACGTCACCGTCGACCAGTCCGACATTGCCCCAGTGATACGGCATCCACACCTGATGCACCACCCGGTCCTCGATCCGCAGCGGCCGCATCCGCTCCGTCACGAACACGCGCGCATCGACCGCTGCCCGGCTCGTGACGACATGCGCCCAATCCATATGTGTCAGGCCACGTTCCATAGCCAGCTCAGGTGACACCTCGACGAACAGCGCCGGCTGCAGCTCCGACAGATAGGCCAGCTGCCGGCTCATCCCACCAGCCGTGTGGTGCTCGGTCAGCCGCGCCGCGGTGAACACGTACGGGAAGACCTCGCCGTGAAGCTCCGGCGGAGACGGGTTCGACGGGTTGTCCGCCCGCCCGTACACCTTGCGCGCCGGGTTGCCCTGCTGCTTGTACAACGCGTTGCGGACCGGTGATTCATGCGGTTCGTAGTGCGTGGGCAACGGGCCGTCGGCGACCCCGTTCGGGGCGAACAGCCACGCCTTGCCGTCGGCCTGCATGACGAACGGGTCGTCCCCGCGCAGCGCGGCCACCCCCACCGCATCGGCCTCGGGGCGGTAGTCCGGCGGCTTGTTCTTCTCGAAGTCCGGCACGTCGTGACCGGTCCACTCGCCCTTGTCCGGGTCCCACCAGATCAGCTTCTTGCGCTCGCTCCACGGTCGGCCCTCGGGGTCGGCTGATGCCCGGTTGTAGAGCACGCGCCGGTTCATCGGCCATGTCCAGCCCCACTGGGAATCAGCGGAGGCATCGTCGGACCTGTTGTCTTGCGGCTTGCGCCGCGCCGCCTGGTTGATCTCGTCCTGGTACACCCCGCTGTAGATCCAGCATCCGCACATCGTGGAACCGTCGGCCGTCAGCGAAAGGTAGTTGTCGACGGCGCGGCCCGTCGTCAGATCCACCCCGCTGATACGCCGCAACACGTCCTCTGCCGAGGGCTCGTCGCCCTCCATCGCGTAGTCCCACGCCAGCTCGAGCAGGGGGCGATCACGCTCATCGGTCGAGTCGGCCAGCTTTTCGCGCAGTATCCGGCCGAGGTGGTAGAAGAACCACAGCTCGGAGCGCGCGTCGCCCGGCGGCTCGACGGCCTTCTCGCGCCACTGCAGCATCCGCTGCGTCTGGGTGAACGTGCCCGCCTTCTCCACGTGCGACGCCGCCGGGAACAGGAATACCTCGGTGCGGCAGGTCTCCGGCGAGATCTCTCCGGTCTCGATCTCCGGCGCGTTCTTCCAGAACGTGGCGCTCTCGATCTCGACGAGGTCGCGCACCACCAGCCAGTCCAGGTTGGCCATGCCGAGGCGCTGCAGCCGCCCGTGCGCCGAGCCGACGGCCGGGTTTTGCCCGAGTAGGAAGTAGCCCGACACCTTGCCGTCGACCATGTCCATCACCGTGCGGTAGGTGCCGTGGTCGCCGTTGATGCGCGGCAGATAGTCGAAGCAGTAGTCGTTCTCTGCAGTCGCGTGCTCGCCCCAGTACTCCTTCAGCAGCGAGATCATGTACGCATCGGCGTTGTGCCAGAAGCCTTTCTGGTTCGTGCCCTTGATCGCGTCGATGTAGTCGGCGAGCGTCTCGTGCCCCGCGCGCGGCATCGCCAGATAGCCGGGCAGCAGGTTGAACAGCGTCGGCACGTCCGTCGACCCCTGGATGCTGGCGTGCCCGCGCAGCGCGAACACCCCGCCGCCGGGGCGGCCGATGTTGCCCAGCAGCAGCTGGATGATCGCTCCGGCGCGGATGTACTGCGCGCCGACCGTGTGCTGCGTCCAGCCGACGCTGTAGACCAGCGCGGCCGTGCGCTCGCGGCCGGAGTTCTCGGCCCACGCCTTCGCGATCTCGAGGAACCGGTCTGCGGGCACGCCGCACACGCGCTCGACCATCTCCGGTGTGTAGCGCGCGTAGTGCCGCTTGAGGATCTGGTACACGCAGCGCGGGTGCTGCAGCGTTTGGTCGCTCGGGATGTCGCCCGCACCGCCCTCGATCGGCGGTCCGCCGGAGCCCGCAACATCCTGTGCCGCATGCTCTTTCGCCTCCGCGCCGCCGACACCGGGATCCGTCGACTCGTACTGCCACGTCTCGGTGTTATATGACGCCGTCTCCTCGTCGTAACCGGAGAACAATCCCTCGAGGTCCTCGGTGTCGCAGAAGCGTTCGTCGACGAGGAATGACGCATTCGTGTACGCGGTGACGTACTCGCGGAAGTCCAGCTCGTTGGACAGGATGTAGTTGATCACCCCGCCGAGGAACGCGATGTCACTGCCCGCACGCAGCGGCACATGCTGATGCGCGAGCGCGCTGGTGCGGGTGAACCGCGGGTCGATGTGCACCACCCGCGCGCCGGCTAGCTTGGCCTCCATCACCCATTGGAACCCGACGGGATGGGCCTCGGCCATGTTCGAGCCCATGATGACGATGAAGTCAGAGTTGGCGAGGTCTTGCTGATAGTCCGTCGCTCCGCCGCGACCGAAGGAGGCCCCCAGACCGGGAACCGTTGCGCTGTGTCAAATACGGGCCTGGTTCTCGATCTGCAACGCGCCCAGCGCCGTGAAGAGCTTCTTGATCAGATAGTTCTCTTCGTTGTCCAGCGTGGCGCCGCCCAGGCTGGCGATGCCCATCGTGCGGCGCAGCGTGTTGCGATCCTTGTCGAATTGCTGCCAGCCTTTCTCCCGCGCGTCGAGCACGCGGTCGGCGACCATGTTCATCGCGGTATCGAGATCGAGGTCCTGCCACTCTTTGGCGTATGGCGCGCGGTAGCGGATCTTCGTCAGGCGTTGCGGTCCCGTGACGAGCTGTTTGCTCGCAGAACCCTTGGGGCACAGGCGGCCTCGCGATATCGGGCTGTCCGGATTGCCCTCGATCTGGATGACCTTGCCGTCCTTGACGTAGACCTTCTGCGCGCAGCCGACCGCACAGAACGGGCAGACGGAGTGGGCCATACTGTCGGCCTCGGCGGTGCGCGGCGTCAGCGTGCTGGACCGTTTCGACTGGGCGGCCTTGCCGCGGCCGAGCCGGTCGGCACCGGTGAGCTGCCGATATACGGGCCACGACTCGAACAAACCCTTGAAGTCCATCGGCGTCTCCCTACCCTGCGGATACCCTGATCAAACCATTTTTCGAGTGCCGTCGGCGGCTCGGCACGTGATGCGTCGCCTGTCGAGTTCTTCCAGCAGCGGGACCGCGACGCGCCTGGTGGTGCCGAGTGCGCGCTTGGCTTCGGCGACGGTGAACGGCTGATCGAGCGCCTTGAGTGTCTCGCCGGCCTTGCCGAATGCGTTCGCACCCAGCACGACGCCGTCGGCGATCCTGGTCAGCCGGCCGTCGCGGATGGCCGCCGCGAGCTCCTTCGGGCCGAGGTTCAGCTCCGCGAGCTCGTCGGCCTCCGGCGCGCGGAACGGCTCGGCGGCGAGCCACTCCTCCAGCGTGCGCACTGCCTCGTCGACGCGCGGCGGCAGGCTTGCACCCGGCTGGCGGATCAGGCCGTCGGCGACCTCGAGGTCGGTGCCGTCGAGCAGGTCGGCGACGAGGTCGGCGCCGGGCAGACCGACCTCCTGACGCACGGTTTCGAGCGGCATCCCCGCCGCGATGTCGTGCCGGGCCGACCACTCCGCCACGACCGTCATCATTTGTTGACGCCGTTCGGCCCACCAGCGTTCGTCGACGACCCAGTCGCCGACGCGAAGTCCGGTCACCGGAAAACCCATGGCGCGCAAATCATTTGCACGTGCACACACTGGCGAATGGGCGTGGCCGGTCGCCAGTTCCTCGGCCCGCTCCCGCGCCGCTCCACGGCGACGCAGGGCCGGCGGCCGCACATCGAGCACCTCGATGCCCGACGCGATGCGATGTTCGCCGGGATCGCGCAGCAGCCCGACGTCGCCGATGCGCAACGGCAGTGCCCGCGCCAGCCGCAGCCTCGCGGCGGCCGTACCGAGCGGACGCACCTGCACCGGTACCGCGGCCGAGCCGATGTGCAGCACGAGCTCGCGGTGCAGCTCGCCGGCCGTCCGCAGCGCGACGTCGATCTCGGCGGTGTCCAACCAGGCACCCGGTGTCCGGATGGTGTCCCCGCGGCCGATGCGCTGACGGTCGACGCCGCGCAGGTTCACCGCGACGCGCGCCACCGCGGCCACCTCGGTCTGGTCGCGTTGCAGCGACTGCAGCCCGCGAACGATGACGCGGCGGCGGTCGTGCTCGAGTTCGTCGCCGACCCGGATGGTGCCCGCCGCCAGCGTGCCGGTGACGACCGTGCCCGCCCCCCGCACGGTAAAGGACCGGTCGACCCAGAGCCGCACATCGGCGCTGCGGTCCGGTTCGGGCAGCCGGTCGACGAGTGCGGCCAACTCGGCGCGGACGGCGTCCAAGTCGGTGCCGAGCACCACCGGCGCGTCCGGCAACCGATTCGCCACCTGCGCGATGGCAGCCCCCGGGTCGGCGAGGTCGGCCTTGCTGATGACGACCAGGACATCGCGGACACCGAGCGCGAGCAGCGCGTCGAGATGCTCGTCGGACTGCGGCATCCAGCCTTCGGTGGCAGCGACGACGAACACCACCGCAGGCGCAGGACCGACGCCGGCGAGCATATTCGCCACGAATCGCTCGTGCCCTGGGACGTCGACGAAGGCGATCTGCCTTCCGTCGATGTCGGTCCACGCGAACCCGAGGTCGATCGTCAGCCCGCGGCGCTGCTCTTCGGCCAGCCGGTCGGGCCACATCCCGGTGAGCCGCTCGACGAGTGTCGACTTGCCGTGGTCGACGTGGCCGGCGGTCGCTACGACATACACGCCAGTACCGCCGAACCGAGCGCCTCGTCGTCGTCCGGCGCGACGGTGCGGAGGTCGAGCAGGCAGCGTCCGTTCTCGAGCCGTCCGACGATGGCCGGCGTGCCGGTCCGCAGCGGCAGCGCACACGACTCGGGCAGGCTGACGGCAGCGCTCGGCAACGCGACGTCGGGTGCCCCGCCTCCGCCGACGGCCGCAAGGCAGTCCACCGCCTGAGCGCCGGGCAGCCGTTCGGCGAGCCGTTTCGCCCGGGAGCGCAGTTCGGCAACATCGGCTTCGAGTGCCTGCGCGACGGGCGGGGGCGGGCCGACGAGCGTGGCCTCCAGCGCCGCGAGCGTGAGCTTGTCGACGCGCAGGGCCCTGGCCGCCGGATGACGTCGCAGGCGCTCGATGAGCCCGGCCTCGCCGAACAGCAGCCCAGCCTGCGGGCCGCCGAGCAGTTTGTCGCCGCTCGCGGTGACCAGGTCGGCGCCGTCACGCAGCATCGTCGTCGCGTCGGGCTCGTCGGGCAGCAGCGGATGCGGCGTCAGCAGCCCAGAGCCGATGTCGGCGACCAATGGCACCCGTTTCTTCCCGTCGCTGCCCTCGCCTCGGGCGAGCTTCGCCAACTCCGGCACCGACACCGCTGACGTGAAGCCGCGGACGTGGTAATTCGACGGGTGCACCTTGAGCATGAAGCCGGTGTCTGGCCCGATGGCGTCGGCGTAGTCCCGCAGATGCGTGCGATTGGTAGTGCCCACCTCGCGGAACCGCGAGCCCGTCGACTGCATGAGGTCGGGCAGCCGGAAGCCGTCACCGATCTCGATAAGCTCGCCGCGGCTGACCACGATCTCCTTACCGGGTGCCAGCGTCATCGCGGTGAGCAGGAGCGCGGCTGCGTTGTTGTTGACGACGTGCACGCCGCCCGCCGTCGGGACCGCGCGGGAAAGAGCCGCCAGCGCACCGCGGCCGCGGCGGGCGCGGCGGCCGGTTTCCAGGTCGAATTCGACGTCGGTGGCGCCGCTGGCCGTCACCACCGCGTCGACTGCGGCCCGCGACAGGGGCGCCCGACCCAGATTCGTGTGCACCACGACGCCGGTGGCGTTGATCACCGGCCGAAGGCTCGACGCGGAGCGCGGCAATGCGGCGACGGCGTCGTCGGCCACCTGCTCCGGCTCGATCTCACCAGCCCTGGCCCGCTGCTGCGCTTGCGTCACAACGGTTTTCACCAGTGCGCGGCCGAGCACCCGTTCGGCCTCCGCGAGCCGCGGGTCAGCGAGGAGAACATCGGTGCGCGGCACGCGCCGCCGCGGATCAGTCACAGCCGGCTCCCCGGCGATTCCGGTGTGAACCATGGCGGAGGCGGACGGGAATCGAACCCGCCAGCGACAGCATCTGCCGCTCAGCGATTTTGAAGATCGCGCCGATCACCAGACCGGATACGCCTCCCAGGGCCATGACTTCATCATTGCAGGCACGATGGAGGGCATGGGTTACCGACTGACGCAGTACGCCCACGGCGGCGGCTGCGCATGCAAGATCCCGCCCGGCGAGCTCGAAGAGATGGTCCGCGGGCTGACGAAGTCCGAACCACGGGACCCGCTCGGCGAACTCCTCGTCGGACTGGACGACGGAGACGACGCGGCCGCCGTCCGTATAGAAGGCGGAAGCATCGCGCTGATCGCGACGACCGACTTCTTCACCCCGGTCGTCGACGACGCCTACGACTGGGGCCGGATCGCCGCCACCAACGCGCTCTCCGATGTGTACGCGATGGGCGGGCGCCCGGTGGTCGCGGTGAACCTGCTGGGATGGCCGCGCGATGTGCTGCCGTTCGAGCTTGCGGCCGAGACACTGCGCGGCGGCCTCGACGTGTGCGGTGAAGCGGGCTGCCATCTCGCGGGTGGACACAGCGTCGACGATCCGGAGCCGAAATACGGCTTGGCAGTGACGGGCATCGCGGATCCGAGCCGCCTGCTGCGCAACAACTCCGGGAAGCCGGGCACGCCGCTGTCGCTGACCAAGCCGCTGGGCGTCGGCGTCCTCAACAGCAGGCACAAGGCCACAGGCGAGGTTTTTCCACAGGCGATCGAGGTGATGACGACCCTCAACGCCGGCGCCGCACAGGCCGCGCTCGCAGCAGGCGTCGAATGTGCAACCGACGTGACGGGCTTCGGGCTGCTGGGCCATCTGCACAAGCTGGCTCGCGCCAGCGGGGTAACGGCTGTCGTCGATGCCAAGGCGGTGCCCTTCATCGACGGCGCCCGCGACGCGCTGAAGGAGGGGTACGTCAGCGGCGGCACGCGACGCAACCTGGACTGGGTGCGCCCGCACATCGAGCTGGGCGTCGACGACGACGAGGCGCTGCTGCTGGCCGACGCACAGACATCCGGCGGCCTCCTGATCGCAGGCGAGATCCCCGGCGCGCCCGTCATCGGCCACCTGATGCCGCGCGGCGAGCACACGATCGTGGTGCGCTGACGGTTTCCGGCCCCTGGCTTGCGGGTACGTCGACCCGATGGAGTCGGCCCGCTCGCCAAGGCGGTGCAGCCCGCTCGCCGAGGCGGTGCAGGACGGTGCCCGCCTTCGAGCGACTTTGTCGCTGACGCTTAGAGGGCCTCAGTTTGAGCGACATTGTCGCTGCCAGGCGGGCAGCTCAGCGTGTGGTCAGGATGAGGCCCGGATAGCCCTGCACCGCAACGTCATCCAGATACGTGCGGTAGCGGCCGAACCCACCGATGTAGGGCATGAAGACTCGCTTCTTGCCGTCGATGTTCGAACCGAGGTACCAGGACGACTGCGCCTTCGGGAACAGCGTGCGATCCGCTGCCTCCGCGACGTGGTGGGTCCACGCTTCCGCAGCGTCACGACGTGGCTCGACCTCGGCGATCCCTCGACGCTTGGCGTGAAGCATCAATTCCACCGCCCAATCGACCTGCACCTCCGCATGCAGCACCATGTTCGCCAGCACCGACGGGCTGCCCGGCCCGCTGAAGCTGAAAAGGTTCGGCAGCCTCGGCACCATCACCCCGAGAAATGTCACCGGCCCCTCGGCCCATGTCTGCGCCAGCCGATCCCCAGCCGGTCCGACTGGATCGATGCGCGTCATCGCACCCGTCAACGCGTCGAAACCCGTTGCGAAGACGAGCACGTCGCAGTCATAACTCGCGTCACTCGTGCGGACACCGGTCGATGTGATCGCCTCGATCGGCTCACGGCGCAGGTTCACCAGCCGAACGTTGTCGCGGTTGAACATCGCGTAATAGCCCGCGTCGGTGCAGATGCGCTTCGTCCCGATCGGGTGGTCGGTGGGGATCAGGTCTTCGGCGAGCGCGGGGTCGTCGACGATCTCACGGATGCGGTCCTCGGCGAACTGTCGCGCGATGTCGTTGGCAGCGAGCACCGACCCCTGATCGGGAAACGTCTTGCTGAACAACACCCCGCCGTCGCGCCAGCGCCGCCACAACGCCTCGGCGCGTTCACCGGGATCCGTGTCGAGCGCGTTCTGGTGGTACGTCCCGTGCGGTGTGCCCGCAGGGGCATACGCCGAATTCTTCCTCCGCTCCGGATACTCCTGCTGGATGCGCTCGAGGTCCTCATCCGACCACGGATAGTTCGGCATCGGGATCGTGTAGTTCGGCGAACGCTGGAACACCACCAACGACTCGGCCTGCTCGGCGAGGATCGGCGTCACCTGAATGCCAGACGACCCCGTGCCGATGACGCCAATCTTCTTGCCGCGCAACTCCGGATCCTCACGCGGCCAGGCCGCGGTGTAGTACACCTCACCCGCGAAATCGTCCAAGCCAGGGATGTCGGGCCGGTTCACCGCCGACAGGCAGCCCGTCGCGCACAGCAGGAATCGTGCGCGGCGGCTCTCACCCGCCGACGTCTGCACCACCCACTCGCCCGCCACCTCGTCGAACTGCGCGCCGACCACCTCGGTGTCGAACAAATAGTGCCGTCGCAGATCGAACCGGCCCGCCACATGCTCGAGGTACGCCAGGATTTCCGGTTGCGCCGCGAACCGCTCCGTCCACGTCCATTCGCTCTGCAGGTCCTCGTCGAAAGAGTATGAGTAGTCGACGCTTTCGACATCACAGCGCGCGCCGGGATAGCGGTTCCAGTACCAGGTGCCGCCGACGCTGGGCGCGGCCTCGATGCCCTGCACCGTCAAGCCCGCCGACACACAACGGTGCACCGCGTAGAGCCCGGCGAATCCGGCGCCGATGACTATTGCGTCGACGGCGACGGTCACGCCGTTGCCTCCATCGAACCCGCGAACAGCCGCGCCATATCGGCCCAGAGCAGCTCACGCGCCGAATCCGCCGCGCCGAACGGCATCATCGTCAGGAACCCATGGAATAGTCCTGGGTAATCGCGATGCACCACAGGCACATTCGCGGCTCGCAGCCGCCGGGCATACGACACGCCCTCGCTGTACAGAACATCGAACCCGGCAGTCACGAGAACGGCGGGCGGCAAGCCCTCGTGCGATTCCGCCCGCGCAGGCGCCACGAGATACTCCGGAGACGGCATCCGGTCGTTGAGGTACTCGCGCCAGTAGTACTGCATCGCATCGCGCGTGTTGACGTATCCGGTCGAGTACTTGCGATAGCTCTCGGTGTCGAAGAACGGCTCGATCACCGGGTAGATCAGCACCTGCCCTGCGGGCATGGGCGCGCCGCGCTCGCGGCACATCAGCGTCGCCACCGTCGCCAGATTGCCGCCCGCACTGTCACCCGCGATCAGCACGCGCGACGGGTCGACGCCGAGTTCGTCGGCCTGATCGATCATCCAACCCAACGCCGCGAACACGTCCTCCACGGCTGCAGGCGCGCGATGCTCCGGCGCGAGCCGGTAGCCCACCGACACGACGACCGACTCGGTATACCGCGACATCACCCGGCAGAAGCCGTCGTGTGAGTCGATGTCGCACAGCACGAACCCGCCGCCGTGGGCGAACACCACCGCGGGCCGCGAGTCGACCTCGCCGTGCGGGCGGTAGATCCTGACCGGCACGTCGCCGCCGGGCCCGGGAATCGAACGGTCCTCGGCGCTGGCGACGTCACCGAGGTTGGTGACGGCCAGGCGCCGCCCCGCCAGAACCGCCCGTGCCTCCTGGGCCGTCATCGTTCCGACAGCAGGGAACGCGTCGTTGGTGGCACGCATGAATTCCTGCACGCCGTCGTCCATGATCCGAACCGTAATGCACGATCGCTGGCTACCATCACGAAAACCAGCCTGAGGAGGTCCATGATGGCCGCTCCCAAACTGCCGCCCGGCTTCGATTTCACCGACCCCGACATCTACGCCACCCGCCTGCCGACCGAGGAGCTCGCCGAAGTCCGCCGCGCGGAGCCGATCTGGTGGAACGAACAGCCACCCGACGTGGGCGGTTTCGGCGACGGCGGCTTTTGGGTGGTCAGCAAGCACCGCGACGTCCGCGAGGTGTCTCTGCGCAGCGACGTGTTCTCGTCGGAAGCCAAGACCGTCGTCCCCCACTTCAACCCCACAGTGAACGTCAAGGGTCAGGTCAAGGCTGCCAAGCTGTCGATGATCATGATGGACGACCCCGAGCACGCCCGGCTGCGCAAGATCATCTCACGCGGATTCACGCCGCGCGCCGTCGAGCGGCTGCGTTCCGAGCTCGACGAGCGTGCGCAGCACATCGCCGCCGAAGCCGCCGCCCAGCACTCCGGCGACTTCGTCCTGCAGGTCGCGCGTGAGCTGCCGCTGCAGGCCATCGCCGGCCTGCTCGGCGTCCCGCTGGAAGACCGCGACAAGCTGTTCGACTGGACCAATCAGATGATCGGCGGCGACGACCCCGAGTTCGCGGAATACGACTCGCTGGGCTCGACGACCGAATTGATTTGGTACGCCATGCAATTGGCTGCCCGAAAGGCCGAGGAACCGGGTGACGACATCGTCAGCACGCTGATCGACTCCGAAGCCGACGGCCAGTTGACCGACGCCGAGTTCGGCATGTTCGTCGTCACCCTGACGGTGGCAGGTAACGAGACGACCCGCAACTCGATCACACAGGGCATGATGGCCTTCACCGACTTCCCGGACCAGTGGGAGCTGTTCAAGGCGCAGCGGCCGAGCACCGCCGCCGACGAGATCATTCGCTGGGCCTCGCCCATCACCGCCTTCCAGCGCACCGCGCTGGCCGACACCGAACTCGGCGGGGTGAAGATCAAAAAGGGCCAGCGGTTGGTGCTGTTCTACCGGTCGGCGAACTTCGACGAAGACGTCTTCGACGATCCGTTCACGTTCAACATTCTGCGAGACCCCAACCCCCACCTGGGGTTTGGCGGCACCGGCGCACACTACTGCGTCGGCGCCAACCTCGCGCGGATGACGATCGATCTGATGTTCAACGCGATCGCCGACCACATTCCCGACCTGACACCCGTGTCCGCACCGGAGCGACTGCGGTCGAGCTTCATCAACGGCATCAAGCACTGGCAGGTCGACTACAACACCGGCGGTTGATCACGGCACCGGGATGGGGTCGAGCGGATTGCCGACGGGGATCGACGAGCAGTTGTTCGGTGCCGGCCGTCCGGCGAAGCGGTCGTGGATCCAGTCGATCGCCTGCATCAGCCAGAAGCCAACGGCCGAGGTGTGACTGAACAGTTCGTACTCGTCGTAGTACACGACGGTGCCACGCGCGCAGTAGCTGCGCGCGAGCGTGCGGACGTCACCGGCGATCATGACGCCATCGCCGCGGCCGATGCCCGGCTTGTTCCCCGGGGTCAATTCCGGAATGCCGTTGGCGCCCTGTCCGATGAACAACGGAATGGTCGGCGCGCCGCCCGCCCCCATGATGAGTTGATTGGCCACCGCGACGAACAGCGGAAGGCTCTCCGGCGTCGGGTATTTGGGGATGATGACATCGGTCCACTTCAAGCGGCGATAACGAGACCGGCCAAGGACATGCACGATCGACGCGGCCTGCATGTTGTGGCAAAGATCCAAGCCCCGTGGCGTGAGATACGGTGTGAAGTCGACCTCGAACGCCCGCGCGATCCCGAGAAGAGCCATCGGCATCACGCCCGCCCAGATGGGTGTGTTCTCGATGTAGTGCAGGTTGTGCGCCGGGTGGACCAGCACGCCTCCGATCGCCGCGCCGATCAAGCGGGCGTTGACATCTGGCGCGTAACGCGGTGCGAGTTCGGCGGCCCATTCGCTGGCGATTGCCCCACCGGAATAGCCGAGCAGCGCGACCTTCGCTTCGCTGGCGGTCTCCACCGTCGACGCGTTGAACGCGGCGCGGATCGAGTCGAGGGTGTTCATCCCGTACTCGGGCCCCGCCGCGAAGTCGGCGCCCTGTCCTTCGGTGTCGGGCACGATCACCGTGAAGCCCTGCGCGAGAAAGAGCCCGAACACCGCCAACTCGACATTTGGCACGAGGCCGCCGAACGTCAGGCCTCCGTTGATCGCATACGACGGCTCATCGTTGCGGTTCAGCGAGTCGTAGGCGGACTGGTACGACAGAATTCTCGCCGTATCGGGCTGGTGCAGCGGCTGGATGACAGATGTGGCGTTGGCGGTCGGCTTGCCGGTCTGGCCCGTCGATCGGTACAGCAGCTGCGTGGTCTTCAACGGTGTCCGCAGACCCAGTATGTGATAGGGAATGCTGCGTGTCGCCAGTACCGTGCCTGGCGGGATCTGCTCGAGCGGTGTGCTGCCGGAGTAGGTGTAGAACGGGTCGTCCTTCGGCTGGGGCACGAATGCCCGAGCCGGAGCGACTTCTACAGGTAGACCACTCGCAGACGGATAGAAACTTTCTGGTGGCGGTGGCTTTGTCATAGCGCTGTCATCCCCCTCCTACGGTTGGCGAGCGCCGGCCTGGTACGCATTAGCCGTCAAAAGCGTACCTAGCTGCGCGGTCGCGCCGGTTTGAATGTGCGACCGCGATCCTCGCGCTCCCACAACACGCCGTCGCCGGCCGTCACGCCCTGCTGGATCAGTGCTCGCTTGAGAATCTTGTTGGTGGCCGTCTTCGGCAGCGCGTCGCTGATGCGCACGTATCTCGGCCACGCCTTCGGCGACAGGTCGGGCTGCGACGCCAGGAACCCCTCGAACTGCCTGGGCGTCAACGCCGCTCCGTCGTTGAGGACGACGGCCGCCATCACCTGGTCGCCGACGCGCTCGTCGGGCACGGCGTACACCGCGACGTGGTTGATCTCGGGTAGCCGCTGCAGGATCCGCTCGATCGGGCCCGCCGCGAGGTTCTCGCCGTCGACCCGCATCCAGTCGGCGGTTCGCCCGGCGAGGTAGATCCAGCCGCCGGCATCCCGGTAGGCAAGGTCGCCCGACCAGTACATGCCGTGCCGCATTCGCTCCCCGGTGGCGGCGGGGTCGTTGTAGTAGCCGGTGAAGCCGCCGCCGCCGTAGGTGTTGACCAGTTCGCCGACGGCCTCGTCGAAGTTGGCCAGCGCGCCGTGCTCGTCGAAAACCGCTGGCGCGCATTCGGTCGCGGTGTCGGCGTGGTACACGCTGACACCCGGATAGCCTTTGCCGATCGATCCCGGCGGACATCCGTCCTCGCGCATGACGACGACGGCGAACTCGCTGGAGCCGAAGCTGTCGACGACCCGGCAGCCGAAGCGCCGGGCGAACTCGTCGACGTCGCGCTCGGTGGCCTCGTTGCCGAACGCCGCCCGCAGCGTGTTGTCGGCGTCGTCGGACTTCTCGGGCGTCGAGAGCACCAACGCCAGCGGCTTGCCGACGTAGTTCATATACGTGGCGCCATAGCGGCGGATATCGGACAGGAACCGCGACGGCGAGAACTTCTCCGGCACCATCGTCGCGCCGCACGCCAGCGCCACCGCCCAGCCCGCCGCGACGCCGTTCGAGTGGAACAGCGGCATCGACAGATAACACACATCGTCGGCGGTGAGCTCGAACCGCTCGGCCAGGCTCGCGCCGCACATCACCGACATCGCATGGGCGAACCGCACGGCCTTCGGGTCGCCGCTGGTGCCCGACGTGAAGAGCATGACCACGGGGTCCATGCCCTCGACTTCCCGATACGGCACAAGGGGTTCCGCCGACTCGACCGCGCCGCGGTAGGCAGGCCCGTCGACGTCGATCACCGTAGCGCCACCCAGGTCCAGACCTTCGAGCAACGCCAGGTGCTCGTCATTGGCAAGCACCAGCTGGCAGTCCGACCGACGGATGTCGGCGGCCAGCCCGTCGCCGCGTCGCGTCGTGTTGATCCCGCACAGCACATACCCGCCGAGCGCCGCAGCGGCCATGGACCGCAGCATCTCCGGGGTGTTGCCCAGCAGAGCTCCGACGTGCATGGGGCGAGACGCGTCGGCGAGCTTGATGAGCGCCGACGCCTCCGCCGCCGCTTCGGCCAGGTGCTCGCGCCACGTCCACGTCCGGTCGCCGTGGTTCATGGCAACACCGTCGTCGTCCATCCGCGACCGCAGCAGCTGCTGCACCGTCTCAAACATGGTTGCCTGGTCGCTCGGACAAGCCTCGCTCCGCCGGCCTGTAGCGCAGCAGCGTGACACCCGCGTCGTCGCAGAAGACGGGCTCGACGCGCATGCCGATGCGGATGTCGTCGGGCTCGACGTCGACGAGTTCGGTGCTGACCTTCGGGCCGACGTCCCATTCGACGACCGCCAGCAGCTGAGGCAGCTTCTCCGCCCATGGCGGTCCGGTCGGACGGCGCGCGACGGTGTAGGTGTACAGCGTTCCTGCGCCGTCGATCTCGCGCCATTCCAGGTCGTCGGCCAATGTGGCCGGCGCCAGCGTGCGCGGGTAGAAGACATAGCTACCGCCCGACGGCGAGTACTGGATGAGAATCCTGTGCTCGCGCAACGCATCCCAGAACGGCCGCGACACAGGCGTCGGCTCCGGCAGCGGTGCGCTCATCGGTCACCACCCAGGATCAGTGCGACCTGCTCGCTCATGATGCCGCCGTTGCCGGTCACGAAGGCAATGTTGCAATCGGCAATCTGGGCATCCCCCGAGCGACCCATCACCTGTCGGGCGCCGTCGACCACATGGTGCATACCGCCCGCCATACCGGCCTGGCCATACGACAGTTGGCCACCGGCGGTGTTGATCGGGAAGTCGCCGCGGAAGGTCAGGTCGTGCTCCGTCAGCCACTTCATGCCCTCACCCTTGCCGCAGAAGCCCGCGTCCTCGAGCGTCATCAGAACGGTGATCGTGTAGCAGTCGTAGATCGACGCCATGTCGACATCGGACCGCTGCAGGCCCGCCATCGCGAACGCCCGCTCCGCAGCCCTGGCGATGGGCGTGCGGATGAGATCGTCGGCGTACGTCGGTGTCTTGAAGCGGATGTGTTCGCCGAACCCCTTGATCCACACGGGGCGATGACGCGATCGCCGTGCGACGTCGGCATTGGCGATCAGGACGCCTGCGCCACCCTGTATGCGCATCACGGTCTCGAGCATGTGTATCGGGTCGGCGATCACCGGGCTGTTCAGTACGTCGTCGACGGTGATCGGCCTGCCGTGAAAAACCGCGCCTGGGTGGGCGCAGGCGTTCTCGCGCTGGTGCACCGCGATCCGCGCCAGAGCGGCTGCGTCATAGCCGAATTCGTGCGCGTAGCGCTGCGCGATCTGCGCATACGGCCCGTTCTGCCCGACGTTGCCGTACGGAATCTCGAACTCCGCCTGCGGCGAGCCGTACTCGTTGCTCGACGCCCCGTACCAGCTGAGCGGACGGCCCGGCTTCGCCTCTGAACGCGGTATCTCGGTGGACCCCGGCATGACGGCGAGCACCGCGTCGCACTGCCCCAGCTCGACGGCCGCGGCCGCGCGCCACACCATGCCCGCCGCGGTCGCACCGCCCAGGTCGACCCGGTCGCCGAAGTCCAGCGGCAGCCCGAGGTACTCCGACAGCGTGGCAGGGGCGAACAGGTTCGACTCGGCGATACCGTGCGTCGAAAGACCGTTCACCACAGCGGGTTCCACGCCTGCATCCTCGATGACCATCTTCGCCAGCCGCGCATACTGATCCAACGTGAACGACGGCGGCGCGCTCTGCCGCTTCTCGGCGGGCAGTTCCGCGATGCCGATGATGGCCGCTTCTCCCCGCAGGCCCGTCACCGCGCACCCCGCTGCGGCAACGAGACGGTCGCGGTGCCCGGCATCAGCACGTCCTCGCCACGCCTGCAGAAGATGTCGAGGTCGACCAAGCCGTCGTCCCGTTTCCCGGTGACCAACCCGCCAAATGTCAGTTCTTGGCCGGGCAGCGCGATCGCGCGGTTCTGCACGGAGAAGGCCACCAGCCGCCCGTCGCCGCCGATCCAATCGGTCAGCGCGCGGGACAGCAGCGCCGCCTGCAGCGGGCCCTGCACGAGCACGTTGTCATAGCCCTCGCGATCGCGCGCCCACTCCTTGTCGTAGTGGATGCGGTGACCGTTGTAGGTGGCGGCGCTGAAGAAGAACATCTGCGTCTCGTCGACGGTGACCGTCAGCGTGGGGATCGCGTCGCCGGTGTCGACGTCCTCGTAGTGGACTTGTTCACTCATGCCGGCCTGGCGATCATCGACGTGGTGGCTTCGGCGAGCAGCTCGCGGTGCTGGTTGCGGTATTCGGCGCGCCAGGTAACCAGCACGAACGTGCCTGAGCGGCCCTCCTTTTCGACGATCGATTCGACAATGCGCGTCATCTCGATCTCGTCGCCGTGATAGGCGGGCAGATAAAACATCGTGCTCTCACCACCTGCCATCCGTCGCGGCGCCCGCGGGAACGCCATGCTGCCGGTCACCGCACCAGAGGACCCGTCTGGCCGCAGGTCGCCGAGCGCCGCCACCCCGAGGATCGTGTACTGCAGATACAACGGTGGGCAGACGATGTCGCGGTAGCCGTGTTGGCGCGCGTAGTCGGGGTCGAACCACAGTGGGTTGTGATCGCCGACCGCGGCGGCCCAGCGTTGCCAGTCCCGCCGGTACACCTCACCCGTGGCGACGGCGACCACCTGACCGATCTTCTCGGCCGACTCCGAATCGATGAGGCTGTTCTGAGAGCCGTCAGTCATCGCTTGGCTTCCCAGTTCATCTCGCCCTCAAGCCATTTCGCGGCGATATCGGCTCCGCCGCCGAGCGTGGACAATATCCGGGCGCGTTCGGAGAACTTGTGCAGGCCGGTGTCGACGACGTAGCCCATGCCACCGTGCAGCTGGTGCGCGTCGAGCGTGATCTTCTTGACCTCGGCGGCGCGCATCCGCGCAACGGCCGTCTCACGGGTGGCGGTACGGCCCTGCCCGAGCCAGAACACCGCCGACTGCGCGGCAAGCCGCGCCGCCGACAACGCGATGTGCATGTCGGCGACGATGTGCTGCGCCGCCTGGAAGGATGCGATCGGCCTGCCGAACTGCTCGCGCATCTTTGTGTACTCGACGGTGCGGTCGATCACCGCCTCGCCGACCCCGACCAGATCCAGACAGTCCAGCGCCACAATGGTATTCGCTAACCGGCGCAGCTGCTCGGCATCGACGGGCACCGGTTTGTCGAGGGCCACATCGTCGAAGTGGACTGTGAACGCCGCAAATCCGCCCATCATCGGCACGGGTTGGACCGTGACCCCGGACGCCTTAGCGTCGATGGCAACGACGCCGGCATCGGTGGATGCGACGATCACGTCGGCGACGTCCGCGTCGGCGACGAACTCTGCGACACCGTTGACCCGCCGACCATCGGCGGCGTCGTGCGGGTCGAACAATGCACACGTGCCGCGCGCCTCGCCGGAGGCCAGCCGAGGAAGCCACCCCGACCCCACGCCGAGCCAGTCGAGGGCCAGCGTCGCGTACAGCGTGCTCTCAACCACTCTGGGGCACAACGCCCTTCCCGCCTCGACGCAGAAGATGCCGACGTCGGTAAGGCTGCCGTCGATACCAAGACCGAGCACGCCCGCATCCGCCAGCGCCTTCCACTGCGCGTCGGGTTCGAGCTCGGCGGCCAGCACGCTGCGGCACATCGCGGCCAGGTCGCGCTTGTCCTGATCCATCGTCACTCGCATCGCATCACCGACCGTAGGAGGGCATCTTGTGACCCCGCTGGGCGATGACGTCGCGCAGGACTTCATTGGTGCCGCCGCCGAAGCGCATCAGCGGCGACACCCGGTACAGCCGCTCGAAGAAGTTGCCGACGCGGAGCCCGTCGGGTCCGAGCACATCGATGGCCAGGTCGGCGATCCGCTGCCGCAGCTCGGAGGTGAAGACCTTCTCGACGCTGACCTCGACGGACGGAATGCGACCGGTGTCCAGCATCGACGCAGCCTCCAGGCCCATCAGCCGCGCGACCTCGACGTCGGCCTCGGCCTGCGCGAGGCGACGACGGAACACCGGACCCGCATCACCGGCGACAGCGATCAGGTCATCGAGCGCGCGACGTAGGTCGCCCGCGTTGGTCAGCGCGCCGCGCTCGAGGTCCAGCGCGCCGGTGATGTACGTCCAGCCCGCGTTGACCTCACCGATCAGATTGGTGAGAGGCACGCGCACGTCGTTGAAGAACGTCTCGTTGGTGCGATATCCCGACCAGGCGTACAGCGGACGGATGTCGATGCCGGGACTGTCCACCGGGACCGCGATCACCGATATGCCGCGGTGCCGCGGCGCGTCGGGCTCGGTGCGCACGCACAGCCATTCGTGGGTGGAGCGCTGGGCGCCGCTGTTCCAGATCTTTGACCCGTTGATCACCCATTGGTCGCCGTCGCGGACCGCACGTGTGCGCAGGCTGGCGAGATCGGTCCCGGCGTTGGGTTCGGAGTAGCCGAGCGCGAAGACGATCTCGCCACGCGCGATGCCGGGCAGAAATTCCTTTTTGTTCTGTTCGGTGCCGTGCCGCATGATCATCGGCGCAATCGACGTCACGGTGAGGTCGGGGCCGGGCGCACCGGCGTACTCGAACTCGGTCATCAGCAGGTGCTGGTGCATGGCCGTGAGGCCGAGGCCGCCGTACTCGGTCGGCCAGTTCAGCCCGAACCAGCCCTTCTCGCCGATCTTGCGGCGAAACGCCGTCAGCTCACCGCCCTGGTATTCGAGGCCGTGCTCGGCCATCTCGGCCTTCAGTGCCGGGGTGACGTTCTCGGCGAGGAACTGCCGCACTTCGGCAACCCACGCGCGCTGAGCGTCGTCGAGCTCGAAGTCCACGCAGGCGACACTATCGAGAAGTTGTCGTCGCGTCCTGCACGACGGGCAGCTCGTCGGCCGAGCCGTTGAAGAACAGTCCGGTAGCAGGTCCGGCATCCGCGTCCGGTATCCTCAGTCTTAACGTTGGCGCATCGAACGAGCAGCCAACACGTCGTGAAACGCTTCTCATCCCCGGCACCGGCCGTCATCGGCCGCCACGCTGCGCCAGATGATTCGTGCACCAGCACAGCTGTGTCGCGGCGATCGATATTGCCCACCGGCAATCTCGCCACCTTGTGCTGACTGGCACCGCGAACATTCGCGCCAACTCAACACAACCGATGCCTGAAAGGCACCACCCTGAGTACCAACCCGACTTTCGCCGATCTCGGCGTCAGCCAACCCCTCATCGACGTGCTCACCGAGCACGCGATCACCCAACCCTTCCCCATCCAGATCGGAACCCTCCCCGACACCCTCGCCGGCCGCGACGTGCTCGGCAGAGGCAAGACCGGCAGCGGCAAGACGCTGGCCTTCTGCATTCCCCTCGTGACACGGCTCACCGGACGCCAGCGACGTCCCTCGCGGCCCGCGGGCCTCGTCCTGGCCCCTACCCGCGAGCTCGCGACCCAGATCGCCGCCGCTTTGCAACCGTTGGCCACCACCTGCGGCCTGAAAGTGACGACGATTTTCGGCGGCGTACCGCAAGGCCGACAGGTTTCCGCGCTGAAGTCCGGGGTCGACATCGTGGTGGCCTGCCCCGGCCGGCTCGAAGACCTGATGAAGCAACGCCTCATCAGCCTCGACTCGGTCGAGATCACCGTCATCGACGAAGCCGACCACATGGCCGATCTGGGCTTCCTGCCCGGCGTGACCCGCATCTTGGCCGCCACGCCGAAGGGCGGCCAGCGGATGCTGTTCTCCGCGACGCTGGACAACGGCGTCGACAAGCTCGTCAATCGCTTCCTGCGCAACGAGGTGTTGCACTCGGTCGACGGGGCCAACACGCCGGTTTCTGAAATGACCCATCACGTCTTCCATGTCTCCGGCGCGCAGGCCAAGAAGGAGTTGGTGCGACGGCTCGCGTCCGGACACGGCCGCCGAATCCTGTTCATGCGAACCAAACACCAGGCCAAGAAGCTCGCCAAGCAACTCACCGAGTCCGGCGTTCCGTCAGTCGATCTGCACGGCAACCTTTCTCAGCCCGCACGCGACCGCAACCTTGCGGCATTCGCGGCAGGCGAGGTTCGCGTACTAGTGGCGACCGACATCGCCGCACGCGGCGTGCACGTCGACGGCATCGAATTGGTGGTACACATCGACCCGCCCGCCGAGCACAAGGCCTATCTACACCGGTCCGGACGAACCGCGAGGGCCGGGAATGCCGGCGACGTCGTGACGGTCGTCCTTCCCGAACAACGCAAGGACACACATGCGTTGATGCGTCGTGCTGGCATCCGCGTCACTCCGCAGGAGGTGACGGCCGACTCCGCAGCCGTGCACGCCGTGGCGGGTGCGGTCGCTCCGTTCCGTCCGTCGGCGCGCAAGACCGTTGCACCGTCGCCACAGCGGCCGAGGTCTAGTGGTCGCCGACGCGCTCGCCGGCCGGCCCGCGAACATACCGGGACGCGTTGAGTTTCAGCGCAATTGCGCTGTCCACTTGGCGCTCTCGACCTCCGCGGTGCGCATCACCAATTCAGCGGTCTCGAACAAGCGGCCCTCTCGGTCCGACCCGACGACTGGCAGAGCCGCCGCACAACGCATCACCAAAGCGCCGAGAGCCGGCGATGTCATGTGCGGCAAAACAAGGAGTTTGGCGCACGCGCCACGTCCGTCGACGACCATCAGGCGTGGCCGCCTTGCCTTCGACGCGGCCAGCGACCTGTTGCCGGTGACAATCGTTTCGAGGTCGAGAGGTCCTTCGATCGCTGACCAGTTGATGCAGATGTCGATGATTTCGCCAAGCGGCTTGTGCAAACTGCCGATCAGCTCCGGTAGTTCTTGTGCCACCGACGCGGTATGGGGCCACCACGCTCCATCGATGTCGCCGCCGAGATGCGTCGCCAGAACAAGCCTGACGGGCCGGGCCAGGCGCCTCGCCCCCGAAATGCCGTTCACAACGGTTGCGGCTTGTAGAACAGGCCAACCGTATCCATGTACCGGTTCCTTTGAGGAGTGCGGATGCGAGTCCGCACGTCTGGCCGAATGTGGATGGTCTTCGATTCGCGGCTGATGGGTTTTCAGCCGGGTAGACGGCCTGTGGTCAAACCTACACCCGTCCCGAAATGGTCCTTCGCCCTGCCTGTGGCGGCAGCGGGCACTGCCACAACATGGACAGCGGCGGCAACGTCAGATAGCCGGGGGACTCAGCCGATCGCGCCGTTGACCACCGGCTTGGCGATCATGCCTTTCTCCACGCCCCACTTGGTGGCGATGGCTTTGTACTCGCCGGTGGAGATCACGTGCTCCAGTGCCTGCAGCAGCGGTTCGGCCAGCCCCGAATCCTTGCGCACCGGCCAGCCGTAGGGCGCGGTGTCGAACACATCACCCGCGGGCTCCAATGCGCCGCCGCTGCCTTTGATCGCGAAACCTGTCACGGGTGAGTCCGCCGACATCGCGTCGATCTCACCTTTGATCAACGCGCCGGTCAGTTCGTCCTGACGTGCGTAGACGACAGCCTCGACCGGCGGTAGACCGGCCGCGACACATTGGTCGCTCTTGGCCGGGATCTCGACGGTTTCGTGTGTGGATCCCGGCGTCATCCCGACCCTCAGCCCGCACGCCGCATTGGGATCGATACCCGATCCGGTGCGCTGCGCCCACAACGTGCCCGCTTCGAAGTAGTTGATGAAGTCGACCAACTGCTGGCGCTCGAGCGTGTCGGTGAATGACGACATCCCAATGTTCAGCTCGCCGCGCTGCACTGCCGGGATGATGTCTTCGAACAGGGACTCCCGATACTCGGGTACGAGACCAAGCGTCTTCGTCACCGCGTTGACGAGGTCGACGTCGAAGCCGACGATTTCCCCTGCGGAGTTCTTGAATTCGTTTGGTGCATAAGGCACATTGACGCCGACCGTCAGTCGGCCCGAATCCTTGATGTCGGCGGGTAACGTCGCCGCGATCGCGGGCACCACTCCGCCCGAGTCCTCTGAGGACCCTGGTGGCGTCGACGTCGTCGGCCCGGCCGATCCGCCGTCGTCTCGCCCACCCCAGAAGTGCCACGCCCCGAACACCAGCGCCGAGACCAGCAGCACCGCGGCGCCCAATATGGCCACGGTCCGGCCGGACACACCGCGCGAGACGGGCTTGGCGCGGCCTGCCGAGTGCCGCCCAGATCCGCCGGCCGCCCGCACCCGCGTGCCCAACGCCTGGCGTGCCGCAGCGGCGAGTTCGCCTGCGGTTTGGTATCGCTTGTCCGGCTTCTTGGCCATGCCTTTGGCGATGACGTCGTCGAACGCCGCCAACTTGGGATCGATGTCTGACGGCTTGGGCGGCGGCGCGTTGAGGTGCTTCGCGATCTGCTGCTCGAGGCTCTCTACCGGATACGGCCGCGATCCTGTGAGACATTCGTACAGCACGCATGTCAGCGCGTAGACGTCCGAGCGTGGGTCGATGTGACCGCCCTCGAATCGCTCGGGCGACATGTAGGACATCGTGCCCAGCGTGCTGCCAGCGGTCGTCAGCCCCTCCTGGCCGGCCGTGCGCGCCAGGCCGAAGTCGATCAGGTACGCGAAGTCGTTCTTGGTGACAATGATGTTCGACGGTTTGACGTCGCGGTGAATCAGGCCGAGTTCGTGCGCGGCGTCCAGGGCCGCAGCCACCTGATCGATGATCGACACCGCGAGCGCAGGCCGCAGCGGCTTCGCCTCGTCGTCCTGTCCGACCATGGTGCCGAGGTTGCGGCCTTCGATCAGCCGCATGTCCAGGTACAGACGGTCGTCGATCTCGCCGAAGCCATGGATCGGCACGACGTGGGGTTCGTTGATGCCCGCGGCGGCCTGCGATTCGCGCCGGAAACGCTGCTGGAAGACGGCGTCCTTGGCGAGGTGCGACGGCAAGACCTTCAGCGCGACGACGCGGTCGGTCCTGGTGTCGAAGGCCCTGTAGACCTCGCCCATTCCGCCCCGGCCGATCAAGTCCTGGAGCTGATATTGCCCGAATGGTGTCGCATCCACGCCATTTACTCCTCGGCACGCGACTACGCGCTGATGTGTCGCTTGAAGCTACACCACGTTCGTCGAGGTTGTCCGCGCGTGCGTCAACACGGGTTCAAGTCTCGTCTGCGACCTGATTTCGGGTCTGATGCCCGCCCGGAGCGTCCGGATCGTCGTTCTGGTGCTCGAGCTCGTCCTGCAGCTCGCGCTGCTCCTCGGTGACCTTCCTCGCGTCCTTCGGCGTCTCCCGGGGATCGTTGCGCTGTTCCATCGTGAACCTCCTCTACCGCATCCCGTACTGCACCGCCGGCTCGTCGGAGTCCACCGCCGCCGTTGCTGAGGATCCTGAGCCGATCCGGCCGGATCTCATACCGCGCGCCGTCGGCGGGGTTCGTCACGTCGTATCCGCCCCCGGCGGGCGTGGCATTGCTCAGCTGGATATTCGCGCCGTCACGCAGTCGTTCACCCCTGTACTGATAGGCTTCCCGGCGACGTTTCGCAGATCACCGCCATCGACTGCGCCGTCTGGATCGCCGCCACCACGGACGTGCCGTCCTCGCAGCGCGTGGTGTGGCCCACGAAGCCCTGCCCGTCCATGCCCGTCATGCCCCCAAGGGGCGCCGCGCTCGTGGTGGTGGACACGGCGGTCGTCGTCGTCGCGTTCGGCGTCGTCGACGGTGATTCCGTCGTCGTGCTCGGCGGCACCGCCAGCGGCGTCGTGCGGCTGTCGCGGTCCCCGAAGATCAAAACTGAGGCCAAAATCACCGCCACGCCGAACAGCAGAATCGTCGCCGCCCCCAGCGTCACCTGTGTCCGGCTGAAACGCCTCGTTCGCGCCGCCTGCGGCCCCGGTGGTGGTGTGGGGGCGTAGCGCTGCGGTGGGTAAGGCGTGTACCCCGTCCCCGACGGGTTCTCATAGACCGCCGAGAACTGCCTGGTACTCGTCGGCGGGCTCGGTGCGGGAAGTGGCGCACGCGGCGGCAGTGCCGAGCCGGCAGCGGCCGTCACCGCCTTCGCCAGCTCACCCGCCGTCGCATACCTATCCGAGGGCTTCTTGGCCATGCCCTTCGCGATGACCTCGTCGAACGCCCGAGTGATGCCCGGCCTCATCATGCTCGGCCGCGGCGGCGGCGAGAACATATGCGCGGTCATCAACTGCCGCAAATCGCCGCCGGTCTCGAAAGGCGCCCTACCGGTAAGGCATTCGTACAGCAGACACGTCAACGAGTAGATGTCGGCCGCGGGCCCGACCTGCCCGCCCACAAACCTCTCGGCCGCCATGTACGCGCACGACCCGATGATCAACCCTGTCGACGTCACGCTCGCATCGCCGCCCGCGTGCGCGATTCCGAAGTCGACCAGATACGCGAAGTCATCCGGCGTCAGCAACACGTTCTCCGGCTTGATGTCCCGGTGAATCAGCTTGTCGGCGTGCGCGGCATCCAGAGCCGCCGCGACCTGCGTGATGATCGACGCCGCACGCTTCGGCTCCAGTGGACCGTTCACCCGCAGCTCGTCCTTCAGGCTGGCGCCCTCGACCAGCCGCATGTCGATGTACAGCGTCCCGTCGATGTCGCCGAAGTCGTGCACCGGGATGACGTGCGGTTCCTGCAAGCGTGCCGCCACCCGCGACTCGCGCCGGAAACGTTCCTGATAGCTCTTGTCCGCGGCCATTTCCGCACGCAAGAGCTTGACCGCCACCATGCGCTCCTTCACGGTGTCGTACGCGCGATAGACCTCACCCATGCCGCCGACACCGATCAGAGACTGCAGCTCATATGGCCCGAATCGCGTGCCCGGTCCTGAATCGCCTTGCGGGGAGGCCACTCGTCACTCCTTTCCCTACCGTCGCACGTCGACCGCCGCCGCTGGTTCGACGGACGGCTCTAGCACTTGTTCCCGCATCCAGCGTTTGCTTAACGCATCCATCAGCCAGCCGAGCCGGCCGCGGACCCGTGTTCCCCCGACAGAACGCGATGCGATCAGGGGTGCACACACCCCGGCACGTCATACGGTAGCGGCATGACAGAACAGTCGCCTGCCGTCAGCATCTCGCACCCACCCGAGGGACTGCTGAGGGCCGTCAATCCCGCCGTGAAGTTCCTGCTGGGTACGCCATTGGCGGGCGCCCTGCGCCGACAGATGATGGTGCTCAACTTCAAGGGCCGCAAGAGCGGCCGCCAATTCTCGATCCCGGTCAGCGCGCACCGGCTCGACAACACGCTCTACGCACTGACCAGCGCGGGTTGGACGGCCAACTTCCGCGACGGCGCCAACGCCGACGTGCTTTGGGACGGCAAGACGACGACCATGCGTGGCGAACTCATTCGCGACCCCGCAACCGTCGCGCGCGTGTCGCACCGAGCCGCCGAGTCCTACGGTGCAAAAAGGGCGCAGCGCATGATGGGCCTCAAGTTCCGCGACAACCGCCTTCCCACGCTCGCGGAGTTCACGGAGGCCGCCCAACGCGACGGCATGCGCGCCGTCAAGCTCACACCCGTTTAGTACGTGGCCGCGGCCAGCTCGAGGATCTCCGCCCGATCTGCCCGCAAGAGGTAGCCGGCGCGGATCGTCGCGTCGAGCGACTCCGTGAAGCGTTCGAGGTATTCGCTCTTTCCGCCGGGGTACAGCCTGCTGCGGGTGCCGTCGTCGAACGGCTCACCAGACCCGAAGAGAAGCGCCACGGGTGTCGCGTCGTCGCCGATGCCCGACGTGCGTGCGATCGGCACGTCGACCCATGGCGTGCGCACGCCGCCCTTCGCGATTCCATTCGCGTCGACGATGAACGACGGCGGCGCAGCGTCGTCGGTCTGCAGCCGCGGGGCCTGCGGCGGCACCGTGCCGGTCCGGACCCACGCGTGCAGGCCGGCGATCGCCGCCTGCAGCACATAGTGGTGCTGCGGCGCGAAATTGATGCTGTGCTTCAGCACTTGACCCATCAGCTCGTTGCTCGGGGCGTAGCCCGCCGCCAGCTGTTCGGTCGGCGTCGATCCGGTGTCGATGAAGCCGACCTTGACGGTATAGGCGTCCGCGTGCGCGGTACCGGCGATCTCCCACGTCCGCAGCGACTCGTTGTCCGGCTGCCTCGCAATGTAATAGCCCGGCAGGATGGCGCCGACCACATCGGTTTCGGTGATGACGTTCATCGTCGGGACTCGCAGATCATCGCGGAACGGCGACGGGTCCGGCGTTCCCTTCTGGAACGCCTCCAGCGTGTTGATGCCGTCCAGCGATGCCGCACCACCGAACCGCGAGTGCACGAGGAACCCGTCGAAGACCTTCGCGTGTTTATCCACGGAGTTGATGTAGGTCGTCAGGAACATCGCCGATTGCGACTCCCCAATTGCCACAACGAATTCCGGCGTCAAGTGTCCCAGCACCGCGCCCGGCGACTCCCGCGCCAGCTGACCGACCTGGCTGAACATATCGAATGAATACGCGTCACCGGGATGGCTCAACTGCGAATACCGCTCGGGGTCTTGCACTTTCAGCGACATGTCGATGCCGGTGATCGTCAGGCCGCCGTCGACGCCCACCTTTTGCGCTGACACTCCGATGTACGCGTAACCCTCGCGGATCATCTCGCGGTGGGCCATGAACCAAACGGCCGGAGCATCGATGCCGCCGCTGACATTGAGCCATTCGACGAGTACGGTCCCGTTGAACTTGCTGGAGTCGGTCGGCGTCAGCGCCACGATGCGGGTCGTGTAATCCGCCTCAGGTACTGGGCCCTCCCCGTAGGCCCGCGCCGAACCCGAGATGAAGTACTCGTTGGCGGAGTATCCGAGGCTGGCGATGTCGTAGGCACCAAGGAGCAGTTTCGGCGGGCCCGTGACCGGCGTGACTGAAGACATGGCGACGACACTAGTCATCAGGCGACAATGGGCCGATGCCGGATCTCAATGTGCTGGGAACACCGATGGAACCGTGCGGCACGGACCCGCTCACCGGGTTCTACCGCGACGGCTGCTGCGCGTCCGGGCCCGAGGACATCGGCCTCCACACCATCTGCGCGGTCATGACCGCCGAGTTCCTGGAGCACCAGGGCTTCATCGGCAATGACCTGTCCACACCCCGCCCGGAATTCCGCTTTCCTGGCCTGACGCCCGGCGACCGCTGGTGCGTCACGGCCGCGAACTGGTTGAAGGCGTACGAGGACGGGCGCGCGGCACCGGTGGTCATGGCGTCGACGCATGAGCGCACGCTCGAGGTGGTGCCGCTCGAGGCGCTCGCCGAGCATGCCGTCGACGTGCCCGACGATCCGGGCGACCTCTAGGGCTGCAACTGCAGGATCCGGTCGTCGCCCGGGCCGGGCTCGCCGCGGCCGTCGCGGTTGCTGGTGGAGAACCACAGCGTGCCGTTCGGCGCCGGAACCACCGTCCGCAACCGCCCGTACTGGCCCGCGAACAACGCTGCGGGCTCGCCGAGTGCGCCGTCGCCGCCGACCGGAATCCGGTACAGCCTCTCACCGCGCAGACACGCCACCCACAACGAGCCGCCGTAGTAGGCCAGCCCCGACGGTGACGCGTCGCCAGTCGCCCACTCGACAACGGGGTTGATGAATGCCGGATCATCTGACCGACCCTCCGCTATCGGCCACCCATAGTTGCCGCCAGGCCGGATCATGTTCAGCTCGTCGACCTTGTCGGCGCCGTACTCCGTCGCCCACAACCGGCCCGCCGAATCCCACGCCAGCCCTTGGATATTGCGGTGGCCGTACGACCAGACCGCCGACTTCGGGTCGGGGTTGTCGCCGGGGATCGAACCGTCGGCGTTGATGCGGAGGATCTTGCCGCCCAGCGACGATTTGTCTTGCGCGAGATCGGTATTGCCGGCTTCGCCCGTCGCCACGTACAGCTTGCCGTCCGGCCCGAACGCGATGCGCCCGCCGTCGTGCCGCGTGCCCGCTGGTATGCCCGTGAAGACCGGCGTCTGCGCGGTCAGCTTCGTCCCGTCAAATCCCATCCGGACGACGCGGTTGTCACCACCCGTCGTGATGTAGGCGAACACCGACTGGCCCGCAGTCGCGAGGCCGAGCAGGCCGCCTTCGCCGCGAGCTGCGACGCCTGCAACGGTGCCCGCATCGGTCACGACGCCAGCCGCCAGCCGCTTGACCACGGCGCTGTCTCGTTCGGCGATCAACGCGCTGCCGTCGCCGAGGAACGCGATGCCCCACGGCACATCGAGATCGGCGGCGACGTCTGCGGGTCCACCGTTCGGTTGCCCCTGTGCGTTCGCGCACCCGACCACCAGCATGAGAATCGACGCCAGAACCAGAGCGGTTCGTTTCATGCCGTCCTTATACCCGTTCTTGTACCCGGCAGCCTTCCCTGCGACCGGCCCGCTTCGCCTTGTACATTGCCCGGTCCGCGTCGCGCAGGATCTCTTCGGCGCTTCGCGCATCGTCCCGGTCGACCTCGACGACGCCGATGCTCGCGCGCAGCGGGACCGATGTCCCGCCGATGTGCACCGGCTCCGCCAGCCGCGCCCGCAGCCGGTAGAGCCAACCGTCGAATTCGTCGTTTGTCACGGCCCCGCAGACGAGAACGACGAACTCATCGCCACCGTGCCTTCCGACGACATCGCCCGGACCGACGGACTGCCCCAGTCGCGTCGCTGCGGCGTTCAGAAGGTAGTCACCGGCTTCATGACCGAATGTGTCGTTTGTGGTCTTCAGGTCGTCGAGGTCGATGAACAACACCGCGCGCAACCGCCTGCGGTCAGTCGACGTCAACGCCTCGGTGATCCGGCGCAAGACGACGGCGCGGTTGGGCAGCCCGGTCAACGAGTCGTGATGGGCTTGATGAATCAAGCGATCGAGATGCTCGCGCTCCGCAGTGACGTCAATGAACGACACAAGCACGTCCGAGAATGGATCTTCGGGCTTCAGCGGACGCCCGCTGGTGAGCAGCCAGCGACGCTCCCCGCTCGGCAGCTCCAAACCGTAGATCTCCTTGCTGAACGTCGCGCGATTGCGGAAGGCGAGTCCGGCCGGATGAAGCTCGAGTGGCACCTGTGTGCCGTCCGCGTAGTAGCACCGGTATGTGGCGGCGTTCTTGAAGAACTCGGCAGCGTCACGTTCGGACCCGAGACGATAGATCCGCATGGCGGCGGGGTTGATGTACTTGAGGAAGCCATCGCTCCGCAAGACGATGACCCCCTCGTCGAGCAGATTCACAATCGCTTCGAAATCTTGCGTGCGGGCAGGCTTCGGCGTGGCCAGCTCGCGGAAGAAGAGCTGATCGACGGGTACGCTCCCCGGCATCGTCAACTCCTCTTGCCGTTCGCTCGGGCAAGGTTTGCTTGCTCTCTGATCAGCACAGACCTTCGAGAAGCTCGTGGAGAGATCTTGTTTGCGGCGCGCCCGACTGTCTGAGCATGCATGAAGCACACAGTAATTGACATGACTGCCGATTTCGAGGCCAACTTGCCCGGACATCTGGCGCGCGGTCGGTCGTCATTACTACAGCGCAGGGCGCGTGATCATCCGGTTAGCAACAGACGGGACATTTGCGAATCCAGGACAGCGTCCGGCCTCACTTATCGTGGGGCCATCAGGGTTCATCGACGGGTCGCCTCGCTGGTGGCGATGACCACCATGAGTGCCACGTTGCTGCAATGCGGCCGCATTCCACCCGAGCAGACGACGATGCCACCGCCGTCTGTCACCACGACGTCGCGGGCGATGCCGGCGTCGCCTCGTTCCGACGTCGACCAGCACGTCATCGGCGCCCGCGCCCCCAGCCGCATATCCGGTCTCCGTCGAAGAACTCGGTGCGACATGGAAGCCCGGTTGTCCCGTGGGTCCGCAGCTGTTGCGTCGGGTGGAGGTCAACTACGTCGGTTCCGACGGGCAGACACACCGCGGCGATCTCGTCGTGCACCAGGACGTGGTGGCCGATGTCATCGCGATCTTCGAGCAGCTGCATCGGCTGCGGTATCCGATCGCGAAGATGCAGACCGTCGACCACTACCCGGGCGCCGAAGACGAACTCTCAATGGAGGACAACAACACCTCGGCGTTCAACTGCCGACTACTGCCCTCCGGCCGGGACTGGGCGTTGCATGCCTACGGCCAGGCGATCGACGTCAACCCGCTTCTCAACCCGTTCATCGACAGCAGCGGCACCATCGAGCCCAAGACCGCCGGGCCGTACCTCGACCGCAACCGCACCGATCCGGGGATGCTTCACGCGGGTGACCCCGTCGTTCGCGCGTTCACCGATCGCGGCTGGCGCTGGGGCGGTGACTGGCGCACACCGAAGGACTATCAGCATTTCGAGCGCGGCTGACTAAGGCGTCGGGTACATGGGCTGCGGGTCGTGGAACCGGTTGAGGATCGGAATGCGCTCGATGATCCTGTCGCGCAGACGCGGTTGCGGTTGCACCGCAGGCACTTGCGGTTGCGGCGGCACGTACGCAGGCGCAGGCGGCGTGTAGGCCGGAGCCGGCGGCACATATGCCGGTGCGGGCGGCACCCAGTTGTCGGGTATCTGCGCGGCCGGCGGCCCGGCATCCGGTATCGCGGCGGGAGCAGGCGGTGACGCCACCATCGTCTGTGCGATCGGCGGCGCTTCCGGCTCGGGGGCTGGCGGGCGGGCCGCGGGTGCGGGCTTCGGCGCCGGTGCGGCCGGGCGCTGCTCCAGCTTGGGCGCGGCCAGCGCGGCCTTCACCTCCGACGGCACGGTCGCCTCTTTCATCGGCTCGCCGGTGGCATTGGCGTTCTTGGTGTCGGACGGTTCATCCGACGTCGCCTGCAGACCCAGCACGACCGAGAGCGAGACCACAAGGGTGACGGCCGCGGCGACCACAACCGACGTCAGCACGCTCGTCGTCGACATCCCCCGCAGCCTCAGCAGCGGTGTCGGCTCGGCATCAATGGCATTCACAGCCATGGCCGCCGCCACGGCCGCACCACGCGCCATGGCCATATCGGCCTCGGCCGAGGAGATCACCGGTGCCGCCGCGACCGTGTCCATCGACGAAACGACGGGATCGAGATCGGCCGAGCCGACGACGAAGATGGCGTCCAGCTGGCGATCGTTGAGGTCGAGCGCGATCACGCCGCCGGCCAACTCCACGTCGGAGGGCAGGTTTTGGAAGTCGGCTGTGACGCCGTCGGCGTTCGCCAATGCGACCAACGTGGCGTCGGGCTCGAAAACGCAGACCGCGACGTCGTCATATCCGGCGATCTCGGCAATGCCGCTCGCCAGCGCCTCTGCGGCCTCTACTTCCGATACCGAGATGGCGTTCTGAAGACCCCGCTCCTGAAGTGCCTCGACGATGGGGCCCGCGATAGCGTCGCCTGCCGGGGTCCAGGTGACACCGACCGCATGCACACCGCTCTCCACGACCGCCTCGTTGGCGTCCAGCAACACCGTGAGCAGGGCTTCGGCGTCGAAAGCGGAGTCGTCGACGACGTCCAACGTCCCTCGGTCGATGGCATCGCCATCGCCCATCACACCCTCGACGAGCACCCATCGGATGGCTGTCGAGGTAACTGAAAGACCAAGCACCAGGTCCATCGCTATCCCCCTCTGCCTTTCATCCGCGTCAGACACTACCGCCGGGGCCTGTCGATAGACATTCGTCGCGGAAGAAGGTCCTGCGTGACCCGACGACACCTGCTGGGATGTCTAGATATCCTGGGTTCGGCGCGTCCGCTTGGCCTCGTACATTGCCAGATCCGCCTCGCGGAGTATCTCGTCTGCTGTGCGCTGATCGCCGCGGTGTACTTCCACGACCCCGATGCTGGCGTTGATCGGGACATGGCCCGCGCCGACAGCTGCCGACGTCGCCAAATCCGCACGCATGCCTTCGATCATGTCGTCGAGTTCGTCGCGCGTCAGATCGCGGAACACGAGCACGACGAACTCGTCGCCGCCGAGACGTCCCGCGACGTCGTCTGACGCCACCACGCGACGCAGACATTCCGCTGCGGCGCACAGAAGTTTGTCACCTGCCGTGTGACCCATCGTGTCGTTGACCACCTTGAGGTCGTCCAGGTCGATGAACAACACCCAGCGCAACGGCTCGCCGTCATGATTCGCGTTGAGCGCCTTCTTGAGTCGACGAAGGACGGAAGCCCGGTTGGGCAGCTTCGTCAGCGCGTCATGTGTCGCGAGGAACAGTGTCCTGTCGGCGATCGCGCGTTCGGTAGTGACATCCGAGAACGACATCAACATATCGGACTGTCCTGGCATATCGGGATTGAGCAGCCGGCAGCTGGACAACAACCAGATGCGTTCAACGCCCAACCGGTCGAACCCGAACACCTGGTTGAAGAACGGCACACCGTCGCGCAGCGTACCCAGGGCTGGGCGGAGGTCAGGCGGAATGTTCACGCCGTGCGAATCGTAGAAGGGGAATTGGCTCGTGATTTCGAAGAAGTCGCCGCCAAGGTACTCAAGCCCGGCTCCCATGATCCGCACGGCCGCCGGGTTGATCGACTTGATGCGACCGTCCCTGTCCACGACGATGACACCCTCGGCCATCGAGTCGACGACTGCTTCGAAATGCTGTTCGGCGCGGCGAAGAGCGGTCAGGTCGCAGCAGACGAAGACATACCCTTCCGCCATCGCCGCGGTGGAAACGCGAACATCCAACCGCGCCCCGTCCGCGGAGCGATGGGTGCTGTGCAGGAGGCCACCGGACGCGACGATCGCCGTGGGATCCAGTGCCGCGCCAACGAGCTCACCGATCGGGTGACCTACCGCGTCGGCGGCCGACCGCCGATAGATGGACTCGGCGGCGGGATTCCAACTCGTGACCACCCCGGACGCGGTCGTGCCGATGATCGCGTCGCTGACATGGTTGACCAAGGCGGCCTGGTACCTCAGCGCGGCCTCTGCGGACTGCCGGGCGCTGACGTCGCGCGTAATGACCTGTTGCGCCGGCTCGTCCTGCCACATCGTCAGCACCACCACGACCTCGACAGGCAGCAGGCTGCCGTCGAGCCGGATCATCTGCGCCGGGCACTGGGGCGTGCAGTCGCCGACCTCCTGCAGTTCGGCGACCTCCGCGAGCATCGCCGGCAGCGATTCGCGTGCCACGAAGTCGGTGATCGGGCGGCCGACGAGCTGGTCGCTGGACTCGGCGAGCATCAACCGCACACCGGCGTCGTTGACGAAGACCACGCGGCCGCCCGCGTGCAGACAGATTGCGTCGGGACTGCGTTGGACCATTCGGCGGTAGCCATCTTCGGTCAACTCGTGGGCGAGTTGCCGATGTTCAGCGTGCACCATCACGCAATCCCTTCCCGGCCCTCCGTCGCTGTTGCCAAGGTACCGGCTAAGGGATTGGCACTGTGCCGATTCAGGTGTCGGACAGCATCAGCCTGATGCCGGCCGCATCGGCGACATCGTCGCCAATATCGGGAGGCTGCAGCGCGGCGAGCCGCTGCGCATGTCGTGCACGGCGGTTGAGTGTGTCCGGTTAACTAGTCGGCGTGCGAGTCGACCGGCGGGAAATCACCGTTACCGGCAGCTTGCTGCAGCCTTTGACTCGCCGCACCAGCGACATCCTGCGACTCTTGCTGGCGGCCGTCTTCCTCGCGATCGTCATCACCAGCTCGCTGATCACCCGGTATGACTGGGTCGCCCTGGAAAGGTCGATCTCCGACATCGTCGGGGTGCTCACACCAACCCAGTCCAATCTGGTCTATCTGGTCTACGGCATCGCGATCCTGGCGCTGCCGTTCGCGATCCTCGTCGGGCTGGTCGCGGGCAGGTACTGGAAACTGCTCGGCGCATACGCGGCGGCAGGGGTGATCGCCGTGCTCGCACTCTCGGTCAGGCCCGACGGAATCGCCGCGCCGCGTTGGCACTGGGACCTGGCCGACCAACCCAAGACCTTCCTCTCGCAGTTCCTCGACGACCCGCGCTGGATCGCGATGCTCGCCGCGATGCTCACGGTTTCGGGGCCCTGGCTGCCTTCGCGGTGGCGACGCTGGTGGTGGACGCTGCTACTGGCCTTCGTGCCGATCCACCTCGTCGTCAGTGCCGTGGTGCCTGCCCGCACGCTTCTCGGTCTTGCGGTGGGCTGGTTAATCGGCGCGCTGGTGATTCTGGTCGTCGGAACCCCGGCCCTCGAAGTGCCGCTCGAGGGCGCCGTGCGCGCCATGGACCGACGAGGATGCACGATCACGGGCCTGACCGTGGTCCGACTGGCCGGTCGAGGGTCGCTGCTCCTGTCGGCCGCGTGCGCCGACGGCTCGACCAAGGAGATCGAGCTGTACAGCCCGAACCAGCGCAGTGGCGGTGCGCTGCGCCAGCTCTGGCACAAGTTCACGCTGCGCGGCGGCGAAACCGCGCCGTTTCACGCGTCGATGCGCCGCGTCGTCGAGCACCGCGCGCTGATGGCGATCGCGATCGGCGACCTCGGAATCGCCAACACCTCGCCGCTCGCCGTCACGCCGCTGCGTCGCGGGTGGACGCTGTACGCGCACACGCCTGCCCGCGGCACACCGCTCGACGAAGCCACCGAGACAACGCTGGTGCCGCGCATCTGGGGATCGCTGAAAACCCTTCACGATCAGCATATCTCGCACGGCGACCTGCGCGCCAAGAAGATCACCGTCGACGGCGACACCGTGGTGTTCGGCGGCTTCGACCACGCCGAGTACGGGGCCACCGACACGCAACTGCAGTCCGACATCGCGCACCTGCTGGTGACGACCACCGCGCTGTACGACGCGCCGACCGCGGTTCGTGCGGCTATCGGTGTCTTCGGCAAGGCCGCCGTCCTATCGGCATCCAGGCGCCTCACGAAAGCCGCTGTGCCCAAACGTATCCGGGACTCGATTCCCAACGCCCGCGGAGTGATCGCCACAGCACGCGACGAGGTGAAGCTGCAGACCGGTGCTGATGAGATCGAGACCGAGACCGTCACACGGTTCAACCGCAACCAGATCCTCCAGATGGTTCTCCTGGTCGCGCTGGTCTACGTCGCGCTGCCGTTCATCAGCACCGTGCCGACGTTTTTGTCCGAATTGAAGACGGCGAACTGGTGGTGGGGGCTGGTCGGTCTGGCGGTGTCGGCGCTGAAGTACGTCGGCGCCGCGGCGGCGCTGTGGGCGTGCGCAGACGGGCTGGTGAGCTTCCGCAACCTCACGCTGATGCAGGTCGCTAATACGTTCGCCGCCACCACAACTCCCGCAGGTGTCGGCGGATTGGCGTTGAGCGCGCGATTCCTGCAGAAGGGTGGGCTCGGCGCACTGCGGGCGACCACCTCTGTTGCGCTGCAGCAATCGGTGCAGGTGGTGACCCATATCGCGTTGCTGATCCTGTTCAGCGCCTTCGCGGGAGCATCGGCCGACCTTTCGCGCTTCGTCCCTTCGGCTACGATCATTTTTCTGGTGGTCGGTGTGACCCTGGCCGTCGTCGCAGCGTTCGTCGTCGTGCCGAAGCTGCGCAGGTGGCTGACTGCGACCGTCGGGCCGCGCATCAAAGAGGTCCTGCGTGATCTGCGCGCGCTCGCGACCGAGCCGAGACGTCTTGCGATCATCGTCCTTGGTTGCGCGGCAACGACTCTCGGTGGCGCTCTGGCGCTGTGGGCGTGCATCGAGGCGTTCGGTGGGAACGCCTCGTTTGTGACTGTGACCGTGGTGACGATGATCGGCGGCACCCTCGCGTCGGCTGCGCCCACTCCGGGCGGTGTCGGTGCGGTAGAGGCGGCGCTGGTCGGCGGGCTCGCCGCATTCGGGGTGCCCGCCGGAATAGCCGTCCCGTCGGTGCTTCTTTACCGCGTGCTCACATGCTGGCTGCCTGTGTTCGTCGGCTGGTTCCTAATGCGCTGGTTGACCGACAAGGCAATGATCTAGCCGCATGGCTGATGCGCATATAGCTGAGCGATTCATAAGACATTCATTAGCTGTTGGCTTTTCGAATCGCGACGATCCCCAAGGTATGTCAGCATTGCGCCGTGAGGGCACGAAATATCGCGACGTTCTTCGGTGCGGCGGCAATCGCGACCTTGACTCCGATCAGCGCCATACCGTCGGCGTCCGCGCAGGCATGCCCCGATGTAGAAGTGGTGTTCGCGCGTGGCACCACCGAGGCGCCCGGTCTCGGCCCGACGGGGGAAGCCTTTGTCGACGCGCTGCGCTCTCGCGTCGGCTCGAAGTCGCTGGACGTGTACCCGGTCGACTACCCCGCCACCACCGACTTCCCCAAGGCCGTGGACGGTATCCGGGATGCGAGCGCCCGCGTCGAGTCCATGTCCGCGAGCTGCCCCGACACCAACATCGTGCTCGGCGGGTTCTCCCAAGGCGCGGCGGTAGCCGGTTTCGTCACCGCCGACGTGATCCCGGACGGGGTGCCCGAGGGCGTCCCGAACCCGATGCCGGACGACGTGGCCAAGCATGTCGCCGCGGTCGCCCTGTTCGGAAAGCCCAATGACCGGTTCATGCACGCGATCAATCAACCCGCTGTCGACGTCGGCCCGCTGTATGCGGACAAGACCCTCGAGCTGTGTGTCCCTGATGACTTCGTCTGTTCGACCGGCGGGGACTTCAATGCGCACACGCAGTATGTAGAGACGGGGATGGTCGACCAGGCGGCGACGTTCGCCGCCGCCAAACTGGCGACGACGCCCCCGCCCGAGGCGACCCCGCAGGCACCCGCTCCGGCCGGTCAGCCCCATTTGCCCACCCCCGCCGCACCCCAGCAGTCGGCGGCTCCCTCCGCACCGCCGCTGTCGACCATTCCCGTCGCGCCGCCGCGGCCAGCGACTCCCGCGGATCCGCAACCGCATCTGCAGGGCGCACCAGAGGCGATCTATTCGTGCACGACCATCTGCCGTGTCGTAGGACCTGAGTGACCGGTGCAACGCTCCGTCCCTAGGCGGGAAGTCCTCAAATATGCGCTGGCCGCCCCGGCGGTCGCCGGCCTCGGCGTGGCGGCCCTCTCCGCTCCACGTGCGTCAGCAGCCAACTCCAAGCTGATCGACTTCACCGAGCGGCTGGTGCCTGCGGATCAAGTCGCCGCAGCTGGTTATGCAGGCGCGCTCGTCTACGTGTCCGAGCTGCGGCCGGGCGCCACATTCGACTTCAAGCCGGTCACCCGTGAGTACGCGGACGCGCTGCGCGCGTTGGGGCTTCACGTCGTCAGCTGTTACCAGTACGGCAAGCCCGGCTGGCCGACGCCGTCGGATTTCACCCGCGGATACGACGGTGGCGTCGCGGACGCGCAGACGGCTCTGCGCCTGCACGCCGCGGCAGGAGGACCGGACTCCGCGCCGATCTTCTTCAGCATCGATGAGGGCATCGACGCCGCTACCTGGAAAAGCGTTGCCGTGCAGTGGCTTCGCGGCATCAACTCGGTACTCGGCGTTGAGCGCACGGGTGTCTACGGCCACGCCGGGGTGTGTGCGTGGGCGATCGCCGACGGCGTCATCGGGCACTCGACCACTTCCGGATATCGCTGGGCATGGCAGACCAGAGCATGGTCGGATGGCGAGCGCGCACGCCGGTGCGGTGCTCTACCAAAGCGTCATCGTCACGGCGTCGGATCCCGGCATCAGCCTGGGCGGCACCCACGTCGACGAGGATGACATCCTCGCAGGTGATTTCGGCCAGTGGGATCTGCCTCGCTGAACTAGGTGCCACCTGCAGGCTCGCGGTGTGAGCTGGATGGGTCCGAATTGGTGCTAGCGACGAGAATGCATCAAGGGCCGTGTTGATCTGAGAAAACGACCACAGCCGTGTGTGCAATCTCGAGCGTAGGAAGCCAGACGGACACCTGAATGCGCGAACCTCGACGACTCACTGACGACGAATTAACGACTCTGTTTCGCTTGTCATCGTGTTCCCGAGAACTTCGCCGTGTGCCGGTAAGAGTGGCTTTCGGCTGCGCGGCTGGACATTCCGGGCCGGGCAGCTCACCTAAACGGCCAGAACGGCATCCCGCCGCTCGAGCCGCCGCGTAAACCACTTTGGAAGCCCCCTGAGCCCAATGGTGATTGCGGCCATTGGGGAGCCTGCTGAACCGGCGGAGTCCACTGCTGAACCGGCGGAGTCCACTGCTGAACCGGCGGCGTCCACTGCTGAACCGGCGGCGTCCACTGCTGAACCGGCGGCGTCCACTGCTGAACCGGCGGCGTCCACTGCTGAACCGGCGGCGTCCACTGCTGAACCGGCGGCGTCTGAGTCACAGGCGCCTGGGGCACCACCGGCGCCTGCTGCTGCGGGCGCAGGAACGCAGGCAGCCAACGCAGGAATGGGGCTTGCGGAACAACCGCCGGAGCCTGTGTCATCGGCGGCCCCAGTGTGATCTCCGGTAAGGTTTGCGGAACTTGTGCCGCGGGAGCAAGTGCAGGCGCGGCCGCCGGGATTAGCGCAGCCTCCAGTGGCGGATCGATGGCAGCCGGCACAGCCTCCGGCGGCGGTTCGACGGGAGCAGCGGCGACTGGCTTCGGCGTGACCGGAGCCTGGGCGGCGGCGACTGGCTGGGCCCTCTGGGGCCTACTCGCAGGCGCCTGTGCTGCAACAGTGCGTGGAGATTGTTGCACCGCAACTGTTGTCGGCGCAGGAGGAGGTGGAGGCGGCGGCGGTGATGCCACCGGAAGCTGGTGCGCCGGTTCGAGATTCGGCGCCGGAGCGGCTTTGTACGTCGCCGGTGGCGCAGATGCCGCGAGGGTACTCGGCTCGGACGGCAGGATCTGTCCGCGCTCGAGCAGGTTCTCAGTCGAGGTGGGCGCGGTGCTGGCCGCCAACGCCATTACCACTGCGACGACGCCGATTACGACCAGTGATGCCGCCAAGCTACCTACGGGCATGAAGCGTCCAGCCCGACGGCGGGCACCGTCAGCAGTGTCCGGACTTTCCGTCGAGCCCCATTGGATGACGTCGACCAAGCCGCGCTTCGTGTCTTCCCCGGCGAGTGCCAATGGCCCCGTCGCGTTCTCTACCGAATCGGGGAGATCCTCGTCGTCTGGGTCCTGCGCGTAGGCGAAGCCTATGGTGGACGCTTCGAAGCGCGGCGCTGCGGCCGCGGCGAGAGCCGCGCCGCGGGCCAGCGCCCAAGCGGGTTCCTCCGGAAAGATGATCGGCAAAGAGGTCGCATCTTCAAGACACGGCTTGATGACCGCGATTCGTCCGCTCGAGTCGACGACGAAAAGACCTTGCGAACCTTCGGCAGAGAAGCTTGCCAGCATCTCGGACACGACGTACCTGATGTCAGCACTCTCGAGACTACGGCTGAGCACCTCAACGATCGAACGATCGGCACTGTCGACGACGGACAGCGTCGCCGCCCGTTTCGTGACGAACAGCAGTGCCGTCTTCGTGTAGCCGACTGCTCGGGCGACGGTATGGGCCAGTGCGACCGCCGCCGTCGGTTCGTTGACCACGACCACGTCGCCGAGACCGCGTGCTGTCAGACTTTCCCGCAGATCGTCCGCGTCGCATTCGTCACTCACGGCAATCCCGCACATGCTCAGGTTGTGGCCCTGACGGCTTGCGCTCTGCTGCGTCGCCAGGATCGCGCTACTGACCTGCTCGGGAGCACTCGCGGCTAAGTTTCCCGACCCGGCGATCGTGGAGAACTGATCACACTCCACGGTGAGGCCGTCAGCCTTATCCCCCTCCACGAGCACCATGCGCACCGTCGTGGACGTCATCGATATGCCGAGTGCGATTTCCATCGCGCCTCCACAAGGTCATTGCCGGAACTGCTCGTTGACGAAGCCGTCCACAAATACCTTTAGCCACAGCTACGTCAATTTGGACGCTACTCCGATGCGTTCAATTGCACATCGAAATCGATCACTACTGGTGAGAGCACCTATTCCAGGCGGTGGCCGCGTCGATAGTCAGAAATGCCGCTTGACCTTTCCGGATAACGCGGAGTGTTTCGTACATGACAGCTGGCGCGAAATCCATCGACTGTCCGCTATTCCCAGATCAGAACGTTGGGTAGCGATCCATCTACGCGACGCAGAAAGGTGTACCCAACTCCGGCGAGGCCACGGAAAAGACCAAAATTGAACCGGCCGCTTCCGGTGTTCCAGCGGTAGTCGCCTGCGAACGTCTTCGTATTCAGGACGGCGTTGAGATGGCGTGAACCGCTTTGTGTGAGCTCAGCGCGTCGAAGGACCGTGCCCGCCTCAGCGAGTAGTTCGACGGCACCCAGTGAGCCGCAACAGAGAGTGTCGACGTGGCCGGGCCAGATGAGTGCCGCACCGCGCAGCGCGGCGTTGACGTCGTCCGCCACGGTGGCGACGGGGACTGATCCGAACTTGGCCAGGGCCAGCCGTGCCAGCCCGACACCGACCGCGCCGTGACACCACTGAGAGCGGGGATGCATTTCGTCCCTGAGGTGGCCGCTTGTGAACGCGAAGCATTCCGCCGCTGCGTCGGCGAACTCGGCCTGCCCTGTCACCGCCGCCAACTCGGAAAGCGCGTACCCGAACCCGGCAGCCCCGTGTGACATTCCCGTGACGCCCAATAGATAGGGCTGCGCTCCATACCAACTGCGTTGCCCATCGGCTCCCACCCGCTCTGTTGCCATGAGCTGCTCGCCGCAGCGCACAGCTTTCTTCAGTGCGTCCTGCCAGCCGGTGTCGCGGTACAGCTTCAGTAAGGTCAAAATCGCGCCGGCGCAGCCGGATACGACGTCGAGTTGTCGGTCTGCTGCGATCAGCTCGTCCGATATCAACGCCGTGGCGGCCCTGGCGTCCTCCATTAAATCCACGTCGTCGAGCAGCTTGGACATCACCGCGAACGCGTAGAGCACCGAACCCAAACCCGTTGCCCCACCGATGCCGAGAACCCGTGCCTGATGATTTGCATTGCGGCCGGTCAACTCTCGGCGGAGTTGTGAAACGGCCGCAAGTGCCAGATCGGCGGAGCGTCCACTCTTTCGAACCCGGGCGTGAGCTGCCAGAAACAGGGCGATGCCGCAGGACCCGCTGTACAGGTCCGGACCGAGGACCTCGAGCCGACAGGCGTCCGAGCCGGGAAGGAATCCGAGGCCGACCCACGCCGCGCCCGAGCCACGCCTGACGGCGCCAGAGAGGATCTGGTCGGCGACTGCGTCGGCTTCTTCGAGGAAGCCCTCTGGCGTCGGTGCCGACTCCACTTCAACCGAAGCGAAGGGTGTCGTGGTATCCGTGCTCGGCTGCTGCGCGACTGCCGCCCACGCTTGCCGAATAACCTCTGTCTGCCAACTGATCTCGCCGGCATCTAAACCCTGCAGAAGATCGTTGGCACGGGCGAGCCCGGCGGAGTTGTCGACGGTGAAATGTGGGACATCGAGGCGCAGTAGGGCTTCCCGCTCGGCCTGTTGGAAACGCCAGTGGGAGTCCTCATCCTCCCAATCGGCCAGCCGGGCAAGAAAGTCGGCTTGGGCGGACCACGTCACACCGTCGTACATCGTTCGGTCGTCACGCAAGCGATGCAGCAGCATCGAGTAGAACTGCGTCGGGCGCAGGACGCGTCGAATCGGCAACCCGGAGAAGCCGTCGAACAAGTCGTGAGCGGAAAGTCGGGAAAGGAACGTCGAATACACGGTATAACCGGCGACGAAGTCCTCGGCGTGGGCGCCAAGGTCGGCGTAGGTCCCATCGATGTGGGGAAGGTTCTGCGGCTGCGCGTGTATTGGTACTTCGACAGGGTGCATCGCAGCTGTGTTGACCTGCCGCCACTCGACCCTGCTGTTGCCGTCATCTCGGGGGGCGATACCGCCGACGAGGTGACTGCCATTGTCGGGTGCTCTGAGGTGGCTAGGCAGCAAGCCGGTGGCGAGTACCGAATCGGCTACCACCGCTCTGGCCGCATCCCGTGCCTCTGTGAGGTCACCAGGCGCGGACGGCTCACTCGGTTGGAACAGGGTTTCAAGATCAACGGGCACTGGGTGATCGGCCGCGGCGATGAGATTCTCTTGGTGCACATCACTGGCCGCGAAGCAGTGAAATAAGGCCAGCCAGGCGCCTGCCCGTCGAAAGTAGGTGGCGAATCCCGTGATGTCACGACACCCGGTATGAACGATGTATTCACTCCAGCCGTAGCCGGCTCCGGCGATCGCCCTGGCTGCGCGAAGGCGAATCGGAGCACGACGGTTCAGCCGGTTCACCAATGCGTGCCAGGCGATGTCGGTGCGCAGGTCCTTCGGCTTGTAGATGAGTGTCGTGCCCGTCTCGAAGCCGACGAGCATGGCCTGCCGACCGCCGTGATGCCTGTCGGACAGGCCACCGCGAACAGCGGTGACTGTGGCGTCGGGGAAATCGGTGTCGAGCCGGGTAAGAAACTCACACGATGCCTCCAGCCATTGCCGGGTGACGGTCGCGAGGAGCCGCAGCAGCACCGGCTTCGCGGCGAACAACTCGGCGAAGCGGCCACCGTGTAGTTCCGCGATGAACCGGTCGTAGTCCCGGTCGACGTCGAACTGCTCGTACAAAACGGGTACGCATAGGCTGCACAGCTCCCGAAACAGCAACTCGCGCAACTCTTCACGCGCATCGTCGGCCAAGTGACGGATCGCCGTAGTGGCCGATTCGAGCCGACGCTCGGCCGCATCGACGAGCGGGGCGAAGGCGTCGTCGAACGGTAGTTCCGTCGAAGCTCGACCCCGATGTCGTTCAGGCAGTGACGGTTTCGTCAGCGTAGCCTCAACCCATAGGGCGTCCTCGAGCCACTCCGGGCGCGACGTTGGCTGCGCGCTCGCCAACCGCGCGGTGACTTCGTCGATCGTCCAGCCGTCGCGGGCCAAGCGACGCACGAATTGCGTCTGATCTCCGGCCGCGCAGGCAGCAGCCCAAGCCGCCAGTTGCTCCGCTACACGCCGGGCGCCGACCTCGCCGTGCGACGCGCTGACATATTGGCCGGACAACAACTCGTCGATTGTCGCGGCTCGGGCCGCCAGATCATCGGGCCGATCGGGTGGCACCTAGTTGCAGCAGGGGTAGTAGGCCGAGGTTTGGTAGGTGTAGGACAGCGCGAGTTCCTCCGCGGCGATCTCGAGCTCGCGGTCGGAGAACTCGGTTCGGAGAATGCTTTCCCTAATCGGCATGGTCAATCCTTCCTGTCAGGTCATTGTGCTACTCACGTGGTGGCATCCAAAGCGGAACCGCCGGGCTGGTCGGCGTTGCCTGCAGAGTGAACGTCAACGGAGTGGGGGTTCCGTCGACCGTTGGGGTCGCCACGGCTGCGGTGGGCGCTAAGGCGGTGGGCGTTCCGCTCACCGTTGCAGTGAGCGGTACGTAGGTCGCCGTGACTGTGGTCAGCGAGGCGTTGATGACTGCCGTGACAACGGTGGTCGAGGACACCGCGGAGGCGGGCCTCGCCATCTCTATCGTCGGATCGGCACAGGACGACGGTAAGGGGTACATCCGGCAGGGGTCCGGTGGGTCCGGGGTGGCGAAGGCCAAGGCAGCTGTCGGTACCGACGCCGTTACCGCGACCAGTCCCAGTCCCGCCGCGTACCGGCGGCTCGTTCGACCGTTCATGAGGTCGGCTCCTTTCCTGCGCTGATCACGTCGGAGTCGGGCAAGTCCGGGCACAATTTCTGGGGACCGATGAACGATTCGTCGGAAATCCACTCGCGCCATTGAGATTCGCTCATGTTGCTTGTCAGCTTGCTGCAGATGGCATCTGACAGAGCGGCCGGTGCCGGCCACAGGTGGATCGTTCCGTCCCTACTTCCAGACAGGATTTTGGAATCGTCTGAGTTGAACGCGACGCTGTACACCCAGTTTTTGTGACCCTCCAGAGGTGTGCCGATGGGTTCGGGTTGATCCGAGCCGATATTCCAGAGCCGAACCTTGCCCTCGTCGCTGCCCACCACAATCCACGGATGCTGGTGCGCGACAGCCACACTCAGAAGCGGGTTCTGGCCGATTGCGAGTGGAGCGCCGATCTGTTGGTGCCGTTCAACGTCCCAAATGCGTGCGGTTCCGTCCGCGCCGCCGGAGACGATACGAGTGCCATCGGGACTGAAGGCAACGCTGTAGACGTCGCGATCATGCCCGGTCAACGGGCCGCCGGCGGTGGACAGTCTGGCACCGGGCTGGGCCAAGGGGTCAAGCGACCAGACTTGGATCATGTTCTTACCGCCACCGGCCCCGGTGACGATGTGGCGGCTATCGGGGCTGAAGGCCAAGCTCCAGATCTGGTAGGCCTGGCGTCGGCCCTGCGCGTCGGTGGTGACCGCGACTTCGGCGGCCAGCGGTGTGAATCCGCTGGTTTCCCACACCCGTACAGTGCCATCCATACCGGCGGCGGCGACAAAATCGCCGTCCGGACTGAAGGCAACGCCTTGAACGCGGTGATTACCGACAACGACTGTGCCCTCCGGATCGAACGGTTTCAGCACCGCGATGGGGTCGTGTCGGTAACGTGCCCAGATTCGCACGGCACCGTCCCTGCTTCCAGTGGCGATACGGTTGCCGTCGCTGCTGAGGGCCATCGCGTTGATGGCCTGGCTTCCGTCAGCGGACGGGGTGCCCAGCTCGGCGAGTAACGCCCCGGTTGCTGAGTTCCATAGCTTCACCGTGCCATCTGTGCCCGACGATGCCATTACTTGAGCCTTGGGGCTGGAGCTGAATGCGACGGCACGGACTTCGCCCTGCTGCGTGGGGGTCGCGAGACCGGTCACTGCGTCCCACACGCGCACCGACCCATCCGATCCTCCGGAAACGATCAGGGTGCCGTCCATGTTCACCCCAACCGCCGATACGCCGCTGTGGTGGCCGATCAGCGGATCACCGATCGGGGTCAGTGTCGTTGCGTCCCATACACGTACGGTGTTATCGGCTCCGCCGGACACCAGGCGGCGACCGTCCATGGTGAAGGTGACACTGTTGACCGCGTAGGTGTGCGCGTCCTTCAGCGTTTCCAAGGGTTGTAATCGGCCGTCGAGGAGTTGGATACTGCCGTCGGTGAATGCCGCGGCGACGCGATCGCTGGTGGGATCCAATGCGACACTTCGAACAGGAGAGGGGTTTGGCGCCGGCGGTTTCCACGAGAGTTGGGAGTTGTTCCGCAAGTCCCACAAGTGCACGGCGCCATCGTTGCCACCGGACACCACGCGGTCACCCATTCGGTTGATCGCCACGCACAACGCAACGTCGGGTCCGGTGGGCATTGAGCCGACTTGGCGGCCGGTCACCCGGTTCCACACGCTCACCGTGCCATTGCCGCCGGCCGTGCCATTGCCGCCGGCGGCGGCGATCCGTTCGCCGCTACCGCTGAAGGCCAGACCCCACACTTGGGCACCCACGGGAATTGCGTCCCCATCGCGCTTCCCAGTTGCCACGTCCCACACCTGCAGCCTGTGGTCGCCGGTCTCCGCAGCGACCCAGGCGCCGTCCGGGCTCATCGCCACGGCGGCAGGAGCCTCTTCGCCGTCGACCTTGAGTTCGCGGACCTTGCCGGTACCGATGTCCCAGATTCGGACCGTGTGGTCAGCGTTGGCCGCTGCGATCTGTTTGCCTGCGAGGTCCACCGAGACGCTGCGCACGGGAATGACGCCACTTGCGCCCGACCCCGACGGGTTCTCGAAGATCTTGAGTTCATCACGGCGGCTGTTGACCACGGCCTCTGCGCTGGACTCGGCGCCCCCTAGATGGCTGGCCGCGAGCAACATCTGCAGGGCTTGAACATCGCCTCCCGAGCGGCTGCCTTTGAGAATCTGGTCGGCTTCCGATACCAGACGCCACGCGGTGTTCTGCTTTGTTATTTCGCGATTGTTGATCTGCTCTGACGCGTATTTGGTGACGCCGAGAACCGCGAGTAACGCTGCAATGGCGGCGAGCGCTATCAGGCCGCGCGAAGTCGCCTTCCGCCGCCGACTCTGGCGCTTGGACGCGTCGACGAACGGCCGCGCCGGCTGGAGGTGTACTCGGTAGTCGGCCCGGTTGATGAGCCTTTCAGCATCGGCGAGGCGCTTCCTTTGGAGTAGGTAGTCGCGATTGTGGCCGCTCTCCTCCCATTCCTGCGCGGTCTGCCGCAACGTGTCCGCGGTCTCGAGATCACCGTGCTCTTCGTCCAACCACGCCGCCAGCTCCTTCCACTGGCGCAGGAGGCTGTCCAAGGCGACCTCCACGACGTCGCCGCCATCGCGGGTGTCTTTCATCAGTAATCGTCTGTCGACGAACTGTTGGACGAGGTCCAACGCGCCTTCGGGCAGGCTTTCCCATTGCGCCACCCGGCGGATCGGAAGATCACTGGTCCTATCGAAGGTTGCCAACCACGGCACGAAGGCCGGTTTCAGCAGGGCGAGTCGTTCTTCACGTTTCTTCGGATCGTGGGACAGGATGGCGTCCACTTCGGATTGCACAATGTCGCGCATCCCGCCCATCCGCTGGTATTCCTCGAGAGTCAGGTCACCGTCGGCTCCGTATTCCTTGTAGAGCCGCGCGAGGGTCAAGGCCAGCAGTGGCAGCGTGTCGGCGCCCTCGTCGCAATCTGCAAGGAGCTGGTCGACGAGATCAGGCTTGATCTCGAGCTTGTTCCCGGCGTCGGTTGCGCGTCGTGCAGGTCCTTCGATGACGTCGCGGAATTGCCCTTGCGGCATGGGCTTGAGATCGTCGAACACCACACTTCTCGTGTCGGACAACTGCCCAGCGGTTTGCAGTGCTTGATGGCGATCGGTGCGGATGGTCAGCGCGACGATGAGCGACAGCTGCCGGCCGGAATCGGCGCGCGAGTGCAGGGCGAGCAGGTCCAGGAAGCGCGGGGCTTCCTCGACAGCGTCGTCGTTGAAGAGTTCTTCGGCCTGGTCTACCGGTATCACCAGGGTCGGAAGCTCGCCGGTGTCGTCCTCGGTGGGTCCGGGTCGTGCGGCGGTCCGTTGAATCTCCAGTAGGAATTCTCGCACCCGGCTGCCATCGACCATGCACGCCTCTTGAATGTCAGCAAGCAACGGCTCGTTGAGTCCGTACCTGACTCGAGTGGCATGGATCGACTCGGCGAGCCCGTTTCTTCCTGTCAGGATCTTCGTCTCGGGGCGCACCACTTTGTCGAGCACCACAAAGTCACGGTCGAGGCGGCGCAGCCGCGGCAATAGTCCTGCGCGGAGAAAGGACGACTTCCCGGCGCCGGACGGGCCGAGGATGACGAACAGTGACTCGTCCCCGCCACGCCGCATACCGCGAAGCTGTTCCATGGCGCGGAGCAATTGTGCGTCCCGACCGAAATAGACGGCGGCATCCATCTCTTCAAGGGGTTCCCAGCCCCGGTACGGACCGCGGTCGAGTTCCTCCGGAGGCGGCCACACGAAGGAATCGGCGCCGATGCCCTTCTTGACGATCTCCTCTTTGAGCTTTTGAAGTCCTTCGCTGGAGAAGGCAATGGGAGCTTCGTGGTCGTCAAGCGGAATCTCGGTCCGCGGCTCGCCCCACAAGTCCACGCGTTGCCAAGCGCTGGTCGCCTCGTCTCCGTCGGACGGTTCGAGACGAGCGCAGAAGATGCGCTTGTTCAGATATTCAGCTGTCCGGAATTCGGCTATGCACTCAGGGCGAGCAGCCCAGCTCTTCGACGTGAGGCAGACGACTGCTTCACAGTTTTTCATCGCCTGCTTGAGTTGATCTTTCCACTGCAGGCCGGGACGCATCATGTCCGCATCTAAAAAAATCTCATTGGCCAGCGGCGGATCCTGCTGGATCAACCAATCCTTCAGCGCCGTGGCTTCGCGCAGCTCGACGCTCGAATGGCTGATGAAGATGCGGTACATGTCATCACCGGCTCACATCAATGGAAGCGTCTTCGCCGTTCACCACGCCTCCTCTGATCGGGTGACAGAAGTTTATGGCCAAAGCAGGGTCGCCTCACGGGTAGTGAACTACTCCATTCGAAGATTGTTGCCACTCGCCCAAATATCCTCTTCCACGTGCGGTAGTTTGCGGCTTTTGCTTAGAACGTGCAGCTCGAGCTGCCATTGTGGCGGCCGCGAGCGCCGAAACTCTACGGTATGTAACCGCGATGTGCACGGCCGTACCGTTTTATGAGCACCACTGGATTGCACTGCGCAAGCAGTGAATCCCACCCAAAGAGTTGCGCAGTATCAACCGATTCGTTCATCGGAAATTGGAGTAGCGCTCTACCCTACGCACGCACCTATCGGACGCCTACGCTCCAAATCGGTGGTCACCAATAGACGACATCCACTGTATCGATGAGGAGTTCGAATATGACCGCACGAAAGACGGCAGTGCGCAAAGCCAGAAAAACAGGGGGGTCGGCAAGCGCTCCGGTGAAAAACAGCCTCGGCCGCGCCGACGCCGAAGCCTCAGCGCACACCGAAAGGCAACGGGCCCAAACTTGTTCTTGACCGTTCGGCCGACGGCAACCCATTCACCGAACTGCCGCCCGAGGAATCGGCCGGCGCGGCACGGGGCGGCGCCAACGCCTACGGCGCGTTCTCGGTAGAGACCTTCGCCAACGCCGGCGGATTGACCTATACGCACGAGGACGCCCAGGGCTTCTACGACTACGTGAAACAGTTCGCCGCACCGAATTTCTGGTACCGCGATGGGGGCGTAGCGGTCTGGGCGTACTACGAAACGTATGACGACTGGCAGGACACCTACGGCATGGACGCGGTGAATGTCGTCTACCACTCGGGTCATGGCGGCAGGCTCGCCGACGGCCGGGTGTGGTTTCCGCTGGGCGCGGACTGGTCCGGCCAGGGCACCAATGCGTGGTCTGACCAGATGCGCTTAGGCAATGAACGGGTCAACTACATCTTCTGGTCGACATGCTTCGCCTGCCCCGTCTACGCGCCACTGAACCCCATCACCACATGGAACTCGGCGAACCTCGGGTTCCGCATGTTGTTCGGATACGAGACCACCAGCGTCGACGACCCCAACTACGGCAAGTACTTCTTCCAGGAGTGGAACAAGAACAAGTCCTTCAGCACCGCGTGGTTGGACGCGAGTTGGCGCATCTCGCACGGCCAGGTGCCCTCTGTCGTCGCGTGCGGCGCGAATCAGGCCGATGCGGACGCTCGTCTGAGCAGCGAGCGCCTGTTCAATTGGGCTCACGTTCCCAAGAACTGGTGGTCGTGGCGGTGGTACAACGCCTCCCGTTTGGCTCCTCCCAATATGACCGCGCGCGAGCGCAACATCAGCGTTCCGCAGGACATGTCCAGCGCCGTGCTGCGACCGATCGACGTCAACGAGCGGGTCCTGCGCTCGGCGGTGGACCGCTTCGGGTTGCGGCTGACCATTCCCCGCGAGGTCGGAATCTCGCCGTCGGGCGCTTCGCAGATCAGCGATGGCGACACAACCCTGGCGTTCGGTGCGGACGGCTCGGTCGAAGCCCATCTGGCACAACACAACTACGACAACCGCGACCAGATTTCGCTCACCGACGCCGCCGCCATCGCGCAAGAGGCCCTCGGCCTGTACGGGCAGGCGCGCGAAAACCAGCTCGTGTTTGACATGGTCCGCTACGAAGCCCAGGCCGGCGGCAGCGCCGAGGGTGACGGCGAACTGCTGGACCCGTCGGTTACGGGAACGACGATCCAGTTCCGTCAGCTCATCAACGGGCTGCCGGTGGTCACACCGGGAGCCGGCGAGGTTCGTGTCACGGTGGACAACGACGGCAAGGTCACCCATGTGGCCAACTCCGCCCGTGTCGTCGACCGGTTGACGCGCGGCGGCGGCAACCCCACCCCCGCACCCGACGGCAGTGTTACGGGACGCACGCCGGGCGACGATGACGGGGTGGAACAACGTCTCGGCGCTTCGTGGGCACAGCAGATGGGCCGCTGGGCGATTCGGGGACAGATGCCCGTCGGCTACAGCCTCGTCCCAGGCACCACCGAGGTCGGGTACGCCTTTAACGGCGATCAGGCGGTGTTGGTGGCAACCCGCGAGATCGAAGTCGACTTCGGCCAAGGGCTGTTCAAGCGGTACCGCCTCGAAGTTCCGCTGGCGTAGCGGGTCGGGGCGAACGCCTATCCGGTAGTGGTGCGCACCGCCGAAAGGCCATGCGCACCACTACCCAACCCAGCCATAGACCTTCTACTGACCGTCGCGTTGGGCGTCGGCGGTGCGAGGTCCTCACACTTTAGGTGTGCGTCATGGCAACAACGTTGGAGATCCATCCGTCCATCGGGATCGCGCGGGTCGGAAACAGTCAGCACCATTTCGTCGGCCCCGAGCCCGCCACCTCGCCGCCCACGCAGTATCGCGATGCCGCGGGTGGACTGCTGCGGCAGGCTGCGCGCTTCCGCGTCTTCGAATGTGACCGCGACGAGGCCGGCGTGCTGATTGGAAGTCGGGAAGTCGGCTCCGACGCAGGCACGATCGAGTGGACGGTGCATCTGGCCAACACCAAGGCGGCCGGCCCGAAATTCCTGCCCGCTGACGGCGATGCCGGGCGGGAGCTACGCAATGCGTCGCGACCGCGCAAGGACGTGACGATCGACCCGGGTCCGCGCACCGTCGACCACCCAAACCCGTTCGCGTCCTTTGACACTGGTGCATTTCAGCAACGACCGGTGCCGCTGGGCGAGATTCACACCGATGGAACCGGACAATTGCTCGTTCTCGGCGGGTTCGGTGTCGCCGGCTCGGTGCCCGAGGGACGGACAATAAAAAATTTCGCCGACAACGACAACTGGTTCGACGACGTCTCCGACGGGCCGGTGCGCGCCGTGGTCACCACGGCCGAGGGCAGCACACGTGCGGCGAAGCCGTCGTGGGTGATCGTCGCCCCGCCGGACTTCGCGCCGCCGATCACGAATTTCGTCACGCTGTATGACGTCGCTCGCGACGTTGCCGTGAGACGAGGGTGGCTGACGGTTCCCGAGCGTCCGTCCTTCACCCGCGACATCTACCCGATCCTGAGTCGACCGTTCGGCTACGCGTGGGTCAGCGCCAGGGCGGCGCTGGCCCATCGGTCCGGACAGTGGTCGCCCTCCTCGGCGATGTGGGCCGCCCTCGCCAATCCCGCCGGCAGCGTGACTATGCGGCGCCGCCTGGTGGATCGCCTGCGCGACCCGGCGGCCCGACCCCCGTCCACCGTGGACAACATGCCTCGGCTTCACGACCAGTCCGGCCAGGACGGACAAGTTCTACCACCAACCGCGACCCAGTATGCCCTCCTTGAAAGGTGGATGGCCGGCAGTTTTGTCAACGATTGGCAGAACGGGCAGGCCCCCATCGAGACGGCCGCCGAGGCGTTGGATCGGTTTGCGCTGCAGGCATGTTCGGGCGGCGCGTTCTTCCCCGGCATCGAGGCGGGCCGGGTCATGACGCGCACCGACGTTTACAGCGAGCCCTACCGGCTCGACGCGGATGCGCTGTCCCCGGGCCAGATCACCCAGGGCAATGCATTGCCCTGGCAAGCCGACTTCCTGCTGTGCCGCGACGACTCCGAAGACCCGCAGCATGGCGAGTCGGAGCTGGCCTGGTGGCCTGCGCAGCGTCCCGACAAGGTGTTCGTCGATATCGCGTCGGCACAGACGGGGAAGAATCCGCAGCCGTGGGCCAGGGGAATACCACGCGAACTCGACGAAGGTGCTCGGCAACTAGTGGAGCACTGGGCCGAACTGGGCGTGGTCGCCGAACGGGCCGGCACCGACGGGCGGCCGGTCTACGTCGAAACCGAACGTCTGCTGAAGTCGGTCGAGGAGTAACGGCATGCAGAGCGTCGACGTCACCGTCATCGGGGGTGGTCGGGCCGGCTGTGCGGCCGCGATCGCCCTGTCCGCGGCGGGCAGGTCGGTAGCGGTGCTGGAGCGTACGCACTACGAACGCGTCCGGGTGGGCGAGATCCTGCCGCCCGCCGCCAAACCGGCGCTGTGTGCGCTGGGGGTGTGGGACCGGTTCCAAGACAGCGGGTTTACCCGGTCTCCCGGAATCGTCTCGGCGTGGGGGCAGGCGCAGCCCTACGCCAACGACTACATCGCGAACCCCTACGGCCATGGATGGCATATCGACCCCAGCCGCTTCGACCGGATGCTGGCCGATGCCGCCCGGGCAGCCGGAGCCACCGTGCACACCGGGGCTGGCGCCGCCAGCTGCCGCCGCACCGACGCTGGCTGGCTCACCATAGCCCGTGCGGGCGACCAACAGCTCTGCCTGCGTTCGGATTTCGTCATCGACGCCACCGGTCGGCCTTCGTGGTTGGCTCGCCGTCTGGGGCAGCGCCGCCTGGTGTACGACCGGCTCGTCGCCATAGTCGGTGTGATCGATCGCGCCGAGGACGAGCAGACCCGTGACCGGAGGACCCTGATCGAGTCCGATCGCGACGGCTGGTGGTATTCGGCGGACCTGTCGAAAACGCGTGGCGTCGGCGTCTACATGACCGATGCAGACCTGCTGGGCGCGCGCCGCCGCCCGACAGACCAATGGTGGCACACCGCCCCGCTCACCCGCGCGCGCATCGGCCCGACGATCGACAACGTCGACCTCCGGATCGTCAGCGCCGCCACCTCTCGGCTACCCACCGTGACCGACGGTGCGCGGTGGCTAGCCATCGGTGACGCCGCTATCGCATGTGATCCGCTGTGGGGCCAGGGCATCGTCAGCGCGCTTGCGTCGGGCCGGTCGGCTGCGCAGGCGCTGACCGGGCGGCCTGAGGCACTGGCCGAGTTCGCGTTCGCTGCCCAGCGTCGTTTCGATGATTACCTAAGGTTGCGCACCCACTACTACCGGCGCGAAACCCGTTGGCCCCATTCGGTGTTCTGGGCGCGCAGACGAATCGGCCACCCCCAGCAGACACAGTCGGCAATGCAAGATTCCACAACCTGAGGAGGACGAATGCAACCACATATGCACGGTGAGCATGATCACCACGGCACCGGCGACGCCAAGGGATTCCACGGAATGGTGCTGTGGGGACTCGACAGCATCTACCTGTCCCACCTGCCGATGTTTAGGGCTTCCCCGCACGCGTATCAGGTGATCGTCGAGGCCGAACTCGCTCGTCCCACCGGCGGTGCGGCCACCGAATACGCCACCGACCGCGCGCAGCACCCGGGGCAACTGCTCTACTCGCTCGCACCAGAGGAATTCGTGCTGCCCGATATCCTGCCGCAGGCCGGCAAGCCGCCGAAGCTCTCCACAGTCCGTGGGGCACTGTTCCGCAACCGGTTCGACCAGGAGACCGGGGTGGAGATCGCACCCGACGTCGTCGTCAACATCAAGAACGTCGTACACGGACGCAAGTTCGACCCGGCGGCATCGGAGCTGAAGAGTCTCGAGTACATCGCTTGGGGCAAGCCCGGCGAAATCTACCTAGCGCACTTGGTCACTCGCCCACCCGATTTCGACCACATCGTGCGCGTCACCTTCGACAAGTCGCCTGCTGAGGAGTCGCTTCGCCGCGGGATGACCTTGACCATTCCTGCTCTGCGCAATGAGAAGGACGAGCGGCCCGCCGTCGGCGATCGCATCGTGTCAGCCACGCTGAGCGACGTCGACGGTGATGAGACAGCCGTCGAATTCACAGTCGTCGAAGAAGTGTTCTTCAACGACGATCCCAACGACTTCGATGTGTAGCGTCACAACCCGACGGAAAGCGGATCACCCATCTTCGAAAGGAAATCAACATGGCCGACAACTACCCACCCGGCACGGTGTTGACCTGTACCCATGAGGGCTGTGGGTGCCGGCTCCGCGTGGAGTCGCAATGCGACTGTCCCGACGCCGGTGTGGCGTACCGCTGCACCTGTGGCGCCGACATGGTAACCGTCAAAGAATCGAAGCGGGGACTAAGGGCTGTCTGCTCGGTTGGCGGTGGCGTGCGACCGGGTAATCAGCCCACCGTCGACAGGTACCGGTGCAGGAAGTTGGCCCACTTCTGCTTGTCGACGAATTCCACCGGATACACGGTGTTTCCCGGCTGGTAAGCCGACCCGTCGGCGTCGTTGTCGAGATCCACTTGTGTCTTCGGGAAGTAGATGGCTACTCCCTCGGAACCGAACTTGCCCTGACGCTGCGCCGACGCGCAATTGTCGATGACCATATCGTGCAAGGCGTTTCGCGCTGTGGTCGCTTTCTTGGCCAGCGTGGCGTCGGCACCGGCAGCGTTGGCGACCTGGTCGAGGAACCGACCGAGGTCAATCGAGTTCAGCCCGTAACCGGGGGCATAGTTCGCGCACGCGTTCCGCGCTCGTTTGAGCACCGGCAGGTTGTCGGCGATTTTGTCGCTGGCGGTGGCGGCGAATTGAGAGACCGCGGTGGCCAGCTTGGTGGTCTTGGTCAGGTCGACCGCCGACAGCGTGGTGGCGTCGCTGTCGCCGTAGTACTTACGGTAGCCCTCGACCATCAACGACCCCAGCCCTGCGGCGTCGGTGCCTTCGGGGTCGGCTACCAGCGGCTGAAGGAAGTTGTCGTAACTCCAGCCGTCCCCCGGTTCGAGCTCTTCGCTGCCCACCATCACTGTGCCGGCGTCGCGTAACGCGTACGCGGTCTCCAGCATGGCCATCAGGCACGCGTCGAATCCGATCACGTCGATCTTGGCCGTCTGCGCCAAGCCGGCCAGGGCGTCCTGGATCTCACGGTTGTACAGCTTGTCGCCGGTGTCTTCGTCGTGGGACACATACCTGTAGCCGCCAAGGATCCGGGTGTCGTCGGGAATGGGCTCCAGGCTGCCCACCGCGTCGCCGAGGCGGGCGCGCGCCGCTTCCCGGTTGCGGGCGATGTAGCGCAGCGCGCTGCCCTCGGCGCGCAGGTTCAGCAGCTGCCTGCGCCGCCAGCCTTGGCCGTGGTCCCAGATCGCCAGCATGGTCTTTTTGGCGGGGTAGTTCGTCCGCGCCCATGTGACGAAATCCGCCAGTGCCGCACCGTCACCCATGTTGGTGGCGCCGAGATCTTCGATGGCAGCGTTCTCCAGCGGCTCCATGTCCTTTTCGACGCGGAACCGCAGCGTCTTGGACCATGCGCCGCAGGCGTTGCTGTAGTGGTTCTGCGGACGACCGAATTCGACAAGGACATTGACCTTGTCGGTGCTGCCGACCGCAGCCATCTGCTCGAAGTTCTTGAACGCGAAGGGTTCAAGGTTGTTCTTGGCGTTGAGGAATACCAGGATGTTCCACTCGGCCTCCGTGGCCTTCTTCGTCCGCGCCATAGTCAGGACACCTCCTTGAGTGAGTTGGCGGCGTTGAATCGCGCCGCCTCGCCGTTAAAGGCGAGCAGTCCGCTCGTCGCTTCGGCGAAGATTTTCTTCATCTCGCACAGGGTTTGGCGGACCACTCGCACACCGTCCGCGCGCGTCAGGCCGGCCATCACCGTGCGGCTGGTGCCGACCGCATTCACCCGTTGCATGAATCCCCTGCCCCTGTGCGTTCTTGTTGATAGCGTTCCCGCGGTGCGGCAATAAGAGATGAGTAGTAGGGTACTCCAATTTCACGCCGACTCCACGCCCTATCCGATGTGCCGTTGAATCATGTTGTGCCTCACTGCGATTTACGATGTTGCTAGTCCGGGTAGGACAGCCAGGTCATATAGGAGTGGACCAGGTGGGGCCATTGCTCGTTGTCGACGAACTGCACCGGGTGCGACGGGTTTGTGGGCCGGTACGCGTCGTGGTCGGGATCCAGGTGATACATCAGATGACCCCCCGGAAAGTAGATGGCCAGTCCATGCGAGCCGAACTCACCCTGCCGCGCGGGTGACGCGTAGTTGTCGAGCACGAGGTCATTCAGCGCGGTCCGAGCAGTTGCCGCCATTTTGGCGGTCCCCTCGGTGTCGGGAGCGTGACCCAGCTCATCGAGGAATCGCCCGAGGTCGATCGAGTTGATGCTGACGCCGGCCTCGGGGCCATATCCGTAGTCGGCACAGGAATTTCGCGCTTGACGGATAGCCTCGAAATAGGCCCGTCTCGCGTCATCGTCGGGCGGCAGGTGGCCGAATTTGGAGACGGCGTCGGCCAGCGCCTTCGTTCTTTTCAGGTCGACAGCCGACAGCGTGGCCACCTCGTCGTTGTTGTGGCTGTCGCCGTAGGACTGCACGATCAGACGGGCGAGGTTATCGGGTGAAGCATGCCGTTCCGCTTGGAGGGCTCTGAGGAAGCCGGCATAGTCCCAGCCACCACCGGGTTGAACGTCCTCACTGGCCACCAGGATGGAGCCGCAATCGCGAAGCGCGTAGGCGTTTTCCAGCATCGCGGTCAGACCCGCGTCGAAGCCGATGATGTCCAACCGGTCTTTGTAGGGTGTCAGCACTTCCTGTACATCACGCAGGTACAACTTGTCACCGGTGTCCTCGTCGTGCGAGACATACCACAATCCGTTGTGCAGCTTCTGCCGTGGCGGCCCCGGACTCCAGATGACCAATATGTTGTGCGTGCTCGGTGATGACGGCCAGGTCAATCCCCATTCGACGAAGTCGGCCAACGTCGCCGGATCGGCCATGTTCACCTGCCCGAGGTCCTCGACCGCCTCGTCCTCTTCCGGCCGCATACCTTTGCCGACGGCGAAGCGCATGGTTTTCGACCACCCCCCGAACAGCGGCGGCTCACGCTGCGGGTAGTGCTGTTGCGGACGGCCGTACTCCACCAGGATCCGGACGTTGGCGCTGCCACCGATCTCGGCCATTTGCTCAAAAGCCTTGAACGACTGGGGCTCGAGTTCGTTTTTGGCGTTGAGATAGACCAGGATGGTCCAGTCGGGTAGGAGTGCCACCGTTAGCTCCTCTTCTCGGGAAGACACCTCGCGCGAACATGCACAACGAGACCGACTTGTGCGCGGGCGAGGGCTGCGGGCTCCCATCGGCGATGCTGAACCAATAGAAGTTCGACCGTTCCCGGCGCGCGACCACGAACAGTGAGGACTTCGCGCGCCGTCATACCCGCCGGGCGTGGCGGTGACAGTGGCGGCGTTCCCCTGCTGCACTGCACATCCACGATGTCGCCATCTCCGACCACGTTGCAGTCCCACAGATAGCCCGAGGTCCCCGAGCCCGGCAATTCGAGGGACCGTTCCTCGCCGACGGTCAGGCTCAGTACGGTGGGTAGTTCCGGCATTTCTCCTCGGACTCAGGTCAGTGCGGGGTCGACTTCGGCCCGCGTGTCCTGCCACACCGCGGAGGTGATTTTTCCGCTGACGCCCCACATCTCGGTATCGATGCCGCAGTCGCCATACCCGATGCGGAAATAGCCGGCCTCGCCCCATCCGGTGCCCCAGGAGTTTTTGGCGATCCAATACTCCTCGTTGTCGTCATACCCGACTATGCAAATGCAGTGGCCGCCGATGACGTTGCCGGACGTGTCGGCGTTGTACTGGTACACGCCGCCGCGGTAGTAGTAATAGAAGTCCTCGTAGATCGTGAAGCAGGCGGTCATGGGCCCACGCTGGGCGAGGAACAGCTTCATTTCGTCCAGGGAACCGGGTCGCTGCCAGTTCGTGGTCTTGGTCAGCTTGTGCATCCAATCCTGAGGGAGATTGCACGGCTGGTCACTATCGGTGTACGGGAAGCTGCTGGCGGGCACGATGCCGTCGATGAGGCCGGGGAAAGCCGCGTCCGGCCACCAACCGCCGTCCGGGCAGGCTCCGGCTCCATGTGTTTGTCCGTAGCAGAACCACAGATGTGCCTCGGACAGTTCGACGCCGAGAGCCGGTCCATGGAATGCGATCTGAGTCTGTGCTTCGAACGCGGCTATCGCGCCGAACGCGACGCATGACCCACAACCGGCCTGGTCTTTGATCGGCGTGACGTAGCTGGACCCTTCAACATCGCGCCAGTCCCAGGCGGCCGGGACATCGGCACGCGCCCGAGCGCCCAGATCGACCCTGCTGCGGGCCGCGACCTCGCGATCGCCCAGGCTCATCCCTACTGGCGGCACAGCGCCGAGACGCCTTCGCGCGTCTTCTTCGGAATGACCGGTGTTGCTGGTTTCGTGGGCCTGCCAGCGCAGTCCTTGGCGTGCGATGCTCCGCTGGACATCGGAAAGGTCTATAGGCATTCGATGAATCCTCTGTTTGGGGTAAGGCCAGTAGCAGTAATTGGACTGCACTGCGCAGCGCATACACCTCGCTCAAGCAATTATTCGCTGACAGATAGCGCAGCAATTACAATCTCAATGCGCGGTCGGCGTCCGGTTGGTCGGTCCGCCTATTCTCAGACTCCTTGCAGTTACCCCCTAGATGGTCAATCGATCTACGCTGTCGGCTAACTCATCGGAAAGGGCCGTCGCCCAACTGCATTCGTGATCAGGGTGATTGGGCGCATAGCCCGCCGCGTCGGCTCGCCCGGGACACTCTTGCGACATCTTGTCTGCCACCCAGCCGTAATGGATCGATGGGGAATTGTGGTGCACACCGTAGCGCAATTCCATACGCCACCGGAGAACAATTGCCATTTCTTGAAGATCCGCTTGGTGTGATATTCATTCGCAGGTAAACGCCGACGCACTACGACCACCAAGAAGCGCCGTTAGTTGAATTCGTCAAATTTGGACCAGCACGAGGCCTCCCGACCGGTGGTCCTCACCGGGTGTGCAGACGATGAGGAACCTAGCCATGACCAACCTCCGGGGCCGACGAGGTGACGAAATATGGCTCTTCACAATGTCTTCGGCGCCACACCACCGGCGGCCCGCCATGTCGGGAACAGGTCGCAGCAGTGCCGCTCCGAGGTGATGTTGTTGTCGGACAAAGCTTTAACCCGACTTGGCTCGCGATTCGGGGTTCGCGGTAGTCGCGGCGTGGATCGGGCGGCCGAAATGTCGGACCCGGCTGTGATGATGGGGTTATGTCGTTGACCGCTTCCTCTGGCGCCACGGGGGTGCGCCCTGTTGACCGTGTTGAGGTGTTGTTTGAGGAGTTGGCGGAGTTGACCGGTCAGCGCAACGCCATCGATGGGCGCATCGTGGAGATCGTGGCCGAGCTGGATCGCGGCGGGCTGGTGGGTATCACCGGCGCCCGGTCGGTGCCGGCGTTGGTGGCCTGGAAGACCGGGTCGTCGTCAACCACCGCCCACACCATCGCCACCATCGCCTCTCGGCTGGAGCAGTTTCCGCGCTGCGCGGCGGGCCTGCGGGAGGGCCGGCTGTCGCTGGATCAGGTCGGGGTGATCGCCGCCCGGGCCGGGGTGGGATCGGATGCGCACTATGCGGCGCTGGCCCAGGTGGCCACGGTCAGCCAGCTGCGCACCGCGGTCAAGCTGGAACCCCGACCCCACCCCGACCCTGATCCACCACCCGAGCCGCAGGCGCTCGATCACCAAAACGGTCGACGAGCAGTTCACCTGCTGGCAGATCACACTGCCCAATGTGGACGCGGCCCAATTCGATGCGGCGTTGCAGTCACACCAGGAGGCGCTGATCGCCGAGTGGAAACACGACCACGACACCGCCGCCGGGCCCTCGCCGAATCGGCCGCCGGCGCCGGGCACTGGCGAGGCGTTCATGCGGCTGGTGCAGGCCGGCTGGGACACCGAGGCCGCTCGTCGCCCCCACGGGCAGCACACCACGGTGGTGGTGCACCTGGATGTCCACCAGCGCGCCGCCGCGCTGCATCTGGGTCCGCTGTTGTCGGAGGCTGATCGTCGTTATCTGACCTGTGATGCCCGCTGTGAGGTGTGGTTCGAACGTGACGGACAGCCCATCGGCTCGGGTCGGGCCACCCGGGTGATCAGCCGTCGGCTTCGTCGTGCCCTCGAGCACCGTCATCGCACCTGTGCGGTGCCGGGGTGTGGCGCTACCCGCGGTCTGCACGCCCACCACATCCGGCACTGGGAAGACGGCGGCCCCACCGAACTGGCCAACCTGGTGCTGCTGTGCCCCTATCACCACCGGCTGCACCACCGCGGCGTCATCACCATCACCGGACCCGCACCCGATCTCACCGTCACCGACCACGCCGGCCGGCCACTGAACCCAGGATCGCTGGCCCGCCCACCAACGAAACCCCCACCCGCGGTGCCACCGTGCCCCGGACCCACCGGCGAGCGCGCCCACTGGTGGTGGTATGACCCCTTCCAACCCCAACCCCCACCGACCAACAACTGAGGTTTATCACCGGGTCGGCCGTTACCAGGCCTACATCGGGCTCAAACGGGTTAGGGCATCCAGAAATTCGTTCGCCCTCGACGAGAATGCATCCAGGGCTGCTCTGAGAAAACGACCACAGCCGTGTGTGCAATCTCGAGCGTAGAACGCCAGAGACAGACACCTCAATGCGCGAACCTCGACGACCTACCCGCCTCCACAACGCCCTCATCAACAACCACCGCCGGCGGTCCGCACCAATTTAAGCTCAAGTCAGGACGCGGTGACGAAATATGGCTCTTCACAACGTCTTCGGCGCCGCACCACCGGCGGCCCGCCATGTCAGGAACAGGTCGCAGCAGTGCAGCTGTGAGGTGTGTTGGTGTCGGACAACGCTTTAACCCGGCGCACAGCATTGCCTTGCCCAGGCTCTGGGCATACCGGAGCTCCGATCATCGGCACTGCAGGACTACGGGGAGGTCTTTCCGCCCGCTGGGAACGCCGCCATAACCAGCGACTTCTGTTCGTCCGTCGCACCGAGCGCTGACAGCAGCAACGCGGCCTGGGCCCGCGTCGAGTCGTGGCTGCCCGAATCGAGCGGCGCGGCGAGCACGGCGGCCCGGTAGATCTTCGCCGCAGCCTCCACGTTGCCCTGGAGCAGCATCGCTTCGGCGATGGTCGCGGTACGCCAGTAGTCGTCCACCACCGGCGTTTCGCCTACGACCTCCTGGACGCGCTCGGCGATCTGGGCCGCCGTCTCCTTCTCGCCGGCCAAAAGGCTCTTTGAAGCTGCGTTTATGCCGGTGTAGTAGTCGGCGGGAAACGCCTCGAACGCCTGGCGATACAGATCGCGCGACTTCAGCAGGAACACACTGTCGCCGGTCTCGGTGTACCGGTCCATCCAAGTGCGCGCGTAGATACCCAACGTCTCGGGGCCGATCTCACCGGCGGCATGAAGCCTGGCCAGCACGCGCTGCGCCTCCATCGTCTCTCCGGTTCGGGCCAGTGCCAAGCCACGCAGTTGCTTGGGACGGACGGCCTTCGGGAACGCCTCTTCGGCTCGATCGAGCACGGTAATCGCCTCGGGGACCTTACCCATCGCGATCAGCCCCTCGGCCGCCGCGCACATCAGCATCGGCGACCCTTTCCACGCCATATTGTCGGTCGCCGCGAGCTCACCCAGGCCCGCGGCGTCACCGATGCCGCGGCAGGCCCTGATGTCGAGGAGTCCCCCGCGCATCTCCTCGTCGACCTTGGCGGCCATTTTCACGGCTGCCTCCGGCAACGGCTCACCCTCCAGCCCATAGAGCAGCGACAGCAGGGCGGTTCCCGACGGCCCTTCGCGCTGTTGCGAGAAGTCGACCCACAGCTTGTTCTGGGCCAAGCCCGTGATCTCCGAGTCGTCGATCAGTGCGATCACGTAGCGGAAGCCGTCCTTCTTGTTCTGCTTCGTTTCCAGCGTCGCGAACTCCTGCATGCACCACTCAGAGTTCTGATAACCGCCTGACCATACGAGCATGGCTGACTCGCTGGCATCGAGCGCTTCGCCCAAGGACAGCGCTAGTGGTGCCGCCGCGGTGAGCACGTATTGATCGAGAAAGACCTTGTAGCCAAGGCCTTTGAGGATGTCGTAGAGCGCCAGCACCCAGGGCCGGTTCGTCGATCGGTAGCTGACAAAGACATGCCACTTCTTGCCTGGCTGTACGAGATCTGGATGCGGGGCCAGGTCGGTCCAGTTCTCAGCCATTGCCATTACCTCCGATGTGGACAAGCCCTCGGCACGGGGCTTGAGTATCCCCCAAACAGGCCTCCGAGGTTATGTGCTCGCACACCATCACATGCACACACGAAAAGCCCCCGCACACATTGAAGTGGCGCGGGATCAGGTAACCGAGTCCGGTCCAGGTGTTGACGGCGATCGTCCCGTAGCGCAGCGCGGCTTTAAGGTTCCATGCTTTGCAACCACATCTCCAGAACGGCGAGTTGCCATAACGTGTTTGAGCCCAGCACGGTGCGCGTGTCGTTTGGCGCCGCCAGCAACGCCGCGAGCGTTTTGGGACGGTACAAGCCGCGGTTCCTTGCGGCGTTGTTGGTCAGCGAATCGCGCACCATCTCGAGTACCGGACCATTCAGGTGACGGATGCCGGGTACGGGGAAGTAGCCCTTGGTGCGGTCGATGACATCCGCGGGCAGAAGCGACCGAGATGCATCTTTGAGCACGCCCTTGCCGCCGGAGGCGAGTTTCAGGTCGGTCGGGCACGTTGCCGCGAGTTCGACAAAGTCGTGATCGAGGAACGGCACCCGCGCCTCCAGACCCCAGGCCATCGTCATGCTGTCGACGCGCTTGACGGGGTCGTCGACCAGCATCACGGTGGTGTCCAGCCTCAGCGCGGCGTCGACAGCGGTGTCGGCTCCTTGCGCCGCCTGATGGAGACTGACGAACTGGCGGCTCGGATCTTCGCCAACGATCCCGTACTCGGGCGATAGCAAGGCCAGAATATCGTCGTGCCCGCGGTCGAAGAACACCTTCGCGTAGGCGTCGGTGGTCTGATCGCGGGCGACGTCGGTCAGCGGCGGGTACCAGTCGTAGCCCGCCAGGATCTCGTCGGCGCCCTGCCCGCATTGCACCACCTTGACCGACTTGCTGACTTCCTCACTTAGCAGATAAAAGGCTACGCAGTCGTGGCTGACCATCGGTTCACTCATGGCCGCAATGGTTTTCGGCACAGCGGGCAGTAGTCGAGACGAGTCGATGTGGATCTGGTGGTGTTTGGTGTCGAAGATCTTGGCGATCAGATCGGAGTAGAAGTATTCGTCGCCCGACTCCCCGCCCGCTGAGTCGAAGCCGATGCTGAACGTGGCCAGCCCATGCTGGCCTTGCTCGGCGAGCAGTGCGACAACGATCGACGAATCGATGCCGCCGGACAGCAGCACCCCGACCGGCACGTCGGCGACCATTCGCCGCGCCACAGCGGTGCGCAATGAATCCATCAGCGCGTCCTGCCAATCCTTCGCAGACCACCCCGCGCGCGCGGGATCGCGCCGGAAATCGGGCGACCAGTACACCGTGTCGACGTACGTGCCGGCGGGTTGGATCACACGGACTGTCGCCGGTGGCAGCTTGCGCACGCCCTGGTAGATCGTGCGCGGGGCCGGCACGACCGAATGGAAGCTCAGGTAGTGGTGAAGCGCGTGGCGGTCGATCTCGGTGTCCACGTCACCGGCGTCGACCAGAGCGCGCACTGTGGACGCGAATCGCAGCCGGCCCGGCGTCTCGGCCAAATACAACGGCTTGATTCCGAGCCGGTCGCGCGCCAGTGTGACGACGCCTGTTTCGCGGTCCGCGACGGCGAAAGCGAACATGCCCTTGAATTTCTCGACACAGCGCGTGCCCCAGTGATGAAATCCTTTGATAACGACTTCACTGTCGGCGGTGGAGAAAAACCGGTACCCCGCGGCTTGAAGCTGCTTGCGCAGGTCCTGATAGTTGTAGATGCAGCCGTTGAACACCAGCGTCAGGCCCAGGTCGCTGTCCACCATCGGCTGTGCGCCGCGGGCGGACAGGTCGATGATCGACAGTCGGCGATGACCCAGGGCGATCGGGCCGTGCGCGAAGACGCCGTTGGAATCGGGTCCGCGGGATTCCATGGCGCGGGTCATCCGGGACACCGCGGCGACGTCCGCCGATTGACCGTCGAAGCGGATCTCGCCGCAAATACCGCACATTCGCTTTGCGTTCCTTCAAGCTCGGTGTGAGTTGCCAACAGCTGCTAGCCGGCCCCGGTCGGGCCGTCAGTGAGTAACCAGGTGTCCTTGCTTCCGCCGCCGGACGACGAATTGACGATCCGCGATCCCAGGCTGGCGACCCGGGTCAATCCGGCCTGCATCACGTGCGCCGTGACCGAGCCGCCGGGACTCGGCCGCAGGTGAACAAAGGCGCGCAGGTCGACGTGATGCGGATACATACCCTCCCCGTCGAACGTCGGATGGGTCGACAGCGCCACCGTCTGCTGGGCGATGTACCGCTCGGGTTGGCTAAGCAGTTCGCGCCGACGGGTTTCCAACTCCTCGTCGGACGCATCCGGTCCGATGATCACACCGTTGCCGCCGGACCCGTCGATGGGCTTGACCACTAGGTCGGCGAGGTTGGCGAGCACGTAGTCACGCTGCACACGTTCCGCGCAGATCCAGGTCGGCACCTGCGCGAGCGCCGGCTTCTCGCCAAGGTAATACTCGATCATCGCGGGCACGTAGGCATAGATCGCCTTGTCGTCGCCGACTCCGTTACCCAGCGCGTTGGCGATCGTCAGCGCGCCTTCGGTCACCGACTCGAGCAGCCCGGCACGCAGGGGCATGCCGTCGTAGCCCATCGACGAAAGCAGCATGTCCTCGTCCATCCGGGCGTACAGCACATCGATCGGGTGGGTCTCGGAACCGATGTGGCGCAGCAGCTTTCCATCCTGCACAGAAAGGTCGGACGACTGCACCAACGGGATGCCCATTTCGTCGGCCAGGAACGTGTGCTCGAACCAAGCCGAGTCGTCCCAGCCGGCGGACAGCAACGCCACCGCCGGCTCGCCGGCGATGCGGGGGGGCGCCGATGCCCGCAGCGTGTCCAGCAGCTGCTGCGGAACGGATTCGACATCGCCGGCTTCGGGGGGCGCGCTCAGCTCGGGCAGATGCTTGGCGAGCAGGCGCCTGTTCACGATTGCGTAGGCAGTGCCCGACGGGATCCGGAGATTGTCTTCGAGCACCATCCAGTGACCGGCGCGGTCGCATACCAGATCTGTGCCGCTGATATGCGAGCGCACCGCGTCGCCGCAGAGCCGCCCGGTCGACCGGAATCCGGGTGCCCGGTCGAGCGCCTGCACTTCGATTACGCCGTCGGCGATAATCGCCTGCTCGGAGTAGATGTCCCGCAGGAATGCGTTGAGCGCTCTCGCGCGCTGCCCCAACCCGACCGTCAGGCTCGCCCACTCGTCGGCGCCCACTACGCGCGGCATCAGGTCGACCGGAAACAGCTGAGCCCTGCTTTGACCGGTAACCCGGAAGGTGATGTTGTCGGCGCGCTGCTCCTGTTCAATCCCGGCTTCGCGGGAGCGCAACGCCGCCACGCCCAGATTGGCAACGGTTTTAAGGATCTTCTCGTACCGCGGCCGAGGGCAGCCGGCCGGATCGATCGCTTCATCGAAGCTGACCGCCGCCTCATTCTCGGGGTCATACTCGCTGCCCGGCTGGTAACCGAACAGCAGCGTCGGATCCGCACCGACGGCGACGGAGGCATTCGGCCAGCGGCCTGCCGTCTCGGCGATCAGCTGGTCGACGACATCGGTGAGCTGGCCACGGCGGCGCAGCGCCCGGCGCTGACGCGCCGCTGAACTACCGGCGATGAGGACCTGCCGGGCCAACTCACTGACCATGTCCCAGTCGCCGGTTTCCTCCAGCTCGGGGCGCAGCGACCGGACCAGGTCAGTGACCACCTCAGCCGCTGGCCGGCTCGTCGGCCCGTCCACGTCAACCAGTTCGCTTTCCAGCCCCGACCGCGCCGCGCGCCACAGCGCCGCACGGCCCAGCGTCGGGGAGATCAACGTGGCGGGCGTGCCCAACCGCAGCGCCTCGGTCTCGCGTTCGACCAGCGCCCTGAACAGCCCGGCGATCAGCACAATGCTGTCGACCGACGGGCAGCTGTCGCAGACCCGCAATTCGAGTGTGGGGGCCGCGCTCGCGGGACGGACGTCGAAATACACCATGCCGACGTCGGCGATCACACCGCTGGCGACCAGATCGGCGACCAGCTGATCGTATTCGGCCGCCGACGTCACCGGTGCGGCCGGCCCAGTCGTCGGCCAACGCTGCCACACCAGGGTTCGCACGCTGGAATAGCCGGTGTCAGAACCATCGGACCAAAACGGTGAACTGGCCGAAAGTGCCAACAGCGTGGGCAGATACCGCGCGACCCGGTTCGCGACGATCACCGCTTCGTCGCGATTCGCCACGCCGACGTGCACCTGCGTTCCGCAGATCAACTGCTCTCGGGCCAGCAACTGATAGTCGGCGAGCATCTGGCGATACCGGGCGGTCTGCGTGACCTGCATCTCGGCGGGCACCGACAGCGGCATCGCACCGGCGGCCACCACGCCCATGCCCAGCCGAGCCGCAGCATCGACAAGCACGCGCCGATGCCCCTGCAGCTCCTTCCGCAGTCCCTCGAGGGTGGCCACGACACCGCTGTTCATCTCGACTACACAGCGCTGCAATTCCGCAACGTAGGTGTCAGACAGTTGGGCGAGTAACTCCGGTGCGCGGGCCGTCAAGCGCCGGGTTTTCAAGTCGACAAGGTTGAACTCCTCTTCGACACCCAATGTCTGTGGCATAACGCCTCGCATTCGCAGCCGTCTTGACGGTCGCGCAGTCCGACGCGCAGTGATTACCCCAAACCCTCCACCTCAAAAGCACTGCGGGCGATCTCCCGAATCGCTAACGCGCGGCAATGGCGACGAAGCTGACGCGGCGCTGACCCGCTCGCGTAAGGATTGACGCGACGCCTGCGAGAACGCAGAACCGGTCGCGCGCACGTCGCGCCATGTGCAGGATGTTTGGGCTCTCGCCGCTGGGGCATCCCAAAATTTACGCATCCGTCGGAGCCTTGGCCGTGCACGCTGTATCGACTTTCTAGGAGGCCAGGTGACATCCTCGACCCAGGATCTTGCTCCTGCTCTAGATGTCGACGCCCGCCTCACCGAGATCGAGCGCGGCGTGAACATGTTGCTGAACATCACGCCGGTCAATGCAGCACAGGCATGGGCGGACTTCGCACGAAGTGACTTCGCGACCGTCCCCACCATCCGGCTCAGAACGCTGGAATTCGAGCCGGACATGGTGCGACGTGACCTCTACAACCTCGAAATCGAGAACGTCGTCGACCCTGCGCTTCACACACTTTTCCGGGCAAAGCGTGACGAAATAGCAAGACAGATCACAGCATTGGAGGATCGCGACACTTCACGGTTTGTCTACGCGTCGCTGCAGCTCTACGGCGGGATCGCCCAGTCTCTCGCGTCGGCCGCGGAGGAGCTACTCGAGACCATCCCAGCAGAAGGTCCCGCCACCCCGAGCGTCACGGCTGGGGCCTTCGCGGACGCGGCCCGTGAGGAGTTCGATCGATACCGCGCCGTCTATCCAGACTTTCCGGCTCGCCTCGAGGTGCGCGATGACATCTCCGAACTGATGGTGTCGTTCGGGCGGCTGCTCATCCCCGAGACCGCCGCTGTGAGGGCGGACCGCGTGGAGCCCTTGCTGCATCACGAGATCGGCACCCATGTCGTCACCTATCAGAACGGCGCCAGGCAACCACTGACGCTGCTGACGGTCGGACTCCCCGGCTACGACGAAACCCAAGAGGGCCTTGCCGTGCTCGCCGAGTACCTGACCGGCGGATTGGACCCGCGGCGTCTGCGCGTGCTCGCAGCGAGGGTCGTAGCCATCGGCAAGATGCTCGACGGCGCCGGATTCCTGCAGATATTCGAATCGTTACGGAACGAACATCAGATCCCGGTGAGGACGGCTTGGTCCATCGCCATCCGCGTCGCCCTTGGAGGCGGTTGCGTGAAGGACGCGATCTATCTCCGGGGGATCACGCGAATCCTCGAAGCCCTCGCCGACGACTGCAGCCTCGATGTCCTCTTCGTCGGCAAGCTCTCGTTGGACCAGATCCCGATGATCCAGGATCTGCTCGACCGCGAGGTGCTCCAGCCACCGTGGGTCCGCCCTCGGTGGCTGGATGTGCCCGGCGCTCAGGAGCGCTTGGACAAGCTGCGCGGTGGCGTGTCGGTCACTGCGCTGTACGAAGGAGATGTGTCATGAGGCTTGCGTTCTTCGTCCTCGACGTCGCCACCGAGATAGACGAGTACACGACTACGCGCCTGGCGAGGGCCGCGGTCCAGGGCGGCCATGAGGTTTGGTACGTCGGGCTCGGAGACGTCGAGCACGGGGAAAACGATGGGCAGCTCTCGGCGCGGGCGCATCGCGCAGAGTTCGAGAAAGGCGACACACTCGAAAGCTTCATGAAGCGCATCAAGGAGTGCGACGCCGAACGGATCGTCATGGACGACCTCGATGCCTTGGTGCTGCGAAACGAAACGGTCGACGATATGCAGGAGCGGCCGTGGGCAAGTCCGCTGGGTGTGGTGTTCGGCCAGATGCTTAAGGCTCGAGGCGTAACGGTGGTGAACGACCCGATGTCCCTGGTACGCGCAACGAGCAAGCTCTACCTGGAGGAGTTCCCCGAGAAGATCCGTCCGCGATCGCTCGTTACGCGCGACCCGAAAGCAATCGAGCGGTTCATCGCCAAGGTCGGCCACTCCGTCGTCAAGCCTCTCTATGGAGCCAAAGGTCGGAACGTGTTCATGATCGAGGACAAGGACGAAGTGAACCTCGCGCAGATAACGGAGGCGGTACTACTGGACGGCTACGCGCTCGTTCAAGAGTTCGTCGACTGCGCCGAAAACGGCGACACCCGGATCTTCCTGCTCGAGGGACAGATCCTCGAGCGCGACGGGCAACTGGCCGCCTTCCGGCGCGTGCCTACGAGTAACGACCCGCGGGCCAACATCAGCACGGGCGCGCGGTCGGTCCCTCTCGAGATCGGTGACGTGGAACGCGGCATCGTCGAAGCAATGAGCACGAAGCTCGTGGCCGACGGCATGTGGTTCGTCGGCATCGACGTAATCGGCGACAAGGTGGTGGAGATCAACTCGGACAGCCCAGGCGGGATGCAGAGCGTCGAATGGCTCTACGAGATCGACGTCTGCCCAACCGTAATTGAAGCCCTGGAGCACCGCACCGGCTCGAAGTCCTGAGCCATCGGCCATCTGATCCCGCTCGCGTTGACTCGGAGCAGATGCCGTTGCTACGCGAGGCGTGTCGCAGTTGGTGGTGTGGAACTGATATGTAGGCCTGGTTTGTCAAGAGGCAGGTGAAAGCCGCCCCGGTTTGTGCCGCGGCGGCTTTCGTTTGATCGGTGTCAGTCGGCGTCGCGGCGGTCGTTGGTCAACGACGGTGGTGTCAGACTGATATGCGCGGGTTGGGTACCGCAAGACGATGGTTCGGCGCGAACGGTGGCTGCTCTCTAGGGACGGGCGTCACACCACGATTCGATGAATCATGTTGCTGCTCATAGTTCTCCCGCAGATCCAGTTCGCTTACCTCGTCGCTGGCCGGCCTGCTCCGATCAAGCTGGGTTGTGCCGGTTAATTCAGTGTGGCCAGCGACCAGCACCAGCCCGCCAGTTCACGGGCGATCGCGACGTTGGCCACCACGTGAGGCTTCTTGCGTTCGTTGAACCGGCACCACTGCTGGTGCAGCCGCCGGTTGCCGGCATGCCCGCGGGCCTTCAGGGCGGGGTCGACCTTGGCCCAGCGGGCCCGCATGGTGGGTCCCGGATTGCGGTAGGACGCCCGGTGATGCCAGGCCGCCTCGATCAACAACCGCCGTACGTGAGCGTTGCCAGCCTTGGTGATCGACCCCTGCACCCGAGAGGCTCCCGAGGAATACTCGGTGGGAACCAGGCCGACGTAGGCGCCGATCGAGGCACCGGTGAACCGGGTCCAGTCGCCGATCTCGACGCTCAAGGCCAGTCCGGTCAGTGCCGAGATTCCGCGCAGGCAGCCCAGCCGGTCGACTGGATCAGACCAACGCGGTGAGGCAGCGACCGCGACGATCTGCTCGTCGAGGCGATCCCTGGCCGCGGTCGCCGACAGCACTGCATCGAAGTGGTGATCGAAGGCTGCCGTGGTGTGGGAATCGCCGAATCGTTGCCGCCGTAGCCAGGTTTCGTGCACCCCGTTCCAGGCATGGCCACCCGAGTAGATCCGCCCTTGGCGCAGCAGCAGTTTGGACAACCGGTGCCGGACCCGCATCAGATCCGCGCGGGCATCCTCGCGGGCACGCACCAGATCACGCACCGCCTCCACCTCAGCTTCAGGAACGGTGACCGCGGTGATCTCACCAAGACGCAGCAGCCGGGTCAGATGCGCGGCATCACCGGCGTCGGTCTTGACCCGATCCCCAGACGGGCGGATCAACTTCGATGGCGCCGCTACGACACACTCGATCTGGGCGTCGGCCAATGCTCGCGCCAATCCAAAGCCCGTCGGTCCAGCCTCATAGGCCACCCGCACCGGACCTCGCAGTCGGTGCAGCCAGTCCAGGATCTCGCCGTGATCGGGACACAAACGCGCCCGCGCGACCTGACCCGATTCCTCATCGACAGCATGCGCAACCACCGAAAGCGCATGCACATCCAACCCGACACTCGTACCGTTGAAACTCACCGGAGGCCTCCTGATCTGCAACTGTGGCTCTACCAGTGCGAGTGTTCACTCGATACCGGCAACCCACGTCCGATTGCAGCCCGAGGCCTTCGGCCTCAAGTCGCCTCCATATCGTCTAGTCCGCCGATGCGATCGACGATTGGTTCGACCGGATCGCCGTGGCGGTGGTCTTCGGGTCCAACGCGAAATCTGCGTAGATCACGACCGCTGTCTGTTGGCGCGCTCGCGGAAGCGCCGGACCGCTGCCAGCTGTTGGCCGTGGCGCCCAGGGGCGAGGGGGATGATCACCGCCGCGATACCAACAGTGATGGTTCGGTGACCTCGTCGGCCGCGACAACCTACCGGGCGTGGCTGAGACGCCATGCAAGGCGGATCCACGCTGCCACCTGCGGTCGTCACGATCTCGCCGGCAAGGCTCGTCCGCACTACCGTTACCGCGATGTCGGCTCTGCGGCTTACATCAGCCGTGGACACGCCCTGCTGCAAGTCGGCCCGGTCAAGCTCGCCGGGTTCATCGGCTGGCTGGGCTGGGGACTGATCCACATCGTATTTCTCACCGGCTTGGGGAACCGCATCAGCACACTCGCCACGTGGCCTCAACGAGCGCGCGCGCCCGCCGCACCGACCGAACGTTCATCCTTGGTAGCACGACTTCACCCGAGTTGAAGTTCATGCAGCCCAACATGCTTCACGCGACACACCATTCCGGCGAGGCGACGCCCACCCCTTAAGCATCAACACACCGTCTTCGACCAAGAAGATATCCACGCCCCGATGGGCGCGGCGCCGTGCAGCATCCCATGACCCACACACTCGGGCAACAAACACCCTGAACTGCTCAAGAATTGTGGCGCTAAGGGCTTTGGAACCCCTGGCCCACACTTGCCGGGACCAGGCGAGACGTCGACCATGCGAAACAGTGATGCGGTGTCGGGGCGTAGTACGGCGTGTAGTTGTGGTCAGCGGTCATCGGTGGTGGTCCTGGTCATGCTGAAAGCGCGGGCTGCCGCCGCCGGTGTCGGCGATTGATGAGCTGCCGGGTACGCCCGCCGCTGAGGTAAGGTCGGTCGCGCGCCGTCGTGATCCGCGATGGCGCGCCGTCATCGGCTCGCCCGAACAGGGAGACACGCTGAACGCGCTCATTAGCGACGAATACCACGTGACACCCCGCCGGACAGACCCGACGGCAGCTGCGTCGGCACGCGAGCCGGTGGCCGCAGTCGTCGACGACCTGCCCCAAGGACTGGCCGACACCGTCGCCGACCTCGTCGGGACGCCACTCGCACGCGGCTGGATCCACCTCTGTTCGGCGGTCACCGCCACCGTGGGCGGATTGGCACTGGTGTCGGTTGCAGCGATCGCGTCGTCGCAGAAAGCTATCCTCGCGACCCTGATCTACACCGTCACCATTGTCGCGATGTTCAGCATCAGCGCCATCTATCACCGCAAGCACTGGCACAATCCGGTGGCCCTGAAGTGGATGAAGCGGTTTGATCACTCGGCGATCTTCGTATTCATCGCCGGCAGTTACACTCCCTTCGCTCTCTTGTCGATGCCGCCGCGCACCGGAGCCGAAGTGCTGACTATCGTGTGGACCGGCGCAGTGGCCGGCGTAGCACTCAAGATGTGGTGGCCGTCCGCCCCGCGATGGGTCGGCGTACCGCTGTACCTCTTACTCGGCTGGGTGGCGATCTGCTTCGCCGGCAGCCTGCTCGACGGCGGGGGCCCGATCGTCGTCGGCCTGCTCGTCCTAGGCGGGCTCCTCTACAACACCGGCGCCATCCTCTACGGCCTTCGCTGGCCGAACCCGTGGCCGCACACATTCGGCTATCACGAGTTTTTTCACGCCTTCACCGCAGCTGCGGCGGTGAGTCACTACGTCGCCGTCTGGTTCGTCGTCCCATAAATTCCCGATCGGCCACTCTCCGTGCAGGTGATTTCGCCACGAAATGCGCACCGCACGTGCGGCGAAGTGTGCGTCGCGGTCCAGCTGCAAGCCGCACGCATCTTCGCGCCACATCTCTTGTAGGCGCCATCGCCAGTCGACACCTTCACCGCCGCCTTCACCCACTGGGGCACACCAGCCGGCGTTCTGATCGACAACGGGGCGATCTTCACCACCCAAACAACGCAGCGACGGACGCACCGCCCTGGCCCTGGATCCCACCAGGGACTACCAACCCCGCGGCGTACCCTGCGGCCGCCCAAGAAAAAAGCCGTAAACGCCAATGCAGGTTCACAGCCATGCGGATGTCTTGAGACATCACAGGGTGGCAGGTGCAGGATTCGAA
>CAVQRJ010000022.1:0-108239 GCA_963715215.1 uncultured Actinomycetota bacterium
GGTGAAAGCCGCCCCGGTTTGGGGCGGCTTTTGATCGGGTGTCAGTGAGTGCCGTGGCGGTCGTTGGTCAACGACGGTGGTGTCAGACTGATATGCGCGGGTTGGGTGCCGCAAGATGATGGTTCGGCGCGAACGGTGGCTGCTCTCTAGGGACGCACGTCATGCGGAGATTCAGTCGAATTTCGTTGTGGCTCATAGCTGTAACGCAGCCAGTTCGCCTACCTCGCGGTGGCTTAAAGCTGATACCGATCAAGAACCGCCTTTGACACAAATTCCCAGCGTGCGGGTGGACGATTGGTGGTTCACAGTTTTTTGAGTCGGCGCAGCACCTTCACGTATGGCAGGTTTGTCGCCAAACCCTTGCGCAGTTTCGGGTTAAGCACGCTGCCATTGATAAGGAGTAGATATCGGAGTCCGTGATTCCGCCATTCCGTTATCTGCTCGAGCACTTCGTTGGCCGTCCCATTGAAAGTGATTTCTTTCATAAGTGAAGCGGGGACTTTCGCTGCGTATGACAAGGCTGTCTGCTTGTCGATCGTTTGTGGAACCAGATCCTGCACGCCGGAGAAGTCTGCTCCGAGTGGATGCTCGACACCGTGGCGTGTCCAGGCTTCTGCGGGTGCAGCGAGCGCCGACGCTTTTATGATCACAGAGTCCAGCGCCTCATCCACGTCGTCGCGATTGCGGCCGGTGACTACCGTGCGCACGACGGCAGGGATTATCGACGTTGGGTCACGACCGGCGTCGGACGCCGCAGCGCGTACAGCCTCGAGTGCACCGGCGTAGTCGGAGGGTCGGCTGACAACGAAGGGAACCCAGGCGTCGGCATAGCGTCCGGTGATCCGCAGCATCCGCGGCCCGTGTGCTGCGACCCACATTTCTGGCCATTTCCCACGGTAGGGCGGAAGGTCGAACACAGCGTTACGTAGGGGAAAGTACGGTGAGTCGCGTGAGACGAGTTCGCCGGCCGAATCCCACAACGTGCGAATGGTGGCGATGGCTTCTTCCAGCCGTGCCACTGGTTTCGTCCACTCGACGCCGTAGGGCTCGTTGCCTTCACGTTCCCCCACGCCGATGCCGAGGATGGCACGGCCTCGGGTAAGCAGATGCAGAGTCGCGGCAGCTTGCGCCGTGACCGCTGGATTGCGGCGACTTGCGTCGGTCACGCACACGCCGAGTCGCAGCCGGCGAACTCGGTTTCGCGCAGCGAGGTGTCCGAGCATCGTCCACGGTTCAAGGACGGCGTCAATCTTAGGCACCAGTTTCGCCGCGACGCCGAGATACTCGGGTGTGGCGATCGAGCGCGGCAGGAACGAGTTCAGATGGTCGCCGACCCAATACGAGTCGGCGCCCGTCGCGGCGGCAGTCAGGGAACCCACCCGCGGCAGCACGCTCGGCGAAATACGCGAGTTCACGATCCCATCGAGGATGCCGAAACGAAATCCGCCCACACTCACCCCTTATCCGCGCTGGCAGCGATGTTACGCAGAGGTCGCCTGTAGTTGCTGATGGGGTGTCTTGCCGAGTTCGAGCACCGATCCATTGTCTAATCCCAATCCGGTAGTCACTACGCGATACCGAAGCCCGCACGTCCCAGGTTGGAGAAGGCGGCATGAAGAAAGGCCCGAAAGTAAACACGAAAACCGCGCGTCACGCGGACCCCACCACGACGTGTATCCGATGGAGGGTGTGCGGTAGCGTCGCGACGGCTGGCTCGGTCGATGTGCTGTGCGGCGACAACAGAACCGACCGGGGTACGCGGATGGCGGCCTGACCGCGGCCGGCTATCGGATGTTCGCGATATCCGGCCACAACCAACACATCGCCTAGGCACCCCTATCCCAGCCTCTGCTGGCAACTTGCGAGCCGGGGCGTCCAGCCGGAAATGGTACGCAGATTTTTTCGGTGGCACATACGCTGGCCGCCATGCTTGAGGTAATCGACAAGGGGCATGTCAGCGAATCTCACCCCGTTCCGCTGCTCTTCGTCCACGGGGCTTGGCATGCAGCATGGTGTTGGGACGAACATTTCCTAAGCTTCTTCGCCGACAAGGGTTATCGCGCTCTGGCCGTAAGCCTTCGCGGCCATGGAAGCAGCCCGACTCCCAAGCCTCTGCGCACCTGTTCTGTCGCCGACTATGTCCAGGATGTCGGCTCAGTTGCCGACAGCCTGCCAAGAAGACCGGTGGTGATCGGCCACTCCATGGGTGGACTTATCGTGCAGAAGTATCTGGAGTCTCATCACGCTCCCGTCGGCGTCTTGATGGCGTCCACGCCCCCGCGGGGTTATCTCGGATCCGGCCTGCGCTGGATGAAACGGCACCCGTGGGATTTCACGAAAGTCCTAATCACCGGCAAGTCATTGGCGTATGTCAACACCCCCCAGCTCGCGCGGGAAAGATTCTTCTCCGCACACACGCCGGACTCCCACGTATTGGACTACGCGACGCGGCTGCAAGAAGAGAGCGCACGCGCCGGTCTCGACGGTCTGCTCAATCTGCCCCGGCCTAAACGTGTGACCACGACGCTGCTGGTCTTGGGGGCCCGAAATGACGGCGCGGTCACCGCGAAAGAAGTACACGCAACGGCACGCGCATACCGTACCGAAGCAGAAATCTTCCCTAACATGGGTCACAACATGATGCTCGAAACTGGTTGGGCTGCGGTCGCCGAGCGAATCCACACCTGGCTCGGCACTCAAGGGCTGTAAGTTGGCCGCTCAGCGGTAGTGGGGCGCGTTACCGCGACCGAAACGTCTGCCCGACGGGGCGACGTCCGATACTTTTGAGTACCGGCTTGACGAGGGAAGAAACGGGGGAAAGATATGGCGACGGAGACAACCGAGGCGGTACGGCTACCGCCGGGATTACGGATACCGAAGACCCTGCAAGGCATCGCGTTCTTGGCTGCAACGCATGGAATGTTTGCTCCTCTGGGCAGACGGTACGGCAGTGAGTTTACCGTCAATTTGGCGCTCTTCGGCCAGGCAGTGGTGATCAGCGACCCAATCTTGGTTAAGGATGTGTTCAGCGCGAGCAGCGATCTGATCGAACGGCCGACAGGGGCGGGGCATCTCGGCGAGGCGTTCGGCCCCGGGTCGACGTTCAGCCTTGCCGGCGACGAACTTCTGGCGCGCCGCAAATTGGTGCTCCCGCCGTTTCACGGGAAGCGGGTGAGGAGCTACGAGCACATCATCGAAGACGAAGTGGTGCGCGAGATCGCGAACTGGCCGGAGGGCCGCGAGTTCAAAACGCTGCCGCCGATGATGCGCATGACCCTCAACGTGATCTTGCGTGCCGTGTTCGGCGCCGAGGGACCCGCGCTGGACGAGCTCCGCGGCCTGCTGCCGCCCCTGGTCACCATGCTCGGCCCTATCGCCGTGATGCCGCCGCCAATGCGGCGTGATCTGGGTCCGTGGAGTCCGGGGGGCCGGTTTCTGCGGTACCGGCGCCGGTTCGACGCTGTCGTCGATTCGCTCATCGCCGACGCTCGGGCCGACCCCGCCCTCGAAGAGCGCAACGACGTGCTCGCGCTGCTGGTGCAGGCCCGCTCCGACAACGGTGAGCCGATCCCGGATCGGCACATCGCCGACGAGTTGCTGACCTTGGTGGCCTCGGGTCATGAGACAACCAGCGCAGGATTGGCCTGGACAGTGGAGCGGTTGCGCCGCCATCCGGCGCTGCTGTCGCGGCTGACCGAGGAAGTCGATGCCGGCGGATCTGAGCTGCGACAGGCCACGATCTGGGAAGTGTTGCGCACCCGGTCGGTTCTCGAAGGCACTACGCGCCGCACGAAGAAGCGAATCCGTTTGGGGGACTGGGTCCTCCCGGAAAACACCGCAATAATATTGAGTATCCGAACGGCGCATGCGTCAGAAGAGAGCTTTCCGGACGCGGCGTCGTTCAACCCGGACCGATTCGTCGGCGCCAGCGCCCCGAAGCCGTTCGCGTGGATTCCGTTCGGCGGCGGCGTGAACCGCTGTATCGGCGCGGCGCTGGCCAACATGGAGATGGACGTCACTCTGCGCGTAATGTTGCGCGAGCTGCGGTTCGCGCCAACCGATGCCCCGGGTGAACGGCGTCACTGGCGCGGTGTGGCGACCGCGCCCGGACGGGGCGGCCGAGCTGTGGTTTACCGGCGGAAGGGAAAGGTGTCGAGCGACGCTGACTCTGCATCGGTGGTTACCAGGCCAGCTGAGCTCTGAAGCCGACGAGAGCGTCCACTCCGCCGACGCATACCCGCTGGACCCCCTGTGGTCCCCGAAGACCTGCGCCGCGATCTCGTGCCTGCAATACTGCCGGACTATGACCGTAAGTCGCATCGCCCACCCCTCAAAGTCCATCGGTACCGCCTCGTGGTTCCAAAAGGTGATGGTCAAGTACTGGTATCCCTTCTTGACCCGCCGGTGGGACGCTGAGGACGTCCTTCTGCTCAACTACGGCTATGAGGAGGATCCGCCGATGGGGCTGCCGCTAGCGGCCTCTGATGAGCCCAGCCGGTACAACATCCAGCTGTACCACCGCACGGCAACACAGGCGGATCTCAGCGGCAAACAGGTACTGGAGGTCAGCTGCGGCCACGGCGGTGGAGCTTCCTACCTCGTGCGAACCTTGGGCCCGGCGTCCTACACGGGACTGGACTTAAACGAAGACGCCATCGCCTTCTGCCGGAAGAGGCACAATCTGCCCGGCCTGGATTTCGTGCACGGTGATGCCCAGAATCTGCCCTTTGCCGATGAATCCCTCGACGTGGTGATCAATGTGGAAGCTTCGCACGGCTACCCAGACTTTCGCCGTTTCCTCGCCGAAGTGGCTCGGGTGCTTCGTCCGGGTGGGCGTTTCCTGTACGTCGATTTCCGCAGTTACCTGGACTTTTCCGAGTGGGAGGCAGCGATAGCCGACGCCCCGATGCGGGTAGTCTCCGAGAGGGTGATCAATACGGAGGTTCTGCGCGGCCTGGACAATCTCGCGCCGCGATACCTGGACCTGGTAGGGCGCCACCTGCCCGCCGTTCTACGCCCCTTCGGCCGCCTGTTTGTCGGTGCGCCAGGCTCGCTGATGTACCGCGAACTGCAACGCGGACGCCTTTCGTACCGGATGTACAGCTTCGCCAAGGATTGAGCCGGCGTCTCTCACGCACATTCGGGCCAGCCTGGGCGGGTCTCGCGACGATCGTCGACGAGGTGCGCTATGTGACTTTCGATGGCCATTTCGGCGGCGCCGATACATACCTCGGGTCGGTTCACCGGCACAGCCTCGGCCCCCGGTTTTCGGACGAGCGTCCAAGGAACCGGACAGGTTAATCTATCGTTGCGGGCACAGTCGGCACTGGCGCTAGGAAGTTAGGGCGGGGTATCGCTTCATGAGCACGAAGCAGTTCGACGTTGTCATCGTGGGGGCAGGATTCGGCGGAATCGGCGCGGCGATCCAACTCCACCGGCTGGGCTACGACAACGTCGTGATCCTCGAGCGCGAGGACGATCTCGGCGGAACCTGGCACGTAAACCGTTACCCAGGACTTACCGTCGATTGCCCGTCGACGACGTATTCCTACTGGTTCGAGCCCAACCCGTTCTGGTCGCGGCTGTATGCGCCGGGGCCAGAGTTGAAGCGCTATGCCGAGCACGTAGTCGACAAGTACGACGTGCGCCGCAATATCCGGTTCAACACCAACGTCGAAGGTGCCCGATGGGACGACGATACCCAGGTCTGGCGGGTTGCGCTTACCGGCGGTGAGACGCTCAGCGCGCAGTTCCTCATCGCGGCGACGGGCTTCCTGTCGCAGCCACGCATCCCGGATATTCCCGGTATCGACAATTTCGCCGGACGTATCATCCATACCGCCGCGTGGGACGAGAACTACTCACTCGAAGGGCGTCGCGTCGGAATCATCGGTACCGGGTCCACCGGCGTGCAGATCATTCCCGAGCTCGCCAAGCGAGTTTCGGAGCTGACCGTCTATCAACGCACGCCGATCTGGGTGATGCCCAAGATCGACTTCGGCTTCTCACCCACAATGCAGCGGCTCTTCGCCAGGATGCCGTTCACTCAGCGGATCGTACGGTGGTTTACAGACATCACCGTGGACGCCGTCATGGTGCTCGCGATGTGGAAATACCGGTACTTCAAGGGACTCAACCTGGGTGCGTCGACGCTGGCTGCCATCCATCGCTTCATCTCGATCCGCGACAAGGAGTTGCGACACAAGCTGACTCCGGATTACGACTTCGGCTGCAAGCGCCCGACAATGTCCAACACTTACTACCGCACGTTCACCAAGCCACACGTACATCTCGAGAACAGCGGCATTGAACGGATCGAGCCCGATGGTGTCGTGGGCTGCGACGGCACCAAACGGTTCATCGACACACTGGTGCTGGCTACCGGGTTCGACGTGTGGGACGTCAACTTGCCTGCGATCGAGGTGATCGGCCGAGAGGGTCGGGACCTGGGAAAGTGGTGGCGGGATAACAGGTTCCAGGCTTATGAAGGCGTGTCGGTACCCTACTTCCCGAACTTCTTGACGTTGGCCAGCCCGTATGCGTGGGTTGGTCTGTCGTGGTTCAACACCGTGGAATACCAGATGCGACACATGGATAGGCTCTTGGGTGAGGTACAGCGGCGCGGTGGTCGTACATTCGAGGTCACCGAACAGGCCAATGCTCGCTTCCTCGAACAGATGACCGAACTGCTCGACGATTCGGTCTTCCACCTAGGCAACTGTGTGACCTCCCGGTCGTACTGGTTCAACCACACCGGGGAAGCACCGCTTTTCCGACCCACCTCGGTGAACAACGCCGTCAAGGAACAGCTGCGATTCCCGTTGAGCGACTACGCAATAGCCTGACAACACGCAGTCGCGGGATGTTCCCGTCAAACGAATTAGAAGCGGTAGAGCAGCACCACGGTGCCGATCATCCGCGACACGCCCCGGCTGCGTGCCGCTAGGCGCGATGCCCTGCGCCAGGCCCGCGGAAGCTCGGCCACCTCGGGTGCTCGCGTCAGAAACATCTCCTCGACCAATTCCAGGCCGTCCACCCATCTCTCGGGTTGGCGAGGATCGTTGAAACCCGAATTGACCACATCGTCTGTAATGGCGGCCATTGCGCGCGAGTGCTTGAGAAGCCAGATCGCGTACGTAGTGTAGGCGTTGAATGCCAGCTCCCCGCTGGGGAAGTGGCTGATCAGCCGGTTCAAAAGGACCACGAAGTCGTGACTGGTGATAAACGCGCCGAGGCCGTCTGCGACTATCACGGTCGGGCGGTCTGTGGGGAGCTCGTCGAGCCAGTTGGAGTCGACCAGATCCGCGCCAATGCTGCAGACGTTGGCCATCTTCGGCAACAACTGTGACCGGAGGGCGATGACCTGCGGGAAGTCGACGTCATACCAGCTGACAGTGGGCGGTGGTTCGACGCGGAAAAACCTGCCGTCCAGCCCAGCGCCCAGGTCCAGTACGACCGCATCGGGGTGGCGGAAGACGAACCGGCGAACCACCTCGTCAAGCCTCTTGGCCCGCACAGCGATCTCGAAAACCTTGGCCCTCGGGTCGACTCTGGTGGTGCTGATCGTGGGAAACTTCGATAGGTCGTAGCCGATCGTCGTGATAATCCCGTCAGCCATGGTGTCGCCGAGAAAGGGGCGTGGCAGGCGGCTATCGAGTGCTCTGCCGCCTAGCGTCAAAAACAGGCTCTCTTGTGCCGGCGACAACGCTGGCAGCCGGAGGCTCACGGCTCGACCTTCTCTGCTGCACGCAAGGACGGCAGTCTCGTGCTCGGCGTCTCGACGCTGTTCAGGCGAATGCCTCGTCGATGATCTCCTGCTGCTCGACGGCGTGCACCTTCGACGAGCCGGACGACGGCGCCGACATCGCGCGGCGGGATATCCGCTTGAGCCCCTTGAGCTTCTCGGGCAGCAGCTCGGGCATCGTCAACCCGAACGTCGGCCACGCACCCTGGTTGGCAGGCTCCTCCTGCACCCAGAAGAGCTGCTCGGCGTTGGGGTAGCGGTCCAGCGTCTCATTCAACCGCCGCCTTGGCAGCGGAGCGAGCTGCTCGATGCGCACGATCGCCACATCGTCGCGCTTGTCCTTCGCCTTGCGCGCGACCAGCTCGTAATAGAGCTTGCCGCTCACCATCAGGATCCGCTTGACCTTGTCGCGATCGCCATCGCCGTCGGTGAATGTCGGCTCCTCGAGAACCGACCGGAACTTCTGCTCGGTGAAGTCGCGGATGTCGCTGACGGCAGCCTTGTTGCGCAGCATCGACTTCGGCGTGAACACGATCAGCGGGCGGTGGATGCCGTCCAGCGCGTGCCGCCGCAGCAGGTGGAAGTAGTTCGCAGGCGTCGACGGCATCGCGATCGTCATCGAGCCCTCCGCCCACAGCAGTAGGAACCGCTCGATGCGGCCCGACGTGTGGTCCGGGCCCTGGCCTTCCTGGCCGTGCGGCAGTAGCAGCACAACGTCGGACAGTTGACCCCACTTGGCCTCGCCCGACGAGATGAACTCGTCGATGATCGACTGCGCGCCGTTGACGAAGTCACCGAACTGCGCCTCCCACAACACAACTGCGTCAGGATTACCCACCGAGTAGCCGTACTCGAAGCCGACCGCGGCGTATTCCGACAACGCCGAGTCGTAGACCATCAGCTTGCCACCGGTCGGTTGACCGTCGCTATTGGTGGCCAGCAGCTGAAGCGGCGTGAACTCGGCACCGGTCTTGCGGTCGATGACCACCGAATGCCGCTGCGTGAAGGTGCCTCGCCTGGTGTCCTGGCCGGACAGCCGAATCAACTTGCCCTCGGCGATCAGTGTGCCCAGCGCCAGCAGTTCACCGAAGGCCCAGTCGACCTTGCCCTCGTAGGCCATCTCCCGACGCTTCTCCAGCACCGGTTTCACCCTCGAATGCACGGTGAATCCGTCCGGCACCGCGAGGTGGGCGTCGCCGATCTGCGCCAGCAGTGACTTGTCGACGGCGGTGTTCATGCCCGCCGGGAGCATCTGGTCGCTCTCGACGGACTCGCTGGGTTCGATCTCGTGTTTCTCGAGTTCGCGGACCTCGTTGAAGACCTGCTCCAGCTGGCCCTGGTAGTCGCGCAGGGCGTCTTCGGCCTCCTTCATCGAGATGTCGCCGCGGCCGATCAGCGATTCGGTGTAGGTCTTTCGGACACCGCGTTTGGTGTCGATGGCGTCGTACATGGCCGGCTGCGTCACCGACGGGTCATCACCCTCGTTGTGCCCCCGGCGGCGGTAACACAGCATGTCGATGACGACGTCCTTCTTGAACTTCTGCCGGAAGTCCATCGCCAACCGGGCCACCCACACCGCCGCCTCGGGATCGTCGCCGTTGACGTGGAAGATCGGCGCGCCGATCATCTTCGCGACGTCGGTGCAGTACTCCGACGACTTCGCGTCGGAAGGTGAAGTGGTGAAACCGATTTGGTTGTTTACGACGATGTGGATGGTGCCGCCGGTGCGGTATCCGCGAAGCAGCGCCAGGTTCAGCGTCTCGGCCACCACGCCCTGGCCGGCGAATGCCGCGTCGCCGTGCAGCATCAACGGCACGACGGTGAACCCGTCGGGTCCGTCGCCCTTGTCCAGCAGGTCCTGCTTGGCGCGAACGATGCCCTCGAGAACAGGGTCGACGGCCTCGAGGTGGGACGGGTTGGCGACCAGCGACACCGCAATGTCGTTGTCGCCGAACATCTGTAGATAAGTGCCGTTCGCGCCGAGGTGGTACTTGACGTCGCCGGAGCCGTGCGCCTGCGACGGGTTCAGGTTGCCCTCGAACTCGCTGAAGATCTGCGAGTAGGGCTTGCCGACGATGTTGGCCAGCACGTTGAGCCTGCCGCGGTGCGGCATGCCGATCACGACCTCGTCGAGGGAGTGCTCGGCGGCCTGGTCGATCACGGCATCCATCATCGGGATGACGGTTTCCGCGCCTTCGAGCGAGAACCGCTTCTGCCCAACGTATTTGGTCTGCAGGAAGGTCTCGAACGCCTCCGCGGCATTGAGCTTGGACAGGACGTACTTCTGCTGCGCGACGGTGGGCTTCTCCTGCTTGACCTCGATGCGCTCCTCGAGCCACTTCTGCTGGTCGGGCTCGAGGATGTGGGTGTACTCGACACCCACGTGCCTGCAGTACGAGTCGCGCAGCAGGCCGAGGACGTCGCGCAGCTTCTTGTGCTCTGCGCCGGCGAAGCCGTTGACCTTGAACACCCGGTCGAGGTCCCACAGCGTCATCCCGTGCGTGGTGACGTCGAGGTCGGGGTGGTTGCGGAACCGGCTCTTGTCCAGACGCAGCGGATCGATGTCGGCCATCAGGTGCCCGCGGTTGCGGTAGGCCGCGATCAACTCGATGACGCGGGCGTTTTTGTCGACGATCGAGTCGGGGTTGTCGGTGCGCCACCGGACCGGCTCGTAGGGAATGCCGAGCTCATGGAAGATCTCGTCGAAGAAGTCGTCGGAGAGCAACAGCTGGTGCACGGTGCGCAGGAAGTCACCGGACTCCGCACCCTGAATGATGCGGTGGTCGTAGGTGGACGTCAGGGTGATCAGCTTGCCGATCCCGAGTTCGGCGATGCGTTCCTCGCTCGCACCCTGGAACTCCGCCGGGTACTCCATTGCGCCGACGCCGATGATCGCGCCCTGACCGCGCATCAGCCGGGGCACCGAGTGCACGGTGCCGATGGTGCCGGGGTTGGTCAGCGAGATCGTCACGCCGGAGAAATCCTCGGCGGTCAGCTTCCCGTCGCGCGCGCGCCGCACGATGTCCTCGTAGGCGGCGATGAACTGGCCGAACCTCATCGCGTCGGAACCCTTGATGGCGGCCACCACCAGCTGACGCGCCCCCTCCTTGCCCTGCAGGTCGATCGCAAGGCCAAGATTGGTGTGCGCAGGCGTGATGGCGTTCGGCTTGCCGTCCACCTCCGCGAAGTGCCGGTTCATATTCGGGAACTTCTTGACCGCCGCCACGATCGCGTAGCCGATCAAGTGGGTGAACGAGATCTTGCCGCCGCGGGTCCGCTTGAGGTGGTTATTGATGACGATGCGGTTGTCGATCATCAGCTTGGCGGGGATCGCGCGCACGCTCGTCGCGGTCGGCACGTCAAGCGACGCCGACATGTTCTTCACGACGGCGGCGGCTGCGCCGCGCAATATCTGCGCTTCATCACCACCGGCAGGCGTGGCTTTCTCTGCCGGTTTCGATTCTGCCGCTTTGGGTTTGGCGGGCGTCACGTCTGATTTGGCGGCCGGCGGCTGCGTCACGGCGGGTGGTGCTTCCTTGGCGGGCGCGGGCTCGGCCTTCGCGGGCGGCGCGGCGTCCGATTTGGCGGGGGTGCCGTTGCCTGTTGCTGGCTTCGGTGCGGGCGCGGGGCCCGGTTCGCGAGGTGCGGTCGGTGCTGCCGACCGGCCGTCGCCGCCACTTGACGTGCGTGTGGTCGATTCGGGCGAGTAGTCGACCAGGAACTCATGCCAACTCGGATCGACCGAGGAGGGATCTTCGCGGAACTTGCGGTACATCTCCTCGACCAACCACTCGTTCTGTCCGAATGGTGAAGTTGAACTGCTCACGGCAGCTACTCGCCTCGATTCCTTCTTTTCGGCAAGTGTCCGACCGGACTCCTGCCCATCTGTCGTTCCTTCCAGCCTGCGGTTACCCCGCATCGATGCCGCCTAAAGGCTAGCGCTTTCGCGTATGCGCGGACGCCACAAGAGCGCTAATCGCCGGTGACGTTTTCACCCTGCGGCGCGGGCAGCACATGCAGTTTCGCGGGCCAGCGCGGCGGAGGAGAGCCGAAAGCCATGCGGGCGTTCTCGATGATCCGCTTGCCCATCAACCGGTTGCCGACACCGCCGACGACGGCCCCGATGCCGACCGGCAGCAGCTTGCCGAACATGATCGCCCCTCGCTTGAGCGCGTAGCGCTTGACGAAGAACCGCAGCAGCCGCGAGTTCAGCTGCGACACCGCAGGCAGCGGCAGCGTTGCCGCGCCGTCACTGAGCCACGCGCCTTTGGTCCGGCCTGGGCCGAGGAGTTCGGCGATCGCGTGCTTGCTGTCCTCGCCGACCAGCACGGCCAGCACCAGCGCGCGCCTGCGTTCCCTGATGGTCGGCCGGGATGCCGTGCACCTCGGCCACAGCGAGTACGAACACCGCCGTCGCCTCGAGGAAAACCACGGTTTCGCCCGCCACCGCCGAAAGCGCCACGAGCGTGCCGATACCGGGGAAGGCCGCCGCGGAGCCGACGGCCGCCCCGCTGGCCATCACCGCGGCGAGGTACTGCTTCTCCAGCTTGGTGACGATCTCGGCTGGTGTCGCGTCCGGATTGCCCTCCCGCAGCCGATCGACGTAAGCCCGCACCGCTGGGCCCTGCACACGGGCGCCGCGCTCGATGATCTCCGACAGCACGCGCGCGGCGGCGCCGGGATGATCGTCCGTGTTCTTACTGGTCGCAGGCAGCTGGCTCTTGGCCTTGGACCGAGCGCGCATTGCGGCCTCCTGGGATGGGCGGAACCGTTGCCTTCAGGCTAACGGTTGTTCAACGAACCACCGAGGCCTCTTGTGCCCGCCGCGCACGCGAGGAGCACAAACGAACACAAACGAACGGGTGACGGCGCTCACGGGGTGATCTGGGAAGAAAATATTGATTTAGCGTGCTAACCATCTGCATGGCAACATCGCCCACTGTGAGTTCGGAAGCACCCAGCCGCTGGCGCATGATCATTGTGCTGGGTGTCATGGTCGCGCTGGGCCCGCTGACCATCGACATGTATCTGCCCGCACTGCCGAAGATCGCCGACGACCTCTCGGTGTCGTCCTCGGTGGTGCAGCTGACCCTGACCGGAACGCTGGCCGGGTTGGCGCTGGGCCAGTTGATCGTCGGCCCGCTGTCCGACTCGCTGGGCCGCAGGCGTCCACTCATGGCGGGCATCGTGCTGCACATGGCGGCTTCGGTCATCTGCATGCTCGCGCCGAACGTGGTCGTGCTGGGGCTGGCCCGCGTCCTGCAGGGCGTCGGAGCGGCCGCGGCCATGGTGGTGGCGATCGCCGTCGTCGGTGACCTGTTCGCCGACAACGCCGCAGCAATCGTGTTGTCCCGGCTGATGCTGGTGCTCGGGGTGGCGCCTGTCGTCGCGCCGTCGCTTGGTGCGGTGGTGCTGCTGCACGGGTCATGGCACTGGGTCTTCACCGCGTTGGTGTTGTTGGCAGGCGCACTGCTGCTGGTGGCGGTGCTGGCGCTGCCCGAGACGCTGCCGCCGTCGCACCGCAGGCCGTTGCGGGTGCGCGGCATCGCCGCGACCTACATGGAACTGCTGCGCGACGCGCGGTTCGTCATCCTTGTGCTGGTCGCCGCGCTCGGCATGTCGGGCTTGTTCGCCTACATCGCGGGCGCTTCGTTCGTCCTGCAGGGCACCTACGGGCTCGACCAGCAGGCCTTCGCGCTGGTGTTCGGCGCGGGTGCGGTCGCGTTGATCGGTGCGACGCAGTTCAACGTCGTGCTGCTGAAACGGTTCTCACCGCAGACGATCACGCTGTGGGCGCTGGCCGCCGCGCTACTGGCGGGCGGCGTTTTCGTGGGTATGTCGGTGGCGCACGTCGGCGGGTTGGCCGGTTTCGTGGTTCCGGTGTGGGCGATCCTCGGCGCGATGGGCCTCGTCATTCCCAACGCTCCCGCCGTCGCGCTGTCCAGGCATCCCGATGCCGCAGGAACCGCGGCCGCGCTTCTCGGCGCCGCCCAGTTCGGCCTCGGCGCCGCGGTGGCCCCGCTGGTCGGCGTGCTCGGAAACGACGAGCTTGCGCTGGCAGTCGTGATGGCCGTCAGTGTGCTCTTCGCTTTGCTTGCCCTGTCCTGCTCGCTGCACTGGGGGGACGTCCACGGCAGCGACAACGCCGACGAGAGCGTTTTCGATGAGGCGGTGGCCGAGCCGGCGTAGTTGTCCCGGCCGAAAACGGTCCGTACCGTCGGAGCGAATTACTTCACGCGCGGCAATTGCCTATCAGGGCCTTCGCCGATCTGCGGACATGCGCAGGTCAAGTTGCTGAGAAGTACTGCCGATTGCGGTGGACAGTAGAACTCGACACCATCCGACAGGAGCCGAGACGAGGTGGGGGATATGACCACGGAGCTGCGAGGCCGGCCGACGGGTGGGGCCACACCCGTCGCCGACCCGTGGCATGCGCTCTGGGCCATGATGGTCGGCTTCTTCATGATCCTGGTCGACGCCACGATCGTGTCGGTCGCCAACCCGTCGATCATGGCGAAGTTGGGCACCGGCTACGACGCGGTGATCTGGGTGACCAGCGCGTACCTCCTCGGATTCGCGGTGCCGTTGCTGTTGGCGGGCCGCCTCGGCGACCGGTATGGGCCTAAGAACCTCTACCTACTCGGCCTGCTGGTCTTCACCGCGGCATCGGTGTGGTGCGGACTGTCCGGCACCATCGGCATGCTGATCGCGGCCCGCGTTGTGCAGGGCATCGGAGCCGCGCTGCTCACCCCGCAGACCCTGTCCACCATCACCAGGATCTTCCCCGCGGAGCGACGCGGGGTGGCGATGAGCGTGTGGGGTGCGACCGCAGGCGTCGCCACCCTGGTGGGACCCCTTGCCGGCGGCGTGCTGGTCGACCAGCTCGGCTGGCAGTGGATCTTCTTCGTCAACCTGCCGGTCGGAATCATCGGGCTGGGGTTGGCCTTCTGGTTGATTCCAGACCTACCGACCGAGAAACATGGATTGGACCTGATCGGCGTCCTGCTGTCCGGCATCGGCATGTTCATGGTCGTCTTCGCCCTGCAGGAAGGGCAGTCACACCACTGGGCGCCGTGGGTCTGGGGCACGCTGGCCGGTGGTGTCGGTTTCATGGCCGCGTTCGTGTTCTGGCAGCAGGCCAACCGCGACGAGCCTCTCGTCCCGCTCGACATCTTCCGCGACCGCGACTTCAGCCTGTCCACGCTCGGTGTCGCCACGATCGGCTTCGTCGTGACGGCGATGATCGTGCCGGTGATGTTCTATGCGCAGGCGGTGTGCGGCCTTTCGCCGACGCACTCTGCGCTGTTGACCGCGCCGATGGCGATCGCCACCGGCCTGCTCGCGCCGTGGGTCGGCAGGATAGTCGATCGTTATCACCCGCGCCCGATCATCGGGTTCGGCTTCTCAGTGCTGGCGATCGCGTTGACGTGGTTGTCCGTGGAGATGACCCCGACCACTCCGATCTGGCGAATTGTGTTGCCGCTGACGGCTACCGGCATCGGCATGGCGTTCATCTGGTCGCCGCTCGCGGCGACCGCAACACGCAATCTCGCCCCCGATGTGGCCGGCGCCGGTTCCGGTGTGTACAACGCCACCAGGCAGGTCGGGTCGGTGCTGGGCAGCGCCGGCATCGCGGCGTTCATGACGACGCGGATCAGCGCCGAGATGCCGATGGCCGCCGACGGGGCCCCCGGTCAGGGCTCGGTCACCGAACTACCCGCCTTCCTGCACGAGCCGTTCGCCGCCGCGATGTCCCAATCGCTGCTGCTGCCCGCGTTCGTCGCACTGTTCGGTGTGGTCGCCGCGATGTTCCTGCTCGGCTTTGGCAGCTCGGGTACGCCCAGAGCGCAGCGTGCCGATGTGGACGACGAGTATTGGGACGACGACTACCTCGACGACGACTACCTCGACGACGACCACTATGTCGAGTTCACCGTGGTGCGCGACGAGCCGGCGCCGATGGCCGCGCCGGTCACCCCGCACGACTTCCTCGCCGATGTGCCGCCGCCGAAGCCGTCGGTGGAGCCGAACAGTTTCGCCCACAACGGCTTTCACGTCGACGAGGAACGGCCGCTCAGTCGCTCGGAGCCACACGAGGAGCCGCCGTCGCACACCGAACCCGACGCGTCGAGCCATCGGCGGCGCGGACGGCACTGGCGCCCCGGAGATTAATCGAAAAGCACGGCCGCGTTGAGATAACCCGAGGGGTCGAATGCGGCCTTGACCGCCCGCATCGCGGCGATGTCGGCATCCGTGCGCGACATGCCGACGTAACCACGTTTGCGGCTGCCCACGCCGTGTTCCGAGCTGACGTTGCCGCCGCAGCGGGCGATCAACGCCATCATCGCCGAGTACAGCGCGGCCTCGCGTTCGCCGTCGAGGGCGCAGCGCAACACGTTCAGGTGCAAATTGCCTTCGCCGATATGGCCGAACAACACCGGGATGGCGTCCGGCGCGTGCTCGGCAATCAGTGCGCCGGCGTCGTGCGCGAATGAAGCGATCGCCGACAACGGAAGCGACACATCGAATTTCACCGGCGGCCCGTAGACACCGAGAACCTCGCCGAGCGATTCGCGGACCTGCCACAGCCGCTGCTGGGCGTTGACGTCGACACCCACGGCCGGCTCACCGGTCAGCCGCGCCTGTTCCAGCGCGTCGGCCAGCTGCTCGGTCTGGTCGATGTCGGCCGCAAGCTCGATGAGCAGCTGCCAGGCGCCGTCGACCGGCGCCGCGACACCGAGATGCTCGGCGGTCAACGCGCTGGCGCGTGAGTCGATCAGTTCGAGCGCGGCGATGCCGTCCATGTCGCGGAACTCGCGGCCCGCCTCGACCAGGTCGGCCAGATCGGTGAACCCGCAGACGGCGGTCACCCGGTGCGTCGGTGTCGGGTGCAGACGCAGATCCAGGCCGGTGATGACACCGAGCGTGCCCTCGGCGCCGACGAACAGCGCCGCCAAGTCGTATCCGGTGTTGTCCCGCCGAACTCGGCTGTGCCGCTGCACGATCGATCCACCGGGCAGCACCACGTCAAGTCCGATCACCTGCTCGCCCATGTTGCCGTAGCGCACGGTGCGCAGCCCGCCCGCGTTCGTCGACGCCATGCCGCCGACGGTGGCGGAGTCGCGCGCGGCGATGTCGACGCCGAACACCAGACCCGCCTTGGTCGCCGCCCGCTGCACATCGGCCAGCGTCACGCCCGCGCCGACGTGGATGCGCCGCTCGACGGTGTCGACCTCACCGATGTCCTTCAGTCGTTCGGTGGACAGCAGGACGTCGTCGTGCTCGGGGACCGTGCCCGCGACCAAGGATGTGCGTCCGCCCTGCACGGTCACGTGTGCGCCGGCTTCCCTGCAGGCGCGCAGTACCGCGGCGACCTCGTCGGCGCTGCCGGGCCGCACGAGGGCGCTGGCGTGCCCGCGGTAGCGGCCGGTGTGGTCGACGCTGCGGCCGTCGAGGATGTCGGGATCGGCGCTGACGTGCGCGGCGCCGACGATCTCGGCCAGCCGGTCGGTCAGCGTTTCGGTCACCCCGTGGGTCTATCACACGAGGGCAGCGACAAGAACGCGCCCAGTTCGATCAGGCGGTCCGGCGTGCTCGGCAGGTATTCGGTCAGCAGCGGTGAGCGCACGATCACACTCAGGTACTTCGCCCGGCTGATGGCGACGTTGAGCCGATTGCGGTTGAGCAGGAAGGCTATTCCGCGCGGCACGTCGTCGATGGAGGACGCGGTCATTGACACGAACACCACCGGCGCCTGCTGGCCCTGGAATTTGTCCACGGTGCCCGCCCGTACCGCTGGCAGTCCCGCGGCGTCCAGCCGGTCGCGCAACAGAACCACCTGCGCGTTGTACGGCGTGACGACTAGCACGTCGTCCTGCCCCAGCGACCGATGCCCCTTCTCGTCCACCCATGCCGCACCGATCAGCTTCTTGATCTGGGCGACGATGGCGTCGGCCTCTTCGGGGCTGTCCGTTGAATTGCCGTCATGGTCGACGGTCAGCATCCGCACGCCGGGCGCATGTCCCTCGAGCCTGCGGGCCCCGGTCAGCTCATCGACCGAGTGCAGGCGATCGTCATAGGACAGCCGCGACACCGCCGCGCACACGTCGGGATGCATGCGGTACGACAGGTCAAGAAAGTATCCGAGCTCGGCGGGCAGCGTATGCCTGCCGTCGATCAGCCAGCCGAGAGCCGACGTGTCGACTGGTTCGGGATGGGTGCCCTGGCTGACCTGCGGCAGCTGTTGGGGATCACCGAGCAGCAGAAGATTCTTCGCAGCCGACGCCACAGCGATGGTGTTGGCCAGGCTGTACTGGCCGGCCTCCTCGACGACGAGCAGATCGAGGCTGCCCCGAGGGACCCGGCCCGCGTTTGCGAAGTCCCATGCGGTGCCTCCGACGACACAGCCGTCATGGTCGGCGATGAAGTCGGGGTACTCCTTTTCGTCGATCTCCTGCCAGCTCGCGTCGACGCCGTGCTTCTTCTTGGCCACCAGTGATGCGTCGACTCCTGCGCCGACCACGTCGCGGAACAGGTTCTCGACGACGGCGTGTGATTGCGCGACTACGCCGATGCGCCAATGATTTTCGGTGACGAGCCGAGCGATGACCGCCGCCGCGGTGAAGGTCTTGCCGGTGCCGGGTGGGCCGTGCACCGCGAGGTACGACGAGTCCAGGTCGAGCAGCGCGGTGGCGATCGACTCAGCGACCACCGAGCAACGGGGAAGCGGGCCGCCGCTACGGGTGCGCGGTGGGTGGCGCAGCAGAACGTCGATGACCGCGCTCGGCGGGAGGTGCGGCAGGGCCGCCGCGATACCGCTGGCCGTCTCCTCGATGGAGTCCCGCAACGGGCCCGTCGGAATCGGCGGCCCCGGCGTCAGCGCGAACGGCAACTGATTGAACGGCCCGCCCTCCTTGGGTTCTCGTTCGACGACGGTGACTTCGGTCGGTGCGGCCGGATCGTCGCAGTCGACGACGGTGACCGAGCCAAACGCCCTGCGCTCCGTGTCGTCGGTCAGGCCGACGGGGGAGGGTGGCTCGTAGAGCGCGTACATCGACTTGCTGAGCTCACCCGACGCGATGCCACCGTGGAGGCGCACCCGACGTTGCGGCTTGCGCGCCTTCGGTGGCGTATGCCAGTCGGTGTCGACGTCGGTTCGCTCCGCGATGAAGACGTCCGTGTCGTCGGCCCATTCGTCGACCGGACTGTTCAGCCGATCGAAATGACCCCACCAGTACGGCTTGTCCTCGCGGCGGTGGTACCCGCGGGCCGCCGAAATCATCGCCACCGCAGTCTGTTCCGGTTTGCGAGCGCTCGGGTCGTCGCCGACGAACTTGGATAGCTTGCGGGCCAACTGGTCGTCGTCCTCGATTGTCGCGCCGTCCTTGACGGGCTGAGCACCGACCGGCGGCACCCCGCAGTCGATGGCCCGGCAGATCAACCAGTCCCGCAGCTTGCGCGTCGACGTGCAGTCGTACCGGTTGTACTCCTCGATCTCCTTGAGCACGACGGATGCGTCGCCGTCGCGCCCCGCGGCGCGAAGTTCGCAGTACTTCGCGTACTGGGTGATCGAGTCGGTCGCCGTCGTGACATCGCCGGTGCGCAGCTGCCCGCCCATGTAGAGCGGCTCGAGCGACTTCAGGCTGTAGTTTTCGGTGCCAACCCGGATGGCCTTGCGTACCAACGGATACAGGTCGACGAGCACGCCGTTGCGCAGCAGGTCGTCGACCTCATCCTCGCCGACCCCGTAGCGTCCGGCGAGCCGCAGCAGCGCGGTCTTCTCGTAGGCGGCGTAGTGATAGATGTGCATCTGCGGATAGCGCTTGCGTCGTGCGCGCACCATCTTCAGGAAGTCGCGCAGCGCCCGGCGTTCGTCGGCGCGATCGTGCGCCCACAGCGGCCGGAATTCGTCTGCCGTATCGAGCACCCCGAACAGGTACTCGAGGCCCCACTCACGACCGTCGGCCGTCCACAGCGGATCGCCCTCGAAATCGAAGAACAGATCGCCCTTGTCGGGCTCGGGCAGCACCATCAGCGGCTGCGCGTCGGCGACCTCGTAGGGCGGCTTGCCGTCGACACGCGGCGCCAGTTGGAGGCGTGCCTGTGCGGACAGCGACGCGACGGTGCGCGTGGACAGTTCCGGCACAGCGCCGTCAAGCTGGGCGAGAGCGCTGATGGTCGTGATGCCTGCGTCGATCAGGCGGGCACGCTGACTGGCCCGCATGCCAGCCACCAGCAGCAGATCGTCGTGCGCACGGACCTGGATCGTGCATTCCGGGCAGCGGAAGCACGCCCTGACGTTCTCGTCCTCCCACGCCACCGGCGCGCCGCTGGCCAGATGGCCATCGAGGAGCTGCTGCAGGGCGGCTCGGCGGGGACGATACACAGGCAGCAGCTCGTCGACCCGGTAGCTGGCTGCGGCACCGTCGCCGAGGACGAGCTCCACCTCCGGAGCCACCGGCACTCCCGCACTCGCCAGCGTTTCGGCGTATGCGGCGAGCTGAAGCAGGGCCTCCACCTTCACCGAGCGCGCGAGCTTCGTATCACGCAACCGGTAGCGCGCGCCGTCAGGCCCGTCTTCGAGGATCAAGAAGTCGGCGAAGCCGACGAACCGGCCGTCGAACATCGCGGCCTGGTAGATGATCGATGCCTGGCGCTCGACGGCGCGCATGGTTGCCTCGGCGGCCGCGGTCAGCCCGTCGACGGTGTAGCTGGGCCGGCCGATGACCGCGACGTTGTCCTGCGCCAACTCACGCAGCTCGTCGAGGTATCGCCGCTCGTGCTGATCGCCGAGATCGGCGGTGCGCGCGAGCAATTCGTCCTCTTGCGCGACCGACGGACCCCGGCCCAGCCGGGCGTCGAACGAGCGCAGCAGCGCGTACTCGCAGCGGGCGGCGGCTGCGAGGTCGGAGGCGCTGTAGATCACCCGATCGTCGGCGACGAACACGTGCCAACTGTATGTGAGCCGTCCGACACTCAATCCCCGCTGACTGCCGCCCTAACCGACATTTGGGCGGAAAGCCGCGGCGTGTCGTCACCCAAACGGACGTTCGGCGAGGGGTCAGCCGGGCGTGTTGCCGATCAGCTCGACGCCCGCCCCGTTCCAGCGGAATTTCACGACGCTATCCAACCCTGACGTGCCGTTGGAGTAGACAAGCGCCACGGTGTCACCCGTGGTCGCAGACTGCTCGATGCCGTTGAAGCCGTAGGTATCAGGCACCCCGGTCGGAATGAACTTGCCGAGGTGGAAGAGCACGGCGCGGGTGTTGGGGCTCTCTGCGTTGGTGTTGGCCTTCACGATGATCGCCGACAGCTGCGCGCACTCGTTGTACGTCCCTGCCAGTGGTTCTGGGCTCCAGGCCTGCCCGCTGCGCGGATCGCGGGGCAACTCGGAGACCGTCTTGGCGATCTCGGGTGCGGCCAGGTTCACCGCGCACGGATCGGCGGCCGCGGTGGGTGCGGCGCTGGTGCCCGCTGGTGCGGGCAGCGCGGTCGCGGGCGTAGGCGCGGCGGCGGTCGTGGTCGCGTCTGGCGTCTTGGAGACTGTCGAGTCACCTGGGCCGCAACCGGCCAGCAGCACGGCGGCCACCGCCGCAGCGGTCGCTGTCCGCTGCCGCCGGCCGAGCGGTTCCGGACGCCGTTTCACAGTTGCGCACCGTACCGCCAACTCGACTGGTGACCCGGCAGGCGGCGCGGCGGGTCGAGAGGGTGTGGGCCACTAGACTGACAACCCGATGACGACGCCCGAACCGGACGCGCCTCCCGCGCAATCCACCTTTGCCGACCTGCAGATTCACCCCGCGGTGCTGCAGGCCGTAGCCGACGTCGGCTACGAATCGCCCTCTGCCATCCAGGCGGCGACCATTCCTGCGATGATGGCCGGCTCCGATGTCGTCGGCCTCGCGCAGACCGGCACGGGCAAGACGGCGGCGTTCGCCATCCCGATTCTGTCGAAGATCGACACGTCGAGCCGCATCACCCAGGCGCTGGTTCTGGCGCCGACGAGAGAACTCGCGCTGCAGGTCGCCGAGGCGTTCAGCCGCTACGGCGCGCATCTGCCCGTGAACGTGCTGCCGATCTACGGCGGCTCCCCGTACGGCCCACAGATGGCCGGTCTCAAGCGTGGCGCGCAGGTCGTCGTCGGCACACCGGGCCGGGTCATCGACCACCTCGAGAAGCACACCCTCGACCTTTCGCACCTCGACTACCTGGTGCTCGACGAGGCCGACGAGATGCTGCAGATGGGCTTCGCCGAGGACGTCGAACGCATCCTCGAGGGCACACCCGAGTACAAGCAGGTCGCGCTGTTCTCCGCGACCATGCCGCCGGCGATCCGCAAGATCACCACCAAGTACCTGCACGACCCAGTCCAGGTGAAGGTCGAATCCAAGACCGCGACCGCCGACAACATCTCGCAGCGCTACATCCAGGTTTCCGGGCATCGGAAGATGGACGCGTTGACCCGGCTGCTCGAGGTGGAGCCGTTCGAGGCGATGATCGTGTTCGTCCGCACCAAGCAGGCCACCGAAGAGGTCGCCGAGAAGCTGCGGGCGCGTGGGCTCTCCGCGATGGCCATCAACGGCGACATCGCGCAGGCTCAACGCGAGCGCACCATCGCCTCACTCAAGGACGGAAAGCTCGACATCCTGATCGCCACCGATGTGGCGGCGCGCGGTCTCGACGTCGACCGCATCTCCCATGTGCTGAACTACGACATCCCGCACGACCCCGAGTCCTATGTGCACCGGATCGGTCGCACCGGCCGCGCCGGGCGATCGGGCACCGGGCTGCTCTTCGTCACGCCGCGCGAGCGGCACCTGCTGAACTCGATCGAGCGGGTGACCCGCCAGAAGCTCGTCGAGTCACGGCTGCCGTCGGTCGACGACGTGAACGCCCAGCGGGTCGAGAAGTTCCGGGACTCGATCACCAGTGCGCTCAACGCGCCGGGAATCGACCTGTTCCGCAAGCTCATCGAGGGCTACGAGCAGGACAACGACGTACCGATGGCCGACATCGCCGCCGCGCTGGCCCTGCAGAGCCGCGATGGCGAAGAGTTCCTGATGACCGAACCGCCTCCTGACAAGCGCCGCGAGCGCCCCGACCGGGGCCCTCGCGAAGACGGTCCACCCCGCAAGCGGCGAGAGGTTCGCAACGACCTCGCCACGTATCGCATCGCCGTCGGCAAGCGGCACAAGGTGATGCCCGGCGCCATCGTGGGTGCGATCGCCAACGAGGGTGGTCTGCACCGAAGCGATTTCGGCCACATCACCATCCGACCGGAGTACTCGCTGGTCGAACTGCCCGCGAAGTTGTCCAAAGATACGCTGAAAGCCCTTGCGAAGACCCGGATTCAAGGTCAGCTGATCGATCTGCAACCCGACCGGGGACCGAAGAAGCCGCACCGCAAGTCGACATGACCGTATCCAGGGGCGTCGCAGATTCAGAGGCTCAAGGTGGGCTCGAATCCGTCGCCGCGCCCGAGCGGGTGGCGTCGCTCACTGGGATCCGCGCCGTCGCCGCGCTTCTGGTAATGGCGACGCATGCCGCCTATACCACCGGCAAGTACACGCACGGATACGTCGGTCTGGTCTATTCGCGGATGGAGATCGGCGTTCCGATCTTCTTTGTGCTGTCAGGGTTCTTGTTGTTCGGCCCGTGGGTGAACGCGACCGCGACGGGCGGGACTGCGCCGTCGGTCCGCCGCTACGTCTGGCATCGGGTGCGGCGCATCATGCCCGCATACACCGTCACGGTGTTGGTCGCTTACCTCGTCTACCACTTCCGGACCGCTGGGCCGAATCCCGGCCACACCTGGATCGGGCTGTTTCGCAATCTCACCCTGACGCAGATCTACACCGACAATTACCTGTTCGCCTATCTGCATCAGGCGCTGACCCAAATGTGGAGTCTTGCAGTCGAAGTCGCGTTCTATGTGGTGCTACCACTGCTGGTGTACCTGCTGCTTGTGTTGGTGTGCCGACGGCGGTGGCGGCCCTGGCTGTTGCTCGCCGGGCTGGCGATTCTTGCGGCGATCACGCCTGCATGGCTGATCCTCGTGCACACCACCGACTTCCTGCCCGATGGCGCGCGGCTGTGGCTGCCGAGCTATCTGGTGTGGTTCCTCGGCGGCATGGTGTTGGCTGTGCTGCAGCCCTTGGGCGTGCGGGCATATGCGATGGCATGTGTGCCGCTCGCGGTGGCGTGCTACTTCATCATCTCCACACCACTGGGCGGAGAGCCGACGACCTCACCGTCCGAGCTGCGCGAGGCCCTCGCCAAGGCCGGCTTCTACACGGTGATCGCGACACTGGCCGTCGCGCCGCTCGCGCTGCACGATCAGGGATGGTATGCGCGGCTGCTGGCCAGCCGCCCGGTGGTCTTCCTCGGCGAGATCTCCTATGAGATCTTCCTGATCCACTTGTTGACCATGGAGCTGGTGATGGTCGAGATCCTGCACTTTCCGATCTACACGGGCTCGATGGTCATCCTGTTCGTCGTCACCTTCGCCGTGACGGTGCCGCTCGCGTGGCTGTTGCACCGCTTCACACGCGTGCGCCCCTCGTAGATTGCGCGAAACGAAGTTCCGGCAGGCCCGTCCTCGCACTTCCGCTGCTGGAATTCCGTTTCGCCGAGGTGGCGGCCCGCGCGGCAGTAGCCACTAGCCTGACGCGTCCTGTGTCGTCGGCACCACCATCGGAACGACGAACTGCTCGATCATCGCGCGCTCATCGGCCTCGTCGTGTCCGGGGAACACCAGCAGCGACGTCATCACCCGCACCAGCCAGCGCGCCTTACGCTCGACCACCTCGGGGTCTTCGGGCGCCATCGAGATCAGGAATGCCTCGGTGAGCGCCCTGATCACCTGCGACTGCTCGGCGATCTCCGCGCCGATCGGCCGCTGCGCGGTGGCGAACCACGATGACAGCGCGGGACTTTGGCGCACGTTGCGCAGTGACGACACCATGCCCTCGAGGAGCCGCTCGCGCGGCTCTTCAACCCCGGTGAGCTGATCGGACATCCGGTGGAACAGCCGGTAGCTTTCGCGGTGCACGTAGGCGGTGTATAGCGCCTCGCGGTTGTCGAAGTACCGGTACAGGGTCGCCCGCGAACATCCTGCGGCCTTTGCGATCTCGTGCATGCCGACGGTCGCGGCGTCCTGCTGTGCGAACAGCGCGTCGGCGGCGTCGAGGATGCGGTCGGCCGCCACCTCGGTGCGGCGGTCGCCGAGCCAGTCGTTGCCCGCCATTTACCCGGTCACCCGGAACGGAACCGAAAGCGGTCTGCGCACGTAACTTCCGCCGCCCCAGACCACGCCGGACAGGTCGACCTCGAACTCCGGGCAGCGAGCAAGGAGTTCGGTCAGCGCGATGCGGGACTGCATCCGCGCCGCGGCCGCGCCGAGGCAGAAGTGCGCGCCGTGGCTGAACGTCATGATGTTGCGCGGGCGCCTGCGCACCTCGAGTTCGCCTGCGTCGGCACCGTATTCGCGCTCGTCGCGGTTGGCCGACCCGTAGAGCAGCAGCACCTTGCGGCCCGCGGGAATCGTGGTGTTGGCCACCCGCACGTCGCGGGTGGTGGTGCGGGCGAGGCCCTGTACCGGCGAGGTGAGCCGCAACAGTTCGTCGACGGCATCGGTCATCAGGTCGGGATTATTGATCAACAGCCGGCGCTGATCCGGCCGCTGGTGCAACAGCTGCACCGCGCCGCCGAGCATGCCGGTTGTGGTGTCGTTGCCGCCGGTGACCATCGTGAAGGTGAAGGCCAGGATCGACAGCATGCCTGCCATGTCCCCGTCGGCGCCGACGCCCGCGGCGACGAGGTGCGACACGGTGTCGTCCGCCGGCTCGCGGCGACGCCGCTCGATCAGCCCGGTGAAGTAGGCCATCATTCCCGCGACCGCCTCGCCTGCGGACTCCCCGGCGGATGCGAGGCCACCGTCCTGCGTTTGCGCCGCGACGATGGCGTCGGTCCAGCCGTCGAACTGCGCGCGGTCCTCCTCGGGCACGCCGAGATAGTGCGCGACGACCATCGACGGCAGCGGCTTGAACAGTTCGGCGACGATGTCGCCCTCACCTGCCGCGCGCAGCCGCTCGATCCGCTCGATCACGAACTGCCGGACCGCGGGCTCGACGGCCTCCACCTGTCGCGGCGTGAAACCACGGGACACCAGCTTGCGGAATTCGGTGTGCGTCGGCGGGTCCTGCATCACGAACGGCGGATTGTCGGCCAGGCCGATCATCTCCAGCTCGCCGTAGTTGACCGTCAGCCCCTGCGCCGACGAGAACGTTTCGTTGTCACGGGCCGCGTTCCACACGTCGGCGTGCCGGGACAGCACCCAGTAGTCGAGGTCGGGACGATTCTCAGGGACGACGTGGTGCACCGGATCCTTGTCGCGCAACGCCTGGTACATCGGCCACGGGTCGGCCCACGTGGTGGCCGTGGCGAGTTCGAACCGAGCAGGCGTGCGGTGAGACACAGCGGCGGTCATGTCTTATGAGTACGACACAAGCCCATGCCCTGTCAACAGGGCACAGCGAATTGTCATCAAATGGCGGCGCCGGGATTCAGGATGTTATCGGGGTCCAGCGCCTGCTTGATGCGCCGGTTCAGCTCCATCACTTCCGGGCCGACCTGGTCCTCCAACCAGGGCCTTTTCAGCCGGCCGACGCCGTGCTCGCCCGTAATCGTGCCACCGAGACCGATCGCGAGATTCATGATCTCGCCGAACGCGCGCTCGGCCCGTTCGGCCATCGCCGCGTCGGCGGGGTCGTACACGATCAGCGGATGGGTGTTGCCGTCGCCCGCGTGTGCGACCACCGAGATCATCACGTCGCGCTCGGTGGCGATGCGCGCCACGCCGCTGACGAGGTCGCCGATCCGCGGCAGCGGCACCCCGACGTCCTCGAGCAGCAGCGTCCCCTTGGCCTCGACCGCGGGAATCGCGAACCGCCGGGCGGCGACGAACGCCTCACCCTCGTCGGGGTCGTCGGTGGAGAAGACGTCGGTTGCGCCCGTCTCCTCGAACACGCCCGCGATCCGCTGGGCGTCCTCGGCCGCGGACCGGCCGCGTTCGTCGGAGCCGGCGAGGAGCAGCGCGGCCGCGTCGCGCTGCCGACGAAGAGCTTGGTAAGGCTCAGCCCCGCAACGTCTTTCAGCCTCGGCCCACCGACACGCACCGCCGTGCCGTCGGCAAGCACCACCTGCAGACCCATCACATAGTCGGTGGTGACGCCGTACTTGACACAGCACAGGCCACCGGCATTGGTGGCGATGTTGCCGCCGATGCTGCAGATCTCGAACGACGACGGATCGGGCGGATACCACAGATCATGTTGCGCGACAGCCTTTTTCACCTCGGCATTGAACAGGCCGGGCTGGCATACCGCCGTACGTGTGACGGGATCGACGGTGATATCCCGCATCTTCTCCGTCGACAGCACGATGCCGTCGTCGAGGGCGGTGGCCCCGCCGGAAAGCCCGCTGCCCGCTCCTCGCGGGACCACCGGGATCCGGTTGGTGCTGGCCCAGCGCATGACGATCTGTACATGCTCGGTGGTCAGCGGCCGCACGACCGCCAGGGGTTTGCCCGCCGACGGGTCGAGCGCACGGTCCTGCCGGTAGCCCTCGGTGATGGCCGGGTCGGTGACGACCATGCCGTCGGGCAGGTCGGCGGTCAGGCTGTCGAGAACGCTCACGCTTCGATGCTACGAGTCGTCACGACGGCACCATCCAGGAAAGCACCGGCGAGGTCTGTAGCGCGGACAGCACACAGAGCAGGGCGAGGAACCCGATGCTCCAGAGCACGACGCGCCGGAAGATGTCGCCCTCCTTGCCATCCATGCCGACGGCCGCCGCGGCGATGGCGAGGTTCTGCGGCGAGATCATCTTGCCGAGCACGCCGCCCGAACTGTTGGACGCCGCCATCAGCACGTCGGACAGGCCTGCCTGATTCGCCGCGGTGACTTGCAGGGCGCCGAACAGTGAGTTGGCCGAGGTGTCCGATCCGGTGACCGCGACGCCGAGCCAGCCGAGGATCGGTGACAGCAGCGCGAACGCACCTCCTGCCGCGGCCATCCACGTGCCGAGCGTGATCGTCTGGCCGGACAGGTTCATCACGAACGCCAGCGCCAACACCGCCATCACCGTGACGATGGCCCAGCGCAGTTGATGCAGCGTCGTCCCGTACGCCTTGACCGCCCGCGGCAGCGACAGCTTCAGCACGACCATCGTCAGGATCCCTGCAACCAGCATCTGGGTGCCCGGCGAAGTGAGCAGGTTCAAGGTGAACTCCGTCAGCGACACCGGCTTCCCCTTGGGGCTCACGATGTCGAGGCCAGGCCAGTGGAACTTGACCGTCGCCTTGTCGAGCAGCTTCTTGACGGCGGAGATCTGGCAGATGACGAAGACCGCGATGATGATCGTGTAAGGCGCATAGGCCTTCATCACATCGGCGCGCGAGTCGGGATGCTCGATGCGCTGGGCGAATTCGGGCGTCGGCTTATCGGCGGCCCCGCCCGCCACCACGGCCGGTTCGGTGTGTGTCCGGCTGGGCTTCCACACGCGGACCAGCAGTACCACCGCGGCAGCCGACAACAGCGACGCCACCACGTCGGCCAGCGGCACCGAGACGAAGTTCGACGTGGCGAACTGGCCGAGCCCGAACACGACACCGCACACCAGCGCGGGCAGCCATGTCTCCCTCACCCCGCGCCAGCCGTCGACGATCGCGACCAAGGCGAGGGGAACGAGTACGGACAGGATCGGCGTCTGCCTGCCGACCATCGCGCCGAGGGTGTCGCTGGGCAACTCGGTGACCTTGGCCAGCGTAAGAATCGGCGTGGCCATCGCGCCGAAGGCGACCGGCGCGGTGTTTGCCACGAGCGCGAGCACCGCGGCCTTCATCGGCCTGAACCCGAGCGCCATCAACATCACCGACGTCACCGCGACCGGTGTGCCGAACCCGGCCAGCGCCTCGAGCAGGGCTCCGAACGAGAACGCGATGAGAACGGCCTGAATGCGTTGGTCGTCGCTCACCTGCGAGAACGAGCGTCGCAGCACATCGAAGTGCCCGGTTTCGACGGTGAGCTGGTAGACCCAGATCGCGTTGATGACGATCCACAGGATCGGGAAGAACCCGAAGGCCGCGCCCTCGGTGCCGGCCAGCAGCGTCTGGCCGATCGGCATGCCGTACACGAGGACCGCGACGACGATCGCGACCGCGAGCGAGATCAGCGACGCCACCCATGCCGTCACCCGCAGCACGCCGAGCAGCACGAACAGCAGCAGCAGGGGTATCGCCGCGACCAGCGAACTCCACGCGAGGGACTGGGCAACCGGATCGAGAACTTGCTGGTACACGAGTGACCTCGTTGTTCGACTCTGTGGCTTGCGTCACAGGGAGTACCCAAGATCAGCGGCTCTTAAATGAAGTGTTTCTAGGACTCTTCGGCCGGCTCCCGGTCCGGGTCACGGAGCGCGGGCAGGAAGACGGCGATGATGCCGAGCAGCAGCATGGGCAGCGACAGCGCCAAAAACGTCGCGTTAAGCCTGCCGCGTCGGCCAGCGGGCAGCTCCTGCTCGTAAGGTGGTCCGGTGACGCTCTTGCTCGGTCCTGTCCTGCGGCACGTGTCAGACACCACGGCGCTGGTGTGGGTGCAAACCGATTGCCCGGGAACAGTGGAGGTCCTCGGCTGCTCAGCGCGGACGTTCGCCGTGCAGGGTTATCACTACGCCCTCGTCACGGTGACCGGGCTGACCCCGGACACCGTCACCGAGTATGACGTCAAGTTCGATGGGGAACTGGTCTGGCCACGCGCGGACTCGCCGTTTCCGCCGAGCGTTATCCGCACCCGCGGGCCTGCGTCGACTCACCGGCTACAGGCGATCTTCGGATCGTGCCGATACCCCAAGACCGAGGACCAGAAGGTCGACTCCAAACTCGGTCTCGATGCGCTGGACGTGTATGCCACCCGGATGGCCACGCAGCCGATCGACGACTGGCCGGAGGCGCTGATCCTGCTCGGCGACCAGTTGTACGCCGATGAACTCACACCGGAGTCGAGACGACGCGTGGCCAGGCGTCGCACCCGCATGAACCGGCACGGCCAGCGGCCGCCGGACGAGGTGGTGAGCTTCGCCGAATACGAAAAGCTGTACCGCCACTCGTGGGACGACCCCGAGATCAGATGGCTCATGTCCACAGTTCCCACCGCGATGATCTTCGACGATCACGACATCAGGGACGACTGGAACACGTCGGCATCCTGGCGCGCCGACATCAAGGAGAAGCCGTGGTGGCGTGACCGGATCCGAGCCGGGCTGGCGTCCTACTGGGTGTATCAGCATCTCGGCAATATGAGCCCGGCCGAGTTGGCCGAGGACGAGGACTATCAGCGCCTGGCGGCGACAGACGGCGACACCTGGCGGGTTCTTGTCGATTTGGCCGACCGGGCCGATCAAGAGGTGGACTGCAACAAGGGCATCAGATTCAGCTATCGATGGGATCTCGGCCGCAGCCGCCTCATCATGATCGACTCACGTAACGGCCGAATCCTCGAGTCCGGCGAACGCATGATGATCGGGGAACAGGAGTTCAAATGGGTGGAGACCCAGGCCACCGACGGCCTCGACGAGTTGGACCATTTGATGCTGGCGTCGTCGGTGCCGTGGCTGATGCCGCCCGCCATCGGAGACCTGGAGGCGGTCAACGAGCAAAACGCCGACCGACCCGGGCGACGCGGGAGACTTGCCGAAAAGACCCGCAGGGCAGTTGATTTCGACCACTGGCCGGCTTTCTACAAGTCGTTCGTACGGCTGGCCGAGACGATCGCCCGCGTCGCCGGACATCCCCACGGCCCCGCAACCGTCAGCGTGCTGTCCGGAGACGTGCACCACAGCTATGCCGCACGCGCCGAATGGGCGGGTCATTCTGCCCAGCCGGCAGGCGCGACGGTGCATCAACTGGTGTGCTCGCCGGTGCACAACTATGTACCGCTGTTCGTCAAACCGGCGTTCACCCTGGGTTGGACGCGTCCCGCCGCCACGCTCGCCCGATGGAGGGCGCGCCGTCGCGGCGTCCCCCCGCTCCCGCTGTCCTGGGCGAACACCTGCGGTCCCCTGTTCGGCAACACCATCGCCACCCTGCAGGTGGACGGCCGCAGCGCCGAGGTGTTTTTCGAGCAGCCGCGTGGCCAGGATGTGCTGGAAGAAGTTGGCCGCGTGCCGCTCAGTCGACCGTCCTGACGCCGAGCCTGTGCACCGCGCGCCGGTTACTCCTCGGGCACGCAAAAGGTGAGCGCCGCCGGCGCTATCGTCGCCTGCAACCGCTTGCTGGAACCCCGGTCCCCACCATCGAGTTCGTACGCGACCGGCTCGGCGAACTTGACGTCGATCGTCCGACCCTGCGTCATCTCGACGAACGGCGAGCGCTCCGAGCGGCCCGCGGCCGCGCGCCCGAGGGTACGGGCCCACTGCAGGGCGCCCTGGGCGGTGACGACGCCGACGTCGAGGTAGCCGTCGTCGGGCCGGGCGTCGTCGAAAGCGCGGATGCCGCCGGTGATGGTGCCGACGTTGCCGAAAAGGACGCAGGTTGCCGGCCCGTCGAACCATTTCCGCCCGTCGACGCGGATCTTCGTCGGCACCGGCTCGTCCCGCACGTGGCGCAGCCCGGTCAACACGTACGCGAGCCGTCCGGCCCGGTCCTTGAACCCGTGATCGGCGTCATTGACCATCTGGGCGTCGAATCCGGCCCCGGCCATGACAGCGAAGTGTTCGCCGTTCAGCTTGCCGAGGTCGAGCCGGCGGCGCGAACCGTGGAAGGCTATCCGCACGGCTTCCGGGAGGTCGGTTGGGATACCGAGGTTGCCGGCGAGCTGGTTCGCGGTGCCGGCGGGGATGATTCCAACAGCGGCGTCCGAGCCGGCGAGCGCATCGACACACCGCTGAACCATGCCGTCGCCGCCCCACACTAGTACCAGATCGGTACCGTCCTTGAGCGTGCGCCGAGCCCGCTTGCGCGCCTTGCGGCTCTTGGACACCTCGTGCCAGATGGGGTCGTCGAACCCCTCGTCGGCGATCAGCTTCCGGAGTTCGTTGAGACCGCCACCGATGGACTTCTTCCTGTGGGCGATGACGGCGACCCGTCGTGCTGGTATTGATGCAGCGGCGTCCATGCGAAGTGACCTAACCGTTGGCTGTTGGCGCGCCCGCTGCGGGCTGAATCCCGGCGCGATGGTGGTCGGCGTGTCGAAGGTGGGCGTGTCCCGGCCGGAGGTTCGGCGACGACGCGGCCCGTCCCTCCGCCATGAGCGGATCAGCTGAGCACGGCGCCGGGACGCCAGCGCGAACGGCCTCGAGCTGGGCGGCGAACGCGATACCGAGGAACAGCGCCACCGACGAGAGGTTGGCCCAGAGCAGCAGGGCGAAGACGCCGGTCAACGGGCCGTAGGTGGTGCCGAACGACGCGCCCTTGGCCACGTAGAGCGCGAGCAGGCCGGTGAGCAGCAGCCAAAGCGCGAGTGATACACCGGATCCGAACGCCAGCCACGAGTACCCGGGCTGCCGGCGTCTCGGCGCGCGCTCCAGGACGACGGTGAAGGACGCCCAGGCGAGGATGACTCCGACCGGCCAGCGACCGATCCTCCACAGCGTCGCGGACGTGTCGCTCCAGCTGTAGATCTCGGTCAGCGACTCGCCGAGCGCGTCGCCGGCGATGACGACGAGGAATCCGAGCAGTGAGAGCAGGCCGGCGGTCAGCGCCATCAGCAGCGCCCGACCGTACTTCCGCAGCGCGGGCCGGTCGCGTTCGATGCCGTAAATACGGTTGGCGCCCCGCTCGATCTGACCCATCGCGGTGGTCAGCGCGATGATCGCGGCGAGCAGGCCGAGCCACAACGCGAGCTGGCCGCCGGTCGCGCCTTGATCTCTGCTGTGTTGCGCGGCTTCCTGCATCACGTCGCCCTGGTCGCTGCCGGGCATCACCCGGGTCAGGGTCTGGGTGATCACCTGCCCGAGCTTCTCATGGTGCAGGGCGCTCGAGAGGCCGACGACCGCGATGATAAGCGGGATGAACGACAGGCAGAACTGCAGCGCGAGCGCACGCGCGTTGGTGAAGCCGTCGGCGTATCTGAACCGGATGAACGAGTTCTTGACGAGTTTCCAACGCCCGTACCTCCGCAGGGTCGTTACAGCGTCGTCAGCGGACAGCTCGTCGCCGGATATGGTGATCGTCTCCGGCACGCGGGTCGCGGTGCTCATCTCAGACTCCTCACTCGGCTTATCAGCCGTAGCTAAGGACTTCGGCGCGCGGACGACCGCCGCCGTCAGTGTCTTGTCCACCTACTCCCGGGAGGGCCGGCATGTCCGACTTGGCCGGGTTGACAAATGCGGCGCGCATCATTACCCGCTCACCAAGCGCCGGTCGGCGTCGACCGCGGCGTCGCGCCGGCCGCCCGCATCATGGGTGCGCACGTAGAAGACGACGACGGTCAGCCAGATCGCGCCGAGCAGCATCCCGGCGAGCACGTCGGTCGGGTAGTGCATGCCGCGGTACACGCGGCTGGCGCCGATCAGCAGCGGCACCGCCGCGCAGATGACGACGGCGGCCACTTTGATCCACCGATGTCGGCTGTGCCAGAGGATGATTGCGGCAATCGAGCCGTAGAAACATACGGCAGCGGCGGTGTGGCCCGAAGGGAATGACGAGGTCGGCGGCGCTTCGTCGAGGTGTGGGACGCTCGGCCGCGGGCGGTCGATGAGCAGCGTCGTCGCCATGAATATGGCTGTCTCGCCAATCACCGCGTAGATGACGACCAGTGACTCGCGCCAGCCGCCGAACTTCCAGCGGAACCCCGCCGCGGCCAGCGCCGTGAGGGTGATTATGGTCAGCGTCTCGGACAGCGTCGAAATGAGCTTGCTCTCCGAGATGCCCTCCTGCTGGCGGTATTCCACGAGCCGCCTAGGCACCTCGGCATCCCACTTCCCGAGCGCCGTAGCTGGGAGGACATCGGTGAGGAGGAAGCCCAACCCCACCATCAACGCGAGAAGGCAAGCGGCCGCAACGAGTAGCCACCGGACGTCACGGGCGATGCCACCCAAACCCTCTGAGGTCATGCTGTGGAATACCCACGTCTCCGTCAATTAACTCTCGTGCGATTCGGACCGGGAACCAGCAGGTCAGCGCTGTGCTACGGGCTGCTCGGGGGTGCCCACATCGGCCGGCCGCTGCACCGGCTGCCCCGTCTCGCGACGCCATGCGACGAAAGCCCATGTCGTCACGGCCACCCAGCCGACGCCGAGCGTTATTCCGGCCAGGACATCACTGACGAAATGGACGCCCAGCACCACCCGCGCGAGCGCGACCGAGCCGACGATCAAGGCGGCCGCGATGACGGCGGCAAGGCGGCCGCCGCGCGGCAGGAAGCGCAGGGTGATCAGCAGGAGCAGGCAGCACCCGATCGACGCCCCCAGCGCATGACCGGACGGAAACGATAGCCCAGGCGCCGTCGAGACCGGATCCGGCAGCACCGGCCGGGCCCGCCCGACGATCTCCTTCAGCCCGAACCCGAGCGCGGCGCCACCAAAGACCGTGACGACAAGCCAGGCCGCGTGGTGCTTGTCGCCGTGGATCAGGTACGCCAACGCAATCAGCGTGAGCGCGACGCGAAAGACGTTCGGGTCGAAGACGTTACTGACGACTTCGGCCGCCTTCACCAGTTCGGGATGAGCGGCGTCGATCCGGTTGAAAGTCTCAGCGGCGCCGGCGTCGAGATCGCGCAATGGCGCCCAGCCGACGCGGACTAGTAACACGAGGAGCCCGAACGCGACCGCAGCGACGGGCGTGATGACCAGACCCGCGCCGAGCCGCAGTCCGAAGTGCTCGTCGGCGGCTGACAGATGCCGCTTAGAAGCCCACCGCCTCAGCCTTGTCGACATGCCCTTGTCATCCCCCGGACGACGGCTTGGTAAACCCGAGAACTATCGGAGATTGCCATGTTGATGACAACGCGGACAGCGCATCGGAGATCATCGAGACGCGTTGACGGCAGATCCATTGCGTTGCAGCACCAACCAGGGAAACGCGACGATCGAAATGCCCTTGCCCGCACCGGCCATCAGCGCGGCGAACAGGATGACGAATAGCGGTCCGCGCCTTGCCGTTGATCATGAGTATCTCTTCAGGAATCCAACAGTGGCCAGGGCCGGTCGGCGACGGATTTTGTGCCGCATGCACAGTGGAGCGGTGAAGCTGGCCCATCCGCGCACCGGCACGCTCTTCGACTCGCCGGTTCCCCCTGGGCGCGGTTGGCCGGGTGACCCGGCGACGCGGACCACGGCGGCGGCCGAGAATGCCGCGCAGGTGACGGCGATGGCCGAGGCGGCGGAGTCCGCCGACCAGCTCGACGCCGAGGTTTCGGTGTGCCGCGCGTGCCCGCGACTCGTCGAGTGGCGTGAGCGCGTCGCGGTCGAAAAGCGGAAGTCGTATGCCGGCGAGCCGTACTGGGGCAGACCGGCGCCGGGCTGGGGCTCGGCGCGGCCGCGGGTGATGGTCGTCGGTCTTGCGCCCGCCGCGCACGGCGCCAACCGGACGGGGCGGGTGTTCACCGGCGACCGCTCCGGTGATTTTCTCTTCGCGGCACTGCACCGGGCCGGGTTGGCCAACCAGTCGTTGTGCGTCGACGCCGCGGATGGGTTGGCACTCAACGACACTCGCATCGTCGCGGCGGTGCGCTGCGCGCCGCCCGGGAATGCGCCGACTCCGGCCGAACGGGCCACGTGTGTGCCGTGGCTGGACGCCGAGTGGCGGCTCGTCGGCAAAGACGTGCGGGTCCTCATCGCGCTCGGCGCATTCGCATGGCGGGCCGCGCTGGACATGGTGCGCGCGGCGGGCGGTTCGGTGGGCCGGCCGCTGCCGAAGTTCGGGCACGGGGCGACGGCTGCGCTGCAGACACCCCACGGCGAGATCACGTTGATGGGGGTCTACCACCCGAGCCAGCAGAACACTTTCACCGGCAAGCTCACCCCGGCGATGCTCGACGACGTCTTCGGCAAGGCCGCCGAAATCGCGGGAAGGCGGGCGTGATGGCCGGCGTTGACTCCCGTATGCGACTTTCCGTCCTCGACCTCGTCCCGGTGCGCACCGACCAGTCGACCTCAGATGCGCTCGCCGCGTCCACACTGCTCGCGCAGACCGCCGACCGGTTGGGTTACACCCGCTACTGGGTCGCCGAACACCACAACATGCCGTCGGTGGCGGCCACCAGCCCACCCGTACTGATCGCCCATCTGGCCGCGCACACCTCGCACATCCGCGTGGGCTCCGGCGGTGTGATGCTGCCGAACCACGCACCGCTGGCCGTCGCCGAACAGTTCGCGCTGCTCGAGGCGGCGCATCCCGGCCGCGTCGATCTCGGCATCGGGCGCGCACCCGGCTCCGATCCTCTGACCTCGTACCTGTTGCGCGGATTCAAAGGACGCGACGGCCAGTCTGAACGGGACGACATCGACAAGTTCCCCGAATACCTGGATCACATCGCCGCGATGATGAGCTCCAGCGGCGTGCGCGTCACCCTCCCGCAGCAGGACTACCTCCTGCGGGCCACCCCCTCAGCGACGAGCGAGCCGCGCATATGGCTGCTGGGCTCGTCGATGTACTCCGCGCACCTTGCCGCGGCCAAGGGGTTGCCGTATGTCTTCGCCCACCATTTCTCCGGTCAGGGCACCGCTGAGGCGCTGTCCGTCTATCGATCGGAGTTCAAGCCAAGCAATCTCGCCTCCGAACCCGTGACGTTCCTGACCGTCAACGCGGCGGTCGCCGAAACACACGATGAGGCAATGGCATTGCTCTTGCCGAACCTGCAGATGATGGCGCGGCTGCGCACCGGCCAACCACTTGGCCCGGTCGATCTCGTCGAAGACGCCCAACAGAAGCAGCTGACACCGCCGGAGCAGGCGGTGGTGGATGCCGGCCTGCGTCGAGCCGTCGTCGGCGATCCCACCCAGGCCGCAGAACAGGTGCGTGCGTTGGCCGAGGAGTTCGGGGTCGACGAGGTGATGGTCCACCCGGTCGCGTCGGCCCGCCGGGGCACCGATCCGGCAACGGCTCCTTCGCGGGTCAAGACGCTCGAGCTGCTCGCCAAAGAGCTGTTCTGACCCTTAGCCGTTGGGCATCTCGAGCACAAGCTTGTGGCCGGGGGCGAGGCTCGCCAGTCCGCGGTGCGCGTCCACGACGTTCGCGAATGGAATCGTCGCGACGGTAGGCCCGCGCAGGCGACCGTCGACGATTCGGTTCAGCTGGTCATTTAGGAGCTTTCGGTACTTCCCGGGCTGCAGCAGGACGACAAGGGGTACCGAGCACAGCCGTTCGCGTGGTTGCGCGTAGCGGCGAACGTTCGCGACGAACCCACCGATCGCCGCGTCTACGCGCCCGTGACCGGATCGCCCGCTCCACGCCGTGCGCACCACGGTTCCTGTGGGAGCGACCACCGTCCGGACAAGTGCGGCGCCGGTGTGATCGATGCCGACATCGGCGCCCGCGGGCACCAAATCCCGAACGCGCTGCGGCCAGATCGGATCCCGATAGTCGATCACCTGAGCGCCCAGTGATTCGGCATACGACCGCGAACGATCCGATGCAGTCCCGACCACCTGCATTCCGGCGGCAGTCGCTGCTTGGGTGATCAGAGCGCCAACGGCGCCGGAAACTCCTTGTACGAAAATCGTTGCTCTGCTGGGCGGTTCGCCGAGATCGATGGCCACGGCCGCCGTCACGAGGTCAAGAGGGAGGGCGGCCGCCTGCGCCGAGTCGAGTGCGTCCGGCACCGCTACCAATCGAGCCGATGGAACGTCGAGTTGTGTTCTGTAGCCAGACATTCGGGCCAGGCATCCGGCCACGCGACTGCCCGGTACCAGTCCTCTGCGCTCGGCGGCGGCATCCGCGGTCTCGAGCACGCCGACGAAGTCGTAGCCAGGGACGAACCCGGGCCTCGGCTGCAGGAGGTAATCGCCAGAGCGGGCCATGGCATCGGTGGCCCCGACCGAGGCGTGGGTTACCCGTACCCTTGTCTTTCCGCGACGAGGGCGACCCGGCGTGAAGTCTTCGAGCTGCAACACCTCCGGGCCCCCAAAGCGAGTGACCTTGGCGCGCAGAGCTTTCGGTTCGGACACAGTCCCCCCTTGATCAGGCCTTTGGCGTCAGCCTGACGATCGGGATAGGCCGCCTGGTCTTCTTCTGGTACTCGTTGTACGACTTGTTGTACTTGGTGACGATCTTCCACAGCCGTTCGCGGTCGGGATCACCCGGCAGCACGGGTTGACCGGTTACGGCGAAACGTCTTGGGCCGACGTTGATTTCGATGTCAGGATTCGATTTCAAGTTGTGATACCAGCCCGGCGACCGGGGCGCGCCGCCGTTGGATGCGACGACCAGGTAATCCTTGCCGTCGCGGGCATAGGTCAGCGACGTCGTGCGCGCCTTGCCGGTCTTCGCGCCGACGGTATGCAAGAGCAGGCTGGGCAGAAGCATCATCCGATGCCCGATCCAGCCGTTGGTCCGCTGATAGACGGTGTCGTGGAACCGCAGATACGTGCCGAACGCCTTCTCGGCCAGGGAAGCCATGGCCGTCAGTCTTGCTGAGCGGTGTCGAGTTCGGCCAGCGCCTCCCGCAGGATTCTGCCCGTCTCCTCGCGCTCGGGGTCGCGACGCAACAGCATGCCCTTGGCGAACGAAAGCTTGTCGCCCGATTGTCGGGGCAGCACGTGCAGGTGGATGTGAAACACGCTTTGGAAGGCCGCCGTGCCGTCGTTGATGACGACGTTGTTGCCGTCGGCGTGCAGTCCGGATCGGCGTGCCGCCTTGGCGATGCGTTGACCGATACGCACCATATCGGCGCAGGTCTCCGGCGGGGTGTCGGTCAGGTCGACGGTGTGGCGTCTGGGGATGACGAGCGTGTGACCGCGGGTGAACGGACGAACGTCGAGGATGGCCAGGTAGTCGTCGTCCTCGTAAATCCGGATTGCGGGGGCCTGGCCTGCAACGATGGCGCAGAACACACACTCACTCAATTGATCCTCCTCGCGCGCGGGCCTTCGCCAGGCTAACCTGTCGCGAATTCGCCGAGCCTGTGTGGTCCTAATGCTGAGTGAGCATGCAGCACACCGAAGGTGATCGAGGCCACAACCAAAAGTCTTGGACCGTATAGATCTTCCTCTCAGTCCTGTCTCAGTGAGCGAGTGCACAGTTGAGCTAACCACTTTGCTCACAAAGTCAAGGAAAGAAACCACTCCATGAAAAAGCAATCGCGGTACTCGCTGCGCCGGTCCAGCCGTCCATCGAGTCCGAGCCAACCTCAGGGCCAGCAGTATTCGGGTGTCCCCCCACAGGGGGGTACGGCCAGCCCTACGACTGGCGGTACGCAACACAACAGTCCCAGCCGTCATACGCCCCCTATGGTGCTGTGCATCAGCCTGATTCGACTCCGACTGCGCCGATTCCGTTGATGCGTAAGCGCTCTCGAACCGGCACCGTCATCGTCGGGGCCGCGGCGGTAGCCGTGGTGTCCGGCGGCATCGGCGCGGCGGTGCTGGCCAACCAGCCGGACCCGTCCGCTGCAAACAGCGCCGCCACCGCCGCCACCGCAGCGGCGCCCGCTCCGAAACAGCCCGTCGCTGCGCTGCCATCCGGTTCGGTCGAGCAGGTCGCCGCTAAGGTGTTACCCAGCGTGGTGAAGCTGCAGATCAAGATGGGACAGGGCGCCGAAGAGGGATCCGGCATCGTGCTGAGCTCCGACGGCCTGATCCTGACGAACAACCATGTCGTTGCCGCGCTGAGTGGCCCCGCTGCCGATCAGGCGTCGGGCGTTTTTGGTGGCCAGGACGACCACGGCTTCCCCGGTCTGCAGGGTCTGCCAGGGCTGGGCGATGAGCCGTCACCTGGCGAACAGGGCGAGCAGAGCGAACAGGGATTGTCCGGCCAGAATCTGGATGCCACTGTATCGTTCGCCGACGGCAAGACCGTGCCGTTCACCGTCGTCGGCACCGACCCGGCCGATGACGTCGCCGTCGTTCGGGCCGAAGGTGTTTCCGGCCTGACCCCGATCACGATCGGCTCCTCGAAAGACCTGAAGGTCGGCCAGAATGTCGTGGCCATCGGATCGCCGCTCGGACTCGAGGGAACCGTGACCACGGGCATCATCAGCGCGCTGGACCGTCCGGTCAGCACCGGCGACGAGAGCACCGGCCAGCATTCGGTGATGAATGCGATTCAGACCGACGCCGCCATCAACCCCGGCAACTCCGGCGGAGCGCTGGTGAACATGAACGGTGAACTCGTCGGCGTGAACTCGGCGATCGCGTCGATGGGTGGCGGACCGGATGCACAGGGCGCGCAGAGCGGCTCTATCGGGCTCGGCTTCGCGATCCCGGTGGATCAGGCCAAGCGCATCGCCGACGAACTGGTTTCGAATGGCAGTGCTACGCACGCGTCGCTGGGTGTCCAGCTGACGCAAGTGGCCGGCGCGCGCGGGGCAGCGGTCGCCGACGTGGTCGCCGACGGCCCCGCCGCGGCTGCGGGTCTGCCCAGCGGTGTGGTGATCACCAAGGTCGACGACCGGCCGATCGACAGCGCCGATGCCTTGGTCGCAACGGTGCGCTCGAAGGCGCCGGGTGACAACGTGACGCTGACATACGTGGACGAATCCGGTGCCTCCCAGACCGTGCCAGTCACACTGGGCCAGGCGCAGACGTAATCCGCGAGCCGAGTGGGCTAGACGTTCTCCTTGGCCCACTCGGCCATGCGGCGGTCCCGCTCCTCGGGGGAGACGTCCTCGACGCGGGTCATCACGGTCCAGCGCTGCCCGAACGGGTCGAGAATCGATGCGAAGCGGTCACCGGTGACGAAGGTCTGGGCCGCCTCGCGGATCGTCGCCCCGGCCTTTTCGGCCCGCGCCACAATGGCGTCAGTGTCATCGCAGTACAGCGCGACCGAATGGGTCACCGACGCGCCGAGTTCGGGCGCGGCGAGCTGGTAGGCATCCTGAGGATCCGACAGCTGCAGGCGGCCGTTGCCGAAATCCAGCTCGGCATGCGCGACCGTGCCGCCCGGGCCGTCCATCCGGTCGACGAGCTCGGCGCCGAACACCGAGATGTAGAAGTCGATCGCGGCGGAGGCGCCGTCGATACACAGGAACGGGGTCAGGCTGGTGTAGCCCTCCGGAATCGGTTTGACACTCATGTCCACCAGCCTGGTCAACCGGCGAAGGTGCAGGCTTGGAAATTCGCGTCAGCCGCGGTTCGTCGTCAGGTGTAGAGCTCCTCGAATCGCTCGATCGAGCGTTCGATGTCGCCTTTGGTCAGTCGGGCGGCGGTGGCGCCGATGGGCCCGAACAACGGTGCACCGCCGAGGTCGATCTTGACCGTGAAGTCGCATCCCGACTCGGTGGGCTTCACGCTCATCCGCAGTCCGTATTTGGTGCCGCCGACCCCCTTGCCGCTGACCGCCAACAGCTTCGGTGCGTCGAGCTCCTTGACCGTCCACGTGACCCGGTTCCGCATGCCCTTGACACCTGCCACGCCGACGAGCGTGGTCCCGACTTCGAGCTGCTCCGGCAGGTCGCATCGCCAGCCTTCATGCAGCGTGAGCCAGTCGCCGAGCGTCGAGAAGTTGGAAGCGTGTTCCCACGCGTCGTCCGGTGTCATCGCAAGGTTGCGGGAAAGCTCGATTTTGGCCATCTGGGAATCGTATTAGGTGGCGGTTGGCGCCAACGCTCTTTTGCCGGTCTCAGGCCGGCGGTAAATCCGGCGTACCCGGTGCGACTGGTGCGTCTGGCGTGACCGGTGGGGCATCCGCTGCGCCAATACACCGCATGTTCGTCGTGGACTTCCAGGTGACCCCGTCGGGACGTTCGCCGGTCACCGCACCCGTCGTCGGGTCCACGACGCCGGTGTAGTGCGTTTCGAAACCTTTGTCCCAGCCGATGCCGAAGGCCATGGTGATGCCGTCGGTGCTGCCCTCTGCGGTCCCACGCAAGAGGGGACGCCGATCGTTCGGTACGGCGACGGCCGGTCCGCCGATCCCGCGGCCGGACGTTGGGACGGTGATTGACCATCCATCGCTCTGCGACAGACGCAAAGTCGGCCCGAACTCCCAGCCGGAGGGGCAATCGACGTTCGCGTGGGCGACTGCGGGGGATACGACGAGGGCGATGGCGACCATCGGGACCGCCAAGAATGCGCGTGACATAGCGATAGAGGTTAGGGCAGGCTGACCGCGCGGGCCAAGATTTCCCTGGCAAGGGGTGCTTCGTAATCTGAATACGTGGGCGCTGAGCAGGACGAACAGCAAGCCGGCCCGTTGCGGGGGGTGGTCGGCCGCGCCGCCTCCACCTCGTTGTTCGATCTCGACCGGTGGGCGCCGTCGGAGTCGGCCGGCCGGTTTGTGGAGCATTTCTGGTCGGTCAGTTGGGGGCAATGACACTACGCCAGCGCGCACGGCGGTTAGGCCGATACGCTCCCGCGAGTGGAGTCCACCGACATAGCCTTCGCCGGCGCCGCGGAACAGGCGCGGCTCCTCGCCGCGGGCACCATCACCGCGCAGGCGTTGCTCGACGTGTACCTGGACCGCATCCGCCGGCTCGATTCGAGACTGGGGGCCTACCGCGTCGTGCTGGCCGAATCAGCGCGCGAGGAGGCGGCGGCGGCGCAGGTTCGGCTGGACAAGGGTGAGCGTCTGCCCCTGCTCGGGGTGCCGATCGCGATCAAGGACGATGTCGACATCGCAGGCGAGGTGACCACCTACGGCACCGGCGCATACGGATCGGCCAAGACCGACGACGCGGAGGTGGTGCGCCGGCTGCGCGCGGCCGGCGCCGTCATCCTCGGTAAGACGGCCGTGCCCGAATTGATGCTGTGGTCGTTCACCGAAACTCTCGAATTCGGTGCGACGCGAAACCCGTGGGATGTCAATCGAACTCCCGGCGGCAGCAGTGGAGGAAGCGGCGCCGCGGTCGCGGCGGGTCTGGCGGCGATGGCCCTGGGCTCCGACGGCATGGGCTCGATTCGCATCCCGTCGACGTGGTGCGGCCTTTTCGGCATCAAACCGCAGCGAGACCGGGTGCCGTTGGCGCCACACGACGGCGCATGGACCGGCATGTCCGTCAACGGCCCGATGTCCCGAACCGTCGAGGACGCCGCGCTCTTCCTGGATGTGACGTCGACGACGCCCGCCGCCGCAGGAAGTTTCGTCGCCGCCGCCGCCCGCGAACCCGGGCGACTGCGAATCGCGTTGAGCACCAAGGTTCCGCCACCACTGACGGCGAGAGTCGGCAGGGCGCAGCGGGCAGCCGTCGACGAGGCGGCAGCGTTGCTGCGTGAACTCGGCCATCAGGTCGTTGCTCGCGACCCCGACTACCCGGCCGCCGCGGTTTACGGCCACCTGCTTCCGCGCTACTTCCGCGGCGTGTACGACGACATGCGGACGCTGCCCCACAAAGACCGCCTGGAAAAGCGCACCCGCGCAATTGCGCGCATAGGAGGCCTGATCTCCGACCGCCGGATGGCATCGATCCGTGATGGTGAAATCCAACTGACACAACGTGTTTCGTCAATCTTCGACGACGTCGACGTGGTGATCACGCCTGGGACCGCCATGGGGCCGTCGCGAATCGGCGCCTACCAGCGATTCGGAGCGGTCGCGACGCTGGCGCTCGTCGCGCAGCGAGTGCCATTTCAGGGGATGTTCAACGCAACGGGCCAGCCGGCCGCCGTCGTGCCGTGGGGCCTCGACGGAGATGGTCTGCCGACGTCGGTCCAACTCGTGGCCAGGCCGTTCGACGAGGCCACACTGTTGTCGCTCGGTGCGCAGATCGAGAAGGCGCGGCCGTGGGCGCAGCGCAGGCCGCCGGTGTCCTAGCCTGTTTCGCTCCTTGTGTGCGCGGACCCCAGTGCTTCGCGCCAGGTGTGCAGCTTGTCCGCGTAGCGCATGGTCTGGGCGGGGCTCGTCGACGGCAGCCTGCGGTAGCGCAATGGTCGGTCGATGCCGGCGAGGCGGACGAAGTTCTTCTCCGCGGCCGCACCGTTGAAGAACAGTCGATCAATTCCGGGATGCGAACCGAAGAACGGCTCAAAGTCGTTGGCCACCATACTGTCCGGCTCGATCGCCGAGTCAAGGCTGCCGTGTCGACGGCAGAGCCGCAGCACGTCCCATACCGCGACGCCGTGTTCGCGCAGTGCCGCGGTGCGATCCTCGTACGCCGACGACGGGTCGAACCCGAAGATCTCGCCGGTGATGCGCCAGAATCCGTTTCGCGGGTTGCCGTAATACTGCTGGACTGCCAGCGACATCACGCTGGGCATGTTGCCGAGTATCAGGATGCGGGCACCGTCGTCGACGATCGGCGGAAGACCCTCCAGCAACGGTCTCGTCATGCCAACAGGTATACGTTGAGGCGGTGGCCGAGGACATCGAAATCGAGGCTTCGGGACTGCTCGACGGTCTCGACGGGCAGCTCGGCGCGGAACGCGCCGAGCTGATCGAATGGCTGATCGGCGAGGGTTTCACCGTCGAACACATCAGGTCGGAGTTCGCACCGATGCTGATGCCCGCCGGTCGCGTCGTCGGCGATGACGGCGTGTACGTGTCGACGCGACAGATCTGCGAGGAAACCGGCATCGACCTCGAACTGCTGGAGGCCATGCAACGGGCGTTGGGGCTGCCCCGGGTCGACGATCCCAACGCAAAGGTCCATCTACGCGCAGACGCCGAGGCCGCCGCCCGCGCCAAGGTGTTCGTCGACGCCGGCTTTACTCGCGAGCAGGTAATCGCGGTGGCGCGCGTGCTGGGCCAGGGTATGGCGCAGACGGCCGAGGTGATGCGCCAAGTCGTGCTCGAGGCCGTGATCGAACCGGGCGCGACGGAACTGCAGATCGCCAAGGCCTACGGCGAACTGGTGGAACATGTTTCACCCTTGCTCGGACCGATGGCCGAGGATGTGCTGCGCCTGCAGCTGCGCCACGGGCTCGAGACCGAGGCGGTGAGCGTCGCTGAGCGCGCGGCCGGAAAATTGCCTGGCGCGCGCGAGGTGACTGTCTGCTTCGCCGACCTGGTCGGCTTCACCCGGCTCGGCGAGGCGGTGGCGCCGGAGGAGCTGGAGAGCCTCGCCAACCGGTTGTCCGCCCTCGCCCGCGATGTGGCGGCGCCACCAGTGCACTTCATCAAGACCATCGGCGATGCGGTGATGTTCGTCAGCACCGACTCGGCGGCGATGCTGAATGCCGCACTGGACCTGCTGGCTGTCGCGGAGAAGGAGGACCTGCCGCAGCTGCGTATCGGTTTGGCCGCGGGGTGTGCGGTACGTCGGGCGGGTGACTGGTTCGGCAGCCCCGTCAACCTGGCGAGCCGCGTGACCGCGGTGGCCCGTCCCGGGTCGGTGCTGGTCGGCGAAGCCGTTCGGGATGCGATCGGCGACCCCGATTCCTTTACTTGGTCGTTCGCCGGTGCGCGGCACCTCAAGGGGATCAAGGGCGAGGTCAGACTGTTTCGGGCGCGTAGGGCGGCTTGCCAATAGCAAGCTGACCAGGTGTCGCCGATCAGGTCCGCTCGCTGATCTGGTTTGCGACGAAATTGGTGACGAAAGTGTTAATTGGCACTGCCGGGGGTAGACCTACCGCGACGGAAGGACGCCGAAATGTACGAGCAGAGCGCTAGCGCACATCGGAACTCGGAAATCCCGGTGGCAACAGCAGCAGAATTGTTGACTCTCTCATCCATTTGCCCGGCATGCGGCTATCCGACCATCGAGATGGGGCTGTGTGCCTGTTGCCGGCCCCTCGCGCAAGGCCTGCCCGCGGCCTAGATACGACGCCTACCGCGACGGTGTGAACCGGCGCAGGCGCAGGCTGTTGGTCACGACGAACACTGAACTGAAAGCCATTGCGGCACCGGCGATCAGGGGATTGAGCAGACCGAGAGCGGCGAGCGGCAACGCGGCGACGTTGTAGGCGAACGCCCAGAACAGATTGCCCTTGATCGTGCTCAGGGTTGCGCGTGACAGGCGGATGGCGTCTGGTGCGCCGCGCAGGTCGCCACGCACGAGGGTCAGATCGGAGGCCGCGATCGCCACATCCGTACCGGTACCCATCGCGAGACCCAGATCGGCCTGTGCCAGCGCGGCGGCGTCGTTCACGCCGTCCCCGACCATCGCCACGACCTTGCCCTCGTCCTGCAAGCGCTTGATCTGCTCGACCTTCTCGGCGGGAAGTACCTCGGCGATCACGTCGTCGATGCCGAGTTGACGGGCGACCGCGCCGGCGGCGCGGCGGTTGTCGCCGGTCAGCAATACCGGCATGAGGCCTAGCTCGCGGAGTTCGGCGATCGCGGGCAGCGACGTTTCCTTGATGGTGTCGGAGACGACGACGACCGCGCGGATCTGGCTGTCGACGGCCAGCCAGACCGCGGTCATCCCGTCGGCCTCGGCGCGTTCCGCCACTTCGAGAAGCACATCGGGTGCCTCCATCGCCCGCTCGTCGCGCAACCAGCTGTGCCGTCCGGCGGCGAGCAGGTGTTCCTCGACGACACCGGTAACCCCTCTGCCGCCGTGGCTTTCGAACTCGGTCACCCGCGGCAGCGGGCCTGCCTCGGCGGCGCGCACTGCGACCGCCCGCCCGATCGGATGCTCCGACGCGTGCTCGAGAGCGCCTGCCAACCGGAGCATTTCGGTGTCGGACGTGCCCTCGTCGGCGTGCACGGACACGACCGACATCTGGCCGGTCGTCACCGTGCCGGTCTTGTCGAGCACGACGGTGTCGATGCTCCTGGTCGATTCGAGGACCTGCGGGCCCTTGATCAGAATGCCCAACTGCGCGCCGCGCCCGGTTCCCACCAGCAGGGCGGTCGGCGTGGCCAGCCCGAGCGCGCACGGGCACGCGATGATCAGGACTGCGACGGCGGCGGTGAAGGCGGCCGTCACGGAGGCCCCGACCAGTAGCCAGCCCGTCAGCGTCAGCAGGGACAACCCGATGACGATGGGAACGAACACCCCCGAGACCCGGTCGGCCAAGCGCTGCACCTCGGCCTTGCCGCTCTGCGCTTCGGCGACGAGCCGGGCGATCTGGGCCAGTTGGGTGTCGGAGCCGACGCGCGTCGCGCGGACCTCGAGCCGTCCGCCGACGTTGACGGTCGCGCCCACGACGCTGTCGCCTGGACCCACCTCGACCGGTACGGGCTCACCGGTCAGCATCGACGCATCGACCGCGGAGGTGCCTGAAACCACGACGCCGTCGGTGGCGATCTTCTCGCCGGGCCGTGCGACGAAGACGTCACCGACGACGAGTTCGTCTATGGGAACACGTGTTTCGGTCGAGTCGCGCAGGACGGCGACGTCCTTGGCGCCCATGTCGAGCAGTGCTCGCAGCGCCGCGCCCGCGCCGCGCTTGGCGCGGGACTCGAAGTAGCGCCCCGCGAGGATGAACGAGGTGACTGCGGCGGCGACCTCGAGATAGAGATGCGGTCCGCCGTCGTCATTCGCCAGCAGGCTCAACGTCATCTTCATGCCCGGCGCGCCGGCATGGGTGAACAGCAGCGCCCAGATCGACCAGAGGTAGGCCGCGACGACGCCCACCGAGATGAGCGTGTCCATCGTCGCCGCGCCGTGGCGGAGGTTGGCCGACGCCGCGCGATGGAACGGCCACGCGCCCCACACCGTGACGGGTGTAGCGAGGGCAAGCGCCACCCACTGCCAGTAGTCGAACTGCAGCGGGGGCACCATCGACAGCAGCACCACCGGAACGGTCAGCGCGACAGAGATCCACAACCGGCGCCGCCACGATGCGGTCGCGTCGGGTTCCTCAACGGACGCGGACTGCCCGCCGGTAGCGGGTAACGTTGCCGTGTAGCCGGTCTCTTCGATCGCGGCGACCAGGTGCTCCGGGGTGACGCTGTCTGGGAAGTCGACCGTGGCCTGCTCCGTGGCGAAGTTGACCGTTGCGACGACGCCATCCACCTGGTTGAGCCTCTTCTCCACCCGCGCTGCACACGAGGCACACGACATCCCGCCGATGGCCAGGGTGAGTTCGCGCCGGTCGATGGTGTTGGCGGTGGACGGCATATTGCCATCTTATACCCATAGGGGGTATAGGTAAAGGCGACGACGAGGGGATCGAACTGATGTGGAAACGAGCAATTCTGATCGGCGCCGGTGCCGCGTCGGCGCTGGTGATCTCGGCAGGATGTAGCAGCGGAGACTCAACCGGGAATTCGGCCAATCCCGGTGCGACGACGTCGGCGTCGGCGACCGCTGCGCCGGACAGCCAGGAGCACAACCACGCGGACGTCATGTTCGCGCAGCACATGATCCCGCATCACCAGCAGGCGATCGAGATGAGCGACATCGTGTCGGCCAAGCAGGGGATCGATCCCCGGGTCACCGATCTGGCCACTGCGATCAGGGCCGCGCAGGGTCCCGAGATCAAGCAGATGCAGGACTGGCTCGGCCAGTGGGGAAATCCGGCTATGCCGCCGATGACCCCGGGTGAGGGCCACGGCGGTCACGACATGGGAGTTATGTCGGGCGACATGATGGGGATGATGTCCGATGTAGAGATGACGGCGCTGAAGAACGCCGATGGCGTCGAGGCGAGCAAGCTGTTCCTCACCGGCATGATCACCCACCATGAAGGCGCAATCACTATGGCGCAGAACGAGATCCAGGACGGTGCGTTCGCGCCTGCGATCGAGATGGCACATGCGATCGTCAACACCCAGCAACAGGAGATCGATACGATGAAGGGCATCCTCGAGACCCTGTAGCGTCGTCGCCGTGCGCATCCTCGTTCAGCGGGTCACGTCGGCGTCGGTGACGGTCGACGGTGAAACCGTCGGCGCCATCCAACCGGACGGCCAAGGCCTGCTCGCGCTCGTCGGTGTCACGCACGACGACGACGTGAGCAGGGCTCAGCGGCTGGCCGAAAAGCTCTGGCAATTGCGCATTCTCGACGATGAGAAGTCGGCGGCCGACGTCAACGCGCCGATCCTGGTGATCAGCCAGTTCACCCTGTATGCGAACACCACCAAGGGCAGGCGTCCGACGTGGAACGCCGCCGCGCCGGGGGCGGTCGCCGAGCCGCTCGTGACCGCGTTCGCCGACGCCCTACGCGCGCTCGGCGCACAGGTCGAGCGCGGCGTGTTCGGCGCGGACATGCAGGTCGCACTCGTCAACGACGGCCCGGTGACGGTGCAGCTCGAGCTGTGACTACCTATGCGGTCGCGGTGACCTGAAAACCCTCCGACGGCTGCACGATCACGAAGCCCTGCCCGTAGAACGACACCTGGATCGCCTCGCCCGAACCGCGACCGATCAGCGCGCCCGCCTTGAAGCTCGTCTTCAGCTGCGTCTGCAGGTTCGCCGACCACGCGACCACAGCGTTGGTGTCGGCGAACGTCGGTGCCTCTGCGGCGTTCAGCACCACCGGCGGCCCGTCCGTCGTCAAGGCCACCCAACCGGTGCCGCGCAACGTCGTGTTGAACAGCCCGCCCGTCGCGATGCTGCCGCCCTTCACCCGTTCGATGTTCCAGTCCAGGCTCGACGAGAACGCCAACACGTTCTTCCCGCTGATCGAGAGCCCGGAGTTGTTGATGTTCAGCAGATGTATGTCGTATGCCCGCTCGGCGAGGAACACATCGCCTTGGCCCTGGCACCTCATCAACGGCAGTCCCTCGCCGGTCAGGGCCTTCTTGATGAACCTTGACGCGCCGCCCCCCTCGAAGGCGAAGTCCACATTGCCCTGATAGGCGACCATCGACCCCTGTCGCGCCATGAACGGCTCGCCGAGGCGCACGCGCAGCAGCTTCGAGTTCTGGTTGGCGATCGACTTCGCCTCTTTCTCGCTGAACCGACCGTCGACGAGATCACCGGTGATCCCTGCGAAGCCGTCGCCCTGCGGCTGCTGCGGGACGCCGCCAGGAGCCGGCGCGCCGCCCATTGGGACGCGGCTCACCTGACCTCGGTGCGAAACCTGATCCGTCCAACGCTGCCCGTCCCACCAGCGGTACTCGTAGCGGCCTTCGGGATCCGGTTGCCAACTGCCAGGTCCAGGTCCAGTCACGGTTCACTCCTTCGTGCTTCGGGGTTTCTCGACACTATGCCGTGGTCTACGCGACGCTGGCATGCTTATTACATGGCAAAGGAAATCGACCGGGTGCGGGCGCAGAGCGCCCTCGCGGTCATCAAGCAGCACCCCGGCATGGTGCTCTTCGTGGCGTCGCCGGCGATCATTGCGCTGGCCGTCGTCGGCTTCTTGTTCGGCGCGGGCTGGGCCGCGCTATTGCTCGTCGGGATGGTGCTCGGCGGGGGAGCCGCGGTCCTGATGTAGCGCAACTGACCCCCGAATCCGTTGAAACTGCGGTGGTGGCGAAGAAGTGCGAGTAGGCGCCACCATCAGCGCAGTCTCAATTGTTTCGCTGTCGGTGAAAGCTGCCTCACCAGCTATGTAACGGTGTAATTATGTAATCATGAGACAACATCACGCACATGGAGGCGGCAGGTCAGGCAGGGCGGGCGGTTGGCAGCAGGCCAATCAGCCAGATGCAGGCGACGCCGCCGAATGGTTCGCAGGCCGCCTGCCCGACTGGTTCGACGGCGACCCCACGGTGGTGGTCGACCGTGAGGAGATCACCGTGATCGGCCGACTACCCGAGCCCGAGGGCGAGCAGAGCGAAGCCCGTGCAGCGGGCCGCGCGTCCCGGTTCCGCGAGGAGACGCGGCCGGAGCGCATGCGGATCGCCGACGAGGCGCAGGACAAGTACGGCCGCAAGGTTTCGTGGGGTATAGAAATCGGGGCGGTCGGAGACGACAACTTTGAGCGAATCCTGTTCACCCACATCGCCGTTCCGGTGATGACGCGGCTGCGCCAACCCGAACGCCAGGTCCTCGACACCCTCGTCGACGCCGGTGTCGCGCGGTCACGTTCCGACGCGCTGGCATGGTCGGTCAGGCTGGTCGGCGAGCACACCGAAGAATGGCTGACCAAGCTGCGCGACGCGATGCGCAATGTCGACGATCTGCGGTCAGAGGGTCCGCAGGTCTGAGTCAGCCGACGCGTTCGACGCCGACGTAGGACGAGTTCAGCGCTGAGGTCTGCGACAGCGGGTCGACCGGTCCGCCGTCGACGAGGAGGTTGCGGTTGGCGCCGAACGACTCCGGCGCACCGCCGCCGCGCGGATCGAAAATCCTTGAGCCCCAGCCGTGGTCGACGACGACCACGCCGCGGCGAGGCAGCTTGTCGACCGCCGCGGGCAGTTCGATCTCGCCGACCGCCGAGAACACCCGCACGCGATCACCGTCACCGATACCCAGCTCCGCCGCGTCGTCCGGATTGATCACGACCTCGTTTTTCTTGCCCGACGGGTGCAGGCCGGGCAGCTCGTTGAGCCACGAGTTCATCGAGTGCCGATGGCGCCGATTCGCCAGCTGGAAGGGATATCCCTGCGGCGCGACCGGGTGCGGTTCGGCAAGTAGCTCACGCGCGCGCTCGACGAACTCGGGAGGTGCGGCGTGCACCTTCTTGTCGGCGGTTCGCAACGCGTCCTTGAAATGGCCGAACTGTCGGGGGCCCAGAACCCATCCGTGTGGATGCGCCTGGATGTCGCGCCACTTGATCCTGCGGCCGTTGAACTTTCGTCCGGTGGCGATTATCAGCCGGTCGATCCAGTGCGGGCCGAACTCCAACTGCGGCTTGCGGGTAGCACGCGCGATTCGACGCGTGGTCTTGATGAAGCCGTTGATTCCTTTCGCCCGGAACAGCGGCTTGCGCATCGCTATCGCGAGGTCAACGAAGATGCGCCATTCCTGACGGGCGCCCGGCGGCGGCTCAACTGCCTTCGCCCCGAACTGAAGATACGGCTCGTCGTGCATGCTGCTGGTGAATGCCAGCAGGTCGTCGCGTTCCAGCCAGTGCACGGCGGGTAGCAGCCAATGCGCGTGCCGATGGCTTTCTCGCTGCACGAAGTCGATGGCCACCAACAGGTCCAGTTGTCCGAGCGCCTGATCAAGCTTCGCGCCGTCGGGTCCCGAGACCACCGGGTTGCCACAGTTGATGACCATGGCGCGGATCTGGCCCGAGCCGGGAGTCGTTATCTCGTCGGGTAACTCGCTGAGCGCATGCGCGCCGGCGACCATCTCGCGACCGAGCAGCCGGCTCTTGTGCGGATTCGCCTTGATCAGGCCGGACATCCGGATTGCATCGACATATCCGGGCTCGTAGCGCCGGCCGCCGGGTCGGTCCATCCGGCCCGTGATGACGTTGAGCACATGCCCGAGCCACTCCGCCACGGTTCCGGCCAGATGCATCGAAACGCCGGTTCGGGTGACGACCATCGCCCTCGGCGCGCCGGCGAAATCCCGCGCAACGCGCTCGATCTCAGTGCGGGGAATGTCGCAACGCGACGCGAGGTCCTCGAGATCGACGTCGGCGACGAGCTCGCGCAATGCCGGTACACCCGTGGCGAGTTCGGTGCAGTCGACTTCGTGTTCTCGACTCTCGTCGAGGATCACCTTCACCATGGCCAGCAGCAGGGCCCAATCCTGCCCAGGCCGGACCGCCAGATGCACGTCGGCATGTTCTGCGGATTCGGTCAGCAACGGATCGACAATGACAATCTTCGCGCCGCCCTTCTGCCGCTCCAGGGCACGCCGCCACCCGCCGGGCACGGTTTCCAGCCAATTCCACGCGCTGACAGCGGGATTCGTCCCGACCAGCAGGAAGTAGTCGCAGTTGTCGATGTCGGACACCGGGGCCATCAGCATCGAGCCGTACATCGCGGTGGCGACGACATGCATCGCGTTCTGGTCGACCGAGCCGACGAAATACCGGCTATGAGTGCCAACGGCATCCAGCCAGCCGTTCATGAAGATGATGTTCGACGACGAGAAGCCCGCCGGATTCCCGTAATAGATGCCCACCGCGTCGGGCCCGTCGGCATCGATGAGGGCGTTCATCCGTGCCGCGATGTCGGCGATGGCCTCGTCCCACGACGCCTCGACATACGTGTCGCCGACGCGACGCATCGGGTTGAGGATGCGACGCGGATGCTCGACGAGTTGGTTTGCCGTGCGGCCCTTGGCGCAGAAATCGCGCCAGGTGTGGGGGTTCTGCTTGTCGGCCGAGATCTTCGTGACGTGGTTGTCCTCGACCCTGACCTCGATGCCGCACGATGCCAGGCAGTACCGGCAGAACGTGTGCACCGTCCTGGTACTCATGGGGACACCTTATCTTTGCCGAGCAGCTCCCCTGGCGTCTGCCCGCGAGGTCAAGCCTGCGCCATCGCCCAATATTCGCCCCGTCTGGCCAGCAGATCTTCGTGGCTGCCGCGTTCGACGATCCTGCCTTCCTCCATCACCAGGATCTGGTCGGCGTCGCGGATCGTCGATAGCCGGTGCGCGATGATGAAGCTTGTTCTGTCCCGGCGAAGCTCCACCATCGCGTTCTGGATCAGCAGCTCGGTCCGGGTGTCCACCGAACTGGTCGCCTCGTCGAGGATCAGCAGCTGCGGGCGGGCCAGGAATGCCCGGGCGATGGTGATCAGTTGTTTCTCACCGGCGCTGATGTTGCCGCCGTCGTCGCTGACCCTGGTTTCGTAGCCGTCGGGCAGCGTGTGTACGAACCTGTCCACGTACGCCGCCCTCGCCGCGTCGATGACCTCGTCCTCATGGGCTTCGGGCCTGCCGTACGCGATGTTGTCGTAGATCGTGCCGCCGAACAGCCAGGTGTCCTGGAGCACCATGCCGATCCGCGACCGCAGTGATTCGCGGCTGACCGTCGCGATGTCGATGCCGTCGACAAGGATCCGGCCCGAATCCACGTCGTAGAACCGCATCAGGAGGTTGACCAGGGTGGTTTTCCCCGCCCCTGTCGGCCCGACGATCGCGACCGTGCTGCCAGGTTCGGCGACCAGCGACAGGTCCTCGATGACCGGGGTGCCCGGCCGGTAGGCGAAATTGACGTGCTCGAATTCGACCCGCCCGCGTTGTCCGTCGGGCGACGGCAGCGGCTCACGCAGGTCCGGCGTCTCCTCCTCGGCGTCGAGCAGATCGAACACCCGCTCGGCGCTGGCCACCCCGGACTGCAGCGTGTTGTACATGCCTGCGACCTGGGCCAGCGGCTGATTGAACTGCCGCACGTACTGGATGAAGGCCTGGATGCTGCCCAGGGTGATCTGGCCGGTCGCCACCTGAATGCCGCCGACGACCGCCACCGCCACGTAGCTGAGGTTTCCGATGAACGTGGTGGCAGGCCCGACCAAACCGGATAAGAACTGGGCGCCCCGGCTCGCGTGGTAGACATCGGCGTTGCGCTCGCGAAACTGCTCCTCCGCCAGCGCACGATGGCCGAACGTCTTGACCAAGGTGAAGCCGCTGTAGGTCTCCTCGATGTGGGCGTTGAGCCTGCCGGTGTTGGCCCACTGCTCGACGAACAGACGCTGCGAACGGCGCGCTATCTCCCTGGTGACCAACAACGACAACGGCACCGTGACGACGGTGAGCAGGGCCAGCAGCGGCGAAATCGTCAACATCATCACCAGGACGGCGACGAGGGTAAGCAGCGACGTGAGCAATTGGCTGATCGTCATCGACAGCGACGTCGCGATGTTGTCGACGTCGTTGGTGACGCGGCTCAGCACCTCGCCGCGCTGTCTGGTGTCGAAATACGACAGCGGTAGGCGGTGCAGCTTGTCCTCGACGTCGGAGCGCAGCGCGACCATGGTCCGCTGTACCACCACGTTGAGCAGTCGGGCCTGAAGCCAAAGAAGCAGCGCCGCAATCAGATACAGCCCGAGCGCCAGCAGCAGCGTGCGCCCGACCCCCGCGAAATCCACACCCCGTCCCGGGACCACGTTCATCCCCGACAGGAGGTCGGCGAACGTGTTGTCGCCGCGAGTCCGCGCGGCCGCGACGGCCTGTTCCTTGGTGAGACCCGCAGGCAGTTCGCGTCCGATGACCCCGTTGAACAACAGGTCGGTGGCGTGCCCGAGGATGCGCGGGCCGATTACGCCGATCGCGATTCCGCCGACACCCAGCAGGATCACCGCCGCGGTCGGACCGCGCTGCGGCGTCAACTGCTTCACCAGCCGGACGGCGGAGCCCTTGAAGTCACGGGAGCGTTCCGTCGGCGCCTGCACCATGCCCCGGATCGGGCGTCCCAGCGGCTGAGTCACGGGCTGCCCCCGACACCGGCTCCGACCGTCTGCGAGTCGGCGAATTCGGCATAGGTGGGGCAGTCGGCCAACAGCGAGTCGTGCGTACCGGCGCCCACCACCCTGCCGTCGTCGATCACGATGATCTGGTCAGCAGCGGCCACGGTTGAAATCCGCTGAGCGACAATGACAACGGTTGCGTCGGAAGACACGTCGCTTAGCGCCGACCGGACCCTGGCGTCGGTGTGCACATCGAGTGCGGAGAACGCGTCGTCGAACAGGTAGATGGCCGGTCTGCGGATGACGGCTCGGGCGATCGCCAGCCGCTGCCGCTGCCCGCCCGAAAAGTTAATGCCGCCCTGGGCGACCGGCATGTCGAGGCCTTCGGCATGGGAGCGGACGAATCCGTCCGCCGACGCAACGCGCAGCGCGTCCCACATTTCGTCGTCGGTCGCGTCGGCCTTGCCGTACCTCAGGTTGTCGGCGACGGTTCCGGAGAACAGGTAACCTCGTTGCGGCACAAGCCCGATCGCCGACCACAACTGCTCGGTGTCGTAGTCACGCACATCGATGTCGTCGATGCGCACCGACCCGGACGTCACGTCATACATGCGGCAGATCAACGACACCAGCGTCGACTTGCCTGACCCCGTTGATCCGACGATGGCGGTGGTCGTGCCTGGCCGCGCGACCAGCGACACATCCTGCAGCACAGGTCTGTCGGCGCCCGGATAGCAGAAGGTGGCATCACGCAGGCTGATCGCGCCACCGACCGACGCAGGCCGCACGGGTTCGGCGGGGCTGGCGATCGCCGGCTCAGTGGACAGCAGCTCGGTGATCCGTTCCGCGCACGCCGACGCCCGAGGCACCAGGATCAAAATGAACGTCGCGAGCAGCACCGCCATCAGGATCTGCATGAAGTAGGACAGGAACGCGATCAGCGAGCCCACCTGCATCTCGCCGTCGTCGATTCGCAAGCCGCCGAACCAGATCAGCGCGACGCTCGAGATGTTGATCACCAGCGTGGTCACCGGCAACATCAGCGCCTGCCGACGGCCCGCCGTCAGCGCGGTGTCCGACAACGCCCCGTTGGCCTCGGCGAAACGGTTGCGCTCGAAGGGCTCTCGCGCGAAGGCCCGGATCACCCGGATACCCGACAGCTGGTCGCGCAGCACCCGGTTGATGCCGTCGATGAGCCGCTGGATGGTGCGGAAGATCGGCAGAAGGTGCGAGACGATCCAGTAGTTGGCCAGCGCCAGCACGGGAACGCTGACCAGCAGCAGCCATGACAGTCCTGCGTCTTGGTGCACCGCCATGAAGATGCCACCGACCGACATGATCGGCGCGGTGATCAGCATGGTGCAGGTCACCTGCACCAGCAGCTGTACCTGCTGCACATCGTTGGTGGTGCGGGTCAGCAACGACGACGCGCCGAAGCGTGCCGTCTCGGCGGTCGAGAAGCCCGTCACGTGGTGAAAGATCCCCGACCGCAGGTCGCGCCCGAAACCCATCGCGGCGCGCGAGCCGAAGTACACCGCGCCGACGGCACACAGCACCTGCAGCCCGGTGACGGCCAGCATCACCCCGCCGAGCTCGACGATGGTGCCGCTGTCGCCCTTGGCCACGCCGTCGTCGATGATGGCCGCGTTGACCGTCGGCAGGTACAGCGACGCCAGTGTGCTGGTCACCTGAAGCACCGCGACAGCGATGAGCGGCCAGCGATACGGCCGCACAAACTGGCGCAGCAGTGCCAGGAGCATCCAGTTACTTTCGCACACCGACCTGGTGGATTGCGGTCGGATCGATACCGGGTGTGGGGTGCCGAAATGGCAGGTCAGCGTGTCTCTCAGGTTGGCCTTGGCGCCTGCCGCTACAGTGTGCGCTGTGACTCCCAGCAACGTGAAGGTGCTGGCCGTGGCTGCCGCGGCCATGATTCCGGTGTTGGCGGCATGCTCATCGGGCTCCGATTCGACATCGCCTGACGGGTCGTCGGGCCCGCCGGCCGCTCAGGGCATCACCCATGGACCCTTCTTTCCTCAGTGCGGCGGCATCAGCGACCAGACGATGGCCGAGCAGACGCGCGTGGCGGGGTTGGTGAACACTGCGAAGAACTCTGTGGGCTGCCAGTGGCTGGCCGGCGGCGGCATCCTCGGCCCGCATTTCTCGTTCACCTGGTATCGCGGCAGCCCGATCGGGCGCGAACGCAAGACCGAAGAGCTCTCCCGGACCAGCGTCGAGGACATCAACATCGAGGGCCACGACGGTTTCATCGCCGTCGGCGAGGATCCGACGCTCGGTAACAACCTGTGTGAGATCGGCATCCAGTATGACGACGACTTCATCGAATGGTCGATCAGCTTCTCCGAGAAGCCCTTCCCGGATGCGTGTGAGGTGGCCAAGGAGTTGACCCGCCAGTCGATTGTGAACTCCAAATGACGGGCTCGGCGCGCCGGATCGTCGCCGCGGTCGCCGCTGTGCTGGCCGCGGTGACGATGCTCGTCGGCTGCTCGCGCACGGTCGAAGGAACGGCTGCCAAGGCCGGCTCCGGGGACGTGCCGCGCAACGACAACTCCGAGAAGCAGTACCCGAACCTGCTCAAGGAGTGCGAGGTCCTCACCGAGGACATTCTGGCCAAGACCGTCGGGGCCGACCCGCTGGACATTCAGAGCACCTTCGTCGGCGCCGTGTGCCGGTGGCAGGCCGCCAACCCTGCGGGTTTGATCGACATCACCCGCTTCTGGTTCGAGCAGGGCAGCCTCGACAACGAGCGCAAAACCGCCGACCAGCTCGAGTACAAGGTGGAAAGTCGCTCGATCGCAGGTGTGCCCTCGATCGTGATGCATCCCAACGACCCCAACGGGGCGTGCGGAGTCGCCAGCGACGCGGGCGGCGTGGTGGGTTGGTGGGTGAATCCGCAGCAGCCTGGCATCGACGCCTGTGGGATGGTGATCAAGCTGATGGAGCTGACGCTCGCTACCAGCTCCTAGCGCCGACGAGCGCTTGCGCGAGGTGAATTCAGCGGGGTACGTGGAAGGCGACCAGCGCGGCGGTGCTGAGTGCCAGCTGGTCCCACGGTTCGGCGGTGCGCAGCACAGCGATCGCCGACGTCGGGAATTTCGTCGAGATGAGTTCGGCCGCAGTCGGGTTGCTGTCGTCCGGAGAAGCAAGGCCGAGCGCCACCGATGACATCGCAGGCTCGTGGCCGATCACGAGCAGTGTTTCGACGTCCGCGTCGACACCGTTGATCTCCTCGATCACCGCGCCAGGCGTGGCGTCGTACAACCGGTCGACGTAGCTCACCGGCGCCTCGATTCCGGTCCGCGCCAGCGTCTCGCGGGTGCGCGTGGCGGTCGAGCACAGCACAGCCTCGACCCCGGGGGTGTGGGCGCGCATCCAGTCTCCTGCCAGTGCCGCCTCCCGCTTTCCGCGAGCGGCCAGCGGACGCTCGTGGTCGGCCACGCCAACCGGATAGTCCGACTTCCCGTGCCGTAGCAAGAGCAGTGTGCGATAGCGGTCAGCCACGAGTTCACCGTAAGGCATGCCGACGCGCGTCCCGTGAGTTGTCGGCGCCCGGACCTACACTCGCCACACCTAGCAAAGCTGCGGCAAGGAAGGAGGGCTCGAGATGCGTTTCGTGCACACCGCCGACTGGCAGCTCGGGATGACCCGTTACTTCCTCAACGGCGAGGCGCAGCCTCGGTATTCATCCGCTCGGCGCGACGTCGTGGCGGGGCTTGGGGCACTTGCCGAAGTAGCCGGCGCTGAGTTCGTCGTGGTCGCGGGCGACGTGTTCGAGCACAACCAGCTGGCGCCGCGCGTGGTCAGTCAGTCGCTCGAGGTTATGCGGGCCATCGGCGTTCCGGTCTACCTGTTGCCCGGCAACCACGATCCGCTCGACGCGTCCTCCGTCTATACCAGCGCGCTGTTCACGGCCGAACGCCCGGACAACGTCACGGTTCTCGACCGGCGCGGCGTGCACGAGGTTCGGCCCGGACTACAGATCGTCGCGGCGCCGTGGCCGTCGAAGGCGCCCACGTCCGACCTCATCGCCGAGGTGATCGACGACCTGCCCGCGGACGGGACCACCCGCATCGTGGTGGGCCACGGCGCCGTCGACATCCTGGTTCCCGACAAGGACAGGCCGTCGCTGATTCAGCTGGCGGCGCTGGAAGCGGCGATCGCCCGCGGCGCGGTCCACTATGTGGCGTTGGGGGACAAGCACTCTCGCATGCAGGTCGGTACAACGGGCCGCATCTGGTACTCGGGATCACCCGAGGTCACCAACTACGACGACATCGAACCCGACCCCGGTCATGTGCTGGTGGTCGACATCGACGAGAACGATCCTGGTCGGTCAGCGAACGTTGAACCGCGGCGGGTCGGCCGCTGGCGGTTCGTGACGCTGCACCACGCGGTGGACAGCAGCCGTGACGTCGCCGACCTGGACATCAACCTCGATTTGATGACCGACAAGGAGCGCACCGTCGTTCGGTTGGCGCTCACCGGAACGCTGACCGTGACCGACAAGGCCGCGCTCGATGCCTGCCTGGACAAGTACGCGCGGTTGTTCGCGGCGCTCGGCCTGTGGGAGCGGCAGTCGGAGATCGCGGTGATCCCGGCCGAGGGCGAATTCGACGACCTCGGCATCGGCGGGTTCGCCGCCGCCGCTGTCGATGAACTGGTGGCCGCGGCGCGCTCCGAAGGCGAGGACGCCGACGACGCCAGGGCCGCGCTTTCACTGCTGCTGCGCCTCGTCGACAGGGGCATCGCATGAGCACCCGAAGGCGAGCGCGAGTGAGGATCGCAGCGAAGCGAGGACCGGAGCGAGCGGGAGTCGAGGCAGTGAGCACCCGAAGGCGAGCGCGAGTGAGGATCGCAGCGAAGCGAGGACCGGAGCGAGCGGGAGTCGAGGCAGTGAGGGAGGCTTGCGAGCGAATCACCGGCACAGGATGCGCCGGCGGAGCGTGCGAGGTCGGCGCATGAGGTTGCACCGGCTTGTATTGACCAACTACCGCGGCATCACCCACCGCGAGATCGAGTTTCCCGACCACGGGGTCGTGGTGGTCTGCGGCGCCAACGAGATCGGCAAGTCGTCGATGATCGAGGCGCTGGACCTGCTGCTGGAGGCCAAGGACAGGTCGACCAAGAAGGAAGTCAAACAGGTCAAGCCGACCCACGCCGACGTGGGTGCCGAGATCATCGCCGAGATCAGCACGGGCCCTTACCGATTCGTATATCGCAAGCGTTTTCACAAGCGCGCCGAGACGGTACTGACGGTGCTGGCGCCGCGTCGGGAACAGCTTACCGGTGACGAGGCACACGACCGGGTACGCGCGATTCTGGAGGAGACGGTCGACGTGGCGCTGTGGCAGGCGCAACGCGTGCTGCAGTCGGCGTCGACTGCAGCGGTGGATCTGTCCGGATGCGATGCGCTGTCGAGGGCACTCGACGTGGCCGCCGGTGAGGCGGTCCAGTTGTCCGGCGCCGAGCCGCTGTTGATCGACCGGATCGATGCGGAGTATCTGCGGTACTTCACACCCACCGGACGACCGACCGGCGAATGGGCCACGGCGACCAAACGCATGCGGGACGCCGACGATGAGGTGGCCCGGTGCGCGGCCGCAGTCGCCGAGGTCGACGATGCGGTCCGGACACACGCCACCCTCACCGCCGAACTGGAGCGGCTGGCGGGCGAACGTGCGGAGGCGGTTGAGCGCTTGGCCACCGCGCGAACCGCCGCCGAAGAGGTCGCCGCGCTGACCCAACAACTCAAGCAGGCCGAGGTGGTCGCCGCGGCCGCCGACGCCACTCTCGAAGCCTCCGTCGCAACGCTGACCGAGCGCCGCCGGCTGCAGGCCGACGTCAACGAGCGCACCGCGGCCGTCGCCGAACTGGAAACCGCAGCCGCGCAGGCCCACGACGACGAACTGACCGCCCAAGAGGTCCAGCAGGCCGCGGAGGCGGACGCCGAGGAAGCGCGTGCCGCGCTGCAGGCGAGCCAGGACCGCGTCGTGTCCGCTCGCCGCGCCGCGGAGCTGCTGTCCGACCGGGACGAGGCCGGCAGGGTCTCGAGCCGCCTGACCAAGATCGACGCCGCACTGCGTGAGGTCGAGCGCGTCGAGCGCGAACTCGCCCCGATTGCGCTCACCGACGCCTTGATGCGTGACATCGACACCGCCGCTGCCGCCGTCGAGCGGGCGGCCGGACAGGCCGAGTTGGCGTCGGCCTACATCGAGGTCGTCGCCGTCACCGACATCGAGCTGCGGGTCGGGGGTGAGCCCGTCATACTCAAAGCCTGCGGCGCCTGGTCGACGAACGCCACCACGACCACCGACATCGACGTACCCGGCGTGCTGACGGCGCGCGTGGTGCCAGGTGCGCCCGCATCCGATACCCAGGCCAAACTCGATGCTGCACAACACGTTCTGGCGGTCGCGCTGGCGTCGGCCAAAGTCGACGATGTGGATGCTGCCAGGATCCTCGACCAGCGGCGTCGGGAACTGGTCGGCGCCCGCGACAGGTCGACCGCGAACGCCAACGGACTGATCGGTGACGACGACGTCGATCTGCTGCGGGTGCGGCTCGCCGAGCTGCGCAACACCGAACCCGCAGAGGCTGGCGAAACCGCGGGCCCCGCCGATTCGGCGAGCGCTCGCACCGAGCTCAACGAAGCCACCGCCGCACAGCAGAAGGCCATCGCCGACTGCGAGACCCACCGGAAGGTCGCGGCGGCCGCGGCAAAGCGACTGGGGGAGAGGGCGACCCAGGCCGGTGTTGCGCGGGAGAAGCTGACCGCGTGCTACGTCGAGCTGACCGCTGCGCGAGATCGGCTCGCGCAGCAGCGGGCCACCGCCACCGACGACGCCCTTCTCGTCAAGGCCGAGGCCGATATGGACAAGGCGCGCCGCGCCACCGGGCTCGTCGCGGACCTGGGCGGCGAGCTCGCCGGCTGCGCACCGGATACCGTCGCCGCCGCCCTCGACGAGGCGCTGCGCCGCGTCGAGGTGCTGAGCAGCCGTCACGACGAGGTCGCCGACTCTCTGCGCCTGGTGGCCGCCCAGCTGAAGGTCTACGGCACCGAGGGACGCAAGTGCCAGCTCGACGCCGCCGAGACCGAACGCGAGCACGCGGAGGCCGAATACCTTCGGGTGCACCGGCGGGCGCGGGCCGCACAGCTGCTGCGCACGGTGATGGCCCGGCATCGGGACGCCACCCGGTTGCGCTACGTCGACCCGTTCCGCAACCAGGTGGAGCGGCTCGGCCGCATCGTCTTCGGCGACACCTTCGAGGTCGAGATCGACAGCCAGCTGCGGATCTGCAGTCGCACACTGTCCGGGCGGACCGTGCCATATGAGTCATTATCCGGCGGCGCGAAGGAGCAACTGGGCATCGTCGCCAGGCTGGCCGGGGCGGCGCTTGTCGCCAAGGAGGACAGCGTCCCGGTCGTCATCGACGATGCGCTGGGTTTCACCGACCCCGACCGGCTGATGAAGATGGGCGCGGTGTTCGACGCGGTGGGCGGCGACGGCCAGGTCATCGTGCTGACCTGCAGCCCGCACCGGTACGAGAGTGTCGGCGCCGCGCACCACATCGAACTGTCCGCATAACACCGCGTCACCTCTTAAACTCCGGCGGGTGGAAGCCGACTACATCGTCGTGGGAACAGGCTCTGCCGGATCTGTGCTGGCCAGTCGGCTCAGCGCCGATCCGGCCGCTTCGGTCGTGGTGCTCGAGGCCGGCCCTAAAGACAAGAACAAATTCATTCACATCCCCGCCGCGTTCTCGAAGCTGTTCCGCAGCGAGGTCGACTGGGACTATTCGACGGAGCCGCAGAAATTCCTCGACGGACGCGAAATCTATTGGCCGCGTGGCAAAATGCTCGGCGGTTCGTCATCGATGAACGCGATGATGTGGGTGCGGGGGTTCGCCGCCGACTACGACGAGTGGGGTGCCCTTGCGGGTCAGGAGTGGGACTTCGCACACGTCGCGAAGTACTTCGCGAAGATCGAGGCCGGCCCGCTGGTCATCTCGCCGCAGCGCAGCCCGCGCAGTTCGACGGCGGCATGGCTGACTGCCGTCCAGGAATGCGGCCACGGCATCGACACCCCCAATTGCGATGCACCGGAAGGCTTCTACGAGACGCGCGTCACCCAGCGCAGGGGCGCACGGTGGAGCGCGGCCGACGCGTACCTCAAGCCTGTCCTGCGCAGACGGAATCTGACCCTGCTCACCGAGGCCACCGCGACCCGGGTGCTGATCGACGGCAGGCGCGCCGTCGGCGTCGAGTTCATCCAGCTCGGCCAGCGTCGCGTGGTGCGCGCCCGTGGAGAGGTGGTGCTGTGCGGTGGCGCGGTGAACAGTCCGCAACTGCTGATGCTGTCCGGCATCGGGGATCGCGAGCAGCTCGCCGACCACGGCATCGACGTGGTGCACCATGCGCCCGAGGTCGGGCAGAACCTGATGGACCACCTGGTGGTGCCGCTCGGCTTCGACGTCCCGCACGACACCCTGTTCGCCGCCGAAAAGCCTGTGGAGTTGCTCAATTACCTGATCCGACGACGCGGCATGCTCACCTCGAATGTCGGCGAGGCGTACGGATTCGTCCGCAGCCGACCCGAACTGGCCCTGCCGGACCTGGAGCTGATATTCGCGCCCGCGCCGTTCTTCGAGGAGGGCCTCGGCGACCCCTACGGCCGCCACGCGGTGGTTTTCGGCCCGATCCTGCTGAAGCCGCACAGCCGCGGCAGCATCACGTTGCGGTCGCTGGACCCGACGGACAAGCCGATCATCGATCCGCGGTACCTCAGTGACGACGCGGGGGTGGATCGGGCCGCGTTGATGTCCGGGCTGCGGATGTGTGCGCAGATCGCCGAATCACCGGCGATGCGGGACGTGATCGGCAAGATCGCCAGGCCGTTGGGTGCGACGAGGCTCGATGACGAGACGCTGGAAAAGGCACTCAACACGTTGTCGCACACGCTTTACCATCCCGTCGCCACCTGCCGGATGGGCAGCGACGATGCCAGCGTGGTCGACCCGCATTTGCGGGTGCGCGGAATCGACCGGCTGCGAGTGGCCGACGCATCGGTGATGCCTGCGATCATCCGCGGACATACCCACGCCCCCAGTGTGCTGATCGGCGAGAAGGCGGCGGACCTGATCCGCGGCAGCTAGACGCCGGGTTCTGGCCGCGATCGCGCGTCGCGGGTGGTCCGCGCAAGGACCTCCGGACCCGTCGTGAGGGCTTTTCGCCACGGCGCAACACCGTCGATCTCGACCTCGATCGTGAAGCTGAGCACCGTCCGAATGAGCACGATCATCCCGAGGATGGCGGAATCCGTCAGTGACGGCTTCGACGTGACGGTCTTGACGATGTCGGCGGCGACGAGCAGTTCTAGGCCGAGCAGGATCGCGCCGCCGATCGCGTCGCGCAGCATCTTGAAGGCCCTTGCTCCGCCGGTCCGCCTCCAGGTCACCATGGCAAGGCCGATGGCGTATCCGGTGCCCAGCACCATCGACGAAACGCCCAACACCTCGAACGCCTGCGTCGCCCGTTCGAAGAACTGCTGCAAGTTCACCACGTTCCCGTCATCGATCTGTCCCGCGACTCTATTACCGCCGGATTCATGCCGGGGGCAGAATGGTTGGCGATGACGATGAACGCCAAGCGTCGCCGTGCGCACGACAAGCTGACCGCAATGCCAGGCGTGCGGCCGGTGCGGCGTCCCGTGGCACCGGACCGAGACGACGAGTTCGATCTCTACTACGTACGGACCGGGCGGAAGTCGATGAATCCACTGGTCGTCATCCCCGGCGGCCCGGGTGCGGCGTCGGTCGCGCTGTACCGCGGACTGCGCAGGCACGCGGCGGCCAGAGGCCTCGACCTGATCATGATCGACCACCGCGGTGTCGGGATGTCCCGTCACGACGACCAGGGCACCGATCTGCCGCCCGAAGCCCTCACCATCGACCCAGCGGTCAACGACATCGCTGCCGTCCTCGACGATGCACAGGTCGAAAAGGCGGTGATCTATGGCACCTCGTACGGCGCGTACCTGGCGGCGGGAGTCGGTGTGCGACACCCGAATCGGGTACACGCGATGGTTCTCGACTCACCCGTGCTGTCGGCACAAGACATCGACGCCGTGCGCGATGAGACGCGCCGGGTGCTCTGGGACGGCGACGATCCCGACGCGGCCGAATTGGCGCCGAAGGTGCGAAAGCTCGTCGACGACGGTGTGCTCACACCCGCGGCGGGGCAGCTCACCGCAGCGGTCTACGGTCTCGCCGGACCGGCGGTGCTGACCCGCCAGCTCGACCTCCTGCTGCAGGGTCGACGAGGACTGTGGACCGTGCTCGATCGGGCGTCGCGGTTTCTGTTCGAGCGCAAAACGCCGTATCGCTTTGAGCCAGACCTGGTCGGCCGGATCGGGTTCCGCGAACTCAACTACGGTGCGACGCCCGACGGCAGCCCGCTGGATCCCGCCGTCGCCTTCCGCGAATTCGCCGCGCAGCCCTTGGAATTCGAAGCCGAGCCCTACGACCTCGTGGCCGAGATGCCGAAGTTCACCTGGCCGACGGTCGTCGTCTCCGGCGGCCGCGACTTGATCACCCCGCGAGCGGTCGCCGACGAGATCGTGTCGCTCATACCCGATTCGGTTCTCGCCGAGCTTGCGACCGCAGGCCACAGCGTGATCGATGCCCGCGAGCGGGCCGCACTCGACATCGTCGAGGCGCTGTACAACGGCGACATCGGCCGCTTGCCTGGCCGCGCGAAGGAGCTGGACGCGGTGCCGGCCAGCTTGGGCATCCGGCTGCTCGTCGGTGCGCTCGGCGCCGCCACCGTCGTCGAATCGGCGCTTCCTGCTGCCATTCCGCGTGTGGTGCAGCGGGTTACTTCATGAAGCCGATCTTCGGATAGTCCAGATCGCCGATACCCGCAGGGCCGAAGTTCGCCAGGCTACTGCGTACCGCGAGGTTGCCCGGAGACTGGAACAGCGGCAGGCTGAAGCCGATCTCGAAGATCATCTTGTCGAGTTCGTTGGCCAGCTCGCGTGCCTTCGCGGGGTCGAGTTCGTCGAACGTCTGCTCGGCCTTCGCGTCGATCTCCGGACTGCTGATCTTGCCGAAGTTGCTCTCCGCGTTGGTCGTATAGATCTGGTTCAGACAGCACAGCGAGAACGCGTCGCCGACCCAGCTGAACTGCGCGATGTCGAAATCGCCCGGAATGATGTAGTTCGTGAAGAAACCGGTGCCGCCCTTCGTGTCGAGCTCCAGCTTCACACCGATCTGGGCCAGGCCGTTCTGCGCGATCTGGGCGACCTGTTTGGTCGTCTCCGCGTCGAAGAGCACATCGCGAATCACCAACTGGCGGCCATCCTTTTCGCGGAACTGGCCGTTCATCCGCCATCCCAACGCGTCGAGCTCCTGTTTCGCCTTCTCCGGGTCGAAGGCCACCTCGGCACTGTTGTCTTGGTAACCCTCCTGGCCCGCCACGAAGATGTGGTTGTTCAGCGGAACCGCCTTGTCGACGAGGCCGCGCTGGGTGATGGTCGCGATCGCCTGCCGGTCGATGCCCTTGGCGACCGCCAACCGCAGCGCCTTGTCCGACAGGATCGATCCGGGCGCTCCGTTGAACGTGAAGTGATACCAGCTGGGGCCTGGCGCGCGCCGAATGGAAATTCCGGGAGTATTTCGGGCGGTGGTCAACTCGGAAAGCGAGGCCACCCCGGTGGCGTCGATGGTGTTGTTTTTCAGGGCAGGGATGCGCGCCTTGTCGTCGAGAACAAGATAGGTGATGCCATCCAGTAAGGGAGGCGTGCCCCACCATTTCGGGTTGCGCTTCAACGTGATTCGCTGCGCGGTACGGTCCAGGTCGGTGACGATGAACGGACCCGCGGAGGGCCCGGGTCGGTCGAGCTGTCCCTTGTTGAAAACCTCGGCGTCGCTAGTCATGCTCCTGGGTAGCAGCATGGTGTTGCCCGCGAACATTCCCCGCCAGTCCGAGAAAGGTGCGGCGAACGTGACGACGGCCTGGCGGTCGTCGACGCCTCGCGTCACCTTCTCCACGCGGTCTGCGCCGTTGGTGCTGGCGATGCGGAAGTCCTTGTTCTTCCCGCTGGTCGCGTTGACCTGAGATTCGATGTCTTGCCAAGTGATCGGCGCGCCATCGCTCCACACGGCTTTGGGGTTGATGGTGTAGGTGACGACCTGCGGGCTTTCGCTGGTCAATGTGATGTCGGTGAAGTAGTCGGTGTTGACCGTCGTCGATCCATCCGACGCGACCCGGAACGCACGCGGCATCGTCGTCCGCAGCATCGCCCCGGAATCGGCTTCGTTACCGTCGATGTGCAAAGAATTGAAGTTCGAGGGGTAACCGCTCAGCGCTAGCCGTAGGGTGCCCCCCTGACGCAACGTCGCGAGATCCTGCGGGTTGATGTCGCTGGTCTTCCCGACCTCGGCGTTTCCGCCGGCTGGCGGTGCTTCCTTGTCGCCGCTCGAGCAGCCGCCGATGGTAAGACCGGCGACCAGCAGGGCCGCAGCTAAGCGTCGGGATATCATCCGACCGACTCTAGCTGTGGTGCGGCTCGGGATGAGGAACTGCGGCCAGCAACTTGCGGGTGTATCCATCGCGCGGGTTGGCGAACACCTGGTCTCCGTCTCCCTGCTCGACGATTTTGCCCTTGAACATCACCGCTACCCGATGGGCCAGGTGTTTGACCACTGACAGGTCATGGGAGACGAACAGATACGCCAGGCCGAAGCGGTCCTGCAGCTCCAGCAGCAGATTGATGATGCCGGCCTGGATCGACACGTCGAGTGCGGATACCGGTTCGTCGAGCGCGAGGATTTTGGGCTGCAGCGCCAGCGCGCGGCCGATGCCGATGCGCTGCTTCTGACCGCCGGAGAATTCGGCGGGGTAGCGACTGGCGTCGGCGCGGCGCAGCCCGACGATCTCCAACAGTTCGGAGACTCTCTCATCGATCCGCTTCTTGCCGAAGCCGTTGGCGGCCAATGGTTCTGCGAGCACCTCGAAAACCGGAAGTCGGGGGTCCAGCGATGCCACCGGATCCTGGAATACCACCTGCAGATCGCCGCGCAACGCCCGTCGGGCCTTCGCGTTTAGCGTCGCGACGTCAGAGCCGAGCACTTCGATGTAGCCGGCCTGGGGGGCGGTCAGGTCCAGGATCTGATGGAGCGTCGTCGACTTGCCTGACCCCGACTCGCCGACGATGCCCAGCGTGCGGCCCTGCTGCAACTCGAAGCTCACACCGTCGACTGCGCGCACTTCTCCGATCGTGCGGCGAAGCACCAGGCCCTTGGTCAGTTTGTATGTCTTGGCCAGGTTTTCGACGCGCAACACCACCGGCGCATCGGCGCCGACGGCAGCCGTGGCGGGCGGTTCGGTGGACACGCCGTATATCTCGGCGGCGGTGTGACCAGCGACCCGTTCCGTCCGTATGCATGCGGCGGCGTGGTTCGGGCCAACGGAGATCAGTTCGGGTTCTGCGGCGCGGCAGTCGTCGATCGCAAGTGGGCAGCGCGGTGCGAACGGACAGCCGGGCGGCAACGCCGCCATCGACGGCGGAGCACCCGGAATCGGCACGAGTCGCGCGCCCTGCGCAGCATCGAGCCGGGGTACCGACCCGAGAAGCCCAGCGGTGTAGGGCATTCGGCGGTCGCGGTAGAGCTGTCCGACGGAGGCCACCTCGACAGCACGGCCGGCATACATGACCAAGGCGCGGTCGGCGAACTCGGCGACCACGCCGAGGTCGTGGGTGATGATCAGCACGCCCGCACCGGTGACGTCTCGTGCGGTCTTCAACACCTCGAGGATCTGCGCCTGCACGGTGACGTCAAGCGCGGTGGTCGGTTCGTCGCAGATGAGTAGGTCGGGATCGTTCGCGATGGCAATGGCGATGACGATCCGCTGGCGCTCGCCGCCGGACAGTTCGTGCGGGAAGGCCCGCGCACGTCGCTCGGGCTGGGAAATGCCGACGAGGTCGAGCAGTTCGACGGCGCGGGCGCGAGCGGCGCTGCGCGTGGTGTGGCTGTTGTGTATCTGGATGGCCTCGGCGATCTGATCACCGACGGTGTAGACGGGCGTGAGGGCCGACATCGGATCCTGGAAAACCGTACCGATGGCCTTGCCCCGCACCCGCGACATCCGCTGGTCGGACAGCCCGAGCAACTCGTCGCCGTGCAACCGCACCGATCCGTCGACCTCGGCGTACTCCGGCAGCAGGCCGACGACGGCCATGGCGCTGGCCGACTTGCCCGCACCGGACTCGCCGACGAGCGCGACGACCTCACCCGCGTCGACGTGATAGTTCATCCCGCGAACAGCCGCAACCTGCTCGGTTTCGGTCGGGAAGGTGACGGTGAGGTTGCGCACCTCGAGGAGACTCACCTGCGTCTCCTTCGCAGCGGCCGTGCGCTCGGATCGAGCGCATCCCGTATTCCGTCGCCAATGAGGTTGGTACACAGCACGATCAGCACCAGCACACCGGCGGGGAATAAAAACACCCACGGAAACGTCGTGGCCGAATTGGTGCCGTCGGCGATGAGCGTGCCCAGGGAGACGTCGGGCGGCTGAATACCAAAACCCAAGAAGCTCAACCCGGTTTCACCGATTATCGCGGTGCCGACGTTCAGCGTGGTGTCGATGATGAGCAGCGACGCGACGTTCGGCAGGATGTGCCGCACGATTATTCGCCAGTTGGGCACGCCCATGTACCGCGCCGCGACGACGAATTCGCGTTCTCGAAGGCTCATCGTCATACCGCGCACGATGCGTGAGCTGATCATCCAGCCGAATACGGAGAACAGCACGATCAACCAGAAGACACGGTCGGACGAGCCCAGTCGCGGCGTGACAATTGCGATCACGATGAAACTGGGCACCACCAGCAGCAGGTCGACGAGCCACATCAGGCGGCGGTCGCGCCAGCCGCCGAAGTAGCCGGCGATGGCACCGACCGTCGCGGCCAGGATCGTCGCGATGAGCGCGACACACACGCCGATCAACATCGACTTCTGCATACCGCGCAGTGTCAGCGCCAACAGATCCTGGCCGAGCGCATTGGTGCCGAACCAGTGGGTGGTGCTCGGGGGTTGTTGCAGCGCGTAGTAGTCCAGATCCGTGTAGCTGTATGGCAACAGCGCCGGCAGCGTGTAGCAGCCGACAAAGAACACGACGAGTATCACCAGCGATACGACGGCGGGCTTGTTGCGCAGAAAGCGGCGCCACACCAGCGTGCGTCGCGACGCGAACTCGTGTGCGTCCAGACCGGACTTGGCCGTCGTCGCGGTTTCGGTGGTGACTGGCTCTGTCATGTCACCCGCACCCTCGGATCAAGTGCTGCATAGATGACGTCGGACAGCAGGCCCGCGAGTAGCACCGCCGCGCCGGTGAATACCGTCACCGCGGCGATGATGTTGGTGTCCTGGGTCGCGATGCCCTGCACCACCCATTCGCCCATGCCGTGCCATCCGAAGATCTTCTCGGTGAACACGGCTCCTGTCACCAAACCACTTATGCCATAGGCGAACAGCGTCGCCATCGGGATCAGCGCGGTGCGCAGACCGTGTTTGAACAGTGCCTGCCGCCGGGTCAGGCCCTTGGCGCGTGCGGTGCGGATGAAGTCCTGCCCGAGCACGTCCAACATCGCGTTGCGCTGGTAGCGGCTGTAGCCGGCGATCCCCATCAGCGCGAGCGTGAACGTCGGCAGCACCAGATGTTGTATCCGGTCGACGAACTGGTTCCACCCGCCGCTGATCGCATCCGGTGAAGTCTCGCCGATGTATTCGAACAGCCGCACTCCCAGAACCGAATTCACCCCGTTCGCGCTCAGTATCAACAGGTTCGCGATGACGAATACCGGCGTGCTCAACAACAGCAGCGAAAGCACGGTGATGACGCGGTCACTCAGGTGGTACTGCCGGATCGCTCCCCATGCGCCGACGACCACACCGATCACGGTCCCCAGCACCGCACCGATGACGAGGAGCCGCAGGCTCACCCCGACGCGGCGTCCCAGCTCGTCGGCGATGGGTTGGCCCGTGATGGTCGTGCCGAAATCGCCGCGGACGGCGTCAGACGCCCATTTCACCCATCGAGTCGGGGGAGGTTGGTCAAGGTTGAGTTCGGCCCTCTTGGCTTCGATGACCTCGGTCGGCGGCCGTGGGTTGCGCGACTCCAGGCTGTCCAGCGGCTTGAACGACACGGACGTCAGCAAGAACGTCAAGAACGAGGCCAGGATCAGCAGCAGCAGGTAGTTGAGCAGCCGCCGCGCCAGGAACCGCGTCATCGGCGAGGTCCCACAGCAGGCATGCGCAACAGGGTAAGAGATGGCGGCCTGTGAGGGGCTGAACATGACGGGGGCGCCGCTAGCCAATTCGTAGCCGGTCTTAAGTCTAGCTACAGAATTCGCGGGTTCACTGGGTTCTACCTGCACTTTCACGGTTCGCCGCGCCGCTGGGGCGAGTCGGCAACGACCTTGAAATGGAGGAGAGTGAATATGAATTCAACGAATCGGAACAAGGTGAAATTACTGGCCGCGCTAATCGGCGGCAGTGCCGTGGTGACGATGGGCGCGCTGACGATGAGCATTGGTCAGCAACCTGCTCGTACTGACAACACCGCGGCAGGGCGGATGACCATGGCGGCCACGACGACCGCGTCGGGCAAGGACGACACGGTCGAGGCCACGTCGATGGCCGTACCCGTCATCAAGGGCCCTGCCCCGCTGCCGGCCGAGGAGAAGGCCGCCGAGTAGCGGCGGTACACCAAACGTTTCACCCCCGACCCTTCCGGCTACCCATAGGCCGGAGGGGTCGTCGGCGATCCCTCGACACACTGCTCGACTGGCCGTCCAAGCTCGATAAGGCGGCTGACCAATAACGAAATGCAGAGGTCAGAGGTGAGATCGAAACAGTTTAGAGGGGTGTCGGCCACGGTGGGCGCCGGCGCAGTCATCGCTATGGGCGCCCTGGGAGTGGCGTTCAGTGATGTCAGCGCCGCCGATCAGCCGGAACCGGCGCCGCCCGGTCCGGTTACCACATCGGAAATGACCACCGCTGAGACGGTGGTAGACAGCGAGGAAAACCAGGGACCTGCAACGTCTGTTGCCGTGCCCCCGATAACCACCCCGCCGTCGACGATCGGTCAGGAACCGCCCGCCTGACAATCCGCTCAGGCGAACCCGAATTGGAGTTACCACAGATGAATTCGCGGAAGTTGAAACTAATGTCTGCGGCCGTCGGCGCGAGCGCGGTGGTTGCCATGGGCTCACTCACGGCAGCACTGAGTGACGACAGTGGTTCGCCGACCGTCGTTTCCGGCCCCGAGATGACGCTTGGTGAGACGAGCACGATCGAGCAGGCGGCCACTTCGGTCGAGACGCCGTCGGTGGCACCCGAGGTGAAGGCCGAGCCGCCTGACGGCTTCGGGCCGTAAACCAGAGGGCGCCATCAATTCCCGTGCGGCGGACCCTCAGCGATGCTGTTGAGGGTGATCGTCGCGCCGGTTCGGGCGGCCTCCACGGTGACCGTGTCGTTGGCCACCACCGAGGGGTTCGGGACGACGGCCGCAGACGGGAACGTGTAAATCTGCGTATAGCCGTCATCACTGCGCACGACGATCGACGACAGCGTGATTTCGTCCACAATGCCCGTCTGAGTCATCTTGGTGATGAAGCCGCCGTGGCCGTCGGACACGACGTACTCACTGTGCAGGACGCCTGCGGGGACCGGCTGCGGGATAGGTGGCGGCACACCCGGTGCAGGAGGTGGTGGAGGTCCATGCACCTGACCGCGCATCCCGCCCACCGTGTGTGCTGAGCCCTGGGTCGCGGCGTAGATGGCCGCGCCGCCGAGTCCGCCGATCGCGGCCGCCACCGCGATGGCAGACAGCGTTTGGCGTGTGCCCCAGCGACGCACCCGCCCCTGTTCTGCATGTTCGGAGGTCACCGGACCACTCTGCCGGGTCAACTTGTGTGCCGGCTGTGAACGGCATCTCATGGCCATGGGTCACTAGAGCCTCACAGCCCGGGCACAGAATCGGCACAGCGCGCACTCACGGCGCCAGCGAATAATGGGCGCCGTGGCCACGTCGAACGGATCTCTCGCGAACGCGAACGCCAACGACCCCGAGCGCGTCGTGATGCGCAGGGCCGATGGTAAGCCCATCAATGTGCTGGTCGTCGACGACGAACCCGTCCTCGCCGAGCTGGTGTCGATGGCGCTTCGGTATGAGGGATGGGAGATCCAGACCGCGGGTGACGGTGCGACCGCGATATCTCTGGCCAAAGAGAACCCGCCCGACGTGGTGGTGCTCGACGTGATGTTGCCGGATATGAGCGGCCTGGACGTGCTGCGCAAACTGCGCGAGCGAATACCGCATCTGCCGTTGCTGCTGCTGACGGCGAAGGATTCGGTCGAGGACAGGATCGCGGGACTGACGGCGGGCGGCGACGACTACGTGACCAAGCCGTTCAGCCTCGAAGAGGTGGTGCTGCGGTTGCGCGCACTGCTGCGGCGCACCGGTGTGACCAGCGAGACGGGCGGCGCCAAGATCGTGGTCGGTGATCTGGCCCTCGACGAGGACAGCCACGAAGTCACGCGGGGTGGCGAGCCGATCTCGCTGACCGCGACCGAGTTCGAGCTGCTGCGGTTCATGATGAGGAACCCGAAACGCGTGCTGTCCAAGGCGCAGATCCTCGACCGGGTGTGGAGCTACGACTTCGGCGGTCGGTCGAACATCGTCGAGCTCTACGTCTCGTACCTCCGCAAGAAGATCGACAGCGGCCGGGACCCGATGATCCACACCCTGCGCGGGGCCGGGTATGTCCTCAAGCCCGCACGCTGATCGGCCGGGGGTGCTGACCCAAATCCGGTCCCCCCGAACATGGTCACTGCGGACTCGGCTGCTGGTCACTCAGGTGGCTCTGCTCGCGGTGGTGTGCGCGGGCATCGGCATCGCGACAGAGTTTGCGCTGCAACGCTTTCTGATGCATCAGCTCGATCAGCAGTTGATCGAGGCCGGCCGTCGGTCCGCTGCGATCTTCGCGTTCGGTCCTCCTCCGCCACCGGGCTTCGGGCCGCCGCGAGCCATGCCGGGACCTCCGTTCCCGATGCAGCCACGCGATCACCCGCGGCGCATCATCATCCGTGAGGACGCCGGACCGGGGCCGGAGTTCCTCAACGCCCCCGGGCAGGCCGCGCGCATGGTCGGCGCCGTCATCGCGGAGGGCGTGGCGGTCGATGCCGGCGTCATCACCGCCGACGGTGCTCGAGCCGAAATCTCCTCAGGGGCAACCGCACAGCTCGCGCAGATCGCCCCGAGTCGCAATCCGACGACCGTCGATCTCGACGGTCTCGGTCGTTACCGGGTGGTGGGCAACCACTCCCGCGGACCCGCGGAGACGATTGTGGTCGGACTGCCGACCTCCGATGTCGACGACACGCTGCTGTGGGTGCTGGTGATGTTCTGCATTGTCGGCGTCATCGCGCTGGTCGCCGCTACGACGGCGGGCATTCTGATCATCCGGCGCCAATTCGGGCCGCTGTCAACGGTTTCCGCGGCTGCGCGGCAGGTGGCGGATCTCGAGCTCGACCGCGGCGAGGTTCGTCTGCCCACGCCCATCGTCAAGGTCGATCCCGCGAGCGCGCACACCGAGATCGGCCAGCTCGGCTCCGCGCTCAACCGCATGCTCGACCGCATCGCCGGTGCACTGTCGGCGCGGTATGCCAGCGAGATGCGGGTGCGGCAGTTCGTCGCCGACGCCAGCCACGAGCTACGTACCCCACTCGCGGCGATCCGCGGGTACACCGAGCTGGCACAACGCAAACAGGACGTGCTGCCCGACGACGTCGCGCACGCGATGAGCCGGGTGGAATCCGAGACCGAGCGCATGACCCACCTCGTCGAGGACATGCTCTTGCTGGCGCGTCTGGACACCGGGCGACCGCTGGAGCATGAACAGGTGGATCTGACACGTCTTGTCGTCGACGCCGCCAGCGACGCTCACATCGCGGGACCCGACCATCAGTGGTCGTTGGATCTGCCCGATGAACCGATCGTGGTCAGGGGTGACGAAGCGCGGCTGCATCAGGTGTGTGCGAATCTGCTCGCCAATGCGCGGACGCACACGCCGCCGGGCACGTCCGTCACCACCTCGTTGGCCGTCGACGGCGATCATGCGGTCCTCACCGTGACCGATGACGGTCCCGGTATTCCCGTGTGGTTGCAGCCCGAAATCTTCGAGCGGTTCGCACGTGGCGACACGTCGCGGTCCAGGCGCGAGGGCAGTACCGGCCTGGGCCTCGCAATCGTGGCGGCGGTGGTCAGGGCGCACCACGGCATCATCGACGTGCACAGCGTCCCGGGGAGGACCGAGTTCGTGGTGAAGCTGCCGCTCAACTCACAGCCAAGCCACATTCCACGCCAAACCGAGACCTAGCCGGGTAGATGAGGATTGCGTCGGTGACCCTCGTCCTTCCTGAAGAGCTGAGCCCACGCGCAAGCAGGGGAACGCAAACTCGCCCGAATTCGGCCTTCACAGCGCGATTTCGCGGATTCTCGCACCGCGTCGACTTCGTAGCGCTGCTCGCGTTGACGACGGCGCTGTATCTGTGGAACCTCTCGGCGAGCGGGTGGGCGAACAGCTTCTACTCGGCAGCCGCGCAGGCGGGCGCAAGCAACTGGACGGCGATGCTCTTCGGATCGAGCGATGCGGCCAACGCCATCACCGTGGACAAGACGCCCGCGTCGCTGTGGATCATGGACATCTCGGTACGCATCTTCGGGCTGAACTCGTGGAGCGTACTGGCGCCGCAGGCCCTGGAAGGGGTGGCGGCGGTCGCTGTGCTCTACGCCGCCGTGCGGCGGGTCAGCGGACCGGGTGCGGCGCTGCTCGCCGGGTCGATCATGGCGCTGACGCCGGTCGCCGCGCTGATGTTCCGGTTCAACAACCCCGACGCACTGCTGGTGCTCGCTCTGGTGGTCGCCGCCTACTGCACGCAACGCGCGTGCGAGAAGGACAGCAGCCGTTGGTGGTTGGTGGCGGCGGGTGCCGCGGTCGGTGTCGGCTTCCTCGCCAAGATGATGCAGGCATTTCTGGTTTTGCCGGGATTTATCACGGCATATGCGGTCGCGGGTAGTCGGCCGCTGGGTCGTCGGCTGTTCGGTGTGGCGTCACTGCTCATGGCGATGGTCGTATCCGCGGGCTGGTATCTGCTTCTCGTCGAGCTGTGGCCGTCGGAAACCCGGCCCTACATCGGCGGATCGCAGCATGACAGCATCGTCGAATTAGCATTGGGCTACAACGGAATCGGGAGGCTGACCGGCGATGAGCCGGGTGGACTGGGCAATCTGAACTTCGACGTCGGCTGGGGGCGGCTTTTCGATAACGGCATGGGCGCCGACATCGCATGGTTGTTGCCTGCGGCCGTCATCTGCCTCGGCGCCATCGTGATACTCACCCGACGCGCACCCCGAACCGATCCGCTGCGGGCGGCCGCATTCATCTGGGGCGGCTGGCTGTTGGTGACGGCTGTGGTGTTCAGCTTGATGAACGGCATCGTGCACCCGTACTACACGGTGGCGCTCGCGCCCGCGATCGCGGCGCTGGTGGGCATCGGCGCAACGCTGTTGTGGCGGAACCGTTCCGCGCTGCCCGCCGCGACCGCGTTGGCGGGCATCGTCCTGGTCACCGCGATCCTGGCGTGTGTGCTGCTGGCCCGCACCGACGGTTGGCTGCCCTGGCTGCGTGTCGTCGTCGCTGTCGGGGGAGTGACGGCGGCGACGCTTCTGCTCGTATCCGGCAGGCTGGACACGACGACAGCGCGTGCGGTGGCGTGCCTCGGCGTCCTTGCGGCGATTGCCGGCCCAGCCGCGTATTCCGTTGCGACGGCAGCCACTCCTCACACCGGAGCGATACCTTCCGTCGGGACGTCGGGCCACGGATTCGGACAAATGGCGCCGGGCGGCCTGCTGAACGCACCCACGCCAGGCACCGGCCTGGCAGCCACCCTTGCCGCCGACGCCGACGATTTCACGTGGGCAGCGGCCACGATGGGGTCGAACAACGCGGCGGGCTACCAACTGGCCAGCGGAGCGCCGGTGATGGCAGTCGGTGGCTTCAACGGAACCGATCCCTCGCCGACGCTTCAGGAGTTCCAGCGACTCGTAGCGGAGAAGAAGATCCACTACTACGTCCGCGGACGGGTGACGCTCGGTCGGTGGCGAGGCGGATCGTCCGGCAGCGGCGAAGCCGAGGACATCGCACAGTGGGTGGAGACCCATTTCGCCCCGATGACCATGGACCGCTCGGTGATCTACGACCTGACCCAGCCACCGAAGAACACATAGCTCGGACATAGCTTCGCCAAACGACCGACACACGCTGCTGCTCAACCATTGAACTCATGACAGACATCGTCCTCGAACGTGATGCCGGCCCGGCTGGGAACATCCGCTTTGAAGCGCGACCGAACGCGGCGCTGACGGCCCGCCAGAAGGAGGTTCCCGTGCTCGATGTGGTGATCCCGGTCTACAACGAACAAGCCGCGCTGGCGGATTCGGTGTATCGCCTGCACCGCCATCTTCGAGACCAGTTTCCGTTTCCGGCGCGCATCACGATCGCCGACAACGCCAGCATCGACGACACGCCGCGGATTGCCGCGGAGCTTGCCGTCGAGCTCGACGGCGTCCGGGTGGTGCGTCTCGAGGAGAAGGGCCGCGGCCGCGCGTTGCACGCGGTGTGGTCGACATCGGATGCTCCGGTGCTGGCATACATGGACGTCGATCTGTCGACCGATCTCGCGGCACTCGCCCCTCTCGTCGCGCCGCTGATCTCCGGTCACTCCGACCTGGCGATCGGGACGCGGCTGGGCCGGGGAGCCCGCGTGGTGCGCGGGCCGAAGCGCGAGATCATCTCTCGCTGCTACGTCCTGATTCTCAAGTCCACTCTCGCGGCGCGCTTCTCCGACGCGCAGTGTGGCTTCAAGGCGATCCGCGCCGACGTGGCGCAACGCCTGCTTCCGCACGTGTCCGACACCGGCTGGTTCTTCGATACTGAATTGCTGGTGCTTGCCGAACGGGCGGGCCTGCGCATCCACGAAGTGCCGGTGGACTGGGTCGATGACCCGGACACCCGAGTCGACGTCATGGCGACCGCGGCGGCCGACCTCAAGGGCATCGCGCGGTTGCTACGCGGCTTCGCGTCGGGCGCTATACCCGTGCAAATGGTTGCGGCACAGCTGGGTTCGTCGCGGCGCGCTGCTGCACCGGGTTCATTGCTCCGCCAATCGGTCCGGTTCGCGAGCATCGGGATCGCATCCACGGCGGCGTACCTGCTGCTGTTCATGCTGATGCATGGGTGGATCGGTGCCCAGGCCGCCAACCTGATCGCCCTGCTCGTCACCGCGATCGGCAACACCGCGGCCAACCGCCGCTACACCTTCGGCATCGCCAATCGCGGCAACATCACGCGCAACCACGTCGAGGGACTGGTCGTCTTCGGCATCGCGTTGGGCATCACCAGCGGTGCGCTGGCGACCCTGCACACCGTTAACGCTGGCCCCGGTAGATGGGTCGAGGCCACCGTGCTGGTGATTGCCAACCTGCTCGCGACCGCCGTTCGTTTCGTCCTGTTGCGCGGCTGGGTGTTCCACCCCCGCCGAATCCACTGACACATCTACCCAAGGGAAGCCGATCAATGACAATCACAGCGGATGTGGAGCCTCAGACAGGCGCGAAGGTCGATGGCATGCCAACGGGCAGACCGCGTTGGGAAGCGCCCGCGCTGCTTGCCCTGCTAGTGGCCACGGCCGTGCTGTATCTGTGGGGGCTTGGTTCGTCGGGCTGGGCCAACGACTACTACGCGGCCGCCGCGCAGGCGGGCACCCAGAACCTGACGGCCTGGCTGTTCGGGTCGCACGACGCAGGAAATGCGATCACCGTCGACAAGCCGCCCGCGGCGCTGTGGGTAATGGCGTTGTCTGGCAGGCTTTTCGGCTTCAATGCGTTCACCATGCTGTTGCCGCAGGCGCTGATGGGCGTCGGCACGGTCGCCCTGCTGTATGCGGCCGTGCGGCGCGTCAACGGACCCGGTGCGGGTCTGATCGCCGGTGCGGCCCTGGCGCTGACTCCGGTGGCGGCGTTGATGTTCCGGTTCAACAACCCCGACGCACTCCTGGTTCTGCTGATGGTTGCGGCCGCGTACTGCGTGGTGCGCGCGACAGAGAGGGGCAGCACCAGGTGGATCGCGCTGGCGGGCTCTGCGCTCGGCGTCGCGTTCCTGACCAAGATGCTCCAGGCGTTCCTGGTGGTCCCCGGTTTGGCGCTGGCCTTCCTGGTTGCCGCGCCTGTGGCGATGTGGCAGCGGATCTGGAAGCTAATGGTGGGTGGCGCCGCGATGATCGTGTCCGCGGGTTGGTACATCGCTCTGGTCGAGTTGTGGCCGTCCGACTCCCGGCCCTACATCGGCGGCTCCACGTCGAACAGCCTGCTGCAGCTGGCGTTGGGCTACAACGGGATTGACCGCATCGCGGGCGGCGGGTTCCCCGGGGGACCCGGCGAGGGTCCTCCAGGCGGTGGCCCGGGCGGCCATGCCGGAGCGGGCAGCGTCTTCTTCGGCGGCGAGCCGGGCATCGGCCGGATGTTCGGGCAGTCGATGGGCACCGAGGTTTCCTGGTTGCTGCCGGCGGCCTTGATCGGTCTCGTTGTCGTCCTGTGGTTGACCCGTAAGGCCGCCAGGACTGATCAGCTTCGTGCAAGCCTGCTGCTTTGGGGTGGCTGGCTGATTGTCACCGCCGCAGTGTTCAGCTTGATGGACGGCATCATCCACCCGTACTACACCGTTGCTCTGGCCCCGGCAGTCGCAGCGCTGGTGGGAATTTCGGTGCGCGAATTGTGGCGCGTCAGGGATCGCCTGTGGTCGCGTCTGGTCATGGCGACGATGTCGGGGGCGACGGGCGTCTGGGCGTACTTCTTGCTGGATCGCACTCCGGACTGGCTGCCCGCGCTGCGGTGGATCGTGCTCGCCGGATCGGTGGTCGTGGCGTTGGCGCTCGCGGTCGGTGCACAGCGGCGTGGTCGGGCAGTCGCGGTGCTGGCAGCGGCGGCGATTCTGTTCAGCGTGGCAGCGCCCGCCGCATACGCCGTCGAGACGGTCGCAACCGCCCACAACGGCCCGATTTCGACCTCGGGCCCGAGCCAGGGTGACGCGTTCGGTCATCCCGGCCAGGGGGCCCCTGGTGGTCGGATGGCCGAGAACGCCGCACTGGCCGAGCTGGTGCAGGGTCTCGACAATCGTTGGGCCGCAGCAACTGTCGGTTCAATGGGGGCGAGCAGCCTCCAGCTCAAGACCGGTGCGTCGATCATGGCGATCGGTGGGTTCACCGGCGGCGACGACTCGCCGACGCCGGCGCAGTTCAAGGACTACGTGGCCGATCACCAGGTGAGGTACTTCATCGAGGGTGACCGCTTCGGCCCACCCGGCCATCGCGACTCGGGTGCTGCAGCCGAGATCACGGCATGGGTGAAGGCGAACTTCACGCCGATCGATGTCGGCGACGCCACGGTCTACGACCTGAGCACACCGGTAGAGAAGTAGCCACCGAGGCTCGACGGCCATCCAATCGCAGTGATTTTGACTCATGGCACCGCGGCGGCGTGTTGTTATCGTCTTCGACGTTTGCGAGCCAACAAGGAGGTCGGAATGACCGCGACCGACGAGTACCTGAAGAACAACCAGGCTCATCGGTCACAGTGCTGGTAAGGGTGTCAAAAGGCCTTTTACCTGCGAAAAGATATCACCGGAGATTGCCAAGGCTTTCTGTAGCTGTGTCCAGATTGTGTCCACGGCGTGTCCACCGCACGGCCACTGCTCGCAGGCGCCAACCCGTAGTGACACTTGTTGAAAGATGACCACAGCGGAGACCAATCTCGGCTACGCATCGGGTACCTAAGTCCATGCAAGTGCCACAGAAAGCCCAAGAATTGCAGGTGCTCTCCCGCTGTGCAGAGCGTCTTCGCCCTGGGAGACTAGGACCGAAGCGACGACTACCGCGCACCTTCGCCGGATCAAGGAGAACAAGCCATGTCTGTTTCCGAGGCGATCCGCGACCTTATCGACGACACCGTGGCGTCGACGGAGTTGGCCACACGCAACGGGTTTCATCTGGAGCCGCGATGCCGAGTGTGTAGGAACGACCAGGTGCGCACGAAGGTTAATGACCTATTGGCCACCGGGGCCAGCTATGCCATGGTCTTGCGCGCACTCGCGGCGGACAACGCCGAACTCGACAAGTCTGATCGGGTGACGATCGATTCCGTCCGCAACCACACCGTGCGCCACTTCCCAGTCCAGAACGTCGCCAAGGCAACCTACCGAGAAATCCTCGAACGCCGGGCAAAGGCGAACGGCGTCGACTTGATGGAGGGCGTGGCCACCGCGATCACGCCCATTGCGTTTTTTGAAACCGTCATGGTGAAAAGTTATGAGACTCTGGTCGACTCGAACACCAAGGTCGACGTCAACACCGGCATCGTCGCGGCGGGTCGGCTCCAGTCGCTGATCGATTCTAGGGACTACAGCCACGATCTGCTGGTGATGAAGGTCCAGATGGCCCAGATCTGCGCAGCGGTCAAGTCCACAGTGCCGCAGGAATTGTGGGCGGTGATCGTCGAGAAGCTGGAAAAGCTGGAGCAGCATCAGGAGTCGCTCGATGTCGGGGAGGACGCCTTCGATGACTCTTACGACGACGCCTACGACCCGACCGAGTTCATCGACGACGACGACGAGTTTTGACCTCCAGCGCCCGCCGTCACCGAGGGCGATGGGGACCGCTGCCGGTGTGGACGGGGCGTTCGTATTCCCACGCAAAGCGGGGAGCCTCGCCATTGAGACTCCCCGCCCGCCGGGCCGGTCAGCAGTGTGTTTCGCCGCCTAACTAACTGCCGTCCTGGCCCGCAATCAAGCCGATAGGGTCAGTGCTTCCCCCGAAGCCGAACAAGGCGGCCAAGCCAAGAAGGCCCGCCGCCACTCGTGCTCTCATACTGCTGCTTCCTCTCTTGGCGACTTCTGCGTCACCAATTTGAGAACCGGGACGTCCGGCTCGTCAGCCACCAGCTCCTCGGCGTCGGCGGCGACCATGCCCCCACGAATGCAAGGCAGGGGCTTGCCGTGGTGGTAGCCGTGCCCGGACTGGCAAGACTTTGCTGTTCTCTCATTGGCTAACTATTAAACATCGCCTTCAGGCCAGAGTGGAGGAAAATCCCATAATTTGACCCAGCGCCAGCTACAGCCATCGCCATAGCCATCAAGTCCAGCCCACCCGCACTGCCCATGCTGACCGCTTGGCTCGGGTGGATAATCCCAGTAGTCGCCGCCAGCACCGAACACCATGGCCCCCGCGACTAGCGCGATTGGGGCGAATCTTGGAAAGATTTACCACTATTCGTCGACCGGGCCACCAGGTGCCGTAAAACGCTCGACTGTGCGCGCCGTAGAGCCACGAACACGACCTGTCTGGTATAGAGGGACTAGGCCGAGTTCGGCCATCGTCCTGGGTATTTCGTCGATCGCGAACTTCGTCAGTCGCACCGCCGGGTCCTGGGTTACGCGATGTCGCGGGCTGCCCATCCCCAACCACGATCGCCGAGCGGCTCCATGCCCAGCACAGCTGGGTGCAGGCAGGGGTCAAAACTGTCTTGGGGTTTCTCCGCCAACTCGGTCATGGCCAAGGCTTCTTGGGACGGGGCCTCACGTCGAGGCGATAGTGTTGTTTCATGTCCATGGCGGGGCCGCCGGTGACCGTGCTCGGCGAAGACGAGTGCTGGAGTCTTCTGTCCAGCTTGTCGTTAGGCCGGTTCGTCACCTGTCTGGACGGGCGGCCCGAAATCTTCCCGGTCAACTTCGTCACCCAACGCCCTACGGTGCTGTTCCGAACTGCCGAGGGCACCAAGCTCTTCGGCGCAGCGACGCACCCCTTCGTGGCTTTCGAGGCCGACTACCACGACGCCGAACTCACCTACGGGTGGAGCGTCATCGTCAAGGGCCGGGCGCATGTGTTGTCGACCAGCGCCGAAATCGGCGAAGCTGAGCGGGCGCACCTGCGGCCATGGACCGCGACGCAGAAGCTTCGCTATGTGCGGGTGAACGCCTCGGAGATCACCGGTCGCCGGTTCAGGTTCGGCCCAGAACCTGACCACGCAGTCGTCTACGACTGAAGCGCCACTTGCCGATCCGACGCCCCTCGGCACCCACACCGTCGACCGATCAGGAGGACCGTCGCAGCCGCGCCACAGCCACGACGGCCAGCACCCCGGCGATCGTCGCCACACCCCATCGCCACTCGCGCAGCACTTTTCGCGCCTCAGCCGGTCCGCACGACGCCCGGTGCATCAATGCGCTTAGCTCACACGTAGAGGCCCTGGGCGCCAGGCCGTGATCGTCGCTCTACGGCGCGCACAGCGGCCCGTTTGGGCGCCCGGAGTGCGAATCTTGGGCAGACCGCCCATTATTCGCAGGCGATCGCGCACTCGACCGCGATATCGCGGGGTCGGTGGGGTGGCCCAACCGAGAGAAGACGATCGCCCCACCGGAGTCCTGGGTTACGCGGTGTCGCGCGTCGTCATCGGTGGGACCACGTCTCCAGTCGGTCGAGGTCCAGCCCCCTCCGAACCACACCCGGTTGGCCACCACCAGGCCGATGTCCGGCGGTCTCAGGACCTCGCCGTGGCGCCGGTGGAGGTCGAAGGCGCCAGCGGTGGTGGGTCGCGGCGAGCATGTGTTTTTCGTACGCTCGTTGCATGTCGGCGATCCCTGCGACGTCGTGGCCGGGTCCGGTGGACGAGCACATCGCGCCCCGCTTGGCGACCTCGGCGCTGCTCATCATCGACACTCAGGTCGACTTCGTGGACGGTGGCAGAAGCCCGATTGCGGGTACGACGGCGGTCATTCCGAAGTTGGTCGAGCTTCGCTCAGCATTTCTCGACGCCGGTCGCCCGGTTATTCACGTCGTCCGGCTGTACGCGGGCGACGACGTCGACCGTGTCCGGCGCACTGCCATGGCGTCCGGCGCGAATATTGTCGCTCCCGGCTCAGCAGGAGCGCAGATTGTGCCGGAGCTATGCGTCGCCGGTGAGCGAACGCCGGATCACGACCGGCTTCTAGCGGGTGAGATTGCGCAACTCGGTGAAAACGAATGGGCGGTCTGGAAACCGCGATGGAGCGCATTCCATCGCACCCGACTGCACCGGCATCTTGCCGATTTGGGCGTGGACACAATTGTCGTCGCTGGCTGCAACTTCCCGAACTGTCCGCGCGCGACGATTTATGACGGCAGCGAACACGACTACCGGGTCTTGGTGCCCGTCGACGCGGTCAGCGCCATCGAGGCATGGCACATAAGCGAACTGGCCATGATCGGTGTCCTGACCACCGGCACTGCCGACCTCCTCCGTGCGCTGTCCAGTGCTACATCTGTTGGTCGACCCCGCGCCGGACCGGGCTGACTGCATGTTCGCCGATTCACGCCGTCGGCCCGAAGACGCCCTGGTCGCAAGAAGGCGTGGTGTGGTCATTCGGCCCGAGTTCGCGACGGCGTTTGCGTCACTATTTTCACGCCCACGACTTAGGGTGACGACGGATGAAGAGACGGGTGAAGGGTGCTAGCGGGATGGCTGGCGATACCGCCGCTAGCCGCGCGGCGCTGAATGTGCGGGTGCGTGTGTATCCGGGGACGGACGGCGAGGTCGGCGGCACTGTGGTCGAGGATTTCGGCGATCTGGCGGGCCATGCAGTCGATATTGGTGAGAGCCATATCGTTGGCGCCGCGCGGAGATGGGCGATCGCGCTCGACGCGGGCGGTCTGGTTTTCGTCGACAGCGACCAGTTGGCCGCCGAATAGTTTTAGCTGTCGCGGTTTACCCGCCGTCCAGCACGATCTTTCCAGTTGCGGCGGTACCTGATGGAGATTGCTCCAGTCAGCACGGCGGTTGTCTCGGATTAGACGGCCCTACCAGGGCCTCAAAACTTCGTAGTCGGAGATGGCACGGCGATACGACGGACATCACCGAGCAGCGGTGAAACGATACTGACGTGGACCCCAGCGGGGATGGTGGCGGTGGACTGCCTGCGACGGGAGTGTTCTGTGGGTCGTGCGGCACCGAACTGCCACCGAACTCCAAGTTCTGTAACGAGTGTGGTGCACCGGTCACACAGATCGGTCGATCGGCGGAGTACAAGCAGGTGACGGTCCTGTTCGCCGACGTTGTTCGTTCGATGGAGATCGCGGTAGCGGTCGGGGCGGAGCGGCTGCGAGAGATCATGACCGATCTGGTCAACCGTGCGGCAGTGGTGGTTCAGCGGTATGGCGGCACGGTGGACAAGTTCACCGGCGACGGCATCATGGCGATCTTCGGGGCGCCGGTGGCATTGGAGGACCACGCTGTTCGAGCTTGCATGGCCGCGTTGGGCGTTCAGGAGGAGGCCAAGCGGCTTGCCGTCGATGTCCAAGTGCGAGACGGTGTGGACCTGCGGCTGCGCGTGGGCCTGAACTCCGGTCAGGTGATCGCGGGTGAGATCGGTTCGGGGCCTCTCGGTTACACCGCGATCGGCGAGCAGGTCGGGATGGCGCAGCGGATGGAGTCGGTCGCTGCACCGGGTGGGGTGATGCTGAGCGCGTCCACCGCGCGACTGGTTGATGGCGCAGCGGCGCTCGCTGAGCCTGAGCTGGTTCAGATCAAGGGTGCCGATGAACCGGTCGTGGCCCGTCGCCTGTTGGGCATGGGCGAACAGCATCGCGCGTCGGGCGTGCGGAGTCGACTCTGGTTGGTCGGCGACGGGAGATGTCCGCCGTTGAAGGCATGTTGGACCGTGCAATCGACGGCCACGGCGGTGTCGTCGGTGTGGTGGGACCACCCGGCATCGGCAAGAGCCGTCTGGTGCGCGAGGTTACGACGATGGTGGGTCGCCGTGGCGTGGAAGTGTTCACCGCCTTCTGCGAGTCGCACGAAAGCCAGGTCCCCTTCCACGCCGTGGCGCGGCTGCTGCGCGCGGCCACCGGCGTTGAAGGGCTTGACCCGCAGGCCGCCCGCACCCGGATACGGGCTGAGTCTCCTGACGCCGAGGCTGAGGACTTGCTGCTGTTTGACGACCTGCTGGGCATCGCCGATCCTGATGTTGCTCTTCCTCGGATCGATCCGGATGCTCGTCGGCGGCGGTTGACCGCGCTGGTGAATACCGCCTTGTTGGCCCGTGAAGCCCCAGCGCTCTACATCATCGAGGACGCCCATTGGATCGACGAAGTCAGCGAGTCAATGCTGGCCGAGTTCCTCGCGGTGATCCCGCAGACGCCTTCGCTGGTGCTGGTCACCTATCGACCGGAGTATCGGGGCGCGTTGAGCCGGGTGGCCGGTGCTCAAACTATAGTCCTTGCGCCCCTGAATGATTCAGAGGCGACCGCGCTGGTCACGGAGCTGCTCGGGTCAGAACCATCTGTTGAGGCATTGGGCCAGACGATCGTCGAGAGGGCCGCAGGTAATCCGTTCTTCGCCGAGGAGATCGTGCGCGAACTGGCCGAGCGTGGCGTGCTGGAAGGGAAGTCGGGCGCATACCTGTCGGCGGCAGACGTCAGCGAGGTGAGTGTGCCCGCCACGTTGCAGGCGACCATCGCCGCGCGCATCGATCGGCTCCGACCCAGAAGCGAAACGCACGCTGAGCGCAGCGGCGGTCATCGGCTCGCGGTTTGGCTGGAGCCTGCTGAAACGCTAGGCGTCGAACCCGCCGTTGATGACTTGGTGGCGGGCCAGCTCATCGATCAGGTGAGGTTCACCCGACGACCGGAGTATGTGTTCCACCATCCGCTTATTCGTGCGGTCGCCTACGAGTCACAGCTCAAATCGGATCGCGCCGAATTGCACCGGCGACTGGCCGCCGCAATCGAAGCGCGTGACCCGGCAGCCGTCGAAGAGAACGCGGCACTGATTGCCGAGCATCTGAAGACCGCCGGTGATCTGCACGCCGCGTATGGCTGGCACATGCGCGCCGCAACGTGGGCGACCAGCCGTGATATTCGCGCGGCGCGATTGAGTTGGGAGCGCGCGACACAGATCGCCGACGCATTGGCCGCCGATGACCCGAACCGGGCATCCATGCGCATCGCTCCGCGCACCATGTTGTGCGCGATCGCCGTTCGAGTCCACCTCGACGTTGCCGGTGACCGCTTCGAGGAATTGCGGCAGTTGTGCACCGCCGCCGGGGACAAGGCGTCACTGGCCATCGGCATGGCGGCACTGGTGATGGATCACGCCTTTCAAGACCGGATGCGCGAGGCGTCGCAGCTGGCATCGGAAGCGATGGCCTTCATCGAGTCGATCGGCGATGCAATCTTGACGGTCGGGATGTCTTTCACCGCCATCTTCACCAAGTGGAGGACGCCGAGTGTAGTCGACGTGCTGCGGTGGTCACAGACAGTCATCGACCTGGCCGACGGTGACCCGTCTAAAGGCAACTTCGCTTTCGGGTCTCGATTGGCGCTTGCCTACACGTCGCGGGCTTTCGGCCGTTATTGCCTGGGTCGTCCCGGATGGCGCGACGACCATCTGCACGGCCTCGCCATGACCCGCAGTGCCGACCCGTTGTCCTACGCCACGGTCGTCGCCTACGTCTACTTGGGAATCCCGCTTGGTGTGCTGCGGGCCAACGATTCCGTGGTGCACGAGATCGAGGATGCCCTACGGATCGCCGAACGATCCGCTGACGATCTCGCGGTGGACTTCACCCGATGGACGCTGGGCTGTGCGTTGGTACACCGCCAAGCGGCTGCGGAACGTGACCGTGGAGAGAAGCTGCTGGCCGAGGTCGGCGACATGTTCTTTCGCCGGAGACATAACCTGTGCGACTTACCGATCGTCAACGTGTACGTCGCGCGTGAGAGGGCCAGGCGGGGAGATCGCGATGAGGCCGTAGCGCTCATGCGTGCCGCCGTCGACCATCTGTTCCGCGATGGAAAGCTGCTGGCGTGGGGCCTTCCGGCGACCGGTGTTCTGGTGGAAACACTGCTCGACTGCGGCACCGACGGTGACGTGGCCGAAGCCGAGGCCGTCATCGAGCGGTTGGCAACGGCGTCAGCCGACGACGGACTGGTGATCCGCGAAATCTGGCTGCTGCGGCTGCGCGCCCTGCTGGCCCGTGCCCACGGCGACGAGGCCGCCTACCGCGACTATCGGGATCGCTACCGCGCGATGGCGAAATCGCTTGGCTTCGAAGGGCATATGGATTGGGCCGGGGCGATGGAATGACGGCTACCGGGGTGTGGTCCACCCGGTGGTGTGGTTCGGCTGGTGACTTCAGACGGCGGTGTGGTCACACACGTTACACGGCTGGGAGGCCCCGACCTAAATCGTCACCGCGCGTGTCGTCTGGGCTGTACGTCGCACCAGCGCCTACTCAGAGCAGAAGACCTGCCACGCGGGAAATCTCGTGAAGTCGGCCCAGCAGTTACGTCCGCGGTGAATAGTGCGCTATATGAGCGAAGACACGTTTCCGGATGTCCGTTGGGGCCGGGACCCCGGTCGGCTCATGCGGCGGTCGGTGACCGCGGTTATCGGCTCGAGGCCCGGTGCGTGGTGTTTCCGCAAACTGACGCCGCTCGATCACAAACTTCTGAGCCGAAGCAATGGCCGCTTCACGCTTTTCGGTCCGTTCGGGGTGCCCCTGCTGTTGCTCACCACAACGGGCCGAAAGAGTGGTCAGCGACGCCAGACACCGGTGACCTACATGCGCGAAGGGGACCGGCTGTTTTTGGTGGGAAGCAACTGGGGACAGGCCCGTCATCCGGCATGGTCGTCGAACTTGCTGGCTGACCCGAACGCGTGGGTGACGATGGGCGGACGGGAGATACCAGTCGTCGCTACGCAGCTGACCGGCCCGGAACGCGAGCGTATCCTCGGAAAATTCGCCGACTACGCGAGCAACTATGACGCCTACCGGGGCCGGACAGATCGCGAGTTCCGGCTTTTCGAGTTGACGAAGCGTTAGCGCCACTGACTATGTCGAGCGCCGACACCACCGCTGATCGGCAGCAAGCTCCTCAAAACGTCGGCGCAGTCAATCCGGTGATCTCCACCACCGACTGCGGGTAGCGGGCCGCGGAGCACGGTGATTTCTTCCAGCGGTAGTCGAGTTCGCGCTTGCCGAGCGAGCCGTCCTGGAGCATGCGCGGTCCCCAGAGCCTGACTTCTACGAGCACGCCATCGGTCCACTCGGCTGTGAAGTAGGTGGGACGAAACTCCTGCATCCGGTTCACGCCGGTGACCCGGTCGGTGCAGACGCCGCAGGTAATATCTGGCAGGCTGCCGGGTTCGATTTCGAAGCGCGCGTGGTGGGCTGCCTTCATGCCCATCCCTTGTTTCCTGTTTGGTCACTCGAGGTCGGCGAAACGGCGAGACTACAGCTGAGTAGGGTCGCTTCCCCCGTTGTACTTAGCGTGAGCGCATTCGTCAGTGCCCATTCCCGCGCGAGCCTATCTTCAGGGTGTGGACACGATTCGTGAAATCTCATTGCCAGGTGGCGGGCGGATCGAGCTTTGCGTCGGGGATTTGGCTGCGATGACCGCGAGTGATGGATGCGATTTGCTCGTCGTATCGGCGTTCCGTCGGGACTATACCCCCACGGTGACGTCCGTCGTTGGCGCATTGGCGAAGCGCGGTGTGTCCGTAGCGGCACTCGCCGCAAACCCTGACATCGATCTGCGGGCCACCACATCGTGCTGGGTTTCACGTCCGATGCCGCCAGGACGAGGCTTCGGATTCGATCGTCTGCTTTGCTTCGAGCCTGCCACCCCACGTACGGCGGCATCGACAGTCGGAGACATCTTCCGAACCTTGGTGCCCTTCGTCGGTCCGGAGATCGGAATCCGCGATGTCGCAATGCCGATTGTCGCTTCCGGCAATCAGGGTGTGCCACGCGAAGAAATGCTTACGGCCATCTTGGCGGCTGCCCGACGATGGATGGAGTTCGGCCTACCGTTGAATCGGCTGCGAATCGTCGTCATGTACTACCGCGACCCAGGTACCGCGATTGCCGTCTTTGATGACTTCGCCCACATCGTTCGAACAAGCGGTACCGGTACCAGTGCCGCGACGAGGGAGGCCACACTAGCGCGAATGGGGAGTGAGCGCGACGCGACGGTATTCGTCAGCTACGCACGTGCTGATGGTCGCGCAGCCGTGGACGAAATCTGTTCCCACATTTCCGCCGTTGCGCCAAAGGTGCGAATGCTGGTGGACATGACGGACATTGACATTGGCACGTACTGGCAGACGCGGATCGCCGAACTGATTCAGAGCAGCAACATGGTCATACTCGTCGTAACCAAAGGCTTCTGGCAGTCGAAGGTCTGCCTCGAGGAATACAACATGGCGCGGGTCCTCGACACTGATCGTGGCGGCGGAGTGCTTTTTCCGATCTACGCACTTTCGTGTGATCTGCCTCTGCACTTTCGGATACTTAATTACGAGGACTGCCGGGAGGCCGAGCAGACCCGGCTTCGAGAGGCATGCGATCGATTGGTTGCGACATTGGGGACCGCGTAAGCGGCGAAAATGCCGTTAACTCCTTTATGAGTACCGAAGTGTGGCTCGGGGACAGCGTCGGATTTTCTCGTAATCATCCCTCACCCCGAGTAGAAAGATGTGCTGTCCCATTGGGCAATTCAATATACTCGATCAGCAGGTACATTTGGTGGGGGCCGTCGAACTTGCCGTCGATCACTCTAGCGGCCATGGAGGGAAGGAAAGACTTACCCTTAAATTGATGTTGTGGGTGAGAGCTGTTAATCCTTAGTGGAACAGTGGCTCGAGCAAACCCATAGTTCTTAATCACGGTTTCGGTTAGCATCGCCTGCTCATGCAAAAACTTGTTCCAGTCGTCGGTGTCCGAAAATCTGTTTATCCGATTAAGCAATCGGTCCAATGTAAGCGGTGTGTCTAGCGCCGCGGCGCGCTTATCTGCATAGCCGTAGAGGAGGCTAAACTCCGCGTCAAAGTCAACAACTTTCACTGGGGCTTCCGGGTCCTCCAACTCGCCGCGTTTCGAGAATCTGACTTCGACAAGCAAACACGGATTAAATCGGGTGACCGCATCAGAGAGTAAAATTCCGCGGAGATTCTGCACAGGATCAGGCAACGGCACGACAAAGTCGTTTTCGATCTCTTGGAGATCCAGTTGCAAGCCGATTATGAGTTCGTCGTCTTTAGCATCGATCACTTGCTTCAAAGAGGGCGGTATATCTATTTGGAAGTCGCCTAACGGAGGGAAATCCTTGCTAGCAATGTGGTCGATTTCCTCCAAGACCTCTTCCTGTTTCCAGTCCAGATAAGCCACTGACTTCTCGTAAACGGGACGTACATCGTCTTCCGAGTCAACCATCAGAATCACCGGGGGGTTTCGCTCACCGGCGGCCCGCCGATATCCGAGTTCGTAGGCCACGGTTTGGTTATGCTCCGACAGCAGCGCAAGAAGAATATCAGCGTAACGAATCTGCTCAAGCGCCCTCCTGGGGATCTCGTCTACTCGGGTCCTCACTACCGCCACGTCGTAAGCTACACGCGTGCTAGAGCCGGTAGGGATCACCTGACACTTGTTTTCTACAATATATTTAAGGCGGCTGAAATTCAGAATTGCCTTCCTGCGTTCCGTTCTCGTCGTGCCAAAAGGCATCGCTACCGCTACTTTCCTTCTTATCTCGGCTTGGCGTTTTTCGGGTGTGGGTGGCTCGGTGAGGCCCAGGATGCCGCCCAGTTCGGTGCGAATCATGTAAGTGGTGTCGGGACGGCTGCAGAGCCTGCTGATCAACAGAGTTATGTCCTTGCGCGCGACGTCATCCTCTCCGTCCTCGCTCAACCGCCACTTCAACTCGCCCATCAAAGCGGCCTGCTCGCTCGGACTGAGCTGAGCGGACCCGGCGATCTTGTCGGACAACCGCATCAAGTACGCGAACGGCACCGGCGGTTCCTCGGGCAACGGCGACGGCAACTCCCGACGTTGTCCCCGCTGCCGATGCAGCGCCTTGACCAACCGGGCAGCGGTCCTGGGCGTCGGGCTGCTGTAGTCGATCACCTGATCGTGCGCGAACGGGTGAAGGCGCGGACTCTCCACCGGACCCACCTGGATGGGCAGGAGCGGCAGCCCTAGATCACGCGCATACTGCAGTTCGGCCTGACATGGCTTGGACTGCATTGCATTCTGCGACAACGCAAAGATGAATACCTCACACCCGCGGATCTGGTCGAGGATCAAGTGCCACCACCGCTCCCCGCCGCCAATCCGCTCATCCAGCCACACCGTCTCCTCGGCGTCGTCCCGCAGAAACTCGATGAGACTCTTGACTGCATCGCTGTCCCGGTTGGAGTAGCTGACGAACACCCCCATGACGCTCTCCTGTAGTAAACGGTTGCCAGATCCGGCTGGGACCGAGGAAAGCAGCATAAACCCTGCATCCGCATCAGCCACGAGCGATTCGCACCCGGTTGTCGGTGGTTGCGCGACGGTCCGATGCCGTGGCGATCTGGCGAATTTCAAGTAGCTCGCTACGCACGCGTCGATACTTGCGAGCATCCAGACTTGGCGCAGCAGCAGCGCGTTGGCAGGGGTTCGAAGGGGGCGGGATATGGGAGTTCACGACGGCGTATTGCAGGCGTGTCCCGATCGAGCCGAGCGGGATGGCAGCTTCAGCATCGCCGATCCGAGAGGCACCCAAGTTTGGGCTGAGAACCCCGACATGAAGCACCTGCGAGGAACTGTGGACGACAGATCGATCTTCGGGCCTCCAGGAATCGCGGGTGCTCTACCTCCAGCAATCGCGGGTGCTCTATAGGTCCGTGAGCGCCATACGTCCATGACCACCGCGGATCCCAGCCGTCGGTGAGCGCGACCGTCACAGCGCTGTCGCAATCGGGGCAGCGCATCTGCGTGCGGATGTCCTGCATGCAGGCCAGGCAGGTGTGCATGCCGTGTGGTCCACGGGCAAGCTTCCCGCACCGCGAGCACGCGATCAGCACGATGCGCGCCTCGGGGATGGTGGTCACGGCTCGTCCTTGGCGTCGACGGCAATGTCGCCGAGGATCTTCAACATCGTCGACGTCGACGGGCTGATCTTCAACATCGTCGACGGCAATGTCGCCGAGGATCTTCAACATCGTCGACGGGCTGATCGTCGACGAACTTGAACTTGGCCAGCCGATCTCCGAGATCTTCAAGGGCACGATAGAGGCCTGTGCGCCGGGCGCCGGGTCCGGTCATGGCTGTGTCCGGTACAGCCGGATCTGATCGGCGCCACTGCATACGAATGCGCGATACCACGGGCAGCTGTCGTCGTGACTGACCACGGCGGTGAAACGGCGGTGAACACGTCCGGCTCGGCTTCGGTCACCGTGACGATGGCGGCACGCGTCTTCGTCGGATCGAGGAGAAAGAACATGTCCGCTGTCCCAGGCGCTCGCCACTCCGCTCGACGAGATCATGGAGTCATCGGCGTTGGCCCCGCGCATCAATGGATTCCACCTCGAACCACGATGCCGGGTGTGCCGGAACGATGTGTTGCGCAAGAAGGTCAACGACATGTTGGCCACCGGGGCCAGCTACGCCATGATCGTGCGCGCACTCGCGGCGGACAATGCCGAACTCGACAAGTGTGAGCGGGTGACGATCGATTCGGTCAGAAACCACTGCGGGCGGCACTTTCCAGTCCAGAACGTCGCCAAAGCAACTTACCGGGAGATCCTCGAACGCCGGGCAATGGCGAACGGCGTCGACTTCGTCGAGGGCGTGGCCACCGCGATCACGCCGATTGCGTTCTTCGAGACCGTCATGGTGAAAAGCTATGAGACCCTGGTCGACTCGGACACCAAGGTCGACGTCAACACCGGCATCATGGCGGCGGGGCGGCTGCAGTCGCTGGTCGACTCCAGGGACTACGACCACGAGTTGTTGGTGATGAAGGTCCAGTTGGGCCAGATCTGCGCAGCGGTTAAGTCCACGGTGCCGCAGGAAATGTGGGGAGCAATCGTCGAGAAGTTGGTGGGGCTGGAGCAGGATTCGCAGGCGCTCGATGTCGGTACGGACTCCTTCGATGACGATGACGACGACGACGATCCCTACGATCCGACCGAGTTCATCGACGACGACGAGTTTTGACCTCCGCAGCGCCTGCCGCCACCGAGGGCAATGGGGACCGCTGCCGGTGTGGACGGCGGGTTCGCGGGGTCGGGTGGACACGCACGTATGGCCCGCAGCACCGAGCTGAGAAGTGGCGCTATGTACCGGATGCTGAACGGGCTTGCAAACGAATGACCGGAAGCTCGCGGTCGGTCTGCTGCTCGTACTTCGCGAAACGCGGGAAATCGTTCTTGATACGCCGCCATGCCTGTTCTCGCGCCTGTCCGTGGAGCTGTTCGGCGCTGACGGCAAGCTTGCGACCGGCCATCTCAACTCGGACTTGGTCGGGGTGGGCGGCGAGGTTGTGGTACCAGGCCGGGTTGTTGGCCGCACCATTCGCCGACGCCACAACGAGCCAGGCGTCGTTGCCGTCGGGAAAATAAGCGACAGGGGAGCTGCGCTCGACCCCGCTCTTGCGGCCCACTGTCGTCAGGACCAGCGCGTCCATCCCCATGACCTTCCCGCCCTTGCGGCGGATGCGATTCATGTTCCAACCGTTGAACCAGCGCATCAGCAGCCCTTTGGGCTGGCGGGCGCCGCGAGTGCCGTTGGGCGTATCGAAGCTCACGAAAATCTCCTCGTCGCATGACTGCAACCACCGCCGACCAGGGTTATGACCGTTAGGACAGAAACCAGCCGGGTCATAAGAGCGTAGACCGACACGCTGGATCATTGAGGATTCGCTGAATCCCGACCAACATCAGCGATTATGGTGGCTTGCCGTTCATAGGACTCGGTCGTAGTGCCCTGCGCCGCGCCGAGAATATTGCGCCGCGCGCTGGCCGCACCGCGATCGCGTTCGCGATGCATGCGATAGACGGCGTTCGCGGCGCCGTGACCGTCGTGCGTCGATCGACGGTTTCGACGATCGCGCGAACTCGGTGGGCGATCGACGATTTCGCGATCGATCCGTGATTTCGCTGGGCGATCGACGATCTCGGTCCATCCCGTCAACCAGCCGGAGTGCGATCTTGATTCTGGGGGCAACTGCAGCGGTCGTTTTGCGGCGCCCAGTGCCCCCGATCGCGCGCAGATTCGCCGAACGCGCAATTCGCGCGCACTGCGCTGATTCGTGCGCACGCGATCGGCGCGACGATCGGTTTCGCGAAAACCGCACCGCGATAGCGTTGGCCGACCAGCCCCTGCCCGTCAGCGCGACCACCGCCGAACAAGCGGCCCGCGACGACGCGGCGTTCAATGAACTAATCGCCCGGCTAGACGAGGGGGACGAGGACTCCGATGGCTGAGACCAACGAGTACGAACTGCAGGCCCTGTGGTGGAAGGCGCGTCCTGTCGGCGTTCAACTGGAGCTGCTGCGGTGCGTCGGGAGCGCCGAGCCGCGCCGGGCCTGGTGGACCCGCCGCGCCGCGCCGACGCATCGCCGGATCCGCGTCCTGTGGCGCCGCCGCTGCCGGCAGCCGGTGTGGACGCGGCGTTCGCGGTCGCGTGGACGTTGCCCGAATGGATCGCAGCGGATACGCCCTGCGAGCATGATCATCATGTCGAACATCATCGAAACCCTGTTGCTGCGTAATCTGCAGGAAGTCTTTGGTGAAGGCGACCCCGAACGCCGACGCTCCGCTATCGAGGAGCTATACACCGAAGATTGCGTGGTCAACCTGGCTGTCGGCCAGTACCACGGGCACGACGCACTCGACAGAATCTGCGGTGAGTTGCGCGCCAGCCACCCCAGCTATATTTACACCCCACATAACGCGCCGATAGTGTACAGGACAGCGGACGTGTCGACTGGGGTTCTGGACCCGCAGGCGAACCGCCGCGATACACGGGTATCGACATCATCATTACCCGTGACGACAAGATTTCAGCCCTTTATGTCTTCCTCAACTCCCCGCCGATCTGAAGCTGGATCGTAGCGCGCAAGTCAGCCGTTGATGTCTCAGTTGCGCGCCATCGGTTACAAGCTCTAACTGCACCCCGTGCGGAACGTGGTGAGTTCCGCACGTTGATCGCAGGGAGTTGCCGTTTGATGCAGTGGTGGCAGTTCGGGCGGTGATCCGACCCGACGTTCGAACGCATCCTGGCGCGAACGCGACCAGGCTGCGCGCACTGCGCTGATCGCGATCGATCGACGAAGTCGCGCTGCGATCGCGTTGGCCGCCTATCCCATCACACCGGCGCGGTGCCGTTCGTCGTTCTACGGCGCGCACAGCTGGCTCGTTTGGGCGCCCGGAGTACGAATCTTGGGCAGACCGCGCCCATTATTCGAAGGCGATCACGCACTTCGTCGATCGTCGGTCGCGCACCGATCGCGTGGGTCCGGTGGGGTGGCCCAACCGAGAGGAGACGAGTTCGGTTGTGACGGTACATCCGGGGGATGACCCCGTTCGCCCCATCGAGTCCGAGTGCGCGGTGCGCCTGGGCGGCATCGCGGAGGGTTCAAGAGTTAGGTGGCCGAATCGGTTTCCTACTTGCCAGGCGGTGCATTGCGCCCGCCGGTACCGTGCCGGACGCCGTCAGGCCCCAGATGGCTAACGAGGTCACCCGGCTGCAAGTGGAGGCCACCACCGCGCCTCCGTCATTCGTGCACGTCATCATCCTCGAGGTCCCCCGGCGCGCACTACACCGCTGGCGTGCTGGCGGACGTTGTCGGCGCGCTTGACCTTGCTCCAGGTGATCATCAGCGCAGCGCCCAACTGGTCGACACCAGCGCCCAGAGATAGCGCAGGCGCGACGGATGGATGGGCACAGGGATGGCCTTCTCGACGGCATCAGGCGGCGCTGGTGCCGATACGACACGAAGTGACCACTCCTCGTCACTGATCGCAGCGCGGTGTGGCGGTTCAGCGGTTGCTGGTGCCTGAGAAACGTCAGGCCGAAACCCCGGCGGAACAGGGGCCGGTTGGGTGGACGCGACGGCGGATGGCGAGCCGTGCGCGGACGAATGTTCGGCCAGTGCGCGGGCGAAGTCCGAGCAGCGTGGGAACCGGTCATCGGGGTTTTTGGCCAATGCCACCGCCAGGACTGGGTCGAGGGCGGCGTGTTCGGGACGGCTGTCGGCCAGCGCGGGCGGCGCGGCGTTGAGGTGACGGCTGATCGCGACCGTCGGATTGGAGTGCGGAAACAACTGCAATCCAGTCAGCAGGTGGTAGGCGGTGGCTGCCAGGGCGTACTGATCGGCACGACCGTCGATCTGCTCACCCATCAGCTGCTCGGGTGCGGAGTAGGCCACCGTCCCAACGCTCATATTGGTGGAGGTGAGTCCACTGATGTCGTCGACGCTGCGCGCAATGCCGAAGTCGGTCAGCAGGATTCGCTGTTCGCCGTCGTCATCGACATGGGTAAGCATGATGTTGGCCGGTTTCACGTCTCGGTGAAGCAGGCCTTGTCTGTGGGCGTAGTCGAGCGCACTTGCCACAGCGGTGATGATCGACAGCACCATGTCGACTGGCATTCCAGCCGGGTAGCGGCTAGCGAGCAGGCGGCCCGCATCGTTTCCGTCGACGAAGTCCATCGAGAGCCAGAGCTGGCCGTTGTATTCGCCCCGGTCATGCACGCCAACGATGTGGGGGTGATAGAGCGTTGATGCGAGGTCCGCTTCACGGTTGAAGCGGGCGCGGTACTCGGGATCAGCCGACAGGTCCGCTGGAAGTATCTTCAGCGCGTTCCGGCGTGGCAGTCGTGGGTGCTGGATCAGATACACCTCGCCCATGCCTCCCGAGCCGAGTCGGCGCACGATTCTGAAACCGGCGAAAATCGCGCCGTCACTTAACGGCGTGAGCGCAGTTAGCGTCATGAGCGTTGTGTCCTATCAGTCAAAGCGTTTCCATCGCGGCGTCGTGCGGCGAACCGCATCGGGCAGCGGATCGGTTAGGTGCTGGCTGCTAGCCCTGTTCGGGCCAGTCGCCGTGCGGGTCAAGGCCGTCCCAGTCGTCCCAGGTGTCGTGGCGTCTGTTACGGGGGGCGATGATGCGGCGCCGTAGCTCCAGCAGCAAGTCCTCGGTGGAGGCCGGGACAGGGCGTCGGTGGGGGCGTGGGACTGAGCGGCGTTGGGGGTGGTCCGGCGCAGTTCGACCACCTCTCTTGGGTTCCCCGCCAGCCAGGATGGTGTCGATGCTGCCCGGCGCCCAGGCCAGCTTGTTTTCCAGGATGGCGTAGGTGCCCGCGCTGGCCTTGCGCACGCCGTGCTCGATGTCGGCCAGGGTTCGGACGGTGACCTGCAGGCTGCTGGCCAGATCGGTGCGGGTGCGGTAGCCCAGTGCCACGCGCCGACTCACGACGTGGTGGCCGAGCCGTTCCAGGGCGCGTCGGTCCATGCAGTCGATGATGACGGATGAGGACGGCAATGTCCAGTCGCTATATCCGTTTTCTTCCGCTTGGTGCGTAAAAAGCGGAAGTTATTTCCTGGGCACCCCGACCAGCTCGGCCCTCGCCTGGGTGACCGCGTCCCAGAAGATCTCCTCGACCTTCTCCTGGGACAGGCCCGACCACCTCGATCTTCGGCGCCCGGCCAGTTCCCGGCGCACCACCGTGGCCTCGGGCAATGCCTCCCCGGTCCACCTGGCGGATGGCGAAGTCATCAACCGGTCTCCCTCGTCGGTGTGGCGCAGCGCGCGCCGCTTGGCGACCGGCATACGCGCCCACCACTGCGCACGCCAGTAGGGGCCGTCGTACTCGGCCGAAGGGCGCCCCGCCTGCCATTCCTCCACCTGAACAGGCTCAACAGGGGAAATACCGTTGTAGGCCTGGGCGAACCCGTAGGCCTGCTCACCGTCCAGGTAAACCCGCTCGATGCGGTAAGTGTCGCCGCTACCTGCGGTGACGACGTACACCGTCGCCATCGCCGCCACCCCATCTCCGCTGGTGGGCTTTAGTCTGACAGTCCCCGATGGCTACGTCCGACAAACCGCGCGGACGTTCGGGGAGGCAATGACGGCGATGTGTACCAACCACATTGCCGCCACCAGCAGGCGCTGTGAGCGATCTCACTCGGAAATAGTTGCCGGATTATTTACATTATTGCCGTTTGCTTCCTATAGTTGCAGCACACCCAACCACACGACGCAGGAGACCCGGTGACGAAACTCTCAGAACAGCCAGATGGCGCACCTCGCGCCCGTGGTCCAGCTAGACACCATCCGCGCGAACGGCTTCGTCACCGCCGGGTTCGAGACGTGCTGGTCACGGTCCGACCGCCGTGAGATGGACGACATTTTCATCGTCGTCAGCGAAGGCGCGGACGGCGACCACATCGCGCGGACGATTCACGCCGCCAGCGAAGACGACGCGCGCCAAACACACTATGAAAACTACGCCGACGAGCCGATCGTGGCGGTTCACCAATGAAATCGTCCTGGCTCGTCACGCATCGCGGCGGCGACGTCACACCAGCCCGTTCGGGCCGCTGGGGCATATGGCCAGGTTCGCCTTGCGGCGCTGGAAACGATCTGACCGAGGGCAAATCGGACGCTCGGCAAACAAAGCAAATGGAAGAAATCCCAACTATGAAAAAAGCACTCGCTGTCGCCGGTCTCGGCGCAGCAATCACCGTCGGCGCCCTGATGGGCGCCGGAGCGGCGAACGCCACCCCCAGGCAGGACTCCGAGTTCATCGCCTGCACGTCCGCCCAGGGGCTGTACAACAACACCGGCACCGAAGCCGGAGCCGGGTATGGCCGCACCATCGCCTACCACATCTCCTCGGGGCTGCGTAATCCGCTCCAGGAGCGCAATCACGTCTACCACGAGACGCCGTCGTCGATCACCCTGAGCGACGCCAACGTCCTGGTGAACTGCGCGACCACGGTCTACCTGGGCTTCGGTCCGAACGACCCGGTGCCCAACTACGGGGAATCCCTCTGATGAAGAAAGTCATCGCAGGCGCCCTGGGAGCCGCTGCCGTGGCAGCAGCGGTGTCCCTCGCGCCGAGCGCAAGCGCAGGCTCGTTGTTCAACATCTGCCCGAGCGGAGCCAGCGGGGTGATGGGAGGGCATACCTCCTGCGCCTTCGCCGACGTGATCCACGACGGCTACTACCGCCACGGCAATCACTTCAGCGCCTTCTCGCCCGTCATGGGCAAGTGGTACGACGTGGATTGCAGCGAGCACGGCACCACCACGTTCACCAACGGTCACGTCCACTACGGCGCACACTGCTACGCGGGCAACAACGCCGAGGCGGTGGTCTGGTGAAGAACCTGATCATCGGGGGCCTCACGGCCTTCGCCGTCGCCCTGGCGCCCGTGGCGCTGGCGCCGAGCGCCTCGGCCTCCGGCTACGACCAGGACACCGTGGGGCAGTTCGTCGCGGCGGTGAACGCCGAGGCCTCCCAGGTCGGCATCGGCCACGTCCCGGTCTACGTCGAGTACATCGCCGACAGCGACATCATCGCGCAGAGCAACGGACGGGCGATCACCTTCAACTCCCAGTGGGCGGCACTGTCGCCGGGCGCGTTCAACGCCAGCATGGCCGAGGACGTCGCGAGCGGCTACACCCCCGGTGGCTGCGGGGGCATCCAGGGCGTGGCGATCCACGAGATGGGTCACGTCATCGACCGGATGGGCGGCAGAGCGGCACGGCAGGCCGTGAGCCAGGCCAATGCCGCCGGTCAGCTCGGCTACGATCTGCTCCGCTACGCATTCGATGGCGGCGCGCTCAATCCCGGTGAGGCCGTGGCGATCTCGTTCCAGGCCACCGAGTGCGGCTCGGCCACGGCCACCAAGCGTCAGATCTACGACCTGTTGTTCTCATGAAGAAGCTGATCGGCGGGGGCCTCGCGGCCCTCGCCCTCGGCCTCGCCGCAGCACCTGTGGCCGGAGCCGCCCCCATCACCCCCGACGAATGGGAGATGGATGACGGTATCGGGGTCGGCACCCGGACAGCCGGAACACACTGCCTGGCTTCGGAAGCCCATCAGTGGGCGGACCCGGCTGATGGCAGCAGGTACGCGCTCTGGTGTCCACCACCAGCGTTCGTCTGGATACCGGTGGTCGGCTCATGAAGAAGCTGATCGGCGGGGCCTCGCGGCACTCATCAGTGGCGCGTTGCTGGGAGCCGGGGTAGCCAACGCGAACGTCTTATTACAAGAACTGCTCCGAAGCACGCGCCGCCGGGGTGACACCGCTCTACGAGGGTGATCCCGGATACGCGCCGCATCTCGACCGGGACAACGACGGCATCGCCTGCGAGTAACGACTGATCGCCACGCCGCAAAGGGAGAAACCATGAGGAATGAACCTGTACCTAACGAGCAACCCGAACCCCAGCCACCCCAGTTCGACGGGCTGATCCCCGGCAATGTGTTTGCGGGTGTGTCGGTTCCGATCAGTAGCGGCACAGCGGGCGTCCTAGCTCTCGGTGTTGGCAGCTATCTGCTTCAAAAGGCCGGGCAACGGATGGAAGACGCGGCGGCGGGCTATCCCGACCTGTGGCGTTACCCCAAGGATGTGCAGCGCCGAGTGCGGGCTGAGTACCAGTTCGCGCAGCTGCAAGCAAAACGGGAGGCAAAAGCCGCCCGTAAAGCGGCCCGCAGGGCCAAACGGGGCCAGTAAGGCCCATCGACAGAAAGGTAGAAACAGCCATGGGACCCGGATTCGGCTGGCTCGTCTTCTTCATCCTCATTTTCGTACTGGGCGTGGGTGCCTACTTCTTGTACGACCTGAACGGGAAGAAGAACGCGAAGACGCCAGAGGAGCTGGCGGCTCACAACCGCAAGATGGAGAAGATCGACAAGGGCATCTTGGCCACAAACATTGCCCTGGGCGTGGCCAATGAGGCCATGGAGCGGTCGAATCGGAAGATGGCCGCCCAGCGCCAGCAGGCCGAGATCGACCGGTACAACGAGCAGGTGCGCCAGTACAACCAGCAGGTGATGCGCAACCAGCGGGGATACTGATGTTCCTGTTCAGCACAGGATCGACACCGCCCATGCGGTGTGCGACATGCTTGACGGCGGCGCCTTGAGTGCCAAGGACTTCATCGTCGCCGCGTTCGATGACCGCCGCCAGCATGCCGGGTATCTCCCCGCCTGGTTCGAGCAGATAGCCGTCTACCACTATTGCCCGAGGCACAGCGACAAGATCGGAATCATCTGATGACGCGCCGTCGTAGCAGCGACAGCGGTGGAGCAGCGGCGGTATTCCTCGTGCTGGTAGTGATCGCCTTCGTCATCAAGTTCTGGGTGTGGATTTTGGCAGCGCTGCTGCTGTGGTGGCTGATCAAATTCGGTCTGCCAGCCGGTCAGCGGGCGGTCCGGGAAATGCAGGCGGAAACACAGGCGGAACACGAGAGGATCGCCCGTCGCAACGCCGAACTGGTGGCCCGCTGCGACGAGCAGCACGAGGCCCTGATGAACGACGACATCACACTCGGCATGTACGGCGAGTTCCCGCCACCGGAGGGTCTGAAGTGAAGCGGAACGAGTACGCCGAGCCGACCGAGATGGCGGGCGTCGCTGAGGCCGAAACCGAGGCGGCCTACGCCTGGGCGCTCGACTATGACGACGTCGACGAGTTTCCAACACAGCGGCTGACGTCGCGGCGCATTACCGCACTGAGTATTGCGGTCAGCCTGGTCGTGATCGCGGTGGCCGGTGTGGTGGCGCTTGTCGTCGTCCGCGATGCCAATCAGCCTGTCGCACAGGCACCTTCGTCCCCTCTCACGGAGACGGTCACGCGCCCAGTGCCACCACCTCCGCCGCCGCCGGTCCCGACCCCGAGCGTCCGTGGCAACAATGCCGCCAACGAGGACACGTTCGTGTCAGTTGTCTTCGCTAACATCCCCACCGCTGACATCCCTGGCGGTCGTCCCACCAATGAGGAGTTGGTGGCTTACGGCTATCAGGCATGCACGGTGATGGACCGGTATCCCGGTGACCGGCGCGGCGCGACCAGGAACTTCTACGAAGGGTTGCGACCTAAAAATCCGCCGCCAGGGCCACCGCCGACCGTCACCCAGGTTGACGAGCGGAACTTCTTCCAGTTCATGGACTACGCAGCAACCTATCTGTGTCCACGTAACGCCGCCACCTCCTGTAATTCAGGTAGCGCCCCCGCCAGTCAAGGCCGTCGAGCCACCTCCAGCGCCGACGCCGGGCTGCACTGAAGGCGCGACCCGTGTGTCTCAGGGCGAGGGGGACATCTCCACCTGCGAAAACGGGCAGTGGCATGAAGGCCCCTATGGCTACCTCCAGAAGCCTGCCGCGCAGCCACACGGCGGCTGGTGCGACGGCAACGGCTCCGTCGAAGCGATAGCACCGAATGGGCGGTCGATGTTCTGCGTGACCGGTCCTGACGGCGCGTACTCGTGGGAGTACGGGCCGTAGCCCACAAGACGCCGAAAGCCCCGACCTTGTCGCTAAACAGACGACATACGAGAGTCTCAAAACTTCGTGTCGGAGATGGCACGGCGATATGACGGACATCGCTGACCAGCGGTGAAACGATACTGACGTGGACCCCAGCGGGGATGGTGGCGGTGGACTGACCGCGACGGGGCTGCTCTGTGGGTCGTGCGGCACCGAACTGCCACCGAACTCCAAGTTCTGTAACGAGTGCGGTGCACCGCTCACACACGGCCACTCGATCGGCGGAGTACAAGCAGGTGACGGTGCTGTTCGCCGACGTGGTTCATTCGATGGACATCGCGGCGGCGGTCGGTGCGGAGCGGCTGCGCGAGATCATGACCGATCTGGTCAACCGTGCGGCAGTGGTGGTGCAGCGGTACGGCGGCACGGTCGGCAGTTTCACCGGCGACGGCGTCATGGCGGTGTTCGGCGCACCAGTCGCGTTGGAGGACCACGCTGTCCGCGCCTGCCTGGCGGCCCTCGGTGTCCAGGAGGAGGCGAAGCGGCTTGCCGTCGACGTCCAAGACCGCGACGGTGTCGAGCTGCAGTTGCGGATCGGCTTGAACTCGGGTCAGGTGATCGCCGGTGAGATCGGTTCGGGGCCTTTCGGTTACACCACCGTCGGTGAGCAGGTCGGGATGGCTCAGCGGATGGAGTCGGTCGCTCCGCCTGGCGGGGTGATGCTCAGCGGAGTCCACCGCGCGGCTGGTTGATGGCACAGCGGCCCTCGGCGAGCCTGAGCTGGTTCAGATCAAGGGTGCCGATAAGCCCGTCGCGGCTCAGCGGCTGTTGGGCATGGAGGAACGGCATCGCCTCATCGAGCGTGTCGAGTCGAATCTGGTCGGTCGGCGGTGGGAGATGTCCGCCGTTGAAGGCTTGTTGGACCGTGCAGTCGACGGCCACGGCGCTGTGGTCGGCGTGGTCGGGCCACCGGGCATCGGCAAGAGCCGTCTGGTGCGCGAGGTGTCTGCGATGGCGGTCGCCCGTGGTGTCGAGGTGTTCACCGCCTTCTGCGAGTCGCACACCAGCCAGGTCCCCTTCCATGCCGTCGCGCGGCTGCTGCGCGCGGCCACCGGCGTCGAGGGTCTTGACGGGCAGGCGGCCCGCGATCGAGTGCGCGACCGGGTTCCCGACGCCGACCCCGAGGACTTGCTGCTGTTTGATGACCTGCTGGGCATCGCCGACCCGAATACTCCGTTACCGGCCATTGATCCCGATGCTCGTCGGCGGCGGTTGACCGCGCTGGTGAATGCCGCCTCGTTGGCCCGCGAAACCCCGGCGGTCTATGTCGTTGAGGACGCCCATTGGATCGATGAGGTCAGCGAGTCGATGCTGGCCGACTTCTTCACCGTGATCCCGCAGACGCCCTCGCTGGTGCTGGTCACCTACCGCCCCGAGTATCGAGGGCGCGCTGACGCGGGTGCACGGTGCGCAAACCATCGCCCTTGCGCCGCTGAGCGATTCGGAGACTGCAGCACTGGTCTCGCGAGCTGCTCGGGCCGGACCCCTCGGTTGGCGAGCTGGGCCAGACGATCGCCGAGAGGGCCGCCGGTAATCCGTTTTTCGCCGAGGAGATCGTGCGCGAACTGGCCGAGCGTGGCGTGCTGCGCGGGGAGCCGGGCGCATACATGTCGACGGCAGAGGGTGCTGAGGTGAGTGTGCCTGCCACGTTGCAGGCGACCATCGCCGCGCGCATCGATCGGCTCGACCCGAACGCCAAACGCACGTTGAGCGCGGCGGCGGTCATCGGCTCGCGGTTCGAGCCTCGACCTGCTGACCGTGCTGGGCGTCGAACCGGTCGTTGCCGACTTGGTGGCGGCCCAGCTCATCGATCAGGTCAGGTTCACTCGCCAACCGGAGTATGTGTTCCACCATCCGCTGATTCGTGCGGTGGCCTACGAATCGCAGCTCAAGTCCGATCGCGCTCAGACTGCATCGGCGGGTGGCCGCCGCGATCGAACAACGCAGCGCCGGATCGCTCGACGAGAATGCCGCCTTGATCGCCGAGCACCTGCAGGCCGCCGGTGATCTGCACGCCGCCTTCGGCTGGCACATGCGCGCAGGGGCGTGGGCGGCCACCCGCGACATTGTGGCGGCGTGGGCCAGTTGGGAGCGGGCGCGCCAGGTCGCCGACGCGCTGCCCGCCGACGACGCCGGATCGCACCGCGATGCGCATCGCCGCGCGCGCCTGGCTGTGCGGCAACGCCTTCCGAGTCCACGCCGACATTTCCGACGGCCTCTTTGAGGAGCTGCGAGAGCTGTGCACGGCCGCCGGGGACAAGCCGTCGCTGGCCATTGGCATGGCCGGGCTGATGATGGAGCACATGCGTCATGGCCGGGTGCGCGAGGCGTCGCGGCTGGCCTCCGAAACCATGGCGCTGGTCGAGTCGATCGGCAAGCCGACCTTGACGGTCGGGCTGTCCCTCGCGGCGATCGGTATCAAGTCTCAGACCGGCGAGATGGCCGAGGCGCTGCGCTGGTCGCAGACCGTCATCGACCTGGCCGACGGCGACCCCGCCAAAGGGAACATCGTCTTCGGATCGCCGCTGGCGGTCGCGTTGGCATCGCGCGGCACCGCCCGGTGGGCGCTGGGCCGTGCGGGGTGGCGCGAGGACTACGACCGGGCGCTGGCCATGGCCCGGGGGGCCGACCCGATGTCGCATGCCGTCGTCAACATGTACGCCTACGGTCTCGCGATAGCGAGCGGAGTGCTGCTGGCCGACGACGCCGCGCTGCGCGACATCGAGGAGGCGCTGGAGATCACCGAGCGATCGAGTGAGGATTTCGCGCTGGGCTTTGCCCGGTGGGCGCTGGGTGTGGCGCTGGTGCATCGGGACTCCCCGGCGGAGCGTGAGCGCGGACTGGCGGTGCTGGGGCAGGTCCGCGACATGTGCCTGCAGGGGCGGTTCTACCAGTTCTCGCTTGCCGGCCGTGGACGTGTACACCGCGCGGGAGCGAGCCAGGCGCGGCGACCGCGACGGTGCCATACCCCAAATGCGCGCCGCCATAGACGATTTGTTCCATGCAGGACAGCTCGGGTATTGCATTCCGGCGACCGCGCTGTTTTGGTGGAGACGCTGCTGGAGCGTGGTGCCGACGGTGACGTGGCCGAAGCCGAGGCCGCGATCGACCGGTTAGCGGCCGCGCCAGCCGACGACGGTCTGGTGATGCGCGACATCTGGCTGCTGCGGATACGCGCTCTGCTGGCGCGGGCCAACGGCGACGACACCGCCTACCGCGACTATCGGGATCGCTACCGCGCGATGGCGACATCGCTTGGCTTCGAGGGGCATATCGAAGTGGGCCGAGGCGATGCCATGACGGCGGCTGCTCCTTCGGGGGTGGTGACGTTTCTGTTCACCGATGTCGAGGGGTCGACCCGTCGGTGGGAGGCCGACGCCGATGCGATGAGGTCATCGAAGCCGACGGCAGCCGGTGGTAACCAGCGTCATCACCATGCCTGGCGGATCGCCCCACCAGGCTGGCGACTATAGCGCCGCAATCGTCGCCGGCTATTGCGTCGATGCGGGCCGGCGCATAATCTCGCGCCATGGCCTCGGTGCCTGCGGGTGGGGAGAGGACCGGCCTGAGACCGGATTTCGAGAATGTCCAGGCTCACTACGACCTGTCCGATGAGTTCTTCCGGCTCTTCCTCGATCCGACCCAGACCTACAGCTGCGCCTACTTCGAGCGCGACGACATGACTCTGGAGCAGGCCCAGATCGCCAAGATCGACCTGGCATTAGGCAAGCTAGGGCTGCAGGCTGGCATGACGCTGCTCGACATCGGCTGCGGCTGGGGTGCCACGCTGCGGCGTGCTGTGCAGAAGTACGACGTCAACGTCGTCGGCCTGACCTTGAGCAGAAACCAGGCCATCGCCGTTGACCGGTTGTTCCGCGCGATGAACAGCACACGCAGCCGGCGGGTGTTCTTGGCGGGCTGGGAGGAGTTTCACGAACCGGTCGACCGGATCGTGTCGATCGGTGCGTTCGAACACTTCGGCAAAGCTCGCTACGACAACTTTTTCAGCATGGCCCATTCCGTGCTGCCCCCCGATGGCGTGATGCTGCTGCATACCATCGTCAGAGCCAGCCTCGAAGAGGTCCAGAGTCGGGGGCTGAAGCTACCGGCGAAACTGCTGAAGTTCATCTTGTTCATCATGGATGAAATCTTTCCCGGCGGGGAGCTGCCCTTGGTCGCCCAAGTCCAGCAACACGCAGTCAGAGCCGGTTTCCAGGTGGCCCGCGTCCAGCCGCTGCAGCCCCACTACGCCCGAACGCTGGACACCTGGGCGGCAGCGCTGCAGAGCCACCGAGAGCAGGCCATTGCGGTTCAATCCGAAGAGGTCTACCAGCGCTACATGAAGTACCTCACCGGTTGCGCCGACCTGTTCCGTGACGGCTACACCGACGTATGCCAGTTCACTTTGGTGAAAAACGGCTGACCGACTGTGGCCGGCTCAGCCGAGGAACGCGCGCGTCTGCGAAGTCATGGAGTATCCAGCACTGCGACCCGCCCTCGAATACTCCGCCGTGGCCACTCGCAACCATCATGAACGTGGGCAACACCGCCACTATGCGTGGCAATCTGGCTTGGCTCGCCGCGTGTCTGGATCGGCTCGGACGCTACGAACCAGCGACAGTCATCGCCGGTTTTGCCGTCGATCCATTGACCGCACACCTGATCCCCGAAATCACCATCGCGATCGCCCACCTCCGCGAGGTCCTCGGCGACCAGATCTACGAATCGCTCGCCCGCAAGGGCGAGACGATGACCACCGCCGAAA
>CAVQRJ010000023.1:0-95959 GCA_963715215.1 uncultured Actinomycetota bacterium
CCCTGGAAAGAGGAGCTCGTCAAGGTCGCTGACCGGCTCGAGGCGAAGACCAAGCAGTACCGGTGGACCGACCGCACGGACTACCTCATCGAGCGGGACTTCGTGGTGGGCGCCTACGCGATGCGAAGGTTGGTCGAGCCGCACTCGTCGGACACGACACGACAACGCCAATTCCCGGTCAGGCGTTTCGATTCGGGCTCGCGGGTGCCACTTGCTCCCGGCGACATATCGGAGTCATACGATTTCGGCCAAAGCCGTCGAGACCGGCTTTCCATTGTGGAGTTGTGCTACGTCATCTTGCACAACTCGAGACTCACGTTCTACTGCGGTGAGACGACGGACCTCTTCGACGGCATCTACGTGTCATCGGATCGCCACGAGACAAATTGCGTTTATTTGGTTCTGGCATCCGACTTCATCGCGCTCTGCCTTGAGATCGGCGCGTAGTCGCAACCTTGGAGTTGTACTGAGTCGTCGGTCACCAAGGTAACTCGTGCGCACCGGATTTGACGGCCCCGGTAGAATTGGATTGTTGCTCCCGTTACGCAGACTGCGGCCGTACTCGGCCCGACGCTGACGATGTGAGCCAAAACACCATATAGCAATAAACGGAACACTCGTCGGCGCCTGGTCGTTGCGCTGACTCGAGTCGGTAGATGTATCTGAAGGGAGTGCTGTGGAGTTGACCCGTGATCGTGCGGGCCAGCCGTGGCGGGCACGTCAACGCGAAAAATTCAGTCGGATCATTCGGGAGACCGAGCCGCCGACGGATACTTTGCGGCGGATATCGGATCCGGGGCCTAAGGCACGCGATGATTCCTACCAGCGAGTCGGCGAGGTGCTCGATCTAGCCGGGAGCATCGGCGCGATTCTGATGGCCTCCGGAACCCCGGCCACGGCCACGATGGACCGTGTGACGGAGATCGCAGCCGCCTACGGCATCGAGCGTTGCGAGGTCGATGTCATCAACACGACGATCCATCTCTCCGCATACCAAGGCCCGACGATGCCTGCCGCCACCACGCTGCACAACGTGCAGTCCCGGTCGATGGACTTCAGCCGGCTGGCGGCCGTCGACCGCTTGATCGGCCGCATCCGCGAGGGACAGGTGCCTCCATCGCAAGCCCGCGATGAGCTTGAAGCCATCGTTACCGCGCCGCACCCCTACAAGCGCTGGATCGCCACCCTCGCCTGGGGCGCGCTGGCGTTCGCGACGGCGGGGACCCTCGGCGCGAGCCTGCTGGCGTGTCTGGTCAGCGCTGTGAGCGCCATGACGATCGACCGCGCCAATCGGCGACTCAATCGACACGGCCTGCCGTTCTTCTTCCAGTACGCGGTTGGCGGTGCGATTGCGACCGCGCCTCCGCTGGTGCTCTACTGGCTCAGCCCCAAGCTGGGGTTCCAGTTCGAACCGACCGTGGCCATCGCGGCCGGGCTGGTCGTTTTGCTTGCCGGCCTTTCCCTGGTGGGCTCGGTCGGCGACGTCATCTCCGGTGCCCCGGTGACCGCGGCGGGCCGCTTCTTCGAGCTGGTGATGATGACGTGCGCGACGATCGCGGGCGTGGCGTTGGTACTGCACCTCGCCAACCGCTTCGGTGCACCGTTTGTCGCCATCAGTGCGGATGCACCACCCGCCCTTGCCGAACTGCCCGCACGTGTGGCGTTCGGCGCGGCGAGCGCGGCCGCCTTCGCCCTGGCCTGCTATGCCGAACGCTCCGCGGCGATGGCTGCGGCGTTCGGTGGTGCCACTGGCACCATCACATTCCTGCTGGCGCAGGGCGCGGGTTTGGGTGCCGTGGTGGCGTCCTTCGTCGCGGCGGTGCTGATCGGGTTGGTCGGCAGGATGATGGAACGCCGCAATCTCGCGCCGCCTCTGGTGGTGTCGATCACGGGCATCGTGCCCCTGCTGCCGGGTCTGGCGCTGCTGCACGGCATCTACGCGATCCTCAACGACCAGCATGCCGTCGGCTTCGGGTCGGTGTTGGGTGCATTCGCGATCGGTACGGCGCTCGCGGCCGGCGTCACGCTGGGGGAGTGGGGCTCATGGAAGGTCCGCGGGCGCAGGCAGAAAGCGGCGCGTTCGATTCGCTGATCCCCGGACAACCGGTCGAGGGGTCGCGACACTTGTCCGCATGGCACGAGTCGGCGAAACGATCGAACATCCGCTCACCGGCGAGCGGATCACGTTTCTGGAAACTGCGGAAAGCACGGGCGGCAAACTCATGCGTGCCCGTCTAGATGTCTGCCCGGGCGGAGCCATTCCGAATTCACACGTCCACCCAGGCGCCGAAGAGCAGTTCGCGGTCGCAGAGGGCCGACTGCAGGTTCGACGAGGTCGGCAATCGTGGGTGGCGAATGCCGGTGAAACCATCCTGATTCCGGCAGGCGCAGCGCATGTATGGGGCAATCCGTTCGACGAACCGGCCGCTGTGGTCGTCGACCTGCGGCCGGCATTTCGAGCCGAGACGTTCTTCGAGACGTTCTTCGGCCTCGCCCGCGACGGGAAGGTCGATCCGAAACGGAACCTACCGACGAGCCTGCTGCAGGCGGCGTTGATGTTCCATGACTACCGCAACGAGATTCGGCTGGCGGGTCTCGCGGGAAAGGCGGTGCTGGGAGTGTCGGCGGCACTTGCCCCGCTCGCCCGCGCTCGCGGGTATCGCTCGCGGTATCCGCAATACAGCGGTCCTGAGTCTCCGTAGTCCCGACGACGCGCGACACAGAAAAGGCCCCGCCGCTTGTCCCAGGGGAGCCTTTTCGTTGGCTGGATCACGAGGCGCGGCGGATGCCTCGCTTGAGTAGCAATTCACGCTCCGACTCGGAGAGCCCACCCCAGATGCCGTACGGCTCTCCGACGGCGAGGGCGTGCGATCGGCACTGAGCGATCACCGGGCAACGTCGGCACATCTCCTTGGCCCGCATCTCGCGTTGTGTGCGTGCCCGGCCACGCTCCCCATCGGGGTGGAAAAACACCGACGAATCGACCCCGCGGCAAAGCCCATGCATCTGCCAATCCCAGATATCTGCGTTGGGTCCAGGTAGCTGCTGCGGCTGTGGCATATGGAAAACCTCTCTCTACGCACCCATTTGGAGAACGCACGGGTGCGTCGATTGTGGAACCGATCCGAGCACAAGTCGCCGATGACTACTCGTGCACACAAAGTAGGGGCGCTTAGCAAAATCAGTCAATAGCCCGAACATGTGCTCAAGGACATCAGTGCAGGCCGAGAATTTACATCACGTTCATCGGTTGGACCCGCCGCCACCGAACAGGGTGATAGCCATTAGCTCGGGAACACGCGATGACTCGTGTTTTCGCAGTTCGCTCCGGGCGGTGTCGCGGCGATTTTTTCCAGCGCCCACCAAGCCGTTGACAGGGCTGTAACACGGGGCGCACAAACTGTTAACCAAAGAGATTCTGTTTCAACCCTATTGATAACGTCGGCGGCTGATGATCGCCAACGCCGCCTTCGGCGATGACCCGGGCCGCTGGCCGCTGCCAGCGGCCGACTCAGTCGAGGAGCTGTGGCTCCGCGCGGTCGTCGCCGGCGGGCAGGGCCGCTACGCGAACGCCTACGCCGACCTCGCCTCTGTGCGGCGCAGCCATCCCGTCGGGCGGATGCTATCGCTGGCGCACAGCACCCAGGCATCTTTTTTGCGACAGCTCGGTTGGCACGCGGTGGCCCGCGGTTGGGACGGTCAGGCGCTCGCCGTCGCCGGCGCCGATCCCGAAGCGATGAGCGACGCGCTGGTCGGTCTCGCCGCCGACGCTCTCGGCGTCGGCCGCTTCGCTGCGTCCGCCGCTGCGCTCGCGCGTGCACAAGGTTTGCTCCACGAGGGGCCGCCGCGGCTGGCCGTCCGGCTGGCGTGGGTCTCGGCGGAACTGGCGATGGCTACCGGTGACGGCGCAACGGCTGGCGGCCACGCCGAGCGTGCGGTCGAGTTGGCTGCGGGCCTTGGCTCCGCCCGGCACAGCGTGAAATCCGACGTCGTTTTGGCCGCGGCGCTCTGCAGCAATGGCCTGCGTGACCGGTCACGCCAGGTGGCCGACGTCGCGCTGGAGACCACGCAGCGTCTCGGCTTGGTTCCGCTGAGCTGGGCGTTAGCGTGTCTGCTCGGCGACATTGGCAGTGGGAAACATTCCGCAGCACAAGTCGTCAGACTTCGCGACGTGTCCGCCGACGCGGTGCGGCACCGTGGCGGCGTGTTGTTTGATCGCTGAGCCGGGCTGCACCGACCCGATAGCTAGTCTTTAGCTAGCCGAACGCCAACTGTCCCATTAGTAACGCTGGAGAGAGCTTCACCGATGACATTTTCGGGAGGACGTCTCGATGCTGTCGTTGCTGAAGCCGTGGCGGGCAACCGGGACGCGCTCCGGGAGGTGCTGGAGATCATCCGTCCGATCGTTGTCCGCTACTGCCGGGCCAGGGTCGGGACGGCCGAGCGGAGCGGTCTCTCAGCTGACGATGTTGCTCAGGAGGTGTGCTTGGCCGCCATCACGGCGCTGCCGCGCTACAAGGATCAGGGACGACCATTCCTGGCCTTTGTGTACGGCATCGCTGCCCACAAGGTTGCCGACGCGCATCGTGCGGCCGCCAGGAACCGCTCTGAGCCGACGGATGTCGTGCCGGAGCGCTTCTCCGCGGACGCCGGTCCCGAACAACTGGCCATCGAGGGTGAATCGGCCGAGCGCATGAACAGGCTGTTGGCGGTCCTGCCGGAGAAGCAGCGGGAGATCCTGATCCTGCGCGTGGTCGTCGGCATGAGTGCGGAGGAGACCGCAGAGGCGGTCGGCAGCACGGCGGGCGCCGTCCGGGTGGCACAGCACCGGGCCTTGGCCCGCCTGAAGGCGGAAATCATCGCGACGGGGCACGACCATGCCTGATTTCAGTCGCTGGGGCGGAAACGGAGGCGATCCGTCTCTGAACGCCATCTCGCGGACGGATCGCTACCTCGACGCACTCGCCGCCGAGCAGCCGGTGTACGCGACCGATCCGGCCGACGCCGAGCTGGCCAATCTGATGGCCGGCTGGCGTGACGAGGTGCGCAGGCCACCGGCAAGGGTGGCGTCGCAGCGAGACGCCGAAATCGTGCTGCACCGCGCGCTCGCCACACGGCAGCGGACGCGGATGTCGATGGCCGTCATGGGATCGGTCGCCGCCGCGCTGCTGTGCCTCGGCGGGTTCGGTGCCGTCGTCTACAGCGCGTCACCAGGCGATGCGCTGTACGGGTTGCGTGTGTCCCTGTTCGGCGAGCAGCAGGCCACTCGCGACGACCGCGTCGCGCTTGCCGCCCAGACCGAGATGCAACAGGTCCAGCAGCTCATCGAGCAGGGCAACTGGGACGCCGCTCAGGACAAGCTGCAGACCGTCACCTCGACGGTGCAGACCGTCGAGGACCCCCAACGGCAGCAGGAACTGCAACGGCAGCTGAATGACTTGACAGTGAAAGTGGAAACCCGCGACCCCAACGCGACGGTTCCCCAGTCGGCGCCGTTCGAGCTGCCGCCCGTTCAGCTGCCATCGAACATTCAGCTGCCATCGAACATTCCGCTGCCACCGGATATTTCGCTGCCGCCGAACATTTCGCTGCCGCCGAACATTTCGCTGCCACCGCTGCCTGGCTCTGGCTTGCCGTTGCCACAGCTGCCTGGGCCGATCGTCCCGCCGGATATTTCGTTGCCGCCGTTGCCGCCGTTGCCGCAGTTGCCTGGACCCGTTGTGCCGCCGGATATTTCGCTGCCATCACTACCGCCGATTCTGCTGCCGAAGCCGATACCCGACGGGCCGAAGCCGATTCCCGCCGAACCGAAGCCTGCGCCGAAACCGGATCCTCAGCAGCCGATCGAGTTGCCGAAGCCGATCGAGCAACAGCCCAAACCGATCGAGCAGCAGCCCAAGCAGCTGATTCCGGACATCCCGATTCCGAAACCCGCGCCCGAGGCGCCGTCCGCACAGGAAGCGCCGCCGGCACCGGTGATTCCGGCGGTACCTGCCATACCGGCCGCGCCCGCACCCAAGGCCCCGCCTGCTCTAACGCCTGCGCAGGAGGCGCCGCAGGACCAACCGACGACGACGATCCCGCCGGTCCCGGCGGAAAAGCCCAAACGCGGGGACTAGCGAATCAGCGCTCAGCGATAGCCGTCGGATTCCGACGTTGCCTCGTTGAGCGAGGCGTCGGCATAACCGCGGCAATAATCCCAGGTCACGTACGCATCGGGCTCAGGGTCGTAGGCCGGCTCGTGCGGGCGGACGGTGCCGTCGACCAGCAACTGCAGCAGGTTGGCGCGAAGCATATCCCAGTCGTGATAGTGGTCCTGCTGACATTCGTCGCAGCACACCACCAGGCCGCGAACCCCCTTGTGCGCCAATAATGCTTCGTACACCGCCAGGTCGGCCAGGTCGGCTTCGACCGCGGTGCGCTCCTGCGCATCCAGTGGCTGGCCGGGTTCGAGGGCGTCGAGCGCTCCTGACGGATCGCACGGGTCATCGGCGAACGGATCCGGCGGCAAACCAGGCGGCAGGTGGTCTCGCACGGTTCCACACTACGCAGCGGTACAGGTATCGCGCCAGCTGTCGCCCAGCTGGCCCGGCTTCCCCGATCGGCCCGCGTGGGGCCCAGTTCCCCACGGCAATGCCGATAAGATAGTTATCTAGCTCCCCGCCGATGGAGGCTGTAACCCATGTCGATCGCTGAAAGCGACATCCCCATCGCCGTACCGGTGCCGACCGGCGGCGACGATCCCACCAAGATCGCCATGCTCGGGCTGACCTTCGACGATGTGCTGTTGCTTCCCGCCGCCTCCGACGTGGTGCCCGCCACAGCCGACACCTCCAGCCAACTCACCCGGCGCATCCGGCTGAAGGTGCCGTTGGTCAGCTCGGCGATGGACACCGTGACCGAGTCGCGGATGGCGATCGCCATGGCCCGTGCGGGCGGCATGGGCGTGCTGCACCGCAACCTTCCCGTCGCCGAGCAGGCAGGTCAGGTCGAAACGGTCAAGCGGTCGGAAGCGGGCATGGTCACCGATCCGGTCACCTGCTCGCCGGACAACACGCTGGCCGAGGTCGACGCGATGTGTGCGCGGTTCCGGATCTCCGGGCTGCCGGTTGTGGACGCCCTCGGCTCTCTTGTCGGGATCATCACCAACCGCGACATGCGCTTCGAAGTCGATATGAACAAGCCGGTGTCGGAGGTGATGACCAAGGCGCCGTTGATCACCGCGCGCGAGGGTGTCACTGCAGACGCGGCCCTTGGTCTGTTGCGCCGCAACAAGATCGAGAAGCTCCCGATCGTCGATGGGCACGGTCGGCTGACCGGGCTGATCACCGTCAAGGACTTCGTCAAGACCGAGCAGCACCCGTTCGCGACCAAGGACAGCGACGGCAGGCTGCTCGTCGGTGCGGCGGTAGGAATCGGACCCGACTCGTGGACGCGGGCGATGACCCTGGCCGACGCCGGCGCCGACGTGCTGGTCGTCGACACCGCGCACGCCCACAACCGCCTGGTCCTCGACATGGTCAGCAAGCTCAAGCGCGAGGTCGGTCACCGCGTCGACGTGATCGGTGGAAACGTCGCCACCCGGGCCGCGGCAGCCGCGCTGGTCGAGGCGGGCGCCGACGCCGTGAAGGTCGGTGTCGGGCCGGGCTCGATCTGCACCACCCGCGTCGTCGCCGGGGTCGGGGCGCCTCAAATCACCGCGATTCTGGAAGCGGTCGCGGCATGCGCGCCGTCCGGGATTCCGGTGATCGCCGACGGCGGCCTGCAGTACTCGGGCGACATCGCCAAGGCGCTGGCCGCGGGTGCGTCGACGGCGATGCTGGGCTCGCTGCTGGCGGGCACCGCGGAAGCCCCGGGTGACCTGATCTTCGTCAACGGCAAGCAGTTCAAGAGCTACCGCGGAATGGGGTCGCTCGGCGCAATGCAGAGCCGTGGGGGCGCCAAGTCCTACTCGAAAGACCGGTACTTCCAGGACGATGCGCTCGCCGAGGACAAGCTGGTGCCCGAGGGCATCGAGGGCCGCGTTCCGTTCCGCGGTCCGCTGTCGAGCGTGATCCGTCAACTCACCGGCGGACTGCAGGCCGCGATGGGGTACACGGGAGCATCGACGATCGAACAATTGCAGCAGGCGCAATTCGTGCAAATCACCCCGGCGGGGCTGAAGGAAAGCCACCCGCACGACATCACGATGACCGTCGAAGCGCCCAACTACGACACCCGCTAGCGAGCCCGCATGCGCGACATGGTTGAAATCGGGATGGGCCGAACCGCCCGCCGCACTTACGAACTCGACGACATCAACATCGTCCCGTCCAGGCGAACCCGGTCGTCACAGGATGTGTCGACGGCGTGGCAGCTCGACGCATACCGGTTCGAGATTCCCGTCGTCACCCATCCGACCGACGCCCTTGTGTCGGTGGAGTTCGCCATCGAGATGGGCCGCCTCGGCGGTCTCGGCGTGATCAACGGCGAGGGCCTGATCGGCAGGCACGCCGACGTGGCGGCCAAGATCGCTCAAGTGGTCGAGGCTGCAGAGAAGGAGCCAGAACCCGCAGCCGCCATTCGCCTTCTGCAGCAACTACATTCGGCACCGCTGGATCCCGAGTTACTTGGCGCCGCCGTCGGTCGCATCCGCGAAGCGGGGGTTACCACGGCGGTGCGGGTGAGCCCGCAGAACGCCCAGTCGTTGACACCGGCGTTGGTGGCCGCAGGCATCGACCTGCTGGTCATCCAGGGCACCATCGTGTCCGCCGAACGCGTCGCACAAGACGGCGAGCCGCTGAACCTGAAGACGTTCATCTCGGAATTGGATGTGCCGGTGGTGGCGGGCGGCGTGCTCGACCACCGCACGGCCCTGCACCTGATGCGCACCGGCGCCGCCGGCGTGATCGTCGGCTACGGCTCCACCAGCGGGGTCACCACCAGCGACGAGGTGCTTGGCATCAGCGTGCCGATGGCCACGGCGATCGCCGACGCCGCGGCCGCCCGGCGGGAGTATCTCGACGAAACCGGTGGCCGGTATGTGCACGTGCTGGCCGACGGCGACATCCACACGTCCGGTGATCTGGCCAAGGCCTTCGCCTGCGGAGCCGACGCTGTCGTACTCGGAACCCCCTTGGCGCTGGCCGCCGAGGCGCTCGGCGACGGCTGGTTCTGGCCTGCCGCCGCCGCCCACCCGTCGCTGCCCCGCGGCGCGCTACTGCAGGTCGCCATCGGTGAACGGCCCCCGCTGGAGCAGGTGCTTGGCGGGCCGTCCGACGACCCATTCGGTTCGTTGAACCTGGTCGGCGGACTACGCCGGTCGATGGCGAAGGCCGGGTACTGCGATCTGAAGGAGTTCCAGAAGGTCGGCCTGGCCGTCACCTCCTGATCACCCGGGCACACGCAGACGGCGTGGCCCGGCGCGACTGTGCGGATTTGGGCGGTTCGCCAGCGTTTGCGTCCGAAAGTGCACACTCGGCAGTTGCCCCGTCGTCGGGCGTCTGCGAACCTCGGCCCGGGCTTTTCGTTACTGGTCGGTAGTTCATACTGAGTCGATGCAGCCTGACTATGACGTTCTGATCATTGGTTCGGGGTTCGGGGGAAGCGTTTCCGCGTTACGGCTCACCGAGAAGGGCTATCGCGTGGGGGTGCTCGAAGCGGGCCGCCGCTTCGCCGACGACGAGTTCGCCAAGACCTCGTGGAACCTGCGGAAATTCCTCTGGATGCCGAAACTCGGCATGTACGGAATCCAGCGGATCCACCTGCTCCGCAACGTGATGATCCTGGCCGGCGCGGGCGTCGGCGGCGGCTCGCTGAACTACGCCAACACCCTTTACGTGCCGCCGGACCCGTTCTTCAACGATCCGCAGTGGAAGCACATCACCGACTGGCGCGCCGAGTTGATGCCGCACTACGAGCAGGCCCAGCGCATGCTCGGCGTGGTCCAGAACCCGACGTTCACCGATGCCGACAAGGTGATCAAGGAGGTGGCCGACGACATGGGGGTCGGCGACACGTTCGTCGCGACGCCGGTTGGGGTGTTCTTCGGCCCGGACGGCACCAAGACGCCCGGAAAGACGGTCCCCGACCCATACTTCGGTGGAGTCGGTCCCGACCGCACCGGTTGCATCGAGTGTGGCTCCTGCATGACGGGTTGTCGGTACGGCGCCAAGAACACTCTGGTCAAGAACTACCTCGGGCTCGCGGAATCCGCTGGGGCACAGGTACATCCGATGACGACGGTGACGTCGTTCAAACAACGGCCCGACGGCCTGTGGAAGGTCAAGACCGCACACACCGGTAGGTTGCTGCGCCGCAAGCGTCACACCTTCACCGCCACCCACCTGGTGCTCGCGGCGGGCACGTTCGGCACCCAGAAGCTGCTGTTCAAGATGCGGGACAAGGGCGACCTGCCGAAGCTTTCCGACAAACTCGGCGTGCTCACCCGCACCAACTCCGAGTCGATCGTCGGCGCGGGGCGCCTCGAGGTGCGCGATGACCTCGATCTCACCCATGGTGTGGCGATCACGTCGTCGATCCACCCCACCTCCGACACCCACATCGAGCCCGTCCGCTACGGCAAGGGCTCCAACGCGATGGGTCTGCTGCAGACGCTGATGACCGATGGCGCGGGCCCGCAGGGGACGGACACCCCGCGCTGGCGCCAGCTGCTGGACCAGGCGGGCGAAGACCCCAAGAAGATGCTCCGGCTGCTCTACCCCCGGCACTGGAGCGAGCGGACGGTGATCGCGCTGGTGATGCAGCATCTGGACAACTCGATCACGACCTACACGAAACGCACCAAGCTGGGCTTCCGCCGGATGGTCAGCAAGCAGGGCCACGGCGAGCCCAACCCGACCTGGATTCCAGTCGGCAACGAGGTCACCCGCCGTCTCGCAGAAAAGATCGATGGCGTCGCGGGTGGCACGTGGGGCGAACTGTTCAACATCCCGCTGACCGCGCATTTCCTCGGCGGCGCGCCGATCGGCGACAGCCCCGAGCACGGCGTGATCGACCCGTATCAGCGGGTATACAACTACCCGACGATGTATGTGGTCGACGGCGCCTCCGTCTCGGCCAACCTCGGCGTCAACCCCTCGCTCAGCATCACCGCGCAGGCCGAGCGCGCGGCGTCGCTGTGGCCGAACAAGGGCGAGCAGGACATCCGTCCGGCCCAGGGGCAGCCCTACAAACGGCTCGCCCCGATCGAGCCCGAGCATCCCGTCGTACCCGCCGACGCCTTCGGCGCGCTGCGTCGCGTGCCCTTCGAGCCGAGCGCGCCGGTCAGCTCGGCCGGTTGACGCCCCGGGATTTCGGGTACGTGACTTCCCACGCCGGGCCGTTACGGTCTCGGCGCAGAGAGGTATGGGCATGCGCACGGCATACCACGAGCAATTGGCGACATTCAGCACCCAGTTGAGCGACATGTGCGGGCTGGCTGCCGACGCCATGGAGCACGCCTCGAATGCCCTTCTACATACGGACCTGGCTCTGGCCGAACGGGTGATCACCGACCATGACCGCCTCGCCGAGAAGTGGCGCGCGGCGGAGGATACCGCGGTCAAACTGCTGGCGCTTCAGCAGCCGGTGGCGGGTGAACTGCGAAAAATCGTCGGCTCGCTTCATGTGGGCGCCGATATCGAGCGCATGGGCGCACTGGCGGTGCACGTCGCCAACATCGCCCGGCTCCGGCATCCGGAGAGCGCCGTTCCCGACGAGGTCCGCGAGCATTTCACCGAAATGGCCGACGTGGCAGTCCAACTCGCGAGGGGGGCACGCGAGGTGCTGCTCTCACCAGACACCGAGAAGGCAGCACAACTGGGCGAAGAGGACGATGCCGTCGACACCAGACACCGCCATCTGTTCACGGTGTTGCTCGACCACAAGTGGCAGAACGGCGTCTGCTCGGCCGTCGACGTGGCGTTACTCGGCCGGTTCTACGAACGGTTCGCCGACCACGCCGTCGCGATCGGCAGGCGGGTGGTGTTCGAGACGACCGGCGGGCTGCCGACGCACAAGCGGTTGGCCTAGTTCGTCTCGGTTCGCCGCGCCATCTGCGCCTCGAGCTCCTCTTCGAACGCGCCCTCATCGCGGCCGAGCGCGATGGCCGCGGCGGCCATCGCCGCAACGGCGACGGCCAGCAGCGCGATCGACGCGGGGTCGGTGACCGTGAGGGCCTCGCCGAGCACGATGACGCCCAACGACACCGCGACCAACGGCTCGAGCACCAGCATGGTGGGGACTGAAGTCTGCAGCGCACCCGCGTGAAAAGCCGACTGCTGCAACAAGGTTGCCGCTACTCCGAGGATCACCACGAGATACGGCGCGGGGACGATCAGCGTGCCCCACAGGCCCTCCTCGTTGAGCCGCTGCACGGTGACCTTGGTGAGCACCGAGACCGCACCGAACAGCACTCCGACCGCCGTGGCTATCAGCAGAGCGCGGTTGCGACCCTCGGTGCGGGCGCCGCCGATCACACAGCCCAGCACCACGGCCACACACACCACCGTGGCCAATATCCAGACGGCGGGCGGCGGTCGATAGTTTCCCGGCTGCACGCGCGCGATCGTCAGGAATACCGCCAAACCGATGGTCAGGACCAGTGCCCATACCCAGTCGTGGGTCGTGACACGGCGGTGGGCCAATCGGGCACTCATCGGTAGCGCGAACAGCAGCGCCGACACCAGCAGCGGCGCGACCAGGATCAGCGAGCCCCAGGTCAGCGCGAGCGCCTGGAAGGCGTAGCCGGACGCCGCCACCGCCGTGCCCGCCCACCACAGGCGGTTGCGAAGCAGCTTCTTGAACATCGTCGTGCTGACACCCTCGTCCTGAGGGATCTCCAGCGTCGCGCGTTGACGGATGACGATCCCGAGTGCTGAGGTCACCGCGGCGGCCAACGCCAGCAGAACGACCACCCACTCTGGCATGTATCTCCTCAGCGTCTCTGGACAAGCCTGCTCACGGGATACCCAATCACACCTTGGACAGTCGGTTATGGTTTGGCGGGTGAATAGCGAGGGTGTCCTCGACGGCAAGGTCGCCATCGTCACGGGCACCAGTCGAGGGGTCGGCATCGGCATCGCACACGAGCTGCTGCGGGCGGGCGCCACGGTCATCGGCTGTTCCCGGTCGAAGCTCGACGGCCTTCCCGGCGCGGACCAACACCACGGGTGGCTGCAGCGCTCCGCCCAGATGGTCTGCGATCAAGGAGATTACCGCGCCATCGATGCCATGGTCGGGGAAGTGGCCGACACCTACGGCCGGATCGACATCCTGGTCAACAACGCCGGCGGCACCGTGCCGACACCCAGCGTCGAAGACGTCCCCGAACTCGTCCAGAGGATTCAGGGCGCACCCCGTGCCGACGACGACTTCGAGCGGACGGCGCTGTTCCACGCTTTCGCCGTTCAGATGAACCTGATCAGCCCGATGTGGTTCGCAATCCGCGTCTACCGGCAGATGCGCAGTCAGGACGGCGTCGGCTCGATCATCAACATCTCCAGCGGTGCGGGTCACCCGGCAGGCTCACCCACGCTGGTGTCCTACGGTGCCGCGAAGGCCGGCCTCAACCACCTGACCCGCTCACTGGCCGAAGAGTGGGGCCCGCATGCGCGCGTCAACAGCCTGGCGCTCGGCCCGACGATGACCGACAACTTCCGTTCGTTCGTGCTTCCCAAGGATGATCCGAACGGAGAGAAGTACTTTCGCAACGTCCCGCTCGGCCGTGCAGGTGATCCCGCCGAGATAGGCCGGGTCTGTGTATTCCTGAGCAGCGGTGCGGCCGACTTCGTCAACGGCACCACCATCGAGATCGACGGCGGCATGCTGCCCGGCGTGCTCTACGAGGCGGGGCTCAAGACGATCACAGACCTGCTCTGAGGAACGGCCGTCGCGAACGTCGCCCGGGTGGGCAACAGGGTGACGACGGTCCCCGCCCGTAGACTGATCGGGTGCAACCGGCATCCCCTCGCCCCGTTCTGGTGGTCGACTTCGGCGCGCAGTACGCACAGCTCATCGCGCGCCGTGTGCGCGAGGCGCGGGTGTATTCGGAGGTCATCCCGCACAGCGCGTCCGTCGAGGAGATCAAGGCCAAGGACCCGCAGGCCATCGTGCTGTCGGGCGGCCCGTCGAGCGTCTACGAAGAGGGCGCCCCGCAACTGGACCCCGCGGTGTTCGACCTGGGTGTGCCGGTGTTCGGCATCTGCTACGGCTTCCAGGCGATGGCGCAGACCCTCGGTGGCACCGTGGCCCACACCGGCACCAGTGAGTACGGCCGCACCGAACTGAATGTATCTGGCGGACAACTACATTCGGATCTGCCGCAGAGCCAGCCGGTGTGGATGAGCCATGGCGACGCCGTCACCGCCGCGCCGGAGGGCTTCGAGGTCGTCGCCAGCAGCGCCGGCGCACCGGTGGCCGGGTTCGAGAACAAGGCGCGCAGGCTGGCGGGGGTCCAGTACCACCCCGAGGTGATGCACACCCCGCACGGCCAACAGGTGCTCAGCCGGTTCCTGCACGAATTCGCGGGCATCGACTCGACGTGGACGCCCGCGAATATTGCCGACAGCCTGGTCGAACAGGTGCGCGCGCAGATCGGGGACGGCAGGGCGATCTGCGGTCTGTCCGGCGGGGTGGACTCGGCCGTCGCCGCCGCGCTCGTCCAACGTGCCATCGGCGAACGACTGACGTGTGTCTTCGTCGACCACGGTCTGCTGCGGGCGGGTGAGCGCGAGCAGGTGCAGCGCGATTTCGTGGCCGCCACCGGCGCCAACCTCGTCACCGTGGACGCCGCCGACCGGTTCCTCCAGGCGATGTCGGGGGTGACCAACCCGGAGGGCAAGCGCAAGATCATCGGGCGCCAGTTCATCCGGGCGTTCGAGGGTGCCGTCCGAGACATCGTCGGAGACAATGGCTCTGACGTCGAGTTCCTGGTGCAGGGCACGCTGTACCCCGACGTCGTGGAGTCCGGCGGCGGCTCGGGCACCGCGAACATCAAGAGCCATCACAATGTCGGCGGGCTGCCGGACGACCTGACGTTCAGGCTCATCGAGCCGTTGCGGCTGCTGTTCAAGGACGAGGTCCGTGCGGTGGGCCGAGAGCTCGGTCTGCCCGAGGAAATCGTTGCGCGGCAACCCTTCCCGGGTCCCGGCTTGGCGATCCGCATCATCGGTGAGGTGACAGCCGGCCGCCTCGACACCCTGCGCCGCGCCGACCTGATTGCGCGTGAGGAATTGACCGCGGCCGGGTTGGACAACCAGATCTGGCAGTGCCCGGTGGTGCTGTTGGCCGATATCCGGTCCGTCGGTGTGCAGGGCGATGGCCGCACGTATGGTCACCCAGTCGTGTTGCGGCCGGTGTCCAGCGAGGACGCCATGACCGCGGATTGGACCCGGGTGCCCTACGAGACGCTCGAACGCATTTCCACTCGCATCACCAACGAGGTTCCCGAGGTGAACCGGGTTGCGCTGGATGTCACCAGCAAGCCGCCGGGCACCATCGAATGGGAGTGATCAGGCGTGTGTCAGCGGGGTGGGTCGCCCCGCCAGCTGAAGCTGTTGACGTATTTTCCCATGTCAAGGGCCAGTTGTAGGTTCGCCCCCGATGGCTTGCCGACGCCGAACTCCGGGCCGAACTGCCGGAACGGGCCGACCGCCGCGGCGACCAGCGCGAGGTCGTTCTTCACCGCCACCATGGCGATCACCCGCATCCGCATGTAGTTGCTGTTGGCGCCCTGCGGCCAGCAGTCGGCGACCAGGCCGTATCCGGGCACGTAGCCGACCATCGCGTTGGGGATCTCGTAGGCAGTCTTGGTGTCCGGGAACGTCTCTTTGACAAGGCTTTTGGCGATCTGCTCTGCGGTTCGTCCATTGGCGGGCCTGCTCATCAGCTGCATCGTGCCGCCGTCTCCGCCGAGGAAGTCGGCACGGACCCCGGTCGGGCTGGTGGTGATTCTGTACGCCTGACTGGGGGCGGGGTATGAGACGGAGAAGGTGCCGTCAGGGGCGGTGAAACGGGGATTGACCGCGACCGGCTCGCCGGTTGGCGGGTGGCCGCAGTCCGGCGGGCAGACGTAGCGAGCCGGCGGTTTGTGGATGATCACCGACACCACGACCAGGGTGAAGGCGACCACGAAAATGGTTGCGCCCCAGGTGCGCAACAACCGGAGTTGCGATGTGCGGCGAACCGGCGGTGCCTCATAGGTTCCTGGTGTCGACGGGGACCCCGGGTGCGTCGACACGGTGGTCGGCTCGTCCTCGGTGTGACTCGTCGGTCGCGTTTCCCGCCGCTCTCTTCGCGACGACCGGGACGCGGCCCTGGTGGCCACCCCGCATGCCGGACAGAACGCCATATCGGGCACGACGTGGTTGCAGTGGGGACACAACAATGGCTCATCGGAGTGGATCTCGTCGTGTGCCTCGTGCAGCAGCGCCAAATGAAGTCCGATGCGCAGCAACAGAAGTGCGACCAGTGCCACGGTCAGATGTATGACCAGCAGCAGCCACTGGGGGACATGGGTCACGTCGACCAGCCCCAGTAAGGCGTACACCCCGACGACGGCTGCGGCGAATCCGCCCAGTGCCGCGCGCACATACCCGGGATGCTGGTGTGCCTTGCTCGGCGGCCGGGTGAACCACAGTGCCGCACCCATAAGGCCGCCGACCGCCACCGCTGTCAACGGGACTGCGATCCCGCGGATGCCCGCCTCGACGATCAGCGAAGACACCGGGCGGCTGCGGGCGATCATCCCGGTGGTGAATTGTGGCGCCAGTCGGGTGATGGTGGCCGCGGCGGTGAATGCCAACGCGCCGAGGGCGCCGATCATGAAGCCGTCCAACGACTCTCGGGTCGACGGTCGGGTGATTCGCACCACCACCGCTGGGACGAGCATCAGGATCATGCCCCCGACCGGGATCCCGAGACCCTCTCGAAGGATTCGATCGGCTCCGATCCCGGCGCCGAGTGGAACGCCGTAGGAGCGGGCGACCACCGCACCCGTGAGCAGCACCCAGCCCACGCCGAGGACGATTCCCAGGGCCGCGGTGAGAAGCAGGGTGCTCGCGGGGACGTCGTGCTGCGCGTCGGACTCCCGCATGTAGAGCAGGAACAACAGCGGAAGCCCTAGTGCAGCCACGGTTATCACCGCCGCGGGCATCCGCAGCGACGCGAAGGTGATGAGTCCGGCGAGCACGAGGACGAGTATCACGCGGAACGGCATGCGGGAGCGGTGCGGCAGATGCGGGAACAGCGAACTGGCCAGTGACGGTATAAGCAGATGCTCGCCCGGCGCTGCCCCGTACGCGCGAAGTCGTAACCAGGACGGTCCGTTCCCGCGTTGGGGCGTCAGATGGTCACCACACAGCCCGCAGAATTCGCCTGCGGGAACGTCGGTTTGACAGATCCGGCACTCCATCGTGGCCGGGGCTTGTTCGTCTGGACCGGTACTCACGCGGTCAGCTTCTGCAGCGTGAGGATGTTGCGGACGAGGTTGTCCACGTCCGGGGTGCCGAGGCCCGTCACCAGGTCGTAACCGGGTGCGGCGTTAGCGACCGCGTTCCCGCCGAGGGTCACGTCGCGGAAGCCGGGGAACCTCGAGCCTTCGGCGACCTTGTACAAGAGCGGATTCAGGTCTGCGAGCAGCCAGCCGCCGTTCGCGACGAGATACTGGTTCATCACCGCGGCCAGACCAGCCCAGATCGGCGCCGCCTGCGATGTGCCCCCGCCGACCAACTGCTTGCCGTTTAACACGATCTTGACGCCGGTGAACTGGTCGGCCACGGCGGCGACGTCCGGGGTGAGCCTGCGGCCCTGGTCCCTGTTCGGCAACACCGAGCGCTGCCACTCGGGGCGGTCGAACAACGAGGACACCCCGCCGCTACTGCCGAGTGACAGCGGCACGTCGAACCACGCCTGTTCGGCCTGCCACTCTCCCTGAGCATCTGTGGACAGTGTGGTGCCGCCGACGTTGGTCATCTCCGGCAGCGAGGCGACCGAGTCGAGCCCGATGTCAACATCGCTCGGCGGGGATGACCAGTCTTGTCCGCCCTTGCACTCCAGGCCGGCGAGGTCTCCGCTGGCGTTGAAAGCCGTTGTGCCCCTGGTGTGCGCGGCGGACAGCGCGGACCGGACCGGCGCCAGATCGGCGGCGGTGATCAACTTGTCGCAGCCCCATCCGATCGAGAAGCTCCACACCGCGCCGGGGAACTGCTCGTCGGCCGACTCGAGCATCTGCGCGATCTTCTCGTACGCGCCGTCGCCCTGGACCGTCGGCCTGGCGTTGATGACGACCTTCTTCGCGTCGGGTGCTATGGCGTGTGTGACCTCCAGGTCCATCGTCGTCTCGCCGAGGGGATCGGCAGGCTGGCCGCCGACAAGCGTCGGCGTGAACTTCGGCAGGCCGTACAACGCCGCGAAGCTGTCGAGGTCGGCCTGGTCGTAACCGTCGAACGCGAAGATCACGACGGTCTGGCCCTTGCCGGTGAAGCCTTGCGAGGCAAGCTTTCTCACGTTGTAAGAGTTGAGCAGCGCGCTGGGCTGCAAGCCCTGATCGGGCACGTCCATCGGCAGCATCCACGGCTTGGACGTGTGATGCGGTGTGTAGCTCAGGATCCTGCCGAGCTCCACGACCTCCGGACGCAGTTCCTCGGGCACCGATGGCTGCTGTGGGGACGCGTAGAACAGCTGGCCGCGCTGGCCGCGGTAGTCGTGCACCTGGACGCCGAAGGCGGTGCCGACCTTTTCGGCATCGCCCGCGACGACGGCCCAGTTGTGGCCGGGGCGCCATCGCACCGACAAACCTTGATTGCGCGCCCAGCCGACCAGCTGGTCAGGCTGCTTCGTGTCGCGCAGAGCGACGGTCAGCTGTGTGTTATCGCGGTGTGAGGGTCCAAGATCCGTTGAGGCGCCGAGCAACAGCGCGAACGGACCGCCGATCAACGCCGGTGCGTTGGGCACCTGCGTGATCCGCAGATCTGATGCAAGAACCAGCACCCCCACCGCGGCGATCAACGCCAGCAGTCGGTGCCCGGTGCTTGTTCGCCAACCGGGCACCGCGGTGTGCTAGTTGTCGCCCGGAACGGCCGTCGGCGCTGGAGGTGCGGTGATCTGGGGCGAGAACGGGTTCGGCCCATTGGGATTGAGGCGCGGTGCCTTCTCGGTCGGCTCGACAGGCGGTGCCGTGGTCGTTGTCGTGGTCGTCGTGGTCGTCGTGGTCGTGGTTTCGGGAGCCTTCTCCTCTTCCTTCGCGCACGCGGCGGAAAGGCCGACCAGGGCGATGATTGCCGCGGCTCCGGCGATGGCCGGAATGCGACGAGTCGAACGACGTGTCGTCATGTTTTTCCTATCTGTTCCCGACTGGGCATTCGAACCGCAGACAGTGCGATTCACCATTAGAACCTTATCCGATGAGCGAACCATTCCTCAGATCATTAAGCCGCAGGCGAATCGGTCGCGGCGTACGGCCCTCCGACGCTTGACGGTGTCGGAAGGCGGGTGTTTACTCAAGGTATCGAACATACTTTCGAATAGCGATGATTCTGATGAGGTAGAAGGTGCTGTTGTGACGGCGGCGATGAGCCTGGCTGGGCATCGGGTTGACCGTGCTGAGCAGGTAGAACACCTGCGCCGCAAGATGGCGGCGATATCCGGGAAGGTGGGTTCCAGTCGACGCGGCCAGGCCCCCTCGAACGATGTGCTGCCCGAGTCGGAAAGTTTGCTGCCACTCCCCGAAACCCTCACCGAGGTGCTTCCGACCATGTTGCCGAAGGGAACGGTGGCCGTGCTGTCGGGTGCCCGGTCGCTGTCGCTGGGCATGGTTGCTGCGGTGACGGCGGCGGGAGGGCATGCGGCCATCATCGGTCAGCCCGACGTCGGTCTGCTTGCGGCAGTCGAGATGGGAGCGGACCTGAGCCGGCTCGCCGTCATCCCCGAACCGGGAGTGGATCCCGTTGAAGTGGCGGCCGTGCTGATGGATGGCATGGATCTGGTCTTGCTCGACCTTGGCGGGCGTTCAGTGCCGCCGACGCGGGCGCGGGCAGTGGTGGCTCGCACGCGGCAGAAGGGTTGCACGCTGTTGGTCACCGGCGGCGACTGGCACGGTGCATCGGCTCGGCTGCAGGCCAGGGTCAGCGGCTACGAAGTGACAGGGGGCAGCGGCGGCAGGCCCATACCGGGATGCGGCCGGATCAGCGGGGTGCGGCTGGCCATGCGGGCAGGGGGACGCGCGTTCGGGTCGGTGCATGCGGTAGACGGATGAGCGCTTGCGCGAAGACCAGAGGGCACGGATGAGCGCTTGCGCGAAAACCAGAGGGCACGGATGAGCGCTTGCGCGAAGACCAGAGGGCACGGATGAGCGCTTGCGCGAAGACCAGAGGGCACGGATGAGCGTGTCGCGGGTACTGGCCATCTGGTGCATGGACTGGCCTGCGGTGGCCGCGGCGATGGCGGCGGGTCTGTCCCCGACGTCTCCGGTGGCGGTCACGCTGGCCAACCGGGTCATCGCCTGCTCGGCTGCGGCCCGCGCGATCGGGGTGCGCCGCGGCCTGCGCCGCAGGGAGGCCCAGGCCAGATGCCCGGAGCTGCACGTCGTCACCGCCGACCCGGCGCGCGATGCCCGCCATTTCGAGAACGTGACGGCCGCGGTTGACGACCTGATGCCGCGCGCCGAGGTGCTGCGACCCGGCCTGCTGGTGGTGGCGGTTCGCGGTGCGGCACGTTACTTCGGGTCCGAGCAGGCAGCGGCCGAGCGGTTGGTCGATGCGGTTGCCGCGGCCGGAGCCGAATGCCAGGTGGGAATCGCCGACCAGTTGCCCACCGCGGTATTCGCAGCACGCGCAGGGCGAATCATCGAACCCGGCAAGGATGCGTTGTTCTTGTCGGCGCAGTCCATCCGGCAGCTGGCCACCGAACCGAGCCTGGCAGCGCCGGGTCGCGATGACCTGGCGGATCTGCTGTGGCGCATGGGAATTCGAAACATCGGGCAGTTCGCCGCGCTGTCCCGTGCCGATGTGGCCTCCCGGTTCGGGGCCGACGCGGTGGCCGCACATCGCTTCGCCCGCGGTGAGCCGAGCCGCGGGCCGTCGGGACGTGAACCACCACCGGAGCTCGACGCCGTGATGGACTGTGACCCGCCGATCGACCGGGTCGATGCAGCGGCCTTCGCAGGTCGGTCACTGGCCAGCGACCTGCATCGCAGCCTCGAGTCGGCGGGCGTTGGCTGCACCCGGCTGGCCATCCATGCCGTGACGGCCAACGGGGAAGAGCTGAACCGGGTTTGGCGATGCGCAGAACCACTGACCGAGGACGCCACGGCCGACCGGGTGCGTTGGCAGCTGGACGGCTGGCTGAATCGCCGCAATCCGAACGACAGGCCCACCGCGCCGATCACCGTGCTGCGGCTGCACCCGGTGGAAGTGGTGTCGGCCGAGGCGTTGCAACTGCCGCTGTGGGGCGGCATAGGGGAAGAGGACCGGCTGCGCGCCCGTCGTGCACTGGTTCGGGTTCAAGGGCTGCTCGGACCGGAGGCTGTGCAGGTGCCGGTGCTCAGCGGAGGCCGCGGCCCCGCAGAGCGAATCACATTGACGCCGTTGGGCGATGAGCCGGTGCCGCGGGCCGACCCCAGCCAGCCGTGGCCGGGACAACTGCCGCAGCCCTCGCCGACAATCCTGCTCGACGATCCGGTCGAGGTGCTCGACGGTGAAGGCAATCCGGTGCGGGTGACCAGCAGGGGACTGTTCTCCGCCGACCCGGTGCGGCTTTCCGCACCCGGCAGGGAGGGGCCGTTGTCCTGGTGGGCGGGTCCATGGCCGGTCGACGAGCGGTGGTGGGATCCGGACCGCAACGCCGGACGCACCGCGCGGGCTCAGGTGCTGCTCGATGGAGATCCCGGGCAGGCACTGCTGCTGTGCTACCGCCAGCGGCGGTGGTACCTGGAAGGGATTTACGAGTGAACCTTTTCGACATCAGGAAGCTTCCATGTCTTGTCGAAAAGCGGTTGGTCTGGACCGTAGAACCGGAAGATCACCTCGAAAGTGTTGCAGGCCTTGGTCGGTACCCAATTCGTTGATGCCCCGTCCGGTGCGACCGGACCGAAATAGATGTCAACCGAGCCGTCGGTGTTCACGGTGAGTCCTGCAGAGGTGGATGCGCGGCTCGAACATTGTGTGTTGCGGATGAGTGCGTGGGTCGTGCCGTCATAGACGGTCGCCGACCAGTACTGGTGCACCGGTGCAGACGGGGGCACATGCAGACGGTAGGTGCTGCCGCCGTTGAACCTATTGCCCTTACCGTCCTTGATCGCCATCAAGTAGAACTGGCCTGCGCCCAATTGTTTGGCGCTGAAGAAGCCCATTGCGTAGGTAACCGCGCGACTGTCGACGGCGTAACTGTCCGGCTCGGCGAAGTTCGTCGCCAAACCCTTGGACACCTCGGCGGAAACAGGCACATGCCAGTGGCCGCCATCGAAGTAAGGCGGCGGGAAGTATGACGCATCCAGTCGGTTCATCAGCCATGTATGTGCCTCATGCGCTGCGAGGTTGAAGATGCGGCGCGCCTTGTCATTTGGAGCGAAGGACCTCCCCTTTTCGATGCCGATTGACTTGAGCTTGTCGATCATCGCCTTGTCGCGTACCAGCCACGGCTCGGTCTGCACGATGTTGTTCAGCGCATCGAAGAACCGGGCGTCGTAGGGAATGGTCGAGTCGAACAACGCATCGATCGCATCGATAAAAGTGGTCTCCGGGGGATCGGCTGCAGCCGAGAGCGGATATACCTGAACGCGTTTGCCATGTGCGACTGCGTCGTTGATTCCGGCATCGTCGGCGTTGCGATAGTTCGAGCGCAACAACGCATAGGACCTGTGCGTCGGTGACGGAGCCGTGATGAACCCGTTGGGAATATCACCGTCGTAATGGGGCGGCAAGATCAGGAACTTGCCGCCCGCGCCTCGGTCCGCGCCATCTGGCCCGACATCTTCGATCGCCGTCTGCCAGCAGTCGTCGATCGAGCCGACGATGACGCCGGTGTCCGACGGTGGAATCTCCAGCACCACGGGACCGACGTCGGCGGTGTCGAAGAACGGCATGAAGTAAATGGTGTCGGGGTTGGGTGTGAGGGTCTGGTTCTTCCAGCCGACCGGCCGCGACCAGAACACGACTTGGTTGGCTGCTCCGCCGAGCTTGACCATCTGACGGCGCATCAGCTCGTAGTTGACCGCAGGCATGCCCCAGATCACCGCTTCGATGGCACGGCGATGCAGTGCCCGGTCGGCTATTTCGGCCGGGTTCGACGGCGGACCCGCTGACGGTTCCGGCCGTTGCCACAGCGTGCGCATGGCGCGCCTCCCACGTCGCGATGCCGCCATTCAACCTCGTATGTCGGCGTTCGTCTCGACGCTGGAGAAATTTCGCGATCGACACGCCGCTTAGGGCGACTTGGTTCCGTTGGCGCCGTCGCTGCCGTCCGGGCTTCCGCCCGACCCTCCTGTGCCGGCGGTACCGGTTCCCGGGCTGGTCGTGTTGCCGTTGCCGCCTATACCGCCGTCTCCGCCGGTGCCGGTGCCGGTGGCGTCCCTCAACCGAGATTTCGCGCGAATTGGCCGACTCGCGCGATGAACCGATCGAAAAAGGCCACTGGGTCGACGTCGACGCCGATAAGCGCATTGGGTTCTCGGCCCCATCGTCCCGACCAGTCGGCGATCGTCATCCCGCGCGTCAGCGTGCCGGTCAGCTCGACATCGACGGTGGCAGCCCGCGTCGTCACCAGTTCCGGATCCAGCGCCACACCCGCTGCAAGCGGGTCGTGAAGGTGCGCGAGGTAGCCCTCGTCCTGGTCGAAATGAAACTCGAAGTAAAACCTCATCGCATCCTCGAGAACCCGGATCAGAGGATTGGCCGCGACCGACCGGGTGCCACGGTCGTCGAGCACGCTCATCGGCGCGGTCGGGGACTCCGCCTCCGTCGCGAGCCGGCCCAGCAGCGCAGGCGTCATCGCGATGTTCTCGGTGAGGTTCAGCCCCAAAACGATCGGAAGATGCTGCGGCGGGTCGAGTCCCCATGCGGCAGACCAGACAGCGAAGACTTCGCGGGCGGCCTCTGGGTCGACGCTGATGTTCCACTCCGCGACCGGCGTGGTATTCCCGCGGTACTCGAATGCGCCGCCCATGATCACCAGCCTGCGCAAGAGTGCCGGCAGCGCGGGTTCCAGCCGTAGCGCCAACGCCAAGTTGGTCAGTGGGCCGGTAGCCACGCCGATCAGCTCACCCGGATATGCGTGTGCGGCCCTCACCCATGCCTGTGCGGCGTCGTGGGCCGTGAGCTGGCACTCCGTCGACGGCAGGGTGGCATAGCCCAACCCCTGCGGTCCGTGGGTGTCCTCGGCGGTGCGAAGCGACGAGCTCACCGGTTGGTCGGACCCCTTCGACACCGGTATGCCCTCGATCCCACACAATTCCAGAAGGCCGAGGTTGTTCTGGCAAACCTGTTGCACCGGAACGTTTCCCGCGGTGCACGCGATACCGACCAATTCGGCGTCGGAGCTGCCGAGCAAGTACACCAGCGCCATGGCGTCGTCTACGCCCGTGTCGACGTCTGCGAAGACGGGCTGCGGCACGGAGGTAACCATACTGCGGCTGGTCGGCTACCAGTGCACGCCGGGCACCAACCGGACCGCGCGCTTGACGGGGCCGGGCACCCGCACCTTGGCCACCGCCCTGACCGGCCGTCGTGGCCGCCGCGGCGGCGTGCGCGCGGGCAGGTCCCGATCGACGCCGCGCGCCGCCGCTGAGTCTGGATAGCCCAGGTACAGCTGGTGCAGAACCCGTCGCGACAGCTTCGGCGTGAAGTACATGCCGACGTCGGCGAGCGTGCCGATTGGGGTGTCGATTCGCGCGGGCTTCTCGATCAGGCCGCGCACCACCATCGCCGCGGCGTGTTCCGCGGTGATCGGGGGAGTCGGGTTGAGCCTGCGTGACGGGGCAATCATCGGTGTCTTCACCAGTGGCATGTGGATGTTGGTGAACGTGATGTGGTCGGACAGCGTCTCGGTATCCACCACTTCGGCGAACGCGTCGAGCGCGGCCTTGCTGGGGATGTAGGCGCTGTACTTCGGGCTGCTGGCCTGCACGCCTGCGCTGGACACGTTCACCACGTGGCCGAAACGACGTTCCCGCCAGTGCGGCAGCAGCGCGAGCACCATGCGGACCGAGCCGAAGTAGTTGACCGCCATCACACGCTCGTAGTCGTGCAGCCGGTCGGTCGAGGCCGAGATCGACCTGCGGATCGAGCGGCCCGCGTTGTTGACCAGATAGTCGACGTGGTCGAAGCGGCCGAGGATGTCCTTGATCGTGTGCTCCACCGACGTGCTGTCGGTGACGTCGCAGGTGAACGCGTGAGCCTCGCCGCCTGCCGCGCGGATCTCGGCGACCAGGTCATCGAGCGCCTCGGCGTTGCGAGCCAGCGCGAAAACCGTCGCCCCGCGTTCGGCCACGGCGATCGCCGAGGCGCGGCCGATGCCGCTGGACGCGCCGGTGATGACGACGTGCTTGCCGATGAGCGGGCCGGCAGGGTCGTGTCGCCGCGCCCGGTCGGGGTCGAGGTGTTCGGCCCAGTAGCGCCACAGCTTCGGCGCGTACGACGCGAACTGCGGGACCTCAATCCCTGTGCCCCGCAACGCTTCCTGCGTGTTGTCGGAGGTGAATGTCGGCATCAGGTCGACGACGTCGAGGATCTCGGCGGGGATGCCCAATTGTGTCACCGCCATATTACGCAGCACCTTGGCGCGTCCTGTTGCGCGAAGGAACGGGGTCGCTGCGCCTCGCGGGAGCGAACCCCGCAGCGGCGGCAGCCCGGCCGCCCGCGAAACACCGCGGTAGATGTCACGAAGGCCGATGTTGTCGGGTGCGGTGAGGTGGAACGTCTGGGGGTCGCGGCCGGGGGCATGGATCAGTTCGGTGACGGCGTCGGCGACGTAGTCGACGGGAACGATGTTGGTGCGTCCGGTGTCGGGCAGCAGAACCGGGGTGAGCGACGGCAGTTTGGCCAGTTTCGCCAGGATGGGGAAGAAGTAGTACGGACCGTCGACCTTGTCCATTTCGCCGGTGCGCGAATCGCCGACCACGACCGCGGGCCGGTAGACGCGGTAGCGCAGACCGGGCTCCGAGCGCACCAGCAACTCGGCCTCGAACTTCGTCTGGTGGTACGGCGTCGGCAGGTCCTGCGCGACGTCGAAATCCTCTTCGGTGTATTCGCCGCGGTACGTTCCCGCCACCGCGATCGACGACACGTGGTGCAGCGTCGCGTCCAGCCGACGCGCGAGCGCGATCACCGCTCGCGTGCCCTCCCCATTCGCGGCGCAGTGCACCACGTGATCGACGGTTCCCAGGTCGGTAATGGTGTCGCCGCAGAGACCGAGATCGTCCGCTGTCAGATCGCCGACCAGGGCCTTAGCCCGGTCACCCCACGGGCTCGCCCTCGGTCGCCAGCTGTTCGTACCTCGACAACGACTCTCGGCGGACGAGGACCCAGGCTTCGGCGTCGGGGGACCGGTCCAGGATTCGCGATACGATTCGGCGGCCAATAAACCCGGTACCGCCGGTAACGACATAGCGCATGCGGTCATGCTCGTCGGTCGCCATGCAAAGGTCAACGCAATGCGCTCAATCCCCGCGCGGGTGAGGCGGATATCGTCCGAGTCAGCCTGAAGGGAGTGCCAATGCCGATCGACCCGAATGCGATAGGCGCGAAAACCGACCCGCACATCTTCGAGTGGACCGACCGAGACACGCTGCTCTACGCACTCGGCGTCGGCGCAGGCACCGGTGATCTCGCGTTCACCACGGAGAACAGCCACGACATCCCGCAACAGGTGTTGCCAACGTACGCCGTCATCGCCTGCACCGGTTTCGCGGCGGCGGGCAAGATCGGCAGCTTCAATTTCGCGATGCTGCTGCACGGATCCCAGGAGATCCGGCTGTTCGAGCCGCTGCCCGCCGCAGGAAAGCTGAGCGTCGTCGGCGAGGTCGCCGACATTCAGGACAAGGGCGAGGGCAAGAACGCCGTGGTCATGCTCAAGGCGACGGGTACCGACCCCGAGACCGGCGCGGTGGTCGTCGAGACGATGGCGACCGCGGTCATTCGCGGCGAAGGCGGCTTCGGCGGCCAGCCGGGCCAGCGTCCCGTCGCACCCGAGATCCCCGAACGCGAGCCCGATTCGCAGATCGCGCTGCCGACCCGTGAGGACCAGGCATTGATCTATCGGCTGTCGGGTGACCGCAATCCGCTACACAGCGATCCATGGTTCGCGCGCGAACTGGCCGGCTTCCCGAAGCCGATCCTTCACGGCCTGTGCACCTACGGGGTAGCCGGTCGCGCGCTCGTCGGTGAGCTTGGTGGCGGCGACGCGACAAAGGTCTCCGCGATCGCGTCGCGCTTCACCTCGCCGGTGTTCCCGGGCGAAACCCTGACCACGTCGATATGGCGCACGGAGCCGGGACGCGCGGTGTTTCGCACCGAGGCGTCGGACCCCGACGGATCGGCCGCGCGGCTTGTGCTCGAGGACGGTGTCGTCGAATACACCGACTGAGCAGCCGCCGGTGGTAGAGGATGTCCACATGAAGCTGGTTGTCGGTTACCTGGCCACCCCCGGTGGCGCAGACGCTGTGGCTCTCGGTGTCCGGTTGGCCCGGACGCTGGGCGCGGAGTTGGAGCTTTGTATCGTTCTGCCGCGTGATCGTTCAGGTGTCGCCCGCCTGTCGGTCGGCGACTTCGACGAAATGCTCACCGAGCAGGCGGAGAACTGGCTCAAGGAGGCGGCTGTGCCCGACGATGTCGTCGCGCGCAGCCATGTGAGTTTCGCCGAGTCGTTCGCCGGCGGGCTGCTCCAGGAGATCACACGCCTGGACGCCGACGGCATCGTGGTCGGTGGATCGGGCGGCGGCTTGGCGGGACCGTTCTCGCTCGGTTCGGTCGTCAACGAGTTGCTGCACTCGGCGCCGGTACCGGTGGCGGTGGCGCCCCGGGGCACTCGACATACCGACGTCGAACGGGTTCGCGAGGTGACGTGCGCGCTCGGTGAGCGTCAGGGCGCGGATCTGTTGCTGCGCACAGCGGTTCGGTTCAGCAAGGCAGCGGGTACGCCGCTGCGGCTGGTGTCGCTCGTCGCTCTCGATCCGTCGTTCGGTCAGCTCCGAGGCGACCAGGACGCCGTACGTGAGCGGGCGCTCAACCATGCGGCGAACACCTTGGAGGCCGCGAAAGAGGCTCTGCACGAGGCGATTCCGGTGACGGCGACAGTAGTCGACGGACGAACGGTCGAGGATGCGGTGAGCAAGCTCGACTGGCGCGACGGCGACCTGATCATGGTCGGCTCGAGCAGGCTCAGTTCGCCGAGGCGGCTGTTCCTCGGCTCGACGGCGGCGAAGATACTCCGCGGCCTCGATGTGCCTATGGTTGTCGTGCCTCGAGACCATTTCGAGGGCGAAGCGCAGCCCTGAGAAAAGGCGCTGGGTTCCGTCAGCACCGGCCTGGCGTCGAGGTGCATCGCGTCGTGGTGAGCGCGGCAGCTCGTCGAGTACGCGAAGACGGCGCAACTGGTAGTGGTGGAAAGCCACGGTCGTGGTGTATCGAACAAACGTTCGATACACTGGTGCAATGGGTTGGCACACCGGGCCGCCGAGCTGGACCGAGATGGAGCGGGTGCTCTCAGGCCGGTTGCCCCGGCCCGCCGGGGGTGGCAAGCCGCGCCGGGCCGGGTGGCCCATCGACCAGCAGATCGGCGACGGAGGTGACAGCCCGGCCTGGTCCCGCAAGCGGGGAAGCTATCAGCCGGTGGATGTGCGACGGCCGTCCTCCGCCGTCCCCTATGCCGAGTTGCATGCGCATTCGGCCTACAGCTTCCTCGACGGTGCCAGCACGCCAGAAGAGCTCGTCGAGGAGGCCGCCCGGCTCGATCTGCGCGCCATCGCGCTCACCGATCACGACGGGCTCTACGGTGTGGTGCGGTTCGCCGAAGCCGCCAAGGAACTCGATGTGCGCACGGTGTTCGGCGCCGAGCTGTCCCTCGGTGGCGGCGACCGCACCGAGGAGCCCGACCCTCGCGGACCCCACCTGCTGGTGCTTGCCCGTGGCCCCGAGGGGTATCGGCGGCTGTCGCGCCAGTTGGCGACGGCGCATCTCGCAGGCGGCGAGAAGGGCGTCCTGCGCTATGACTACGACGCGCTGACCGAGGCGGCGGGCGGGCACTGGCACATTCTCACCGGCTGCCGTAAAGGCCATGTCCGCCAGGCGCTTTCCAATGGAGGCCCCGAGGCGGCGGAAAAGGCGCTCGCCGATCTGGTGGGCCGGTTCGGACGCGACCGGGTCAGCGTCGAGCTCACCCACCACGGGCATCCCCTCGACGATGAACGCAACGCCGCACTCGCGGAGCTGGCACCCCGATTCGGCGTCGGCGTCGTCGCCACCACCGCCGCCCATTTCGCCGAGCCGTCGCGCGGGCGGTTGGCCATGGCCATGGGGGCGATCCGGGCCCGCCACTCGATCGACGAGGCGGCGGGTTATCTTGCTCCGCTTGGCGGTTCACATCTGCGGTCGGGGGAGGAGATGGCGCGGGTGTTCGCCCGTTGCCCGCAGATCGTGACGGCAGCGGCAGACCTTGGTGAGCAGTGTGCCTTCGAGCTGGCGCTGATCGCCCCGCAGTTGCCGCCGTTCGACGTTCCCGACGGGCACACCGAGGACAGCTGGCTGCGGCAGTTGGTCATGACGGGTGCCCGCAATCGGTACGGGCCGCCCGAGGGGGCACCGCGGGCCTACAAGCAGATCGAGCACGAGCTGAAAATCATTGAGCAGCTTCAGTTCCCCGGCTATTTCCTTGTGGTGCACGACATCACCCGGTTCTGCAGGCGCAACGGTATCCTCGCCCAGGGCAGAGGATCGGCGGCCAACTCGGCGGTCTGCTACGCCCTCGGCGTCACCAACGTCGACCCGATCGCCAACGAGTTGCTGTTCGAGAGGTTTCTGTCGCCTGCGAGGGACGGGCCCCCCGATATCGACATCGACATCGAATCGGACCTGCGGGAGAAGGCCATTCAGTACGTCTACGATCGGTACGGACGCGACTACGCCGCACAGGTCGCCAACGTCATCACCTACCGAGGCCGCAGCGCGGTGCGCGATATGGCGCGCGCGCTGGGATTCTCGCAAGGTCAGCAGGACGCGTGGAGCAAGCAGATCGGCCAGTGGGGCAACCTCACCGAGTCCACCCACGTCGAGGATGTTCCAGATCCCGTCATCGACCTGGCGGTGCAGATCTCGAACCTGCCGCGGCACATGGGCATCCACTCCGGCGGCATGGTGATCTGCGACCGGCCGATCGCCGATGTGTGCCCGGTGGAGTGGGCGCGGATGGAGAACCGCAGTGTTCTGCAGTGGGACAAGGACGACTGTGCGGCAATCGGTTTGGTGAAGTTCGACCTGCTCGGGCTCGGCATGCTGTCGGCCCTGCACTACTGCATCGACCTGGTGGCCGAACACAAGGGTATCGACGTCGATCTGGCCAGACTCGACCTCTCCGAGCACGCGGTGTACGAGATGCTGCAGCGCGCCGACTCCGTCGGTGTGTTCCAGGTGGAGTCGCGAGCGCAGATGGCCACGCTGCCGCGGCTGAAGCCGCGGGTGTTCTACGACCTGGTCGTCGAGGTAGCTTTGATCCGGCCGGGGCCGATCCAGGGTGGGTCGGTGCATCCGTTCATCAAGCGGCGCAACGGTGAAGAACCGGTGGTCTACGACCACCCGTCGATGGAGCCGGCACTGCGAAAAACGCTGGGCGTTCCGCTGTTTCAGGAACAGCTCATGCAACTGGCGGTCGACTGCGCGGGCTTCACCGGCGCCGAGGCCGACCAGTTGCGCCGCGCGATGGGGTCAAAGCGGTCGACCGAGCGGATGCGCAGGCTACGCGGCCGGTTCTACGACGGCATGCGCGAACGGCACGGCATCACCGGTGACGTGGCCGACCGGATCTACGAGAAGCTGGAGGCGTTCGCAAACTTCGGCTTCCCGGAAAGTCATTCGCTGTCCTTCGCCTCGCTGGTGTTCTACTCGTCCTGGTTCAAGCTGCACCATCCCGCCGCGTTCTGCGCCGCGCTGCTGCGGGCGCAGCCGATGGGCTTCTACTCGCCGCAGACGTTGGTGGCCGATGCGCGTCGGCACGGGGTCACCGTGCACGGGCCGGATGTCAACGCCAGCCTGGCGCACGCGACGCTGGAGAGGGTGGGCACCGAGGTGCGGCTGGGCGTCGGCAGCGTCCGCCATATCGGTGACGAGCTGGCCGAGCAGATGGTTGAGGAGCGAAAAGCCAACGGGCCGTTCAGTTCTCTGCTGGACCTGACCGGCCGGGTGCAGCTCTCCGTCCCACAGACCGAAGCGCTTGCGACGGCTGGCGCGCTCGGCTGCTTCGGGATCGCCCGCCGCGAAGGGCTCTGGGCGGCTGGCGCGGCGGCCACCCAGCGGCCGGACCGGCTGCCGGGGGTGGGGGCGTCGTCGCACGTGCCTGCCTTACCGGGGATGACCGAGCTGGAACTTGCCGCTGCCGACGTGTGGGCCACCGGTGTCTCGCCGGACAGCTATCCCACCCAGTTCCTGCGGGCCGACCTCGATGCGATGGGAATCGTTCCCGCCGACCGGCTGCTGTCGGTGCCCGACGGAACACGGGTGCTGGTGGCGGGGGCGGTGACCCACCGCCAGCGTCCCGCGACGGCGCAGGGCGTGACGTTCATTAACCTCGAGGACGAGACCGGCATGGTCAACATTCTGTGCGCACCAGGGGTGTGGGCGCGGCACCGCAAGCTGGCGCAGACGGCGTCGGCGATGGTGATTCGGGGCATCGTGCAGAACGCGACCGGCGCGGTCACCGTCGTCGCAGACCGGATCAGCAAGCTCGATATCCGGATCGCGTCGAGGTCCCGTGACTTCCGCTAGGCAGCATTGAGACTGCGATGGTGGCGAAGAAGTGCGAGTCGGTCCCGCCGTCAGCGCATTCTCAACTCGGGGTGGTCCACACCTTGTCGACGCTGATCTTCAACCGGGTGTTGTAGTCACCCATCGCGTCGGTCAATCCGAACTGCGCGGCATCCGCCTCGTACTTCTCCCAATACGGGCCGTCTTCGCGCGGGTCGGAGTCCGTTGCGTCGATCGTCGCTTCGCCGCCGACCACGATGATGCCGCCGCCGTTGCCGTCCGAATCGAGGTTCAGACTGACCTGCCGATGGTTCGTGATGTGCCTGACCTTCGCGGCCCCCGGCATCGAGCAGACGACGACGTCCGCGCCGTCGAAGTAGAACCACACCAATCGCCAGCCACCCATAGTGGTCGGCTAAAAGCCTGCGGAACACCTCTTGCGTGAATTCGACTGCCATAGAAGCGAATGTAGTCTCGCTAGTCTTGCTGCTATGACCCTCAACCTGTCCGTCGACGACGTCCTGACGACCACCCGCTCGGTGCGCAAGCGACTCGATCTGGAAAAGCCGGTGCCCCGCGAGGTTCTGATGGAGTGTCTCGACCTGGCGCTGCAGGCGCCGACGGGTTCCAATGCGCAGGGCTGGCAATGGATCTTCGTCGACGACCCGGAGAAGAAGAAGGCGCTCGCCGACATCTACCGGCACAACGCGACGTCCTACCTCGACGCGCCGAAGCCCACCTATGGAGATGCGCGCGACGAACAGCGGCCAAACGTCACCAGCTCCGCGAAGTTCCTCAACGATCACTTCCACGAGGTGCCGGTGATGCTGGTGCCCTGTCTCGAGGGCAGCCCCGACGATGCGATCGCGGGGAGCGCCGGGTTCTGGGGTTCACTGCTGCCCGCGGTGTGGAGCTTCATGTTGGCGCTGCGGTCGCGTGGCCTTGGGTCCGCGTGGACCACGCTGCATCTGGTCGGCAAGGGCGAGAAGCTGGCCGCCGACGTGCTGGGCATCCCGTTCGACAAGTACCGGCAGGGCGGCCTGTTCCCGATCGCCTACACCAAGGGCACCGACTTCAAGAAGGCCAAGCGCCTGCCCGCCGAGCAGTTCGCGCACTGGAACGAGTGGTAGTCAGACCGCGTCACCGAAGCCGTGCTGGCGCCACGCCTCGTACACGGCGACGGCGGCGGCATTCGAGAGGTTCAGCGAGCGCCTGCCCGGCAGCATCGGAATGCGCACCGTCGACGTGATGTGCGGGTCGGCTAGCGTCGCGTCGTCCAGCCCGGTGGGCTCAGGGCCGAACATCAACACGTCGCCCGGTCGGTAGGCGATGTCCGCGAACGACGCAGTCGCGTGCGCCGTGAACGCGTACACCTGCATCGGCGCCAAGGCCTCCCACGCGGTCACCAGATCCGGGTGCACGGTCACCGAGGCGAGGTCGTGGTAATCCAGCCCGGCCCTCCGCAGCTTGGGTTCGGAGAGCTCGAATCCGAGTGGCTCGACGAGGTGCAGCTCGCAGCCCGTCGCCGCGACCATGCGGATGGCATTGCCCGTGTTAGGCGCGATACGCGGCGAGAAAAACAGCACCCGGAACATCTGACGATGATTGCAGGGCGGGCCCGACGGCATTTGCTCGGGCACCTATCACAAGGGATCTGAGGTAGCGCCTGAACGTTGGCTGTTCAGTAAGAATGTGGAAACGGTTGCGCGCTACTGGCATACTCGATCAATTGCCAGGCGGAGAACGCCAGCCCGAAGTGGGCGAAATCATCAGGAAGCGTTATGAACCTCGCTCAATGTGAAAAAGACGGACCAGACGCAGGTAGCGCGGTGGTGCAGCAATGACCACGTTCACCCAGCAAGAGCTGGTGGACGGACTGGTCTCCGAAGACGATGGTCAGGCACAGGTGCGGTCGAGGCGGCCCTCCCGGTGGTCGCTGAAGAATTGGCCAGTCCGTTGGAAGGTCTTTGCGATCGTTTTGGTGCCGCTGATTCTGGCCGGCGCCTTCGGCGGGTTGCGCATCTACTCGAACGCGACCGAGGCACGTGATCTGCAACGCGCCGCCGAGCGCGCCGAAATGGTGCCCGCAATCGTTAGCTACATGAACGCGCTCAACGGCGCCATGCTGGCTCCTTCGACCGGTGGCGACGTTCAAGCCGCGATAGGTGCCTTTGACTCCAGCCGCGCCGAGCTCCAGCGTCGGCTCAATGACACCGCCACCGACGACACCCCCGACGTGCCGCCGGACGTCCAGAAGGGTGTCACCAGCATGATCGAGGGCGGTCAGGCGCAGGTGAACAAGATCGGCGCCAGCGTTCCTCTCTTCGACCGGATCACCACCTACGAGCCGATCCTGCTCACCGCGCAGGACAGCATCACCGGATCGGTCCTAGTCGACGACCAACGGATCCGCGCCGAAGCGCAGGGCCTCGCCAGCGCTGTCGGCGCCCGCGGGCAGATGATGATGGAACAGCTCATCGTCACCGGCGGCGCCGACCTGCCCGACCCCGAGCTGCGCAGCCGGCTGATGGCCGTGGCGGGAACCGATCCGTCGACGCGGTTCGGCATCGCCGAGGTGCTGGGGATCGGCTCGCCGGAGGCGAAGCAACTGCAGCGCGAGTACGTCCACCGCACGGCGCTGATCTCGGATCCGAACGTGCCGATCGTCGGCAATCCCGAGATGCTCCAGTCGCTTGGAATCACGGATCAGATCGCGGCCAAGATAATCGACCAGCGCGTGCCCTCGATCACCGGTGCCGTCGCCGACCGGGCTGCGGCAGCACGCACCGAAGCCATCCGCGACTCGGCAATCGTGATCGGCGCGATCGCGCTGGCCCTGCTTCTCGTCATCCTGGTGGCGCGCTCACTGGTCCGGCCGCTGCGCACGCTGCGCGACAGCGCGCTTCGGGTGGCTCACGAAGACCTGGCGCGCGAGATCGACCGGGTGCGCGCGGGCAAGGAACCCGCACCCATCGAGCCCATCCCGGTGCACACGACCGAGGAGATCGGCCAAGTCGCGCACGCGGTCGACGAACTGCACGAGCAGGCCGTGTTCCTGGCAGGCGAGCAGAGCCGCCTGCGGGTGCAGGTGGATGACATGTTCGAGACGCTCTCGCGGCGCAGCCGCTCGCTGGTCGATCAACAGCTCTCCCTCATCGACCGGCTGGAACGCAACGAGGAGGACCCCGAGAGGTTGGACAGCCTGTTCCGGCTCGACCACCTCGCTGCACGGATGCGCCGCAACGGGGCCAACCTGCTGGTGCTCGCAGGCGCGAAGGTGCCGCGCGAGCAGGCCGATGCGGTACCCGTCGCGGCCCTCATCAACGCCGCCGCTTCCGAGGTCGAGGACTACGCCCGCGTCGTCACCGCGACGGTGCCCGACAGCGAGATCGTCGGGTCGATCGCGGGCGACCTCGTGCACCTGCTTGCGGAACTGCTCGACAACGCGCTGCGCTACTCGCCGCCGATTTCGCAGGTGCGGGTCTCGGCCGTGCACACAGGAAACGGCGGACTGGTCGTGGAGGTCAGCGATATCGGGCTCGGTATGACCGAATCCGATCTGCGGGTGGCCAACACGCGCCTGCAGTCCGGTGGCGAGGTGACCCCGTACACCGCACGCCACATGGGTCTGTTCGTGGTCGGTCGGCTGGCCCAGCAACACGGCCTGGTGGTCCGGCTGCGCAGCTCTATTGCGGGAGAACCGAATTCGGGCACCACCGCCGGGGTGTACGTGCCGGCCGAGCTGATCCTGCGTGCGGGTATGCGCGACCAGATCGACACCGGCCGGCAGCAGACCCCCGTCGACGCTCAGGCAGGCATCGCTACCGCGCTGGCCCTCGACGACGCCAATGACTACGGCGCCAAGATTACGGCGACTACGGCGACTACAGCGACGAGGTCGGCGCGGATCAGCCCAACGGGGACTCCGAGTTGCCGGTCACGCTGTTGCCGCAACGCAGTCCCGGCGCCAGCGGCATCTCCGGTTCGACGATCGAGGAGAACCTTGACGACGAAGCCGAGCCCGAGGCGTGGGAGGAGCCGGTGGCAGAACAGCCCCGGCAGGCGCCCGTCGACACCTCGGCGTTCTTCGCGTCGCGCGGCCGAGGGTTCCAGCAACGGGATCCACGAGCCAGAACCGGGACACGAGTCTGAACCGCAGGAGTTGCCGCAGATCGCGGATGCGGAGGTCTCAGTGACGGCAGGAGCAGACGACGCTATCTATCAGCGGATGCTGTCGGAGTGGCTGGTCGATCCGACCGAGCTGGCGAACACCAGCGACCTTAATTGGGAGTCCGTCTGGGATCACGGCTGGTCGGCCGCGGAGGCCGCCGAGGAAGCACCGGTGGAGTCGCATACCGAGCACGGTCTGCCCGTCCGCGATCCGGGCGCCCGGCTGGTACCCGGTGCGGCTGGCGCCGAGGCCCACGGTGCCAACGGCGGGTATGCCAACGGGGGAGCGCACCACGGCGACGATGACGACCACGAGTCGGCGGCCGAATTCAGTACCGGTGGGCACGCGATACCGGTACGCGATCCGGAGGCGGTTCGGGCCAGCATGGCCAGCCACTTCGGCGGCGTGCACGCCGCGCGATCGCACGCCCAGGAAACCAGAGGAACAGATAACGAATGACGTCGGCGGGTAGGAGCGATGGGGGCACCTCCCCCCCGCAGGGTAGGGGGACGACCCGGGATTTGATGAAGCCGAGTTCGACGCAGCGCGATTCGCTCGACTGGCTGGTCTCAAGGTTCGCCCGCGATGTATCCGGTGTCACCCACGCGGTACTGGTATCCGCGGACGGCCTGTTGATGGCCGCCAGTGAGCACATGCCGATCGAGCGCGCCGACCAGCTCGCCGCGGTGGCGTCCGGACTCGCCAGCTTGTCAACCGGTGCCTCGCAGCTGTTCAACGGCGGCTACGTGCTGCAGTCCGTCGTGGAGATGGAGAACGGTTATCTGCTGCTGATGCGCGTCGGCGACGGGTCCAACCTCGCGACGCTGGCCACCGCGGGCTGCGACATCGGACAGATCGGCTACGAGATGGCGATGCTGGTCGAGCGCGTCGGCAGCGTCGTCCAGTCGTCGCGACGCGCACCCCAACACTCGTGAGTGGCTGGTGGACGAACTCGAGTCATTCGCCCCGGAGGATCAGCCGAGCCTGGTACGGCCCTACACGCTGACCGCCGGGCGGACGGACTCGCGCGTCAGCCTGCCGCTGGAAGCCCCGATCGAGACCGTCATATCCGACAAGCCACAACGGTGGCCGGGAAACGATGTGCGAGCACAGATTTGCGCCATGTGCGGCAGCAGCCCGTCGGTCGCCGAGATCGCGGCACATCTATCGTTACCCATCGGCGTGGTCCGCGTGCTGATCGGGGATCTCGTGTCGTCGGGTCATCTGAAGGTACGCACCACCTTGAGCGATCAGTCGAGCATCGACGAGCGTCGTGAACTGCTAGGAAGGACCCTCCGTGGCTTACGAGCACTCTGAGGGCCGCGCACGCGACTCCCGCGCCAAAGCGTCCACGAAGATCGTCATCTCCGGCGGTTTCGGCGCCGGCAAGACCACGTTCGTCGGGGCGGTTTCCGAGATCATGCCGCTGCGCACCGAGGCGCTGGTGACCAATGCCTCGGCGGCGCTCGATGAACTCAAGGCCACGCCGGACAAACGAACCACGACTGTGGCCATGGACTTCGGCCGCATCACCCTCGACGAGGACCTGGTGCTGTATTTGTTCGGCACCCCCGGCCAGCGGCGGTTCTGGTTCATGTGGGACGACCTGGTTCGCGGTGCGATCGGCGCCATCATCCTCGTCGACTGCCGTCGCCTTCAGGACAGCTTCGCCGCGGTGGACTTCTTCGAGGCCCGCAAGCTGCCTTTCCTGATCGCGATCAACGAATTCGACAATGCGCCAAGGCATCCCCCGCATGAGGTGCGCCAGGCGCTGGCGCTGTCCGATGACATCCCGATCATCACCGTCGACGCGAGGGATCCGCACTCCTCGACGGCCGCGCTCATCGCCGTAACGGAGTACGCGCTGAACATGCTCCCGTCGGTGCCCGGCTGATCGCGTGACGGAGACCGTCTGGACAGACCGGGAATTCGTCGAGCATGACTTCCGCGACGACGACATGACCCGGCTGCGGACCGAGCGTGTGGTGTTCACCGACTGCGATTTCAGCGGTGTCGACATGGGCGAGTCCGAGCATGTGGGATCGGCTTTTCGCAACTGCACTTTCCGTCGGACAACGCTGTGGCACAGCAACTTTCTTCACTGCAGCTTGTTGGGTTCGGTGTTCACCGAATGCCGGCTGCGTCCGGTTTCGTTCGTCGAGGTGGACTTCACGCTCGCGGTCCTCGGCGAGTGTGACCTGCGCGGCGTCGACCTGTCGGACTGCCGGCTGAGCGAGACCGGATTGGTCAAGGCAGATCTGCGCAAGGCGGTGCTGCGGGGCGCGGACCTGCGGGGTGCCCGCACGCAGGACGCCCGACTTGACGAGGCCGACCTGCGCGGCGCGCGCGTTGATCCGACGTTGTGGACGACGGCCAGCGTGCGGGGAGCGCGCATCGACATCGAGCAGGCGCTGGCCTTCGCCGCCGCACACGGGCTCGACGTGCACGGCGAGTGAGGAGCCGAGTCGGCCGTCCTAGCCGCCCTTGAGGCGGATCTTCCACCGCACCAGGCTCAAGTAGCCGATGCAGATACACCCGAGCATGGCCATGTTGAACCACCACGTGCCGGCCTCGTGTTTCCAGTGCGAGTCCTGTGGCGTCAGCGGGCCCGGTACGAGCCTGATGAGATCGATCGTCGAAGCGGTGCTGGCGAATCCCCACCGCGCCGGCGTGATCCACGACAGCTGGTCGAGCCCGACCCGGCCGGTCACCGGGATCATGCCGCCCTGGAACACCAGCTGCGACATGATCGCGACCACCAACAGCGGCATGATCTGCTCGTTCGACTTGGCCAGTGCCGAGAGAGCCAAGCCGACCATCGCCGCTGCCACACAGCAGGCCGCCATGTCGGTGAACAATTCGAGGCTCCGGTTGGGGATCACCGCGCCGCTGGTCACGGCCCCCGGGCCCCACTTCTTGCCCCAGATGTTGATGGCGGTGACGATGCTCGACTGCACGATCGCGAACGCGGCGAAGACGAAGACCTTCGCCAACAGGTAGGCCGTCGTCGACAATCCGACAGCCTGCTCGCGCAGGAAGATGGCCCGCTCGCCGATCAGGGCGCGAATCGTCAGTGCGGTGCCCATGAAGATGGCGCCGACATTGAGCAGCACCAGAATCTGGCCCGGCTCGTTCGGCGCTTCACCGCCCTTTATCGCGGGAACCGGAACGCCGAAGCCGACGTCTCCCGGCACCGACAGCGACAGCACGCCCATGATGAAGGGCAGGAACGCCAGGAAGATGAAGTACCCGCGGTCGGAGACGATCAGCCTCATCTGACGGCGGCCGATCGTCGAGAACTGCCGTCGCACACTGGTTTTCGTCGGCTTACCCAGGTCGCCGGGCGTCTGCGACGGCGGCTGCGTTGGCGGCGGTCCGTGCAGTGCGATGAACCGCTGGTTGGCCGCGTCCGGATCGCGCGCGACGCTGCTGAAGATGTCCGCCCAGTTGGTGGTTCCCATCGTCGGGCCGATCTGGCTCGGCGGCCCGGAGAACGCGGTCTTGCCGCCCGGCGCGAGCAGCAGCACCTGGTCGCAGACGTCGAGATAAGACAACGAGTGCGTGACCACCATAACCACGCGGCCCGCGTCGGCGAGCTGGCGCAGCATCGTCATGACCTGGCGGTCCAGCGCGGGGTCGAGGCCCGACGTCGGCTCGTCGAGGATCAGCAGCGACGGACCCGTCAGCAGCTCCATTGCCACCGATGCTCGTTTGCGCTGACCACCCGAGAGCTTGTCGACGCGGGTGTCGCCTTGCCTCGTCATCTCGAGTTCCTCGAGCACCTGCGCGACCACCCTGGCGCGGTCTTCCTTCGTGGTGTCCGGCGGCAGCCGTAGCTCGGCGGCATACATCAGCGCCTGGTTCACGGTCAGCTGGCCGTGCACCACGTCGTCCTGCGGCACCATGCCGATCCTGGAGCGCAGCGACGCGTACTCGGCGTGGATGTCGTGTCCCTCGAAGGACACCGTGCCCGTCGTCGGGTGGGTGTAGCCGGCCACCAACCGCGCGAAGGTCGACTTGCCCGCGCCCGACGGGCCGATCACGGCGGTCAGCGTGCCGGGCCGCGCCGTCAGCGAGATGTTTTCCAGCAACGTCTTGTTACCCTCGATGGTCCACGTGACGCCGTAGACGTCCAGACCGCCCGTGCCGCTTGCCGCGGTGGTCTCGGTGCGCCGGACCAGCGTGCCACCGCGGAACTGCAGGTCGACGTTGCCGATGGTGACCGTGTCACCCTCGTGCAGGACGGCGCTTTCGACGCGTGAACCGTTGACGAACGTCCCGTTGATGCTGCGGTTGTCGCGGATTTCGGCGCCGCCGTCGGCGGTCGGCACCAAGGTCGCATGGTGGCGCGACGCCAGCACGTCGGGGATGACGATGTCGTTGTCGGTATTGCGGCCGATCTTGATCGAACCCGGCGGCGCGTCGGCGGGACGGCCCGGCCGCAGGATCTTCAGCATGCTCGTCGCGAGGTTGCCCTCGCTCGAGCGCGGCGCGGCGGTCGGACCCATCGCCGTCACCGACTCGAGAGCTGGCTGGGACAGTGCCGGTTGGGAGTCCTGTCGCGACATAGAACTCGGCGCACGTGTGGGTTGTGACTCGGGGCCGGGGTAGCCCGGCTGCGGACCGTTCGGGTAACGCGGCGGCTGTGTCGACGGGTAGCCCTGCTGCGGACCGGCGGGGTACGGCTGCGGCCGGGAGGTGGTCGGCGGCTGAGTCCGTGGCTGCTGTGGGGGGTACGTGCTGGTGGGGCGGTCCGCAATCGGTATCGACGAGGTCGGCGGCCTCCCCGCGGCCTGCTGACTGCCCAACTCGAACGTCAGCTCAGGGCCGTCCGGGTTGCCGATGTTGATGTGCTGACCGTCATGGATGTCGACTGTCGGCAACCGGCGCCCGTTGACGAACATGCCGTTGAGGCTGCCGTTGTCGATGGCGATCCACCGGCCCTGATCGAACCGCAGCACCAGGTGGGCACGGGAGATCAGGGGGTGTGCGATGCGAACGTCGGCGCGTAGGTCGCGGCCGATGACGACATCATTGCCAGCGGCGAAGGTGCGTGCTGACCCGTCGTTCCGAACGGTCAGCGCGGGCGGGGCTGGTCGGCTCATCGCGACCAACTCTATAGGTATCCCCGAGTTCTGCGGCGACTGCTAGGGACTAGCCCGTCAGCCCGGCGATCCGGTCACCACGCAGTGGGTGTGGCTGTAAATCGTCGCCATGCATTTGTTGCAGTGCGTGCACGCCGAAAGCACGCTGTGCGCGTCGCCGTCGTCCTTGATCCGGTTGATCAGGTCCGGCTCGGCCAGCAGCGCACGGCCCATCGCGACGAAGTCGAATCCCTCGGCCATCGCCAGGTCCATGGTTTCACGGTTGGTGATGCCACCAAGCAGGATCAGCGGCATCTTCAGCTCGGCCCGGAACTTCTTGGCGTCGCGCAGCAGGAACGCCTCCCGGTAGGGATACTCGCGCAGGAACTTCTTGCCGGTCATCCGAATGCCCCAGCGCAACGGCGGCTTGAACGCACCCGCGAACTCCTTGATCGGCGCGTCGCCGCGGAACAGGTACATCGGGTTGACCAGCGAGCTGCCCGCGGTGAGCTCGAGGGCGTCAAGGGCGCCGTCCTCCTCCAGCCACTTCGCCGTCTGGATGGACTCGTCGACTGAGATCCCGCCACGCACTCCGTCGGTCATCGTCAGCTTCGCGGTCACCGCGATCGGCGTGCCCTCCTTCTCCACCGCCCGACGCACCGCCATCACCATGCCGCGGGCGACTTTGGCGCGGTTCTCCAGCGACCCGCCGAACTCGTCGTCGCGCCGGTTGATCAGCGGGCTGAGGAAGGAACTGGCGAAATAGTTGTGGCCAAGGTGGATCTCGACGGCGTCGAAGCCCGCCTCGATCGCGTACCTGGCGGCGGCGGCGTGGGCTTCGATGATGTCGCGGATGTCGTCGCGGCTGGCTTTCTTGGCGAACCGCATCGAAAGCGGGTTGAAGAAGCGCACCGGCGCGTAGGCCTTCGCCTTGTTCGAGCGCGCATTGGCCACCGGCCCGGCATGGCCGATCTGCGCGCTGATCGCCGCGCCTTCTCCGTGGATCGTCTCGGTCAGGTCGCGCAGCCCTGCGATGGCCTCCGGGCGCCACCAGATCTGCTTGCCTTCGGTGCGGCCGCCAGGGGATACCGCGAGGTAGGCGACGGTCGTCATGCCGACTCCGCCCGCGGCGGGCAGCCGATGATAGGTGATCAGGTCGTCGGTGACGAGCGCGTCCGGCGTCGACGCCTCGAAGGTGGCCGCCTTGATGATGCGGTTGCGCAGAGTCACCGGGCCGAGCTTGGCCGGGGTGAACACATTGCGCTCAGTGTTCATAGGTGGGCAGCATGCCAGACTGGCTGCCGTGGGTGCGATCACACTGGACGGTAAGGCCACGCGCGACGAGATATTTGTCGACCTCTCCGAGCGGGTGGCGGCGCTGACGGCCGCAGGACGCACGCCGGGCCTCGGCACGGTCCTCGTCGGTGACGACCCCGGCTCGCAGGCCTATGTGCGCGGCAAGCATGCCGACTGCGCGAAGGTCGGGATCAACTCGATCCGCCGCGATCTGCCTGCCGACATCAGCCAGGCCAAGCTCGACGAGACCATCGACGAGCTGAACGCCAACCCCGAGTGCACCGGTTACATCGTGCAGCTGCCGCTGCCCAAGCACCTCAACCAGAACGGCGCGCTGGAGCGCCTCGACCCCGGCAAGGACGCCGACGGGCTGCATCCGATGAACCTGGGCCGGTTGGTGCTCAACGAGCCGGCGCCGCTGCCGTGCACACCGCGCGGCATCGTGCACCTGCTTCGGCGCTACGAGGTGGAGATCGCGGGCGCGCAGGTGGTGGTGATCGGCAGGGGTGTGACGGTCGGCAGGCCGCTCGGGCTGCTGCTCACCCGGCGCTCCGAGAACGCCACAGTGACGTTGTGCCACACGGCAACTCGGCATCTTCCGCAGTTGACCCGCGAGGCCGACATCATCGTCGCGGCGGCCGGGGTGCCACACATGGTGACGGCGGAGATGGTGCGGCCCGGCGCGGCCGTCGTCGACGTCGGCGTCAGCCGCGACGAGACCGGCAAGCTGGTCGGTGACGTCGCGCCCGACGTGTGGGACGTGGCGGGCCACGTGTCGCCGAATCCCGGCGGTGTCGGCCTGTTGACCAGGGCGTTCCTGTTGGCCAACGTCGTCGAGTTGGCCGAACGGGCGATGAGCGCTTGCGCGAAGAGCTGACAAGCACAGTCGTGACGCTCAAAGAGTTCGCCCGCAGGGTGTTCCGCGGCCAGTGGCCGATCCTGCTGGTCGGCGTGATCTTCCTGGCCGCATTCGGCCTGGTGATCGCCGGATATTGGCGTCGGGGCGCGCTGGTGCTCGGCATCGGCGTCGCGGTCGCTGCGGCGCTACGGCTTGCGCTCACCGACGACCGGGCGGGCCTGCTGGTGGTGCGCAGCAAGGGCATCGATCTGTTCACCACGGCGACGGTCAGCGCCGCCGTGCTGTATATCGCCGCGACTATCGACCCGCTGGGCACCAGTTAGGCTTTCTGCCTGACGGGCAAACTTGCCCGCCGTGCAAGTTTTGGTACCGTGGCCATATGACCGGACTTCGCGAACGCAAGAAGCTGGGCACCCGCTGGGCGCTCAGCGACGCTGCGCTGGAGCTCGCGTTGAAGCGGGGGCTCGAGAACGTCACTCGCGAAGACATCGCCAACAGGGCCGGGGTCTCTCTGCGGACGTTCAACAACTACTTCACGGGCAAGTACGAGGCCGTGGCCTTCCGGCAGATCGATCGAACGCGACAGAGCATCGCAGTCTTCCGTGAGCGACCCGCCGACGAGCCGCTGTGGACCGCGATCACGGAGGCAATGCTTCAGCCGCTGGAAGCCGAGGGCGCCGCGGACATCCGACCGACCCACGAGGAGTTGGTCGTCATCCGCGAGCTGCTGTCCGCCCGGGATCTGCGTGCCGCGCTGACGAGGGACCTGTTCGCCGACTGGGTCGACGCGATCGCGGAACGCACCGGCACCGATCCGGCCCGCGATATGTACCCACGGTTGGTCACCGCGGTCGTCCGGGCGGTGGGTGAAACGGCGATGGAGGCCTACGCCGATGCCGACCCGCCGGTGGCCTATACCGAACTCCTTCGTCGCGGCTTGGCGCAAGTCGCGGCCGGATTGCCCGAAAGGTGATGCCGATGTCCGAAACCGAAGTCCCGGTCGTCATCTCAGGGGCAGGGCCGAATGGGCTGATGCTCGCATGTGAACTCGCGCTGGCCGGTGTTCGGCCCGTTGTGCTGGAACGGCTGTCCGGACCCAGTGACGAGCCGAAAGCCAACGGGATGATCGGTCAGGTGGTTCGGCTACTCGACATGCGCGGCCTGTACAAGTTGTTCAGCGGGTCTGATGAACCGCCAAAGCCGGTGTACGAGTGGATCTTCAGTGGAATGTTGGTGCCGCTGTTCGACATACCGGACAATCCGATGTATGCGCTGATGATGTCGCAGCCTCGGCTCGTCCGAATGCTCTACGAACGTGCCCACGAGCTCGGCGTCGACGTCCGGTGGGGCCACGAGTTGATCGGCGCGCAATCGCGTTCGGACGGTGTCAGAGTGAATGTCTCGACGCCCGATGAAACGTACGCGGTGGAGGTCACTTATCTCGTCGGCGCCGACGGCGGCCGCAGCTCCGTGCGCAAGCAGGCTGGCATCGACTTTCCCGGCCACACGTCGGACACCGTCGCCCGTATCGGCCATGTCAGCGTCGGTGACGAAATGCTCACCGCCGACGGCTCTCTCGACGTGCCCGGCGTGGGACCCCTACCGTTCGGCCATAACCGGCTCGACCGCGGCGGGCTCATCTACGCCCCGTTCGAGCGCGATCGCCCGATGGTCGGCACCATCGAGTACGGCCAGCAGGCCGACGATGCCGAGCCGATGACCATCGACGAACTGCGTGACAGCGCGCGGCGGGTGCTTGGCGTCGACCTGCCCGTCGAGCCGCCTGCCGGCGAAGGGCCACATGCGTTGCGCCGCATCGTCGGGCAGAACAGCCGACAGGCCGACCGTTACCGCGCCGGAAACATCTTCCTGGTCGGCGATTCCGCGCACGTGCACTCCGCGATGGGCGGCCCAGGTCTGAACCTGGGCCTACAGGATGCGATGAATCTCGGCTGGAAACTGGCCGCTGCGGTCAACGGCTGGGCGCCCGACGATCTGTTGGACACCTACCACTGCGAGCGCTATCCGGTCGGCGAGCGCGTGATGATGCACTCCATGTCGCAGACCGCCCTTTTCGGCCCAGGAGCCGAGATCGCCGCACTGCGAGAACTTTTCACCGAGTTGCTGCAGATTCCGAAGGTCGCCGAACACATGGCACACCTGCTCGCGGGCTCCGACGTCCGTTACGACGTGGGCAACGACCATCCGCTGGCGGGGCGGCTGGTACCCGATGTGAGCCTCGGCGACGGGCACCGGATAGCCGAACTTCTGCACCGAGGCCGCCCGGTACTGCTCGACCCGTCCGGACGTGTGGGCGAGGCCGCCAGCGGATGGGCAGACCGGGTCGATGTCATCGTCGGCAACCTCGGAGACCTGGAAGCCTACGCACTGCTCATCCGGCCCGACGGCTACGTCGCTTGGGCCGCAGACACATTCGGCGCCGACGACGCCGCGGCGCTGCGGACGGCGCTCACCCGCTGGTTCGGTGCGCGCTAGGACAGCGTCGCGCGGATGCTGACCGTGACATACGGCAGCGCCAGCCCGGTGCTGTTGGCCAGTGCGGGATGAGTCGCGAGCAGCTCGCGCACCCGCTCCAGAGTCACGGTGCGCACGTCTGCCGGTGAGGTGATGCAGTAGCTGCGGGATGCCACCAGGTCGATCAGCGCCTGCGGGGTCAGATAGCTCGTCCACTCGACCTGGTGGCGTTCGACGTTCTCGAAAGGCTCTGCCAGCGTGACCTTCTGGTTGAACGGGTCGTCCTCGTGGCCGATGATGCGACCCAGATCCCTGACCCAGCCCATCCGCTCGTCCTGGGTGTTCCACACCAGGCCAAGCCGCCCGCCAGGACGAAGCACCCGGGCGACCTCCTTGACGGCGCGTTCGGGATCGAACCAGTGCCAGGCCTGCGCGACGAGCACCGCGTCCACGCTGTCGTCGGGCAGCGGGATCTCTTCTGCGGTGCCCAGCAGCGCGGGCGTATCGGGCAGCGAACGGCTCAGCAGCTCGAGCATCTCCGGGATCGGGTCGACCGCGACCACGCCCAGCCCGCGCTCGACGAGCCGGGTGGTCAGCTTGCCCGTGCCCGCACCGAGGTCGAGGACATCCCTGGCGTTCGGTGGCAGCAGCCAGTCGATGGATTCCGGCGGATAGGACGGTCTGCCGCGTTCGTACGCCGCGGCCTCCGCGCCGAACGACAGGGAACGCTGCTGGCTGGGCTGTGCTCTCGGCTCTTCGCCCGAGCGGCTCATCGGTGCTCTCGGCTCTTCGCCCGAGCGGCTCATCGGTGCTCTCGGCTCTTCGCCCGAGCGGCTCATCGCTATCACCTTGCGGCTAGCTCCAATGTCTCGCGGATCAGGACACCGACGGCCTCGGTCTCGACGAGGAAGCCGTCGTGGCCATAGATCGAGTCGACAACCTTCAACTCCGCACAACCCGGGAGCAGGTCGGCTAATTCCTCCTGCAGCCGCATTGGATAAAGGCGGTCGGAGGTGATGCCGCCGACGACCACCGGAACGTGGCAGTTGCCCAGCGCCGCCCTGATGCCGCCGCGGCCCCGCCCGACGTCGTGGCTGGACAGCGATTCCGTCAGCGCGACGTAGGTGCCGGCATCAAACCTGCTCAGCAGCTTGTGTCCCTGATGTTCCAGGTAGCTTTGCACCGCGTAGCGGCCACCGGTGGCGGGATCTTCGTCGCCCTGTCCGTCATTGCCGAAGCGTTCGTCGAGTTCGGCCTCGCCGCGGTAGGTCAGGTGCGCGAACCGGCGGGCGATCTCCATCCCGATATCGGGTGAGCGACCGGTGTCGTAGTAGTCGCCATTGCACCAGTTCGGGTCGGACTTGATGGCGGCGATCTGGCTGCTCTGGGTGCCGATCTGGTCGGCGGTCGCGCGGGCACCGACCGCCAGCACCAGCGCGGCCCGGACGTTGTCGGGATAGGCGACCATCCACTCAAGCGCCCTCGCGCCGCCCATCGACCCGCCGACCACGGCGGCAACCTCGGTGATCCCGAGCGCCGCGAGCGCGGCCACGTCGGCCTCCACCTGGTCGCGCACGGTCACCAGCGGAAACCTTGAGCCCCAAGGCTTTCCGTCACGCGCGAGCGAACTGGGGCCGGTTGACCCGCGGCAGCCGCCCAACACGTTGGTGGCAACCGCACACCACCGATCGGTGTCGATCGGCGCGCCGGGACCGGCAACGCCGTCCCACCAGCCACCGGTCAGATGGCCGGGACCGGCAGGACCTGTGATGTGCGAGTCACCGGTCAGCGCATGCAACACCACCACGACGTTGTCCCGGTCGGGCGACAGCTCACCCCACCGCTGCACGGCGATGGAGACATCGTCGATGACGGCGCCGCTCTCGAGCGTCAGCGAACCGATGTCGACGATCGCGACCTCGCCTTCGGCGGGCAGCGTCTCAGTGGGCACATCAAAGATTGTCACGTCTGGTGTCCTTTAGACCGTCTTCTAAAACGCTGAGACCGTTGCCGGATCGGTGCGTCCGGTGGCATGGAACGGCCTCGCCGCGGCAAAGCCCTGCTCCAGGTCGGCAATGATGTCGTCGATGCCCTCGATGCCGACCGCGAGGCGCACCAGGCCGGGGGTCACGCCCGTCGCCAGCTGCTCCTCGGGGGTCAGCTGCGAGTGTGTCGTCGACGCCGGATGGATCACCAGCGAGCGGACGTCGCCGATGTTGGCGACGTGGCTGTGCAGCGTCAACGCGTTGACGAATGCCTTGCCTGCATCGATGCCGCCAGCCAGCTCGAAGGCCAGCACCGCGCCGGTGCCCTTGGGGGCCAGCTTCTTGCCGAGCTCGTGCCACGGCGAGCTGGGCAGGCCCGCGTAGTTCACCGAGGTGACGTCGGGGTGGGCGTCGAGGAACTCGGCAACGCGCTGCGCGTTGGCCACATGGCGTTCGACCCGCAGGCTCAGCGTCTCCAGGCCCTGCGCCACCAGGAACGCGTTGAACGGTGACGCCGCAGAGCCCATGTCACGCAGCAGCTGCACCCGCGCCTTCAACGCGTATGCGGGCGCCCCCAGCTCGGCGAACACCACCCCGTGGTAGCTGGGATCGGGCGTGGTGAAGCCGGGGAACTTGCCGTTGGTCCAGTCGAAGGTGCCGCTGTCGACGATGACGCCCGCGATTGCGGCGCCGTGCCCGCCGAGGTACTTGGTGGCCGAATGCACGACGATGTCGGCGCCGTGCCTGATCGGCTGGATCAGGTACGGGGTGGCGACGGTGTTGTCGACGATGAGCGGAACACCGGCCTCATGTGCGACCGCCGCGACGTTGGGGATGTCGAGGATGTCGTTTTGCGGGTTGGAGATGGTCTCGCCGAAGAACGCCTTGGAGTTGGGTCGCACGGCCGCCCGCCACGAGTCCAGGTCGTCGGGGTCCTCGACGAAGCTGACGTCGATGCCGAGCTTGGGCAGCGTGTAGTGGAAGAGGTTGTACGTGCCGCCGTACAGCCGCGGGCTGGACACGATGTGGTCACCGGTGTTCGCCAGGTTGAGGATCGAGAACGTCTCCGCGGCCTGGCCCGAGGCCAGGAACAGCGCCGCGACCCCGCCTTCGAGTGCGGCAATGCGCTGCTCGACGACGTCCTGGGTCGGGTTCATGATCCGCGTGTAGATGTTGCCGGGTTCGGCGAGGCCGAACAGGGCGGCGGCATGCTCGGTGCTGTTGAACGTGTACGACGTGGTCTGGTAGATCGGCAGCGCCCGCGCGTTGGTGGCGGCGTCGGGGGTCTGGCCGGCGTGGATCTGCTTGGTCTCGAACGACCAATCGGCTACGGAGCGAGGCTCGTCGGAGCGACTATCGGATCGTGGGTCTTCTGGCGTGCTCATGGGAAAGGACCTCCATCTGTCTACTCTGGGGGCCCGTCGGACGGACCCGCGCTTGCCGTGTAGCCGGCTGTCTTGCAATATCAGCGGCTACTCAACCTGGTCATCACCCGGGGCACCCCACCGCGGTTGGAGGGTTGCCGGCCAGCGAGCCGGGGCTTGGCGCTGGCGCTCATGACCGACCAAAAGCGTATCGCATGCCAGGTCATGGCTGCCACTGGCCTGATCATCAGGCGATTCTGCTGGCGTTTGTCCCGTCGGGGCATGGGGCAAATGCCCCCATCTTCAGGCACACGTAGGCACGCGTAGGTTCGTAACCGACGCGATACTGATAGCCGACACTGACGCCGGGAGAACACGACATGAGCGACGACAAGCCGACGATCATCTACACGCTGACGGACGAGGCGCCGATGCTTGCCACGTACGCCTTACTGCCGATCATCCGGACCTTCACCGAGCCGGCCGGGATCAACGTCGAATCCAGCGACATCTCGCTGGCGGCGCGCATCCTGGCGGAGTTCTCCGACCGTCTCACCGAAGAGCAGCGCGTCCCCGACAACCTGGGCCGGCTGGGTGAGCTCACGCATGACCCCGCCACCAACATCATCAAGCTGCCGAACATCAGCGCCTCGGTGCCCCAGCTGCTGACCGCCATCAAGGAGCTGAAGGGCAAGGGCTACGACTTGCCGGACTATCCGGGTGACCCGAAGAACGACGAAGAGAAGGAGATCAAGGAGCGCTACGCCAAGGTCCTCGGCAGCGCGGTCAACCCTGTTCTCCGCGAAGGTAATTCGGACCGTCGTGCACCCAAGGCGGTCAAGGAGTACGCCAAGAAGCACCCGCACAGCATGGGCGAGTGGTCGCAGGCGTCCCGCACGCACGTGGCGACCATGAAGGGCGGCGACTTCTACCACGGCGAGAAGTCGATGACGCTCGACAAGGACCGCAAGGTCAAGATGGTGCTGGAGACACACCGCCCCGATGGGTCAAGCGAAACGGTCGTGCTCAAGCCGGAAGTCGCCCTCGACGACGGCGACATCATCGACAGCATGTTCATGAGCCGCAAGGCGCTGTGCGATTTCTACGAACAGCAGATCGAGGACGCCTACAAGACCGGCGTGATGTTCTCTCTGCACGTGAAGGCGACGATGATGAAGGTCAGCCACCCGATCGTCTTCGGCCACTGCGTGAAGACGTTCTACAAGGACGCGTTCGCCAAGCATCAGAAGGTGCTCGACGAACTCGGCGTCAACGTCAACAACGGGATGTCGGACCTGTACGACAAGATCGAATCGCTGCCCGCGTCGCAGCGCGAGGAGATCATCCAGGACATCCATGCCGTGCACGAGCACCGTCCCGAGCTGGCGATGGTCGACTCCGCGCGCGGCATCACGAACTTCCACTCGCCCAGCGATGTGATCGTCGACGCGTCGATGCCCGCGATGATTCGGCTCGGCGGCAAGATGTACGGCGCCGACGGCCGCACCAAGGACACCAAGGCGGTCAACCCCGAGTCCACGTTCTCGCGCATGTATCAGGAGATGATCAACTGGTGTAAGACCAATGGCCAGTTCGATCCGACGACGATGGGCACCGTTCCCAATGTCGGCCTGATGGCGCAGAAGGCCGAGGAGTACGGGTCACACGACAAGACGTTCGAGATTCCTGAGGACGGCGTGGCCAACATCGTCGATATCGACACCGGTGAGGTGCTGTTGTCGCAGAACGTCGAGGTCGGTGACATCTGGCGGATGCCGATCGTGAAGGACGCGGCGATTCGGGACTGGGTCAAGCTGGCCGCCAACCGGGGCCGCCTGTCGGGTATGACGGTGGTGTTCTGGCTGGACACCGAACGCCCGCACGAGGTCGAGCTGCGCAAGAAGGTGAAGGCCTATCTCGCCGACCTCGACACCGAGGACCTGCACATCCAGATCATGCCGCAGGTGTGGGCCATGCGGTACACGCTGGAGCGGGTGACCCGCGGGCAGGACACCATCGCCGCGACCGGCAACATCCTGCGTGACTACCTGACCGACCTGTTCCCGATCCTGGAGTTGGGCACCAGCGCCAAGATGTTGTCGATCGTGCCGCTGATGGCCGGCGGTGGCATGTACGAGACGGGCGCCGGCGGTTCGGCGCCGAAGCACGTGCACCAACTCGTCGAGGAGAACCACCTGCGGTGGGATTCACTCGGTGAGTTCCTGGCATTGGGCGCGTGCCTCGAGGATATCGGCAACAAGACCGGCAACAAGCGGGCCGCGCTGCTCGGCAGCACGCTCGACGCCGCGATCGGAAAGCTGCTCGACAACGACAAGGGCCCGTCGCGCAAGACCGGTGAGCTCGACAACCGGGGCAGCCAGTTCTACCTTGCCCTGTACTGGGCGCAGGAGCTCGCCGAGCAGACCGAGGATAAGGAGCTCGCCGACCACTTCGCCAAACTGGCCAAGGCGCTGGCCGAGAACGAGGACACGATCGTGTCCGAACTCGCTGAGGTGCAAGGAGATTCGGTGGACATCGGCGGCTACTTCTACCCGGACCGCGAGAAGACCACAGCGGTGATGCGGCCGAGCAAGACGTTCAACGAGACGCTGGAGACCGCGCAGGCGAGCTGAGCTAGCCGGTCGCCCGCGTCCGGTCGACGTGGGCATCGACGAAATCGAGGATCACCTTGGTGACCCGCTCGGGCGCCTCGAACATCGGGATGTGGCCCACCCCGTCGAGATGGGTGATCTTCGTGGACTCCGGCAGGTGCTTGGTGAAGTGACGGGTGAAGCGCGGATGCGGTAGCACCCGGTCCTTCTCGCAGATCACCAGGTGGGTTGGGGCCTGCCCGTTGGCGAGCTCCATCAGGCCCGGCGTCAGCAGCGATTTCACCAGAAGCTGGTAGTAGGCCGGGCAGTTCCTGACGTCGTCGATGATGTCGGGCATGTCTGCGTCGTTGAGGGTGTCGGGATGCGCGCTGATCGGGACGAACGCGAGATGTTTGGCGAACGGCAGCTTCAGTGCGCGCTCGCCGAGAATTTTGGTGACGAGCCACACCGGGAAGCCGGCGACGAACTTGAAGACGATCTCGAACTTCGCCGGGGTGTACCAGCGCCAGCCGCCGGCCGGGGCGATGCCGGTGAGGGTGCGGGCCCGCCCGCGGCGCTCCAGTTCGAAAGCGACCCAGCCACCGAGCGAATTCCCGACGATATGGGCGGTGCTCCAGCCGAGGGCATCCATGCGCCGCTCCATGTCGTCGGCAAGCTCGGCGGTGTCCAGGAAGGCCTTGCCCTTGATGCCGCCGTTGTGGCCGGGCATGGTCGGCGCGAGCACTTCGTAGCGACCCGTCTCGGCTATCTGCGGGGCGACGTATTTCCACACGTTCTGCGACATCATGAACGGGTGTAGCAACAACATCGGCTCGCCGGAGCCGAGGTGGATCGGGTCGCGCTGGGTCATGTTGCCGACACTAAGTGTGATACCGCCGGTATCGCAAGCCGGCCCGCCTGACCGAGCGTCTGACCCGGCGCGAGTGGGGACGCCGCGAATGGAAAGATCGAGGCCATCATGAGCAAGCCAGCCGAGCGCGTCGTCTTCTCCGGCGTGCAGCCCACGTCTGACTCCCTGCACCTCGGCAACGCACTGGGCGCGGTTGCGCAGTGGGTGGGCCTGCAGGACGAGTTCGACGCGTACTTCTGCGTCGTCGACCTTCACGCGATCACGATCGCGCAGGATCCGGGCACGCTTCGCCGCCGCACGCTGGCGACGGCCGCGCAGTACCTGGCGATGGGTATCGACCCGTTCCGGGCGACCATCTTCGTGCAGAGCCACGTACCCGCCCACACCGAACTCACTTGGGTGCTGGGGTGTTTCACCGGATTCGGGCAGGCGTCGCGGATGACGCAGTTCAAGGACAAGGCGCAGAAAGAGGGCAGCGACGCGACCACCGTCGGCCTGTTCACCTATCCGGTGTTGATGGCCGCCGACGTGCTGCTCTACGACACCGACCTGGTGCCCGTCGGCGAGGACCAGCGCCAGCATCTGGAACTCGCCCGCGACGTCGCCCAGCGCTTCAACTCGCGCTTCCCCGACACATTCGTCGTCCCCGAGCCGATGATTCCCAAGGCCACCGCCAAGATTTACGACCTGCAGGACCCGACGGCGAAGATGAGCAAGTCGGCGACCACCGACGCCGGTCTGATCAGCTTGCTGGACGACCCCGGCGTGACGGCCAAGAAGATCCGCTCGGCGGTGACCGACAGCGAGCGGGAGGTCCGCTACGACCCCGAGGCCAAACCGGGGGTGTCCAACCTGCTGACCATCCAGTCAGCGGTCACCGGCACCGACGTCGACAAGCTGGTCGAGGGTTATGCCGGGCGCGGCTACGGCGACCTGAAGAAGGACACCGCCGAAGCGGTGGTCGAGTTCGTCACCCCGATCAAGGCCAGGGTCGACGACTTGCTCGCCGACACCACCGAGCTCGAGGGGATCCTGGCCGCGGGCGCCACCCGCGCCAAAGAGGTGTCTGCGAAGACACTTCAGCGGGTATACGAGCGGTTAGGTTTCCTAACGCGACCGCAGTAGTGCCTTCGGGAGGTCGTCATGACCGAACCGGCCAAACCGGGAATTCTGGATCGTCTGCGGACCAAATACAAGTGGTTCGACCACGCGATGCGCGCGCAAGAGCGTTATCGAGACAGCAAGGGCGACTTCTACGCCGCGGGTATCACCTACTTCACCATTTTTGCGCTCTTTCCGTTGCTGATGGTCGCCTTCGCGATCGCTGGATTCATCCTCGCGAGCCAGCCGGATCTGCTGGCCGAAATCACCGAGCGCATCAAGTCAACGGTGTCCGGCGACCTTGGTCAGCAGCTGGTCCAGTTGATGGATTCTGCGATCAAATCGCGAACATCCGTCGGAATCATCGGATTGGCCACGGCCGCGTGGGCCGGGCTGGGCTGGATGGCCAACCTCCGGGAGGCGCTGAGCCAGATGTGGGGCTTGCTGCGACAAGAGGGCCCCGGCTTCCTCCGCACGAAGCTCTCCGATCTGATCGCCATCGTCGGCCTGTTCGCCGCGATTATCGTCACAATCGCGTTGACCGCACTCGGCAGTAGATCCGTCATGAAACAAATACTCGAATGGCTTGGGCTGCAGGATCTTCCGGGGATGGGTATCGCCCTGCGTCTGGCATCCCTACTGGTCGCACTCCTCATCTCGTGGCTGTTGTTCACCTGGATCATCGCTCGGTTGCCGCGGGAAAAGGTCAGCTTTCGGAGCGCGGCGCGGGCCGGGTTGATGGCCGCTGTCGCGTTCGAGATCTTCAAACAGGTGGGCTCGATCTATCTGAAGGCAGTGGTGACCGGCCCGGCCGGCGCGACGTTCGGTCCCGTCCTCGGCCTGATGGTGTTCGCCTATATCACCTCCCGGCTGATTCTGTTCGCCACCGCGTGGGCCGCCACCTCCAAGGAGAACCTCGAGGCCGCACCGATCGATCCACCGACCGGCGCGGTGATCAGCCCGCGGGTCCAGGTGCGCGAAGGAATCGGACCCGCGGGCGCGCTCACCGCGGCAGCCGTGGGAGCCATTGGCGTACTTGGCTTCTCCCGCCTGGCTCGGCGCCGCTAGGCCTGGCCTGCCTGGAGTACCACGCAACAGCGGTCGGGTGCCGGATCCAATTCAGTGACCGGCCGATGTGGTCCCAGCGCCTCGGCAAGACCATTGATCAGCGCGTTGTTCATCTGGCAGACGAGCTGAGTCTGAGCTTGGGCCAGGGCGTGAAACGGGCAGTTGGCCATGATGATTCGGCCGTCGTCGGGGCGGGGCTGGTAGCCGTTCTCGGCGAGCGTTTCGACGGCGAGCCCCAACGCCGCCTCGGCGGTGCGCGGCAGTTTCTTGCTGACGGCTGCGTCGCCGAGGCGTCGTCCGTACCCGTTCGCCAGCCGGTGCAGTTCCTCGACCACGGGGGTTCCGGATGCGGCTGACTCCGCGATCGCATCGGCCATCAGAGTGCCTGCCAACTGGTATGCGCGGTCCGGAAGCGAGACCGCGACATCGCGCTCGGCGCGTCGGTACAGTTTCGCCGGCCGCCCGGCGCCAGGACCCGTTCGTCCGCTCACGCGCGCATAGAACGAGTCGAGCAGTCCATCGCGTTCGAGCCGGTCCAAGTGGAACTTCGCCTGGTGCGGTGCCGCCCCCAGGGTCTCGGCGGCCTCCTCCCGGCTGACGGGATCCGGTTGTGCGCACACGAACAGGTAAAGGCGGCGTCGGAGCGGATCGGACAATGCGCTGATACCCGCGACGTCGCGGTCGGCGAAGGGCACGAGGCACCTTTCTAACGGACAAAATACTTGACGATACAAGCTGGCCTTACTAACGTGAACAATATTATCCGTTAGAAAGGAATCGAGCCATGGCTACCGCTCCTCATCTCGACCGCTCCGCGCGGCTACGCGAGCCCTCCTATCAGGCATTCCTGCTATTGCGCACCGTGTTCACGGTCGCACCCATCCTGTTCGGGCTGGACAAGTTCGCCAATTTGATGACCGATTGGCCTATGTACCTCGCTCCGTGGATCGACGGGATACTGCCCGGGGACGCGCAGACGGCGATGTACATCGTCGGCGTGATCGAGATCGCCGCAGGCATCGTCGTCGCCGTCGCGCCGCGCATCGGCGCCTACGTCGTCGCCCTGTGGCTTGCCGGCATCATCGTCAACCTGTTGACGGGGCCCGGCTTCTACGATGTCGCACTGCGTGACTTCGGCCTGCTCGTCGGCGCGTTGGCGCTGGGCCGCCTCGCGGAGGCGCACCACGCCACGCGATCGGTCAGCCGACCAGCTTGAGGCCTAGCACGCAGCCGACGATGCCCGTCATCAGTACCACCTTGAGCATCGACGCCGACTCCGCGCCGGTCAGCATCGCGTAACCGACCGTCAGCACCGCGCCGACGGCAACCCACACGGCGTAGCTGGTGCCCGTCGGCAGGCTGCGCATCGCGACAGCGAGGCCCACCATCGAAAGGGCAAGGCTCACAACGAATATCAGCGACGGGACGAGTCGGGAGAAGCCCTCAGACTTACTCAGCGCCGTCGCCCAGACAGCCTCCAGAACACCTGAAGCCACCAGAATCAGCCATGCCATAACACACCTCCAGACCGACGTCGCTGACGCTAGTGCTGCGGCCTGCGATTGAGCGATCGCGCGCCCATGATCATGCAGAACACGATGATGGCGCCGACGACCGCCACCCCGACGCGTACCGGCAGCGCGTCGGCGGCAGCCAGCGGGGGAGCGGCCTTCACGAGCGTGTCGCTGGCGCCGTTCTGTGGCTTCGCCACCAGCGAGGGATCCGGTTCGATCAGTGTGCCCACCTTGGTGCCCGGCGCGGTCGCGAAGCCGTAGTCCAGCAAGTGTGCGGCCTGCTCCCACGGAGCTATCGGCTGCCGGGTGCCGTGCAACAGCACCGCGACGAGCCTGCGGCCGTCGTGGTTGGCGGCGCCGACGAATGTCTGCCCTGCGTCGTCGGTGTAACCGGTCTTGCCGCCCATCGCGCCGGGATAGTTGGCCAGCAGCTTGTTGTCGTTCTCGACCGGGTAGCCGGCGTCGCCGCGACCGGGGAAGTCGAAGCTGCGGGTCGCGACGATCTCGGCGAACGTCGGGTTCTGCCACGCGTAGCGGTAGAACAGGCCGATGTCATAGGCCGACGTGCTCATGCCGGGTCCGTCGAGGCCCGACGGCGTCGCCACCCGGGTGTCGCGGCCACCGAGCTTGCTCGCCAGATCGTTGAGCTTGGTCAGCGTGGCGTCCATCCCGCCCATCTGCATGGCCAGCGCGTGTGCGGCGTCGTTTCCGGAGTGCATGAGCAGCCCGTGCAGGATGTCGCGGATCGAGTAGTGCCCGCCCTCGCCGATGCCGACCTTCGTTCCCTCTGCGGCCGCGTCGTCCGCTGTGCCCGCCACCACCTTGTGGATCGGCAGATCCCGCAGCGCCTGCATGGCCACCAGCACCTTGATGATGCTGGCGGGCCGGTGCCTGCCGTGCGGATCCTTGGCGGCGATGACGTCGCCGCTGTCGAGGTCGGCCACCAGCCAGGCCTCAGCGGAGACGTCGTTGGGCAGCGGCGGCGTTCCCGGTGCGGTGATCACACCGCAACCGCCGAGCGCGTCGCCGCCGACGGGATCCGCGGGGACGGCCAACGGCTGTGGCGGGTCGCCGGCCGTCGGCACCTCCGACGAGTCGACAGCAGGCGGGGTATTGACCGAGTACGGGCAGGCGTCGGTCGCCGCGGGAGGCTCCGCGTTAGCGAGCGCCGGGCTCGCCATCAGGAAAAGCGCCGCTGCCAGGGCGGCAGCGCGCCGAGACGCCGTCGTGAGAGTCGCCATTGAGAGCGAAGATTAGGCGATCCAAGGCCGAATTCCGGGGAGCCACGCTGTGACTCATGTGGTTCCAAAACGTCGATCTCGATGGCTACAGCTCGAGCCTCGACAGATCCACCCACGCGACGGCGGGCCCGCCGATCGAACTCATCCACAGCCTGCCGTCCGCTTCGACCATGCCGGTGACTTGACCGAACTGCGCATGCTCGGTCCGCAGACCCGCGACGGCATTCCCGGTGTCCGGATCGAACGCGACGACCCACACGACCGACTCCGGCTTGGGCTGAACCCGCGCCGGCAGCCGCCAGAGCAGTTTGCGCACCAGCGGCGGGCTTTTCGCCAGCCGATCGATGGTCGGGTTGGCCGTTGTGACGAACGCGCACCAGATGCGGCCGTCGGCGCCGGTGGACAAGTTGTCCGGCATGCCGGGCAGATGTTCGGCCAACACCGTGACCGTTCCGGCGTCCGGCCCCGTCAGCCAGTACTTCGACAGTCGACGGGCCTGCAGCTCGGCGAACACGAGCGCCGAACCGTCAGCGGTCAGCGTCAACCCGTTGGCGAAATACAGACCCGGCACCAACGTCAGCACGGTGCCATCGGGATCGCGCCGGAATAGGCTGCCGCGCCCGCGTGCCTCCAGTATCGCCGCCACGTAGTCGGCGTACGTGAACGCGCTCGTCGACTCTGTGAAATAGATTGTGCCGTCTGCTGTTTCGGTGACATTTGAACAGAACCGCAATTTCCGATTGTCGACCTCGTCGGCCAGCGTCTCGAATGTGCCCGTCTCGGTGTCCATCGCGAGCAGCCCGCGCGGGCTGTCGCACACCAGTAGCCTGCCGTCGCGTGCCACGTGCAAGCCGAGCGGTCGCCCGCCGGTGTCGCCCACCACCGTCGCCTCACCGCTGTCGGGTGAGATCCGCACGATGCGGCCATCGACGACACCGGTCCAGATTCGGCCTTCGGCGTCGACCACGACGTCCTCGGGTGCGTCACCCGGAACAGGAACGACGGTGATCGACGCCGAAGCGAACTCGGGCAGCGTGCCCACCGGCGGCGCGTGCCACCGGACGGGATCGATCCTTGGCTTACTCAAATCAGAGCATGCGGCTGGCCTCGCCCAGCACGCTGTGCAGGATGTCGTAGATCGCGTCGAACTCCTTCTGCCCGCTGATCAGCGGGGGCGCCAGTTGTACGACTGGGTCGCCACGGTCGTCGGCGCGGCAGTACAGGCCGGCCTCGAACAGCGCGGGAGTCAGGAAGCTGCGGAGCAGCCGCTCGGATTCTTCGTCGTTGAAGGTCTCCTTGGTGGCCTTGTCCTTGACCAACTCGATGCCGTAGAAGAAGCCCTCGCCACGGACGTCGCCGACGATCGGCAGGTCGTACAGCTTTTCCAGCGTCGCCCGGAACGCAGGTGCGTTCTGCTTGACATGGTCGTTGATGCCCTCGCGCTCGAAGATGTCGAGATTGGCCAGCGCGACCGCCGACGACACCGGGTGTCCACCGAACGTGTAGCCGTGCCCGAACGTGGTCTTGCCGTCGTTGAAGGGCTCAAACAGCTTGTCGCTGGCGATCATTGCGCCGATCGGGGAGTATCCCGACGTCAGGCCCTTGGCGCAGGTGATCATGTCCGGCACGTATCCGAAATCGTCGCAGGCGAACATCGAACCGATCCGGCCGTAGGCGCAGATCACCTCGTCGGACACCAACAGCACGTCGTACTCGTCGCAGATCTCACGGACGCGCTCGAAGTATCCGGGCGGTGGCGGGAAGCACCCGCCCGCGTTCTGCACAGGCTCGAGGAACACCGCGGCGACGGTGTCGGGGCCCTCGAACTCGATGGCCTCGGCGATGCGGTCCGCGCAGTACTCGCCCCACTTCTTGATGTCGGTGCTGTACTGCTCGGGTGCCCGGTAGAAGTTGGTGTTCGGCACCCGGAAGCCGCCGGGTGTCAGCGGCTCGAACGGCGCCTTGAACACCGGAAGGCCGGTAATCGCCAGCGCACCCTGGGGCGTGCCGTGGTAGGCGATCGCGCGCGAAACCACCTTGTACTTACCGGGCTTGCCGGTCACCTTGAAGTAGTTCTTCGCCAGCTTCCACGCGGTCTCGACGGCCTCGCCGCCGCCGGTGGTGAAGAAGACCCGGTTCAAATCACCCGGAGCGTAATTCGCTAAGCGCTCGGACAATTCGATCGCGGGCGGCGTTGCGTAGGACCACAGCGGGAAGAAGGACAGCGTCTCGGCCTGTTTGGCCGCCGCCTCGGCGAGTTCCTTGCGGCCATGGCCGACCTGCACGACGAACAGGCCCGAAAGCCCGTCAATGTAGCTCTTGCCCTTGTCATCCCAGATCGTCACGCCTTCGCCACGGGTGATGATCGGCGGCGTTATGCCCTTGCCGTGCCGTGCGAAGTGGCCCCACAGGTGGCGATTGGCCTTAGCTGCCAGGTCGCTCGACACGTCTGGCCTGATTTCAGTAGTCGTCATCTTGTACCCCAATTGTATTGCTGTTTAACGAGTTTCAAATACACGAGCGTTTCGGTGGATATCACTCCTGGCAATGCGCGAACCTGGGTGTTGAGCAGATCGAGCAGATCGTCGTCGTCCTCGCAAACCACTTCGATGATCGCGTCAAAGGAACCTGCGGTCAGTACCACATACTCGACCGCGTCTATCGCGGCCAACTTCTCGGCTACCCGTGTCGTGTCCCCGGTGCAGCGGATGCCGATCATCGCCTGCCTGGCGAAACCGAGCTGCATCGGATCGGTGACGGCGACGATCTGCATTACGCCCGTATCGACCATGCGCTGGACCCGCTGCCGCACCGCGGCCTCGGAGAGCCCCACCGCCTTGCCGATGCCGGCGTAGGACCGACGACCGTCCTGTTGCAATTTCTCGATGATCGCTTTGGACAGGTCATCGAGCTGGACCACCGCACCCGGACGCGTTTGAACGCGCAGGGGGACGGGTTGGATGCCATCAGCACCCGGGTTGGCCATGTCCACGATTGTGCACGGAATCCGTCGTTACAAGCAACCAAGCCTATGAAATCACGCGCCGAGGCACGTCGCGACTGTGGGAATGCGTAGGGAATGCGTAGCCGACAGGAACCGCGGTCGGCTAGCGTTGGAGCATGACTGTGACGGTATCGGCCAGCGTGGCCGGCAGCTGGATCAACGGCGCGGCGGTGGTCACCGGCGGCGCCAGCCATCAGGTCACCAACCCCGCGAACGGCGACGTCGTCGCCGAACTGGCGTTGGCCACCCCGGCCGACGTGGACACCGCGGTGGCGGCAGCCCGCAAGGCGCAACCGGGCTGGGGCGGCGCCACCCCGGTCGATCGCGCGACCGTGCTGGCCAAGCTGGCGGCGCTGATGTCCGAACACGCCGACGAACTGGTCGCCGAGGAGGTCAGCCAGACCGGTAAGCCCGCGCGGCTGGCCCGGGAGTTCGACGTGCCGGGCAGCATCGACAACGTCGACTTCTTCGCGGGCGCAGCCCGTCACCTGGAGGGCAAGGCCACCGCCGAGTACTCCGGCGACCACACCTCGAGCATCCGGCGCGAGGCCGTCGGAGTTGTCGCGACCATCACCCCGTGGAACTACCCGCTGCAGATGGCGGTGTGGAAGGTGATCCCTGCGCTGGCCGCGGGATGCAGCGTCGTCATCAAGCCCGCGGAGGTGACCCCACTTACCACACTGACGCTGGCGCGGCTGGCCACCGAGGCGGGGCTGCCCGACGGCGTCTTCAACGTCGTCACCGGCGCGGGAGGCGACGTCGGCACCGCGCTGGCCGGCCACCCCGACGTCGATGTCGTGACGTTCACCGGGTCGACGCCGGTGGGCCGCAAGGTGATGGCCGCCGCCGCTGCGCACGGTCACCGCACCCAACTCGAACTCGGCGGCAAGGCGCCGTTCGTGGTGTTCGACGACGCCGATCTCGACGCCGCTATTCAGGGCGCGGTCGCAGGCTCGCTCATCAACACCGGCCAGGACTGCACGGCCGCCACCAGGGCGATCGTCGCGCGCGCACTGTACGACGACTTCGTCGCAGGCGTCGGCGAGGTGATGAGCAAGGTCGTCGTCGGCGATCCCAACGACGATGACACCGACCTCGGGCCGCTCATCTCGATGGCCCATCGCGCGAAGGTCGCAGGCATGGTCGAGCGCGCGCCCGGCCAGGGCGGGCGCATCGTCACCGGCGGCACCGCGCCTGACGGGCCCGGCTCGTTCTACCGGCCCACCCTCGTCGCCGACGTCGCCGAGAACTCGGAGATCTACCGCGACGAGATCTTCGGCCCGGTGCTGACCGTGCGGTCGTTCACCGACGACGACGACGCACTGCGCCAGGCCAACGACACCGCCTACGGCCTTGCCGCCTCGGCATGGACCCGCGACGTCTACCGCGCACAGCGGGCATCACGGGAGATCCACTCCGGATGCGTGTGGATCAACGACCACATCCCGATCATCAGCGAGATGCCGCACGGCGGCGTCGGCGCATCCGGGTTCGGCAAGGACATGTCGGACTACTCCTTCGAGGAGTACCTCACGATCAAGCACGTGATGAGCGACGTCACCGAGGTCGCCGAGAAGGACTGGCACCGAATCATCTTCACGAAGCGGTGATGAGCGGCGCTCGATACGCACCGGGTTATCCCGGCGTTAGGTGACAATGCGAATTGGGTACCCGCCTCGCGCCTGGTCAAGATCAGAGGAGTGCCAATGACCGCGTCGCCGCATTTGCAGAAGCCCTGAGTCAGCGTCAGCTGAGGATGATCGCGATCGGCGGCGTCATCGGCGCCGGTCTGTTCGTCGGTTCCGGGGTGGTGATGGGCGACACCGGCCCAGGCGTGTTCATCACCTACGCGCTGTCCGGCGTCCTGATCATCATGGTCATGCGGATGCTCGCTGAGATGGCGGTCGCCAATCCTTCGACGGGCTCGTTCGCCGACTACTCGCGCGACGCGCTCGGCCACTGGGCCGGCTTCTCCGTCGGCTGGCTCTACTGGTACTTCTGGGTGATCGTCGTCGGCTTCGAGGCGATCGCGGGCGCGAAGATCGTGCAGTAGTGGATCGACATCCCGCTGTGGTTGTGCGCGTTGATCTTCATGGTGCTGATGACCGCGACGAACCTGTTCTCGGTGAAGTCCTACGGCGAGTTCGAGTTCTGGTTCGCGGGCATCAAGGTGGCGGCGATCGCGGCAGCCGAGTCATCGGACCCCGAGACAGCGGTTCGAAAGGCGGCCGCCTCGGTGATCTGGAGGATCGTGATCTTCTACGTGCTTTCGATTTTCCTGCTCGTGACGATCGTGCCGTGGAACGACGAAGATCTGGCCGCCTCGCCGTTCGTCGCCGCGTTCACCAAGATGGGGATTCCGTACGCCGACCACATCATGAACGCCGTCGTGCTGACCGCGGTGCTCAGCTGCCTGAACTCCGGGATGTACACGGCGTCGCGGATGCTGTTCGTCCTCACCGCGCGCAACGAGGCGCCCGCGATGCTGGTCCGTGTGTCCAATCGCGGCGTTCCCGTCAACGCGATCCTGTTCTCGTCGATCGTCGGCTTCGCATGCGTCATCGCCGCGGCGTTCGCCGAGAAGACCATCTTCGCGTTCCTGCTCAACTCCAGCGGCGCGATCATCCTGTTCGTCTACATCCTGATCGCGATCTCACAGATCGTGCTGCGCCGCCGCAACGACGCCGACCTGCGGCTGAAGATGTGGCTGTTCCCGGTGTTGTCGATCCTGACCGCGCTTGCGATGGTATTGATCCTCGTCGAGATGGCCCTCGACCCGGACCTCCGGTCGCAGCTGCTGCTGAGCCTCTTGTCGTGGGCGGTGGTGTTGGGCCTGTTCTTCCTCAACAAGCGCTTCAACACGAGCCATCACATCGAGGTCGACGCCGCGGAGGCGAAGGCGCGCGCGCTGATCGAGACTCCGACGACGAAGGAACCGCTCAGCTGATGCGGATCAGCTTCTTGTTGACGAACTCGTCGATGCCGTAGCGGCCGAGCTCCCGGCCGAAGCCCGACCGCTTCACGCCGCCGAACGGCAGCTCGACGCCTTCCGCGCCAACGGCATTGACGAACACCATGCCCGCCTCGATCCGATCAGCGACGCGCTTGGCCTGCTCGTCGTCTGTGGTGAAGACGTAGGAGCCGAGCCCGAACGGGGTGTCGTTGGCCACCTGTACGGCCTCGTCCTCCGAGCCGACCTTGTAGACAGTGGCGACCGGCCCGAACAGTTCTTCTTTGTACGACGGTGAATCCGGGGACACGTTGGTGAGCACGCCGGGCGGGAAGAACGCGCCCTTGCGCTCACCTTCGGACACCAGGGTGGCGCCGTCGTCGACGGCGCGCTTGACCTGCTCGCCCAGTCGGTCGGCCGCGGCCACCGACGACAACGGGGCCAGCCCGTCAGCCTTGGCGAGCACAGCCTTGGTGAACTTGTCGAGGAAGTCGTCGTAGATGGCTTCGGAGACGATCATCCGCTTCGCCGCGTTACAGGCCTGCCCGGTGTTCTCGAGCCGACCGTTGACCGCGGCGTCCACGGTGGCGTCCAGGTCGTCGGAGCTCAGCACGATGAACGGGTCGGAGCCACCCAGCTCGAGGACGACCTTCTTCAGGTTGCGCCCTGCGATCTCGGCGACGGCGGCGCCCGCACGCTCCGAACCGGTGAGCGAAACGCCTTGCACGCGTGGGTCGGCGATGATGTCCGCCACCTGATCGTTGGTCGCGTAGATGTTGACGTACGCGCCTTCCGGATACCCGGCATCGTCGAAGATCTGCTGCATGGCGGCTGCCGACTCGGGGCACTGCGGAGCGTGCTTCAGCAGGATGGTGTTGCCCAGCGTCAGGTTCGGTCCCGCGAACCGGGCGACCTGGTAGTACGGGTAGTTCCACGGCATGATGCCGAGCAGCACGCCGACAGAGCTGCGCCGAATGAGCGCCGAGCCTTCGCCGTCGAGAAGGTCGATGGGCTCATCGGCGAGGAACTTCTCGGCGTTGTCGGCGTAGTACCCGTAGATCGCCCCACTGAACTCGGCCTCGCCCTCGGACTGGTCGATCGGCTTGCCCATCTCGCGGTTGATGATCTTCGCGAGCTCTTCCTTGCGCTCATTGTGCAGCTGGCCGACCTTGCGGATCAGCTCGGCGCGGTCGGCGACCGTCGACCCCCGCGACCATTCGCTGTGGGCCTTGCTGGCCGCCGCGATCGCGTCTTGGATCTGCTGATCGGTCGCGGTCGGGTACTCCTTGACCACCTCGCCTGAAGACGGGTCTGTTACGGCATACATTGATGTGCTCATTTTGTACTCCCTACGTCATCGACGGAACAGCTCAGCCGGCAAGCGACCCAGCACCTTTCACGGTCTGCGGGCGCAAGCGGCGGTCCATGTGAAGCCACGTTAAGTGGGCCGCGTGACCTGCGTGCCGACTTCGCACATACGTGGATTCTTGCACGGAATCGGTGGCCTGATGCAATGATCGCGACTAGATCCGCGGTTGCCGCTTGCGCCCAAGACGGGTGTCCAGCGGTCCTGCGGTGGAGGATCGGAGAAGCTGATGAGCGCCGCACCGGAACTGAAGAAGGCCCTGAATCAGCGGCAGTTGACGATGATCGCGATCGGCGGCGTCATCGGCGCGGGCCTTTTCGTCGGCTCGGGGGTGGTGATCGGGGATACCGGTCCGGGCACCTTCATCACTTATGCGTTGGCCGGGGTGTTGATCATCATGGTGATACGCATGCTGGCCGAGATGGCGGTGGCCAACCCGTCGACGGGTTCGTTCGCCGACTATTCCCGCAACGCGCTGGGCAACTGGGCGGGTTTTTCGGTGGGCTGGTTGTATTGGTATTTCTGGGTGATCGTGGTGGGCTTTGAGGCGATCGCGGGGGCGAAGATCATCCAGTACTGGATCGAGATCCCGCTGTGGCTGACCGCCTTGGTGCTGATGATCTTGATGACGGCGACCAACCTGTTCTCGGTGTCGTCCTTCGGCGAGTTCGAGTTCTGGTTCGCCGGCATCAAGGTGGCCGCGATCATTGTGTTCATCGGTCTGGGTTCGCTTTACGTTCTGGGTTTATGGCCGAACAAGTCGATGGACTTCTCCAACCTGTGGGCCCACGGCGGGTTCATGCCGCTGGGTTTCGGGGCGATCACCGTGGGCATCGTGACGGTCATCTTCTCGATGGTGGGTGCCGAGATCGCGACGATCGCCGCCGCGGAATCGGAGAACCCGGAACGGGCGGTGACCAAAGCCGCCAACTCGGTGATCGTGCGGATCGCGATCTTCTTCGTCGGCTCCATTTTCCTGCTGGCCACGATCCTGCCGTGGAACGACGAGACGCTGGCCGCCTCCCCGTTTGTGACCGCGTTCACCGAGATGGGGATCCCCTACGCCGATCACATCATGAACGCGGTGGTGCTGACCGCGGTGCTGAGCTGTCTGAACTCGGGGATGTACACCGCCTCGCGGATGCTGTTCGTGCTGGCGGCCCGCCGCGAGGCGCCCCCCCAGCTGGTCCTGGTGACCCGTCGAGGAGTGCCGGCCACCGCGATTTTGGCGTCCTCGGTGGTCGGCTTCCTGTGCGTGATTGCCGCCGCGATCTCGCCGGACACGATCTTTGCGTTCCTGCTCAACTCCAGCGGGGCGATCATCCTGTTCGTCTACCTGCTGATCTGCATCTCGCAGATCGTGCTGCGCCGCCGCACCCCCGACTCGGAACTGCGGGTGAAGATGTGGTTGTTCCCGGTGTTGTCGATCCTGACCGCGGTGGCGATTCTGGCGATCCTGGTGCAGATGGGCCTGCAGGACGACATCCGCTCGCAGCTGATCTTGAGCCTGTTGTCGTGGGCGGTGGTGCTGGGTTTGTACTTCGCCAACAAATGGTTCATCAATCGGCGCCCAGAAGCAGCCGGGGTCGCCCCCACCGAGAAGCCTCGCCGGGTGCTGGTGATGGCCAACGAGACCGCCAACTCCCGCGAGCTGCTCGACGAACTTCGCCGCATCGGCGCGGACCGGGCGGCCAGCTACTTTGTCGTCGTGCCGGCCAGCCCGATCGAGACCGGAGTGGCGGCCACCCACGGGCCGCTCGATGTGTGGGAGGCCACCCAGCGGGCCGCCCAGGAACGGCTGGATTACACCCTGTCCACGCTGCGCTCGGAGAACCTCGACGCCGACGGTGCGCTGGGTGATCAGCGACCACTGCGGGCCCTGGCCAACGCCGTGGACTCGTTCCACCCGGATCAGATCGTGATCGCGACGTTGCCGCCCGAGTATTCGGTGTGGCATCGCTTCGACATCGTCGACCGCGCCCGTACCCAGCATCGGCTGCCGGTGACACATGTGGTGGCCAGCTCCGCGATGGCCGGTCGGGCCTAGCTTTTCTCCAGACGCGGCACGCGGCACGACGATGAGGAGCGTCGGTGCCGGCCGGGATGCGTGCCGCGGTCGAAATCGGTATGTGCGAGGCGCTTCTAGACTTGCTCCATGACCGCCAGCACGCGAGTCGACGAGTTCGAAGAGCTGCGTCCGCATCTGCTGGCCGTGGCATATCGGCTCACCGGGACGATGGCCGATGCGGAGGACATCGTCCAGGACGCATGGCTGCGCTGGGACGGCGCGACGACGGGTGAGATCACCGATTTGCGGGCGTGGCTGACGACGGTGGTCAGCAGGATGGGTCTCGATCGATTGCGCTCAGCGGCCCACCGGCGCGAGACGTATATCGGCGAGTGGCTGCCTGAGCCGGTGGTGACGGGCTTCGACGGCAATGATCCGCTCGCGGCCGTGGTGGCCGGCGAGGACGCCAGGTTCGCCGCCATGGTCGTCCTGGAGCGGCTGACGCCGGACCAGCGGGTGGCGTTCGTGTTGCACGACGGATTCGCGGTGCCCTTCGGCGAGATCGCTTCTGTGCTCGGCGTGAGCGATGCCGCGGCGCGGCAGCTGGCCTCTCGGGCGCGCCGGGCCGTCGCGTCCTCCCCGGAGTCGGTGGCCGACGAGACCCACAACGAAGTTGCCGGTGCGTTGATGGCCGCGCTTGCCGCAGGCGATATGAAAGCCGTTGTGCGGCTTTTACATCCGGAGGTCACATTTACCGGAGACTCCAACCGCAGGGCGCCGACGGCTGCCCGTGTCATCCACGGCCCGGACAAGGTTGCGCGGTTCCTGTTCGGGCTGGCGCAGCGCTACGGGCCGAACTTCCTCGCGACTGCTCAGCTCGCTCTCGTCAACGGCCAGCTCGGCAGCTACACACCTGGTGCGCCGGCTGCTGACGGCTATCGCGAGATGACGCCGCGGGTGACCGCGATTACCGTTCGCGACGGGAAGGTATGCGGCATCTGGGATGTCGCAAATCCCGATAAATTCACTGCTTCGCCGATCGGGCCGCGTCGTCGGTAGCCCATGGCACGCGGCAGGCATCCCCTGAGTTGAAACCCTGCTCGGTGATGCCGAGCGCCGAGTACATCCGAGCCCGCATGTTCTCCACGCCGATCTGGTAGCTCAGCTCGATCACCCCGTCGTCGCCGAAGCGCCGCCGTAGGTCCTCGACCTGTTCATCGGTGATGGTGTGCGGATCGGTCGTCATGGCGTTGGCGTAGGCGATGGCGGCCCGCTCGTCGTCGGTGTACGCGGGGGAGGTCGCATAGTTGTCGATGTCCTTGAGCCGCTCGACGTCGAGCCCTTCGAGGCGAATGAGCATCGAGCCGAAGTCCACACACCACGAGCAGCCGACGGTGCGTGCGGTCCAGAACACGGCCAGTTCGCGGACGCTGACAGGCAGCTTCTTGGAGCCGGACTGCAGCAGCATCTCGTGCACGCCGTTGGCCATCATCAGCCGTGGATGGTGCGCGGCAACGGTGAACGGCTCCGGCACCTCGCCGAACTTCCGCTTGGCGAACCGGTACATCAGCCTGGTCAGCAGCGAGGCGCGCTGCGGCGGCAGGGGAGCGATACGGGTTTTCTGTGTCATACCCGTTAGACGAGACAGCTTGCGATTGTGTGACGTATGGGCTACTAGCGACGATCAGGGGACGTGGACGCAGGTACTACCTACGCACGCACCCGCACCACCCGGTCCGGCTCCGGCACCCGCACCGGGCACACCCGCGGTCGCACCGCCGGGTCCCGCCCCGGCACCCGCGCCGCCGGGGGCGGTGGCGGTGGCACCGCCGGGTCCCGCCCCGGCACCCGGGCCGCCGGGGGCGGTGGCGGTGGCACCGCCGGGCCCTGCACCCGCGCCCGGTGCGGGGGAGCCGGTACCCGGCGCTTCGGTACCTGCAGGGGCCGAGGTCGTGGCGGTTGTCGTCGCCGTGGTCGACGAGGTGGTCGAAGTCGTTGACGACGTGCTGGTCTCGTCACCTTTGTCGCCGCCGCCGCATGCGGTCAGCGTGGTCGCGATCACGGCGGCCGCGATGGCCGCGGTGACTGAGAAAGGGCGAGAGATCAAGCCGTCGGTCATGGTCAGTCCTCGATTTCTGTCGTTGGGACTATCTAGTGAAGGTGCACGTACCCACTCGCCCCGGCTGTCAACCCCCCGAGCTAGGTTGGCGGCGATGTCCGTCCCGTCGCCCTCGTCGTTCCCGCGCGGGATGGCGCTGCTTGTCGCAGGCGCGTTCTTCATGGAGATCCTGGACGCCACAATCATCGCGCCCGCCATTCCCCGCATCGCCGAAGCGTTCGGCGTCGCCGCGGTCAACATCAACGTCGCGATCTCCGCCTACCTCGTCACGGTCGCGGTGTTGATACCCGCGACCGGGTGGATGGCCGACCGGTTCGGCGTCCGCCGGGTGTTCGTCACCGCCATCGCGGTGTTCACGATCGCCTCCATCGGGTGCGCCGCGAGTGTGTCGCTGCCGATGCTGGTCGGCATGCGCGTGCTGCAGGGCGTCGGCGGCGCGATGATGGTGCCGGTCGGCCGGCTGGCCGTTCTGCGCTACTCGGACAAGTCCGATCTCGTCCGCGCCATCGCCTTGCTCACCTGGCCCGCGCTGGCCGCACCCGTCATCGCGCCCGCATTGGGAGGTGCGATCGCGACGTTCGCGTCCTGGCGGTGGATCTTCCTGATCAATATTCCGATCGGCGTGGTCGGATTCCTGTTGGCGCTCAAGCTGGTACACGGTGAGCCGGCGCCGTCGGTGCGGCCACTGGACTGGCGGGGCATGATGTTGATCGGACTCGGCATCGCGGCGGGCCTGATCGCGCTCGAGCAGATTCACGTGAGCGGCACCGACTGGCTGTTCGTCGGTGTTCTCGCAGCCACCGCGGTGGTGCTGCTCGGCTGGGCGGTCCGCCATCTGCTGCACGCGAGTGCGCCTCTGGTGCAGTTGACGGTTCTGCGCGAGCAGACGCTGCGGATCACTGTGACAGCAGGGTCGCTGTACCGCATGGTGATCACCGCCGTGCCGTTCCTGTTGCCGCTGCAGTTCCAGATCGTGTTCGGCTGGACACCGCTGAGCGCCGGCCTCATGGTCGCCGCGCTGTTCATGGGCAACCTCACCATCAAACCGGCGACCACGCCGCTGATGCGCAGATTCGGCATCCGGAATGTGCTGCTCGTCAACGGTATTGCGTCGGTGGCATGCTTCGGACTTCTGGCGCTGCTGCGTCCCGGGCTGCCGATCGTCGTGATCGCGATCATCCTCTATGTGAGCGGGGCGTTGCGGTCGATCGGCTTCACCGCGTACGCCAGCCTGGCGTACTCCGGCATCGAGGGTGACGATCTCACCCACGGCAACACGCTCAACTCGTCGCTTCAGGAACTCGCCGCCGGACTCGGAATCGCCATCGCCGCACTGCTTCTCAGCCTGCTGTCGTGCTACCCCTACGCATACTTGGTGCTTGGTGTGCTGCTCGCCAGCACGCTGATCGAGACGCTGCGGCTGCCCAGGGATGCGGGGTCACACGTCAGTGGTTAGCGCGCGAACATCAGCGCGCGCTTGACCTCCTGGATCGCCTGCGTCACCTGGATCCCACGCGGGCACGACTCCGTGCAGTTGAAAGTCGTCCGGCAGCGCCAGACGCCGTCGACCTCGTTGAGGATGTCGAGGCGCTCGGCGGCGGCCTCGTCTCGGCTGTCGAAGATGAACCGGTGCGCGTTGACGATGGCAGCGGGCCCGAAATATGAACCCTCACTCCAGTAGATCGGGCAGCTGGTCGTACAGCACGCGCACAGGATGCACTTGGTGGTGTCGTCGTAGCGGGCCCGGTCGGTCGGGCTCTGGATCCGTTCCCGCGTCGGCGGGTTGCCGCTCACGATCAGGTAGGGCTTCACCGCCCGGTACGCGTCGAAGAACGGCTCCATATTCACCACGAGGTCCTTCTCGACCGGCAGGCCGCGGATCGGTTCGATGGTGACGGTCAGCTGCTTGGCCGGGTTCTTCGGCAGCAGGTCGCGCATCAGCACCTTGCACGCCAGTCGATTGACGCCGTTGATGCGCATCGCGTCCGAGCCGCACACGCCGTGTGCGCACGACCTCCGGAACGTCAGGGTGCCGTCGAGATACCACTTCACGTAGTGCAGAAGATTCAGCAGCCGGTCGGAGGGCAGGCACGGCACCCGGAAGCTCTGCCAGCCGGCGGTGTCGGGGTCCTCCGGGTTGAAGCGTGCAATCTTCAACGTCACCATCACCGCGCCGTCGGGAACCGGTGGCAGCCCGCGGTCCTTGGTCTCGACCTCAGCAGTCATCAGTACTTCCGTTCCATCGGCTCATACCGCGTCTGCACCACGGGCTTGTAGTCCAGCCGGATGTCGCTCAGGAGATCGGTGCCCTCTTTGTAGGCCATCGTGTGGCGCATGTAGTTGGTGTCGTCACGGTTGGGATAGTCCTCGCGCGCATGGCCGCCCCTGGACTCCTTGCGGTTCAGCGCGCCCACCACCGTCACCTCGGCCAACTCCAGAAGCATGCCGAGCTCGATCGCCTCGAGCAGATCGCTGTTGAATCGTTTACCCTTGTCTTGCACTGTGATTCGGCCGTACCGCTCCTTGAGCGCGTGGATGTCGGTGAGTGCCTGTTTGAGGGTCTCCTCGGTGCGGAACACCGCCGCGTTGTTGTCCATCGACTGCTGCAGCGCGCCGCGGATATCGGCGACACGTTCGTTGCCGTGTTCGGAGAGGATGTCGCCGATCCAGTCGACGACCATGCCCTCCGGGTTCTCCGGCAGCTCGACGTGGTCGTGGCCCAACGCGTAGTTCGCCGCCGCGATGCCAGCGCGCCTGCCGAATACGTTGATGTCCAGCAGCGAGTTGGTGCCGAGCCGGTTGGCGCCGTGGACCGACACGCAGGCGCACTCGCCCGCGGCGTAGAGCCCGGCAACGATGTTGATGTTGTCGCGCAACACCTGGCCGTGCACCGTGGTCGGAATGCCGCCCATCACGTAGTGGCACGTCGGGTACACCGGAACCAGTTCCTTGACCGGGTCCACACCCAGGTAGGTCCTGGCGAACTCGGTGATGTCGGGCAGCTTGGCCTCCAGCACGTCCTCACCGAGGTGGCGCACGTCGATGTAGACGTAGTCCTTGAGCGGCCCGGCGCCGCGGCCCTCGAGCACCTCACGCACCATCGAGCGGGCGACGATGTCGCGCGGCGCCAGGTCGACGATGGTCGGCGCGTAGCGCTCCATGAAGCGCTCGCCCTCACCGTTGAGCAGTCGGCCGCCCTCGCCGCGCACCGCCTCGGAGATGAGGATGCCGAGCCCGGCGAGACCCGTCGGATGGAACTGGTGAAACTCCATGTCCTCCAACGGAAGTCCCTTGCGGAACACGATGCCGAGGCCGTCTCCGGTCAGGGTGTGCGCATTGGATGTCGTCTTGTACATCCGGCCCGAACCACCGGTTGCGAACACGACCGCCTTCGCCGCGAAGACGTGAATGTCGCCGGTGGCCAACTCGTAGGCGACCACACCTGTCGCGACCGGGCCGCCCGGTGTGTCGGTCAAGCAGATGTCGAGTGCGTAGTACTCGTTGAAGAACTCGACGTCGTGCTTGACGCAGTTCTGGTACAGGGTCTGCAGGATCATGTGGCCCGTGCGGTCGGCCGCATAGCACGCCCTGCGCACCGGCGCCTTGCCGTGATCGCGGGTGTGGCCGCCGAACCGGCGCTGGTCGATGCGGCCTTCCGGGGTCCGGTTGAACGGCATCCCCATCTTCTCCAGGTCCAGCACCGCGTCGATGGCTTCCTTGCACATGATCTCGACGGCGTCCTGGTCGGCGAGGTAGTCGCCACCCTTGACGGTGTCGAAGGTGTGCCACTCCCAGTTGTCCTCTTCGACGTTGGCCAGCGCCGCGCACATCCCGCCCTGCGCCGCACCGGTGTGGCTGCGCGTGGGGTAGAGCTTGGTCAGCACAGCAGTGCGGGCCCGCGGCCCGGCCTCCACTGCGGCGCGCATGCCGGCGCCGCCCGCGCCGACGATGACGACGTCGTAGCGATGTTCTTGAATCATCGGAGATCAACCGCCCCTACGAGATGTTCGCGTCGAAGGTGACCAACACGTAGCTGCCCAGCACCAACGTGAAACCGGTCGCCAGCAACAGCAGCGAGTTCAGGTAGAACTTGGTGACGTTCTTGCGGGCGTAGTCACCGATGATGGTGCGCATGCCGTTGGCGCCGTGAATCATCGCCAGCCACAGCAGCGCCATATCCCAGATCTGCCAGAACGGCGAGGCCCAGCGCTCGGCGACGTAGTTGAAGTCGATGCGGTACACCCCGTCGTCCCACATCAACATGATGAACAGGTGGCCGAGCGCGAGGAACACCAGCGCGACGCCGGAGAACCGCATGAACAGCCAGGCGTACTTCTCGAAGTAGGGAATGCCCCTCGGACGACGTGGCGCACGCGGATGGTCCAACGACGCGGGTCGGTCGTGCTCCTTCTCCTGAACGGGCGCCACCCGGCCCTCGCGGTGATGGGGCGTCCAGGTTTCCCCCGCCGACCCGCCCCACTGCGCGCTCACAGGAACCGCTCCGCCATGTGCATGCCGAGCACACCGAGCGCGGGGATCATCACGGCCAGCCAGATCGCCGCCACCGCCCACAACATGAGTCGCTGGTAGCGCGGACCGTGCTGCCAGAAGTCGATGAGGATGACCCTCACGCCGTTGAGCGCGTGATAGAGCACCGCGGCGACCAGGCCGACCTCCATCAGGCCGACGATCGGTGTCTTGTAGGTGGCGACGACGTCGTTGTACGCCTCGGGGCTGACTCGAACCAGTGCGGTGTCGAGCACGTGCACGAACAGGAAGAAGAAGATGGTGGCGCCGGTGATGCGGTGCAACACCCAGGACCACATACCCGGATCGCCGCGATAAAGGGTGCGTCTGCGCGCAGGCTTATCTCTCGGGGCCGCTATCTCCGTATTCGTACTCATCGGGCCTCCAACACCATCGGTGGACGCTTGGGTCGGAAGCGAACCCCGGCCCAAACCTCGTGGCGACTCTAAACCCATTTGTAGTGCCCAAAGCACTACCGTGTTACGCGTTCGCAGGTGTTTGAGCTCGAAGTTAGGGTTACCTACATCACGTAACAAGCCACGGGACGGAGGGTTCGGAATGCATCAGAGCCCGGTCGGCGGTATTGACGTGACTGCCGATATAGACTGGAAGATGTTGCGGCACAAGGCAACAGACGCAGCTAGCAAGTCATATGCACCGTATTCCGGCCTGCCGGTGGGTGCTGCAGCGCTTGTCGACGACCGCCGAATGGTGGCCGGCTGCAATGTGGAGAATGTCTCATATGGCCTAGCTCTCTGTGCCGAGTGTGCCGTGGTCTGCGCCCTCTATTCCGGTGGTGGTGGCAGGCTGATCGCGCTGTCGTGTGTGGCCGCCGATGGCGAGCTGTTGATGCCGTGCGGACGGTGCAGGCAGGTCCTCCTGGAGCACGGCGGGCCTCAGATGCTCATTGACCATCCGTTGGGTCCGCGACCGTTGGGTGACCTTCTGCCCGATGCGTTCGGACCCGACGACCTGACCCGCGGGAAGTCGGAAAGGCCGTGACCCAGCCCACCTTCGACGCTCGCGGGCCAATGTCGCGTCCGTTTGACGCTCGTGGGCCATTGTCGCGTCCGTTTGACACTCCGGGGCCAATGTCGCGTCCCTTTGACGCTCCGGCGATCATTCGCACCAAGCGCGACGGACGGTGCGCTCTCCGACGCGGCCATCGACTGGGTGATCGACGCTTACACCCACGGGCGGATGGCCGAAGAACAGATGTCGGCGCTGCTGATGGCGATCTTCCTGCGCGGGATGTCCGGCGCCGAGATCGCCCGCTGGACGGCGGCGATGGTGGCCTCGGGAGAGCGGATGGATTTCGGCGATCTGCGTCGCGACGGCAAACCGCTTGCGTTGGTGGACAAGCACTCCACCGGCGGGGTGGGAGACAAGATCACCATCCCACTGGTGCCCGTCGTCATGGCGTGCGGCGGCGCGGTGCCGCAGGCCGCGGGGCGCGGCCTCGGACACACCGGGGGCACGCTCGACAAGCTGGAGGCCATCCCGGGATTCACCGCTGAGATCTCGAAAAGTCAGATCCGGCAACAACTTTGCGATATTGGCGCGGCGATCTTCGCGGCAGGCGAGTTGGCGCCGGCCGACCGCAAGATCTACGCGCTGCGTGACGTCACCGGCACTACCGAGTCGCTGCCCTTGATCGCAAGTTCGGTGATGAGCAAGAAGATCGCCGAGGGAACGCGGGCGTTGGTGCTCGACTGCAAGGTCGGCTCGGGAGCGTTTCTCGACACCGAAGCCGAATCCCGCGAGCTGGCCCGCACGATGGTCGAACTGGGCACTGAACACGGGTTGGTGACCCGCGCGCTGCTGACCGATATGAACTGTCCGCTCGGTCGCGCCGTCGGCAACGCGGTCGAGGTCGAGGAGTCGCTTGAGGTGCTGGCGGGCGGCGGCCCGCCCGACGTCGTCGAGCTGACGCTGGCTCTCGCCGCCGAGATGCTCGATGCCGCAGGCCTGGACGGCGTGGATCCGGCGCAGACGCTGCGGGACGGGTCGGCGATGGACCGCTTTCGGGCTTTGGTCAGGGCGCAGGGCGGCGACCCATCAAAGCCGGTGCAGCTCGGGCCGCACACCGAGACGGTGATGGCAACGCAGAACGGAACGATGGCCGACGTCGACGCGATGGCGGTGGCGATGGCGGCATGGCGGCTCGGGGCCGGGCGCGCCCACCCCGGCGAGCGGGTGCAGTCAGGTGCAGGCGTGCGGATCCACTGTCGGCCCGGCGACCCTGTGACGGCCGGCGAACCCGTCTTCACCCTCTACACCGAGACGCCGGACCGTTTAGAGGCGGCGCTCGCTGCTCTCGACGGCGGCTGGCGGCTGGGCGAACCGGTTACCAGGCCGCTGATTATCGACAGGATCGTGGCGTGACTCCGTAGCATCCGGGAAATGGTTGCCGTGAGTGAGTTCAGTGTGGCTGTCTCCGATGCCGAGATCGACGACCTGCGTGACCGTTTGGCGCGGACACGCTGGCCCGATGCCGAGACGGTGTCGGACTGGTCGCAGGGCATACCGCTGAGCTATGTCCGTGAACTCGCTGACTATTGGGCCACCGACTACGACATGCACCGGCTTGCCGAACGGCTCAACGCCCACCCGCAGTTCCGTGCCGAGATCGATGGGCTCGGTATCCACTTCCTTCACGTGCGGTCGCCGCATGACGGCGCGCGGCCGCTCATCCTCACCCACGGATGGCCGGGCTCGGTGGTCGAGTTCCTTGACGTGATCGGCCCGCTCACCGAGCCGGATAACCCCGAGGACGCCTTCCACGTCGTCGTCCCGTCGCTGCCGGGGTACGGGTTCAGCGATAAGCCCACCGCGGCGGGCGTCGGCATCGAACGCATCGCCGAGGCGTGGGACGAACTGATGACCGCCCTCGGCTACTCCGGCTATTACGCCCAGGGCGGCGACTGGGGCTCGGCAGTGACGACGGCGATGGCGGCTGCGCGGCCCACCGGACTGCTCGGCATCCACCTGAACTTCGCGATCGCCTCACCGAAGGCACTGGGCACGCTCGGTGAGCTGACGCCCGAGGAGGAACGAGGCATCGCTTCGCTGGCGAATTACCAGAAACACGAGGCGGGCTACTCCGCGCAGCAGGCGACCCGGCCGCAGACACTCGGCTACGGACTAGCAGACTCGCCGGTCGGGCAGCTGGCGTGGATCACCGAGAAGTTCCACGGGTGGACCGATTGCGACGGGCATCCGGAGAACGCGGTGCCGCGCGACGTCATTCTTGACAACGTGATGATGTACTGGCTGACCAACAGCGCCACGTCCTCGGCCCGGCTGTACTGGGAGAGCTTCGGTTCATTTTCGGGTTTCGACGAGATCGCGCTGCCGTCGGCCTATACGCGGTTCCCGAAGGAGATCCTCACCCTGAGTGAGCGCTGGGTGCGCACCACGTACACCGGCCTGAGGTACTTCGGCACCGCGGCCAAGGGTGGGCATTTCGCGGCTCTCGAGCAGCCGGCCATTTTCGTCGACGAGGTACGTGCGGGCATCCGGGCGCTGGCCGGATAATCGATCACGTGACGTCACCACTGACACTGGACTCCATCCGGCAGGCACCCAAGGCGTTGCTGCATGACCACCTCGACGGCGGGCTTCGCCCTGCCAGCGTCGTCGACCTCGCGCAGCAGACCGGCTACGAGGACCTGCCGGTGGACGACGTCGACGGCTTGGCGACCTGGTTCCGGACCGCCGCGCACAGCGGCTCACTCGAGCGGTATCTGGAGCCGTTCGCGCACACGGTCGGGGTCATGCAGACACCGGAGGCGCTGCACCGGGTGGCCTACGAGTGCGTCGAGGACCTGGCCGCAGACAACGTGGTCTACGCCGAGATCCGGTTCGCCCCTGAACTGCACATCGACCGGGGTCTGTCGTTGGACGCGGTCGTCGATGCGGTGCTGGCCGGGTTCGCCGACGGCGAGAAGGCCGCCAGTAGCGAGGGCCGCACGATCACCGTGCGCTGCTTGGTGACCGCGATGCGCCACCAGGCGCGGTCGCTGGAGATCGCCGAGCTGGCAATCCGGTTCCGGGACAAGGGCGTGGTGGGTTTCGATATCGCAGGCGCGGAGGCAGGCTACCCGCCGACACGGCATCTCGATGCCTTCGAGTACATGCGGAACCACAACGGCCGCTTCACGATCCACGCAGGAGAAGCCTTCGGGCTGCCGTCCATTCACGAAGCCATCGCGTTCTGCGGTGCCGACCGGCTCGGCCACGGCGTCCGCATCGTCGACGACATCACAGTGGCGCCGGACGGCGCTGTACACCTGGGCCGGCTGGCCTCGCTGTTGCGGGACAAGCGGATACCGTTCGAGCTGTGCCCGAGTTCCAACGTGCAGACCGGCGCCGTCGGCAGCATCGCCGAGCATCCCTTCGACCAGTTGGCCAAGTGCCGCTTCCGCGTCACCGTCAACACCGATAATCGGCTGATGAGCGACACCACGATGAGCCAGGAGATGCTGCGCCTGGTGGAGGCCTTCGGCTACGGCTGGAGCGACCTGGCGCGGTTCACCATCAACGCGATGAAGTCCGCGTTCATCCCGTTCGACGAGCGGCTCGCGATCATCGACGAGGTCATCAAACCGCGATTCGCCGTGCTGATCGGCTGATTGGCCCCTGACCTGATGGCGAACTGGATTGCCAAAGTGCAGACGGCGTTTCGCGCCGTCGCGCACGGTATGGGCCTCGGGAAGAAGGTCAAGTCGACGCCGTTCGACCAGACGAGCGGGAAGATGCCGCTCAACGCCTCTGGCGTTGTCCAAGTCGATGCGGACCGGTTCGTTTTCGTCGACAACCACGACCCGGCGGCTCTGCTCGAACTCGCGCTAGACGCCGACGGCGTTGAAGCCGAACGCATCTCGCACCGTCCGTTGGCGGGCCTCGCCGAGGGCCAGTTGCGTGACCCAGAAGGGTTGACCCGTGTCATCCGCGACGGTGAGCTCTCTCTCGTCGTCGCTTCCTCGCTCTGCGTGCTTGGCGCGAACGAGTCAAGGCAACAACAGGTCTGTGACGGTTTGGTGCGCGTTCGCTACCAGCCCCACGGCGACCTGCAAGCGGAGCCGATGCCCGGATTCCGCGATTGGCTGCTGAGCCATTTTCCGTCGATCGCCGCAGCAAGCCGGCACGAGCCAGACGCGGGTGGCCTGAACATCGAAGGCCTTGCCTGGGAACCGAATTCGCAGATGCTGCTTTTCGGCCTGCGCGGGCCCGCGGAACCCGGGACGGTCACCGTCATCCGAGTGCCGATCGATGCGGGTGGTGCCCGCTGGGACATCGAGTCGCTCGGAACGCCGTCGATGGTGCGTTTGGAACTGCCACGACCAAAGGCGAAGCAGGGCATCCGCGACATCTCGTACGACGAGGAGACCGGCGAGCTTCTGATTCTCGTCGGACGCTCGACGAGCACGGCCGACGAGCCGTTTCAGCTCTGTTCCTGGAACGGCGTCAGTGACACCCTCCGTCTGTTCGACGTCAAGTTCCACAGATTGATGAAGCCCGAGGGCGTCGTCGCATTCACCACCGGCGACGAAAGGAGACTGCTCATCGTCGACGACCGAGGCGGTTATGCGGTGGTCGGTTACCCGGAGTTCGATCAGTAGAAGTAGAGGTTCGAACCGGGCAATTCCTGGTGAACCCGGGGCCTGCCCTGCGGGGTAAGGTCATTGGCGAACTTGGCCATTTCGGTGGTCCGGACGCTGACGATGTTGAAATAGCCGGTGAAGGCGAACCGCCCTGGCGGGTTGGCGGGATCTGTGACGGGCACCGGCACGGGCACGAATGTGAACTCTTCGCCGTGGTCGGCGTTGCTCGGCGCGCACGTGTAGAGGTATTTGTGACCCGCAGGGGTGACCTGCGTGGCGCTGGCGTGCAGATTTCGGTTGAAGGCCTGGTTGGTCAGCGACTTTCCGGCGCCAAGGTCGTTGAGGACCCACAGATCCGTCGGCTGGTTGTTGTCGAACAGCTGCTGGTGGTACACCTCGAAGTTCGCCGGCGCAGGCGCGCCCGGCGGAATCGACTCGGTGTTGCTGGCATGCAGACAGTGACTGGTGTCGTGCTTGAGGATGTAGACAGGTTCGCTGGGTCCGGGCAGGCCGGTGAACATGTACGCGGCCGACTCCGCGAGCCGCAATTGCTGTCGGACCGTATCGATCTCCTGCACAGCGTTCGGCACGCCGAAACCGACCACCAGATCCCGCATCTGGTCGATCAACGGTTTCAGCACGGTCTGCTGGTGCTCTCGGCTGAACAAGGTCTGCCGGTAGGTACGAATCTGGTCCATCAACAGCTTGCGACACGGGTCGTCATTGCGCACAAGCTGTGCGATCAGCCCGTCCCGGCCCAGCTTGAACGGCCTGCTCGGCTGAAGCATCTGATCGACGCCCCAGGGCACCAACTTGAACTTGATATCGCCGACGCCCGGTGTGGCGACAGCGGTGACGTCGTTGTAGAGATAGGTGTTGTTGGTGTTGTCGGCATAGCCGTCCCAGTGTTTGAGCAGGAACTCCATCGCGTAGAGCTTGAGGTACTGCTCCATGTCGATCAGTTGGTCCGCGCCTGCGAGGCCGTGCGCCTTTATGTGCTCGCAGGCGAACTTCAGATCGGCTTTGTCCTTGAACTTCGAGAGGTCTTCGGCCCCAATGTATTTCAGTCTCTCTTCGAGGAAATCGTTCTTGTGCGCGATCTCGTACAGGTTTCCGTTCATATTGCCGCCGAAATTGCGTTCGATATACCGCTTCATGATCGGTTCGGCATTGATGAAGATGCCCGGGCTGTTGACGCCGCCGACGCCTTGGCCGATCAACGTCCCGTTCACGAACACACGGGCGTAGTTGCATCGCGAGTGGGGCAGGCCCGCCATGTCCAGCATCCGGTAGCCCAGCGTCTGTTTGATGTAGGACTTGTCCTGGATGGAATTGTTCAGGGTGACGTAGCGCGTCCCGATCAGCGCCTCGGCCGCGCGCTCGGCGGTGCTGCTGAACCTGCCGAAGTCGACGTGAATGCAGGGCTTGTTGCTGTCGATGGAGCCGCAGAACGACTTCTTCTTGATGCCCACATCGGTGATCGTCGTGCGGGCGGGGAACTTGGTTCCGGAAATCTCGACCGATTCGGCCTTTCGCCACGTGTACCGGCTGCCGCCGGTCCACTCCCAGAAACACCGGCCGCCCTTTGGCTCCTCGGTTCGCACCCTGTCCCACTCGGCCTGCGGCATTGTGATCTTGACCGTGATGACGTTGTCGAGCGCGTAGAAGGAATCCATGAGTTGTTGTTGCTGAGCGGTCATCTTCACCTTTCCGAAGGTCGGGGTCTCCAACAGCATGTGCGGGTGTCGCCGTTTCGACGCGAGTACTCGGGTACTCGATTACGAGAACGCGCCATGCACAGAAACAAACGGTATTCCTGTGGCGAACGCCCAGGACCACATGTGCAGAATTGCATCATGATCACCGGAAGCCACGTCATCATTTACAGCCGCGACGCCGACGCGGATCGGGCGTTCTTCTCAGATGTGCTCGACTATCCACACGTCGATGCCGGCGGTGGCTGGCTGATCTTCAAGCTTCCGGCCGCCGAGGTGGCCGTGCATCCCACCGATGGTCCGCCGTCGCATGAGCTGTACCTGATGTGCGACAACGTCGCAGCCACCGTCGAGCACCTTGCCGCCAAGGGAGTGACCTGCTCGGAGGTGATCGATCAGGGCTGGGGACTGCTCACCAGCATCCGGCTGCCCGGGGGCGGCGAACTCGGCTTGTACGAGCCGCGACACCCGCGCGCAACGACGCTGTAGCGCTACTCCTGCCGCAGCCGCGATTCGAGGAAGGTCTCCAGGGACTCCCACTGCTCGACGGCATCGGCATACCGTCCGCTGGGCTTGCGTACGGTATCGGGGTCCAGCACATGGGCGACCAATCCGCCCAACGGCATATCGGCGTCCAGCGTCTCGTCGACGACGTCGTCTTCGGCGTACTCGCCGACATCCCTGAGCAGCTCGACGGCGAGCTCCAGTTGTTCGCGGTCCACGGCGTCGGGTCCGTCGGCGAGGTCGTCGGCCAGGCCGCTAGTCACGTACACGTTCTCGTCGGTGACGTCAACACGCAGTGAGCCGTCGGTGGCAGCCGTCTTGATGTCTTCGTACGTGGCCAGATCGGACAGGTCGTGATCGTGCTCGTCGGCGAGGTATCGCGCGAGTGCCCGCTCGGATCCGAACACGCTGACCCGGCCGTTGCGGCCGAGGAACACCGGCGCATCGTCGAGGTAGCACCGCAACGTGTAGTAGGTGCCGCCACGGGTGATCATCCGGATGGGATCGATGCCCACCTTGAGCCAGAAGTCGTCGTCGGCGCCGAGGACCAGGCCGTTCGCATGGTCGGCGAGAGCGTTCTCGGAGTCCGACGCGCCCTCGGCGTCCTCGTCCCCGGCGTTATCGGCTTCGGCTTCGGCGGCCTCGACTTCGGCGGCCTCGGCTTCGGCGGTCTCCGTGACGTCCTCGACCTCTTCGGGTTTGGGCTCGTCGAGTTCGGCCGCCGCCTTCTCCGACGCCGCCTCCTCGACGTCGGGGATGGTGACGACCTGGTCGATCGCGTCGACGACGTTGTCCCAACCCCGCCCGATCACTGCCCCGATCTCGCTCCAGCGCTTGCGACCGCTCCTGCCGCTGAAGCTGTCCATGCCTGCGCCAAGCGAGCCGAGGACGGGGTTGCCGTTGAAGAACTTGGTGACGGTGGACAGCTCGCAGACCGAACCGATCGACGACACGATGGCCAGCGTGCGGTGCACCGTCGCCACGGAGGCCTCGGTCGGCTTTTCGGCCATCAGCTCCTGCACGCCGATCAGGTCGTACTGGCGCTCCTCGGGTGGATCGAACCGGTGCGCGTTGGCCTCGGTCAGGCCCTCCCAGGCGGGGTGGTCGGTCAGGTCGTTGTCGGTGTTGGTCCTGACGAAGGCGGCGAGGTCGGCAACCGACTCGAAGCCGTAGAGGTCGTCGTCCTTGCCGAGCAGCGCCTCCCACTCGTCGCCGGCGTCCCGCCAGCGGGGCGCCCACAGTGTGTAGAGGTCGCCCTTGGTCAACCCGAGCCGGATCGGCACGATGTCAGCAGCCATGCGGCACAGCCTAGAGCGTGTCGGTGTGCGGTTAGGCAAACGGTATGCGACCAGCGGTGACACGATACTGACGTGGACGACAGTGCTGGGCTCACCTGCGGGTCGTGCAGTGCGGGGTTGGGGCCCACGGCCAAGTTCTGCAGTGAGTGCGGCGCTCCGGTGGCACCGGTCTCTCAAGCCGCCGAGTACAAGCAGGTGACGGTTCTGTTCGCCGACGTTGTGCATTCTATGGACATCGCCTCCGCTGTGGGCCCGGAGCGGTTGCGCGAGATCATGGCCGAACTGGTCGGCCGCGCCGCGGCCGTGATCCAGCGCTATGGCGGCGATGACGCCGCCCTGCGAGACCTCGAAGAAGCGGTGCAGTTGGCCGATCGAGGATCGGACGACTTCATGCTGTCCAATGCTCGCCACGCTCTCGGTTCCGCGCTGCTGCACCGTGGTGCGGCTGACCGCGAACGTGGACTTGCGCTTCTCGAGCAAGTCCGCGCCACGTGCGAACAAGGCCGTTACATGCTGAGTGAGATTCCGATCCTCGATGCCTACATCGGCCGCGAGAAGGCCAGGCGCGGAGACGTCGACGCCGGTTTACAGGTGATGCGATCATCGGCAGACGAACTCTTCAACCGGGGCCAGTTCGGTTGGTTTCCAGCGGCATCCAGCGTCCTAGCCGAGACATTCCTCGAGCGCGGGTACGCGAGCGACATCGACGAAGCCGAGGCTGTCACAGATCGATTGGCCGCGTTCCCCACCGACGATGGCTTCTCGGTGGTCCGTGACATCATGGCGCTCCGGCTGCGCACGCTGATTGCCCAGGCGCGGGGCGACGAGAAGACCTACCGAGACCTTCGCGATCGCTACCGCGCGACGGCGAATTCGCTTGGTTTCGATGGCCATATGGCATGGGCCGAGGCAATGGCGTAACAGGAGGCGACGATGGTGGCAACAGTATTTCCAGAACAGCAGGCCGGGCTGAACTACCTGACCGAGGGCGGCCAGGAAACCGAGATCTTGTACAAGTACGGGTTCGACCTTCCGCATTTCGCGATGTACCCGTTGCTTGACAACCCGCGTGCGGTTTCCGAACTGCGTGGCATGTATACGCGCTATCTCGACACGGCCGCCCGCAACGGTTTTGGCGTTCTCATGGGTGGCCTCGACTACCGGGCGAGTCCGGACTGGGGCGCGCTGCTCGGTTACTCCCACGAGTCACTGGCCGAGATGCAGTTGCGGGCAATCGATTTCCTGCGCGAGGTCGGTAAACCGTATGAGGGGCAGGTGCCCGGGCTTCTCTATGCCGGCATTCTTGGCCCCCGCGGCGATGCCTATGAGCTGAACCGCAACATTACCGCCGAGGAGGCAGAGGACTACCACAGCGTCCAACTGGCCACGCTCGCCCGCGCAGGCGTCGACCTCGTGGAAGCCATGACGTTCAACAGCGTCCCCGAGGCGGTCGGACTCTCTCACGCCGCGGCGCGTGCTGGATTGCCTCTCTCGGTCTCGTTCACACTCGACCACGACACGCACCGCTTGCTGTCGGGCCCGTCGCTCAAGGAAGCGATCGAGACGATCGACGCGCAAACGGGTGACGACCGGCCTGCCTTTTACGGCATCAACTGCTCGCACCCGTTGGAGTTCATGCCCGCGATCGAGCCAGGGGAGTGGTTTCAGCGTGTCCGCTGTTTGCGACCCAACGCCGCGATGATGGACAAGATCTCACTGTGCACCCTCGGCCACCTCGAGATCGGTGACCCACCGAAGCTCGGCGAGCTCATGGGCGGTTTGGCTCGGCAGCATCCGCACATCGACCTCTGGGGCGGCTGCTGCGGCACGTGGGACACCCACCTCGAGGAGATCGCCCGCAAGGTCCGAGCGGCACGCGAAATCGAAACGGCGCTATAGAGGCGGCGGTACCAGCAGGAATACCAGTGTCAGGTATCCGGTCCAGGGACTGCCCCACAGCAGGAACGACGGGCGTTCCAGGATTTTCCCGCCGAGCGCGGCCATGTTCAGCACGGTCTCAAACACCTGCGCGGGTACGCGCCGTTGAGCAACACGTCGAACCGCCCGATAAGTGGTTGAGCCCATTTCGCCATTGCCACAAAGCCGGAAGGTGTTCACTTATATGACCGTCATCCGGTCTATTGAGGTGGGTCTCATGGCACGCATTGATTTGTTTGCGAAGATTCCGTTGATTGGGATGTCCCTGGTGTTCTTGGCGATGTTCATCGTCGCGGTCACCGCGTATCTCCACGCCGGTTGGTATTCGATCATCGGCTACGCGATTGCGGCCGTCGTCGCCGTCTGCGGCTTCGTGATGACGTTTCGTGACGTCAGGGATGCGCCAGGACCTCCGGAGCAATGGGATGTCAGAGGCAACCCCGTTGATCCTGCGTCACCCGGAAACTGACTAGAGCGAGGACTGCTTCGATGACCACCGCACCCACGCCGTCGACGTACGACAACTCCGCGCTCCTGGCGGAGGACGAGGGCTACCACAAGGGCCTCAAACCCCGGCAGCTGCAGATGATTGCGATCGGCGGTGCCATTGGCACCGGACTGTTCCTCGGCGCCGGCGGCCGACTACACAACGCCGGACCGGGCCTGTTCTTGAGCTATGCGTTCTGCGGCATCTTCGTCTTCCTGATCCTGCGGGCGCTGGGCGAGCTGGTGCTGCACCGGCCGTCGTCGGGGTCCTTCGTGTCGTATGCACGCGAATTCCTCGGCGAGAAGGCGGCGTTCGTCGCCGGCTGGATGTACTGGCTGAACTGGGCGTTCACGGCCATCGTCGATTCGACGGCGATCGCCACCTACTTCCACTACTGGAAGGCGTTGGACAGCGTCCCGCAGTGGTTGATCGCACTGCTCGCGCTGGCGGCCGTGGTGAGCATAAACCTCATTTCGGTTACCCTGTTCGGGGAGCTCGAGTTCTGGGCTGCGGCCATCAAAGTCCTTGCGCTGATGACGTTTCTGGTCGCGGGCACCATTTTTCTTGCGGGTCGTTACCAAATTCAGGGACAGGCAACCGGTTTCAGCGTGATCGCCAACAACGGCGGGATGTTCCCCCACGGTCTCTTCCCGCTGGTGATTGTCATGTCTGGCGTCGTGTTTGCCTATGCTGCAGTAGAACTCGTCGGAACAGCGGCCGGTGAGACCGCCCATCCGCATAAGATCATGCCGCGTGCGATCAACTCGGTGATCGCACGTATCGCCGTCTTCTACGTCGGCTCACTGTTCCTGCTGGCCCTACTTCTCCCGTACACCACCTACAAGGCCGGCGAGAGCCCGTTTGTCACGTTCTTCTCCAAGATCGGAATCGAGGGCGCGGGCACGGTGATGAACATCGTCGTGCTGACCGCCGCATTCTCCAGCCTCAACGCCGGGTTGTATTCGACCGGGCGGATCCTGCGGTCGATGGCAATGAACGGCAGCGCACCGAAGTTCACGGCGGCGATGTCCAGCCGCGGCGTGCCCTACGGCGGAATTTTCCTGACCGCGGGCGTCGGCCTGTTCGGCGTCATCCTCAACCTTCTCGTGCCCGGCCAGGCGTTCGAGATCGTGCTCAACATCGCGGCCCTCGGCATCATCGCGTCCTGGGCCACCATCGTCATCTGTCAGATCCAGCTCTACCGCTGGTCGAAACGCGGCATCCTCGAGCGGCCGTCATTCCGGTTGTGGGGCACGCCGTACACCGGCTATATCACGTTGGTGTTCCTGTTCGGCGTCGTCGTGCTGATGGCGTTCGACCCACCGATCGGCACCTGGACCGTCGCCACGCTGGTGATCATCATTCCGGCACTCATCATCGGCTGGTATGCGGTCCGCGGGCGGGTGCTGGAGATTGCTCGGGAACGCGAGGGCTTCAGCGGCCAGTTCCCGGTCGTCGCCAACCGCCCGCCGCCACTGGACAAGGATGAGGACAAATGACCTTAAGGGTCGGCAGCGGCGTCCACAGGGTTGATCGCGGTCTTGGCCCGCTTCTCGGGGTGGCCTTGAGGTTGTGAATGCTCACGCAGTCGGTCGCCGGAAACCCTGGAAACCCTGATCCGCATCCGTCCGAATGCCCACAGCTGCAGCGGAACTCCCGCTAGCCGGTAGCCAAGTGGGACTGGGCCTGGGGAAACGCGGGCCGGCGGCAGCGTCACCCGTGCGATACCCAAGACAAGTCTGACCAGTGGTGACACGATACAGACGTGGACAGCGCAGGCAACGGCCGCGGCGCTCTGACAGCGGCGTGCCACTCCTGTGGGTCGTGCGGTACCCAGTTGAGCGCGACCGCAAAGTTCTGCAGTGAGTGCGGTACACCCGTCGCACAGGTCACGCAGTCGGCGGAGTACAAGCAGGTCACTGTGTTGTTCGCCGACGTGGTGCATTCGATGGACATCGCTGCGGCGGTCGGTCCCGAGCGGCTGCGTGAGATTCTGGCTGACCTGGCCGACCGCTGCGCGACGGTGGTGCGGCGCTACGGCGGCACGGTGGACAAATTCACCGGCGACGGCATCATGGCGATCTTCGGGGCACCGGTCGCGCTCGAGGACCACGCGATGCGCGCCTGTCTGGCAGCCGTGGGCCTCCAAGAGGAGGCCAGGCGTCTCGCCGTCGACGTCGAAGCCCGCGATGGTGTTGAGCTGTGCTTGCGCGTCGGGTTGAACTCCGGGCAGGTGATTGCCGGTGAGCTCGGGTCAGGGCCATTCGGCTACACCGCTGTCGGTGAGCAAGTCGGCATGGCGCAGCGGATGGAATCGGTCGCGCCGCCCGGCGGGGTGATGCTCAGCGAGTCCGCCGCCCGGCTGATCGAAGATGCCGTGGTGCTGGCCGAGCCGGAAATGGTGGACATCAAGGGTGTGAAGGACCCTGTCGTCGCGCGCCGACTGATCGGCACGACCGCGCAACACCAGCACAGCGGACGAGACGATCCCACGCTGGTAGGGCGCACATGGGAGCTGAACACCGTCGCCGCGATACTCGACGAGGCTTTCGGCGGCGCCGGCTGCGCCATCAGTGTTGAAGGACCGCCGGGTATCGGTAAGAGCCGCATCGTCCGCGAGTCGGCTGCGCTGGCCAGCGATCGTGGGGTGGAAGTGTTCACCGCCTACTGCGAATCGCACACCAGTGACATGCCTTTCCACGCGGTGACGGCAATTTTGTGCGCCGCTCTCGAGACGAACAATCTCGACGGTGAAGCCGCCCGAGGGCGGGTGCGCGCCCGATTCCCCTACGCCGACCCCGAAGATCTGCTGTTGATGGATGACCTGCTGGGCGTCGCGGATCCGGACATCGAGTTGCCGAACATCGAGGCCGATGCTCGACGACGGCGCCTGACTGCACTCGTGATCGCGACATGGGTGGCCCGGAGCGAACCGGCATTGTATGTGATCGAGGACGCCCACTGGATCGACGAGATCAGCGAGTCCATGCTGGCCGAGTTCTTTGCGGTGGTCTCACAAACGCATTCACTGGTGCTGATCACCTACCGCCCCCACTACCAGGGCGCGCTGGCCAAGATCCACGGAGGGCAGACGATCGCGCTGCGGCCCCTGACCACCGAGCAGACTGCGGCGCTCACCACTGAATTGCTCGGCGCCGACTTCTCGGTGCAGGACCTGGCCGAGCACATCGCCGGGCACGCGGCCGGGAACCCGTTTTTTGCCGAGGAGATCGTGCGCGATCTGGCCGAACGCGGTGCGATTCGCGGCATGCCAGGCTCCTACATGCTCCGCGGTAATGTAGCCGAAATCAGTGTGCCGGCAACACTTCAAGCCGCCATTGCGGCCCGCGTCGATCGCCTCAGTCCGTCGGCCAAACGCACGTTGACCGCAGCCGCCGTAATCGGATCGCGGTTTGCGCCTGACCGACTGTCCGCATTGCTTGCGATCGAACCGGCCCTCGATGAGTTGATCAAGGCCGACTTGATCGACCAGGTCGGTTTTGCCCCGCGGGTCGAGTACGCATTCCGGCATCCCTTGATTCGTTCGGTGGCCTACGAGTCCCAACTGAAGGCCGATCGCGCGGTACTGCATCGGCGCCTCGCGGACGCCATCCAGCAGCGAGATGCCGATTCGCTCGATGCAAACGCCGGCATGATCGCCGAACACCTGGAGTCCGCAGGCGACTTACACGAAGCCTTCAACTGGCACATGCGCGCCGGCACGTGGCTCACCCATCGCGACCTCACCGGCGCGCGGAGCAGTTGGCGAAAGGCGCAGCAGGTCGCCGACCGAATACCCGACGAGGCCGAGCCACATCCTGCCGCAATGCGGATCGCCCCAAGGACGCTGCTGTGCGCGAGTGCGTGGCTAGCGGGTGGCACTATGGCCGACACCGGCTTCGACGAACTGCGTGAACTTGCCGACGCCGCCGGGGACAAGACGTCGCTGGCGATGGGAATGAGCGGGTGGCTCGCCGCTCTGATCGTCCACTCCCGGTTCGAGGAGGCATCGCGTCGGGCCTTTGAATTGGTAAGCCTGCTCGAGTCGATCGGTGACCCGACGTTGATGCTGGGCCTGGCCTACCCTGCGCTGGCTGCCAAGCTCCAAACCGGCGAGATCGCCCAACTCCTGCAGGTGGCCCAGCGGATGATTGACCTGGCCGATGGGGACCCCACCAAAGGCAATCTCATTATCGAATCACCATTGGTGGCGGCGATCATGCTGCGCGGATGCGGACGGTGCTGCATCGGGGATCCACGATGGAGAGGCGACATCGAGAACGCTTCTGCGATGGCCCGCTCATTCGATGCAACGACGCGCGCGTTGATGCTGCTCTTCAAGTACAGCATCGCCACCCGTTGCGGAGCGATGCTGATCGATGCAACGGACCTCCAAGAGACGGCGGACGTGCTCGAGGCCGCTGGGCGATCGGGCCATGACCTGACCGTGGCCTGCGCCAAGTACGTACACGGTCTCGCGCTTGTTGCCAGCGATGGGCCCGGCAGTGAAGAAGGCTATCCGCTGCTCGCCGCTGCCCGCGAAGCTGCAGTGCAAGAACGCTTCACGCTGATCGGGGCTGCCGGGGTGGACACCGTCTTCGCCATGGAGAAGACCCGGGCCGGCGATCTCGATGATGCAGTTGAACTGTCGCGATCCGCCCTCGAGGCGGGATACGCGTCCGGTGGAATGATGGATGCGGGGCGGGCAACCCACATCCTGGTGGAAGCCCTGCTGCGGAGGGGAACGGACGCTGACCTAGAGGAGGCGCAGCTGGCGATCGACCGGTTGGCAGCCGTGCCGACCGAGCGAGGGTTTGTAGTGAACGAGATCTGGCTGCTGCACTTGCGCGCCATGTTGGCACGCGCCTACGGCGACACCACGGCCTACCGTGACTATCGGGATCGCTACCGCCGCATGGCCACAGAGCTCGGCTTCGAGGGGCACATGAAGTGGGCCGAGGAGATGCCATAACGGCGTTCACGCTGTCGGCCGCCAAAACCCCTGGAATCCCTGACCGGCGTTGGTTGTTCGGATCGGCGAGAGGTGGACGGGATCTCCCGCTTCAACCAGGCATCAATAGGGGTTCAGCCCGTGGGGCTCTCGTTAGGGCCCCGCGAACGGCACCCGCAGCACCTGACCGATCTGGATCAGATCCGGATCGCTGATGGTGTCCCTGTTGGCGACGAATAGCCGCGGCCACAGGTTGGAATCGCCGTAGGCGCTCCGCGCGATGCCGGACAGTGTGTCGCCGGCGACTACCTTGTGTGCCTGGAAACCGGCGTACGATGCTCCCAGCAGGACGCGCCCGAAGGTTAGGGGTACGGTCACGCGAAAGTCGTTCTGCGGCAACCCGCTTGGGTTGTCGGCTTCTACGGTCAAAACGCCCTCAGGTGTGGCGGGTGCACCGACCGCGACGGGAAAGTCGAACAGCGCGAACAAAAACCCGCTGTTTGGCACAAACATTGGCGAAACCTCTGCCAGCACTGTGCCATGGTTGTCCTTTAGTACCCCTGTGCCTATCACGCCCTCGTTAGCCCGGCCCAGCCCGCACAGGCTAAACTAAAGCCATCTCCCACGACATCGAATGGTCGAGGGCTACGCACGTCGATCCGCGGGAAATTCGTCATGGCACTCTCGCTTCCAAGTGCGATTCATTGTGCCCGTCAATAGTCTCTCGCGGCGGCGAGGATGTCCTGACTTTGGTGGACTGGTCCGGTCTCCGCCGTTTTTTGATTGGTCGCCTTCCTGCAGGGGTTCAGCCTTGCCGCAGGCTCCTGATCGCCCAGCGTCGGATGAGCCGTCTCCTAGCTGGGGCAGGTCATCTTCCTCCCATCGTTCGAATAGACCAGGTTGCGCGTGAGCGGCTGACGATTCGGGCGCAAGACGCGCGGCATACGAAAATCAAGCAGTCGGCCGCCAGAAGCCCTGGAAACCCTGGCCGAGGTTCGTCGTTCGAATTGGCGAGAGGTGGACAGGATCTCCCGCTTCGACCAGTGATCAATAGGGGTGCAGATCGTGATCGCCGCCGACCGTGGCTCATCGGTCTCGTGAAGACGGGCGGGCAGGGTCCCCGGTGCGAAATGGCAGACAGGTCTGACCAGCGGTGACACGATACTGACGTGGACGACAATGGGGATGGTCCCGGCGCCCTGACAGTCGCAGAGTTGTCATGCGCGTGCGGCGCACGGTTGGGCGCGACAGCGAAGTTCTGCAGCGAGTGCGGTTCGCCGCTCACGCCGGCCACCCAATCGGCGGAATACAAGCAGGTCACGGTGTTGTTCGCCGACGTCGCGCACTCCATGGACATCGCGGCGACCGTGGGTCCGGAACGCCTCCGCGAGATCATGGCCGAACTTGTCGATCACGCCGCTGGAGTGGTGAAGCGCTACGGGGGGACCGTCGACAAGTTCACGGGCGACGGCATCATGGCGGTCTTCGGCGCACCGATCGCGTATGAAGACCATGGCGCTCGGGCCTGTCTAGCGGCGATGGGCATCCAGGAGCAGATGGCTCACATAGCGACGGGGGTCGCGAGCCGAGACGGAATTGACCTGCGTTTGCGAATCGGCCTCAACTCCGGCCAAGTCATCGCCGGTGACATCGGTTCTACTTCCCTGGGTTACACGACGATAGGTGAGCACGTTGGATTGGCGCAGCGGATGGAGTCCGTGGCGCCGCCTGGTGGCGTGATGTTGTCAGACTCCACTGCGCGGATCGTCGCAGATGTTGCGACCCTTGCTGAGCCTGAGATGGCGTACATCAAAGGCGCAACCGAGCCTGTGCCAGCGCACCGTCTTCTGGCGATGACGGCCCATCATGAACTCGGCGGCCGCCACGCATCCACTCTCGTCGGACGTGAGTGGGAAGTGGGCGCATTGACTGGAATGTTGCACCGGGCGGTCGGTGGCCACGGATGCGTGGTCGGCATCGTAGGTCCCGCTGGTATCGGCAAGAGTCGCCTGGTCTCCGAGACGGCGTCGATTGCGAGAAGGCTTGGCGCCGAGGTCTTTTCTGCCTTCTGCGAATCTCATGCCGCCGAAGTCCCGTTCCGTGCCATCGCCGCGCTGCTGCGCACGGCGTTCGGGATCGATGAGTTAGAGGCTGAGTCGGCCCGGAACCGCATCCGCGACCGAGTCGCCGGCGTCGACTCCGAAGATCTTCTGTTGCTTCATGATCTGCTCGGAATTCGCGACCCGGAGCATGACGTCCCAGACATCGCCGCTGACGCGCGACGCCGACGTCTTACGACGTTGGTCAACGCGGCGTATCTGGGCCGGTCGACGCCGGCCGTGTATGTCATCGAGGACGCGCACTGGATCGACCCGACCAGCGAGTCGATGCTGGCGGAATTCTTGTCGGTGGTCGCCCGCACCCACTCGCTGGTACTGGTCACATACCGGCCCGAATACCGCGGAGCACTGTCACACGTTGCCGGCGCCCAGACCATCTTCCTTTCACCGCTGGAGGATTCGGAAATCACATCGCTCGTCGAAGAGTTGCTCGGTCCACACTCATCCGTTGCGGGGTTGATTCCGCAGATCGCCGACCGAGCCGCGGGCAATCCTTTCTTCGGCGAGTCCATCGTCCGTGACCTTGCCGACCGCAACGTGCTCGAGGGGGCACGAGGTGAATATGTGTGCACCCGTGACCACGCGGACGTCACCGTGCCTGCGACCCTTCAGGCCGCGATCGCTGCCAGAATCGACCGTCTCGATGCTGCGGCTAAACAGACGCTCAATGCCGCAGCGGTGATCGGTGTGCGATTCGATGAGGAACTGCTGGCCGAACTCGCCGACGGCGGCGCGCTACCGAAGCTTCTCGATGCGGAACTGATCGACCAGGTCGCGTTCGCACCCCGAGCAGAGTTCGGCTTCCGCCACCCGTTGATCCACAGGGTGGCCTACGAGTCCCAGCTGAAGGCGGATCGGGCCAGGCTGCACCGCCGACTTGCGGACGCTATTGCAGCCAGAGGGACATTGGGCGACGAGAACGCGGCGCTGATCGCCGAGCATCTGCAGGGCGCGGGGGATATGCGGGCCGCATACGACTGGCATATGCGAGCGGGAGCATGGTTGGCCAGCCGCGATATTGCCGGCGCGTGCTTGAGTTGGGAGCGCGCGCGGCAGATCGCCGACACGATCGCCGCCAACGACCCCGACGCCGTGTCGCTGCAGATTGCTTCGCGCACATTGTGGTGTGCCAATGCCTGGCGGCTCCATGCCGGTGTCTCCGGTGCGCGTTTTGATGAACTGCAGGAGTTGTGCGATCGCGCCGGAGACAAGACGTCGCCGGCGATCGCCATGATGGGGCCGCTCGCCGAATGCTTGATTCAGGGGCGGATACGGGAGGCATCGCAGCTCGCCGCGGAGCACTCGGCGCTGATCGAGTCGATCGCCGATCCGACGCTGATGGTGGGTCTCGCCGTAGGGACGATAGGGGTCAGAGTCGTGACGGGCGAGATCGAGGAAGTGCTGAGGTGGTCGGACACCGTCATCGACTTGGCCCACGACGATCCGGTCAGAGGGAACTATGTCATGGGCTCTCCACTGGCCGCCGCGTATGCAACTCGGAGCCTGGCGCGATGGTCCTTCGCGCTTCCGGGATTCCGCGACGACATGGAACGGGCAGTTGAGATGGCGCGCAGCAGCGATCCGTGGACCAGAGCGGCCGTCATGTTCTACACCTTCGGCGCAGCGATAGCCGCTGGTGTTTATGCGGTCGACGGCGCTGCATGCCGCGAGATCGATGATGCGCTCAGGATGGCTGAGTCGGCTGGTGACGATCTCGGGGTGGTCTTCACCAAGTACACGAAGGGGCTGGCGCTAGTTCACGGCGATGCGGCGGACCGTGACCGTGGACTGAAGTTGCTGACGGAGGTTCGTGAGCTGACTCTGGAGGACCGGTTCTACCTGTCCGAGCTTCCCATGGTCGAGTTGTACGCCGCCCGTGAACAAGCCAGGCACGGTGATGTCGACGTCGCCATCAGCGATATGCGGACCGCGCTCGACTTGTTGTTCGAGCGGGGCCAGTTCGCGTGGGGTGTCGTGGCCAGCGCAATTTTCGTCGAGACATTGCTCGGCCGTGGCGACGAAGGCGATCTGTCAGAGGCAGAGGCGGTGGCCGACCGGATGGAAACAGCACCGCTCGAAATGGCGCCGGAATGCCACGACGCGTGGCGACTGAGGGTGCGTGCGCTGCTGGCCGACGCCCGCGGCGACGCGAGCGTCTACCGCGACCATCGGGATCGCTATCGCGCAACGGCCACCGCCCTTGGCTTCGAGGGGCACATGGAGTGGGCCGAGGCAATGCCATGACGGCGGCGTCAGGCCGTCGGCCGCCAGAACTCCTGAAAACCCTGCCCTGCGTTCGTAGTTCGGATCGAGGACAGCTGAACAGGGTCACCCGCTTCAGCCAGTGATCAATAGGGGTGCAGATCGTGAACGCAGTCGAGGGCGGCTCCTCGGTCGGGGAAACGGGTCGGGCAGCGTCCGAGTTGCGATATGGCAGACATGTCTGACAGCGGTGACACGATATTGGCGTGAATGACGGCGGGAACGACGTCGGCGCAGTGACAGCCGCGGGCCTCTCCTGCGGGTCGTGTAGTGCGCCGCTGGGTGCGACTGCCAAGTTCTGCAGTCAGTGCGGTGCGCCAGTCGCGCCGCCGCACACTCGCCGGAGTACAAGCAGGTCACGGTGCTCTTCGCCGACGTAGTGCACTCTATGGACCTTGCAGCGGCGGTGGGGGCGGAACGGTTGCTCGAAATCATGACCGAGTTGGTTGAGCTTTCAGCGGCGGTGGTGCAGCGCTACGGCGGCACGGTTGACAGTTTCACCGGCGACGGGATCATGGCGGTGTTCGGCGCGCCGATTGCGTTGGAGCACCACGCCGTTCGCGCATGTGTGTCGGCGTTGGGCATTCAGGAGGAGGCGAAAAGGCTTGCGGTCGACGTTCATCGAAGCGATGGCGTAGAACTGTTGCTACGGGTGGGCCTGAACTCCGGTCTGGTGATCGCTGGTGAGATCGGTTCGGGTCCATTCGGCTTCACCGCCATTGGCGAGCAGGTCGGCATGGCTCAACGAATGGAATCGGTCGCGCCGCCGGGCGGAGTGATGCTCAGCGCATCCACCGCACGACTCGTTGAAGGAAATGCAATTCTCGGCGCGCCCGAGTCGGTTCGGATCAAAGGTTTTGATCAACCAGTGCCCGCTCGCCGCCTATTGAGCATGCGCCAGGACCGGGTCGTCAGGCGGGCTGAGTCGAATCTCGTCGGTCGGCGGTGGGAGATACGCACGGCTGAAGCGTCGTTAGACCGTGCCATGAGCGGCGAGGGCAATGTGGTCGGTTTGGTGGGGCCGTCTGGCATTGGGAAAAGCCGCCTGGTGCGCGAGCTCTCGGCCACCGCCTTCGCGCGTGGCGTCGGGGTGTTCACGACCTTCTGCGAGTCCCATACCAGCCAGATCCCGTTCCACATCGTGGCCCGTTTCTTGCGCGCGGCTTTCGGAGTGGAAGGCCGCGACGCGCAGGCCGCTCGAGATCGATTGCGCGAGCAGATCACGTATTCAGATCCAGAGGATCTGTTGCTATTTAATGACTTGCTAGGCATTGCCGATCCAGACGTACCTTTGCCTCGGATAGACCCGGATGCACGGCGGCGGCGATTGACCGCCTTGGTGAATTCTGCGTCGATCGCGCGGGAAAGCCCTGCGCTCTACATCGTCGAGGATGTCCATTGGATCGATGAAGTCAGCGAGTCGATGTTGGCCGAGTTCCTCTCGGTCGTCGCGCAGACGCCCTCGCTCATGCTCGTCACCTACCGGCCGGAGTACGACGGAGTACTTGCACGGCTGCATGGTACTCAAACCATGACCCTCGGCCCGTTGAGCGACACCGATA
>CAVQRJ010000024.1:0-55184 GCA_963715215.1 uncultured Actinomycetota bacterium
CGCGGCACTGGTGGTGCAGCTGCTCGGTTCGGATCCCTCAGTGGGCGCTGTGAGCCAGATGATCATCGAAAAGGCAGGTGGTACGCCATTTTTCGCTGAGGAGATGGTCCGGGATCTGGCCGAGCGCGATGTGCTTCACGGAGAGGTCGGCCTGTATCGGTCGACGGCTTCAGTTGCCGAGGTGACTGTGCCCGCGACCCTGCAGGCGATCATCGGTGCGCGCATCGACCGACTTGACCCGAAAGCTAAACGCACGCTGACGGCGGCGGCGACAGTCGGCTCACGATTCGGCGTTGAGCTGCTGATGGGGCTCGGGGTCGAACCGGAAATCGCCGACCTCGTCGCGGCTCAACTCATCGATCAAGTCCGTTTCACCAGACAACCCGAGTATGTGTTCCACCATCCGCTCATTCGCGCGGTGGCCTATGAGTCACAGCTCAGATCCGATCGCGCCGAGATGCACCGGCGGGTGGCGACCGCGCTCGAACATCGTGAGCCGGCATTGGTTGACGAGAATGCCGCATTGATCGCCGAACATCTCGAGGCCGCGGGCGATCTGCACGCCGCCTACGACTGGCACATGCGTGCCGCAACGTGGGTGAGAAGCCGCGACATCGCCGCGGCGCGAGTCAGCTGGGAGCGGGCAAGAACGATCGCAGACGCATGGCCCACCGAGGACCCGAATCGCGCGCTTCGATGCGCATCGCCCCCCGAACCATGTTGTGCGCGACAGCCTATCGAGTGCGTGCGCACGGTGCCGGCGCCCGCTTTGACGAATTACGGGAGCTTTGCCAGGCCGCCGGTGACAAGCCGTCGCTGGCTATCGCCATGGCGGGGCTGGTGATGGATCACGCGTATCAGGGCCAGATTCGTCAAGCATCGCGGCTGGCATCGGAAGCGATGGCCCTCATCGAGTCGCTCGCCGATCCGACCTTGATGGTGGGGCTGTCCTTCCCAGCGATCTACGCCAAGATTGAGAGCGGCGAGTATTCCGACGTGCTGCGGTGGTCACAGAGGATGGTCGACCTGGCCGACGGTGATCCCTTCAAAGGGAACTTCATATTCGGATCTCCGCTGGCACTTGCCTTCACGTCGCGGGCGATGGCCCGTTATTGCCTGGGACATCCCGACTGGCAGAACGATCTTCGGCACGGTCTGGCCATGGCCCACAGCGCCGACCCCTTGACCTACGCTGCAGTCGCCGCGTGGGGCTATTTCCCGGGTATCACGAACGGCGCGCTTTCTGCCGACGATCGCGCGTTGCACGAGATCGAGAATGCTTTACAGATTGCTGAGCGATCCGGCAATGACATGGCGTTGGCCTTCGCCCGATTAGCTCTGGGTATCGCACTAGTGCACCGTGATTCGACTGCGGCGCGCGACCGCGGAGAGGCGCTACTGGCCGAGGTCAGCGACGTGTTCGAACAGCAGCGACACAACCTGGGTGATCGCCCGCTAGTCAACGTGTACCTCGCACGGGAAAGGGCTCGGCGTAATGATCGCGACGAGGCGATACCGCTGATGTGCGCCGCTGTCGATCAGCTGGCCAACGAGGGCCAGCTGCTGGCGTGGGGTATTCCAACGACAGGTGTTTTGGTGAAGACAATGCTTGATCGCGCGGCCGAAGACGACATCGGCGAAGCCGAGGCTGCGATCGATCGGTTAGCTGCGTTTCCGACCGACGACGGCCTGGTGATACGCGACGTCTGGTTACTGCGGCTGCGCGCACTACTGGCCCGAGCGCGCGGGGACGAGACCGCCTACCGCGACTATCGAGATCACTACCGCGCGATGGCCACAGAGCTGGATTTCGAGGGGCACATGAAGTGGGCCGAGGCGATGCCATAACGGCGTTCACGCCGTCGGCCGCCAGAAACCCTGAAATCCCTGGCCTGCGTTCGTCGTTCGGATCGGCGACAACTGCACAGGATCACCCGCCTCGATCATCTGACCGTTGCCCACGATCATCGCGACGTGGCCGTCCCACACCGCAAGATCGCCGGGTCGCAGTGCATTCTGATTTACCGCGGCACCGAGGTCCTGTTCTTGGGCGAGCCGCGGAAGATCCAGTCCCGCCTGGTGATACGCCCACTGTGTCAAGCCGCTGCAGTCGAGCCCGACGCCGGGTGTAGTGCCGCCCCAGTCGTAGGGAACACCAAGTTGCGTCAACGCGTATCGAACGGCGTTGGCGGCGATGGGATTCGGTGCCATCACCGTGCTGCCATCCGGCAGCGTGACAGCGACGCCGTCGCCGAACTGTTCGGGATCCGGTAGCGGAAGCGCGGCGAGTTCGGCGGGAGTTGGTTCGAGACCGCCCAACGCCGCACTCGGCGCGCCGCCGCCCCAGCTCGATGGCATCGCCGCCGGACTCGCGCCGAAGCCCGAGGGCGCCGTGAACCCCGCCGGCGCCGCCGGTGCGCCAGCCGGTGCCGCTACCGGTGTCGTCGGCGCCGCGACATCCGCCGCATGCCCGTCCAACTCCGTGCGCAACCCGTCGACGACGGCGATGGCCTCGTCCAGCGCTCGTCGCGCCTCTTCACGCAGTTCCTCCACAGCGCCCGGTTCGTCGAGCCGCGCCTCGATGGCAGCCGCGCGGTCCTCGAAGCGGTTGACGATGTCCTGCAGGCGCGAATGAGCCCGCGCCACCGCATCCGTGGCGTCGGTGGTGCGGGCCCGGAGTCCATCGATGCGCAGCGCCAACCGGTCGGCCGCATCGGCCGTAGCGGACATGAAATCGGATGCGCTGTCGGCGCCCGCGCCCGACCAGCCGTCGGATGCTCGGCTCCAAGCGCCGCGCACCGCGGCGGAGACCTCGGCCAACAGATCGCGTACCTCGGCGAGCGAGGTGGCCGGATCGCCCTTGTCCGACCACCCGGGCCCGACCTGAGCCGCCAGCTCGCGAATCGGCGCCGCCAGCGCGTCGATGAGCCCGCTCGGCATCGTCAGAGCAGACGGCTGCCGCGGTGGTCCGCGTCGTCGTACGCGTCCGCCACACCACCAGAGGCCGACCGTGCAGCGGTGAGATCCTCGATCAACGCCGTGACCGCCCGCGCTTCAGCCGAGGCGGCGTCGGCGATTGTCGCCAGAAATCGTGTACCGACGGGACCGAATGCGGCTGCCGCGTCGGGCCCGAGCAGTGACATCAGGGCAGTAGCGGCGGTGGACAGGTCGTCGGCCTGCGATGAACAGTCTTTACCGAGCGCGCGAACGGCATTTGTCTCGACGAGCATGGCGATACGACGATCAACCGCACCGGGTGGTTCCCTGACGTTAGGGTCGGCGCATGGACGTGCGCGTCGTCGACCATCCGCTGGCCGCAGCGCGGCTCACCACGCTGCGCGACGAGCGCACGAACAACGCGGCGTTTCGTGATGCCCTCCGTGATCTGACCCTCATGCTGGTCTACGAGGCCACCCGCGACGCGGCCACCGAAAGCATTCCGGTGCGCACGCCGCTCGCCGAAACCACGGGATCGCGACTGGCACATCCGCCGCTGCTGGTGCCGGTGCTGCGCGCCGGACTCGGCATGGTCGACCAGGCACACGCGCTGATCCCGGAGGCTCGCGTCGGATTCGTCGGCGTCGCGCGCGACGAGGAAACGCATCAGCCGACTCCGTATCTGGAATCCCTGCCCGACGACCTGAGCGCCACCCCGGTGTTCGTGCTCGACCCGATGCTGGCGACCGGAGGGTCGATGGCCCACACAATCGGGCTGCTGCACTCGCGCAATGCCGTTGATATCACTGCGATCTGCGTCGTCGTTGCCCCCGAGGGTATTGCGGCAATCGAGAAGGTGGCGCCGGACATCAAACTGTTCACCGCGTCGATCGACGACTGCCTCAACGACATCGCCTACATCGTTCCCGGGCTCGGCGACGCAGGCGATCGGCAGTTCGGGCCGCGCTAGAACTTGCCCGCGACTTCGATTAGCTCTTCGCGCAGGCGCCCGGCTTCCGCACGCGCGGCCGTCACGTTACCGTCCACGCATTTCCGCCGAACTTCGATGTAGGACTTGACCTTCGGTTCGGTCCCCGACGGGCGCGTCGCTACCCGCACGGTGGTGTCGTCGTCTCCGCCCTCGAGAATGACAGCATCGGTTCGGCGTTCGTACGGCTGCGCCGCCGCCAGGTCCGTCATCGTGACATCGAACCCACACAATTTCGTCGGCGCCTTGGACCGCAGGCGCGTCATCACCTCCGCCGCCTCGTCAGCATTCGCCACCAGCCGAGGCACCGCGGCGGTGGTGTGCACACCATGGAGGCGGGCGAGGTCATCGAGGGCGTCGAGCACCGTGCGCCCCCGCTCTCGCAGCGCTACGACCAAGTCGCAGAACAATACTGCCGTGCTGATGCCGTCCTTGTCGCGAACCGCCGACGGGTCGACGCAATAGCCGATGGCCTCTTCGTATGCATAGACCAGCGTGCAGCCCGGTAGGTCGGCATCTGCCCGCGACAACCACTTGAAGCCGGTCAGCGTCTCGACGTGGCGAGCGCCGTGCGCCGCCGCGATACGCGACAGCATTCGCGACGACACCACCGTGCTAGCGACCACAGTGTGTTCGCTCACCTCGCCGGGATCGAGCTGAGACAGGATGTAATCGCCCAGCAGCCAACCGGTTTCGTCGCCCGTGAGCATGCGCCACCCGTCCGGGGTCGGCACGCCAACCGCACATCGGTCGGCATCGGGATCCAAGGCGATGGCCACTTCCGCCTCCGCATCGGCGGCCAGTTTCAACAGTTCGTCGGTGGCGCCGGGCTCCTCGGGGTTCGGGAACGGCACGGTGGAGAAGTCCGGGTCGGGCGCGAACTGACTCTCGACCACCTGCACGTCGGATAGCCCTGCGCGAACGAACGCGTCGAGCGCGTACTCGCCGCCGACGCCATGCATAGCGGTGAAGGCCACTCGCGCCGACCCTTGGGTGTGCCGGACATACGAAGTCCGATTCACATACCGCCGGATCAGGTCCACCCCGTCCGTCTCGACCGCGGCCCGTGGAATCTCGTCGGCATGGGGCGCCTTGGCGATCATCGCCTCGATCTCCCGATCGGTGGGCGGGACGATCTGAAGGCCGCCGTCGAAATAGACCTTGTAACCGTTGTCCGACGGCGGGTTGTGAGACGCGGTGATCTGGATGCCCGCGCTCGCGTCGAAATGGCGTGCGCCGAACGCCACCACCGGTGTCGGCACGGCCGCGAATAACAGCGTGACCATGAATCCCTCTGCGGCGAAAACCTCGGCGGTGGCGAGGGCGAACTCCTCGGAACCGTGCCTGGCGTCGCCGCCGACCACGATGCGCGATCCACCGAGGCCGCGATCCTTCAGTACCTGGGCGACGGCCCAGGTGGTCCTCATCACGACGGCGAGGTTCATCCCGTTCGGCCCACCGCGCATCGGGCCACGCAGACCGGCGGTGCCGAACGTCAGGGGACGAGCGAACCGCTCGGCGAGTTCCTCGTCACTGCATGCGTCCAACTCGGCCGCGGTCACCGGATCGGGGTCGTGCGCGATCCACTCCCGTGCAACCGATGCCGTCGGCGGCTGCGTCATCAGAGTCGCTTCTTCGCGCGAGCGCTCGTCATAGCGGGAGGGTGCCCACTTTGCCCCCGGGGTAAGCCAGCTTGCGCAGCACGGGCGCCACGAGCATCAGCAAGTTGAACTCCAGCTCGGACAGGTTGTCGCGCATGGTGGCGTTCAGCCAGGCGTCGCGTTCGGCGCGATCGTCATCGAGCAATGCGATCCCTGCCGGGGTGATCTCGATGAGCTGCCGACGTCGGTCGTCGTCGTCGGGACGCCGTGACACCAGGCCGCGGTTGACCAGCTCGTTGATGCTGTCGGTCAGCGACTGCACACGCACGTGCAGCCGCGCCGCGACCTCTGCGGGCGTGCTGACCCCGGTTCTGCTCACCTCACCGAGGAGCTCCATCTGGCTGAGGGTCAACCCGTGGTCGGGCCGGTGCCTGCGCATCTGCCTGGTCACGGCCATCATCGACTCCCGCAGCTCGGTGGCGGGCGAACCGGCGCGCACGTCGCTCATAACCAAGTTATACCTTGGTAATTCTTCGCTGTCATCGCTGAAACACGGGTTGCATGCAAATATTGTTAAGGGCATACTTGTCATAGTGATGAGAGAGCGACTGAAGCCGACAGCCAAGTGGCTGTTGCTGATCGCCATCACCGTTGCCGTCGCCGTCCCGCTGACGATGGTCGGCGTTCCGTCTGCCGCCCTGTTCGCGGCACTCGTCGTCGGCATCGCGCTGGCGCTCCCATCGCTGGCGCCGCAGCGGGTACCTCGCCGGCTCGGCATCGCGGCGCAGGGCGTGCTCGGCGTTTACATCGGCACGATGGTGAGCCACGACGCGGTGAGCGCGCTGGGACCGGACTGGCCTGCCGTGGTGATGATCGCAATAGCCACCTTGGCGATCAGCATTGTCGCCGGTGCGGTGCTGGGCATCCACCGCGATATCACTGCGCTGACGGGATCGCTGGCACTCGTCGCAGGCGGCGCGTCCGGGTTGGTCGCGATCGCTCGTGAACTCGGCGGCGACGACCGCGTCGTCGCAGTCGTGCAGTATCTACGCGTGGCGCTGGTAACCGCTTCCATGCCGGTGGTGGTCACCCTGATCTATCATGCCGACAAGTCGCACCCCGCCGAGTTGAAAGCCCAAACCGATTCGGCGCCTTGGTATCTCAGCGTCGCGATGATGATTGCACTCATCTTCGCGGGCGCTACGGGCGGACGGCTGATCCGGCTTCCCGGTTCGGGGCTCCTTGGGCCGATGGCGTTGACCGTCGTCCTCCAGCTCACCGGGCTGTCGTTCGGTCTGACGGTCCCCACAATTCTGGTGCAGGCCGGCTACATGTTGATCGGCTGGCAGGCAGGCGTCGCATTCACGCGCGATGCCCTGCGTGCGGTCGGTCGCCTGCTACCCGCGGCGATCGGGCTGATCGTGGTGATCGGCGTCGGCACCGCGGGTCTGGGCGTGGTACTTGCCGACGTCGCCGGCGTGACCCCGCTCGACGGTTATCTGGCCACCAGCCCCGGCGGCGTGTATGCAGTCCTGGCAACCGCGGTGGAAACCGGATCGAACGTCACGTTCATCATCGCGGCTCAAGTCGTACGAATCCTGCTGATGCTGTTCGCCGCGCCGTTCCTGGGTCGCGCTGTGATGTGGGTGAGCAATCGCGTCAGCGCTCAGAGTCGCGAGATCACCGAGGCCAGTAGGGAGCCCGTCCGCGTCGCCGACTGACGGCCCGCGGCGAGCACCTCTTCATGGTTCAGGGGCTCACCCGTCATTCCGGCCGCGGCGTTCGTCACCAGAGACACCGCCAGCACCGCGGCGCCCGCTGCCCGCGCGGCGATCGTCTCGTGCACCGTCGACATACCGACCAGATCCGCCCCGAGCGTGCGCAGCATCCTGATCTCGGCGGGGGTCTCGTAGTGAGGCCCCGGCAGGCAGGCGTACACGCCCTCGGCCAGGTCGGGCTGCACTTCGCGCGCCAGCGCCCGCAACCGCGGCGAGTACGCGTCAACCAGGTCCACGAACCGAGGTCCGACCAGCGGCGATCGCGCGGTCAGGTTCAGATGGTCGCTGATCAGCACCGGTTGCCCGACAGCGAAATCGGGCCTGAGGCCGCCAGCGGCGTTGGTGAGGATGACCGTTCGCACACCGGCAGCGCAGGCCGCGCGGACCGGATGCACGACATGGCGCAGGTCGTGACCCTCGTAGGCGTGGATCCTGCCGACGAACACCAACACGCGGTGATCGCCCGTCCGCGCCGAGAGGACGTCGCCGCCGTGGCCCTCCGCGGTCGGGGGAGCGAAGCCGGGCAGTTCGTCGACGGGCACCACCGCCGTCGGCGAGCCCAACTCGGCGGCCGCGGGCGCCCATCCAGAACCCAGAATCACCGCGACGTCGTGCCGCTCGACTCCGGTGCGCTCGCGGATCGCGGCTGCGGCCTGCTGCGCTACCGCCTCCGGATCGGTCACAGTTTAAGCAGCTTAGCCGTCAGTGAGATACTGCCAAGATGCCCACCGCCACCGCTGCCGTCAGCGTCGAAGACGCAGTGAACCGGCGCCGTGGCGACCTGATCGAGCTGTCACACGCCATCCATGCCGAGCCGGAGCTGGCGTTCGCTGAGTTCAAGAGCTGCGCCAAAACGCAGGCCTTGGTGGCCGAGCACGGGTTCGAGATAACCGCTGCCCCCGGTGGGTTGGACACCGCGTTCCGCGCCGAGTTCGGTAGCGGCGCGTTGGTGATCGGCATCTGCGCCGAATACGACGCACTGCCGGGGCTCGGACATGCCTGCGGCCACAACATCATTGCGGCGTCAGCCGTCGGCGCGGCACTTGCACTGGCCGACGTCGCCGATGAGCTCGACCTGAAGGTGGTGTTGCTCGGAACACCCGCGGAAGAGGCCGGCGGCGGAAAGGTTTTGCTGCTCAAGGCCGGAGCGTTCGACGACATCGCCGCCACGGTCATGGTCCATCCCGGACCGATCGATATCGCGTGTGCGCGCTCGCTGGCGCTGTCACAAGTCGAGACCACCTACCGGGGCCGCGAGGCGCACGCCGCGGTGTCGCCGTACCTCGGCATCAACGCCGCCGACGCGATCACCGTGGCGCAGACGGCAATTGGACTGCTGCGCCAACAATTCGTGCCGGGCCAAATGGCGCACGGCATCGTCACCGACGGCGGTCAGGCCACCAACGTGATCCCCGCCCATACCGTTCTGAGGTACACGATGCGCGCGACCGACGCGGCGTCGCTGCGTCACCTCGAGGACAAGATGGCCGACTGCTTCCTCGCCGGCGCGGTCGCGACGGGCTGCGATTACGAGGTCGAGGAGACCGAGCCGCCGTACGACGAACTCGCGCCGGACAAGTGGCTGGCCGAGGTTTTCCGCGCCGAGATGGTTCGGCTTGGCCGGACGCCGATCGGTGAGGAGATCGAAGCCGCCGTGCCGTTGGGCAGCACCGACATGGGCAACGTCACACAGGTGATGCCGGGCATCCACCCCGTCGTCGGGGTCGACGCCGACGGCGCATCGGTACACCAGCCCGGCTTCACCAGGGCGGCCGCGAGCCCGAGCGGCGACAAGGCCGTCGTCGAGGGCGCCGTCATGCTGGCGCGGACGGTCGTCGCCCTGGCCGAAAATTCAACCGAGCGCGATCGGGTGCTCGACCAGCTGGCCAAGCGGGTAGCGTCATGACACTCGCAGGGGTTGCGGAGGACTGGCTGGGCGCCCACTACGACGACCTCGTCGTCTGGCGCAGGTACATCCACACCCACCCGGAACTGGGTCGGCAGGAATTCGCCACCACGCAGTTCGTCGCCTCCCAGCTGGCCGACGCGGGGTTGAACCCGAAGGTGCTGCCCGGCGGCACCGGCTTGATCTGCGACTTCGGTCCCGCGCACGGTCCGCGCATCGCTCTGCGCGCCGATATGGACGCGCTGCCGATGGCCGATCGCACCGGCATGCCGTACGCATCGGTGGTGCCGAACGTCGCACACGCCTGCGGGCACGACGCGCACACCGCGGTGCTACTCGGTGCCGCACTTGCGCTGAACTCCGTGCCGGAGCTGCCGGTCGGCGTGCGGCTGATCTTTCAGGCCGCCGAAGAGTTGATGCCCGGCGGGGCGATCGACGCCATCGCCGCGGGTGCGATCAACGGGGTGTCCCGCATCTTCGCGCTGCACTGCGATCCGCGGCTGGCGGTCGGGCGGGTCGCGGTGCGCCAGGGTCCCATCACCTCGGCCGCCGACCACATCGAGGTCACGCTGCACAGCCAGGGCGGGCACACCTCGCGTCCGCACCTGACCGGCGACCTGGTGTACGGGCTCGGCACGCTGATCACCGGACTGCCCGGTGTGCTGTCCCGTCGCATCGACCCGCGCACCAGCACGGTGATGGTGTGGGGAGCCGTCAACGCCGGGGTTGCGGCCAACGCCATCCCGCAGACCGGCATGCTGGCCGGAACGGTCCGCACCGCCAACCGCGACACCTGGCTGACCTTGGAATCGATCGTCGGCGACATCATTACCTCGCTGCTGGCGCCGCTGGGCATCGAGCACACGCTGCACTACAAGCGCGGTGTGCCGCCGGTGGTCAACGAGGAGATCTCGACGCGGATCCTGACCCATGCGATCGAGGCCATCGGCCCCGACGTGCTGGCCGACACCCGTCAGTCCGGCGGAGGCGAGGACTTCTCCTGGTACCTCGAGGAGGTGTCAGGCGCGATGGCGCGGCTGGGCACCTGGTCGGGCCGCGGCCCGCAGCTCGATCTGCACCAGCCGACGTTCGACGTCGACGAGCGCTCGCTGGCGGTGGGCGTTCGCACGCTGGTCAACATCGTCGAACAGGCCGCCGCCTTCTAGCCTGGTCCCCTCGCACCGCGAGGGAGCGTGTTTGCACACGACACGCCGCGGTTTGACGCACAAGCATGCACGTTCGCGGTGCGGCGCGTGTGCACAGTTCGCCATTCGTCCACAGCTGGCTGGTCGGGTCTACCGCATCCATGGGGCTGACGCCGACGATCGCTCGGTGAACGCAGAGTTGCAACAGTTGCTTGATCAGCAAGGCGGAGTCGCGCGTAGCGGCCAGATTCTCAGCCATATTTCCCGCCGCGCGTTCGACAGAGCACTGAAAGAAGGTGCACTGCAACAGATTTGGTATGGAATCTATTGCAGTAGCGAAGCCGACGATTACCTGCGCCTGCGGGGTCTAGACCTGTCGTGCGGCACCAAGGTGCCCGTATGCCTCGGCACCGCGGCCGCACTGCATGGCTTCGATACCGAAGAACCCGCAGACCTACACGTACTCAATCCGCCGCGTCGGCAATTGCGATCGTGTGACGGGTTGGTCGTGCATCGCCGCGACGGTGCACCGCTGGTGATGGTCGACGGCCGCCGCGCCACATCGCCGGCCTGGACCGCAATCGAGGTGGCACGCAGCCTCCAGCGTCCCCGCTCTCTCGCCACTCTCGACGCAGCATTGCGCAGCGGGACGTGCAGCAGGCCCGATCTCTGGCGGGCAGCAATCGAGCAGGCCGGACGGCGCGGCATCGTCGCGGTCCGAAACCTGATCCCGCTTGCCGATCCTCGGGCGGAGTCGCCGATGGAGAGCGAAGCGCGACTCGCGATGATCGACGGCGGCCTGCCGATTCCTGAGCTGCAGTACGAGGTCGTCGACGGGAATGGCGAGCTGAGACGCCTCGACTTCGCGTGGCCGGATCAACGGGTAGCTGTCGAGTACGACGGTATGGACTGGCACAGCGGGCCCGAGGCGATGAAGCGGGACCGCCGGCGTCAGGCCGCGCTAGCGGACATCGAGTGGGTGGTCCTTGCCATCGTCTTCGAGGACGTGCGGTATCGGCCGTGGGAGTTCGTCGGGCGTATTGATGCGCAATTGAGTCGCGCTCGCGCCGCGTGAGCGTGCGCAGAGTGCCGGAAGTTCGCGGCGTGTCGTGTGCAGACACGCTCCCCCTAGTAACACCGGGAGGTGCCCCCAGCTCGCGGTGCAAGGGAACGGTGCAAGGGGACTAGGTGCCGGGGCCGATGTTGCGTGCGGGGCGGTTGCGCAGATCGCGGACGTATTCCTCCGGCGCACCGGCGATTTCGGCGGCGTCGGCCATCACGCCGAGATAGCGCGCCGACGGAAGCCCGCCCTCCCACGCGTCGACGACATACAGCCAGGCCAGCACCGGATCCGTTGTGGTGTCCGACGACAGCCGGTCCACGCGACACCGGATCTTCTTGTGAACGCCCAGCTCGCCGCCTTCCCAGCGGTCGAGGTTTCGCTCGTCGGCCTCCGTCATGTCGTAGAGGACGACGAACACCTTCGCCAAGGGATCCTCGACGAGGGTGGCCAGCGCGCCCTCCCAGCCGATGTCCTCGCCACCGAAGGTGAGCCGCCAGCCGTGCAGCCATCCCGTGCCCGCCATCGGCGAGTGCGGTGCCCGCTGCTGCATCTGCTCCGGATGCATGTTCGACCCGTATGCGGCGTAAATCGGCACGGAGAAACTCTAAGGCTTCGTTGTGTGACTGGGCGGTCAACGGCGCGCTTGGCTAGATCCGGTGGGCAGGCGATGGGCCCACACGCGGAGCGTAGGGGACGACCCGGGGGACTACCCTGTGGCCGTGGCAACCCGCATCGTGATCATCGGCGGCGGTCCCGCCGGCTATGAGGCCGCCCTGGTCGCAGCCGCCCGCGGTCGCGACGTCGCCGAGGTCACCATCGTCGACTGCGACGGCATCGGCGGCGCCTGTGTGCTCTGGGACTGCGTGCCGTCGAAGACGTTCATCGCCTCGACGGGACTGCGCACCGAGCTGCGCCGCGCTCCCGACCTAGGGTTCGACCTCGAGTTCGAGGACGCCAAGATCCAGCTGCCACGAATCAACGAGCGCGTCAAGAGGTTGGCCGCGGCGCAGTCCGCCGACATCGCCGACCGGTTGCGCAGTGAGGGAGTCACGCTCATCAACGGGCGCGGCGAGCTCGTCGACAACGTCCCCGGCATGGCGCGGCACCGCATCAGGGTCACCGCACCCGACGGGTCGACGACGGTGCTCGAGGCCGACGTCGTATTGATTGCGACGGGAGCCAGCCCACGCGTGCTCTCCGGAGCGACCACCGACGGTGAGCGAATCCTCAACTGGCGCCAACTCTATGACCTCGTCGCGCTGCCCGACCATCTCGTCGTGGTCGGATCCGGTGTCACCGGCGCCGAATTCGTCAACGCCTACACCGAGCTCGGCGTGACGATCACGGTGGTGGCCAGCCGCGACCAGATCCTGCCGCACGAGGATTCCGACGCCGCTGCGGTTCTCGAGGAACTGTGGGAGCAGCGCGGCGTCAGACTGGTCAAGAATGCACGGGCCGAATCGGTCGCGCGCACCGACGATGGTGTGCTCGTGACGATGACCGACGGGCGCACCGTCGAGGCCAGCCACGCGCTGATGACCGTCGGCTCAGTGCCCAACACGTCCGGGCTCGGACTCGAGAAGGTCGGCATTGACGTCGAACAAGGCAGTTACCTCACTGTGGACCGGGTGTCGCGCACCTCGGCGCCCGGCATCTACGCGGCCGGCGACTGCACCGGCTTGATGCTGTTGGCGTCGGTCGCCGCCATGCAGGGCCGCATCGCCATGTATCACGCTCTCGGTGAGGCGCTCAGCCCGATCAGGCTCCGTACCGTCGCAGCCGCGGTGTTCACCCGTCCGGAGATCGCCGCGGTCGGCGTCCCGCAGGCCAAGATCGACGACGGGACCGTCGCCGCCCGCACGATCATGCTGCCGCTGAACACCAATGCGCGGGCCAAGATGTCCAGCCTGCGCCGCGGCTTCGTCAAGATTTTCTGCCGCCCAGCAACCGGTGTGGTGATCGGCGGCGTGGTGGTCGCGCCGATCGCGTCCGAGTTGATCATGCCGATCGCGATGGCGGTGCAGGACGGACTGCCGGTAGACGAGCTGGCGGAGACCTTCTCCGTCTACCCGAGCCTGTCTGGATCGATTACCGAAGCCGGCCGCAGACTGATGCGTCACGACGATCTCGACTAGCGAAGGTAGCCTGGAGAAGCTACCGATCAGTAACAAGAGGAGCCCCGTGAGCGACCCGATCCCCGGTCCGGGCAGCGGGCCGACCCTTTTGGGCCCTGACCAGCGTGCGAACGCCTGGGAACGCCTCGGCAGCGAGCAGTTCGACGTGGTCGTCGTCGGCGGCGGCGTAGTCGGCGCGGGCGCCGCGCTCGATGCCGCCACCCGCGGGCTGAAGGTCGCCCTCGTGGAGGCCCGTGACTTCGCGTCGGGCACCTCGAGCCGCAGCAGCAAGATGTTCCACGGCGGGCTGCGGTACCTCGAGCAGCTCGAGTTCGGGTTGGTGCGAGAGGCGCTGCACGAGCGCGAGTTGTCGCTGACGACGCTGGCGCCGCATCTCGTCAAACCGTTGCCGTTCCTGTTCCCGCTGACGCACCGGTGGTGGGAACGACCGTACGTGGCGGCAGGCATCTTTCTGTACGACCAACTCGGCGGCGCGAAATCTGTTCCGCCGCAAAAGCATCTGCTGAAGGCGGGCGCGCTGCGGCTGGCGCCAGGTCTCAAGCGGAGCTCGCTGATCGGGGGGATCCGCTACTACGACACCGTCGTCGACGACGCACGGCACACGATGACGGTGGCGCGCACAGCCGCGCATTACGGCGCGGTGGTGCGGACGTCGACGCAGGTGGTCGCGCTTCTGCGCGAAGGTGACCGCGTCACCGGCGTCAAGGTCCGCGACTCCGAAAACGGCGCGGTCACCGAGGTGCACGGCCATGTGGTCGTCAACGCGACGGGTGTGTGGACGGACGAGATCCAGGCGCTGTCCAAGCAGCGCGGCAGGTTTCGGGTGCGCGCGTCCAAGGGTGTGCATGTCGTGGTGCCGCGCGACCGCATCGTCAGTGAGGTGGCGATCATCCTGCGTACCGAGAAGTCGGTGCTGTTCGTCATTCCGTGGGGCACGCATTGGATCATCGGCACCACGGACACCGACTGGAACCTCGACCTCGCGCATCCCGCCGCTACCAAGGCAGACATCGACTACATCCTCGAGCGCGTCAACACGGTGCTGGCCACGCCGCTCACCCACGACGACATCGACGGCGTCTACGCGGGACTGCGTCCGCTGCTGGCGGGGGAGAGCGAGGAGACGTCCAAGCTGTCGCGCGAGCACGCGGTCGCCGTTCCCGCGCCGGGCTTGGTGGCGATCGCAGGTGGCAAATACACGACCTACCGGGTGATGGGGGAGGACGCGATCGACACCGCCAGTGAATACGTGCCGGCCAGGGTGGCGCCGTCGATCACGGAGAAGGTGCCGCTGCTCGGTGCCGACGGTTACTTCGCGCTGATCAACCAGACCGAACATGTCGGCGCGTTGTACGGCCTGCATCCCTACCGCGTGCGGCACCTGCTGGACCGTTATGGCTCGCTGATCGGCGAGGTGCTGGCGATGGCCGAGGGCAGGCCCGAATTGCTGACGCCGATCACCGAGACGCCGGTGTACTTGAAGGTCGAGGCCTGGTATGCCGCTGTGGCGGAGGGCGCGCTGCACCTCGAGGACATTTTGGCGCGGCGCATGCGTATCTCGATCGAATACCCGCACCGCGGAGTCGAATGTGCTCGTGAGGTGGCGGAAGTTGTTGCGCCAGTGCTGGGTTGGAGCGCTGAGGATGTGGACCGCGAGGTGAACACCTACATCGCCCGGGTCGACGCCGAGGTGCGGTCGCAGCAGCAGCCCGACGACGAGTCCGCCGACGCGCTACGGGCCGCCGCGCCGGAAGCGCGCGCCGAGATCCTCGAGCCGGTGCCGCTCAATTGAGACGCGTCGCGCCGTTGCCAGTGCGTGACGGGCTCGGCCCGGCGCGGGTGCGACTGCAGGGCGGAAACGTCGCCGACGAGTTCGAGCGCCGGTGGGCTGCCGGGACGAAAGTGTTTGCGGGAGAAGTGGTCGACGCCGACGGTTGTGTGGTTGACGCGACGACGGTGCTGCCCGCAGGCGCGCATGTGTACCTGTACCGGGACCTGCCGGACGAGGTGCCGGTGCCGTTCGACATCCCGATCCTGTATCGCGACGACGACATCGTGGTGGTGGACAAACCGCACTTCCTGGCGACGATGCCGAGGGGCGGTCATGTGGTGCAGACGGCGACGGTGCGGCTCCGTCGGGAGCTGGAGTTACCCGAGTTGTCGCCGGCTCATCGCCTGGACCGGCTGACAGCCGGGGTGCTGTTGTTCACGGCGAGGCGGGAAGTGCGGGGCGCGTATCAGTCGATGTTCGCACGCGGCGAGGTGCGCAAGACGTATCTGGCGCGGGCGGGAGTCGAACCGTTGTTGGAGTTCCCGATGACGGTGCGCAGCCGGATTATCAAGGAGCGCGGTCGTTTACAGGCGTTCGAGGAGGCCGGCCACCCGAACGCCGAGACACTCATCGAACATCTCGGCGATGGGCTGTACCGGTTGACGCCTCGTACCGGGCGGACGCATCAATTGCGGGTACACATGGCGTCGCTGGGTTTGCCTATCATCGGCGACCCGTTGTACCCAAATGTTGTTGATGTGGCGTGCGGTGAATTCTCGACGCCGTTGCGTCTGCTTGCCCACAGCATGGTGTTCACGGATCCTCTTAACGGACGTTTGCGTCGCTTCGAAAGCGGGCGCAGGATCGTCGAATGACTGACATCTCGGTTGGCAGGTTGTGGCAGTACCCGGTCAAGTCAATGCAGGGGCAAGAGGTAGACGAGATCCTGGTCGGCTCGGGTGGAGTGGCCGGCGATCGCGCATACGGATTCGTCGACGTCGAGACCGGCCGGCTGGCCAGCGCCAAGCGTCCGAGACGCTTCGGTGCGCTGATGGACTGCCGCGCCAGATTCCTCACTCCGCCCACCGAGGACGGTGAATCGCCGCCGGTCGAAGTCACCTTCGCCGACGGCTCCGTGGTGCGCACCGACGAGGACAACGGGACCGCGCTGACGCAACGCGTAACGGAGCTGTTGGGCCGCGAGGTGCGGTTGATCAGCACGGCACCAGAAGGCATTGCGCTTGATGAGTTGATACCTCAAATGGAAGGGCTCGGCGAGAACGCCCTGGAGGCGATGCAAACCGAGCCTGTCGATAGCGAAGGCGACCGTTTCATGTCGATCCCCGTCGCGATGGCGGCGCCTGGCACGATGCTGGACCTGGCCGCCATGCACGTGCTGGCCACCAGCACTCTGCGTCGCATGGAGTCCAGCCACCCGGATGGCACTTGGGATCCGCGGCGTATGCGGCCCAACATCCTCATCGACGACAGCGCCGAGCCGGGCAACGAGGACGACTGGCTCGGTTGCGACGTGCACATCGGCGAGCACGTCGTCGTGCACATCGTTGGCCCGACACCACGCTGCGTGATGACGACGCTGCCCCAACCCGGCCTGCCCAAGGACTCCAATATCCTGAAGACCGTCGCACGCATCAATATGAGGGAGTTGGGCGCCTTGGGCCAATTCCCTTGTGCCGGTTCCTATGCCGAAGTCGTCACACCGGGTCCGGTACGCCGAGGCGATTCGATTCGCTTCGAGCGCGTCGAGCCGCGTAAGGGTGCACTTGCCGCCATGATCGAGACGATGACCGCCGCGCTCGCGGCCAGACCCGCCGACGCTCCGAGGATGTGAGCGCTCATCCTCGTACGGTTTCAGCCACGGAAACCGTACATAGGTGAGCGCTCGCTCCTTTCGGAGTGTGTTTAGCTGACGGTGTGGACCGCACTTCATTTGACCGACTATTCGACATGTCCGACCGCACCGTCATCGTCACCGGCGGCACCCGCGGCATCGGCCTCGCGTTGGCCGAGGGGTTCGTCCTTGCCGGCGCGCGGGTGGTGGTGGCCAGTCGCAAGCCCGACGCATGCGAGCAGGCCGCCGCACATCTGCGTGACCTCGGCGGCCAGGCCATCGGCGTGCCGACGCATATGGGCGCGGTCGAGGACCTCGGCTCGCTCGTGCAACGCACCGTCGACGAGTTCGGCGGCGTTGACGTCGTCGTGAACAACGCCGCGAACCCGTTGGCCCAACCGCTGGGGGCGATCACGGTCGACGCGCTGACCAAGTCGTTCGAGGTGAACCTTCGCGGCCCCGTTTTGCTCGTTCAGGAGGCGCTGCCGCATCTGAAGGCCAGCCAGCACGCCGCGGTGCTCAACGTGGTGTCGGTCGGCGCGTTCATCTTCTCGCCGATGCTGTCCATCTATTCGTCCATGAAGGCGGCGATGATGTCGTTCACCCGGTCGATGGCCGCGGAATTCGCGTACCACGGCGTCCGCGTCAACGCGATCGCGCCGGGACCGGTCGACACGTACATGATGCAGCAGAACCCGCAGGAGATGGTCGACGCCATGGTCGGCGGGACGCTGCTCAGACGGCTCGCCACCCCCGACGAGATGGTCGGGCCGGCGCTCCTGTTGTGCTCGGATGCGGGCAGCTACATGACCGGCACGGTGATCATCGCTGACGGTGGCGGAACTCCTCGCTGAAGCGGGCCACCGCGCCACCGGTCGATGCCAGGATCTGGCTGCGGTTCTCCACGTGCAGCGCCGCTTCCAGGCTTGGTGCTTCGAGGTTCGCCCACAGCACCTGCTTGGTCGACTCAAGCCCGAATTCCCCGTAACTGCACAGGGTTTCGGCCATGGCAAGCGCATCGTCGACAAGCGACGAGTCATCCGACAACCGAGTGACCAGGCCGAGGCGCAGTGCCTCCTCGGCGTCGACGACGCGCGCGGTCAGGATCATGTCGAACGCAGGACCCGCACCGATGATGCGGGGAAGCGTGTAGCTGACGCCGATGTCGCAGCCGCCGAGGCCGAGCTTGATGAATTGCGTGCAGAACCGCGCGGACATGCTCGCCAGCCGGATGTCGCAGGCCGCCGCAATGCCCAGGCCGCCGCCGTAGGCGGGCCCGTTGACGGCGGCGATAACTGGTTGACGGAGTCGGTGAATGCGGGCGGTCAGATCGGCGATGCGTTCCTGCCATCGCATGCCTGACCGCGGGAACTCGAGCCCGGCGCCGGCGCCAGCAGGGTTGGCGGCCGTCAGGTCGAGACCCGAACAGAAGCCGCGCCCAGCGCCGGTGAGCACCACCACCCGGCACTGATCGCTCGCCGCAATCTCGTCGATGGTGGCGTGCAACGACTCCACCAGCTCGTAGGACAGCGCGTTGAGCTTCTCGGGCCTGTTGAGGGTGACGACGGTGATCTCGGGTCGCGGGTGGGTCAGTTCGAGGTGTGGCATGCGTATATTGCTCCTCACGTGCGCGTAGCCACACGTTATTACGTTGACGGGCAGGCTATGTCCACATACACCGTTGATCCGGTGTGCACACCGGCAACCGTGCACTCCGAGAGCGACCTGTTCGCGGCACCATTGACCTGCACGGTGTAGCCATCGGCCTGCAGGCTCTTGATGGTGTCGGCCGCCGAGCCGACGCCACTGGGAGCGGCGACGGCATCCGCCGCGAATCCCAGCGCACCCAACGCCAGCACACCGGCTGCGACTGCGGAAATTGCGAACCTCATGATGTGGGGAACACCAGCAGGTCTTCGGGTATTTCTCAGGTGCTGCGCCACCCTGTGACGCCAACGGTGATCATTCGTAGCTGTTTGACCGCGACGCGTTTGATTTCGTCGAGCGCCGCTTGATCGCCCGCATCCTCGATGGCTTCCGCGATGACGATCATCGCATTGACGAACAACGTGGCCAGAATGTTGAGATCCCCACTGCTCCATGCGTTCAACCCGGGGAAGCGGCCGAGATCGATGGCGAGCTCAGAGGTGATCAGCCGGATCTCGGTGCGGATGGCATAGCGCAGCACGCTCACGCCGCTGGAGCGTTCGCGGCCGATGAAACGCCAGTACTCGCGTCGCTCGTTGACGCCGTCGATCAGGATGTCGACCGAGGACTCGATGACGCGCTTCGGATCCAACTTGCCCGCGCGGGCGCTGCGCAGCATGTCCCGCAGCGCGCGGAAGGACTCGTCGATGAGCACCAGGCCGAGGGCCTCCATCGACTCGAAATGCCGGTAGAACGCCGCGGGCACGATGCCCGCCTCGCGGGCCACCTCGCGCAGGCTGAGCTGCGAGAAGCTGCGATCCTCCAGCAGTCGCAGAGAAGCGGCCAGGATCGCGCGTCGCGTGGCCTCCTTGCGTTCTTCCCGTGACGGTGTGTCCCGTGAACGCGACCGGCTCGATCTGCGCGTACGTGATCTAGGCGTACGACTGTTCACTCTGTGAAACCTACCACAATCAGGCATGATTCCGTTGACGCAGCCCTGTGTACGCACGCATGGTATACACATGTTCACTCAAACTCTGACACGCCGCGCGCGACGGTCGCCTCTGCTGGAGCTGCTGACCGGCCCCCACGGCGTGGACCGATACACCGAGCTAGTCGACCCGACCTGGACACGCGGTGAGGCCCGCGCGAAGGTCGTCGCGGTGCGGCGCCAGACTCCGCGCAGCGTCACGCTGACCCTGGAACCGAATCGTGCGTTCACCGGATTCCGGGCCGGCCAGCACATCAACCTCACCGTCGAGATCGACGGACGCCGCCGCACCCGCTGCTATTCGCCGGCGAGTGCCGAAAGCGCCCATCACATCGAGTTGACGATCGGCCGCCACGAGGGCGGGCTCGTCTCGACTTACCTGTGCGATCACGCCAGGCCCGGCATGATCGTCGGGCTCGACTCCGTCGGCGGCGACTTCACGCTTCCCGCCGTCCTTCCCCGGCGCATCCTCTTCGTCGCCGGCGGCAGCGGCATCACCCCGGTGATGTCGATGCTGCGGACCCTGCGAGCCGAGGGATTCGAAGGGGAGATCGCGTTCGTCCACTATGCACGCAGCGCCGACGAAGCCTGCTATGCCGACGAACTCGCGACGATGACGGGAGTGCGCGTACTGCACGGCTACACGCGCGACGGTAGCGGTGACGTCATCGGCTACTTCGACGCCGACCACCTGGCGGCCGCCATGTCGGAGCCGGAGGCGGTCTTCGTGTGTGGCCCGACGGCGCTGGTGGACGCCGTCCGCGTGCACTGCCCAGAGGCGCGATCCGAAAGCTTCGTGCCGCCGACATTCAGCGTTCCCGCCGAATCCACCGGAGGCCGGATCTCGTTCACCGACAGCGGTGTTCAGGCCACCGACGACGGCAGGCCGCTGCTGCAGCAGGCCGAGGACGCCGGACTCACCCCGGAAAGCGGATGCCGGATGGGCATCTGCCACACCTGCACCCGTCGCAAGACCCGCGGCGCGGTACGCAATCTGATCACCGGGACGGTTTCCACCACTGACGAGGAGGACGTGCAGATCTGCGTGTCCGCGCCCGTCGGTGACGTCGAGATCGCCCTCTAGGAAAGGACTCTCAATCATGACTGCACCAACCATCACGCAGCAGAAGACCCTTCAGAAGACGGTCGCAGGCAAGATCGTCACCCTGACCCCCGAACAGACCGAAGCGTTCGGCCGTGAACTCGACGCGCTCAAGGAGCGTGTGACCGCCGATCTCGGCGAGCGAGACGTCACCTACATCCGTCGGATCATCAAGGCGCAGCGCGGCTTAGAGGTCGCCGGACGCGCGTTGCTCTTCGGCGGAATCATCCCGCCCTTCTGGCTCGCGGGCACCGCGATGCTGGGAGTGTCGAAGATCCTCGACAACATGGAGATCGGCCACAACGTCATGCACGGCCAGTACGACTGGACCGGCGATCCGGCGCTGTCGAGCAAGAAGTTCGAATGGGACACCGCGTGCCCGGCTGAGCAGTGGCGTCATTCGCACAACTACATGCACCACACCTACACCAACATCGTCGGCATGGACCGCGACGTCGGCTACGGCATCCTGCGGATGAGCAAGGACCAGCGCTGGAGCCCGTACTTCCTGGGGAACCCCGTCTACGCGTTTCTGCTGATGGTGCTGTTCCAGTACGGCGTGGCGCTGCACGAGTTGGAGACCGAGCGGATCCGCGCAGGCGAGATCACCATCGCCGACAAGCGCGAGATCCTCGACGGGATCTGGCGCAAGACCAAGAAGCAGACGCTGAAGGACTACGTGGCCTTCCCGCTGCTCGCCGGTCCGTTCGCGCCGTGGGTTTTTGCAGGCAATTTGACCGCCAACCTGATGCGGAACGTCTGGTCCTACATGATCATCTTCTGCGGTCACTTCCCCGAGGACGTGCAGGAGTTCTCTATCGAGGAGACAAAGGCCGAAACCCGCGGGCAGTGGTACTTCCGCCAGATCCTCGGGTCGGCGAACCTGACCGGCAACAAGCTCTTTCACATCCTGAGCGGCAACCTGTCGTTCCAGATCGAGCACCACTTGTTCCCGGACATCCCGGCACATCGCCATGCCGAGATCGCTCCTGAGGTGCAGGACATCTGCCGCCGCTACGGCATCCCCTACAACAAGGGGTCGTTGCCCAAGCAGTTCGGCTCTGTGGTGCGCAAGATCGTCAAGCTCGCACTGCCGTAACGCAACGCCCGTCAGGCCTCGGGATCGGGTTCCGAGCCGAAGCTGAACCGGCGCCCGGTGATCTCCGACGCATCGATCACCACGTAGTACGGCTTGACGTTCGGTACCCACGAGAGTAGTTGCGCTCGTTCGGCTTTTTCGACCTCTTCATCGGTCGACAGCACGCGCGCGATGCCCCTGACGATGACGCTCCAGCCGCCCACGAAGGTGTGGTCGTCCGCCTCGAAGGCGACCTCGCGATTCAACGCCGCCGTGAGCAGTTTGGTGCCCGGCGCCGTCCTGAACAAGACGGTGGGGCGCTTGGCGACGAAGTTCACCGGGAAGATCTCGGGCCTCCCCGCCGCGGTCGTCACAAGGCGGCCCAATGCCACGCCGGAAAGCAGGCTCCAGCTTTCCTCCTCGCTCAGTACGGTGATCGGATCCCGCTGCGCCATCACTGCCCGCTTCCTGTCGGCCTGTCCGCCTGCACTGTCGACTTCACCATCCCCGGCGGCGCGGAACGGAACTCACCAGGCCATCCTTCCCCGCGACGTCGCGGCTGCGGTAGACCACATAGGGCCGGAACAGATACCCGATCGGTGCGCTGAACGCGTGCACCAACCGGGTGAATGGCCACAGACAAAAGAGCACGAGGCCGATGATCACATGCACCTGGAAGTAAACGGGCGCCGTCGCCATCAGGTCGCCGCGAGGCTGCAGCACCCAGATCGACCGGAACCACACCGACACCGTCTCGCGATAGTTGTACGCGTCGCCGATCACACCCGACCCCAGTGCGGTCGCACACAGACCTGCCACGATCGCCGACACCAGCACCAGATACATGAGCTTGTCGTTGGCAGTGGTGGCCAGGAAGACCGGGCCCCGCGTGCGTCGCCGGTAGATCAGCAGCGTGACGCCGGCCAGCGTCGCGATCCCCGCGACCGAACCGAGCAGGACGGCCTGTACGTGATAGCCGTGTTCGCTCAGCCCGACGGCATGGGTCCACGACGCTGGGATCAGCAGTCCGATGACGTGACCGGCCACCACGACGAGGATGCCGAAGTGAAACATCGGGCTGGCGACCCTGAGCAACCGCGACTCGTAGAGCTGCGACGAGCGGGTGGTCCAGCCGAACTTGTCATAGCGATAGCGCCACCAGGTGCCGACGGCGAGGATTGCCAATGTCACGTACGGCACCACATCCCAGAAGATCGTCATGCCCGTCATCTCACCGCGCCTCTCGACGGGGCGGCACGGTCAAGGTGAACGGTTGCAGACCAACGGCTTCAGCGGGCGGGCCGGCCTTGGCGAGCCGTTGCGCGCGCCTGACGTGGTCGTCGGTCGGTGCGCCCAGCGTCGCGCACACCGCCGCGACAGTGTGTTCATACGGTGAGCGGAGCTCGGCCAGGGCGGTGCGCAGCACCTCGATCGACACCCTGTATTCGGTGAGCAGCCGTCGCCCGGTGTCCGGATCAACGGTGGCCGCGAACTCCATCACCACCGGAAGGTAATCGGGCGCTTCGTCTTTGGGCGCCGCGACGCCCGCGTTGAGGTAGTTCGAGGCGAAGGTGTGCATTTCGTTGCCCCGGTTGCGGGTGTCGCCGGCCGTCCAGTACGTCAGGTACAAGGTGGCGCGGCGACTCATGTCGAACGTCGCGACGTAGTCGATCTCGACCTGCTGTGTATCACGGTCATGCAGTGCCGCAACGGTTCTGGCGAGCAGCGCGGCGGCCGGCCCGGTCACGTGAGCCAGCAGCCGGTCGACGGTTTCCAGCCTGTCGACCCAGGACCCGTCCGGATAGGACAGCAGTAAAGACGCCGACTGCCACACCAGCCGGTCCTGCAGCAGCCGGTCGCGCGTCCGGATCGCCAGCTTCATCGTGGTGCCCCGCCGGGGAACATGCCCGTCGGCACTCCACGGCCGTCCCAGTTGAGCAGGTTCACCCGTGACGGGTGATCGGCGTTGGCCGCCATGCCTTCGCCGGTTTGACGCTGCCGCAGCGCATGGAACGTTTCCACCGCCACGGGTACGGGTCCGCCGCTCGCTTCACCGAATGGACCGGACTCGTACATGCCGGGCCCACCGTCGAACGACAATGAGCAGCCAGGCTCCTCGAGCTGGTGGTCTTCCACCGAATAGGCTGTCGGAATCACGTACCGCTCTTCGTACTTCGCCAACGCCAGCAGCCGGTACATCTGGTAGATCTGCTCTTCGTTCATCCCAACCGAGTCAGGTATGTGTGGTTGAGTCTCGCGGCCGAGATTGACATCGCGCATATACGAACGCATGGCCGCCAACCGTTGCAGCACACCGTGCACGACGGCGGTGTCGCCCGCGGTGAACAGTCCGGCCAGATACTCGATCGGAATGCGCAGCGCCTCGAGGGCACCGAACAGATTGCCCAACTCCTCACCGTCGTGGCCGTCCCGCGACACCGCGTCGACCACGGGGGACAGCGGCGGGATATACCAAACCATCGGCATGGTCCGGAATTCCGGGTGCAACGGCAGCGCCACTTTGTAGGTGTTGATCAAAGCGTAGACCGGTGACTTCTGCGCCGCCTCCACCCACTCCTGGGATATTCCCTCGGCGCGCGCACCCGCGATCACCCGCGGATCATGTGGGTCGAGAAGTATCTGTCGTTGCGCCTCGTAGAGGTCGGTGTCCTTCTCGACGGAGGCGGCGGCCAGCACCCGGTCGACGTCGTAGAGGACGACGCCGAGGTAGCGCAGCCGGCCCACACATGTCTCCGAACACACCGTCGGCAGCCCCACCTCTAGCCTCGGATAGCAGAGGGTGCATTTTTCGGCCTTGCCGGTCTTGTGGTTGAAATACACCTTTTTGTACGGGCATCCGGACACACACATCCGCCAGCCGCGGCACCGATCCTGGTCCACCAGCACGATGCCGTCCTCAGTGCGCTTGTACATCGCACCCGACGGGCACGACGCGACGCACGACGGGTTCAGGCAGTGTTCGCAGATCCGTGGCAGATAGAACATGAAGGTCTGTTCCAGCTCGAGTTGCACCCGTTGGCTGACTTCCTTGAGAACCGGGTCGCCGGACAGGATCTCCGGCGAGCCACCCAAATCGTCGTCCCAATTCGCCGACCACGACACCTTCATCGGCTCTCCGGAGATCAGGCTTCGGGGAGGCGCGACCGGCATGTGCTCGCCGAGCGGCGCGGAGGTGAGATTCTCGTAGTCGTAGGTCCAGGGCTCGTAGTAGTCGTCGATGCTGGGCAGCTTCGGGTTGGCGAATATCCGGGACAGCTTGCTCAACCGGCCGCCGTCGCGCAGCCGCAGCCTGCCTTTGCGATCGCGCCGCCAGCCGCCGCGCCAGCGCTCCTGATCCTCATAGGTGCGCGGATAGCCCTGCCCGGGGCGGGTTTCGACGTTGTTGAACCAGACGTATTCGGTTCCGGCGCGGTTTGTCCACGCTTGTTTGCAGGTCACCGAGCAGGTATGGCAGCCGATGCACTTGTCGAGGTTCATCACCATCGCGATCTGGGCCATGACTTTCATGTCAGTACGTCACCTCTTGGCTGCGTCGGCGCACGACCGTGACCTCGTCGCGCTGATTCCCCGTCGGACCGAGATAGTTGAACGCGTAGGAGTTCTGCGCGTAACCCCCGGCCAGGTGGCTGGGCTTGATCAACAACCTGGTCAACGAGTTGTGAATGCCGCCACGGGTGCCGGTGGTCTCGGTGAGTGGAACGTCGATGGTGCGTTCCTGGGCGTGGTAGACGAACACCACCCCCTCGGGTATCCGGTGCGAGACGATCGCGCGGCAGACCACAACCCCGTTGCGGTTCACCGCCTCGATCCAATCATTGTCCCGGACAGAGATTTTCGCCGCGTCGGTCGGGCTCATCCACATGGTCGGACCGCCGCGCGACAGCGACAGCATGAACAGGTTGTCCTGATACTCGGAGTGGATCGACCACTTCGAATGCGGTGTCAGGTAGCGCACCGTCAGCCCGACACCGTCCACTTCGCGACCATCGAGAGCGTGCTCACCGAATAGCCGTGACATGTCCAGCGGCGGCCGATACGTCGGGAGCTGCTCGCCCAGCTCTTCCAGCCAGTCGTGGTCGAGATAGAAGTGCATGCGGCCGGTGAGGGTGTGGAACGGTTTCTGCTCTTCGATGTTCATCGTGAACGGCGCGTAGCGCCTGCCGCCTGTCTCACTGCCCGACCACTCAGGGCTGGTGATCACCGGGACCGGCCTCGCCTGTGCATCGGCATAGCTGATCCGGCGTTCCTCGCTGCCCTCGGCGAGGTGGTGCAACCGACGCCCGGTGCGTTTCTCGAGCTGCGCGAATCCCTGCACGGCAAGCCGTCCGTTGGACGTGCCGGACAGTGACAGGATCACATCGGCCATCCGTTCGGCGGTCGTCACCGCTGGACGGCCCTGTGCCGCACCTGAATTCATCACTCCGAATTTGGCCGCCAGTTCGGCGACCTCCGCGTCGGGGTGGGTGGTGATGCCCTTCGTGGTCACTCCGAGTGTGTCGACCAGCGGACCAAGCGTCTCCCACTTGTCGGCGATCGCGGCGTAGTCGCGCTCCACAACAGCGACCGGGCCCATCGTCTTACCCGGCACCGGAGTTTCGCCTGCGGTGCGCCAATCATGTTCGGTACCTGCGGGATACGCCATGGCCGCGGGGGTGTCGTGCTGCAGAGTGCCTAGCACCGCATCGGTCCGAGTACCAAGGTGTGTTGCAGCCAGCGTGCTGAACGCCCGGGCGATCGCCTTGAACGCCTCGTAGTCCGAACGGGTTTCCCACGGCGGGTCGATGGCGGGACTGAACGCATGGATGAACGGATGCATGTCGGTGCTGGACAGGTCGCCCTTCTCGTACCAGGTCGCGGCGGGCAACACCACGTCGGAGAGCAGCGTCGTCGACGTCATCCTGAAGTCGATGGACATCAGAAGGTCGAGCTTGCCTTCGGGGATAGGGTCGGGCCACTCGATGTCGTTGGGCCGCAGCGCCTCAGCCGTCGCATGAGCCTGCAGGTTCGAGGTGGTCCCCAGCAGGTGGCGCAGAAAGTACTCGTTGCCCTTGCTGGACGAGCCCAGCAGGTTCGCCCGCCACACGTTGAGCACCCGCGGCCAGTTCTCCGGGTTGTCCGGGTCGGTGACTGCCAGCTTCAGCTTTCCCGACGCCAGTTGTTCGGCGACGAACGCGCCGACGTCCTTGTCCGCGGCGCGCGCCTCGTCGGCGACGTCGAGGCTCGACTTGTCGAACTGCGGATAGAACGGGCTCCATCCCATCGCCACCGCGGAGGCCAGCACATCCATGGTGTGCCGGTCGCGGAACCGCCCGCGGCCCAGCGGGCTGGCAAGCGCGTCGGCCCGGTAGCCGTCGTAGCACCACTGGTTGGTGTGCACGTACCAGTAGGAGGTGCCCGCCATCTGCCGCGGCGGGCGAGACCAGTCGGTGGCCATCGCCATCGTCGCCCAACCGGTCACCGGCCTGCACTTCTCCTGGCCGACGTAGTGCGCCCAGCCGCCGCCGTTGCGTCCCATCGATCCGGTCAACAGCAGCAGCGCCAGCACCGCGCGATACGTCGCATCACCGTGGAACCATTGGCAGATTCCGGCACCCATGATGATCATCGACCGACCGCCGGATTCCTCGGCGTTGCGTGCGAACTCTCTGGCCACCCGGATCGCCTGTGCGGCAGACACTCCCGTTATCGACTCCTGCCAGGCAGGCGTGTACGGATGATCGGGGTCGTGGTATCCGGTCGGCCACTCGCCGGGCAACCCGGGGCGAGCCACTCCGTACTGGGCCAGCATCAGGTCGAACACCGTGCATACCATGTGTTCGCCGACGCGATGCACCGGTACGCCGCGCACCAGGGTCTCACCGTGTCCGTCGGCGGTGTCGAAGCGGGGCAGCGAGATCGCGGCGGTCTCGCCGTCGTTACGGTGGGCGACGGTCAATGTGGGAACCAGGTCGCCGAGATCGAGGTTCCATTTGCCCACGCCGTCGTCGCCGTACCGGAACCCCAGCGAACCGTGCGGCACGGCGACCGCACCCGTCGCTCCGTCCAACACCGCCGGTTTGAACGCCGCATTCTCCGTCGTCTGGCCCAGATCGGCGGCGGTGAGATTCTTACCGGGCACCAGCGTTCCGTCGCGCTCCTCCAGCTTTACCAGGAACGGCAGGTCGGTGTACTGCCGGACATAGTCGACGAAGAACGGAATCCGTTCATTGACAAAGTATTCCGAGAGGATGACGTGGCCCATCGCCATCGCCAGTGCGCCGTCGGTGCCCGCCGCGCACGGCATCCACTCGTCGGCGAATTTGGTGTTGTCAGCATAGTCCGGGCTCACCGCAACGACCTTGGTGCCGCGATAGCGGACCTCGGCCATCCAATGCGCGTCCGGTGTTCGGGTAACGGGCACATTGGAGCCCCACATCATCAGGTAGGCCGCGTCCCACCAGTCGCCGGACTCCGGCACATCGGTCTGGTCGCCGAAGACCTGCGGCGAGGCCACCGGCAGATCGGCGTACCAGTCGTAGAACGACGTCATGACGCCGCCGAGCAGCTCGACGAACCGCGATCCCGCCGCGTGGGACACCATCGACATCGCAGGGATCGGCGAGAAGCCGGCCACCCGGTCGGGTCCGTAGCGCTTGATGGTGTGAACGTGCGCGGCGGCGATCATCTCGGCGGCCTCGGCCCAGCTCACCCGGACAAGGCCGCCCTTCCCGCGGGCCTGCTGATATCGTTTGCGGCGCTTGGGATCACCCTGAATGTCGGCCCACGCCAGCACTGGGTCGCCCAATCGCGCTCTGGCCTCTCGGTACATCTCGACGAGCACGCCGCGCGCGTACGGGTACCTGACCCGCGTCGGCGAATACGTGTACCAGGAGAACGCCGCACCGCGTGGGCACCCACGTGGTTCGTATTCGGGTCGGTCGGGCCCGACCGTCGGATAGTCGGTCTCCTGGGTCTCCCAGGTGATGATGCCGTCCTTGACGTAGATCTTCCACGAGCACGAGCCGGTGCAGTTGACGCCGTGCGTGGAACGCACCACCTTGTCATGGCTCCAGCGGTCGCGGTAGAAGACGTCGCCTTCACGTCCGCCCCGACGGGTGACGGTGCGCAGGTCCTCGGAGATCTCGCCCGGAGTGAAGTACCGGCCGCAGCGTTGCAGCAATTCCTCGGCGGCTCCGCCGGTCCGCGGTGTGGTCACGTGACGGGCTCCCTGGGCTGCGGTTCGCGAGCATGCAGCCGAAGTGCGGTATATCCGAACGCCACCAATGCGGTGGCCACCAGCAGCATCAGCCCGATGGTGTAGTTGTTGTGGACCGGGTCATACGTCGCGCCCATCACCAGCGGAGGGAAGTAGCCGCCAAGACCGCCTGCGGCAGCGACGACTCCGGTCACGGAGCCGACCGAGCTTGCGGGTGCCCTCCGGGCCACCCATGCGAAAACGCCGCCGGTGCCGATGCCGAGGAAGACCGCCAGCGTGACAAACGTCGCGGCCGACCACAAATCGGGCGGAGGCTGGAACACCGCGACGAAAGCCAGCACCGCGGTGCCGGCGAACGACGCGAGCACGACGTACTTGGGTGCGATGCGGTCGGACAGCGCACCGCCGACGGGCCTGGCGATGACGGCCGCGAGGGCGAAACCCGCGGTGCGCGCGCCCGCGTCGACTGCGGAGAAGCCGTAGATGGTCTTGATGTAGGTCGGCAGATAGTTTGCGAACGCGACGAAGCCGCCGAACACGACCGCGTACAGGAACGACATCTCCCAAGTCACGCGCAGTTTCGACGCAGCCTTCAGTTTCGGCAGCAGCGGCTCGAGGTTCGGCCGAAACTGCGGCGAATTACGCATCATCGCGATGCACAACGCCGCCGTCAGCGCCAAGGCGACCGCGATGATGACGTGCGTGGCGAACAATCCGAACCAGCGGACGAACCGTGGCGTGAAGAACGCCGACAGCGCGGTGCCGACCATGCCCATGCCGAACACGCCGGTCGCAAAGCCGCGCCGCGCGGGGTCGTACCAATTGTTGGCGAACGGAATGCCGACCGCGAAGATGGTTCCCGCAATGCCGAGGAAGAAACCGCAAACAAGCAGAAGCGGATACGAACCTGCGAACCCAGCTGCGCCGACGGCCAGCACCGGCGCGATCGACGCCAACGAGATCGCGATGAACATCGTGCGGCCACCGAACCGGTCGGTGAGCGCTCCGACGAAGATTCGGCCGACGGACCCGACCAGAATCGGCGTGGCCACCAGCATCGAGGCCTCGGTGCTACTCAGGGACAGATCGCCGGCGTACGTCGTCGACAGCGGGCCGATCATGTTCCAGGCCCAGAAATTTATGGCCGAGACCCACGTGGCCAGCGCCAGGTTCACACCTTGCCGGGCGTTCGTGTCGGGCGTCGTCGCCGTGCTCACCTAATCAACCAAACCACTTGGCCTTTGGCCCTGGAGTCGAATTGGGCGAGAATGCGGATCAGTTCCGCGGCACGCGCCTGTACGTTAGCCCATCAAAACAAAGTGCTCCCAATTAGCTAGGTCTGGCATACCGGGCACCAGAAGGTGACTCGGTCGCCTCCCCAATCCGATTCGATGGCTGTGCCGCACCGCCTGCACGGCTCGCCGGCCCGCCCGTATACCCACACCTGCTGACCACGCCCGGTGTCGCCCGTGGTCGTCCGGTTGGTCCGGGACCTATTCAGCCACAGCATGTCGCGCGCCCGCTGAACCAACCGCAACGGGTCCTTGACCGACCCCACCGGTGTCGTCGGCAGGTGCCCGAAGACGAAGCACAACTCGTTGCAGTACACGTTGCCGACCCCCGCCATCACTCTCTGGTCGAGCAGGGCCTCGGACAACGACCGGCCCGGATCGGCGACCAGGTTGGTGGCTGCGATGTGTGGGTCCCAGTCCGGGCCCAGCAGATCGGGCCCGAGGTGGGCGACGACGTCCTCGTCGTTGGCGCGCTCGAGGATCTCGAGCACGCCGAGGTCGATACCGGCTGCCTGCACGTCGCCGGCCTCCAAGATGATGCGGATGCGGTGACCTGCGCGGCTCGGTCTGGCCCTGCTGCCGACCCGCCAACTTCCATCCATCTTCAGATGGGAGTGGATGCTCGCCTGGCCGACCCGGATGAACAGGTGCTTGCCGCGGCTTACCACCTCGTCGACGCGCTCTCCGGTGAGATCGACGGTCGCGTAGCGCGGTACGCGAACATCGCAGCGCGTCAACGTCTTTCCGGCCAATGCCTCGCGCAGTTTGGCCGCTGTGTGAAAGACCGTGTCACCCTCCGGCATCGTTATCCCGCCGTCATTTTTAGCGAAACTTGCCACAGCCGTTCGGCATTGGCCGGGTCGATCGCGTAGCGGGCGACGCCGCCGGTTCCAGGCGCGCCGCGCCGGTCGACGACCCGCGCCTCGTTGCAGTCCTCGAAATATCGGCCGCCGACACCGTCGAGCAGGGGCGAGCACGCGAGAAGTACGGAGGTCGAGGCGCCCTGCTCGACCGTCTTGAGTTCGAGTTGTTTCATCGCCGACGCGGCGTGACCGGCATCGACGTGGCGCCCGAGGCGCGTGTCTGAAATCGCCCCCGGCATCAGTGCGTTCGATGTGATGCCGTCGCCGGCCCACCGCCGCGTCGCCTCGACGGCGAACAGCACGTTGGCGGTCTTGGACTGTCCGTACGCGCTGAACGGGTTGTAGTCGCGAAACGCATAGTCGATGTCGTCGAAAACGACCGGCGAGCGCAGATGCCCGCCCGAACTGACCGACACGATGCGGGCACCGCCCGCGGCGGCCAGTGCACCGTGTAATCCGACAGCGAGCGCGAAGTGGCCGAGATGATTTGTGGCGAACTGCAATTCGTGTCCGCTCGCCGACATGGTCAGCTCCGGAACCGCCATCACCCCGGCGTTGTTGACCAGGATGTCCAGCGGCCCCGTCCAGGCGCGGACGAACGCCGCGACACTCGACAAGTCGCTGAGGTCCACAACGCCAACCTCGACGCGGCCAGACCCCGTGCTGTCGCGGATCTCGCCCGCGACGCGGTCTCCTGCCACTTTGTCCCGCACGGTCAGCGTGACCGCAGCCCCCGCCAAAACCAACGCCCGCGCCGTCTCGACGCCGATGCCGGACGAGGCGCCGGTGACTATCGCCGTCTTGCCGGTCAGGTCGACACCTTCGATGACGTCGGCTGCGGTCGATTCGAATCCGAACGGTGTGGTCAGCAGGTCACTCATCGCGACCGCCGGCAGAGCCGATCGCCAGTTCGGCCTCACCGGCGATGCGACCGACAAGCGTTGTGGCGCTGTCCTTTTCGCGGATCAGATCGACGGCTTCACCCGCCCAGATCGGCAGATAGTCGAGGTCGGCCCGGTCGACCCCCGCGCGGAATGCCTTCTTCGTCGCATCGTCGATATCGTCCTCCCGTCCCTGCCAGGTGTCGGTGACTTTGTTGCGCAGCGTGCGCGCCGGATATCGCGCGGGCCACTGCGAATCGCGGACGACGTCGAGCGCGCGTCCCTGCGTGGTGTCCTCGGCGCCCGCGGCGACGATCGCCTCAGCCTCTTCTGCGGAGATCAGCGCTTCGTATGTGGCTTCGAACCGGGTTCCGATGACGGCCCCTGCGGCCCCGAGCACAAGCGCGGCGGCCAGCCCGCGGCCGTCGCCGATGCCGCCCGCGGCCAGCACCGGGACCGCCCCCGCGATGTCGACGACGGCGGGTACGAACGGAAGCGTCGCGCGGCCGCCGCCGTGGCCGCCTGCCTCGGAGCCCTGCGCGACGACGATGTCCGCTCCCACGTCCAGCGCGTGACGGGCCTCCGTCAGGTCGGTGACCTGAACGATGATCGGAATGCCGGCCACCCGGATCGCGTCGGTGAAGGGCGCGGGGTCGCCGAACGACAGCATGATCGCCGCGGGCGACTGCTCAATTGCCGCATCGATCACCGCCGCGTCGATGGCCCAGGACAGGAAGCCGATGCCCCACGGTTTGCGCGTGCCAGCCCGCGCCAGCTCGCATTCCCTGGCGAGCCATTCGAGATCTCCGGTCCCTGCGCCGATCACGCCAAAGCCACCGCCCTCCGAAACGGCTGCCGCCAGGGCGCCGCCGGCGACTCCGCCCATGGGAGCCAGCACCACGGGATGGTCGATGCCGAACATCTCGGTCAATGCCGTGCGCAACCCCATGGTCAGCACTCTAGGAAGCCGAGCGTCAGCGCAGTCGCAGACCCCGTGGGGTTCGCGCGAAGCCGGCGCCGGTGAGTGCCGCGACGACGGCGGCGTGGTCGCCCTCGGCGTCCGGCGACAGCACCGGCTCGCCGTTGACCTTCTCGACCAATAGCGACTGCACACGGCCCGTGCCGACCAGATCGGCGAGGGCACCGGCGGCGGCATGGTGGGCTTCCGCATCGTCGGTGAAGGTGAGCAGCGTGCGCCCACCGCGCTCGAGGAACCAGGCAAGTTCACCGTCGACGAGGGCGACCAGGGCACCGGCCTTGCGCCCCGGCCTGTGGGCGCCCTCGGGCCACGGCAGGGCGGCGCCGTACGGGTTCGCGGGATCGGCGGCCGCCAGCACCACGGTCTGGTACTCCTTGCGCTCCGGTTCGACGCTGTCGAGATACGACCGCAGCCGATCGACCGTCGATGCGACCGCGAACTGGGCGCCGCCAAGCGACTCGACGAAGTACCCGCGCTGACACCTGCCGGCATCCTCGAATGCGGTCAGCACCTTGTAGAGCATCGCGAACCCACCGGGGACGCCCTCGCCGACGACCGCGCCCTTCGTCAGCACGCCGTGCCGGTTGAGCAACAGCTCGGCTTGAAAGTGTGCCCGCACAGTCGAATCCAGCTCGGCGGCGGGTAGCGCCGACCATCGGCCTGCAACCGTGGGGTCGGCAGCCCGCGTCTGTGCATGCGCCACGCTGTAGCGGCTCAGCCGCGGAGGCCGCGAGCGCTGACGATGGGCAGGCCGGGCCGACCGTCTGCCGGTGCCTCCGAGCATCGCCCGCACCGGTGCGAACGTGTCACCGGTGATCCAGCCCGCCCAAATGAGTTCCCACAGTGCGTGTTTGAACTGGTCGGTGTCGCCGGCTGAGCCGGCGATCAGACCTGAGCCGGCCAATTGCCGGAAGAAGTACGCCCCGCCGCCACCGAGGACCTCCATGATGGCGCGGTGCGCATCGGTGAAATCGATCTGTGTCGGCTGGGTGAGCGTCAGCGGCGCGGATTCGGCGGAGTGGAACGCGATCCAGCCGTCACCGCCACCGATCGTGCCCGCACCCGACCACGTCACCTCGCCGGAGGCGAGCAGTTCGTCGAGCATCGCGGGCTGGTAGTCGCGGATCCGCGATGAGAACACCAGCGGTTCGACGGCCGAGGCCGGTATCGGAACGCCTGCCAGCTGATCGATGACCGATGCAAGGCCGTCGACGCCCGAGGCTCGCTCCACCCCTACCTGTTGCCACGCGGACAGGAAACGTGCATACGCGGCGGTGCTGACCGGCTCCACCTGCGCCCGAAGCGCCGCCAGCGACCGCCGCCGCAGGATCTTGAGCACGCCTGCATCGCACCACTGGTCACTCGAGTCGGCTGCCGAAGTGAACTCGCCACGCACGAGCTTCCCATCGATCGCCATGCGGCCCAACACATCCGCGGCGATACGCTGGCCCAGCCCGAACCGGGCCGCCGCGTCATGTGTGGTGAACGGGGCGCGGGTGCGGGCGTATCGACCGAGCAGTTCGCCGAGCGGATCGGCGACGCCATCGGTGAAGATCGCCGGCACTCCGACCGGCACGGCGACGCCCACTCCATCGCGCAGCAGGCCGATGTCCTCGATGGCGACCCACCACGTCTGTCCCGCGAACGACACCGTGAGCGCCCGTTTGGTCTCGCGCAGACCCTCCAGCCAGCTGCCGACCTCGTCGGCGGTGCACCGCTCCGCGATCTCGGCCGTCGTCAACGGCCCAAGCAGCCGCAGCAAGTCGGCGACGCCCTCGGCGTCACGGGCCGCGCGGTCCTCGGTGAGGTGCTGCAGCTGTGCCGCTGTGCTGGCGATCACCTGCGGGTCGAGCAGCTCGCGCAGTTCGACGCGGCCCAACAGCTCGGCCAGCAGCGTGCTGTCCAGTGACAACGCCGCGGCCCGACGCTCGGCCAGCGGGCTGTCGCCCTCGTACATGAACGCCCCGACATAGCCGAACAGCAGCGAGGCCGCGAACGGCGACGGCGTCTGCGTTTCGACCTCGACCAGCCGCAACCTGCGCTGCGCGATCTTGTGCATCAGCTCCGTCAGCGTCGGCACGTCGTAGACGTCCTGCAGGCACTCGCGGACCGTCTCCAGCACGATGGGGAAGTCCGGATACTTGCGGGCCACATCGAGCAGTTGCGCGGCGCGTTGTCGCTGATGCCACAGCGGTGACCGCTTGCCCGGGTGGCGTCGCGGCAACAGCAGGGCGCGGGCCGCGCATTCGCGGAACCTGGAGGCGAACAACGCCGAACCGCCCACCTCGGCGGTGACGATCGGCTCGACCTCGTCGGCGTCGAACACGAAGAGCTCGGCGCCGGGGGGCGGCGTTCCGGAATCAGGCAGGGTGTCCGGCAGCCGGACGATGATGCCGTCGTCGGATGCGGTCGGCTTCTCGTCGATGCCGTAGCGCTCACGCAGCCTGCGCGACACCGCGAGCGCCAGCGGCCCGTGCACCCGAAGCCCGTAGGGGGAGTGCAGGATCACCCGCCAGTCGCCGAGCTCGTCGCGGAAACGCTCGACGACGAAGGTGGCGTCTGTGGGAACCGTGCCGGTGGCCTGGCGCTGGTCGTTGAGCAGCTGCCAGAGATTGGCGGTCGCGTAGTCGTCGAATCCCATTGCGGCACAACGCTTCGCGAAGTCTTCCTGGCTCAGCCCGGCCAACTCGCCGGTGAAGGCGCCGATCGCCGCGCCGAGCTCGGCGGGCCTGCCGACGCCGTCGCCGCGCCAGAACGGCAACCGGGCCGGCTCGCCCGGCGCAGGGATGACCAGCACCCGGTCGTGGGTGATCTCGGTGATCCGCCAGCTGGTGGCGCCAAGCGAGATCACGTCGCCAGGCCGTGACTCGTAGACCATCTCCTCGTCGAGTTCGCCCACCCGCGAAGGCTTTTCGGAGTCCGCACTGGAGGCCAGGTACACGGTGAAAAGGCCGCGGTCGGGGATCGCGCCGCCGGAGGTCACCGCCAACCGCTGCGCGCCCGGCCGCGCGGTGAGCGTGCCCGCGTCGCGGTCGTACACCAGGCGGGGCCGCAGCTCGGCGAACTCCGTGGACGGGTACTTGCCAGACAGCAGGTCCAGCGTCGCCTCGAACGCACTGCGCGGCAGGGTCGCGAACGGCGCGCTTCGCCGCACCGCGTCGAACCAGAGGTCGGCGTCCAACGGCTCGAGCGCACACGCCGCCACGGTGTGCTGGGCCAGCACGTCGAGCGGGTTCGTCGGCACCCGCATCGTCTCGATTTCGCCGGAGAGCATGCGTCTCACCGTCACCGCGCAGCCGATGAGGTCGGTGCGGTGCTTCGGGAACAGCACGCCCTGCGAAATCTCGCCGACCTGATGGCCTGCTCTGCCGATGCGTTGCAGCCCGCTGGCCACCGACGGCGGCGTCTCCACCTGGATGACCAGGTCGACCGCGCCCATGTCGATGCCCAGTTCGAGGCTGGAGGTCGCGACGACGGCCTTCAGCCGCCCGGACTTGAGGTCGTCCTCGACCAGGGCCCTCTGTTCCTTGCTGACCGAACCGTGGTGGGCGCGGGCCAACAGGGTCGCGGCACCCGACGCGAGGCCGCTGCCCATGATGTGTGCGGGTGAGCCACCGCCCACTTGCGGATTGGGCCCGGAGGGCAATTCGATCCCGTTGCGTTCGGCGTGAATCTCGTTGAGCCGCGAGGTAAGTCGTTCGGCAAGCCGCCGCGAGTTGGCGAACACGATCGAGCTGCGATGCGCCTCGATCAGGTCGACGATGCGCTCCTCGACGTCGGGCCAGATGCTGTTGTTCTCGAGGTTGGCCATATCGGGTACGGGCACCTGCACCGACAGGTCGAACGTCTTGGCCGCGGGCGGGGCGACCACCGTCGTCGGCGCCTGCCCGGACAGGAATCGCGCCACCTCCTCCGGGGGCCGCACCGTCGCCGACAGCCCGATCCGCTGCGCGGGCTTGTCCAACAGTTGGTCGAGCCGCTCCAGCGAGAGCGCCAGATGGGCTCCGCGCTTGGTCGCGGCGACGGCATGCACCTCGTCGACGATGACGGTCTGCACCGAGGCCAGCGTTTCGCGCGCGGCCGACGTCAGCATCAGGAACAGCGACTCGGGTGTGGTGATCAGAACGTCCGGAGGTTTGGCGATGAGCTCCCGTCGCCGTCCGGGCGGGGTGTCGCCGGAGCGCACGCCGACGCTGATCTCGGGGGCGCGCTGTCCGCTCCGCTCGGCGATGCGGGTGATCCCGGTCAGTGGCGTGCGCAGGTTGCGTTCGACGTCGACGGCCAGCGCCTTCAGCGGCGATACGTACAGAACGCGGGTGCCCGCTGCTGGTGGCCGGGGCTCGCCGGCCAGCCGGTCGATGGCCCACAGGAACGCGGCCAGCGTCTTTCCGGATCCGGTCGGCGCGATGACCAGCGTGTTATCGCCGTCGGCGATGGCCGACCAGGCCTGCGCCTGTGCATCGGTAGGGGCCGCGAAGGTGCCGGTGAACCACTCCCGGGTCAGCGCGCTGAACCGGGATAGCGGGTCCTGGTTAGAGCTCACATAGCCATCGTGCCAACAGGCACCGACAAGTTATGTACCGCGTAGCTCGGGGGCGACCGCCTCGGTGAGTTCGGCAGGAACCCCTGGCACCCGGCCGACCATATCGAGAAGGGCGTGCGCGCAGGTGTCGGCGATCTGTCCGGCGTCGATGGACGGATCCATGATCCGTTGCCTGCACATCTCCATCGTCATGGCCAGCCAGCCGTACATCGTGATGCGGACGTCGCGTTCGACCTTGGAGTCCAGGCCGCCGCCGAGCGTCTCGTTCATCCGGTCCATCAGCCGGTTGATCTGACGCTCGTTGTCGGTGTCCTCGATCCCGCGCAGAACGGGGTCTGAGGTGCCCTGGCCGACGTAGGCCGCCCAGGCGCCGTGCGGGTGAGACTCGTCGTAGTGCAGATACGCCAGCACACCCTCGCGCAACTGCTCGAACAACGTCTGGCCCGCCAGCTCAGGCGTATTGGTCGCCTCGAACAGCCGGTCTCCCTCGGCCTTCACCACGGCGGCGAAGAACGCGCGCTTGTCGGGGAAGTAGTGGTACATCAGCGCGCGTGAGACGCCCGCGCGCTCGGCGATTTCGTCGATGCGGACCTCGTCGTAAGGGCGTTCCCCGAACACCTTCGCGCCCAGGGCCAGCAACTCGCTCCGCCGATCGTCGGGGGACAGTCGCCGCCTGGTTTCCGACACGCCTGCCATTTTAATTCGCACGTGTACAACAACGGCGGAGGCCAGCCGCGTACTGTGACGCCGTGATCGAGCTGCACGTCGAACGCACCATCGCTGCGCCTCCTGAACAGGTCTTCGACTGGCTCGCCGATCCGATGAGCCTGACGGCGGCACCGCTGGTCCTCGGGGCCAAGTATGCGAAGGGATCGTCGGGCCCCAGAACCGGTGCAGTGCGTGTCGTGACGGGCGCGGGGCTGTGGTTCAAGGAGGAATACGCGGCATACGACCCACCGCGGAGCTACACATACCGGATCCTGCGCTCATTCCCCGCCTTCATCCACGAGGGCGGCACACTGACGTTCTCGCCGAAAGGCGACGGCACCCATGTCGACTGGGTGACCCGATACACCCATCCGATCTGGTCGGGGGGCAAAGCGCTCGAGCCGGTGAGTTCGCGGCTGCTGAGTTGGAGCTTTCTCGCGATTCTCGCCGGCTGCGCCAAGGCTCTGGAGAAGCCGTAGTCAGCCGAAGTGCCTATGCTTCGCCGAACGTGAAACCAGGCTAAATCTGTGTCGCGAATTCGCAGTGAGTTCACGTTGGGCGCGGTGTCGGTGGCCGTCGGCACACTCCAACGCATGGGGGAGCCATTCATCGGAAGTGAGGCGGTCGCGGCTGGCGCCCTGACGCCCTACGCACTGCGCAGCAAGTTCGTCGCGCTATATCCAGACGTTTACGTCCCACGCGGCGCCGGTGTTACCGCCGGCGAACGCGCCCGGGCGGCGTGGCTGTGGTCCGGGCGTCGAGGCGTTGTGGCCGGTCAATCGGCGGCCGCGCTGCACGGAGCGAAATGGGTAGACGCTGATAGGCCGGCCGAGTTGTTGTGGCCGAACCGTCATCCGCCCCGCGGGATTCACACATGGTCTGATCAGTGGGCCGACGACGAGGTCGAGGTGACCGATCTCATTCGTCTGTCCACGCCCGCCAGGACCGCCCTCGACCTCGCATGCCATTACCCACTCGACCGGGCCGTTGCGTCGATCGATGCGCTGGCGCGTGCATCACAGCTCAAGATCGCCGACGTGGAACTTCTTGCCGACCGCTATAGGGGCCGACGAGGCATCCGGCGCGCCCGTACCGTGCTGGATTTGGTCGACCCCGGCGCGGAATCGCCGCGAGAGACGTGGCTGCGCCTGCTCGTCATGCGCCATGACTTCCCTCGACCGCAGACACAGATCCCTGTTTACGACGAATTCGGGGTGCTCGTCGCGGTATTCGATCTCGGCTGGGATGACCTGAGAATCGCGATGGATTACGAAGGAGCGCACCATTGGATGAGTCGCGCCCGTATCAATCACGACATCCGCAAGGCTGAGACGGTGGCCGAACTGGGGTGGATCGACCTACGCGTGACGGCTGATGACAGCGAGGGCGGCATCATACGACGCCTTTCAGCGGCGTGGCGCCGCCGAACGTGAAGCCAGTGTGAAATGGGTGGCTCATATTCGCAGTGGCTTCACGTTGGCGCAAACGCGTCAGCCGAAGTGCACGCCCTGCGCCAGCGGCAGCTCGGACGAATAGTTGACGGTGTTCGTCGCCCTGCGCATGTAGGCCTTCCACGCGTCCGAACCGGACTCGCGGCCGCCGCCGGTGTGCTTCTCGCCGCCGAACGCCCCGCCGATCTCGGCGCCCGAGGTGCCGATATTGACGTTGGCGATGCCGCAGTCGGAGCCGTCGGCGGCCATGAAGCGTTCGGCCTCCCGCATGTCCAACGTAAAAATCGACGACGAAAGACCTTGTGGCACGGCATTGTTCAATGCGATCGCCTCGTCGATGTCGTCATAGGTGACGACATAGAGGATCGGCGCGAAGGTCTCCTCGTGCATCAGTTCGGTCTGCGCGGGCATGCGCACCACCGCGGGCTGCACGTAGTAGGACCCCTCGCCGAGGTCGACATGCTCACCGCCGAAGACCTCACCGCCCTCGGCGCGGGCCCGCTCGAGCGCGCCGACCATGTCGCGGTACGCCGTCTCGTGAATCAGCGGCCCGACGAGCGTCCCATCGGCTTCGGGGTCGCCGACCGGAAGCTGAGAGTACGCCGACACGATCCGCTCGACGAGGGAGTCGGCGATCGACCGGTGCACGATCAGCCGTCGCAGCGTCGTGCAGCGCTGGCCCGCGGTGCCGGCCGCGGAGAACACGATGCCCCGCACGGCGAGTTCGAGATCTGCCGACGGCGTGACGATCGCGGCGTTGTTGCCGCCCAGTTCCAGCAGCACCTTGCCGAACCGCCGCGCGACGCGAGGACCCACCTGCTGACCCATCCGCACCGAACCCGTCGCGCTCACCAGCGCCACCCGCGGGTCGTCGACCAGGCGTTCACCGACTGCGGCCCCGCCCATGACCAGTCGGCTGACGGCGCGCGGCGCTCCGACGTCGTCGGCGGCCCGTTCGGCCAGCGCCTGGCAGGCCAGCGCGGTGAGCGGCGTGAGCTCCGAGGGCTTCCACACCAGGGTGTCGCCGCAGACCAGTGCGATCGCGGCGTTCCACGCCCACACCGCGACCGGGAAGTTGAAGGCCGTGATGACGCCGACGACGCCGAGCGGATGCCAGGTCTCCATCAGCCGGTGCCCCGGGCGCTCCGAGGCGATGGTCTTGCCGTACAGCTGTCGCGACAGCCCGACCGCGAATTCGCAGATGTCGATCATCTCCTGGACCTCGCCCAGGGCCTCCGAGGTGATCTTCCCTGCCTCGATCGTGACGAGCGAGCCGAGATCGTCCTTGTGCTCTTTGAGCAGCTCGCCGAGCCGCGCCACCAGCGCGCCACGCACCGGTGCAGGTGTTGTGCGCCATGTCGTAAACGCCTGCGCCGCTTCGGCAATCACGGCGTCGGCCTGCTCGGGCGTGGTCTCGGCGACGGTGAACAGCACGTCGCCGGTGATGGGTGTGCTGGCGTGCACACCGTGTGCGCCGGGCTCACCCAGTTCGACGCGCGAGCCGATCGCCTGCAGTGCGTCGCGGGCCTTCGCGCGAAGGTCTTCCGCTGCTGGGAGGCGGGCTGGAGCTTGTGATGTCTGAACGCTGGTCATTGTGAGGCGACTTTCTCGTAGAGGTGGTAAGGGTCGTGAATGTGATGCCCGATCTGTCCTGCCATCCAGTCGACGCTGTAGTCCCGGTCCCGATCTTCCCCGCCGATGGCCTCCTGCGCGTCGGTATCGAGGTTTGACCGGAAGATTCCGGCCGCAGAAGCGGGCAGGAAATCCTCGTAGACAACGGGTTTCGACGGGTCGCCGCCGTGGTAGTAGGCCAGGCCGGCCGCCGCCATGCGCGCGTGGCTGCTGGGGAAGTAGTCGCCCAGCCGTGGCCGGATCGGGGTGGCCATGGCCGCGTCGTAGCGTCGGCGCCCCTCGATCGTGAGGGCGACGCCTCGCGACTCGACCTCTCCGAACCGCACGCGCAGCGTGCCGTCGACGACGCTGCCGTCGGTCTCCCGGAAGCGCCACGGCTCGGAGAGCGCGCGAAACGACGTCTGCCGCAACAGCACATCGGGTCCGCGCCACCGCGGTGGGCCCTGCATCATGGCACCTCGGCGCCGTACATGCGGGACAGTGCGGCCGCGAATTTCGCGCGCAACTGCCATGTTTCGAGTCGTTCGCTCATGCGCTCGACCGGAAGGGATACAGTGCGGCCATGAGCGAACCGCTCGATGAGATCGATCGGATACTGGCTCGCGAACTCGTCGCCGACGGGCGGGCAACGCTGGCCCATCTCGCGGCGACCGCGGGGCTTTCGGTGTCTGCGGTCCAGTCACGAGTGCGACGACTCGAGGCGCGGGGTGTGGTGACCGGGTACTCGGCCCGGATCAACCCCGAAGCCGTCGGGCACATGCTCTCGGCGTTCGTGGCCATCACTCCTCTCGACCCGTCTCAACCCGATGATGCGCCCGCCCGGCTCGAACACATCGAGGCCATCGAGTCATGCCACTCGGTGGCCGGCGAAGAGAGCTACATCCTGCTCGTGCGTGTCGAGTCGGCCCGGGCGCTGGAAGACTTGCTGCAACAGATCCGGACCGCGGCCGATGTCCGCACCCGAAGCACGATCATCCTACAGACGTTTTACGCAGGACGCGAACATATACCGTAAATCTTCCGGCCAAATGGTGCTAGGACCGTAAATATTGCGCTAAGATGGCAGGCATGACCGCTGTGATGACCCCTGCCCAAAAGACAGTCGCCGTCCACGCGATCGGCCCAGCCGACGTGCGCGAGGTGCTGGCCCGCAGCATCCTCGCCGACGGTCTCGACTTCGTGCTCGACATCGAGCGGTCGACCGGCTCGATCCTGGTCGACGCCCGCACCGGCGAGCGCTATCTCGACATGTTCACCTTCTTCGCCTCGTCGGCGCTGGGCATGAACCATCCCGCCCTTGCCGACGACGAAGCGTTCCGCGTCGAGCTCGCCGCTGCCGCGGTGAACAAGCCGAGCAACTCCGACGTGTACAGCGTGCCGATGGCGCGTTTCGTCGATACCTTCGCCCGCGTCCTCGGTGACCCCGCGCTGCCGCATCTGTTCTTCGTCGACGGTGGCGCGCTGGCTGTCGAGAACGCTCTCAAGGTGGCGTTCGACTGGAAGAGCAGGCTCAACGAGGCGCGCGGGATAGATTCTGAACTCGGCACCAAGGTGCTTCATCTGCGCGGCGCCTTCCACGGCCGCAGTGGCTACACGCTGTCGCTGACGAACACCGACCCGAACAAGGTCGCGCGTTTCCCGAAGTTCGACTGGCCGCGCATCGACGCGCCGTATATCCGTCCTGGCGCCGACATGGCCGCGCTCGAGGCGGAGTCGCTGCGCCAGGCGCGCGCGGCGTTCGAGGCACATCCGCATGACATCGCCTGCTTCATCGCCGAGCCCATCCAGGGTGAGGGCGGAGACCGGCACTTCCGTCCGCAGTTCTTCGCGGCGATGCGCGAGCTGTGCGACGAGTTCGACGCGTTGCTCATCTTTGACGAGGTGCAGACGGGCTGCGGACTGACCGGAACCTCCTGGGCCTACCAGCAATTGGGTGTGACGCCAGACGTTGTGGCGTTCGGCAAGAAGACCCAGGTGTGCGGGATCATGGCCGGACGTCGCGTCGACGAGGTCGCCGACAACGTGTTCGCGGTCAGCTCGCGGATCAACTCCACGTGGGGCGGCAACCTGGTCGATATGGTCCGTTCGCGGCGCATCCTCGAGGTCATCGAGATCGACGGGTTGATGGAGCACGCCGCGCAGGCGGGCCGTCATCTGCACGCCCGGTTGGAGGAGCTGGCGGCCGAGTTCCCCGGACAGGTGCACGACGTCCGCGGCCGCGGGTTGATGCGCGCGTTCAGCCTGCCGTCGGGTGAGCAGCGTGACGAATTGATTCGCAAACTGTGGGACCGCCACGTCGTCATGCTTGCCAGCGGACCGAACAGTGTCCGGTTCCGGCCTGCGCTGACGGTCTCGTACCGCGAGATCGACGACGCCGTCGCCGCCGTTCGCGACGCGCTCAGCTAGGCTTCGTCGGCGCCGAAGGCTCGGTGAGACGTCGGAAGATCGAGCGCAGCCTCGGCAAGTTCGATCCTCCGACGAGCTGGCAGCCGTGCAACTCCGCGAGTTTGACTGCGGCGGGGGTGAATTCGTGGTTCGTGACGACCATCGTCTTGGTGCAGTCGTGCATAGGTGCGCCCGCGACGACCTCCTGAACGGCGCTCGCGCCGACCGGCCGTGATTGCCGCTTGCATTGCACCGCAAGACGTTCGGGTCGATGCCCGACGACCAGGTCGACACCCCAGTCGCCGGTGACCGAGGTCATGATCACAGGCACGCCGCACGATCGGGCGATCCGCGCGATGTGGTCTTCGAACTCTATGCCGGACATGGCCGAGGCCGCCGGTGACTCCCGGGGACTCGGGGTGAGTGCGCCTTTGACGGTCGCCAGCAGGAAGCGGGGTGCGGCGGCGAGCAGTAGCGGCGCGAGGATCCCGATGGCCAGGCTCCACGGCACGCTGGCGTCGAGTAAGTAGGCGGCTATGCCTGATGCGGCGCCGACGACCACGTACACCTTCGCCCTGGTTCGCATAACGATTCGAATGGTAGGTCCGCGCGCCTACAGGCAGCGGTTGTGGATGACTCGCTGGCGTGTCGGTGGCGACAACGGGTGCGCGGTATCGAAGAACGTTGGTACGCCGGCAGAAGAAATCCCAGCCGGTACCCCGGCTGGGATTCCTTTATTGAGGGCTATGTCTACTGGTTGGCCTCTTGGCGCTTCTCGGCCGCCTTCGCGCTGCCGCGGGCCGCTTCGGCCTCGGCTTCCTTCTTGGCGGCGTCCTTCTGAGCGTCGGCCTTATCCTGCTGGGCCTTGCCCTCGCGGACCACGTCATCGCGCCCCGTCACGGAGCCGACCGCTTCCTTGGCCTTGCCCTTGACGTCTTCGACGGCGCCCTTGACGCCTTCCATGGGCCCACTGTTCTTCTCGGTCATGCTTTACCTTCCGTTAAGGGATCAGCTCTGGGTTTTCGCCCGGTTCTTGGGCTACACAGTGAGATTTCCCTGCGCGGTCCAAGGGTTCCCGAGGGCTTGCGGGGCTAAACCCCGCACTCTCATTCGCCGAGACGGACAATGTCTTCCCACGCCGCAAGAAACGTCCCGCGGTGTTGCCAGCGCGGCAGCCGGGCCAGCACGAACGGCGCGACCACCTGCCCACCGGACGGTCGCCCGCGTCGACCACGCGCAGCCCCAGCTGCATGCCGGCCTCAGACCGGTCCGGGCGCAACGCAATTGGTCGCCGAGTAGTACGGGCTCTTGCTTACGCAACCCGTTGATCGACGCGGTGTTGATGATCGCGCCGCCGTCGGGAAGGTGTTTCAGGGCGGTTTTGGTGACGTCGGGGTAGGGGATGACGCATGGCGCTCAGTCACCGGTGCGCTCCTCGGGGTCATCGATGATCTCTTCGTGTTGCTCCTGCCAATCCGCATCTGAGGCCTCGAGCGGTACGTCGCCGGGAGCCTCGGCCGACACCTCTTGGTCGGCAGACTGCAGGGGCGGTTTCCCGCTGCTGCTCTAGGGCGTCTGGGATGGGGATTTCGTCGCTTCCTGACATGCCCGCGGCATACCCGGAGAAGTGATCACAAAACGCTCGTCAACCGGCGCCGATCCGGTAAACGAAGCGCTACGGAGCCACTTTGTGAACACTCGACCGTTGCACGTTTGTGACCCGTGGCCAGCGGCAACACAACGATCATGGTTGTTGCGGGAGCTGCGCGCTCACTTCTTGTGTGGCACGTGCACAGTTCCTGGACGGAGTCGCCGGTTGCCGGCACGCACATCCCTGTCGTGCCGGTGAATCCCGCCAAGGACGTCGACGGGCGTGGCCTGAGGCAGTTCTCCCTCGATCGATTCCCGTCCCAGTGGGACGAAGTCATCGAAGAACGGTGCGCATGAACCTGATGGGAGCGCGCCGATGAAGATCGCAATGGTCTCCGAGCACGCCAGCCCGCTCGCCGTATTCGGTGGCGCGGACGCAGGCGGACAGAACGTGCATGTGGCTGGGTTGTCGGCAGCATTGGTGCGCCGCGGACATGACGTGACGGTATACACCCGGCGAGAAGACCCCGACGTGCCAGAGGAGGTCGTCGCACCGCACGGGTACACGGTCGTGCACGTGCCCGCAGGACCTCCCGAGCGGCTGCCGAAAGATGAGCTGCTACAACATATGGGCCCGTTCGCGCAATTCCTCGACGCGCGTTGGCACGCCTACCGACCCGCCGTGACACACGCTCACTTCTGGATGTCGGGTATCGCCACTCAGCTGGCGGCGCGCCATCTTGGGCTGCCCGCGGTCCAGACGTTCCATGCGCTCGGCGTCGTGAAGCGGCGACATCACGGTGCACGAGACACCGGTCTGAAGGACCGGCTCCGGCTCGAGGCCATGGTGGCCAGGACGGCCACCTGGGTGTCGGCCACGTGCACCGACGAGGTCTTCGAATTGATGCGGATGGGCCGATCGAGAGCACGAATCTCGGTCGTGCCGTGCGGAGTCGACAAAGACCTCTTCACACCCAGCGGTCCGATAGCCCGCAAGACCGCCAAGAATCGGATTCTCAGTGTGGGAAGACTGGTGCCCCGCAAGGGATTCGACGACATGATTCGTGCGATGCCGGCGATCCCGAACGCCGAACTGGTCATCGCAGGCGGGTCGGACCAAGCCGCGTTCGACTCCGATCCAGAGGCGTGTCGACTCCGCGACCTGGCCAAGGAGCTGGGTGTCGCTCGGCGCGTCCACCTTTACGGTGCGGTTACCCGGGAAGACATGCCCTCGCTACTTCGGTCGGCCGATGTCGTCGCCTGCATCCCATGGTATGAACCGTTCGGCATCGTCCCGCTTGAGGCCATGGCATGCGGTATCCCGGTGGTGGCTTCGGCAGTCGGCGCCATGCAGGACACGGTCGTCCCCGGCGTCACGGGCATGCTGATTCAGCCGAAGAGGCCCAGCGAGATCGCCGCCGCAATCAATCCGATGCTCCGCGATTCATTCCTGCGGCAGAGCCTCGGACTCGCGGGCCGGGACCGGGTGTGTGCCCGTTATACCTGGGACCAGGTCGCAGCGGACACGATGCGCATCTACCACAAGGTGGCGTCGGCGGACTACCCGCGGGTGCCCACCGGATGACCCGTGCGCATTCAACCAGCCTCCGGTTGCCGGGCTGAGTTGTTTAACCGCGCGCCACCTTGCGAATCAGCCGCGCAGTGCTGTCTTCCAGAATCGCCTGTTTTTCACCGGCGTTCTTCGTGCGATCGGCGCGGCGTACACCGGTTGCGATGGTGATGCCCTTCTCGTACCCCTCGACGACCCGCGGGTCGACGTAGGAGCCCCGCGCCACCGCGGGTGTATTACCGAGTTCCTCGGCCACCTCTTTCATCACCGCGGACTCCACCCGTTTGACAACCGTCTTGTTCACCGGTGGGTCGGCGTCGACGAACGCCGCGGCCGCAAGCACGGTGCCATGCCAGGTGCGTAGATCCTTGACTGTGTACTCGTCGCCGACGAGTTCCTTGAACCGGGCGTTGAGATCGTCGGCGTGGATGTCGGCCCATGCCGACGAATTGCGGCAGGCCAGTAGGCGGTCGGTGCGATCAGGACGGCTCATCAAGGCCCGTACCGAGCGCACCACCTCTGGATCGTCGATGAGCAGCGTCCGGCGCACGCCGCTCTTGGCGGGAAAGTCGAACTCGACCGCCTTGCGTTGCAGTGTCACGTGCTCGCAGAGCAACGTAGCGATCCCGAACGAGTTGTTCTCCTCGGCGTATTGCTCGCCGCCGGCCCGAAAGTAGCCGAGGTCGAGGAGTTGCAAGGCCAGCGCGAGGACACGATCACGTTCGAGGCCGCGGCAACGCAGATCTTTTGCGATGCGTCGCCGCATCTCGGGTAACGACTTCGACATCTCCAGCACCCGGTCGAACTTTTCCTCCGCGCGCTCCTCCTGCCACTTCGCGTGATACAGGTACTGCCTTCGGCCCGCCGCGTCGGTTCCCACCGCTTGGATGTGGCCGTTTTCATACGGGCTGATCCACACCTTCTTCCAGGCGGGCGGGATGACCAGATCCTTGATACGCGTAAGCGTCGCCTCGTCGGCGACCGCCTTGCCGTCGTGATCGTGATAGGAGAAGCCGCGGCCGCGTCGCATTCGGCGCAAGCCGGGGCCGCTCACTACGCTGCGGCGAAGCCGCATCGCAACCCGCAGGTATAAATCCGCTCACGCTGGGTATCACACATCGATGTCACCGCATCATCGGCGCGAGCATCAGGAAGGCAGCGGCATAAACCAAGGCCGCAATCACGATCAGAGCAGCAAGTACGATGCCGACCGTCACCAGGATGCGGCGCGGCAAGTGCGACGGCTGAACGTCGTTCATGACCTGGTATTACCCCGCCGACGTCCGCGTCACACGTGTCTTTCAATCGGGAGCGCCGGTGGTTAGCTGGCGAACCACTTGCAGTAGTGTCGGGGCGACATTGCCGGGAGGTCAAATGGCCGACGTCGAAAACCGTCAAAACGGGCACCAGCACGGTGACCGTTCAGTTGAGGTCCGCGTTTCCGCTCAGCTGGAGAACCTGGCCGTGGTGCGTACTGTCGTCGCCGCCATCGGCACCTTCGAGGACCTCGACTTCGACGCAGTGTCGGATCTTCGGCTCGCGGTCGATGAAGCGTGTACGCGGCTGATCCGTTCGGCGATGCCGGACTCGACGCTGGTGCTTGTGGTCCATCCTCGTGAGAGCGAGGTGGTGGTCGAGGCGTCGACCACCTGTAAGAGCCCGGACATTCTGACCCCCGGCAGTTTCAGTTGGCACGTGCTGAGTTCGCTCACCGACGAGGTGAAGACGTTCCAGGACGGACACGGCGCCGAAGAGGGCCAACTATTCGGCATATCCATGACCACGAGACGAGCGAGTTCGCTCAGGTGAGTCGGCAGTCCTCCCAGAGTTCGTCATCACGGCAGAACTCTGAATACGCGGATGTCGCCGACATGTTTCGCGAGATGGAAGGCTTGTCGGAAGACTCCGCCAAGTTCAGCCGGCAGCGCGACCGCATCGTCGAGCGATGCCTGCCGCTGGCCGATCACATCGCGCGTCGATTCGACGGCCGCGGTGAGCCTCGCGATGATCTGGTGCAGGTCGCGCGAGTCGGCCTGGTCAATGCCGTCATCCGGTTCGACGTCCACGCCGGCTCGGATTTCGTGTCGTTCGCGGTGCCGACGATCATGGGCGAGGTTCGCAGGCACTTCCGCGACAACAGCTGGTCGGTCAAGGTTCCGCGGCGCCTCAAGGAGCTGCACCTGCGGCTCGGTGCGGCGACCGCCGAACTGTCGCAGCGGCTGGGGCGTGCACCGACCCCGACGGAGCTTGCCGCCGAGCTCGGAATGGATCGCGACGAGGTCGTCGAGGGCCTGGTCGCAGGCAGCTCCTACAACACACTGTCGATCGACAGCGGCGGCGGCAGCGGCACAGAAGATGCGCCTGCGATCGCCGACACGCTGGGCGACGTCGATTTGAGCCTGGATCAGATCGAGAACCGAGAAGCGTTGCGCCCCTTGCTGGAAGCGCTCCCGGAGCGGGAGCGTACCGTGCTGCTGCTCAGGTTCTTCGAGTCGCTGACTCAGACGCAGATCGCCGAGCGGGTCGGCATCTCACAGATGCATGTGTCCCGGCTGCTGGCCAAGTCGCTAGCTCGGCTCCGAGACCAATTGCAGTAGCCTGCGCTGGTCGGCCTGAAGCCTCGCCAGCGCGGCCGGCATAGTCGCGGCGATCGGCAGAGTCGATTCCGGATTGCAGATCCGCAACAGCCGACTGACCGCCGTGCTGGGCACCATGACCCACTCGATACCGGCACTGGCGCAGCGCACGTTCAACGTGTGCAGCGCAGAGAAACCGGCGGTGCCAAAGAAATCGACGCCGGTCAGATCCAGCGCCAGCCGCTCGGTGCGGTAAGCATCGCGCAACGCGTAGTCGACGAGTTCCTGGGCGTTGGACGCGTCCAGTTCGCCGTGCGCGGCGATCACCGCGACCGCCGGCTGAAGCCACCGCGTCGCAAACGTCGCGGCGTGACTTTCCGTCCGGTCAACCGGACGTGGGGTAGTGATAGCAGTAGACATCTTGTGTGACTCCATCAGTCGAACAAATTTCTGACTGTGGTTCACGTCAAAAGTTCAAGGCCCTGGGTCCTCAAAGCCCATCGCTGCAGGGAGCAATGCCCTGCACGTCGATGACGTATCCCGCGGCTGCGAACTCAACCTGCCTTGACCCTACGCCCCAGGGCAGCGGTTTCTCAATCATGAATTGTATTCTTAAAAAAGCCTGGTCAACACGGCGAGTTGGCGGTATTTACGTCGGCGTCAATAGCAGATTCGCGGTGGTCCTGACTGCGAAAGGCCGGTAGCCGAATTGCGCAATTTGTAAAACTGAACTTATGACGAAGCGCGCCGCGGGCGTCGTCCTGGCGGCCGGCGCCGGAACCCGGTACGGCATGCCGAAGGTGTTCGGCGGCGGTGGGGAGTGGCTGCGCTCGACGGTATCGGCTTTGCATGACGGCGGGTGCGACGACGTTCTGGTGGTGCTGGGCGCCGCGGTCGTCGGTGTTCCTGCCGCCGCACGTTCTGTGGTGGCGAAAGACTGGGCCGAGGGGATGAGTGCTTCGCTGCGGGCGGGTATTTCGGCGCTTGAATCTGGGTCTGCCGAATACGCGGTGGTGATGACGGTCGACACCCCCGACATCGCCGCCGCGGTGGTTCGTCGCGTGCTGACCGCGGCCCGCGCGTCGCCCTCCGGCATCGCCCGTGCCGGCTTTGCCGAGCGGCCAGGACATCCGGTGGTCATCGCGCGTCGCCACTGGGCGGAGCTGGTCGACACGTTGCACGGTGACGAAGGGGCGCGATCGTTTCTGGCCTCGCGCGACGATGTGGTGTGGGTGGATTGCGCCGACCTCGCGACAGGTGTCGACATCGACGTCAATCCGCAACGGTGATGCCGAGCGCTTGCGCGGCGAACCGGCGCACCGCCTGCTCCGCAGTTTTGATCGCCTCGGCGTTGCCGCCGACAGACGACAGCGTCGCGCTGTCGGGGTCCAGCGTCACATCGGCGACGACCTCTCCGGTGGTCGGCTCACAAACATCCCACCGGTAACCCTCGTTGGAGCGCACGCCGCGTAAATACCAAGCGCCGGCATTGATTTCCACCGGTTCCACAAGCGGTAATAGTAGGCATGAAAATCGCAGTCATCGGGGCCAGTGGCCTGATCGGAACCAAGCTCGTTGAGCGGCTGACCGCGGAGGGCCATGAGGTCGTCGCCGCGTCCCGCAACACCGGCGTCGACGTGCTCACAGGCGAGGGTCTAGCCGACGCACTCGCGGGCGCAGACGCCTTGATCGACGTCCTCAACTCGCCGGATTTCTCTGACGGGCCGGTGATGAACTTCTTCACCACGTCCACGACCAACCTGGTGACTGAGGCCAAGAAGGCCGGGGTCGGGCATTACGTCGCTCTGTCGATCGTCGGAACCGACGGGTTGCCTGAGAGCGGATATCTGCGCGCCAAAGTCGCTCAGGAGAAGATCATCACCGATTCGGGATTGCCCTACACGCTGGTGCGGGCCACCCAGTTCGAGGAGTTCACCGACCAGATCACCGATTCACTCGTCGTCGGCGAGGAGGTGCACGTTCCCGACGCCTTGATCCAGCCGATCCCGGGATGGAAGGTCGCGTCTGTCGTTTCGCGCGCGGCTGTTGCCGATCCGCTCAACGGTTACGTGAACATCGGTGGGTCACAGAAGATCTCGTTCGAGCAGATGGCACAGGACTCGCTGGCCCGCCGAGGCATCACCAAGGCCGTCGTCGTCGACCCGAAGGCCAAGTACTTCGGCACGACGCTCGAGGAGCGCAGCCTGGTGACGCCGGACTAGCGTGGCGCTTACTCGCCTGACTTGATCTCGGCGAGCACCGTGCCTTGCGTGATGGCCGCGCCGGGTTCCACCGCGAGGCCGGTGATCGTGCCGTCCTTGTGAGCGGTGACAGGGTTCTCCATCTTCATCGCCTCGAGCACGACCACGAGATCGCCCGCGGCGACCTCCTGGCCCTCCTCGACGGCCACCTTGACCACGGTGCCCTGCATCGGGGCGGTCACCGCATCGCCGGATGCGGCCGCGCCACCGTGCGAACCGCGCTTGCGGGGCTTCGGCTTCTTGCGGACGATGCCGGGCGCAGTCGCGCCGCCGCCGTTGCCGATGGCCAGATCGCCGGGCAGAGACACCTCGAGCCTGCGACCGCCCACCTCGACGACGACCGTCTGTCGCGGGACGGTGTCGGCCTCCTCGATCGGGTCACCGCCGGTGAAGGGCTCGATCTGGTTGTCCCATTCGGTCTCGATCCACCGGGTGTGCACCGTGAACCCGTTGTCGTCACCGATGAACGCGGGATCGGAAACGACCGCCCGGTGGAACGGGATGACGGTGGCCAGTCCCTCGACGGTGAACTCGTCCAGCGCCCTGCGGGACCGTTCCAGCGCTTCACCGCGGGTCGCGCCGGTAACGATCAGCTTGGCGAGCATCGAGTCGAACTGGCCGCCGATAACCGAACCGGTCTCGACGCCGGAGTCCAGCCGCACTCCGGGGCCGGTCGGCGGTTCGAACTTGGTGACCGGGCCCGGGGCGGGCAGGAAGCCGCGGCCCGCGTCCTCGCCGTTGATGCGGAACTCGATCGAGTGGCCGCGCGGCGTCGGGTCCTCGGTGATGTCGAGGGCCTCGCCGTTGGCGATGCGGAACTGCTGGCGGACCAGGTCGATGCCCGAGGTCTCCTCGGTGACCGGGTGCTCGACCTGAAGGCGGGTGTTGACCTCGAGGAACGAGATCAGGCCGTCCTGGCCGACCAGGTATTCGACGGTGCCTGCGCCGTAGTAGTGGGCTTCCTTACAGATGCGCTTGGCGGACTCGTGGATCTCCTTGCGCTGCGCGTCGGTAAGGAACGGCGCGGGCGCCTCCTCGACCAGCTTCTGGAAGCGCCGCTGCAGCGAGCAGTCACGGGTGCCCGCGACAACGACGTTGCCGTGCTGGTCGGCGATCACCTGGGCCTCGACGTGGCGCGGCTTGTCCAGGTAGCGCTCGACGAAGCACTCACCGCGGCCGAAGGCCGCAACAGCCTCGCGGGTCGCAGAGTCGAACAGTTCGGGGATCTCCTCGATGGTGCGGGCCACCTTCATACCGCGGCCACCGCCGCCGAACGCCGCCTTGATCGCCACCGGGACGCCGTACTCCTCGGCGAAGGCGACGACCTCGTCGGCGTCCTTGACCGGATCAGGCGTGCCGGGAACCAGCGGGGCCTTCGCCTTGGCGGCGATGTGGCGGGCGGTGACCTTGTCGCCGAGATCACGGATGGACTGCGGGCTCGGCCCGATCCAGATCAGACCCGCGTCGATGACCGCCTGCGCGAAATCGGCGTTCTCCGAAAGGAATCCGTAGCCGGGGTGGACGGCATTGGCGCCGGACTTGGCCGCCGCGTCGAGCAGCTTGCCGAAGTCGAGGTAGGACTCCCCGGAGGTCTGGCCGCCGAGTGCGAAGGCCTCATCGGCGAGCCGAACGTGTGGGGCTTCGGCGTCGGGTTCGGCGTACACGGCCACGCTCGGGATGCCGGCGTCCTTGGCCGCGCGGATCACCCGGACGGCGATCTCACCGCGATTGGCGACCAGCACTTTCTGGATGCGGGAGCTGGCGTGACTGGGCACTGCGCCTCCTGATCGGCAGATATCTAAGAATCGTCTTTAAGAATGTATCCCGCGCAGTTTAAGCGCCCACGCCGTGCCGACGGCAATTGACCCGACAGTAGCCGCGTGGCTAGCTTCTCTGGCCATGGGACTGCTTCAAGATCGGGTCGCGATTGTCACCGGTGGAGCGGGCAATCTCGGCGCTCACATCTCCCGGCTCTGCGCCGCAGAGGGCCGCAGCCCGCTGGTCCTGCGAGCGCTCACCTACGTACGGTTTCGGGCCGTGATTCCGTACCAGGTTGAGCGCTCGGCACAGATCCTTCTCAGCGTAGGTGGCGCTTGATCCGCGCCAGCATCGCCGACATACCCCGCAACCGGAGCGGGCTGATCAACGCCGCGAGCCCCAGGTCGGTGTAGAAGTCGTCGGGCACTGCAAGGATGTCGTCGGCCGGCTGATTGTCGAGGCCTTGCGCCAGGATGGACGCGAACCCGCGCGTCGTCGGCGCCTCGGGTGGCGCGCTGAAGTACAGCCGCACGTGGCCGCGGTCCTCGGCGTCGACGTGAAGGAACAACGGCGACTGGCATTCGGGCACCGGCTCCATCGCCGCCTCTTCGAGTTCGGCGGGGATGGGTGGAAGCTCACCAGCGAACTCCAGCAGCAGCTGCAGTTTGTCCTGGCCCTGTACCTCTTGGAAATCGGAGACAACGTCGGCCAGTGCGGCCGGGATGGTCATGGCGCGTCGCCGGGCTCTTCCCCGACGGCGACCGGCACTCGCACGGCGTTGCCCCATTCGGTCCATGAGCCGTCGTAGTTGCGCACGCCGGGCTTACCGAGCAGATGCGTCAGCACGAACCAGGTGTGGCTCGACCGCTCGCCGATCCGGCAGTAGACGACGGTCTTGTCGTCGGCCGTCAGGAAGTCGTACAACTCCGCGAGCTCCTCGCGGCTGCGGAACCGGCCGCTGTCCTGGGCGGCTTTCGCCCACGGAATCGAGCGGGCGGTGGGGATGTGGCCACCGCGCAGCGCGCCTTCCTCGGGGTAGTCCGGCATGTGGGTGCGCTCGCCGGTGTACTCCTGCGGGGAGCGCACGTCGATCAGCGGCTCGGCGCCGAGGATGCCCAGCACGTCGTCCTTGAACGCCCTGATCGGCGCGTCGTCGCGTTCGACGACGGGGTAGCCGGCGCTCTGCTTGGACGGCACGTCGAGCGTGGTGTCGCGGCCGTCGGAGATCCACAGGTCGCGGCCGCCGTCGAGCAGCCGCACGTCGGGGTGGCCGAAGAGGGTGAACACCCACAGCGCGTAGGCCGCCCACCAGTTGCTCTTGTCGCCGTAGATGACGACGGTGTCGTCGCGGGAGATGCCCTTGCGGTTCATCAGCTCGGCGAACTGCTCACCGTTGATGTAGTCGCGGACGTGCGGATCGTTGAGGTCGGTGTGCCAGTCGATCTTCACCGCGCCGGGGATGTGGCCGGTGTCGTAGAGCAGCAC
>CAVQRJ010000025.1:0-146325 GCA_963715215.1 uncultured Actinomycetota bacterium
TCGGTACCGTGCGAGGTGTGAATGATCACTCCCGGCGTAGCGCGCTGGTCGCTCGGCGGTTGAGATGACCGCCCCGACTCCGACGTGCTACCGGCATCCGGACCGGCCGACGTATGTGCAGTGCACCCGGTGTCACCGCTACATCTGCCCGGAGTGCATGCGCGCTGCGGCCGTGGGTCACCAGTGCGCGGAATGCGTGAGTGCAGGCGTGAAAACGGTACGCCAGCCGAAGAAGCCGTCCGCCGGGTCCTGGGGTCCCACGACGCCGGTGGTCACCTATGCGTTGATCGCGATCAACGTGCTCGCGTTCATCGCGCAGAAGGCGTCGTCGCGCGTCGAGGTGGACTTCGTGATGTGGTCGCCAGCCGTCGCCCACGGCGAGCTGTACCGCTTGCTCACGTCGGCTTTTCTGCACAGCGGTATTACGCACATCCTGTTCAACATGTTCGCGCTGTACGTCATCGGGCCGCCGTTGGAGATCTGGCTGGGCCGGCTGCGGTTCAGTCTTCTCTATCTGCTGAGCGCGTTGGGCGGGTCGGTGCTGATCTATTCGTTCTCACCACTGAATGCGCCGACGCTTGGTGCGTCAGGCGCGGTATTCGGTTTGTTCGCAGCGACATTCGTGGTGGCGAGGAAGGTTAACGTCGACATCCGCTGGGTCGTCATCATGATCGTGATCAACCTCGTGATCACCTTCACCGTGCCGTCGATCAGCTGGCAGGGACATGTGGGTGGACTGCTGACGGGCGGCGCGGTCGCCTTCGCCTATGCGTATGCGCCCGCCAAGAACCGGAACCAGGTGCAGGTGGCTGCGACGCTGGCGGTGATCGCATTCCTCGCCATTGTGACCTGGTGGCGCACAGACTATCTGTTGATGCTGGCCTAGCGGAGTTGCAGTGAGTCGTCGCGGGTGAGCACGAAGAAGTCGGCCAGACTGTGATCTGTGTCGGCGACAGATGACTGCCCATGCGGCAGTGGCGAGATGTTCGACCGTTGCTGCGGACCGTTGCACGCGGGGGAGCGGACGGCGGCGACCGCGGAAGAGTTGATGAGATCGCGGTATGCGGCGTACGCGGTAGGGGACCTGGAGTACGTCTGGCGGACGTGGCATCCGCGCACCAGACCCGAGACGCTGACACCGTCGGATGAGGTGTGGACGGGGTTGGAGATCGTCGACCTTGTGGCGGGCCAACAGGGCGACGAGGACGGTGTGGTCGAGTTCCGCGCTCACTACCGCAGAAACCGACGAAGTGGGACGCTGCATGAGCGGTCCCACTTCGCCGTTAGAGCCCGTCGGTGGTTTTACCTTTACGGGGAGTTGTTCAATTGAGCGATCAGGCCAGCAGGTTGGCCGGATCGGTGAAGGGTATGTCCAGATCGGATGCCACCTGCTCGGAGAGCATCGCACCCTCGTGCGTCGAAAGACCCTTCGCCAGAGCGGAATCGGCCTGGCATGCGGCCTTCCAGCCCCGCTCGGCGAGCTTGACCACGTACGGCATGGTCGCGTTGGTCAGCGCGTAGGTCGACGTGCGCGGCACGGCGCCGGGCATGTTGGCAACGCAGTAGAAGACCGTGTCGTGCACGGCGAAGGTGGGGTCGTCGTGTGTGGTGGGCCGCGAGTCTTCGAAGCAGCCACCCTGGTCGATCGCGATGTCGACCAGAACCGCACCCGGCTTCATATGCGCGACAGTCGAATTGTTAACGAGCTTTGGCGCCTTGGCGCCGGGCACCAGAACGGCGCCGATGACGAGGTCGGCTCCCTTGACCGCGTCCTCGAGGTCGAGCATCGACGAGTAGCGGGTCTCGATGGATCCGCTGCTCTCGTTGTCGATCTTGCGCAGCGTGTTGACGTTGACGTCGAACACGTTGACGTGCGCGCCCATGCCCTTGGCGATGCGGGCTGCGTTGTAGCCGGCCACTCCGCCGCCGATGACGACGACCTCGGCTGGGGCCACACCGGGCACGCCACCCATCAGGACGCCGCGTCCGCCGTGGCTGCGCATCAAGTGATAGGCGCCCACCTGCGCCGAGAGCCGGCCTGCGACCTCGCTCATCGGGGCCAGCAGCGGCAGTGCGCCGTCGGCAGTCTGCACGGTCTCGTAGGCGATCGACGTGGTGCCCGAAGTCATCAGAGCGTCGGTGCAGGGCTTGGAGGCAGCGAGGTGCAGATAGGTGAAGAGCGTTTGACCCTCCCGCATGCGGCCGTACTCGGGCTCGATCGGCTCCTTGACCTTCAGAAGCAGATCGGCCTCGGCCCACACCTCGTTGACGCTGTTGATCATCTGGGCGCCGGCGCGCTTGAAGTCGGCGTCGGAGATGGCAGAACCTAGGCCTGCGCCTGCCTCGATAAGCACCTCGTGGCCACGGTGGACCAGCTCGGCCACACCGGCAGGGGTGATGGCAACTCGGAATTCGTTGTTCTTGATCTCGGTCGGGACGCCGACGCGCATGATCGCTCCTGTAGGTCGATGGACTAGGTAAAATTGTGAAGAACATTCGACCACCAAGCAATAGATCTGCTGATCATTCGATATAGTTAAGCTATGTCCGAAGGATCATCAATTGCGACGGTGAGTCGACAGCGCCCGTCGAAGGATGTTCGGCCGGCTGAGATCGACGACGTCGATCGGCGGATCTTGATACTGCTGCACCGCGACGCCCGCATGCCCAACAGTGCCCTCGCGGACGCGGTCGGCATCGCGCCGTCGACCTGTCACGGCAGGCTTCGCCGCCTGCACGAACTCGGGGTCATCCGCGGCTTCTACGCCGATATCGATCCGGCGGCCATCGGCCTCTCACTTCAGGCCATGATCTCGGTCAGCCTGCAGGCCAACGCCAGGGCCAAGATCCGCAGCTTCATCCAGCAGATCCGGCGCCACCCGCAGGTGATGGACGTCTACTTCCTGGCGGGTGCTGACGACTTCATCCTGCACGTCGCTGCCCGCGACACCGAGGACCTCCGCGCGTTCGTGGTGGAGAATCTCAACGCCGACGCCGACGTCGCTGGCACGCAGACGTCGCTGATCTTCGAGCACCTGCGGGGTGCCTCTCCGCTGTAACCCGCACCCCTATCTCGTTTTGGTGCCATCCGGGCGGCCCGCCGCAACGAATGATGATCAACAACGCGAGAGGAACTCCAATGAAGTATATGTTTGCCGCTGGCGCAATGGCTTTGGCCGCTCTCGGAATGACCGGTGTCGCAAACGCGGCGCCGTCGGGTCCCGCTACCGCATCCGACACGCTAAATAGCCTGCAGGCTCAGGGTTTTCACGTGATCCTGAACAAGCTCGGCACGGCTCCGCTGGACCAGTGTGTGGTGAGCGGCGTGCGGCCGGGCCAGACCTACACGCGGATGGATTCGGGCGCACCTGGCGCGATGAACGACATTGTCACGACCGTCACGGCGAGGACCGTGTACGTCGACGTCGACTGCTGATCCGAACGGCGGATCCTCTGGTCCCGGCGGTGGTTCGGGTGGCGGCCGCTACTCGGGTGGTAGCTCTTCGGGTTCGAACGGGTCGTTGATCCAGGTGCAGTATGGGCTGGTGCTGGGCCGGCGTTTGAGGATGAACAACATCTTGCGCATTCGGTTACGGTTGTTGCGGCAGGAGATCTCCCGCCTACGAGCGCTTTCGAGTCGACGATGGGCCTCGTTAATATGTCACGGTATCGATTGCGGTTGCGAATTCGTGCGATGCGGGCTGTGCGCTCACGAGACCGGTTGCGGCCGACTGGTTTGGGAGCTGCACATGCAGGTCGGCACCGCCGGCTGACCTCCGGTGAATCTGGTCGGCCGGTGATGTGCAGATCACAGCCCCGTCGGGCAGCTGTTCGGGCGTGCCACCCGTCATGAAACATCTTGAGCCGCTGGTGTTGTCGACTTTGTGAAGGACGTTTCAGCCCCGAGGCCGAGGCCGCTCCGGCCGCCCGGCTTTCACGTTGCAGCGGTCGCTATTCCGCACGGTGTGAGGGCTTAAACCGCGTTGCGGCTCAACGTATCCCTGTTCATCTGTGGCCGGTGGCCGAGCGAGGCGGGCCACCCCGCGCAGGATCCACGGTGTGTGCCTAGCCATCGCGGCCACGGCGCGGTCCGAGCGGCGCATGGCGATCCGAGGGCCGGGGGTCGGCGTTGATACCAGTTCCGCCTCGGCCGATCCCGCCCGCGGGCCTTCGCGATCGACCGCCAGGAGCTGCCAGATGCCGGGCACGCCCCGCAGCTCGACGCTGCCGCGGTCCTCGAACCCGGTGCCCGACCCGACGACCAGGTCACGCACGGTGCGCGAGACGAGGATTTCCCCGGCGCCGGCCTGCCCGACGATCCGCGCCGCGATGTGTACGGCAATACCGCCGATGTTGTTGTCCCGCAGTTCACACTCGCCGGTGTGAATGCCGGCGCGGATCTCGATACCCAGTGTCTCGGCGTCCGCACGCAACGCCTCGGCGCAGCGGATCGCCTGCGTCGGCCCGTCGAACGTGATCAGGTGGCCGTCGCCGGTGCTCTCCACCACCGTGCCGCCAAATCGTTGCGTGAGCTCCGCGGTGATCTCATCGAACCGGTGCAACACCGCACGCCACCGCTCATCGCCGGTCGCCGCGGCGTGTTGCGTCGAGGCGACCATGTCGGTGAACAACACGCTGCGCAGGGCGCGACGTGACAGAGATGGCGCGGCATGGCTGCCGGTGAGGAACTCCTCAATCTCGGTCAATATCCGGTCGGGATCGACGAGCCAGGGCATGTGGTCGCTGCCCTCGACTTCGAGCAACCGCGCACCGGGGATGTGGTCGGCGATGTACCGGCCGCACTGCACCGGAACGACTTCGTCGCGGGCATGGATGAGCAGGGCGGGCGCGGTGATCGTCGGCAGGATCGACCGCACGTCGACCCGGAACACCGCATCGAGCGCCGCGCGCGCCATCCCCGGGCTGGCGCTCATGCGCTCCACCATTGCGAGCTGGCGCATCGACCGGACCGACGGCAGCAGATATTTGAGTGCCGCACCGCTGCCCCACGCCGAGCGGACGGCGAGGCCCCAATCCTGCCAGCGGGCGAGCTGCTGCACCGAGGGCGTGTAGTCCTCACCCAGCTCGGGCACGAGGCACGTCCGGATCTCGGCGGGATCGTGGTCAAGGTCGTCCCACCCGTGCAAGCCCCAGTACGAGAAGGCGCCGGTGAGGATCAACGCCCGCGTTCTTTCCGGACGTGCTGCCGCGAAGACGAGGGCGGCCGGGCCGCCCTCGCTCGCCCCGAAAAGCACCGCTGTTTCGAAGCCGACGGTGTCCATGACGGCCTCGATCTCGGCCGCCCGATCATCCAGCGTGCGAACTTTCGGCACCGGGTCTGACAGCCCGACGCCGGCCTTGTCGAACAGCAGGACGCGACAAAACGCGCCGAGCCGCTCCATGAAGGCCTCGAATTCGGGCACGGTCCAGCACAGCTCGACGTGACTGGCGAACGACCCGGCGACGACGAGCTCGATCGGTCCGTCCCCGAACACCTGATACGCCAGGCTCAGACCGCCACACTGTGCGTACAACGTTTCCGGCACGGCATGAGCGTACGGCGGCCGGGCGCTAGCCATACCGTATCCACTGCATCGCGCCCGGGCGTACGACAACGCCGCCATTTCCGCCCTCCTGGACTCTGCCGGGCGCTGATCGGCTCGGGCGCTGTCCGGTAGTAGCGTCAGGCAGCCGGTGCGCCAAATCCCGCATCGCGCGCATGGCGACGGGGTTTTCAGGGCAGTATCGATGGGAACCGTCGGCGCACGTCGTCCGGCAGCCATAACCCACGGAAGGCAGCGATGGGCACCTTCGGAATAGCCGGTCTGTGGCTGGTTCTGGTCGCGGTCCTGGTGGTCTCGGTATTGGTCGGGGCAGTTAGTATGTGGGTGGCGGATCGCACCCTCACCAAACCCGTTGAAACAGGGCACAACGGAGCGCTGTCGCCGTTTATGACCAGTGTCAGCCTCGTTTATGGCGCGCTGCTCGGATTCACCATCGTCGTTGGCTGGGAGCAATTCTCGTCCGCGGAGGCTAATGTCTCCCACGAGGCGTCCACTCTCACAACGATGTACCGGCAGACCGTCGGTATGCCGGTTTCAGAGCAGACCCGGATGCGGCAACTGCTCCGGAATTACACGACGGCCGTCGCGGGCCCCGAATGGGAAAAAGCAGTACGCGATGGTGGTGGAACCGAAAGTGCACGGGATGCGCTCAACGAGATGTACTGGGTGCTCGGCAGTAAGGAATCCAGCGTCGAGTCGAACCCGATAAGTCAGAAGTTCCTCGATAAGGTGGACACCTTGGCGTCCGAACGCAATCAGCGAATCCTGGACGCAAAACCGCGAATACCCGCGCTGCTGTGGGCCGGATTGCTCTTCGGCGGGGTCGTCTTGGTGGCGCTAGGCGGTTTCATGCGCCTGGGCAGTGTACGTGCTCATCTACTGCTCCTGAGCGCGGTCGCCGTCCTACTCGGCCTACTGCTGTTCATCAACTTCTGGCTCGACCATCCTTTCGGGAACCAGCTGGGCGTCACGTCCGAACCTTTTGAACAGTCTCTGACCGTTTTCGACTCGATCGACCGCGGCACATGATCGGGCTCAAGGTTCGCGCGGCACAACGACTTTCCGGCCTTGTTCCCGGCGAGAAAGTGTCAGCCAGTACGCCTGCATCACCGCGAAGATGAACGCCGTGCTGATGCCGAACAGAAGCACGCCGTTCACGGCCTCAAGCGCACCCAGCATTCGCAACCGGGACGGCAACACCAAACCCGGTGTTTCGAACGTGGTCATGGTGCCAAGAGAGTAGATCGACGCTTCGGTGAACGAACCAAACGCGCCGAGCCACTGATAGGCCGACGCCCAGAGCGTGCTTCCCAGGCCGTGCAGAGCGGCCAGAATCAGCGCGACCGCTCCGATGTGGCCGGTCACGACCGGAATTGCCCGCCGAGGATCATGCAAATGCTTGTCGGCCCCGCCCCGAATACTCCTTTCCAGGCCGAACGCCAGCATCACCACTCCAGTCGTGTGGATCGCGATGGTCAACACGATGAGCGACAGGCCCAAGGTCCAGCTAGGCAGATCCATCGGCTCTCCTTCCGTCGGCAGCAACGTTGACGTTCGCGGATACCTGCAGAAACTACGCCGCGGCAGATGGTCTCAGCGACGAATCGTCATCGGACTAAGGTGAGCCCATGCGGGTCGCAGTGCTGGGCAGCAAGGGCAAGGTCGGTGCGACCATGGTTCAGGCGGTCCAAGATGCTGACGACCTGACCTTGTCGGCGGAGGTCGATGCGGGCGATCCGCTGAGTCTGCTGACCGACACCGACACCGAGGTCGTCATCGACTTCACCCACCCCGACGTGGTGATGGACAACCTGAAGTTCCTCATCGAGAACGGCATTCACGCAGTCGTCGGCACTACCGGATTCGACGACAAACGGTTGGGGCAGGTCCGCAGCTGGCTGACCGCCAGGCCCGATGTCGCAGTGCTGATCGCGCCGAACTTCGCGATCGGCGCCGTGCTGTCGATGCATTTCGCGCAGCAGGCGGCGCGGTTCTTCGAGTCGGTCGAGGTCATCGAACTTCACCACCCGCACAAGGCGGATGCCCCGTCGGGCACCGCCGCACGCACGGCCAAAATCATCGCCGAGGCGCGAAAAGGTATGCCGCCCAACCCCGATGCCACCAGCACGGGTTTGGAAGGCGCACGCGGTGCGGCCGTCGACGGCATACCGGTGCATTCCGTTCGGTTGGCCGGGCTCGTCGCGCACCAGGAGGTGCTGTTCGGAACGCAGGGTGAGACGCTCACCATCCGGCACGACAGCCTCGACCGGACCTCCTTTGTTCCCGGTGTGCTGCTGGCGGTTCGGGGAATACGGGAACACCCTGGGCTCACGGTGGGCATTGAGCCGCTGCTCGACCTGACATGACCGCCCGAGGCATGAACGCCCACACATTGCGCATTCAGCTTCTCATCGCCTTCATGTGCGTAGCCCTGGTCGTTTACTTCCTGTTGCTGGGGCGCATCGCGATGGCATTCATCACCTCCGGCAGCGCAGCCGCGATCGGGCTTGGCCTGGCGGTGCTGATCATGCCGCTGATCGGGATCTGGGTGATGGTGAGCACGCTGCAGGCGGGTTTCGCGCACCAGCGGCTGGCCCGGATCATCCGCGAAGAAGGCATGGAGCTCGACGTCAGCGGCCTGCCGAGGATGCCGTCCGGCCGGATTCAGCGCGATGCCGCCGACGCCTTGTTCGAGACCGTGCGAGGCGAGCTCGACAAGGATCCGGACAACTGGCGTCGGTGGTACCGGCTGGCGCGGGCGTACGACTACGCCGGCGACCGAAGCCGCGCCAGGGAGGCGATGAAGAAAGCCCTGGAACTGGAACGAGCGCTGCAGGAGCGGGAATGACCAAGAGGCTTCTGATCGTCCATCACACACCGTCGCCGCATTGCCACGAGATGTTCGAGGCGGTGCTAGCCGGTGCCAGCGACCCCGAGATCGAGGGCGTGGAGGTCGTGCGTCGACCGGCGCTGACCGTCTCGCCGGTCGACATGCTGGAAGCGGACGGCTATCTGCTCGGCACCCCGGCCAACCTCGGCTACATGGCAACGAGGGCACCGAGGAGCCGAGCGCGCCGTCGCGGCCACCGCGGGTGGGCTCGCGGGTGAAGGCGGCCGAGACGGTCGTGGTGACCGGCAGGCCGACCAAGGGCTTGTCGAGGCGTGCTGGAATCTCCGCGCGACGGTCGCTGCTCAGCTGATGGCCTGCGGGCAATAACCACACCGGTGGGGCCGTCAACGCGGTAGATAAGCTAGCGACCGCACCGTGGCCGTGACGCTGATGCGGTGACAGAGAAGAGGAACTGATGCCTGGTATCGCCGATCTCGCCTTGGGCGCAGCGCCAATCGCGGGCGGGGCGTTGCTGGGCGTCGCAGCAGGAGGCTTCAAGGGATCCGACGTTCGCGCCACGATCACGAAGGACATGGACCTGCTGGAACGGATTCCGGACGATCGGCCCGAGCTGAAAGCCCGCCTGAAGGCGAGCATCGACGAGCGCATAGCCGACTTGATCGCGGCGACCGAGAGGAGCCGCGAGATCCGACAATTGGCGTCGTCCTATCAGGGCAATTGGCGCGACTTCGTGGTGTTCATCTGTGTGTTGCTGTTCACCTTCATCTGGTGGAACGTCAGCCACAGCAGGTCCAATTGGCTGATCATGTTCATCTTGCTGATCGTGCTGTCGATCCTTGCGGGGCTTTACGCAGCTCGCGGCATCTTCCGTGCGATCGCGACGTTCAGGCACTCGCGCGGAAAACGGCCTGAGCCCAAGACTCAGTAGTGGTAGGTGTCCGACGGCGCCGGGATGTGCGCGGGGTCGTCGACGTCGTCGAACTCGGACGGCTCGATGCCGTATGCGCGGGCCAGGTCGAGGATCTTGTTCGCCCTGGCGATGCGTGGCAGGTCTGAGCCGTTACGAATCTCGCCGCCGTCGCGCTCGAACTCGACGAAAAATTCTTTGGCCCAGGTGATTTCGTCCAGGGACGGCGAAAGTCCCTCGTTCACCGTGGCGCACTGGTCGGGTGTCAGGCAGATCTTGCCGGTCATGCCGAACTCGGCGGAGACCGCGGTCGCTTCACTCAGCTTCAGTGCGCTGGAGCCGACGGTCGGCCCGTCGATGGCACTCGGTAGGTGGGCGGCCTTGGCCGCAATCGTGAATCGCGAGCGCGCGTAGGCCAGCGTCGTCGGGTTGTCGCCGAAACCGGTGTCTCGGCGGAAGTCGCCGATTCCGAATGCCAACCGGAAAGTGCCCTTCGCCGCCGCGATCTCGGTGATGCGCTCCAGGCCGCGGGCCGTCTCCACCAGTGCGACGATCGGCACGTTGGGCAGGCGTTTGGCCGTCTCGGTGACGTGGTCGACGGACTCGACCATCGCCAGCATCACGCCGCCGACCGAGGTGCCCCCCAACATTTCGAGGTCGTCCTGCCACCACTGGGTTCCGAAGCCGTTGACGCGGACCCAGTCGCCGTTGCCCTCGCCGAGCCACTTGAGCACGTTGCCGCGGGCCGCGACCTTGTCTTTGGGGGCGACCGCGTCCTCGATGTCGAGGACGACGATGTCGGCGCGGGACTTGGCGGCCGGCGCGAATCTCTCGTATTGCGCGCCGTTGACCAGCAGCCAACTCCTGGCGAGTACGGGGTTTATCCGCGATCCGATGTCCGCGTCGTCATGGGTGGTGCTGACCTCGTTGTTCACGCGAATATCGTCGCGCACCGCGACGCGAAGTCCAACAGCGGGGTCTGTCCAGGTCAGGCCAGTGAGGCCCCGAACAAGCGCCTCAGCGCGGCCCAGTGCCGGTCGGCGGCGGCCTTGTCGTAGGGCGGGTTGTCCGGCACCGCGAACCCGTGCCCGGCCGGATAGATCTCGACCATGTGCTCGACGGCCGCCGTGGTCAGCACCTTGTCCAGGGTTTCGGCGTGCTCCGTGGTGAAGCCGCCGTCGTTCTCGGCGCCTGCCACGTAGATGGTCGCCTTCATCTTGTCGGCCAGCAGGTGCGGGCTGTTCGGGTCGTCGGTGACCAGGCCGCCGCCGTGGAAGGAGGCCGCCACGGCGACCCGTTCGGGCTGGCGTCCCGCCACGATCACCGACGTCCGGCCGCCCATGCAGTAACCGAAGATCCCGAAGCGCGACCCCTTCACCTCTGGCCGCTGTTCGAGGAAGTCGAAGAACGCCCCGGCGTCGCTGGCGATCATGTCGGGCGTCACCGACCCGACCATCGACATCAACCGCGTCCGCTGCTCGGGGTCCCCGAACACGGTCTGCATGTCGAACGGCGCCCAGTCGCCGTGTCGGTAATACACGTCGGGCAGCAGTACTGCGTAGCCGTCGTCGGCGAGCTGCTGGGCCATCTCGTGCATGGTGTCGCGGACACCTCCCGCGTCGACGTACATGACGACCCCCGGCCACGGGCCGTCGCCCTCAGGGGTGTGCAGGGTGACGGGGCAGGTGCCGTCGGGCGTGGTGACGGTGGCTTCGATCTTCCGGACACTCGGCATGGTTCCGTTCTACGCCACTCGCGGGGACGTAAGCTGGGCGGCGTGCCGATCGCAGTGCCAATAGACGCGCCGTACGAGGACCTACTGCGCGTGGTGCTGGAACGCGGCACACCCAAATCCGATCGCACCGGTACCGGCACCCGCAGCCTGTTCGGCCACCAGTTGCGCTACGACTTATCGGCAGGCTTCCCGCTCGTCACCACCAAGAAGGTGCACACCAAGTCCGTCGTCTACGAGCTGCTGTGGTTCCTGCGCGGCGACTCGAACGTGCGCTGGCTGCAGGACCACGGCGTCACAATCTGGGACGAATGGGCCAGCGAGACAGGCGATCTCGGGCCGGTGTACGGCGTGCAGTGGCGGTCATGGCCGACACCGTCCGGTGAGCACATCGACCAGATCAGCGCCGCGATAGAGCTGCTGAAGTCCGATCCCGATTCGCGGCGCAACATCGTCTCGGCGTGGAACGTCGGCGAGATCCCGCAGATGGCGCTACCGCCGTGCCACGCCTTCTTCCAGTTCTACGTCGCCGATGGCCGGCTGAGCTGCCAGCTCTACCAGCGCAGCGCCGACCTCTTCCTCGGCGTGCCGTTCAACATCGCCAGCTACGCGCTGCTCACCCACATGATGGCGGCGCAGGCGGGGCTGGATGTCGGTGAGTTCATCTGGACCGGCGGCGACTGCCACATCTATGACAACCACGTCGAGCAAGTCATCGAGCAGCTGAGCCGGGAGCCGCGGCCATACCCCGAACTCGTTCTGGCGCCGCGGGATTCGATCTTCGACTACACCTACGACGACGTCGTTATCAAGAATTACGACCCGCACCCGGCGATCAAGGCACCCGTAGCGGTATGAGGCCTGCTTGCAGGGCCGAATCGTGAGCATGAGGCCTGCTTGCAGGGCCGAATCGTGAGCATGAGGCCTGCTTGCAGGGCCGAATCGTGAGCATGAGGCCTGCTTGCAGGGCCGAATCGTGAGCATCACGGTGGGCCTGATCTGGGCCCAGTCGACCTCCGGTGTGATCGGCCGTGCTGGCGGCATTCCGTGGCGGCTGCCCGAGGACCAGGCCCGCTTTAAGGAGCTGACGTTTGGTCACACCGTGGTGATGGGCCGGTTGACCTGGGAGTCGCTGCCGAGCAAGGTGCGCCCGCTGCCGGGACGCAGAAATGTCGTAGTGACGCGGCAAGCTGACTACATGGCCGAGGGCGCGACGGTGGTGGGCAGCCTGGACGAGGGGCTCACCGAGGACGAGACATGGGTTATCGGTGGCGCACAGATCTACTCGCTGGCTCTGCCGAGCGCTACCAGATGCGCGGTCACCGAAGTGGAGGTCGACCTGCGCCGCCAGGACGGCGACGTGGTCGCACCGGTTCTGGACGAGTCGTGGATCGGCACGACCGGGGACTGGCTGAACAGCAGCTCCGGCCCACGCTACCGATTCCACAGCTACATTCGGGCATGAGCAGGCTCACCGCGAGCCAGGCCCGGCGAGTCGGTGTCGCCGCGCAGGGTTTCCACGAGCCGAAGCCGCGCGGCGCCGTCACCCGTGCGCACCTGCGGAGGCTGATCTCGCGGATTCAGGTGCTGCAGCTGGACTCGGTGTCTGTGGCGGTGCGGGCGCATTACGCGCCGGTGTTCAGCCGTCTCGGTCCCTACGACCGCGACGTGGTGGACCGCGCCGCCTGGAGCCACAGCGCCCGCTCGCCCAGGCTGCTCGTCGAGTACTGGGCGCACGAGGCCGCGCTGATGTCCGTCGACGACTGGCCGCTGCTGCGCTGGCGGATGAGGGAGTACACGGATGGCCGGTGGGGCAAGGAGGTCGTCAAGAAAAACCGGCGGCTGGCCGATGACGTCGTCGCCGCCGTCGCGGAGCTCGGACCGTCGACGGCCGGTCAGATCGAGGCGCACCTCGGAGCCAAGCAGCGCGGCAAGAAGGGACCGTGGTGGGACCGCAGCGACACCAAGTGGGTGACGGAGGCGTTATTCGCCGCCGGTGTGCTGACGACGGCGACCCGAGTGGGATTCGCCCGGCACTACGACGTGAGCGAGAACGTGCTGCCGCCGGAGGTGCTGGCGCGTGAGGTCGGCGACGACGAAGCCGTCCGCGAGCTGACGTTGCGCGCGGCGACCGCGCTCGGCGTGGGGACCGAGGCCGACATACGCGACTACTTCAGGTTCGGTGCGGCACAAGCAAAGCCGGCGATCGCCAAGCTGGTCGCAGACGGAGAGCTCGAACCCGTTGAGGTCGAGGGCTGGAAAGCCCCGGCGTACCTGCGAGCAGGTCAGACCGTTCCGCGGTACGAGCGGGGGACTGCGCTGCTGTGCCCGTTCGATCCGCTGATCTTCTTCCGGCCCCGTGTCGAGCGGCTGTTCGACTTCCACTACCGCATCGAGATCTACACACCAGCGCCGAAACGCGAATTCGGTTACTACGTATGGCCGTTCCTGCTCGACGGTCAGCTCGTGGGCCGTGTCGATCTGAAGGCCGAACGGGCCTCGGGTGCGCTGAATGTCGTGGGCGCCTTCACGGAACACGGTGAGGACGCGGGCCGTGTGGCGACCGCGCTTGCGGGGGAGTTGCAGTCGATGGCGTCATGGCTGGGGCTGAACGATGTGACGGTCGGGCAGCGCGGCGATCTTGTGGGGGCCTTGCGGCACGCCCTGGCGTGAATTGTGGTCCCAGGTCACCGGATTGCCCAGTGATTGGGTTCCGAATTCGGCGTTGGAAACGGCATTTCGCTGACCCGATTCTGCTCAACCACCCAGTTACCATGGACGCGCTGTCCGCTGCGATTGCCCAGTCTCGATACCGAGGTGCTTGTGAAGCTGCCCAAGGCAATGGGTCAACTCGGGTTGGCACTTCTGAGTCTGGCCATCGCTGCGCCCGCGGTGGCGGATCCTGCGGCTTCCCCCGCAGAGCAGCCCACGCAGTGGGTGGTCGTCGGCGTGCCTACCGCAGGCGCGACAACAGGAACCCTCACCGCCTTCCAGCGGGTCGGTCAGCAATGGACCGTGGTCCTGGGACCGACGCCCGCCAAAGTGGGTGAGCTCGGCGTCGGTTCCCCCGCCGACGGTGTCCACCGCACTCCCGTGGGAACGTTCGCGTTCGAGCAAGCCTTCGGTCGGCAGCCCAATCCCGGCACCAAGATGCCTTACTTCCAGGCCACTGACCAGGACTGGTGGGACGAGGACGCCGGATCGCCCACTTATAACACCCACGTGCGTGGTTCCGGCCGTCCCTCGTCAATCGCCGAAAATTTGTACGATTCCGGTCCCGTTTACGACTATGCCGTCAACATCGCGGTGAATCCGCAACGAATCCCGGGACGGGTGTCTGGAATTTTTCTGCACGTGACCGATGGCAGTCCCACCTGGGGCTGCGTGGCCATCGGCCGCGAGGAGATGCGCTCCGTGCTGACCTGGCTTGACCCTTCCGCATCGCCGCGGATCACCATTGGCGTCGGCAACCCGTCGCTGGTGTAAGTCGGCGGAGACTAGTTGAACGGAATGGTGTTGTCGGCCTTCGATCGCTGATACTGCTCCGACAGCGCCGCGTAGACGTCGCGGATCCGCTTGTCCTGTTCGCGCAGCCTGGTCCGCAGCGGCTCCGTCTCGGTCTCGACCAAGGCGGCGATCGAGTACGCGGTCCAAAACGCGTTGCTTCGCCGATACGCGCCGTCGTCGACCCCGAAGACCTCCTTGAGGATCTTCAGGTCGTGCGGAATGCCGAAGGCGTCGCGCGAATCCTGGTAGGTGAAGAAGTAGTAGAAGTTGTCGAAGCCGCACCACGTGATGGCCGACAGGCACAGCGAACAGGGTTCGTGGGTGGATAGGAACACCAGGTCGCGCGTCGACGGTCGGCCGGCCCGCTCGTAGAACTGGTTGAGGGTGTTGATCTCACCGTGCAGCAACGGGTTGTTGGTCTCCGCGTTGGTGCCCGCGATCACGACCGAGTAATCCGACTTGCGCAACAGCGCGGCACCGAACACCTTGTTGCCCGCCGCTACTCCACGTTCCGTCATCGGCAAGATGTCGTGCTCCATGACGTTGAGCAGGCGGGCCGCGACGGTGTCTTCCCCCATCGCGCCAGGGTAGGCAGGCAAAACCGGCTGTTCGGTGTGCAAGCCGCAACGCTTTCGTAACGGTGCTCGCGTTAGGGTGAGCCGTGGCCGAGACCGCGCCGCTGCGCGTGCAGTTGATAGCCAAGACCGAGTTCTTGGCCCCACCCGAGGTGCCATGGGACACCGACGCCGACGGCGGACCCGCGCTGGTGGAGTTCGCGGGCCGGGCCTGCTACCAGAGCTGGTCCAAACCCAATCCGCGGACCGCGACCAACGCTGGCTATCTGCGGCACATCATCGACGTCGGGCATTTCTCGGTGCTCGAGCACGCGACGGTGTCCTTCTACATCACCGGCGTTTCCCGGGCGTGTACCCACGAGCTGATCCGCCACCGGCACTTCTCGTACTCGCAACTGTCCCAGCGGTACGTGCCCGAGCACGACTCGCAGGTCGTCCTGCCTCCCGGTATGGAGGACGACCAGGAACTTCAGCACATCTTCACCGCGGCCGCCGACGCCAGCCGCGCGACCTACTCCGAACTGCTGGCCAGGCTGGAGGCCAAGTTCATGGGCGATGAGCCCGGAGAAAGGCTAGGCGCGCTGAGGCGCAAACAGGCCCGTCAGGCTGCGCGCGCGGTGCTACCGAACGCCACCGAGACCCGCATCGTCGTGACCGGCAATTATCGGGCCTGGCGGCATTTCATCGCGATGCGGGCCAGCGAACAGGCCGACGTGGAGATCCGCAGACTGGCGATCGCATGCCTGCGCCAACTCGTCGGCGTCGCGCCCCAGGCCTTCTCCGACTTCGAGATCGCAACACTGGCCGACGGCACCGAGGTGGCAACGAGCCCGCTTGCCACGGAGGCGTGACGGAGCTGGCCAGATCCAGTCCACGGAAAGCTGAACACCAACGGGTAATCTTGGTGCCCGTGAGCACCAGCGGATTCGACGTTCAGGCCCGGTTGGGCACCGTGCTGACCGCGATGGTGACGCCGTTCAAGCCCGACGGCTCGCTCGACACCGCCACCGCCGCGCGCCTGGCCACCCACCTGGTGGACGCAGGCTGCGACGGCCTGGTGCTCTCGGGCACCACCGGTGAGTCGCCGACGACCACCGATGCGGAGAAGGCCGCGTTGCTGCGAGCGGTGCTCGACGCGGTCGGCGACCGGGCCCGCATCATTGCCGGTGCTGGAACCTATGACACCGCGCACAGCGTGCACCTCGCCAAGCTGTGCGAAGCCGAGGGTGCTCACGGACTTCTTGTCGTCACCCCGTACTACTCGCGGCCGTCGCAGGCCGGGCTCGCGGCGCACTTCACCGCGATCGCCGATGCGGTGTCCCTGCCGATCCTGCTCTACGACATCCCGGTGCGGTCGGGTATCCCGATCGAATGGGACACCATACGGGCGCTGGCCGGTCATCCGAACATCGTCGGGATCAAGGACGCCAAGGGCGATCTGAACGGCGGTGGCCAGATCATCGCCGAAACTGGACTGGCCTATTACTCGGGTGACGACGCGCTGAACCTGCCCTGGTTGGCGATGGGCGCGGTCGGGTTCATCAGCGTCTGGGGGCACGTCGCAGCGGGCGCGCTTCGAGACATGTTGTCCGCGTTCTCATCCGGCGACGTCGCCACCGCCCGCAAGATCAACGTGACGCTCGCGCCGTTGGGTCACGCACAGTCGCGGCTCGGCGGTGTGACGATGTCCAAGGCGGGGCTACGGCTGCAGGGCATCGACGTCGGTGATCCGCGGCTGCCTCAGGTGCCGGCAACCGCGGGCCAGATCGAGGCGCTGGCCGCCGATATGCGCGCCGCGACGGTACTTCGATAGTGGACACAGATCTCAAGCCACCGGGACCACTGGCCCCAGGGGGTTTGCGGGTCACCGCATTGGGCGGCATCAGCGAAATCGGTCGCAACATGACGGTTTTCGAGCATCTCGGCCGCCTACTGATCGTCGACTGCGGGGTGCTCTTCCCGGGACACGACGAGCCGGGCGTCGACCTGATCCTGCCCGACCTGCGTCTGGTCGAGGACCGTCTGGACGACGTCGAGGCACTGGTGCTGACCCATGCGCACGAAGACCACATCGGCGCCATTCCGTTTCTGCTCAAGCTTCGGCCGGATATTCCGCTGGTCGGATCGAAGTTCACGCTTGCGCTGGTCGCGGAGAAGTGCCGTGAACACCGCATCAAACCGGTTTTCGTCGAAGTCGCGGAAGGAAAACGGAGCACGCACGGCGTGTTCGAGTGTGAGTACTTCCACGTCAACCACTCGATTCCGGGCTGCCTGGCGATCGCGATCCACACCGGCGCAGGCACCGTGCTGCATACCGGCGACATCAAGCTCGACCAGTTGCCACCCGACGACCGACCGACTGACCTGCCAGGGATGTCGCGGCTAGGGGACGCCGGGGTGGACCTGTTTCTCTGCGACTCAACGAATTCCGAGATCCCCGGCGTCGGACCTTCGGAAAGTGAAGTCGGCCCGGCGCTGCACAGGCTGATGCGCGGCGCCGACGGACGCGTCATCGTCGCGTGCTTCGCCTCGAACGTTGATCGGGTGCAGCAGATCATCGACGCCGCGGTCGCACTGGGCAGGAAGGTATCCTTCGTCGGACGGTCCATGGTGCGCAACATGGGAATCGCCCGCGAACTGGGCTATCTGCATGTCGACGACGACGACCTGATGGACATCGGTGCGGCCGAGATGATGGCGCCGGGGCGGGTCGTCTTAATCACTACCGGAACCCAGGGTGAGCCGATGTCGGCGCTGTCGCGGATGTCACGTGGCGAGCATCGCAGTATCACACTGACGCCGGGTGATCTCATCGTGCTGTCGTCGTCGCTGATCCCCGGCAACGAGGAAGCTGTCTACGGTGTGATCGACTCGCTGGCGAAGATCGGCGCGCGCGTCGTCACCAACGCCCAAGCGCGCGTGCATGTTTCGGGGCATGCCTATTCCGGTGAATTGTTGTTCCTGTACAACGGGGTGCGGCCGCGCAATGTGATGCCCGTGCACGGAACGTGGCGGATGCTGCGGGCCAATGCGGCACTGGCAACGCGATCCGGCGTGGACCCCGAGGGGATCGTGCTGGCGGAGAACGGGGTCAGCGTCGACCTGGTGGCAGGCAAGGCCAAAATCGCCGGTGGCGTGCCGACCGGGAAGATGTTCGTCGACGGGTTGATCACCGGCGACGTCGGTGACGCCACTTTGGGTGAACGGCTCACGCTGTCTTCGGGTTTCGTATCGGTGACGGTCGTCGTGCACCGCGGCACCGGGCGCGCGGCGGCACCTGCGCACCTGCATTCGCGCGGCTTCTCTGAGGATCCCAAGGCCCTCGAGCCCCTCTCGTCGAAGGTGGCGGAGGAGCTGGAAAGCCTTGCCTCCGAGAAAATCACCGACGTCACCCGTATCGCGCAGGCGGTACGCCGCACTGTCGGCAAGTGGGTGGGGGAGACCTACCGCCGCCAGCCGATGATCGTGCCGACTATCATCGAGATCTAGGCGACTAGGTTTTGACGGCGTATGCCGTCCACTCCAGATCTGACGCAGCGAGGTCCCGTCCGGCCGGCTTGAGGTAGTTCTGCACGTAGTAGTCGGGACCTGTTTGTTCGACGAGCCGCCAGCCGTATTCGGCGACGAACATGGCAACCCGGTCCGGGTCGAGGCCGAACTTCCACACCTGCCGCCGCTGCCGAAAGCGCCGGTACAACACCGCGGCGTCGTACAGGTTCCGGCCGTCGATGAAGTCGTCGCGGACATAGGTGAACACCAGCCGACTCCCGGCGGGTGCGGCCTGCAACGCGGCGAGCGTGGCGCGAACGGCATTCTCGGTCAGATACTGCGTCACGCCTTCCCAGACGAAGAATGTCTGCGCGTCAACGCGATAGCCCTGCCCGGTGAGCGTTCCGAACAGCTCATCGCGCTCAAAGTCCAACGGCACCAGGTGAACTGAGGCGGGAATCGCACCGATCGCGCGTTGCACAGCGGCCTTCTTGTGCGCGATGTTGACCGGCAGGTCGACCTCGAACACCGGAATGTCGGAGTGGCGTGCCAGCCGCAAACCCCGGGTATCCATGCCCGCGCCGAGTATGACGACAGCGTCGATGTCACCGAGCGCCTCGTCGAGTTTGTCGTCGATGAACCGCTTTCGACACGCGATGAGAGCCCACGAGCCGGGCACTGCTTTCTCGCCTGCCCGTATCGCCAGGCGGCGCAGCGGCGGCCACCGCATCGCATGGACCACGGCGCGCTGGGCCGCCGGCAGGATCGAGGCGGCGAGATCGTCGTCGACGAGTCGACGTTGCGGCGGCTCGTACTGCTCGATCGCCACCTGCACCATCGGGCCGAAGGCGGTCTGGGCAGCGGGATTTCGGGCCATCAGCGCTTGTTTATCGCGCCCGCATCCACCGGCAGGGTGACGCCCGTGACATAGCGCGCCGCATCGGACACCAACCACGCCACCGCGTTGGCGATGTCTTCGGGCTCTACCGCGGGCACAGGCAGGGCGTTGCCCCCAGCGCGAGTGCCCATCCGCTGCAGCCAACCGCGAACGTAGTCGTTGTCGATCATCGGCGTGTTGACCCCGGTCGGATGTACCGAGTTCACCCTGATGCTGTGCTCGGCAAGGATATTCGCGTACTGCCGCATCAGCCCGACGATGCCGTGTTTGGCCGCGGTGTAGCCGAGAGCGCCGGGGTCGGGGCTGGCCATGCCGACGAGGCCCGCGACGGAACTAATCAGGATGATCACTCCGCCTTGGCCCTGTGCGACGAGCGTCGGAACCGACACCTCGACCGTGTGGTAGGCGCCGGTCAGATTCACGTCCAGCACATCGCGCCAACCGTCCTCGCCGGTTTCCATCGGAGCGATGCCGGCATTGGCGACGACGATGTCCAGCCTGCCCAACTCGTCCAGCCCGGCCCGCAGAGCGGTGTTCAGCGCATCGCGATCGCGAACGTCGGCCTCCCGCGCCACGATCCGCGCACCGGTGTCCTCGACCAGCTTGACGGTCTGCGCGAGATCGTCGGATGTGGCCATCGGGTAGGGCACCGACGCGATCTGGTCGCAGATGTCGACCGCGATGATGTCGGCGCCCTCGGACGCCAACAGCACGGCCTCCGCTCGCCCTTGGCCGCGAGCGGCGCCGGTGATGAACGCGACCTTGCCCTCGAGAGAAGCCATCAGGACCGGATCTGCCCCTTCGTGGGATCGCCCGCGACGACCGGCTGCAGCATCCTGATGTCCGGAGCCCCGTCAAGCAGCTCACCGACGGTGCCGAACAGCGCGGCGACGGCCGGGGCCGTGCTGTGCGTCTTGAGTGCGTCGGCGTCGGCCCACTGCTCGACGAACACGAAGGTGCCGTCGGCCTCATGGAGTGCGTAGACGTCGCAGCCCGGCTCCTGGTGGACTGCTTCGACGGCCTTTGTGCACGCGTCTCGCACGGCGTCGACGGACTCTGGTTTGGCCTTCATGGTGGCGACGACGACGATCGGGCCTTGGTTTGCCATGGGGTAGGTACTCCTCGATGAGTGGTAACCGGTCAACTGAGCACCCTACTCAGTGAACCTAACTAAATTTCGACACATAACTGTGACCCGTGTGGCTGATGGTGCATATGGGGCACCTGCGACTAGGCTTGCGACCATGCCAAGTAAGACCGCTGCGCGCTCTGGCGCCCGTTCGACCAGGTCAAAGGCCGGTTCGCGGTCAGGGTCCCGCTCGGTCAGGCCCGCCCCGCGCCGGAAGCATGCCAAACGGCCCAACCCGTCGCCCATCCCGGCGGCCGGGCTGGCCATCGGGCGGGGGGCCCGCGCCGGCTGGTTCATGCTGGCCAAGGGGGCCGGTTCGACCGCCCGATCGGTGGGTCGGGCCCGCGACATCCATCCCGGCCACCGCCGAGACGGAATCGCGCTGGCGCTGCTTGGCATCGCGGTCGTCGTCATCGCGAGCTCGTGGTTCGACGCCGCCAGGCCGGTCGGCGGATGGATCGACAACTTCTTGCGCGTGCTGATCGGATCGGCCGTCCTGGTGTTGCCGGTCGCGCTCATCGCGATCGCGGTCGTGCTGATGCGGACCGAGCCCGATCCCGACGCCCGACCGCGGCTGATCCTCGGCGCGGCGATGGTCGCCCTGCCCGCGCTCGGCCTGTGGCACCTGTGGGCAGGGTCGCCGGGCACCCCGGCCGGGCGCCAGCACGCCGCCGGTTTCATCGGCTTCGCGATCGGCGGCCCGCTGTCGGAGGGGCTGACCCAGTGGATCGCCGCCCCGCTGCTGTTCATCGGTGTGCTGTTCGGCGTGCTGCTGATCACCGGCACGCAGATCCGCGAGGTGCCCGACACGGTGCGGGCGATGTTCAGCACCCGGCTGTTGCGCGACGGCCAGGAGTTCTACCAAGGCGACGAGATGGCGGAGTACGCCGACGCCGATCCCGAGGACTTCTCCGACGGCTACTACGACGGTCCGTCGGCCTACGACGACAACGAGGCGCAGGCGTGGCCGACCGGTACGCCGATGGAGAACTATCCGCTCGACGATGAGGCGCCGACGATTCCCGAACCGACCCGTGCGGCGAAGCGTAAGAAGGCCAAGCCGCAGAAGCTGGTGTCGGACCGCGTGGTCGAGGGGCCATACAACCTGCCGTCGCTGGAACTGCTCCAGAAGGGCGATCCGCCGAAGCGGCGGTCCGCGGCCAACGACCATACGGCAGAAGCGATCACCGAGGTGCTCCAGCAGTTCAAGGTGAACGCCGGGGTCACCGGCTGCACGCGCGGGCCGACCGTGACGCGATATGAGGTCGAGCTGGGACCGGGCGTGAAGGTCGAGAAGATCACCCAACTGCAGAAGAACATCGCGTATGCGGTCGCCACCGAGAGCGTCCGGATGCTCGCGCCGATCCCCGGCAAGTCGGCCGTCGGAATCGAGGTGCCCAACACTGACCGCGAAATGGTCCGTCTCGCCGACGTGCTGACCGACCCGTCGACCCGCAGCGACCACCACCCACTGGTGATCGCCCTCGGCAAAGACATTGAGGGCGAGTACATCTCGTGGAACCTGGCGAAGATGCCCCACCTCCTGGTGGCCGGTTCGACCGGTTCGGGCAAGTCGAGCTTCGTCAACTCGATGCTGGTGTCCTTGCTCGCACGCGCCACACCGGAGGAGGTCAGGATGATCCTGATCGACCCGAAGATGGTGGAACTGACGCCCTACGAAGGCATTCCACACCTGATCACCCCGATCGTGACGCAGCCGAAAAAGGCCGCCGCGGCGCTGGCGTGGCTGGTCGAGGAGATGGAGCAGCGCTACCAGGACATGCAGGCGTCGCGGGTCCGCCACATCGACGACTTCAACAAGAAGGTGAGATCGGGGGAGATCACGACGCCGCTCGGCAGCGAGCGGGTGTACCGGCCCTATCCGTATGTGGTCGCGATCGTCGACGAGCTGGCCGACCTGATGATGACGGCGCCGCGCGACGTCGAGGACGCGGTCGTGCGGATCACCCAGAAGGCCCGTGCCGCAGGAATTCACCTGGTGCTGGCCACCCAGCGACCGTCGGTCGACGTCGTGACCGGGTTGATCAAGACGAACGTGCCGTCGAGGCTGGCGTTCGCCACGTCGTCGTTGACTGACAGCAGGGTCATCCTCGACCAGCAGGGTGCCGAGAAGCTGATCGGCATGGGTGACGGTCTGTTCATCCCGATGGGCGCCAACAAGGCGATCCGCCTGCAGGGTGCCTACGTGTCCGACGACGAGATCCACGCCGTCGTCAGCGCGTGTAAGGACCAGGCCGAACCCGAGTACACCGAGGGCGTCACGGCGGCCAAGACCAACAGCGAACGCACCGACGTCGACCCGGACATCGGCGACGACATGGACGTCTTCCTGCAGGCCGTCGAATTGGTGGTGTCCAGTCAGTTCGGCTCGACGTCGATGCTGCAGCGCAAGTTGCGGGTGGGCTTCGCCAAGGCGGGCCGGTTGATGGACTTGATGGAGACCCGCGGGATCGTCGGCCCCAGTGAGGGTTCCAAGGCGCGCGAGGTGATGGTGAAGCCCGACGAGTTGGCGGCGACGCTCGCGTCCATTCGCGGCACCGGCGCCGTCGAGGACTCTGACTGACCTCCCCGTAGCTAGTTGAGCATCAACAGCATTCGGGAGTTGCCGAGGATGTTCGGTTTGACGTAGGAGAGGTCGAGGAACTCGGCCACGCCGGTGTCATACGAGCGGCACATCTCCTCGTAGACCTCCGCGGTGACCGGCGTGCCCTCGATCTCGGTGAACCCGTGCCTGCTGAAGAAGTCGGTTTCGAAGGTGAGCACGAAGATCCGCCCGAGGTGAAGCTCGCGGGCCACATCCAGTAGTCGGTCGACGATCAGGTGCCCCACGCCTTGCCCCTTGACTCTCGGGTGCACGGCCACGGTGCGCACCTCGCCGAGGTCGGCCCAGAGGACATGGAGCGCGCCGCAGCCGATGACTTCGCCGTCGCGCTCGGCGACCCAGAACTCCTGGACGCCCTCGTAGAGCGTCACGAGGCTCTTTTCCAGCAGGATGCGTCCCGAGTAGATGTCGACGAGCGCCTTGATGGCGGCCACATCCGAGGTGCGGGCACGGCGCACCACGAGGCCGTCGGCCCGCGAATGATGCCCATCGTTCACAGAGGCGAGGGTATCGGTTTGAGCAACGGATACTCTTTAGCGGTGACGGGCCAACCTTCCACCGATCCGGTGATACCTCAGGCGAAGGTCGCAAACGTCGCCAATGTCCTCACCGGCGTGCGCCTGGTGTTGGTTCCCGTCTTCCTGATCGCGTTGTTCGCCGGCGACGGCCACGAAACAGCTTGGCGCGTCACCGCTTTCGTCATCTTCGCGGTCGCGGTGATCACCGATCGATTCGACGGCGCACTTGCCCGCAGCTACGGAATCGAGACCGATTTCGGCAGGCTGGCCGATCCCATCGCGGACAAGACGCTGATCGGCGCGGCACTGATAGGCCTGGCCATGCTCGGCGAGCTGCCGTGGTGGGTGACCGTGGTGATTCTGGTCCGGGAAATCGGCATCACCGTGCTGCGCTTTGCGGTGCTTCGCCACGGCGTCATCCCGGCCAGCCGCGGCGGCAAGCTGAAGACGCTCGTACAGGCCGTGGCGATCGGGCTGTTCATCCTGCCGTTGTCGGGGCCATGGCTGACCGGGGCCTGGGTCGTGATGGCCGCCGGAATCGTGTTGACCGTCCTGACCGGCATCGACTACGTGGTCTCGGCGATCCGCGACTCCCGGGGACGAGTCGCAGGTCAGTAACCGTTCAATGAGAAATTCGCGCCGAACGTGCCGATCCGGGAACCATCACGCTAGCCCGTGGCGTTGCTGTAGTACCACCCAAGTGAAGGAGAGCACGATGGGGACATTGCTGCGCGAGGTTATCGGCGACGTGCTGCGTCGTGCCCGCACTGACCAGGGCCGCACGCTGCGAGAGGTGTCCGATGCCGCGCGGGTCAGCCTCGGCTATCTGTCCGAGGTCGAACGTGGCCGCAAAGAGGCCTCCAGCGAACTTCTCGGCGCCATCTGCGGCGCACTCAACGTCCCGCTGTCGAGCGTGCTGACCGACGCCGGCGACGAGATGGCCGCCGAAGAGCGCAGGGCGTTCGTCCGCGAGTCGGCGACGGCAACCACCATCGACGCCACCACCAAGGTCGTCATCCCGCACGCCGTGTCGATGGCGGTCGCATAGCTGTTCTGGTCTGCGCAAAACCATTAAGTTGGCATGAGCACACGACAAGCAGCACCAGACACGAAGGCGGAATGAACCCATGGCCAATCCGTTCTCCAAGGCGTGGCGCTACCTGATGGCGCTGTTCAGCTCGAAGGTCGACGAGTACGCCGACCCGAAGGTGCAGATCCAGCAGGCCATCGAGGAGGCCCAGCGCCAGCACCAGGCCCTCACGCAGCAGGCCGCCCAGGTCATCGGCAACCAGCGCCAACTGGAGATGCGGCTCAACCGGCAGCTGGCCGACATCGAGAAGCTGCAGGTCAACGTCCGGCAGGCGCTCACGCTGGCCGACCAGGCGACGTCGGCCGGCGACGCCGCGAAGGCCACCGAGTACAACAACGCCGCCGAGGCGTTCGCCGCCCAACTCGTCACCGCCGAGCAGAGCGTCGAAGACCTTAAAGGTCTGCACGACCAGGCCTTGCAGGCCGCTGGTCAGGCGAAGAAGGCCGTCGAGCAGAACGCGATGATGCTGCAGCAGAAGATCGCCGAGCGCACCAAGCTGCTCAGCCAGCTCGAGCAGGCCAAGATGCAGGAGCAGGTGAGCGCGTCGTTGCAGTCGATGAGCGAGATGGCCGCCCCGGGCAATACGCCCAGCCTCGACGAAGTTCGTCAGAAGATCGAGCGCCGCTACGCCAACGCGATGGGGGCCGCCGAGCTGGCCCAGAATTCCGTCCAGGGGCGCATGCTCGAGGTTCAACAGGCCAGCGTCGAGATGGCCGGGCATTCGCGCCTCGAGCAGATCCGCGCCTCGATGCGCGGCGAGGCGCTGCCGTCCGGAGGCGCGTCCGGGACGGCCGCCCCCGCGACCCCGGCGTCGACGCCTGAGGCGATCCCTGAAAAGCCGATCGGTCAGTAATCCCGTGGTGCGGCAATGAAGCAGCGCTCGACGTCCAGCAGGCCGGAGGCCTGGCGGTCGCTGGTGCAGCGCGGAATCGACACCGCCGCCGAACTGTCCGACTTGCTGGCGCAGAAGCTCAACTCGGCGGCCGATCCGCGGGCCAAGCAACTGCGCAAGCGCAAGTGGGCGCTTGGGCTGACGTTGTTCTTCACGGTGTCCTGCCTGATCTGGGTGGGCGTGACGGTGGTCCTCGCGTCCTGGAGCACACCGGCGTGGGCGTTGTTCATCCCCGCGCCGATCGCCGTCGGCGCGGCGTTTCTCGCGACGCTGGCGTTCCTGCGCTACCGCTGGCTGCGCGGCGAGCCGCTGCCGCCGCAGCGGTCCAGGGCAACCCGTCGGCTGCCTCCCTGGGGCTCAGCGGCCCGGCAACCGATGGCCGCGTTGGCCGCATCAGAGCGCGGACTGTTCTCGCTGATCAGCGTGATGGAGCGGGGCAGGATGCTGCCCGCCGGTGAGCTGCGCGAGCTGATCGCCGTCGCGAACCAGTCCGCGTCGACCATGGCGGCAACCGCAGACGAGGTGGTGTCGATGGAACGGGCGGTCGCGAACGCGCCAGGATCGCGCGCACATCTGTCACCGACGATCAGCGCGTTCACCGCACAGCTCGACAACGGCGCCCGCCAGTACAACGACATGGTCACGGCGGCAGCGCAATTGGTGTCTGCCGCGAACAACGGGCCGATGTCGAGCTCGCCGATGTCCCAACAGCGCTACCGAGACGAGCTGGGCAACGCCACCGACCGGCTGACCGGGTGGGCGCAGGCGTTCGACGAGCTCGGTCAGCTGCGGCGCGCGTAACTACATCGTCGGGCGCAGCGACGGGACGACAGCGCCGACAAGTCCGCGAACAGTTCCCTTCAGCCCGTCGTACAGGTCAAAATAGTCCCGCCACAGCGTGATCTTGCCCGCGTGCACCTCGAAGACTCCGCACACCGCTATATGGATCCGCACCCGCCCGAGCACCAGCGCATCGGTTCGTTCGTTCATCACCGACGCGCCGTCGACGGTCGACCGGTGAAACTTCACTTCGAAACCGAACCAGTCGGGTGCATTGCGGAACAAACGGACGATGCGACCGCGTCCGCGCATCCGCGTGTAACCGTAGTTTTCGTACACCATGTCGTCGGACATCACCGACTCCACGGTGTCGAAGTCCTTGTCCTGGAGTGCGTAGAGAAACTTCTCCACGACCCTCGCGTTGTCAACATCCGTGGTCTGCAGCACAGGCTGATCCGTCATAGTGGCCAGCGTAGTTCCACCGCGGCTGTGGCAGGGTAGCCGCATGCGCGTCGCCGTGGTCGCCGGACCCGATCCCGGACACGCGTTTCCCGCGCTCGCGTTGTGTGGCCGGTTCCTGGCCGTCGGCGACACTCCCACACTGCTGACAGGCACCGAATGGCTCGACACCGCCCAGTCGGCTGGCGTGGACGCCGTCGAGCTCATCGGGCTTGATCCGACCGAACTCGACGACGACACCGACGCGGGGGCCAAGATTCACCAGCGGGCGGCGCGCATGGCGGTGCTGAATGTTCCGGTGCTGCGTGATCTCGCGCCGGATCTGGTGGTGTCCGACGTGATCACCGCATGCGGCGGGCTGGCGGCCGAGCTGCTCGGCATCCCGTGGATCGAGCTCAACCCCGCGCCGTTGTACCGGCCGTCGAAGGGACTTCCTCCTATCGGCAGCGGACTGGCGTCCGGTGTCGGAATCCGTGGCAGGCTGCGCGACACTGTATTGCGGGCGATGACCGCGCGGGCTTGGCGCACGGGTATCCGGCAGCGTTCGGCGGTCAGGGTCGAAATCGGTTTACCCGCAACCGATCCCGGGCCATTACGCCGCCTTATCGCAACGCTGCCCGCACTGGAGGTGCCGCGTCCGGACTGGCCCGAGGAGGCCGTCGTCGTCGGGCCGTTGCATTTCGAACCGACCGACGCCGTGCTGGAGATCCCGCCGGGGGACGGCCCCGTCGTCCTGGTAGCGCCGTCGACGGCGGTCACCGGGGCTCGCGGCCTGACCGAGGTGGCGCTGGAGACGCTGCGTCCCGGCGAGACGCTGCCGGATGGTGCGCGGGTGGTGGTGTCGAGGCTGGGTGGTGACGACCTGGATGTGCCTCCGTGGGCCGTGGTCGGGCTGGGCCGCCAGGACGACCTGTTGTCGCATGCCGACCTGGTGATCTGCGGGGGCGGCCACGGCATGGTGTCGAAGACACTGATGGCCGGGGTGCCGATGGTCGTCGTGCCCGGCGGCGGTGATCAATGGGAGATCGCGAACCGCCTTGTGCGACAGGGAAGTGCGCGATTGATTCGGCCGCTGGAAGCCGCTGCGCTGGTGACAGCCGTCACTGAGGTGCTGTCGTCGCCGCGATACGCCGAGGCCGCGAGAAGGGCAGCCGCAACCGCATCCGACGTGGCAGATCCGGTACGGGTGTGCCACGACGCCCTGGCGCCGTCGGCGTAGCTCAGGGTTCCCCTCGCGTAGGTTGTGCCGTGTGCGGTTGACCGAATTCAACGCGCTTGTCGAGGGCCAGTTCGGCTCGGTGCGGGGCCGGTCGATGCTCGTCGACCATGTGCTGACCGGTTTCGGCGGGCGCACCGCGGCGCAGGCGATCGAGGACGGTGTCGACCCGCGGGACGTCTGGCGGGCACTCTGCGCCGACTTCGACGTCCCGCGCGATCAGTGGTGACGGGCTAGCGCTTGTCCTCGGCCCGGCCGGTGCCTGCGGCATGGGCGGGGCCGACCCCGTCATCGTCGGCATCGGATTCCGAGCCGCCCGACGCCGGCTGTTCGTCGGCAGGTGAACTCGTTGCTCCGCCGGCTGTCTCGCTCGGAGCAGGCGATTTGTAATCCGGATCCGTCGCCGGTGCTGTCGCTCCGCCGATTTTCGCGCCCTGAGCCTCAGTTGATCCCGGATCGGCTTCGGTCTTGCGACCTTCGTACGGAGGTATGGCCGGCTCGACATTGTGGGGTGCTTCGTTGGTGAACTTCGTCCCGAAACCAGGGTCGTCTTCTTCGCTGTGGATCGGTACCGACTCGTCGCCCTTATAGGGGCCCGACGGGCGATCCTCGCCGCCTGACGGTTTGTCCGATCCGGTGTCCCGCGTTCCGGGCGGCGGTTCTCCAGCGAAGCGGTCTTGTGGGCTGCTCATGATTACTCCTCACGGCCGCCGCACGGTCTGCGAGCGGCCACTGCAAGGTGGGCTACCCACGATCGGCCGCGTGAAACGGTCAGTTACGCGCGTCGTTCACCAGGTCAAGGGTCCGGTTCGTGGCTTCGGCCAGCGCCTCGCACTCGGCGTCGCCAAGGGTGCCGCACACCCAGTCCCAATGCGCTGCGACGACGTCACCCGGCGTCGGCGCGGGCGCCAGGGACGCACCGCTTCTGCGCCAGCGCACGCGCTCCCCCGCGGCGTCGCCAAGTTCAAGGGCGCCGTCGCAAAAGATCAGCGGCGCAGACGTGATAACCGCATGGTCGTCGTCGACGGACTCGACGGTGCCCCACCGGATGCGGCAGTCCTGCATCACCTGCAGCGGTGTTCTCGGATCGCGGTCGAGGAACCGCACCCACGGATAGACGACGAAGACATGGAAGCTGTGATGAGCCAGCGCGTTTTCGGCGCAGATGTCGTCGAGCATGCCGGTCACCTGCCCGGTGAACGCGCTACGGAGGCGCGCCAGCAGTTCGTCAGGATCCACCTTGTCAAGCAGCGGGCCGCCGACCCAGTAATTGCGGACCACATCGTCATCGAGCGGGTCCGAAATGCCCGCCGCATCGGCGATCGCTTGTAGGTACGGCCACGCGCCGTCGAAGTCCTCTGCATGCGCCGCGAGTTCGTTCTGGGCGGTGTCGGCCGGACCGCAGTACCCGAGCTCGTTGGGCGGGTACGCGTAACAGGCGAACAGCTCGCGACCGGTCATTCAGCAGATCCGCGGAAGCTGTTCGCCGATCGGCAGGTCGACGACGCGGGTGCCACCCAGCGCCGTCCTGGCCGAGACCATGCCCGGGTGGTCGGCGACGCACTCGCCGATGACCGTTGCGCGCGCACCCTGCGGGTGCTCGCGCATCGCGGCCAGCACCCGGTCGGCGTCCTCGGCGGGCACGAACGCGACCAGCTTGCCCTCGTTGGCGACATACAGCGGGTCGAGCCCGAGCAGGCCGCACGCGTCGCGGACCTCCGCGGGAATCGGGAAGGTCCGCTCGTCAAGCGAGACACCGACTTTCGCGGTTCTGGCGATCTCGTTCAGCGTTGCCGCCACCCCGCCCCTGGTGGGATCGCGGAGCACGTGGACGTCGGCGCCGGTGTCGAGCATCGCCGCGACCAATCCGTGCAGCGGCGCCGTGTCGCTGGAGACGGTGGTCGCGAACTCCAGCCCTTCCCGACAACTCATCACCGCCACACCGTGCACCCCGATATCGCCGCTGATGATGACGACGTCACCGGGGGTGGCCCGCTGCGGACGGATATCGGCGCGCTCGTCGACCAGACCGATACCCGCGGTGTTGATGTACACGCCGTCACCGTGGCCGGAGTCGACCACCTTGGTGTCCCCGGTCACCAGCTTTACCCCGGCGGCCATCGCTGCCGTGCCGACCGCATGTGCGACGCGGGCGATTTCGTCAAGGGGGGTGCCCTCCTCGAGGATGAACGCGGTGGACATCACCATCGGGCGCGCGCCGGCCATCGCCAGGTCGTTGACCGTACCGTTGACGGCCAGGTCGCCGATCGTGCCGCCGGGAAACACCATCGGCTTGACGACGAACGAGTCGGTCGAGAATGCCAGGCGCGCACCGCCGATATCCATCACCGCCGAATCGCCCATGCCCGCATCGGCCGCGGGCCCGAAGGCCGGCAGGAACAGATGCTCGATCAGTTCACCCGACATCGCCCCGCCGCCACCGTGGCCCATCACGATGTTGGGGGCGTCCCGCAGCGGGGCCGGGCACACCCACGACTCCATATCAATCACGGTGTGATCGTCAGGCATTGGTTATCTCGAGCCGACGGTAGAGGTAGTACGCCGCGCACGCGCCCTCGGACGAAACCATCGTGGCACCAAGCGGATTACGTGGCGTGCAGAGCGTTCCGAACGCCTCGCACTCATGCGGCTTGATGAGCCCCTGCAGCACTTCACCCGACCGGCAGACCGCGGATTCCTCCGTGTGGATGTCCTCGACCGAGAACCGGTATTCGGCGTCATAGTCGCGGTAGGCATGCGAGAGCCGCCAGCCACTGCTCGGAATGGTGCCGATACCGCGCCACGCCCGGTCGGTGACGTCGAAGACATCCATCAGCATCGCCTTGGCGGCCGGGTTGCCCCTGTCCTGCACGGCGCGTGGATAGGCGTTCTCCAATTCGTGCCTGCCGGATTCCAGTTGGAGCACCGTGCGCCGGATTCCCTCGAGGATGTCCAGCGGCTCGAATCCGGTGACGACGATCGGGATTCCGTATTTGTCACACAGTGGTGGGTACTCGTCGGTGCCCATCACGGTACAGACGTGCCCGGCCGCAAGGAATGCCTGAACGCGGCATGTCGGCGACTCCATGATCGCCGAGATGGCCGGCGGCACCAGCACATGGGAGACCAGCAGTGAGAAGTTCTCGATACCACGGCGTTTCGCCTCGTACACGGTCATCGCGTTGGCGGGGGCCGTCGTCTCGAACCCGATGCCGAAGAACACCACCTGCTTGTCTGGGTTGTCGCGCGCGATGTTCAGCGCGTCCAGCGGGGAGTAGACCACCCGGACGTCACCGCCCTCGCTCTTAACCCGGAAGAGGTCCTTGTCACTGCCGGGAACACGGAGCATGTCACCGAACGAACAGAAGATCACGTCCGGCCGCGACGCGATCTCCAGCGCCTTGTCGATGACTTCGAGCGGCGTGACGCAGACCGGGCAACCGGGACCGTGGATCATCTCGATCGTGTCGGGAAGCAGTTGGTCGATGCCGTGCCGGATGATCGAATGGGTCTGGCCGCCACACACTTCCATGATCGACCAGCGTTGACTGGTTGCGGCCTTGATCTGGTCGATGAGCTTGCGGGCAAGCTCGGGATCGCTGAATTCGTCCAGATACTTCATCACAACACCTCGGAACTTCCATTGGTCTCTATAGCCGCTTCGGGGGCGGCATGGAACTTCGGAGCCGCACCGGCGGCGACATCGAACTTGGGTAATGCGTCGGGGTTCGCCGCGCCGGCCTGTTTGGCCGCCAGCTCGAACCCGTCGGCGAACTCCTCCTGGAGCACCCCGAGACGCTCGAACTCGGCCAGCGTCCGCATTGCCGACTCCTCGTCAAGCCGCTGGAGCGCGAAACCGACATGGACGACCACGTATTGGCCGACCTCGGCGTCGGGTATGTACTGCAGGCAGACATCCTTTTTGATGCCGCCAAAGTCCACGACGGACATCATTGTCCCGTCGCGGTCCTCGATGCTGATGATTCTCCCCGGTACCGCCAGACACATGGGCGCCTCCCTTCCTAGACGGAATTTCCAACCAACAATTGACCCAATGCGATGCCACCGTCGTTCGGCGGCACCAACCGATGCGTGATCACCTCGACGTCACACTCGCGCAGCGCCTGCAGGACCAGACGCAAAAGCAGCGCATTCTGGAACACCCCGCCCGACAGCGCGACGGTGTGGCTTTTCGGGGTAGTCGCCGCGGCCAGGACGACCACCAGGTCCGCCACCGCGCGGTGGAACCGTGCCCCGATCACACCCGCAGGCACGCCGGCACGGATATCGCTGACGACCGCCGCGAGAACCGGGCCCGGGTCGATGATCGCAGGGCTCTGACCGTTGTCGATTGCGAACGTGTACGTGGTTGTACCGCAGTCGCAGTCGCGGGACATGCCCTCCAGCTCGATGGCCGCCTGAGCCTCGTATGCCACCACCTGCCGGACGCCCGCCAGCGCTGAAACCGCGTCGAACAGCCGGCCCATGCTGGATGTCGGTGCGCATCCGAGTCCGGTGTCGATCTGGTGCAGCAATATTCGTCGCTCGTCGGCGGGACAGGCACGCACCGGCGCCAGGTCGTCGTCCCAGCCCAGTCCTGCCGCCCACAGATGTGACAACGCCATCCGGTACGGTCGCAGCACGCTGACGTCGCCGCCTGCCAATGGAACGTACTTCAGCCGCGCCAGTCGCTGATAGCCCTTGTAGTCGGCGAGCAGCACCTCGCCACCCCAGATTGCGCCGTCGGGGCCGTAGCCGGTTCCGTCGAACGCGAAGCCGAGCACGCGCTGTGATCCGTCGAGCCCGTGTTCGGCCATCACTGCGGCGATGTGTGCGTGATGGTGCTGGACCGATCGCACCGGCCGTCCGCAGGCGTTGCGATGCGCCCACGCGGTGGACCGATAGCTCGGATGCGAGTCCGCGACAACGATTTCCGGGGCAACGCCGGTCAGCGACTCGAGCTGCTTCTCGGCCGAGCCGAAGGCGGATAACGTGGCCAGGTCGTCCATGTCGCCGATGTGCTGGCTCAGCCAGGCGTACTTCTGGTCGGCGACCGCCAGCGTGTTCTTCAGATCGGCGCCGACGGCCAGTGTCGGCGGCACCGGAACCGGAAGCGCCACCGGCAGCGGTGCGTACCCGCGCGACCGCCGGATGGGTAGCTCGACCGCGTCGACGACCCGCACCACCGAGTCGTCGCACGGAACCAATATCGCCCGGTCGTGCATCAGCCAGCCGTCGGCGAGGTGCGAAAGCCGTTGCAGCGCATCGTCGTCAGTGAAGCAGATCGGTTCACCACCGAGATTGCCGGAGGTCATCACCAACACCGGCGGCCCCGGCTCGTCACCCGATAAACCGAACAGCAGGGCATGCAACGGGGTGTAGGCCAACATCACACCGAGATCGGGATTGTGCGGCGCGACCGAATAGGCGACCGGAGCGCCCGCCAGCCGGGGCATCAGCACGATCGGGCGTTGTGGGCCGCACAGCAGTCGCTTCGAGGCCTCGTCGACGGCGGCGACGCGGTGTGCGGTCTCCACGTCGGGCACCATCACGGCGAACGGCTTGTCGCCGCGGCGCTTTCGGTATCGCAACTCGGACACTGCGCGCTCATTGCCGGCGTCGCAGGCCAGGTGGTATCCACCGATGCCCTTGACCGCGAGGACCCCGCCGTCGAGCAGCAGCCGCCGCGCTTCCCTCAGCCCCGATTCGCCCTGCGTGGCGGCGCCGTCGCCGGTGCGGTAGCACAATGTGGGGCCGCAGTTCGGGCAGCAGACCGGCTGCGCGTGGAACCGCCGGTCGGTCGGGTCGCGGTATTCCCGCGCGCAATCCGCGCACATCGGGAAACCGGCCATGGTCGTGGTGGCGCGGTCGTAGGGCAGCGAGGCGATGATGGTGAAGCGTGGGCCGCAGTTGGTGCAGTTGACGAACGCGTGCCGGTAGCGCCGGTCGTCAGGGTCGCGCTGTTCTGCCGCGCAGTCGGCACACATGGCGACGTCGGGGGAGGCGAGCGTGCGGCCGCCGTCGGACCGCGAGGTGTCGGCGATCACGAAGCCGGTGCCGCCGACGACGGGAATGTCCTGTGTCTGGACGGATTCGATGACCGCGAGCGGCGGGGCGTGCTGGCTGAGTCGGACCATGAAGTCGTCGAGATTCGTTGCGTCGCCTTCGACCTCGATGATCGCGCCGGAGCTGTCGTTGCGTACGGATCCGGTCAGGGCGAGCGCGGCGGCACACGTGTAGACGAACGGCCGGAAGCCGACGCCCTGCACGACACCGCGGACACAGACGCGTATTCGGCGCCGCCCGGTCACGGCCGCGGTCATGGTGTGGCCTCCACGTCTTCGCCGCTGCCCATCATCTTGAGCCCGGTCATGGCCGCGTCGGCGCCGGCCTCGTCGGTCTTCTCGACGACGAAGCCCATGTGGATGATCACCCAGTCACCCGGGGCGAAGGTCTCCTCCGGCAGCATGCCGACGTTGACCTTACGATGCTCGCCCGCGACGTCGACGAGTGCGAGCTGGCCGCCGTAGCCTTCCAGCATCTGCACGACCTGACCGGGGATTCCGAGGCACATGGCTCAGCCGACCTTCGTCTCGTCGAGGAGGCGTGCCACCACATCCTCGATCGCCTTCACCGCGTCGGGGACGGCTGCGGCAACCGCGGTCGAGAGGCCCATCCGCTCGTCGACGTCGTCGACCTCACATCCGACCACGACCGTGTAGGGCGGCGTCCCGCCGAGGGCGGCGAGGCTGGCGAATACGGCCGCCGGGTCCATCGCGTGCGCATCGAGACCGACGGCTGCGGAAAGCGTTTCATGATCGGCCTCGAAGACGTGCAGAGTGCCCGGCGCACCGCGATCAGGCAAGGCGTCGACCAGCACCAAGGCCTCGCATCCGTCCAGCAGGTCGTAGGCGAGGTGCATGCCCCGGATTCCGTAGTCCATCACCTTGACGCGTGGATCCGCGACCTGTTCGGGGACATGACGCATCACCTCGGGGCCGAAGCCGTCGTCGCCGAGGAAGATGTTGCCGATACCGGCTACCAGAATCTGGGACGTGATCACACCTCGCAAATTCCTACATGCGCCGAATCTTCAGGTACCGGTTCACATCCGGCAGGGAGCGGACGCCGACTACCAACGCACCGATCACTATGACGCCGGCTATGACGGTGGCCGTGACACCTACTGCTTGCATGTCGTATTCCTTTCACTCAACGGTTCGACCTCATCGGGTGCGAAGTACAGGTAGCGGCCATACCACTCGTGCAGGTCGGAGGCTGGATCGTCCTCGAGGACGACCCCGACGTGCTGGTCGCCGTCGACGGTCTCGTGTACCGAGGTGACCCGCGCAATCTTGTCAGCGAAGAACAAGTCCTGTGCGTCGGCCCGCCGCGATGGGTGCAGCCGCACCCGGCTGCCGCGGCTCACTCGCACCCCGTTCACCAGGACAGCATCGAGGTCGGGCGCTACGGCGTTGTCGGCCAACGGGTCCCACCAGTCGACACCCTCGGGTATCTCCGGTATCAGGCCCGCGGAGTCGTCGACGGCGTGGGGATTGCGCAGCACACCGTGCATGTTGAGCATCGCCTCGGGGGACATCGAGTCGCAGCGATCGATGATCTGCGCGGCGAGCGGATCGGTGGCGCGAGCGGTCGCCTTCTCCTCGTCGGTCATCGTCATGATGCGCAGCGTCAGGATCTCGTCGATCTCCGTGGAGTCGTACAGTGCACCCTCGCTCTGCTCGGCGATCTCAGGGTGATCGTAGAGGATTATCGGCGACACCAGCATGAGCGCATGATCCCCTGGTGGTCCGGCCAGCACTGGGAAGCAGCGATGGTGCCGGCATCGGGCGACGGCGCTGTCGGCCGATGCCGGTGGTTCGAGGAGTGACACGAAGTCGCCGTCGGTGACCTCGGCGACGAGGTGGGTGCCGATCAGCGACACGGCGATCGCGTCGTCCTTGTTGTCAACGGGCGCGGCCGTATTGCGTACCGTCATCGTCAGGCGCACGAATCGGTCGTCTCGCTCCGCGGTGATCGTCAGTGACGCGTGCAGCGCTCGCCGGGTGCGCACCAGCCTGCCGCCGTCGACGTTCTCGATGTCGGTGCCCGCGCCGATCTCGATCGGAAGGGTCTGCGATGGCTCGGATTCGATGTGCAGCGGCCCGAACGACACCTCCCGTTCTACGGCCTCGTCCCAGCGCAGCCAGGATTGGGCGTCCGACACGAGTTCGTCGACCGGTTCGAATCGACCGTCGACGTTCTCCTCGACGCCTCGGTGTTGCAGCTGCAGGAAGCGCACCACGATGGTCACCATCGGGTAACCGCCCGGTGCGACGAGCACCTGCGCGGACAGTGAGTCGTCCTCGCCGATGCCGTCCGCGGCCGCGCCCGCGGGCCCGAGCACACCGAACTGCCAACGCGTCTGGTTCTTCCTTGAATCGGCGCGATATGGGTAGAGCAGATAGCCCTCGTAGAGAACCGCGTCGGCGACAGCGCGGGCGCGGAGGCGGTCGGCCGCCGACATCAGGCACCGCCCCAGTCCGCGGTCATCGGATCTTCTCCGTCGAGCTGGCCGCCAGCAGCGAGGTGACGGCGTCGTCGAGGGACAGCAGGCCGTGCGCGGACCGGTAGGCCACCAGCGCGTCGATGGTTTCCCGGTCCAGCCGCAGCCACCCGGTGTTCGGATAGTGCTGCTGGATGAGGTCACGCCACACCGAGACCGGCATCTCGAATCGGTCCTCGCGATCCCACGGCACCTGCTGCACCGCGAACCCGCGCGGACCCTTGGCGAAGATTGTCCCGCTGAACAGGAACTGCAGCGGCACGTACCCGTCGCGAAGGGCGTGCAGGTATTTCGCCGCCGCCACCTCGAAGTCGTACGTGCACTCCAGTGGAAGGGTGACCTGCGTACCGCCGGCGAAACCCTGCACCATCGCGCTGGTCTGCAGCCATTGAAAGTTGTGCAGCGTGGTGGCCCAGCGCTCACGCGGGCCGAACAGGTCGAGCAGCCCGGCGGCCTCCTGGTCGCTGTATCCGCGCCGCATCGGTTCGATGCGCACCTGACAGCGCAACGCGATCGCGTGTATCGGGTCGTCCCCTACGGCGGCCACGCCGAGGCGCGCGTTCAATACCGGGGTTACCGCGAACGGCTCCGGTTCGATCTCTATTACGGCGAAGGTGACGTCAGTCATGCGCGATCCGCTTCGCTGCTCGCTTGTTAGTCATGCGCGATCACATCGCTTCGCTGGTCCATCAATTCGAAGAACTCATCGATGAACTCGCGCACCTGTTGGCCGCCGTCGAATCCGTGCCACAGCATCCGCAACCGGCCGATGAACTCATAGCAGGCATCGATGGGCAGCAGATAGCTGTGCGGCGCGGCGGTCTCGTCGTCGGGCACCCGCACCAGCATGGCTTCCGTGTCGTCGGCAAGCATGTCAACGCGCGGGTCGGCGGCGCGAATCTCGTTCCACGCCTTCAGATCCAGCTCCGATTCGGTCGCGCCTGCCGGTCCGGGATAGAACGCCACCGTGCGATCCAGCGCCGAGTTGCGGAAGAAGAAGGCCAGGCCGACAGGTATCTGGAGCACCTCCCAATGCCGCCGGTCGAGGGCAAAGTCCGGGAACGCCAGATAGCGGTCGGGCACGGCCCTGTAACGCAGCTCGGCCTGCGTGTCGGTGAACAGCAGATAGCAGCCTCGGCATACGCACATCAGCTGTCTGCCTTCGACATTCACCACATGCTGATGCTCGTCGGCGATGGCCTCCGAGCACATCTCACAGCGCTCACCCGCGGACTGCGGCGCCGCCCTGGCGGCCCGAATGCGGGCGAGGACATCGTAGGCACTTGTCACGATGCCACCGCCTCGGCGACCGCCATCGAAAGCACTCCGTCGCGCTCCAACAGCGGGATCGGCTCGAGATGAGCGTCGGTTCGTCCGTTTCCGTCGACGCAGGCACCGGCGTGCACGACGTCGAAGTGCGCATGGCAGCGTGGGCACCGCAGCACGGCGTCGGCCGAGCCGAGGCGACGATGCAGCGCCGCACCGGCGAGCGACTCACCGCACGCACCGCAGCGGTCGCGATACGCGAACAACCGGTCGTCGAGCCGGCAGGCCAGCACGGTGGTGCCCGCGACCGCGAACCCGCCGACTTCTCCCGGTGCGAGGTCCGCGACGTCGGGCACGGGATGCCACACATGCCCCTGCGGTCGCGTGCGCACGCGGTTCATCAGGCTGTCCGCCGAAATGACCGCGGGCGCCGTCGCATCCGGCTCCGCAGCCACCACTTCGATCGACGAGATCTCGGGCGCCGCAGCGCGTACCGCATCCTCGACCGCCAGTTCGAGGGTGACCGACGACGACGGACAGCTCTTGCAGCTGCCTGCGAAGCGCAGCCGCACGACCTCCCCGTCCACCTCGAGCAGATGGACATCCCCGCCGTGCGAACCGAGGTAGGGTCGCACGCTGTCCAGAGCATCCTCGACCCGCCGCACGACGTCGTGCGGATGCAACCCGTGCACGAGCAGCAGGCTGGCGATCAGGTCGTCTTCGACGAACGCGTCCGCGAGATCGGGTCGTGTCGCGACCGCAATGCCCAACATCCGCTCGAGGCCCGCGCCGTACAGGTCGGTCACTTCACGGACCAACTGTTCAGCGCGTTCGTGCGCGACGACGCCACCTGCCGCGCTGGCGTCGAGGAGGTTCTGTATCCGATCGCCCACAGTGCGCCATTGTGCGTCTTGTTGGGGTTCCTGCGGGCGATGCGGCATATGTTTATTCCCCGGTGACGGACTGGGTGGGGGAGTGCAACCTCTCGAGAGTCTTGCCCTTGCCTAGATACATGTGCACGCCGCAGGGCAGGCAGGGATCGAAGCTGCGCACCGTGCGCATGATGTCGATGCCCTTGAAGTGCTCGCGGTCGTTTTCCTCGAAGATCGGCTGACCCTGAACCGCGTCCTCGTAGGGTCCCGGCGTGCCGTCGCTGTCGCGTGGACTGGCATTCCACGGCGTCGGCGGATACGGGTGGTAGTTCGCGATCTTGCCGTTGCGGATCACCATGTGGTGGCTGAGCACCCCGCGCACCGCCTCGGTGAACCCGCAGCCGATGCCCTCCTTCGGTACGTCGAACTTCTCCCAGGTCTTGGTGCGGCCGGCGCGGATCTCGACGAGCGCCTTCTCGGCGAAATGCAGCGCGCACGCGGCGGCATACGCCTGGAAGTACGTCCTTGCGCGGTTGCGCTCGATGGTGTTGCTGCCGTACTGCGGCACCTTCCACTCCAGCGAAACCGGGCCCTTGAGAGCGGTTTTCGGCAGGTTGATCTGCACGCTGGTGCCGGTGGCCTTGACGTAGCCGATGTCGACCAGGCCGGCCAGTGCGGTCGACCACAGCCGCGCCAGCGGCCCGCCGCCGGTATCGAGCGCCAAATGATCTGTGCCGTCGAACCACCGCGGAGACATCACCCAGCTGTAATTCGAATCGAAGTCGCGCTTCTGCGGACGCGGGTTGGTGTGCTGGTTCCACGGGTGGCGGCGATCCACCGGATTGCCCAGCGGATCGGTCTTGACGAACATCTCCTGGTCGGACCAGTCGTCGTAATAGCTGTGCCCCAACAGGATCCGGATGCCAAGGTTGATGTCAACCAGCGAGTGGGTGTGCAAGTTGCCGTCGATCACCACGCCCGGTGTGACGAACATGGCGTTGCCCCACGCCTCCATGTCCTTGTATTCGAAGTTGCACACCTCGGGGTCCTGGAACGATCCCCAGCAACCGAGCAGGGTACGGCGCAGGCCGACCTGGTCGTAGCCGGGCAGCGCCTCGTAGAAGAAGTCGAACAGGTCGTCGTGCATCGGCACGACCTTCTTCATGAACTCGACGTAGCGCATCAGCCGGGACATGTAGTCGGTCATCAGCTGGATGGTGGCGGTGGTTCCGATGCCGCCCGGATACAGCGTGGACGGGTGGACGTGCCGACCCTCCATAAGGCAGAACATCTCTCGCGTCCACCGGCTAACCTGCAGCGCCTCGCGATAGAACTCGCCCGTGAACGGGTTGAGTGCCCGCATGATGTCGGCGATGGTTCGATACCCGTGGGCATCGGCGTTCGGTGCCTGGGTGTTCTCGGCCTTGGCCAGCACGCCGGGGTTGGTCTCCGACACCATCTTCTCGCAGTAATCCACGCCGACCAGGTTCTCCTGGAAGATGTTGTGGTCGAACATGTATTCCGCGGCCTCGCCGAGGTTGATCAGCCACTCGCCGAGATGCGGTGGCTTTACGCCGTATGCCATGTTCTGGCAGTAACAAGAGCAGGTGGCGTGGTTGTCACCGCAGATGCCACAGATGCGGCTCGTGATGAAGTGGGCGTCGCGGGGATCCTTGCCCTTCATGAAGATCGAGTAGCCACGGAAGATCGACGACGTGCTGTGACACTCGACTACTTCTTTGTTCTCGAAGTCGATCTTGGTGTAGATGCCGAGGCTGCCGACGATGCGGGTGATCGGATCCCATGCCATCTCGACGAGCTGGCCGGGGTCGCGCTTAACGTGAGAAGGCTCGGGGATGATCGTTGTCATCGCAATTCTCTCTTTCGAGTGCAGTCCATTGCGTCACAGGGCTTTTCGCCATACCGGGCCACCGCCCGCGAGCGCGCAGGAGCACCCGCACCTACCAGGTGCGGGTCGCTCCGGTTTCGAGTTTCTTTCCGCGGTGGCGCCACTTCGGCTCTTTGTCGAGGGTGCGTCCGGTGATCGCACGTAGGGGACGGATCAAAGACCCGTACAGCCCCGACGCAGTCGACGAGAGCGTCCCGCCGGGCGGCTCATCCATGAAGGGCATGAACTTGTCCGGGAAGCCGGGCATCGTGCAGCCGATGCAGATGCCGCCGACGTTCGGGCAGCCGCCGATGCCGTTGATCCAGCCGCGCTTGGGCACGTTGCACTTGACAACGGGACCCCAACAGCCCAGCTTCACAATGCATTTCGGCGAACCGTATTCGGTCGCGAAATCGCCCTGCTCGTAATAACCTGCCCGGTCGCAACCCTCGTGCACGGTGGCGCCGAACAGCCACTTGGGCCGCAGTGCGTCGTCGAGCGGAATCATCGGCGCCTGCTCAGTGGCCATGTAGAGCAGGTAGGTGAGCGTCTCGGCCAGGTTGTCCGGATGAATCGGGCAGCCAGGCACACAGACGATCGGGATGCCTGCCTTGCTCTTCCAGTCCCACCCGAGATAGTCGGGCACACCCATGGCTCCGGTCGGGTTGCCTGCCATCGCATGGATGCCGCCGTATGTCGCGCAGGTGCCGACCGCCACTATGGCGGTGGCCTTGGGCGCCAGCCGGTCCAGCCATTCGCTCGTCGTCATCGGCTGTCCGGTCTCCGGGTTGTTTCCGAAGCCGCACCAATAGCCTTCGTCGTGAAGCCGCTCGTTGGGGATGGATCCCTCCACCACCAGCACGAACGGTTCGAGTTCACCCCGTTCGGCCTTGAAGAACCATGCGAGGAAGTCGTCCGCGCCCCCGTTTGGTCCGCATTCGAAATCGATAAGGGGCCAGTGCACGGCGATTTTTGGCAGGCCGGGGAGGGCGCCAAGGGCGATCTCTTCGACACTGGGTTGCGTGGCGGCAGTCAGCGCCACAGAATCACCGTCACAGCTCAACCCCGCGTTGATCCACAGCACATGGATCAACGCTTCTTCCGCTTTGACCGCTGCCTCAGTTGGCATATGTCACAGCTTTCCGGGGCCCGGGCTGGGAGCCCCAATCGCCACGTGGACGTTTGCGCCCGGGTCGTCGAGCGCTAGTTTCTGGGTTTACTCCCGCAGGTATGTCTTGTCAACGGAATCTAGTGACATTCAGATGTTTGCCGTTGCGCCTAGCTGCAAAGTGATCCAGTCGTACCATGCCGGGACACCTTCTCCAGTGGTCGCGGACAACGTTAAAATATTGACGCCTGGGTTTATTGAGCGGGCGTAGCCAGCGCATTTCTCGAGATCGAAGTCGACGTACGGCAGCAGATCGAGCTTGTTGATCACGACCAGTCCGGCCGCGGCAAACATGTGCGGATACTTGAGCGGCTTGTCTGCGCCCTCGGTCACGGAGATGACCACCACTTTGCTGTGTTCGCCGAGATCGAATAGCGCGGGGCAGACGAGGTTGCCCACGTTCTCGATGAACAGCAGCGATCCGGATTCGGGTTCCAGCGCATGGAGGGCGCGGTGCACCATGTCGGCGTCGAGGTGACAGCCGGCGCCGGTGTTGATCTGAACGGCCCTGGCGCCCGCGGTGCGGATTCGTTCGGCGTCGAGCAACGTCTCCTGATCGCCTTCGATGACGGCGACAGGTCGGTCGGCCGTCAACTCGCGGATGGTGCGCTCGAGAAGCGTCGTCTTGCCCGCGCCGGGTGAACTGGTGACGTTGAGCGCGAGCACGCCGCGCTCGGCGAGCCACCGCCGGTTCTGCTCGGCAAGCAGATCGTTCTTCTCGAGGACCTTCTGCTCCAGCGAGACGGTCTCGGTGTGGGTGTGGCCGTCGTGGTGATGGTCGTGATCATGGTCGTGGCTGTGTTCGTGCGGATGAGACTCGCCCGCCACGGTGATGACGGCACCCTCGTCACCGCAGCCGCACGTTGCACACATGGTCAGCTCACTTCCATCGAGAGGATCCGCAGGTCGCGGCCGGCCAGCACGTCGACGTCGGCACTTCCGCACGGGCACAGCAGGATCAGGTCATGCAACTCGAACTCCCGTTGACAGGTGCGGCAGCGGGCGGCGCCGGGCTGGAGGTCGAGATCGAGTAGGGCGCCGTCGGCCACCGTGCCCTGGGTGGCCAGCTCGAAGCAGAACTGCATGGAGTCGGGGACGACGGCGCACAGCTCACCGACCTCGAGCTTGACGCTGTGCACGCGGCGACCCGCGGCATGCTCACATACCGCGTCGACAACGCTCTGCGTGATCGCCATCTCGTGCATGTCTGTCCGCTCGCCGAGCCGTGACCCCACGATAGGCCGATTCTCCGTCGACCCGTCGGCGATCGGCGTGTCAGCTTGAATCGAACACGTGTTCGTCTACAGTGGGCGACAACGGGACGGCGACCTTGTCGGTACCTACCTCTAACGTCACGGCCAACTGATCGAAAACCGATCACTACGAGGACGGAGACCCACCCATGGCACAGGCCCCTGATCGCGAGAAGGCCCTCGAACTGGCACTCGCGCAGATCGAGAAGAACCACGGCAAAGGCTCGGTGATGCGGCTCGGCGACGAGGTGCGTCAGCCGATCTCGGTCATTCCCACCGGCTCGATCGCGTTGGATGTGGCACTCGGCCTCGGCGGCCTGCCACGCGGCCGGATTGTCGAGATCTACGGTCCGGAGTCGTCGGGAAAGACGACGGTCGCGCTGCATGCGGTCGCCAACGCTCAGGCCGCCGGCGGCATCGCGGCGTTCATCGACGCCGAGCATGCGCTCGATCCGGAATACGCCAAGAAGCTCGGCGTCGACACCGACTCGCTGCTGGTCAGCCAGCCCGACACCGGGGAGCAGGCGTTGGAGATCGCCGACATGCTGATCCGGTCCGGCGCGTTGGACATCCTCGTTATCGACTCGGTGGCAGCGTTGGTGCCGCGGGCGGAGATCGAGGGCGAGATGGGAGACAGCCACGTCGGCCTGCAGGCCCGGCTGATGAGTCAGGCGCTGCGAAAAATCACTGGCGCACTGAATAATTCGGGCACCACCGCGATCTTCATCAACCAGCTTCGCGAAAAAATCGGGGTGATGTTCGGCTCACCCGAAACGACAACGGGTGGAAAGGCTTTGAAGTTCTACGCCTCAGTTCGCTTGGACATCAGACGGATTGAGACGCTCAAGGACGGCACCGATGCGGTGGGTAACCGTACGCGCTGCAAGGTCGTGAAGAACAAGCTGGCACCCCCCTTCAAACAAGCAGAGTTCGATATTCTTTACAGCAAGGGCATTTCCAAGGAAGGCTCGCTCATCGACATGGGTGTCGAGCAGGGCTTCATCCGCAAGTCCGGTTCGTGGTTCACCTACGAGGGCGAGCAGCTGGGCCAGGGCAAGGAGAACGCGCGGACCTTCCTGCTCGAGAACGTCGACGTGGCCAACGAGATCGAGAAGAAGATCAAGGAAAAGCTAGGCATCGGCGCCGTGATCACCGATGACGAAGTCCTGCCCGCCCCCGTTGACTTCTAAGTCCGCCGAACTCTCCCGCGAGGAGCAGGCGAGAAGCCTGTGCCTGCGCCTGCTCACCGCGAGGGCACGCACCAGGGCGGAACTCGAAGGTCAGCTCGCCAAGCGCGGCTATGCCGACGACGTCAGCACCAAGGTGCTCGACCGGTTGGCCGACGTCGGGCTGGTCGACGATACCGACTTCGCCGAACAATGGGTGCGCTCGCGCCGGGTCAACGCCGGAAAAGGGAAGCGCGCGTTGGCCGCCGAGCTCAGAACCAAGGGCATCGACGACGAGGTGATCGCCACGGCGCTGGCCGATATCGACGCCGGTGCCGAGCGGGAGAGAGCCGAGCAGTTGGTGCGCGACAAGCTTCGCCGCGAACGTCTCGAAGGGGACGACGCCAAGGTCATGCGTAGGTTGGTCGGCATGCTTGCGCGGCGCGGCTACAGTCAGACCATGGCGTTCGACGTCGTCAAGGTCGAGCTCGCCAACGAACACGAACGCAGGAAGGTCTAGCTCGTCGCCCAAGTAGGTTGGCAACCATGTTGCTGTCCGCCAAACTCGCCCCCACATTCGACTATCCGGTGCTGGAACAGTTCTGGCGCGCCGCCGACGAGCTGGGCTTCCATTCCGTCGCCAACTACGACCATTTCTACGGGTTGACCAATAACGCCGATCCGACGCTCGAGGGCTGGACGTCGCTTGCCGCCATGGCCGCGATCGTGCAACGGGCCAGGGTCAGTTGCATGGTCTCGGGTGTGACCTACCGCAATCCGGCGGTGTTGGCGAAGATGGCGGTGACGGTCGACCACATCAGCGGCGGACGGCTCGACTTCGGACTGGGCGCTGGCTGGCACGAGGACGAGCACCGCGGCTACGGAATCGACTTCCCCAGTGCGGGAACGCGAGTGGCGATGCTGGACGAGGCGCTGACGGTCATCAGGAGACTATGGGCAGAGGAGTCGGTCACCTTCGAAGGCCGCTTCTACACCGTGCGCGACGCGCTGTGCGAACCGAAACCCCTTCAGCGACCCCATCCGCCGATCGTCATCGGTGGCGAGAAGCCCAAGATGTTGCGCGTCATCGCCCGCCACGCCGACGAGTGGAATGTGCCGAGCCATGGCGACGTGGATGAGTGGGCGAGGATCAGCGCCGCACTCGATGAGGCGTGCTCGGAGATCGGTCGGGACCCGTCCGAGATCCGGCGCTCTGTGCAGCTGTTCATTCAGCCTGCCAAGGCGGGGCATCTTGACGCGCAGCTTGCCACGCTTCCCGAGCTGAAAGCCCTCGGCTGCCAGCATGCGGTGCTGTCGTTCTACCAACCGCCAACCGCGAAACAACTCGAGAGCTGTGCCGACCTGGCGACCAAGCCGTAACGCCGGCCGGGTTCAGTCGTCTGCCTTACGGCTCTCGGCGCTGCCTTCGCCCGCGTTGTCCTTGTGGTGGTCGCGCCGGTGTCGTTGCTGATGGTCATCGTCTGTGCTGCTCACGTTCGTCGACACGCTGCGGCGCACAGCATCGCGCAGCGTATGGGTGACCCGGCGCACGGCATCCCCGGTATCGGACATCGCGGTGTTCGTCGAGTCACGTTCAATGGCAGCCGGTTTCGAGCGGCGTAGCGCGACGACGTTGTTCGGCTGCAAGGAAGTCTTGCGTGCCGGGCGCATGACGGGCACGTTGGGCGTCAACTGTGCGAGACGGTCGATCACGCCGTTCGCCAGATCGCTGAAGTTGTCGACCGCGTCGGCGCCCGCCGCGAGGGCCTGCTGGGCGGGTGTCGCAATCGGCGGTGGCAGCTGGGAGACCAGGTTGCCGAGGAACTGGATCTGGAAGTCCACCAACTCCCTGCCGAAGCCCACCAGTTCGTGGCCTGCAACCACTTCGACATTGACAACGCCCACGACCGCCCGTCCAAGCGCGGTGGGTATCGGTGTGCCGTTGCGGACGTCGTCCGCGAGGGTCTGCACCACCTGGACCTGCTGACCGATCAACCCGGCGCCGGTCACGATGAAATCGACTGCGACACCGGCGTTGAACGACAGCTGAGCAGCAATCAAAGCGGGTATCTGCGACGGCAGCGCCGACGCTGCGGGTAGTGGCAATTGCAGTGGTTGCGTCTGAGCCGCAAGCGCTACCGGAGGCGCAACGGCCTGGGCGGGGTCCGCAGGTTCGGTCGGTACCACAACGAGGACACCGGCCGTGGCCGCTGCGAGGCCAGATGCCAAACACGAACGGGCAGATACATTCATCACGGCTCCCCCTTGAGCGTGCCCCTGGTTGCGGCCGCGCGAATTTGCGCAATCCATTAAGGGCACGAATCAGCCGTACGTCCGGTTCAAATCGTCCCGCCGCCGCCTGCGGCGAATGTGCCCTGCGTGACGGGTTGGTCGACGGGTATGGGCTCAGGTGTGCGACGAGATCGCCGCATCCGGCCCTCCAACCACACCGCGAAGGAGGACAGTGCGAAGTTGACGCTGATCATCAAGATCGCGATGACGACCAGCGCGGGAATGTAGTTGCCGTAGGCCGAGCCGACCTGGATGCCCTGGCGCACCATCTCCAGGAACGTGATCTGGTAGCCGATCGCCGTGTCCTTCAAAACGACGACGAGCTGCGAGATCAGCACGGGCAGCATCGAGGTAACGGCCTGCGGCAGCAGGATCGACCGCATGGTCTGACTCCATCCGAGTCCCAGCGAGAACGCCGCCTCCGACTGCCCGCGGGGCAGCGCGTTGACGCCTGCCCGCACGATTTCCGCGATGACGGCGCCGTTGTACAGCGTCAGCCCCGTGATGACACCCGCCAGCGCGAGGTGCTTCGACGGAAAAACGTCATACCTGGCGAACAGGAAGTACGCGAAGATCATCATGATCAGCACCGGTACGGCGCGGAAGAACTCGACGAAGACCGAGGACGCCCAGCGAATGCCGGTGTGCGTCGACAGTCGTCCGACACCGAGGACAAAACCCAGCACGAGCGCCAGAACGATCGACACTGCGGCCGCCGTCAACGTGCCCTGCACGCCGGGCAGGATGTAGGTCTTCCAGAGGTTCGCGCTGACGAAGGGCTTCCACTTCTCCGCGTCCAGCTGGCCCTTCGACTGCAGCTTCGAGTAGACCGCCCAGATCACCAGCAGGGTGACGGCGATGGTGATCGCCGAGATCAGGTGGTTGCGAACCCGCGCCCGCGGACCGGGTGCGTCGAAGAGCACCGATGCCGAGCTCATCTCCTCACCGCCAGCCGTTTACCCAGCCAGCCGAAGAACAGACCCGTCGGCAGTGTCAGGATGATGAACCCGCCCGCGGTGATCGCCCCGACGGTGATCAGCGCCGCGGTGTTCTCCATCATCTCCTTCATCAGCAACGCCGCCTCGGCCACGCCTATCGCGGACGCGATCGTCGTGTTCTTGGTCAGCGCGATCAACACCGAACCCAGGGGAGCGATGACCGCGCGAAAAGCCTGTGGCAGCAGGACCATTCGCAGGTTCTGGCCAAACGTCAGCCCAAGCGACCGTGCCGCTTCGGCCTGGCCCAGCGGAATCGTGTTGACGCCTGAGCGCACCGTCTCACACACGAAGGACGCGGTGTAGACCGTGAATCCGAGCACCGCAAGCCGGAAGTTGCTGTCCTCGATCGAAGTCAACGACTTGGAGTCGACCAGGGTGATGCCCAGTGTCTGGGCCAGCCCGAACGAACCGAGCACGATGATCAGTGTCAGCGGGGTGTTGCGCACCACGTTGACGTAGGCCGTCCCGATCCAGTTGAGCATCGGCATCGGCGCCAGCCGCATGCCGGCCAGCACCGTGCCGAGGATCAGAGCACCGATCGCCGAATACACCGTCAGCTGGATCGTCGTCCAGAACGCCTCGAGGATCTGGCCGACGGTGAAGCCGGGAAGGACCTCGGTGTTCACGGGCGGTTCGTCAGCTGGGCCGGGATCAGCAGGCTGCGGGAGTCGGGGGGGCCGGTGCGGCGAGACCCGCGGGACCGAGGTTCTTGTCCCACGCCGCCTTCCATGCGCCGTCCGATTCCATCTTCTTGATCGCGTCGGTGATCTTGGTGCACAGCTCGGTGTCGTCCTTCTTCAGGCCGATGCCGTAGTTCTCCTCGGAGAACGGCTTGCCGACGATCTTGAACGCACCCGGGCTCTGCGCCGCATAACCCGCGAGGATGACCTCGTCGGTGGTCACCGCGTCGATCGCCCCGTTCTTCAATGCCTCGACACAGGCGGAATAGGTGTCGTACTGCTGCAACTGCACACCCTGGAACTTGTCCTTGATCCGCTGAGCTGGCGTCGAACCGGAGACCGAGCACAGCTTCTTGTTGTTCTGCAGCGACTCGGCGCCGGTGATGTCGGTGTTATCGGCCTTGACCAGCAGGCTCTGCCCGGTGACCAGGTACGGCCCGGCGAAGCTCACCTTCTCTTTACGGGCGTCGGTGATCGAATAGGTCGCGGCGATGAACTTGACCTGGTCGTTCTGGATCAGCGTCTCGCGCTGGCCGGAAGGCGATTCCTTCCATTCGATCTGGTCCTCGGTGTAGCCGAGCTCCTTGGCGACGTACGTGGCGACGTCGACATCGAACCCGCTCATCTTGCCGTCGGGGTTCTTCAGGCCGAGGCCGGGCTGGTCGAACTTCGTTCCGATGACGATCGAGTTCTCGCCACCTCCGCCGCCGCCACAGGCCGTGGCCGCGAAGGGCAGGGCGATGGCCAGCGCGACTGTTCCTGCGATGCGCAAAGAGAAGGACGACATTTTCGGTTCCTTTCGCCGGGGCGTTAGTGCTCTCAGTGCTTGAGGATCTTTCCGAGGAAGTCCTTGGCGCGATCGGACTTCGGGTTTTCGAAGAACTCCTTCGGCTCGGCCGCCTCGACGATCGCGCCGTCGGACATGAACACCACCCGATTGGCCGCGCCGCGGGCAAAGCCCATCTCGTGGGTCACCACGATCATGGTCATCCCCTCCTTGGCCAGCGAGGTCATCACGTTCAGCACTTCGCTGATCATCTCGGGGTCGAGCGCGCTGGTCGGCTCGTCGAACAGCATCACCTTCGGGTCCATCGCCAGCGACCGCGCGATCGCCACCCGCTGTTGCTGGCCGCCGGATAGCTGTGCGGGGTACTTGTCGGCCTGGTTGGCGATGCCGACCCGGTCGAGCAGCTCCATCGCCCTTTTGCGGGCGTCCTCCTTGGACGCTTTGCGGACCTTCCTTGGCGCCAGCATGACGTTGTCCAGAATTGTCTTGTGCGCGAACAGATTGAAGGACTGGAACACCATGCCGACGTCTGACCGCAGCTGCGCCAGCTTGCGCCCTTCCTCCGGCAGCACCTCACCGTCGATCTCGATCGTGCCGGACTCGATGGTCTCCAGTCGATTGATGGTGCGACACAACGTGGATTTGCCCGAACCGGAGGGGCCGAGCACCACGATCACCTCACCGCGGTCGACGTCGAGGTTGATGTCCTTAAGCACGTGGAGGTCACCGAAGTGCTTGTTGACGCCCTTGATCGAAACCATCGGCGTACCCATGGGTGCAGACCTTACCCAGGGAACACGCAGCTTGTCTCCAACTCGTGAATCCGCTGAATTGACGGCGTATTGCCGCCCGTAACATGGGGCCGGTGACATCGATGGCCGCTCCAGACGTTGGCTCCTCGCGCCAGCGCTCGTCGGAGGCGGCCCGCACCTACCAGGTGCGCACCTACGGCTGCCAGATGAACGTGCACGATTCCGAGCGGCTGGCGGGCCTGCTGGAGGCCGCGGGGTACCGGCGCGCGGCGGATGGCACCGACGCCGATGTGGTGGTGTTCAACACCTGCGCGGTACGGGAGAACGCCGACAACAAGCTCTACGGCAACCTCAGCCATCTCGCGCCGCGCAAACACTCCGACCCGAACATGCAGATCGCCGTCGGCGGCTGTCTGGCCCAGAAGGATCGTGACGCGGTGCTGCGCCGGGCCCCGTGGGTGGACGTCGTCTTCGGCACCCACAACATCGGGTCGCTGCCGACGTTGCTCGACCGCGCCAGGCACAACAAGGCGGCCCAGGTCGAGATCGTCGAGGCGCTACAGGAGTTCCCGTCCAACCTGCCCGTCGCGCGGGAATCCGCCTACGCCGGTTGGGTTTCCATCTCTGTCGGCTGCAACAACACCTGCACGTTCTGCATCGTGCCGGCGTTGCGCGGTAAGGAGGTCGACCGTCGGCCCGGCGAGGTATTGGCCGAGGTGCAGGCGCTCGTGGAGCAGGGCGTCCTCGAGGTGACCCTACTCGGCCAGAACGTCAACGCCTACGGCGTCTCGTTCGCCGATCCCGAACAGCCACGCGACCGCGGTGCGTTCGCAGAACTGCTGCGCGCATGCGGCCGGATCGACGGCCTCGAGCGGGTGCGGTTCACCTCGCCTCACCCCGCCGAGTTCACCGACGACGTCATCGAAGCGATGGCCGAGACACCGAATGTGTGTCCGGCCCTTCACATGCCGATGCAGTCGGGTTCGGACAAGGTGCTGCGGGCCATGCGCCGGTCCTACCGCTCCGACCGCTACCTGTCGATTCTCGACAAGGTGCGCGCCGCCATCCCGCACGCCGTCATCACCACCGATCTGATTGTCGGCTTCCCCGGTGAGACCGAAGAGGACTTCCAGGCCACGCTCGATGTGGTGGCCGCCGCCCGGTTCAGCGCGGCGTTCACGTTCCAGTACTCGAAGCGACCCGGTACACCCGCGGCCCAGCTCGACGGACAGCTGCCGAAAGCCGTTGTGCAGGAACGCTATCAACGCCTCATCGAGCTGCAGGAGCGGATCTCACTGGAGGAGAACACCGCCCAGATCGGCCGCACGGTCGAGCTGCTGGTGGCCGTCGGCGAAGGCCGCAAGGACAGCCGAACCGCCCGGATGTCCGGACGCGCCCGCGACGGCAGACTTGTGCACTTCGCGCCGGTGGGTGCCGACATCCGCCCCGGCGACATCGTCACCACGGTCGTCACCGACGCCGCACCGCACCATCTGATCGCCGACGGCGCGGTGCTCGACCATCGGCGCACCAGAGCGGGGGACGCGCATGAAGCGGGGCGGCGTCCGCAGGGCATCGGCCTGGGTATGCCCGGCATCGGCGCGCCTGCGAGCGAGCCGACCCCATCCGGATGTGCCCGGTGACCGCGGGCGACGAACGAAACGGCGACTTCGAAGAGTTCAAGGGCGACATCGAGGCTGCGGAGCGCCGTGTTGCCCGCGAAATCGATCCCGGCCCAAGGGCGTTGGCCATCGCCATCGCCGTCTTCGTGCTGGTGGTGACCTTCATCCTTCCGCACACCGGCGGTGCCAGGGGCTGGGACGTGCTGGCGGGCAACGACGCCGCGATCGGCGCAGGGATCTCGCTGCCCTCGCGCGTGTTCATCTGGCTGGCACTGGTCTTCAGCGTCGGCTTCTCGATGCTGGCGCTGCTGACCAGGCGATGGGCGTTGGCGTGGGTCGCGCTGGCCGGGTCCACTGTGGCGTCCTTCTCGGGACTGCTGGCGGTGTGGTCACGTCAGACCGCACCCGCACCGCACCCCGGTCCCGGCATCGGGCTGATCATCGCCTGGATCACCGTGATCGTGCTGACCTACAACTGGGCGCGCGCGGTGTGGGCGCGCACCGCGCTGCAGCTCGCGGCGGAGGAGGAACGTAGAAGGGCCGTCGCCGAGCGGCAGACCAAGGGACTGCTGGAGAGCCTCGACGACGACAGTGACACCGACCGCGACACCGACGGTCCGGACAGAACCTAGACCTTCTTGCCGAGCGCCTCGGCCGCGGCCTCGGCCCACTGCCGCCACTGCTCGGCGCTTGCGCGTGCCTCCTCGGCATCCTTCGTCCGGCCCGCCGCCGCCGCCTTCTCGGCTTGCCGCTCGAATTGTTCTGCGCGCTCCCGGAATTGGTCGGCGCGCGCCTGGGCCTCCGGGTCGACGGCGTGCGACGGCGCATCGCGCACCTTCTTCTCGATCGCGCGTAGCCGACGTTCCAGATCGGCGCCGCGCTCGCGGGGCACCTTGCCGATCCTGTCCCACTTGTCGCCGATGGTGCGCAGTGCGGCGCGCGCTGCTTCCAGGTCGGACGTGTCGAGCTTCTCGGCCTCGGCCAGCAGCGCCTCCTTGGCCTCCGCATTGGCGCGGGACTCGGCGTCGCGCTCGGCCGAGACGGCGTTGCGGGCCGAGAAGAAGGTGTCCTGGGCGGCCTTGAACCGCGCCCACAGCGCATCGTCGACGTCCTTGCTTGCACGGCCCGCGGCTTTCCACTGCGCCAGCAGGTCACGGAACGCCACGGCCGTCGGACCCCAGTCGGTGGAGCCGGACAGCTCTTCGGCACGTTCGCACAACGTCTCCTTGGCCTGCCGGGCTCCGGCCCGTTCGCGGTCGAGGTCGGCGAAGTGCGATCCCCTGCGGCGGTTGAACGCCTCCCGCGCCGCCGAATACCGTTTCCACAGGGCGTCGTCGGTCTTGCGGTCAAGACCGGTGATCGTGCGCCACTCGTCGAGAATCTCGCGCAGGCGGTCGCCTGCGGCCTTCCACTGCGAGGAGTTGGTCGCCAGATCCTCGGCCTCGGCGGCCAATGCCTCCTTGCGTGCGGTCTGCGCCGCGCGGTGCTCCTCCCGCTTGGCCTTGTCGGTCGCGGCGGCGGCGTCCGCGTGTTCGATGATCGCCGTCAGCCGCGCCGCGAGTGCGTCGACGTCGCCGAGGACCGATGCGGTGGCCAGGCCCTCTGAGAGGGATGCCGCGGCCGCCTTGATCTTGCGGGCGTCGCCTGTGCCCGACGCAAGCCGGCTCTCCATCAACGCGACTTCGGTGTTCAGGTCGTCGAAGCGTCGTCCGAAATGGGCGAAGGCCGCTTCGGCGTCCCCCGCCTGCCACGACCCGATGGCTCGTTCGCCTGCGCTGCTGAGCAGCCACACGGTGCCATCAGGGTCGACGCGGCCGTACCGATGCGGATCGCCGGCAACTGGCGCGCCATGAACCGACGGTGTCGGACCGGGTCGTGGGCCTGGGCGCGGCGGTCCGGGACGTGGTGCCGGTTTGGGGGTGGCCGCCGTCGACTCCGAGGTCGCTCCACTCCCGCCGGCTTCGCTGGTCGTCATCTTCGGTTCCTCGTACCCTCCGCGCGGAGATATCCGCGCACCTGCCGCGCGACGCGGCGCCCTCTGCTTCGTCCGCTATTCAAACAGGTCGCCAGCCGTCCGTACGCCGATGCCGCCATTTGCCTAGGCTCGTGACCGACGAGGACGGGAGGCACCGATGGCCAAGGCGGATATCGCCGCCCTGCTCGCCCTCGGCGCGGCCTTCTTCATCGCGATCGGCGACGTCATCCACCAGCGCTCCGCACACGAGGTCACCGACGAGCAGGTGAACCACCTCGAGCTGTTCACCCGGCTGCTGCGAGACCGGCAGTGGTGGCTCGGAAGCCTGGTCGCGGCGGCCGGGTTCGCGCTGCAGGCGGCGGCGCTCGGCCTCGGATCGGTGCTGCTGGTGCAGGCGCTCTTGGTGACCTCGCTTCTGTTCGCGTTACCCATCAACGCGCGGGCGAGCCATCGCCGGGTGACCCGGTGGGAGTGGCTGTGGGCGGCGCTGCTGGCCGCGGCGGTGGTGGTGATCGTGACCGTCGGCAACCCGACGGCGGGCCATGCGCGGGCCTCGTTCGAGACGTGGACGGCGGTGGTGGTCGTGCTCGGGCCCGCGCTGGTGCTGTGCGTGCTCGGTGCCAACGTCCTCAAGGGCCCTGCGAGCGCGGTCCTGCTCGGCGTCGTGTCCGGCGCCCTGTGGGGTGTGTTCGCGGTGCTGACCAAAGGCGTGGTGGACCGTCTCGACGACGGATTGTGGGCCATGCTCCGCACGCCCGAGCTGTACGTGTGGGCGGCGGTCGGGATCGCAGGCACGGCGTTTCAGCAGTCGTCGTTCCGGGCCGGTTCGTTGACGGCATCCCTGCCGACCATGACGGTCGCCGAGCCGGTGGTCGGCTCGGTGCTCGGCGTCGTCGTGCTCGGCGAAGCACTGCGCCCGGGCGACGCGGGGTGGTTCACCCTCGTCGTCGCCGTCACCTCGATGGTGATCGCGACGGCCGCGCTTGCCCGAGGCGAGGCCGCGACGGCGTCCGCGGAGCAGCCCGCCTGACGTCGGCCCGTAAGTTTGGTTGCGTGCTGAGCGCCATCGCGATCGTCCCTTCGGCACCGGTCATGGTTCCCGAACTCGCGGCGTCGGCCGCCGAGGAGCTGGCCGACCTGCGTGAGGCGGTTGTCGTGGCCGCCTCGTCGCTGCCGCCGCGGTGGATCGCCGTCGGTGCGGGTCAGGCCGATGCGGTCATCGGTCCGCAGCGGGCCGGCACGTTCGCGGGATACGGCGTCGACCTGCGCGTGGGGCTGTCACCCGGCGCGCCCGACGTAGCAGCCGAACTGCCCCTCTGCGCGCTGATCACGGGTTGGGTGCGGGAACAGGTCGATCCCCACGCCAGCGCCGAGGTGCGGGTGTACTCCGAGGATCACGCCCCCGATGCGGCGCTGGACCGCGGCAGACGGCTGCGTGCCGAGATCGACGAGGCGGACGATCCGGTCGGGGTGCTCGTCGTCGCCGACGGCCTGCACACCCTCACACCCCCCGCACCGGGTGGCTACCACCCCGACTCGGTTCCGGTCCAGGCCGCCCTCGACGACGCGCTGGCAGGCGGCGACGCCGCCGCCCTGGCCCGGCTGCCGCGCGCGGTCGTCGGACGGGTGGCCTATCAGGTGCTGGCCGGGCTCGAGGCCGGCCCGCGAACCGCGAAGGAGCTTTATCGCGGGGCGCCCTACGGCGTCGGGTATTTCGCCGGCGTCTGGCTTCCGGTGGGCTGGGGCGAAGCGACTCGGGTATCGACACAGTGAGGCCGCTCGCGATCATCGGCCCCACGGGTACCGGCAAGTCGGCGCTTGCACTTGCGGTGGCAGAGCAGTTGAGCGGCGAGATCGGCGTGGAAATCGTGAACGCCGACGCCATGCAGCTGTACCGCGGAATGGACATCGGAACCGCGAAGCTGCCCATCGCCGAGCGTCGCGGAATCCCACACCACCAGCTCGACGTGCTGGACGTCACCGAGACCGCGACCGTCGCGCGTTACCAGCGGGATGCCGCCGCGGATGTCGAGCGGATCTCGGCGGCCGGCGCGCTGCCGATCATCGTGGGCGGATCGATGATGTACATCCAGTCGCTGCTCGACGGATGGGCGTTCCCGGCGACCGACCCGGCCGTCCGGGCCAAGTGGGAGCAGCGGCTGGCCGAGATCGGCGCCGCGGCCCTGCATCAGGTGCTCGTCCGCGCGGACTCCGCGGCGGCCTCGTCGATCCTGGTGACCGATGGCCGGCGCATCGTGCGGGCGCTCGAGGTCGTCGAGCTGACCGGGAAGCCGTTCGCCGCATCGGCGCCGACCATCGGTGCGCCGCGGTGGGACACAGCCATCGTCGGATTGGATTGGGACACAGGTGCTCTTGATGAGCGGCTGGCCCGGCGAACCGACAAGATGTTCGCCGACGGGCTCGTCGACGAGGTGCGCGCCCTGCTCGACCATGGTCTGCGCGACGGCGTGACCGCGTCCCGCGCGCTCGGGTACGCACACGTGATCGAAGATCTCGAGGCGGGCGGCGACGGGACGGGCGCCCGTGAACCGACGTTCATCGGAACCCGCCGCTACGTGCGGCGGCAGCGGTCCTGGTTTCGCCGCGACCACCGGATCACCTGGCTGGACGGCGCCGCCGACGGCAACGTCGAGGACACGGTTCGGGTGTGGCGCCACGTATCCTGATCAGGTGATGTTCGCCAAGGGCCACGGCACGCAGAACGATTTCGTGCTGCTGCCCGACCTGGACGGCAGGCTCCCGCTCGAGCCCGCCGCGGTGGCTGCGCTGTGCGACCGCCGCAGGGGTATCGGCGCCGACGGTGTGCTTCGGGTCACGACGGCCGGTGCGGCCGCCGACGCCGGGGTTTTCGACCGACTGCCGGACGGCGTCGGTGCCGGCGATTGGTACATGGACTACCGCAATGCCGACGGGTCGATCGCTCAGATGTGCGGCAACGGCGTCCGGGTGTTCGCCCATTACCTGCGGGCGAGCGGACTGGAGACGCGCGACGAGTTCGTCGTCGGCTCGCTGGCAGGCCCGCGGCCGGTGGTGTTGCACACCTGGGATGCCACCAACGCCGACGTCACCGTCGAAATGGGCAAGACGAATCAGCTCGGCACGGGCGAGGCGATCGTCGGCGGTAGGCCCTTCGCCGGGCTCGCAATCGATGTCGGCAACCCACATCTGGCGTGTGTGGACCCCGATCTGACCGCCGACGAGCTTGCTGCCCTCGATGTCGCCGCGCCGATTCAGTTCGACACCGGGCAGTTTCCCGACGGCGTCAATGTCGAGGTGCTCACCGCTGCGTCGAATGGTTCGGTGTCGATGCGGGTACACGAGCGGGGTGTCGGCGAGACCCGTTCGTGCGGAACGGGAACCGTGGCTGCAGCAGTCGCGGCCCTGGCCTACCAGGGCGCCACGACCGGCATACTCGCGGTGCACATCCCCGGTGGGGAGGTCACCGTTACCGTCACCGACGCCAGCAGCTACCTGCGCGGCCCGTCGGTGCTGGTGGCCGGCGGCGAGATCTCCGAGGAATGGTGGCGTGCGCAGCAGGCTTAATTCGGATGCACGAAATTCTCGCAGCGTGCACCATTCTGGTAACCCATGACTTCTTCAGACTTTCCCATCAGCGGTATCCCGAGCACGGGTGAGCTGGCCCTCGAAGACCGCACGGCGCTGCGCCGCGTGGCCGGTCTGTCGACCGAGCTCACCGACGTCTCCGAGGTCGAGTACCGCCAGCTGCGGCTCGAACGCGTCGTGCTTGTCGGTGTCTGGACCGAAGGCAGCGCGGCCGACGCCGAGGCCAGCCTCGCCGAGCTGGCCGCGCTCGCCGAGACCGCGGGTTCCGAGGTGCTCGAGGGCATGATCCAGCGACGTGACAAGCCTGATCCGTCGACCTACATAGGCTCGGGCAAGGCCCAGGAACTCCGCGACGTCGTCGTGGCGACGGGAGCCGACACGGTCATCTGCGACGGCGAACTGAGCCCCGCCCAGCTCAACGCGTTGGAGAAGGCAGTGAAGGTGAAGGTCGTCGACCGCACCGCGCTGATTCTCGACATCTTCGCCCAGCACGCCACCAGCCGGGAGGGCAAGGCACAGGTGGCATACGCCCAGATGGAGTACATGTTGCCGCGGTTGCGTGGCTGGGGTGAGTCGATGTCGCGGCAGGGCGGTGGCGCAGGTGGCGGCAGCGGCGGTGGCGTGGGCACGCGCGGCCCGGGTGAGACCAAGATCGAAACGGACCGCCGCCGTATCCGCGAACGGATGGCCAAACTTCGTCGCGAGATCAAGGACATGAAGAAGATCCGCGACACCCAGCGCAGCCGCAGGCTCGGCAGCGACGTGGCGTCGATTGCGATCGTCGGGTACACCAACGCGGGCAAGTCCAGCCTCCTCAATGCGCTCACAGGCGCGGGTGTGTTGGTGGAGAACGCATTGTTCGCAACGCTCGAACCCACAACGCGCCGAGGCGAATTCACCGACGGCAGGCCGTTCGTCCTGACAGACACCGTTGGATTCGTCCGCCATCTGCCCACCCAACTGGTGGAGGCCTTCCGCTCCACGCTGGAGGAGGTCGTCGATGCCGACCTGCTGGTGCACGTGGTCGACGGTTCCGACGTCAACCCGCTGGCACAGATCGAGGCGGTCCGCCAGGTGATCAATGAGGTCATTGCCGATCGCGATAGCCATCCCGCGCCAGAACTGCTGGTGGTCAACAAGATTGATGCCGCCGACGGTCTCACGCTCGCCAAGCTGCGTCGAGCGTTGCCGGGCGCGGTCTTCGTCTCCGCGCGCACCGGCGACGGCCTTGATCAACTGCAGCAACGGATGGCGCAACTGGTGACGCCGACCGACACCGCGGTCGACGTGACGATCCCGTACCACCGGGGTGATTTGGTGGCAAGGGTGCACGCCGACGGCCGGGTGGATGCCACCGAGCACAACCCCGAAGGCACGCGCATCAAGGCGCGGGTACCAATTCCGTTGGCGGCCAGCCTGAGCGAGTACGCGACGTTCTGAACACGAAAAATGGGGCACCCTCGGTGCCCCATTTTCCCTTGCTGGTGATCAGCCCTACTGTTCGGCCTTCTGGCGTTCCTCGGCGACCTTGGCGGCCCCGCGGGCGCTGTCGGCCTCAGCTTCCTTCTTGGCAGCGTTGCGCTCTGCTTCGGCCTTGTCCTGCTGGGCCTTGCCCTCGCGGTACAGGTCATCGCGACCGGTCACGGCGCCGGCGACCTCTTTCGCCTTGCCCTTCACGCCCTCGACGACGCCCTTGACGCCTTCCTCGGGACCGCTGTTGTTGTCCGCCATTGCGCAATTCCTCCTTGCGAGTCGGTTCGTGACAGGTTCGTTCCCCGGATGGCCACTTCGCTAAACGCTCGATCGAAACCAGTGGCAGATGTCACATACTCGGTCGGTCACTCGCCGACGACGTCGAAGACATCCGGCGCGGCCATCGACACGACCTTGCGCGCCAGTTCGGCTTTGAGTTCGTCGAGCCGGGATTCCTGCGCGGCGGTCCGGTCCTGCGCACGGGCCAGGTCGATGAACTCATCGGTGACGAACCCGTCGCGCAGGAGCAGCGTCGCCGCGCGGTCACCGATGGCGACCTCGAAAACGAAATCCTCGAGCAACCGGCCGCGATCGGAGCGCAGCATGGACCGGTCGACCGAATAGCGACCCTCGGTGACCGCACGGGTGACCGCTTCGAACCCGTCGCGGGCGCCGGGACCGCGAAAGGCGGTCCTGATGACCACAGACCGCCGCGGGGGCGGGGCGCCGGGGGAGAGGTGGCCGAAGGCGCGCTGGATGACCTTGAACGCCATTGCCACACCGGCGGGGGAGTGCACGCCGTGGTAGCGCATCATGTCGTCGAACGTGAAGGCGACGATGCGTCCATCGTCTTCGACCTGCAGTGACTCCGCGACCACCCCGGGATTCTATTCGGCGACTCGCCGCACCCAGCAACCAACCATCCGGTTGGATGGTATATCGTCGTTGGCAAAGCCCCCCGCTCAACTCTGGAGGTTCTCCATGGGCAACGTCGTCAAGTACGAGCGCACCCTTTTCGAGCCGGAACACGATCTCTTCCGGGAGTCCTACCGTTCATTCCTCGACCGGCATGTCGCGCCGTACCACGACCAGTGGGAGAAGGACAAGATCGTCGACCGCGGCGTGTGGCTGGAGGCCGGTAAGCAGGGCTTCCTGGGCATGGCGGTGCCCGAGGAATACGGCGGCGGCGGGACCGCCGACTTCCGCTACAACGTCATCCTGACCGAGGAGACCACCGCGGGGCGGTTCAGCGGCCTCGGCTTCGGCCTGCACAACGACATCATCGCGCCCTACCTGCTCCACCTCGCCAACGAGGAGCAGAAGCAGCGCTGGCTGCCCAAGTTCTGCACAGGGGAGATCATCACCGCGATCGCGATGACCGAGCCCGGCACCGGCAGTGACCTGCAGGGCATCAAGACCAAGGCGGTCAAAGAGGGCGACCACTACGTCCTCAACGGGGCCAAGACCTTCATCACCAACGGCATCAACTCCGACCTGGTGATCGTGGTCGCCCAGACCGATCCCGACAAGGGCGCGCAGGGCTTCTCGCTGTTGGTGGTCGAGCGCGGCATGGAGGGGTTCGAGCGCGGCCGACACCTCGACAAGATCGGCCTCGACGCGCAGGACACCGCCGAACTGTCCTTCACCGACGTCAAGGTGCCCGCCGAGAACCTGCTCGGCGAGGAGGGCCTGGGCTTCATCTATCTGATGCAGAACCTGCCCCAGGAGCGGCTCAACATCGCGGTGATGGCAGCGACGGCCATGGAAGCTGTGCTGACCGAAACCCTGCAATACACCAAGGAGCGCAAGGCGTTTGGCAAGCCGATCGGCAGCCAACAGAACAGCCGCTTCTTGCTGGCCGAATTGTCCACGGAGGCAACGGCAGTACGCATCATGGTCGACGAGTTCATCCGGCTGCACCTCGACGGGAAGCTGTCGGCGGAGCAGGCCTCGATGGCGAAGTGGTACTCCACCGAGAAGCAGGTGCACCTCGTCGATCGCTGCCTTCAGCTGCACGGCGGTTACGGGTACATGAGGGAATATTCGGTTGCGCGGGCGTATCTGGACGCTCGGGTGCAGACCATCTACGGCGGCACCACCGAGATCATGAAGGAGATCATCGGACGCTCGCTGGGCGTGTAAATCGCGGCAAAATTCCGGTTCCCCCAGAACCGCACATCCCTATCGTTATCGTGTCAATTCCACGCACGGCTGACGAACGCGCTAGTTTCAGTGAGACTTTGCCGTAGGACGGGAAGGTGGATGAGTGGGGAGCGTGCCCTTCTGAACTCCGTATTCGGCCGCGCAGCAGCGGCTGTGCTGACTGCGGGTGCGGCCCTCCTGCTGGCACCTGTAGCGGCTGCGACCCCGGAATCCGACGCCGTGGACGCGATCAACCAGGCCTACGATGCCAGCGGTGGTGCCACCGGCTTTCTTGGGCCCAGCGACGGCGGCGTCTACCCCGTCGGCGGGGGCTTCGGGCAGAACTACGCCGGCGGCAAGATCTTCTTCACCCCCGACACCGGCGCGCACATCATGGGTGGCGCGATCCTGCAGAAGTACGAGTCACTCGGCGGCCCCGCGGACAGTGACCTGGGCTTTCCGACTATCGACGAAGGTCCGGGCAAGGCCCCTGGCAGCCGCAACTCCACCTTCAGCGCGGCCGACAACCCCGTCATCTTCTGGACGCCCGACACCGGCGCCCATGTCGTGCGCGGCGGGCTGAACGCGGCGTGGGACAAGCTCGGCGGCTCGGCCGGGCCGTTGGGGGTGCCGACCGAGGACGAGGTCTTCAAGGGCGACCTCCTCTCACAGAACTTCACCGGCGGTGAGCTGACGTGGAACCGCTCAGCCAGGGAGTTCACCACCGTGCCGCCGGATCTGGCCGGGCAGCTCGCCGGCCTGACCGTGCCCGAGGACGCCACCTCGGCCATCAACGCGGCCAGGCGGGCCGCCGGAGGCCCTTTGGGTCCGCTCGGCGCCAAGCAGGGCCCCCAGTACGCGATCGGACCGGACGGCGCGGGGCAGGACTTCGCCGGCGGCAAGATCTTCTACAGCCCGGCTACCGGGGCGAACGTGGTGAGCGGCCAGGTCCTGAAGAAGTACGAGTCGGTGGGCGGCCCCGGAAGCGACCTGGGCCTGCCGACCAGCAACGAGGCCGACGGCGGGCTGACGACGGGGAGCCGGGTCAGCACGTTCTCCGCAGCCGACAAGCCGGTCATCTTCTGGACCCCCGACTACGGCGCCTTCATCGTGCGCGGGGCCATGAACGCGGCGTGGGACAAGCTCGGCGGTGCGGCGGGCTCACTCGGGCCTCCTGTGGCCGATCAGACAGCGGACGGAAACGTCATCTCGCAGCGGTTCACCGGCGGCGAGATCTCCTGGGACAAGCAGACCAACAAGTTCAGCACACAGCCGGCCAACCTCGCCCCTGGGCTCAGCGGTCTGACGGTGCCGGGTTACCAACCGCCGGAAGCGTCGAACTCCGCTGCGTCGAATTCCAAAGAGCGCAACTGGTTCACCCCGTCGTGGTGGTGGCTGCTCGCCGGCATTCCGCTGCTGCTTCTTATCGGCCTCATGGTGGTGGCGACCCGTAGGAACCGGGGTGGCGGGCAAGACCTGGATGCGCTGGAAGGCGAGTTCGATGTCGACAGCACTCATGACACCGCCGCCGAAGCGGAGGCGCTGCCGCTTGCGGACTCCGAGGAGTATCCCCGCGGGCAGGTTGCCGAAAGTTACTGCTCGCCATCGGGTTCTGCGTCGTACGGCTCGGGCGAGCAGGGCCGGGGTCTGATCGAGGAGTCGGGGGATGACCGCGACGAGTTCTCCGAACTCGGACCCGAAGCCGATGAGGCCGACACCGCGCCGACGCGTATCCAGTCCGAATCGGACTCGAATTCCGGCCGCCACGCGGTGATTCAGGCCGACGAACCACCGGCCGATCTTGATGAGCCCGTTGAACCCGTTGAACCCGTCGCGGTGCCTGCCCCCGAGGTCGACACCGGGGACGCGGCGGAGGCGCAGACCGCGATTCACCTACCGCTCGACGACCCGTATCTGGCCCCAACCGGATACCCGATCAAGGCTGACACGAAGTCGGGGCTGTACTGGACGCAGGAAAGCGATTTCTACGACCACGTTCCGGCCGAGGTCTACTTCGTCAACGAGGAACTCGCCCGCGCGAACGGGTTCGTCAAGGCCGACTGATCGGGTCAGATCTTTCGGATCACGGTGACGACCTTGCCCAGTACGGCGGCGTCATTGCCGGGAATCGGATCGAAGGCCGGATTGTGCGGCATCAGCCATACCTGACCGCGGGTGCGCTTGAACGTCTTCACCGTGGCCTCGCCGTCGATCATGGCCGCGACGATGTCGCCGTTGTCGGCGACGTTCTGCTGACGCACCACCACCCAGTCACCGTCGCAGATCGCCGCGTCGACCATCGAGTCGCCGACCACCTTCAGCAGGAACAGCGACCCCTCGCCGACCAGTTCCCTGGGTAGGGGGAAGACGTCCTCGACGGCTTCTTCGGCCAGGATCGGGCCGCCCGCCGCGATGCGCCCGAGCACGGGCACGAACGTCGGTTCTGGCAGTGCGTCGGAGCCGGCCACGTCGGTGCTCACGAGCGGCGTCACCACATCGTCGGCGCCCCGGACGTCGACAGCACGCGGCCGGTTCGGGTCTCGGCGCAGGTACCCCTTGCGCTCCAGGGTCCGCAGCTGATGTGCGACGGACGAGGTCGAGGTCAGGCCGACAGCGTCGCCGATCTCCCTGATGCTCGGGGGGTAGCCACGGCTGGTCACCGAGGCGCGAATGACCTGCAGGATCGTGCGCTGCCGCTCGGTCAGGACGCCGTCGGGTCCACGGCGCGCCTCGGCTTTGTCGGGGCCAGGTGTGCTGCTCTGAGTGCCGGTGCGGTCCTCGCTCATGGCGCCGAATGTAGTCGCCCGGCGGCCGATAATCAAACATGTGTTCGAGGCGTGTCGCGATCTGTGGACGGCGTCCCTCGCCGCCGCCTGGATTTGTCAGTGGCCTGCTCTATCGTTTGGCAACAGTTCGATCACATGTTCTATTAATCGAACACGTGATCGACTAGAGTTCGAACATAGGAGCGAACCAGCGGAGCGGAAGGCGAGGCAGATGACAGTCCTGGACACCCGAGAAGACCTGGCGGAATCGGTCGGGCGGGAACCTTACCGACCGTCGGTGGCGCGACGGCCGTATCGCTCGCCGCAGAGCCGGCGGCGGCCCGGCGGGGCGCCCGTGCGCTACCGCGGCCCCGGCGTCGTGATGTCCCGGGCCTCGCACCGCAGGCGGCCCATCACGCCTGCCACCACCGTCGGCCTGGCGCTGCTGGCCGCGCTGATCACGGTGTGGCTCGGCGTGGTCGCCCAGTTCGGCGGCGTCGTCGGCACCAGCGGCTCATCGACGCCGGTGCCCAACACCCTCGCCGTCGTCCAGGTGCAGGCGGGCGAGACGCTTCAGCAGGTCGCCCACCGCGTGGCGCCCGATGCGCCTGTCGCCAGCGTCGTCGACCGCATCCGCGAACTGAACGAACTCGAGTCGGCCTCGCTGGACGCGGGTCAGACGCTGATCGCACCGGTCGGCTGACCGGATCATGTGCGGTGAAACGCGCTGCCGCACAACGGCCGTCGTGGGAGGGCGGACGCGTCAAGCATCAATCATGCGGACCTCGGGTTCCGAGTGGGCTGCACAGGTACGCTCGGAGGCGTTCGAATTGGGTGTTTGTCGCGGCGAAGGAGCAGTCATGCACTGTCCGTTCTGCCGTCACCCGGATTCCAGGGTTGTTGATTCCCGCGAGACCGACGAGGGCCAAGCGATTCGGCGGCGCAGGTCGTGCCCGGAGTGTGGGCGTCGGTTCACCACGGTGGAGACCGCCGTGCTGGCCGTGGTCAAGCGCAGCGGTGTCACCGAACCGTTCAGCCGGGAGAAGGTCATCAAGGGCGTGCGCCGGGCCTGTCAGGGCCGTCAGGTCGACGACGACGCCCTGAACCTGCTGGCACAGCAGGTCGAGGACACCGTACGCGCAACCGGCTCAGCAGAGGTGCCCAGCCACGAGGTCGGACTGGCGATCCTCGGGCCGCTTCGCGACCTCGACGAGGTCGCCTACCTCCGCTTCGCTTCCGTATACCGGTCGTTCTCCTCCGCGGACGACTTCGAGCGCGAGATCGAGGCATTGCGGGCGCACCGCGAGGTTCCGACCTCGGGCTGACCGCCGGCGCCTCAGTCGATCTGTTTGGTCCCGTCGGAGGCCACCTGTCCTGCGACCCACACCCAACCGTCGGCACTCCACTCCGTCTGGATCACCGATCCCTTGCCCTGCACGATGGTCAGGTCGCGGCTGAGATAGTCGGTGATGCGCACGGCCGCCGCACCGGTCGCCTCGTCCTCGGGTACGCCCAACCCGGCCGCGAACATGCGGGAGCGCAGAACGCCGTTGTCCCGGTCGGTCCAGGTCCACAAGTAGTTCTCGATGTCGTCGGGATAGTCGTCTGGATCGGCGGCGAAGAGATCGTCGGTGGACTCGAGGTCATAGATCGCGAAGTCGGGCGCCCATTCGGCCCGCGCCCTGACCACAGTCCGGTCCTCGTCGTAGCGCACCTGTACGACGCCTGCAGGCACCTGGAGAGTGTGGATTGGACGGCCGATGTCGCGCAGCCACCACGACGCTCCGACGGTCGGATGCCCGGCGAAAGGTAACTCCGTGGCGGGGGTGAAGATCCGGGCACGGGCGGTGTTTTTTCCGGTGCCCGGTAGATCGATGAATATCGTTTCGCTGTAACCCAATTCGGTGGCGATCCGCTGTCGGTCGGCGGGGTCCACCGTGCTCGCGTCGACGACGCCGAGGGGGTTGCCGAACTTCCCGTCCGCATCGGTGAAAACGCGCAGCACTGTCACGTCGATGGCCATGCGCCCGATGCTACGACGTGCCGGGAGGGGACAGCTCAGGTGGCGCTGCGTTCGTCGGTGTCCATCGCGTCGAGCACCGCGACACGGGTGTCGATCGGCCCGGAGATCGCGCGGTCGCCGCGGCCGTTGCGCAGCAGGCCGCGCAGCAACTCATGGTCGTGGGTGGCCGGTTCGGTCGAGTCGATGAACCTCTCGACGATCTCGACGAAGCGATCGGGGTCGTCGTGGAACGGGAAGTGCCCGGACTTGTCGAATATCTCCAGCTGCGAGCCGGGCATCGCGGCATGCGCGAGCTGTGCATGGCTGACCGGTATCACCGAGTCGTGGGAGCCCCAAATCAATTGCACTGGTACGGATTCCGTCAAATAACATCGGTCCAGCATGGTGACCACCTGGCCGCGCCAGTCCACCACCGCGCGCAGTGTGCGGGCGAACGCCGACGATGCGGTCGGTTCGGGCAGGTCCTTGAGAATGCGCAGCATCTCCGGCAGATCGCGCCCAACGCCCGTCCTGCCGATCGCGAACCCGGCGACCCGCCCCATGGCCTGCAGGGCGGGCAGCACCAGCGGAAGCCGCAACAGCGCGAGCGCTTCGGTGCCCATCGGAAGGGACGCGATACGAAGGGCGAAGTTGACGTCCTTGGTCACCCCGCCCGCACCCACCAGAATCAGGCGGTCCACCAGCTGCGGGAACTGGTAGGCGAACTGCATCGCGACGCCACCGCCGAGCGAATGCCCGACCACGGTGACCCGCTCGACGTCGAGCACGCTGAGCAGATCCCGCATGCCGTTCGCGTATGCCGCGACGGAGTAGTCGGCGCGCGGCTTGTCGGACTTCCCGTGGCCGAGCAGGTCGGGCGCGATGACGGTGAATCGCTGGGCGAGCGTGGATTGCACGCTGCTCCACGTGGTGGAGTTGTCGCCGATCCCGTGGATCAGCAGGATCGCCGGACCCGATCCGGCGACACGGAACGCGCGCCGGTAGCCGTGGATGGTGCGATATTGCAGGGTGGGTGTCAGTTCACGCACTGGACGAAGATTGGGTTTTCGCGGCTTTCGAGCTGTCATGTCGCCAACCTCGTCGTCGGGCCCGGGGGACGGCTTAATCGCTGTCCCCGTCTTGGAAGCCTTCTTTTCTCTTGTCCCGGGCCTGCTGCGCGAGAAAACGCTCGAACTCGGCACCGAGCTCGTCACCGCTGGGCAGGTCCTCGTCGCGGGCCAGCAGCGATTGGTTCTCCTGGGCTTCGATGAAGGCATCGTACTGGCGCTCGAGTGCCTCCACCACTTGAGCGACCTCGGCGCTCGCGGAGACTTGTTCCTCGACTTTGGCATGCACTTCGGCGGCCGCCTCGGACAGCGCGGCCAGCGGCAGCTGCAGCGAGCCGGACTTTGCCACGTGGGAGAGCAGTGCCTCGGCGGCGGCTGGATAGTCGGTCTGGGCGAGATAGTGCGGCACGTGCACGGTGAAGCCGACCACGTCGTGTCCGTGCTGGCCCATGCGGTACTCCAGCAGATTGGACACGCTGCCGGGGACCTGCACCTCGCCCACCCACGGCGTGTGGTCGGCGATCAGCTCCTTGTTGTTCGCATGCGCGGTGAGCGTGATCGGGCGCGTGTGCGGGACTGCCATCGGGATGGTGCCCAGCCCGATGGTCTGCCGGACGTCGAGCCGTTCGGCCAGCAGCCGGACCGCCGTGATGAAGCGCTCCCAGCGCAGGTCGGGCTCCATGCCCGCGAGCAACAGAAACGGGGTGCCGACGCTGTCGTGCAGTGCGTAGAGGCTCAGCTCCGGTTCCTCGTAGTTGGTGAAGTGATCGGTCTTGAACGTCATCAACGGCCGCCGCGACCGGTAGTCCAGCAGTTCGTCGATGGCGAACGATGCCACCAACTCGGTGTCCAGCGTGTGCTTGAGGTGCTGGGCCGACAGGCGGATGGCGTGCCCGGCGTCCGAGAAACCCTCGAGGGCGTGGATCATCACCGGTCCACGGCCGTCCGATGAGGACAATTGCGGCGCCGGGAACTCCAGCTCGTACATCCCGCTGTGGTCGGGTTCGTAGCGCTGGTCCTGCTTGCCGTGCTCGTCGCTGATTGAGCTCACCTCCTAGAACACCGCGACTTCCAGTGTCTCATTCGCTTGACTGTCCGCTCTGAAGTCCACGTGAACCGGCCCCGCGGTGTCGCAATCGGGCAAGATCGGTTGCCATGCGTGTGTCGGCGGTGCTCGCGATCGGGCTGCTGGTGTCGGCCGGCGGCTGCGCAAAGGCGGCCCCGCCGGAGACCCGTACGAGCAGCGAGACGCCGGCGGCGACGAAGACGACCGCCGCCTCCGTGCCGCCGGACGCGAAGGTCGGCGCACTGTTTCTCGGTGCGAGTGATCTGCATACGTGCACTGCGGGCGTGCTCGACTCGACGAACGGCGACTTGATCCTCACCGCCGCACATTGCGTCGCGGAGGGCATCGACACCACCTTCGTTGCCGGCTTCAACGACGCCGCGGACCCGGCGTCGGTCTGGCGGGTCGATGCGGTCTACCTCGATCCTCGATGGGTGAAGAACCAGGATCCGCTGGCGGACTTCGCAATTCTGCGGGTTTCGCGCGACGGAGGCGGCACCGTCGAGCGAGAAGCCGGAGGTGGGCTCGCGATCGGTACCGCACCGAAACCGGGCACGGTGGTCAAAGTGACGGGATACGGGCTTGGCGTCGGGGGCGGCCCGATCGGATGCACGACCGCAACGGAACTGGCGCCAGGTGGCTTTCCGTCACTGCCGTGCAGCGGGTTGGTCGACGGAACCAGTGGCGCACCGTGGAGAACTGGTCCCACTGTCACCGGGCTCGTCGGTGGACTCGACGGTGGCGGCTGCGACGAGAACGTTTCGTACTCACCGCCATTCGACGATGGGGTCGGCGCGCTGTTGATCCGCGCCGAGTCGGGCGGCCCCGGCGACGAGGCGCCCGCGGTGTTCGACGACGACTGCTGAGCGTTAACCGCGGAACTGGTTGAGCGCGCGCAGCTTGTTCATCACATCGAGCGCCGCAACCTTGTATGCCTCCGAGAAGGTCGGATAGTTGAAGACCGCGTCGACGAGGTATTCGACGGTGCCGCCGCAGCCCATGACCGCCTGGCCGATGTGCACCAACTCGGTGGCGCTCGAGCCGAAGATGTGCACGCCCAGCAGCTTCAGGTCCTCGGTGGAGACGAGGAGTTTCAGCATGCCGTAGGAATCACCGGCGATCTGGCCGCGGGCCAACTCGCGATACCGCGAGACCCCGACCTCATAGGGAATGGACTCTCGGGTCAGGTCGACCTCGGTGGCGCCGACATACGACATCTCGGGAATGGAGTAGATGCCGATCGGCTGGACGTCGGTGATGCCTTTCACAGGCTCGCCGAACGCATGGTAGGCGGCCAGCCGGCCTTGCTCCATCGAGGTCGCGGCCAGGGCGGGAAAGCCGATCACGTCCCCGACGGCATAGATGTGGTCGACCTTCGTCTGGAACTGGTCGTCGACGAAGATCCGACCCCGGCTGTCGATCTCCAGTCCAGCGTTCTCGACGTCGAGATGGTCGGTCTGCCCTTGCCGACCAGCCGAGTACATCACGGTCTCGGCAGGAATCTGCTTGCCGCTGGCCAGAGTTGTCACCGTGCCCGCGGACCCCACATCGACGGCGGTCACCTCCTCGCCGAAGCGGAAGGTCACCGCCAGGTCGCGCAGGTGGAACTTCAGCGCCTCGACCACCTCGGGATCGCAGAAGTCCAGCATGCTGTCGCGCTTCTCCACGACGGTGACCTTCGTGCCGAGCGCGGCGAACATCGACGCGTATTCGATGCCGATCACGCCGGCGCCGACGACCACCATCGACGACGGCAGCGACTTCAGGTCGAGGATGCCGTCGGAGTCGAGCACCCGCTCCTCGTCGAACTCGACGCCGGCTGGGCGCGCAGGCTTGGTGCCGGTGGCGATGACGATGAATTCGCCTCGGAGGGTTGTCGTTTCGCCGCGCGTCTGATCCTCGACGCAGACGGTGTGCGGATCGACGAAGCGGCCATGTCCGGTGAAGAGTTCGATCCGGTTGCGCATCAGCTGGCTGCGCACCACATCTTGCTCTTTGGTGATGACGTGCGTGGTGCGGGCCAGCAGGTCGGCAGGCGTGATCTTCTCCTTGACCCGGTAGCTGTCGCCGTACAGCTCGCGCTGGCTCAGGCCGGTCAGGTAGACCACTGCTTCGCGAAGCGTCTTGGAGGGAATGGTTCCGGTGTTCACGCAGACACCGCCGAGCATCCTGCCGCGCTCGACGACGGCGACCGACTTGCCGAGCTTTGCCGCAGCGATGGCCGCCTTTTGCCCGCCGGGGCCTGAACCGATCACGACGAGGTCATATTCCAGCACCGAAGCCATATGTGAAGGTGTACGCCGATTGCGGCGATCTCGCATGCCGACGGGGTCAATAACGGGTGAACAAGTCTTCGAATCGGTTGTCGGCGACGCCCGCGCGCCGAGCGCCGGCCGGGACCAGCCAATGAGACGATGACGGCAATGGTCGGCACGCTTCTGCGGGTTCCGCGGGGATCCAGGCTGCCTGTCGCCTGCTGCACCCTTCTCGTGGCGGCGGCGCTGGTGGGCGGATGCGCCCGGGTGGTCACCGGCGCCGCGCGCGCAGGCGATCCCCATCCTCGTCCGGCGCGGCCGATCAAGGTTGCCGACTTGCTGATCGAACCGACACGGTTTCCCCCGCAGTACCCCGCGGCCGTGCTGCCGCCCGAAGAAGTCGACCGTGTGCTGGGCGAAATCGACGGCGCGCCAATCGGATCGGAGGTGACGCCACCCGAATGCGCGCCGCTGCCCGAGCTGGCACCGCAGAAGGCCGCCGTGCAGGGGGCCGACGACAGCGGCGCCCGACTCGTCGTCACAGTCATCCGGCCGGTGCCCTCGCTGCGCGCCAGGGCCAGTCAACTCGCCGAATGCCCGTCGTTCACCAGCACCTTGGCAGGTGACGCAGGCGACGTCTGGAGGGTGACGGTGGAATTGCCACCGCGGCCGCCGGTGGACGCCGACGACAGCTACGCGGTCGAGCAGACGGTGACCTCGACGTCCTCCGAGGATTCGGACAGCAAGACCGTGACGCTGGTCGCCCTCGTCGACGACGTTCGCGTGACTGCCTCCTGGCAGCAGCAGGGATCGACGGAAGCGTCGCCGGACACCGAGGCGCTCGACGCGCTGTTCACCGCCGCGGTGCTCAAAGTGCGCCAAGAGATTCCCCGCTAAGGCCGTCATACCCAGTCGCGCTTTCATCCACAGCCGACACGGCCTTGGCGCGCAGTGGCCACCTGCGGTCGGTGTCGTCACCGAGGGTCAGGACATGACGACATCGCACTCCGATTTCCAACTCAATCGACCCGGCACCCTGATCGCGGCCCTGCCCGCCGTGCTGGGCTTCGTTCCCGAGAAGTCCCTCGTGCTGGTGACCATCGACCGCGGAGAGTTGGGTTGCGTTATGCGCGTTGACCTTTCGCTCGCGCTGCTGAACACGATCGGCCATCTCGCCGAGGTCGCCGCTGCGTCACGACCGGACGCCGCGATCGCGGTCGTGGTGGACGAAGAGGGTGCGGCTTGTCGGTTGTGCAACGAGGACTACCAGGCCATTCGCGACGCCCTGCTGGGCTTCCTGGCCGATCATGCGATCGAGCTGCTCGACTTCCACGTCGTGGACACGGTCGGTCGGGGAGGACGCTGGCACTGCCTGGACGGCAGCTGGGGCACCGTTGACGACCCTTCGGCGTCGCCGCTGGCGATGGCGGCGGTGCTGGACGGGCGGAGGCTGTACGCACGCCGCGACGACCTCCAGAAGGTCATCAACGTCGCCGACGCGGCCGCGAGCGAGGCGTTGGTCGGGGTGATCCGTGAGCAGGCCGATGCCGAGATCGACGTGGCGCTTGCCGTCGAGGACACCATGGCAGCGGCCGTGCAGGCGGCGGCCGGAGAAGAGCTTTCGGAGGCCCTGACGGCCCGGCTGGCGTGCGCGGTGACCGACCCGCAGGTGCGCGACGTGCTCTACGCATTGGCGGTGGGGGACAGGGCCGCAGAGGCCGAGACACTGTGGGCGATGCTGTCCAGAGCGCTGCCGACGCCGTGGCGGGTCGAGGCGCTGGTGTTGTTGGCGTTCTCCGCCTACGCCCGCGGTGACGGTCCGCTGGCGGGGGTGTCGCTGGAGGCGGCGCTGTGCTGCGACGCAACCCACCGGATGGCGGGGATGCTCGACACCGCGCTGCAGTCAGGGATGCGGCCGGAGCAGATCCGCGAGCTCGCGATGACGGGGTACCGGCTCGCCAAACGGCACGGCGTGAAGTTGCCGGAGAGAAGGGAGTTCGGTCGGCGTGCGGGCTAAACCCATTGGGCCCGAAGCCTTTCGACGCGCTAGACTTTTTCGACCTTCACGGCATGAGCCATCTCGTGGGGTAGCTCAACTTGTTCGTGGCCGGGGATGACGATCATGACGCCGCCGTTGGGACCGGCTTCGACGGTCACGCGCGCGTTGGGAACCACGCCGGCTTCCTTCAGCCGGGCGATCAGGTTCACATCGCCCTGAACGTGTTCGGTGAGCTGGCGCACCACCACGGCCACCGGAAAGCCCGCGGGAAGCTCGGTCAGGCGCACCAGGTTACGGTCCTCGGAGCCGATCCAGTCGTCGACACCCAGCTCGGACAGGCCGGGGATGGGATTGCCGAACGGCGACACGGTCGGATTGTCGAGCACCTGCACGAGGCGCCGTTCGACGTCCTCGCTCATCACGTGCTCCCAGCGGCAGGCCTCGGCGTGTACTTCCTCCCACGGCAGCCCGATCACGTCGACCAGCAACCGCTCGGCCAGCCGGTGCTTGCGCATCACGGCGATGGCCAGTGCGCGGCCCTTGTCGGTCAGTTCCAGATGCCGGTCACCGGCGACGTGCAACAGGCCGTCACGCTCCATCCGGGATACGGTCTGGCTCACGGTGGGGCCGCTCTGCTCGAGACGCTCGGCGATGCGCGCACGCAGCGGCACTACGCCCTCTTCTTCGAGGTCGTAGATGGTGCGCAGGTACATCTCGGTGGTATCGACAAGATCGTTCATGAGGCAACCCTTCGTCACGCCGAAGTCTACCGGCCTAGCTGCGCGAATAGGGGTTTCTAGGTCGTCCGTGTGTAGCAGGAAGGCCCGCCGGCTTTCACCGGCGGGCCTTCCTGAGGGGGTCGCTAGCTGGCGTAAGAGCGCAGGCGGTCGGCGCGTTCGCCGTTGCGCAGTTTGGCCATCACCTCGCGCTCGATCTGGCGCACCCGTTCCCGGGACAACCCGAAGAGCTTGCCGATCTGGTCGAGCGTGCGGGGCTGGCCATCGTCGAGGCCGAACCGTAGCCGGATCACCTGCTGCTCGCGCTCGTCGAGCGTGGCCAGCACGTGCCGAATGTCGGTGTGCAGCAGTTCGGAGATGACGGCGTTCTCGGCCGACATCGCCTCGGCGTCCTCGATGAAGTCCCCCAGCGGGGCTTCCTCGTCGCTGCCGACAGGCATGTCGAGGCTCACCGGGTCGCGGCTGTGCTCGAGGAGATCGGTGATCTTCTCCACCGGAATGCCCGACTCGGCGGCCAGTTCCTCATCGGTAGCCTCGCGGCCGAGGTTCTGGTGCATTTCCCGCTTGATGCGGGCCAGCTTGTTCACCTGCTCGACGAGATGGACGGGGAGTCGGATGGTGCGGCTCTGATCGGCCATGCCGCGGGTGATCGCCTGACGGATCCACCACGTGGCATACGTCGAGAACTTGAATCCCTTGGTGTAGTCGAACTTCTCCATCGCGCGGATCAGGCCCAGGTTGCCCTCCTGGATCAGGTCCAGCAATGGCATGCCACGGCCGGTGTAGCGCTTCGCCAGCGACACCACGAGGCGGAGGTTGGCCTCGAGCAGGTGGCTGCGGGCCGCCTGGCCGTCGCGAACAATGGCCGCGAGTTCGCGTTTGCGGTTTTCGCCGAGACGCTTGCGGGTCTCCAGCAGATGCTGCGCGTAAAGCCCGGCCTCGATGCGCTTTGCCAGCTCAACCTCGTCGGCGGCATTGAGCAGAGCCGTTTTGCCGATGCCGTTGAGGTACACGCGCACGAGATCAGCGGCTGGACTCTGAGCATCCAGATCGTGATCAACGCGGCTTAACGTGGCATTTGCCATCAGGGCCTCCATGCTCGGCTCGAACTGTCAAGAACTTCAACGCTGGGTTGCTGCGAAGAGTTCCCACGAACCGGCGGATTCACACGTGTTGATCAGCGGTTTTGGCCCGATGTCCTGAGAATCGTCTGAGAATACGGCTAGATGTGGCTCAGGAAGGAACGTCGCCTGTCTGACCGAAGCCGTCCGGTTGCGGTGCAGACCGCTCTCGCTGTTCGATCGCGGGGTGTTCCGCGGTCGGAAACAGCGGTATCCGACGAGCGTCGTAGCGCCGCGGCTCCTCGGCGCGCCGCGGCGGCCGGTCATTGGCGATGAGCACCGCGATCCACGGCAGCGGTATCGACACGACGATGATTGCCAGCGAGATGAGCCCGTTGTGCCACGCGCCGTACGCCACCGCGGCGAGGAGCAGCGCCGGAATGCGGAACGCCATGATCGTCAGGTACTTGCGTACGCGCTCGCGGTGCTGCTCTTCATAGGAGGGCGCGGCGGCGGTGATCAGGACGGGTCGTCCGTCGTCGTCGAAACCCAGCTGTTGGCCGTGTTTCATATCTCCCACTGTTGCACAGCTGAGGGTCAACGAACCGATCGGTTTCTTACCGATGTATTGCCGGGCACAATGAACGGATGCAAACCCAGACGATCGAGCGCACCGACACCGACGAACGCGTCGACGACGGGACTGACAGCGACACCCCGAAGTTCTTCCACTACGTGAAGAAGGACAAGATCGCCGAAAGCGCCGTCATGGGCACGCATGTGGTCGCGCTGTGCGGTGAGGTGTTTCCGGTCACGAAGGCCGCCAAGCCCGGTTCGCCGGTGTGCCCGGACTGCAAGCGGATCTACGAGCAGCTCAAGAAGTAGGCGCTCAGGAGGACGGGCCCTTCGGTGACACGGCCGCGGGCGCCGTCGCTGCTTCGGCTGACGGCCCGTTGAGCGATTCGGCTGACTGCGCGGCCCTCCCCTCCAGCCACGACCGGAATCGCTTGGCGTGGGTGTCCGGGGCGGGCCACTCCTCCTGAATTGCGGCGTTCAGCTCGGCGCCCAGCATGATCGCGAAACCGAGGAAGAACGCGAAGAGCAGGAACGCGATCGGAGTCGCCAGCGCGCCGTAGGTATAGCCGGTGCTGGTGATCCACGTCAGATAAACCCGCAGGACGTATGTCGCGACCAGGAAGACCACCGCGGCCAGCACCGACCCGAGGATCAGCCGATGCGACGGCAGCGGCTCGGGCAGCGAGACCCGGTACAGAACGCCCACGAAGACGACCAGGCCAACAAACAACGCGGGGTAGTAGCCGTACTGCAGGACATTGTCCCAGCTCTGCGGGATGTAGGTAGAGATCTTGCGGGGGCCCAGTGCGACGATCGGGGCGCTGATGACTGCGCCGATCAACATCAGGACGTACAGACCCAACGCGTAGAACCGCTGGCGCACGGGATGACGCAACGGCGTCTGGTCGTGCGCCTCGGTGATCGAGTCGACGAACGCCGAGATCGCTGAAGAGCCGGCCCACAGCGATATGACAAAGCCCAGCGACACCACCTCGCCGCGGGCACCCCTGACGATGTCGCGCACCGTCGGCTCGATGATCTCGTTGACGACGTTGGGCGAGAAAAACCGGCCCGCGGTGCTGATCAACTGGTTCTGGATCATCGGAAGCGTATCCGGCCCGAACAGAGGCGCGATGTACGCCAGGCTGCCGAGCATGCCCAGCAGCAGCGGCGGGAGCGACAGCGCACACCAGAAGGCGCCCTGCGCGGACTCGGAAAAGATCGAGTCGTCCCAGCTTTTCGACAGCGTCCGTTTGGTGAGGTGCCAAATGTGGTGCTTCGACGGTTTCACCGGAGGCTGGTCATTCATGACCAGTCCAGTTTTCCTGACGAAGTGCCGTCCTGCCCAGATTCCAGGGCTGTCAGATTAGGCGTCGACCGGGTCAGCCGGGCTTACTTCCAGCACAGCCGCAAGCTCGATCAGCTTGGCTTCGTGCTTGTTCGCATGGTGCTGGCAAAACAACAGCTCGGCGCCCGATGGCAACATTGCCCGTACGCGAGCAGCGGCGCCGCAGCGATCGCAGCGATCAGCCCGGGTCAATCCGGGACTGGTCAGAGTTGCGGTCATGGCTCCTCCGTCTCTGCTCGTGGTGCGACCGGGTAATACCCGATTTCACGCATGTCCACTCTCTCAGACGCCTAAGGTTTCGGCGTTGTTCCCGGGCCGTATCCGGGTGTGTCGTTTTTCACGCCTGGCGAAGTTGCCGAGCGGGCAGGGTGAAGGAATGCTCGTGCACATCTGTGCCTCTGACGACTGGAGGCTCGCGCAGGACTGCGGCGAGCACCGTCCGGACTCGCTCGACACCGTCGGCTTCATTCATCTTTCGGCGCCTGAGCAGGTACATCTGCCGGCCAACCGGCTCTACGCGGGGCGGACCGACCTGGTGCTTCTGTGCATCGATCCCCACCGGTTGACCGCGCCGATCCGCTGGGAGCCGGGATTACCGACGGATCCGGAGTCGATGCTCTTCCCGCATCTGTACGGCCCGCTGCCGGTCGGCGCTGTGACGAGTGTCACGTCCTATCAGCCGGGGCCGGACGGCTCATTCTCGCCGCTGACGTAGGCGTCCACCTCGATCTCAACCATCAGCTCAGGCGAGATCAGCGCGGACACCTCCACCATGGTCGCGGCCGGCCGGATGTCGCCGAACACCTCGGCGTGCACGGCGGCGACCTCACGCCAGTGGGCGATGTCGGTGACGAACATGCGGGTGCGCACCACGTCGGACAACGACGCGCCGGTGTCGATCAGTGCGGTTTCTATGCGACGCAACGCTTCCCGTGCTTGGTCCGCAACCGTGTCCCCCGGCGCTGTCGTTCCGGAGACCGCGACGTAGGGCCCGACGCGCACCCCGCGCGAATAGCCGACCTCGGCTTCGAACGTCGATTCCGACGACACATTGCGGCGCTGGGTCACGTTACAAATCTAGTGCGGATTGTCGTCCCCGCGGAGCCGACTACATACACTGACCCACCGTGAGCATTCTGGTGGGCTTCGCGCCGTGGATCGTCTATTGGGTGCTGGTCGGCAACGTGCCGTTCGAGACTGCTGTGCTGGTGGCGCTCGCGGTCGCGGTGGCGTCGTTCGTGATCGGCCGGGTGAAGGGGACGCCGGGCCGCACGCTCGAAATCGGCGCCATCGGAACCTTTGTCGTGCTGGCGGTCCTCTCGTTCACGATGAGCCAGTCGTTCATGGAGCAGTGGATGCAGCCGCTGAGCAACGCGGGCATCTTCTTGGTCGCGCTGACCAGCCTGCTGATCGGGCGGCCGTTCGTGCGCGAGTTCGCCGAAGTCGACCAGCCCGAAGAAGTGATCGAGAGCGACATCTTCAAGCGGATCACCACGCTGCTGACGTGGATCTGGATCGGCGCATTCGCGGGCATGACGGTGTCGTCGGCGATTCCGCCGATCGTGTACGGCGGCGCCACGATCCTCGACAACAAGACGCCGCTGTCGTTCGTCTGCTACTGGGTCATTCCGTTCACACTGCTGGGCCTGGCCGCGCTGGCCTCTCGGGTGCTGCCAGAGCGAATGGCGCCCGGTGACGACGAGGAGCGCAAGACGTCGTTCGTGTCGTTCGCAGAGGCGGAAATCGACCAGTTGATGTATCTCGCCACCGAGGCCGTCAACCGAGAAGTCGGGTCGACCAAGGAGGCGTACGACATCAGGATCGGGAGCAAGGGGATTCCGCTGTCGGGGGACGAGACGCGCGAATCATGGCCTGCGACATACAAAGTCCGGCCGAAGCGCAAATAGTCGACGAGCCATGAACGGCAGACGACTTAGTTTGCAAACGCAATCAATGGGTGATCGGTTGTTGACTTGCCAGTTTGCCGAGAGTTTGCTTGCACCAGTCATCGGAATAGGGGTATTTGGGGAGGACGACGTGTCCCATCGAGCCAGCATCCGCACTGTCTGGCCGGCCGTCATCTCGGCGGTCGGTCTATCGACGGCAACCCTCGTCTTGAGCCCGCCCGCCGCCGCGAAATGGGCGGCCGCCGAGCCGTGCGTATCGAACGGTTTGACCTTGAAGCAGCAGTACGGCTACTCGCTCGCCGTCGTGACTTCCGATTGCAACCAAATTCCCGCGGGCGAGAGGTGGGGCGCGTCGGTGCCGTGGATCATGGCTTCGTGGTTCGAACAGAAGCCGTCGGGGTTCGTCACGGACTACGCCACGCCGGTGGACGACTTCCGCGGCAAGCTCAACCGCATCGACTACGTCATTGACGCGGGGTCGGCATATCAGAGCAACCGGTCGTTCCCCGGCGACAGCAAGATCTGGACGGGACAACTTCAGTCGGCGCCCGGTCTGCAGGCGATCAACACCGTCAGCCTCGCCGCGATGGACCCGCTGCCGGTCGGCACCCACACCGTCGACATCTCGTGGAATCTCTCCGCACCGCACTGCGATGGGTTCTCGTCCGATCAGGGTACGAGCTGCCTGCCGCAGGGCCAGACACTGGTGAAGCGGATCACCTTCAAAGTCGTTGCGCCAAACCAGCAGAACGGCGCTGCTTAGACCTGTCGAAAACCAGGGGCAGTGCCAGCTTGTGTGCTCGCCGAAGGCGGCATGGCCGGGTTTGCGACCGCGCACTCTTGCGTGGCGCGTTGGGCGCACACGACTCCGAGCTAGTCGAGGTAGTCGCGCAGCACCTGAGAACGGCTGGGGTGGCGCAACTTCGACATCGTCTTGCTCTCGATCTGTCGGATGCGCTCGCGGGTGACGCCGTAGACCTGGCCGATCTCGTCGAGTGTGCGCGGCTGCCCGTCGGTCAGGCCGAACCGCAGCCGAACAACACCGGCCTCGCGCTCGGAGAGTGTCTCCAGCACCGACTGCAGCTGATCCTGCAGCAGCGTGAAGCTCACCGCGTCGACGGCGACCACGGCCTCGCTGTCCTCGATGAAATCGCCTAGCTGCGAATCGCCTTCGTCACCGATGGTCTGGTCGAGTGAGATCGGCTCACGCGCGTACTGCTGGATCTCCAGCACCTTCTCCGGCGTGATGTCCATTTCCTTGGCCAGCTCTTCTGGCGTCGGCTCACGGCCCAGGTCCTGCAGCAGCTCGCGCTGGATGCGGCCCAGCTTGTTGATCACCTCGACCATGTGCACCGGGATGCGGATGGTGCGGGCCTGGTCGGCCATCGCTCGGGTGATCGCCTGACGGATCCACCACGTGGCATACGTCGAGAACTTGTAACCCTTTGTGTAGTCGAACTTCTCGACCGCACGGATCAGACCGAGGTTGCCCTCCTGAATGAGGTCCAGGAACGCCATCCCGCGGCCGGTGTAGCGCTTCGCCAGCGATACGACGAGCCGCAAATTCGCTTCCAGCAGATGGTTTTTCGCGCGGTCACCGTCGCGGCAGATCCACGCCATGTCGCGTCGCTGCGGGGCGGGCAGCTTCTCGCCCCTGTCGGCGAGTTCGGCCATCAACTGGGTGGCGTAGAGCCCGGCCTCGATCCGCTTCGCGAGCTCCACCTCTTCTTCGGCGTTGAGCAGTGCGACCTTGCCGATCTGCTTGAGGTACGCGCGCACCGAGTCCGCCGACGCGGTGAGCTCGGCGTCCTTACGGGCCTGGCGCAACGCCTCGGATTCCTCTTCGTCCCATACGAAGTCGCCAGACGCCTTGTCCTTCTCGGAGGGCTCGGCGATCTCCTCATCGTCGGCGGCGGGCGCTTCCTCGGTGGCGGGCTTAGCGGTGGCGGCCGCCCCACCCTGGGACTCGTCCTCGCCCTCGGCCTCAGCCTCGTCCTCGTCGCTGGCGTCGTCCTCACCGGCGTCGTCGACTTCGAGATCTTCGAGCTCGACATCCTCCTCGACGAGGTCGTCGCCGGGCTCGCCGTCGAGTTCGTCGGTGGTCTCGAGTTCGTCCTCCTCCGTGACGTCGGCCTTGGTTGTCGTGGGCTCCGGCGAGGTGGCCTTCTTGGCGCGGCTGCGCGGGGCGGCGCCGTCGGCGCTCTTGGCCCGCGTCGCCTTCGCTGCGGGTCGGGTCTTGGTTGCCGCGGCCTTGGCGGGCTTGGCCGCCGCGCGGCTCTTGGCGGTCGGCTTGTCCGTCTTGGTCGCGCTCTTGGTCGCGCTCGCGGCCGCCTTGCTGGCTCGCTTCGCGGGTTTGGACGGCGCAGACCCATTGGTGGCCTTCGCTGCCTTGGCCTTCTTCGCGGGGGTCTTGGTAGCGGTGCGCTTCGCCGGCTTTGTGGCTGCCGCGGTTGCCTTTGTCGCTGCCACTTCACCCTTTCGGTCATGAGGAATTTCGATGGTCCTAGGGGCATGCACCATCGAAAAGCGTCTGCTATGTCGAATGCGGCGTTGATATCTGATGGGATACTCGCCGCTGTCCGGTCGCGGCCGCCGTCGACCATTGTAACGACAGTGTTGGATACCGCCGCGTCCAGCGGCAAATTTGACGTCCTTCGGCGTGGCTACTTCGCAGTAGCGGTCACGTCAATCTCCGACGCCATGGCTGCCCCGACGATTCCGGCGGTGTTCTGCAAGGTCGCGGCGACGATCGGAGTGCGGATCTTGAGCAGCGGTATCCATTTGTCAGCCTTGCGGCTGATGCCACCGCCCGCGATGAACAGGTCCGGCCAGATCGCGTTCTCGATCGCTACCAGCACCTTGGTGACCTCCTTGGTCCACCGCTCGTAGCTCCAGCCCTTGTTTTCCTTGATCGAGGATGCGGCGCGGTGCTCGGCCTCTTTGCCGTCGACCTCGAGGTGGCCGAACTCGGTGTTGGGCAGCAGCACGCCGTTGTGGATCACGGCTGATCCGATGCCGGTGCCGAACGTCAGCAGCACGATCACGCCCGTGTTGTCGCGGCCCGCGCCGAACTTTTCCTCGGCCAGCCCGGCGGCGTCGGCGTCGTTGAGCACCGTCACCTGCTGACCGCCGAGCTCCTTGCCGAAGAACTCACCGGCGTTGCACCCGATCCAGCCCTTATCGACGTTGGCGGCCGTGCGCACGATGCCGTCGGTCACCACACCCGGATAGGTGACGCCGACGCTGTCCGTCCAGCCGAACTCGCGAACGACGGCGGCGACGGTCTTGCTGACCGCGTCGGGGGTGGCCGGCTGCGGAGTCGCGAGCTTGAAGCGGTCACCGATCAGCTGGCCGGTGTCGAGGTCGACGATGCCGCCCTTGACGCCGCTGCCGCCCACGTCGACGCCGAACCCCCGGTGTTGCGAATTTCCGTTGGTGCTCGGATCGGCAGCGGGCGAATCGGTGGCGGTCATGTGCCCACACACTAGTAGCTCGGCATCGCTTTGGTAGGCGTGCTGGGCAACCGGTTAACGACAATTTGTGCTGCGATAAGCCGGTGGAAAGACTCGAGCTCGACCCGGTCGAACTCCGCTCGGTCGCCGAGCGGTTGGCGACCGAGGCGGCGGACTTCGTGCGGCGCCGTCGCGAGGAAGTCTTCGGCGGCACACCGCAGCGCGAGTCGACCGGCCAGGCGGTGCGCGCCAAGAGCACTCCGACCGACCCCGTCACCATCGTCGACACCGAAACCGAACGCCTGCTGCGCGACCGGCTGGCCGAATCGCGACCCGGCGAGCATGTCCTCGGCGAGGAGGGCGGCGGCAGCTCGGACGACTTCGTCGGTCGGCCGACCTGGGTGGTCGATCCCATCGACGGCACGGTGAACTTCGTTTACGGGCTACCCGCATACGTGGTGTCGGTGGCTGTCCAGATCGACGGACAATCGGTGGCCGGTGCGGTCGCCAACGTCGTCGACGGTGCGGTGTACTCCGCAGCGTGCGGCCACGGCGCACACGTCCGTCGCGGGAATGTGACGGCGCCGCTGCGGTGCAGTCAGGTCAATGACCTGTCAATGTCGTTGGTGGGCACCGGATTCGGCTACCAGCCGGAACTGCGTGAGCGTCAGGCATCGGTGCTGGCCGTGTTGCTGCCACAGGTCCGCGACATCCGGCGCCTCGGTTCGGCGGCATTGGACCTGTGCCTGGTCGCCGCGGGTCAACTCGACGCGTATTACGAGGACAACCTGAACGTGTGGGATTGGGCGGCAGGCGCCCTGATCGCCGCCGAAGCAGGTGCGCGGGTGCGCGTGCCGCCGGTGATCGGCTCGGTCGGGGGCAGGGGATTGGTCGTCGCGGCCGCGCCCGGCGTCGACGAGGCGTTCACCGACGCATTGAGTCGTGCTGGCGGGCTCTGATTCACGCCTTACTACGGCGGCCCCCGCTCAGCACGCTCCGCTGTGGATCTTCGAGATCAAGCTCGGGTCGGCGGGCTGCGTCGCGTCGGGCCGCAGGCTCGACAGCACGGCCTCGATGTCGTCGCTTCGCGCCAGCTCGGTGAAATCGGTGCCGATCGCGAGGTCAACGGTGTTGTCGGGCCGCTGGTCCTGATAAAGCTCGACACAGGGGGCGACGAGCCAGACCGCAGCGGCGGCCGCACGGCCGGCAGGGCCGAACCGGATCTGGCCCTGGCAGGACAGCCGGTTGTTCACGTACAGCGGGTCGTTCTCGGCTGTCGGTTCGGCGAACCCGAGGTCTCTCAGCTGCCCGGCCACCTCCGCGGCCTGGCCGCCCTGGCCGCTGGCGTTGAGCACCCTGATCTTGGTGTCGACGAGGTTGGCCGGGCTGACCTCCGTCATGGAGGCACGCGTCATCTGCTCGCCCAGCTTCGACTGGGTGGGGTCGCTGGTGGTGTTGTCGGCGGGGGGGTTGCACGCCGCCGCCTCGGTCACGTCGGGCGGCCGGTTGAGGGCCACCACCCAGACGAACAGGGTCACCACGGCCAGCACCGCGAACATCACGATTGCCGGCCTGAAATTGCGCCGCCGGAACGGCCGACCCTGCTTGTCGAAGGCTGTGCCCTGGGTGATTTGAGCGACCACACCTGCACTCTAGAGGCCGTATTGTCACCGCTAGGGCAGGCGCCACGGCCAGGTGTGACGCAAATCACACTTATCGATCTTCGAATCTGGGCACGAATCGTTTGGTGGATGCGTTCGACGCTGGTACAAAGCTCTGTCGCAAGGTTCACGGAGGGGACACGAGGATGGCTACCGACTACGACGCCCCACGGCGCACCGAGACCGACGATGTCTCCGAGGATTCGCTCGAGGAACTCAAGGCTCGGCGTAACGAAGCTCAATCTGCCGTAGTGGACGTCGACGAGTCAGAATCCGCCGAAAACTTCGAACTGCCTGGCGCCGATCTATCCGGCGAAGAGCTGTCTGTGCGGGTGATTCCGAAGCAGGCCGACGAGTTCACCTGCTCGAGCTGCTTCCTTGTGCATCACCGCAGCCGGCTGGCCAGCGAGAAGAACGGCGTGATGATCTGCTCCGACTGCGCGGCCTGACACAGGGTCTGGGGCCCCGTATCACTGGGGACTGCGCAGCGCGGATAACAGCCGGTCTGGATGACGACAGCTCACCAGCCAGTACGGCGTCGGGTCGTCCGGATCGTCGAGCACCACCAGCACCATCGGGCCCACCCAGGCCCGGTGTACGACATAGGCGGCCGGATCGAGCTGGCGCCCCAGGGCGGCCGACTTGGCCGATCGGGGCACCTCGGCCGACCTGGCGATGACGCTGACAGGCAGGTGCGCGTCGCCGACCCACAGCTCGGTCTCCCCGGCCGGATTGCCCGCTCTGCCGCTGACCACCCGCACCTCGGTCTTGCTGAACCACAACAGCACTGCGGCCGCGACGGGAAGCAGTACGGCGAACGAAACCCAGTTGGGAAGGGCACGCACACCCTGGTTGACTTCGAGCGCGATCAGCGCCGCGACCGCCATGCCGGGCAGCCACCACCACCACGGCACCCGCAGCCGCTCGGAATACCGCAGGACTTGCGGTGCTGCGCGCGTGTCGGACACGCCGCCAAGGGTAATCTGTGGCCTCGTGTCCCCCCCTTTGGCAGTCGTTCGCCTCGACCGCGACCTGCCGATGCCCAGCCGCGCCCACGACGGCGATGCGGGCGTCGATCTTTTCAGCGCGGTCGACGTCGAACTACCGCCCGGCCATCGCGCCCTGGTGCCGACGGGGATCGCGGTGGCCATTCCCCACGGGATGGTGGGGTTGGTGCATCCGCGGTCGGGTTTGGCTGCGCGCGTGGGACTTTCGATCGTCAACAGCCCCGGCACGATCGACGCGGGCTATCGCGGCGAGGTCAAGGTGGCCTTGATCAACCTCGATCCCGAGCAGCCCATCATCGTGCACCGTGGTGATCGGATCGCCCAGCTGTTGGTGCAGCGGGTGGAGTTACCCGAGCTGATCGAGGTGACCTCGTTCGATGAGGCCGGCCTGGCCGGCACTTCCCGTGGCGACGGCGGCCACGGTTCCTCCGGCGGACATGCGAGTTTGTGATGGCTTTTGGAAAACACGCCCGACCCGACGACGACGGTTCCGACGACGAGGTCGTCGAGACGGGCTCGGGTGCAGGCGGCGACGAGTTGGACGGCCCATTCGATATCGACGACTTCGACGATCCTGCGGCGGCCGCGGTCGCTCGGCTGGACCTGGGGTCGGTGCTCATCCCGATGCCCGAGGGCGGGCAGGTGCAGGTGGAACTCTCCGAGGGCGGTGTGCCGAGCGCGGTGTGGGTGGTGACGACCCACGGCCGGTTCACCGTAGCGGCCTATGCCGCGCCGAAGAGTTCCTCGCTGTGGCGGGAGGTCGCCACTGAGCTGGCCGATTCACTGCGCAAGGACGCTTCCGCGGTGCGCATCGAGGACGGTCCGTGGGGCAGGGAAGTGGTCGGCGAGGCACCTGCCGGTGTGGTTCGGTTCATCGGTGTCGACGGTTACCGGTGGATGATCCGCTGCGTGGTCAACGGGCCGCAGCAGTCCATCGACGCGCTGACCGAAGAGGCGCGGGAAGCCTTGGCGGACACCGTTGTTCGTCGCGGGGATACGCCGCTGCCGGTGCGTACCCCTCTTCCGGTGCAGTTGCCCGAGCCGATGGCCGCTCAGCTGCAGGCCGCCGCCGAGCAACAGGCCGCTCAGCAGCAACAGCAGCAACAGCAGCAGCCGCCGCAGACGCAGCCCGTCGCGCGCCGCAGTGAGCAGGGGTCGGCGATGCAACAACTGCGCACCATCACCGGCGGTTAGATCCATCGCTCACACGTCGAGCAGGGCGGCCACGCACGCCGAACCGAGCACCGACGGGTCAGTGCCCATCTCGTCCAGCGTGACCGTCCGCAACGCCGCCCTCGGCGCGGCGGCCACCCACTCCAGGCCGACCTCCAGTGGATGCACGGGGTCGTCGGTGGCCGCGGCGACGCCCATCGGCACTGTCAGCCGCTCCAGTTCGGCACACGTCGGTGAGACGTATCTCGACGCCTCCTCCATTGCGTCCGGCAGCGACGGCCACTGGTCCACCCAGGACCGGGTCAGCTCGTCGGCCAGCCATGCCGGGCTGGATGCGCGCATCTGTGAGGTGGCCGACACCAGACCGTCTCGGCGCAACACCTCTGCCGAATGTCTTGCGGCCAGTGCGGCCGCTGCCGTCTCCGGAGAGCCGGTCCACGGCGGCAAGGCGGCCAACACCCCGACGGCGCGGGTCGGATGGGCCAGCGCCCAATTCACGGCCACCGCGGCACCGATGGACACCCCGCCGACCGCGATGGCGGCCATTCGCGCCGCGTTGTCGAGCTCGGAAACGTATCCGGCGATCAGCCGGTCCGGCTGCGGCGGCGGCGCCACGACGACCGCGCCCGCGTCGTGCAGCGCGGTGCCGAACGCCCGGTAGACGTAGTCGTCGTCGGATCCGGTTCCGGGCAGAAGTACCGCCGTCACTCCGCGCAAATCGACCGCCACAGAAAGATCGTGCCGTGTGGTTTAAATCACCGGCGTGGTGGGTCATCCCCAGCGTGGCATTACCGAACTAACAGGTCTACCGTGGCGATTGGTTGGGGATCCACGGTGGATTCACAGATTGGCAGGAGACGCCATGGCTACGGCCGAAGGGTATCTGCGCCGGCTCACACGTCGGCTGACAGAGGACCCGGAGCAACTCGACGTCCAAGAGATGTCGGAGGAAGCCGCCAACACCGGCGCCCAGAAGGCGGTCGACTGTCAGCGCGGTCAAGAAGTGACAATGGTCGGCACCTTGCGCAGTGTCGAGACCAACGCCAAGGGCTGCACGGCCGGCATCAAGGCGGAACTGTTCGACGGCACCGAGGCGGTCATTCTGGTCTGGCTCGGCCAGCGCAGGATCCCCGGCATCGAGTCTGGCCGCACGTTGCGGGTGCACGGACGGATGGGCAAGCTCGAAAACGGCACCAAGGCGATCTACAACCCGCATTACGAAATTCAGAAGTAGTCGCTCGCCACGTACCGTTTAGGTCGTGTCCGACAAGCAATCCGGGGCTCAAGCCGTCCTCGCGCAGATGGGCGGCATCAGCGGCCTGATCTATTCGTCGCTGCCCGTCCTCGTCTTCGTCCCGGTCTCATCGATTTTCGGCCTGTTGCCCGCGATCATTGCCGCGCTGACCGTTGCCGCTCTGATCCTGGTCTGGCGGCTGGCCCGCAAGGAGTCCGTGCAGCCGGCGATTTCCGGCTTCATGGGTGTCGGGATCTGCGCGCTGATCGCCTACCTGGTCGGCGAGTCCAAGGGCTATTTCCTGTACGGCATCTGGATGTCGCTCGTGTGGGCCGTGGTGTTCCTGCTCTCGGTGCTGATCCGCAGGCCCGTCGTGGGCTACCTCTGGAGTTGGGTCAACGGGCACGACCACGGTTGGCGGAAAGTGCGACGGGCCGTTCTGGTGTTCGACATCGCGACGATCACCTGGGTGCTGGTGTTCGCATCGCGATTCGTCGTGCAGCGCCATCTGTATAACGCCGACGAAACGGGATGGCTGGCCGCCGCGCGCATCGCGATGGGCTGGCCGCTGACCGCTGTCGCGGCGCTGGCCACCTATCTGGCCATCCGGTCGGCTCAGCGAGCGCTGCACGCACGTGCGCCACAGGAGCCCGTCGAAGAAGCCTCCGCGGCCGAGGACGCGGTGCGGGAAACCTAGTTGGCCGAGGCGCGCGAAGGCACCGACCGACCGCTGATCGCGGTCGCAATCCTGGCCTCGTTCGTCGCGTTTCTGGACGGCTCGGTCGTCAATCTCGCGCTGCCCGCGATCAATCGCGACTTCGGCGGCGGGCTGGCGCTTCAGCAGTGGGTGGTGGATGGTTACCTGCTCACCCTCGGGGCGCTCATCCTCGTCGCGGGCGCGGTGTCCGACACCTTCGGACGGTTGGTCGTGCTGAGGATGGGGCTGGTCGTCTTCGCCATCTCGTCGCTGTTGTGTGCATTCGCGCCAAGCGGCGCGGTGCTGATCGCAGCTCGCTGTGTCCAGGGTGTCGGCGCCGCGTTCCTGGTGCCGAGCTCGTTGGCGATGATCAACGCCCGGCTCTCGGGTGCCCAGCAGGCCCGGGCGATCGGCACCTGGACGGCTTGGACCGGAACGGCTTTCGTCATCGGCCCGCTGCTGGGCGGGGTCCTTGTCGATGGGCTGAACTGGCGGTGGATCTTCGGTGTCAACATCGTGCCGTTGGTCGCCACCCTGTACCTGACGACCAAGCTTTCGCCCGAAGAGCTGCCACCCGGGCGACAGGCCAAGATCGATGTCGTGGGCGCGGTGTTGACCGCGGTGGGGCTGACCGGCGCCGTGTACGCCCTCATCGAGCAGCAGCGCAGCGGGCTGTCCGATCCGCTGGTCTTGACCAGCCTGGCGGTCGGTGTCGTGTGTCTGGTCGCGTTCCCGTGGTGGGAGCGCAGAACGCCGAATCCGATGATGCCGCTGCACATCTTCTCCGCCCGCAATTTCGCTGTCGGCAACCTCGCCACCGTCTTCCTGTATGCCGCGGTGTCGCTGGGCACCCTGCTGGTGGCGTTGTTCCTTCAGGAGACGGCGGGTCTGTCGGCCACCGAGGCGGGTATCGCGACGCTTCCCATCCCGGTGTTGTCGTTCTTCTTGGCGCGGCGGTTCGGCACCCTGGCCGGCCGGCACGGTCCGTGGCTCTACATGACCTTCGGCCCGTTGCTCGCGGCGGCCGGATTTCTGCTGATGACCACTGTCGACGCGTCGTTCAACTTCTGCACGCAAATGTTGCCCGGCCTCGTGGTGTTCGGGCTCGGTCTGTCGATGACGGTGTCACCGTTGACCGCGGCCGTCCTTGCCGCGGTGGATCCCGCGCAGAGCGGGATCGGCTCGGCGATCAACAACGCGGTCTCCCGCATCGCCGGTCTCATCGCGATCGCGTTCACCGGCGTGATCATCTCGCTGGGCGAGCGAAGCGACGGGAAGGCTATGAGCTCAATGGATTTCGCCGGCTTCCGGCAGGGATCGCTCGTCGTCGCGGCGCTGTTCGTGGTGGCGGGCTTGATCTCGTTGGCGGGCGTCCGCAACGACGAATGCAACTACAGCCGGGTCTCGGCGAAGGAATCGGCGGGATGTCACGACCGGACGCCGCCGCCCCCCGCATTCGCGACCGGTGAGCGTTAGCGGTGCTGCGGATGCAGCAGCAGCTCGCGCAGCTCGTCCTCGGCCTCGGTGACGGCGACGAAGAGCAACTCGTCACCGCCCTCGAGCGGTTCGTCGCCATCGGGCACGATGACCCGTGAGCCGCGCAGGATCGTCACGAGGGCGGCATCGCGGGGCAGCGCCAGCTTGCGCAGTGGCTTACCGCCCCATGGCGTGTCGTCGGGCAGCGTTATCTCGATCAGGCTCGCCTGGCCGGTGCGGAACTCCATCAGGTGCACGAGGTCGCCGATGGCCACCGCCTCTTCGACGAGCGAGGCCAGCATCCGCGGGGTCGACACGGCGACGTCGACCCCCCATGCCTCGTCGAACAGCCACTCGTTGCGGGGATCGTTGGCGCGGGCCACTACGCGTGGCACCGCGAACTCGGTCTTGGCGAGCAGGCTGACCACCACGTTGACCTTGTCGTCGCCGGTGGCGGCGATCACGACGTCGAAGTCCTCGAGGTGTACCGACTCGAGCAGGCTGAGCTCGCAGGCGTCGCCGAGGCGCCAGTGCGCGGCGGGAATCGCGTCGACGTCGATGTGATCGGGGTTGCGCTCGAGCAGGGTGACCTCGTGGCCGTTCTCGATGAGCTCCCGCGCGATGGATCGGCCGACGGCGCCGGCACCGGCAATCGCGACCTTCATCTGCGCCGCTCCTCCATGTCTGCGAGATCCAAGCCCGCGGTGTTCATTACCCGCGCTCGCTGTCTTCGCTCGGCGGCAGGGCCGCGATGGCCAGCGCCTCGGCGATGTGGCCTGCGACGGCGGCGACGTACACCTGGTCGCCGGCCTGGATCACCGTCTTCTGGTCCGGCAGCAGCCCGCTGCCGAACCGGATGATGAACGCCACGCGGCCTCCCGTGGCGGATTCCAGATCGGTCATCCGCCGGCCCACCCATCCTTCGTGCAGCGCCAACTCGGCCACACCGACGTTGCCCGAGGGGTCGCGCCACTTGGTGGTCTCAGTCTCGCGGGTCAGCACGTTGAGCAACCGGTCGGTGGTCCATGGCACGGTGGCCACGGTCGGGATGCCGAGCCGTTCGTAGACCTTGGCGCGTTTGGCGTCGTAGATGCGGGCGACGACACGCTCGACGCCGAATGTCTCGCGGGCCACCCGCGCGGAGATGATGTTCGAGTTGTCGCCGGAGGACACCGCCGCGAACGCGGACGCCTCCTCGATGCCCGAGCGCAACAGCACGTCGCGGTCGAATCCCATGCCGAGCACTCGTTCGCCGGGGAACTCGGGGCTGAGCCGGTTGAATGCCGTGCTGTCACGGTCGATGACGGCGACATCGTGGCCGATCCGGGCCAGGCCGTCGGCCAGCGATGCCCCCACCCGGCCGCATCCCATCACCACTACTCGCACCCTCGCGGTCCTTTCGGCTGCAGCTGGAAATTGCCGTCGGTAAATCTGCGCACTGGGAACGCTACAGCCAAACTCGTGTGGGCCTATTCTTGGCTCTCGTGTCCAAGCTTTCGACCGCCGCGCGGCGGCTGGTCCTCGGCAGGCCGTTCCGCAGCGACACGCTCTCCCACACACTTCTGCCCAAGCGGATAGCGCTGCCGGTCTTCGCTTCCGACGCGCTGTCGTCGGTCGCCTACGCGCCGGAGGAAATCTTCCTCGTGCTGTCGGTGGCCGGGATGAGCGCGGTTTCGATGGCGCCGTGGATCGGTGTGGCCGTCGGCTTCGTGATGCTGGTGGTGATCGCCAGCTACCGGCAGAACGTGCACGCGTATCCGTCCGGCGGCGGCGACTACGAGGTGGTGACCACCAACCTCGGCCCGACGGCCGGGCTCACCGTCGCGAGCGCGTTGCTGGTGGACTACGTGCTCACTGTCGCCGTGTCCATGGCTTCAGCGATGTCCAACATCGGGTCGGCGGTGCCATTCATCAACCAGCACAAGGTGTGGTTCGCCGTCGCCGCGATCCTGATCCTGGCCGCGGCGAACCTGCGGGGTATCCGCGAGTCGGGCGCCGCCTTCGCGATCCCGACCTATGCGTTCATGATCGGTATCTACATCATGCTCGGCTGGGGCCTGTTCCAGATCAATGTTCTGGACACCCCGCTGCGCGCCGAGTCGGCCGGCTTCCAGCTGCAGTCGGAGCACGGCGACATCATGGGGTTCGCCATGGTGTTCCTTGTGGCGCGCGCGTTCTCGTCTGGATGCGCGGCGCTGACAGGCGTCGAGGCGATCAGCAACGGCGTCCCCGCGTTCCAGAAGCCCAAGTCCCGCAACGCCGCAACGACGCTGTTGCTGCTCGGCGGCATCGCGGTCAGCCTGTTCATGGGCATCATCCTGCTGGCCATGGAGACAGGCGTGAAAATCGCCGAGCGGCCGCACGAACAGCTGATCGGGGCCCCGAGCAACTACCACCAGAAGACGCTGATCGCCCAGCTGGCCGACGCCGTCTTCCATGATTTTCCGCTCGGCCTATACCTGATCGCCGGGGTCACCGCGCTCATCCTGGTGCTGGCGGCCAACACAGCCTTCAACGGCTTTCCCGTGCTGGCTTCGATTCTGGCGCAGGACAGTTACCTGCCCCGGCAGCTGCACACCCGCGGCGATCGCCTCGCGTTCTCCAACGGCATCCTGTTCCTGGCCTTCGCGGCCATCGCTTTCATCGTCGCGTTCCAGGCTCAGGTCACCGCGCTGATCCAGCTTTACATCGTCGGTGTGTTCGTGTCGTTCACCCTGAGCCAGATCGGCATGGTGCGGCATTGGACCCGGTTGTTGACCGTGGAGAACGATCCCGCGGCCCGCGCCAAGATGAAGCGCTCACGGATCATCAACACCGTCGGGTTGGTCTGCACCGGAACGGTTCTGATCATCGTGGTGGTGACCAAGTTCGTCGCGGGCGCGTGGATCGCGATCCTGGCGATGGGCAGCCTGTTCATCCTGATGAAGGCGATCCACAGGCACTACTACGCCGTCGCACGGGAGTTGGAGCAACAGCAGGCTGCCGAGGAGGGCGGGATCGTGCTGCCCAGCCGCAACCACGCCGTCGTGCTGGTGTCGAAGCTGCATCTGCCGACACTGCGTGCCCTGGCCTATGCCCGCGCCACACGGCCCGACGTGCTGGAGGCCATCACCGTCAACGTGGACGACTCCGAGACCCGCCAGCTGGTGCACAGGTGGGAAGACAGCGATATCACGGTGCCGCTCAAGGTGATCGCCTCTCCCTATCGGGAAATCACCCGCCCGGTCCTCGAGTACGTCAAACGGATCAGCAAGGAGTCACCGCGCACCGTAGTCACGGTCTTCATCCCCGAGTACGTCGTCGGTCACTGGTGGGAGCAGGTGCTGCACAACCAGAGTGCGCTGCGGCTGAAGGGCCGCCTGCTGTTCATGCCGAACGTGATGGTGACCTCCGTTCCCTGGCAGCTCAGTTCGTCGGAGCGGGTGAGGGCACTGCAGCCGCACTCGGCGCCCGGTGATGCCCGTCGAGGCTTCCTGGATTGATCGACGAACTCACTCTGACCACCGGGCCGCCGGCCAACGGGGGGAGTTGTGTCGCCCGGCACGAGGGCCGCGTGGTGTTCGTTCGCTATGCGTTGCCGGGAGAGCGGGTCCGGGTGAGGGTGGTCGCAGACCGCGGATCCTATTGGCACGCAGACGTTGTCGAGGTGGTCGAGGCCTCGCCCGACCGTGTCGATCCGCTGTGCCCGATTGCGGGCGTCGACGGGGCGGGCTGCTGTGATCTTGCGTTCGTCGACCCCGAAGCGGCCAGGCGACTCAAAGGTGCCGTGGTGGCCAACCAGCTGGCGAAGCTGGGCGGGTATCACTGGTGCGACGAGCAGGATGCCTCCGCGGAACCGGTCGGTGGCGGTGAGGCGATCGGCTGGCGCACCAGGGTCCGGCTGGCCACCGGCGATGACGGCCGCGCCGGTTTCCACCGCTACCACAGCGCTGAGCTGGTCACCGACCTGCGGTGCGGACAGTTGCCAACGGGCGCGCTCGACGGCCTCGCCGACAACGGCTGGCCGAACGAAGCGCACCTGCATGTCGCCATCGACGACGACGGCACCCGCCACGTCGTGCAGTCCGGCCCACGCATAGGCAGGCGTACGGCCACCCGAGTCGTCGAGGGCGGTTACGAGGCGACCCAGCGGGTCAACGAACGGGTGTGGCGAGTCCCGGTGACGGCGTTCTGGCAGGCCCACCGCGACGCCGCCCGGGTGTACAGCGGGCTGGTGGGTGAATGGGCGCAGCTGCGAGACGGTATGACGGCATGGGATCTGTACGGCGGTGCCGGGATCTTCGCCGCGGTGCTCGGCGAGGCCGTCGGCGACGGTGGACACGTGCTGACAGTCGACACGTCGCGCGGCGCGTCGCGGGCGGCGCGGGCGGCGCTGGCGGATCTGGGCAACGTTGCGGTGGTCACCGATTCGGTGCGTCGCGCACTCGGCACCCAGTCCCGTCGCGCCGATGTGGCGGTGCTCGACCCGCCGCGGTCGGGTGCGGGCCGCGAGGTCATCGACCTGCTGGCGGCTGCCACCGTCCCGCGAATCATCCATATCGGTTGCGAGGCAGCGTCATTCGCCCGCGACATCGGGTTGTACCTGAGCCACGGATACCGCGTGGAGGAACTGCGGGTGTTCGACTCGTTCCCGCTGACCCACCACATCGAGAGTGTCGCGGTGCTGACGCGTTAGCACCCCACCGCGCTGTGGGGCCCGAATTCGTTGGCGATGACGGTGACGCTGTTGGCAGGAAATCCCCCGCGTCGGGCGTGTTCACGGATGGCGTCCTCGTCGTCGGCCTCGTGCACGCAGTAGATCTTGTCGCCCGCGACGTAGCTGGTGATCCAACGGTAGGGCACGCCGAGTGACTCGACGACATCGTTCGACTTGCCTGCGATCGCCGCCAACTCCTGCTGGCTCAGGTCACTGGCCCCGGGAATCTCGCGTTCGATGACATAACGCTTCATGGGTCTCTCGCTTCTGTGTGTGATGGCTGCCGCGACGGTGTGTCGGGCAGGACCAACGTTCCTGCGCCGGGCCGCACGACACATGGGGAGAAGTTCCCTATCTTCTCGGCTCGGCGGTATCTCTGCTGCTCGGACGGGATCGCACTACCATCAAGCCTCGTGATGCTCGCCGATCGGGATCATCAGCTCGACGAGATCGTCGCCAGGGCCGACGACGCCCGGGCCGGCCGCGGCGGGATGGTTTTCGTGTCAGGCGAGTCCGGCGCGGGCAAGACGTCCTTCGTGGAGGCGTTCGTCGACCGTTGGGTCAAGGATGAGCGCGTGTTGTGGGGCGCGTGCGACCCGCTGCCGACCCCGCGACCGCTCGGCCCGGTTCACGACTTCTCTCACCGGCTCGCACCCGCCACCCAAACGGTGCTGGCCGAAAGTGAGGCGCCCTACGACATTTTCGCCGCCGTCTACGACGACCTGCGCACCGCGCCGTCGGTGCTCGTCGTCGACGACCTGCAGTGGTCCGACCAAGGCACCATCGACCTCCTTCGGTTCGTGCTGCGGCGCGTGTCGCAGACTCGCTCGCTTGCCGTCGGCATCGTCCGCGACGACGAAGTCGGTGTCGGCCATCCACTTCGGGTGCTGCTCGGTGATGCCGCGCGGTCGACCCGCGCCGGTTCGCTTGCGCTGCCGCCGCTCAGCCTGGACGCGGTCGGGCGACTCGCAGGGGAGAGCGGCGTCGATCACGCATGGCTGCATCGGGTCACGGGAGGCAATGCCTTCTTCGTGTGCGAGATGCTCGCGCATCGACACACATCCGACACCGACCTTCCGACGACGGTTCGAGACGCCGTGCTGGCCCGCACCACCGACCTCGGTTCCTCGGCGTGGGACGCGCTGAACCTGCTGACGTGCTCACCGGGCGCGGTTCCTGATCGCCTGCTGACCGATCTTGGCGTGACGCTGCCCGCGCTGCGCGCACTGGCCGGTGCGGGCCTGATCCGCAGAAGTTCACGCGGCGTGGCGTTCCGGCATGACCTGTGCCGGATGGCCATCAGCAGTGTCATCCCACCGGGCGCGGAGGCAGGTCTGCACCGGCGACTGCTGGACGCGTATGAAGCGACGTCGCACGTCGATCCCGCGCTGCTGACGCATCATGCGCTCGGCGCAGGGGACGTCGAGCGCATCAGGCGAGCGGCATACGACGCGGGCGTTACGGCCGCCCGCTCCGGCGCGCACACCCAGGCGGCCGAATTCTTCACGATGGCTTTGGATCACGGTGTCTCGACCACGGAGGACGAGGCCGACCTGCTCGAATTGCTGGCGTGGGAGTTCTATCTCATCGACAAGCTGCCCGATGCGATCAACGCGTGCCAGCGCGCGATGCGGATTCGCGAAGAGCTGGGGGAGTCGGCGGCCGTCAGCGCCAACCACCACTCGCTATCGGTGTACCAGTGGTACAACGCGAACCGCGGGCTCGCCGAAGGCCATGCCATCGAGGCGATGACGGTGCTCGACGGCGAATCCGGCGACACGAATCAACTCGTGCAGCTCGGTCACGCGTTCGCCATGCAGGCCTATCTCGCTGTGCAGGCGAGCGATCTCGACCGGGCCACGACCTTGATTGCGCGAGCGCGCGAAATCGCCGACAAGACAGGCGAGTCCGCGCTGAACATCCGGGTCCGCCTGATCGAGGGGTACGGCACCGTGCTGAACGGTGACGAGTCGGGACGGGATCAGATCCTGTCCATCCTGCATTCAGGGCCGAAGCACATCGACGAGCTCTACTCGGGCGGTTGGAGCAACATCACGTACTTCGACGTCGAGCAGCGCCGGTTGGATGTGGCGGCAGAGCTGCTCGACGTCAGCATCCCGCTGATGCTCGAACACGATCTGCCGATCTGCCGGGTATGGCAGATCGGTTCGCGCGCAAGGCTCGAGCTGATGGTGGGCGACTGGGATGACGCGACGGCAGACGCGGACCGGGTTCTTGACGGACCCAGCGCGCCGTTGGCAAGGACGTGGCCGTCGCTGATTCGCGCGCTGGTGGCGCTGCGCAGAAACGGCGGAGGCGTCGAATCGCTGAACGACGCATGGGAACTCGCGTGCCGGTTCGCAGAACCGATCCGGATGCTGCCCGTCGCGGCGGCCATCGTCGAAATGTTTTGGACGACGGGCGTTCCCGACGACCGCATTCCGCAATGCCGGGAGCTGTTGTCCAGCGGACCGGTCGTTGGCCTGGAGTGGTCTCGCGGCGAGTTGGCGGTCTGGCTCCGGCGGGTCGGGGAAGGTGTCGATGCGGATGGGGTCGCCGAGCCGTACCGGCTGGTCCTCGACGGTGCATACCGGGCGGCGGCCGATGAGTTCCACCGACTTTCGATGCCCTACGACGCCGCGCTGGCCCTGCTCGACAGCGGCGACGCGTCGCTCACCGGGCGCGCACTCGACATTCTCGACCGCCTCGGCGCCGGCGCGGTAGCGGGCAAGGTGCGACGAGATCTGCGCGCCGCGGGGCAGTCCGTCGTACCGGCGCGCAGACGGGCGGCGACGTTGGCCAACCCCGCCGGGCTGACGGCCAGACAGGTCGACGTGCTGCGCCTACTCGACGACGGCCTGACCAACGTCGAACTCGCGGATCGCCTGTTCTTGTCGGTGAAGACCGTCGACCATCACGTTTCGGCGATCCTCGCGAAGCTGGAAGTGAACAAGCGGCGCGACGCGGTCCGCAAGGCGCGGGAGCTTCGGATCCTTGCCGATTCAGCGCCCCCCGAAGTGCCGCTGTAATCGTCGATGCCGGTGGGTGAACAGCGCTCCGATGCCCGCCCCGACGATCGGGGTCAGCAGGCGTAGCGGCCCGCGCAGTTCGAAGGTGAGGCGATCGCGGACAACGGTTTTCGCGTCCCCGTCCGGTTCCAACGTGCGTTCGTGGCGCCAGAGTCGCATGCTCAGCATCGTCGACTCCTCGTGAAATCCGCGGCCTGGCCACAACTCGGCGATCGTCAAGTCGTCGTAGTCGAAGGGCAGCACACCGAACAGCCGCATCCAACAGCGGCCCAGCGGGGTGCCGACCGGAACGTTGTCGACGGTCAGCGACTCCTTGCCGCGTGGCATCGACATCGTCATCCACGGCCGCAGTTCGTCGTTGATGCCCTCCGGTGTGACCACGCGTGCCCACACCTGCTCCGATGGCGCGTCGACGATGTCGTGCCGTTCGACGATCATCGCCCCACGCTAGTCCGGCGCGCCCTCAGTCGGGGTGCTACGTTGACCCAAGGTGTGCCGGGAAGTCTGGTCGGCGTCGACGTCGGCCGCCAGAGGAGCACACACATGAGTGATCCATCCAGCCCTCTCCGGCGCCGGCTGTTCACCCGCGGTTCGTGGCCGGAAGCCAAGCGCCTCGCCGAGATACTGCGCGCGGAAACCGTTGGCGGCGTCCTTCTCCTCATCGCGTCGGGCGCGGCGATCGTGTGGGCCAACTCGCCGTGGTCCGATGCCTACCATGCGGTCTCGGAGTTCGAGATCGGCCCGCACACATGGCATCTGCGGTTGACCGTCGCGGAGTGGGCGGCCGACGGATTGTTGGCGATCTTCTTCTTCGTGGTGGGGCTCGAACTCAAGCGCGAGTTCGTCGCCGGTGACCTGCGCGACCCTGCGCGCGCCGCGCTGCCGATCGCGGCCGCCGTCGGCGGGATGGTCGCCCCCGCAGCGGTATTCGCCGCGGTCAACCTCGGCGCCGGTCATCCGGAGAACCTCGACGGCTGGGCGGTGCCGGTCGCAACCGACATCGCGTTCGCGCTGGCGGTGCTCGCGGTGCTGTCCACGCATCTGCCGAGCGCGCTGCGCACTTTCCTGCTGACGCTGGCCGTCGTCGACGACCTGCTGGCGATCACGATCATCGCGGCGTTCTACACCGATGACTTCGCGCCGATCCCGCTGGTGCTCGCCGTCGTACCGCTGGCGTTGTTCGCAGTGGCCGTTCAGCGCGGACTGAACCGGTGGTGGGTACTCCTACCGCTTGCCGCGGCAACGTGGGCGCTGGTGCACGCCAGCGGTGTGCACGCCACCGTTGCGGGTGTACTGCTGGGCTTCACGGTTCCCGTGCTGAGCCAGAGGGATCAACTCACCGCGGAGTCGCTCGAGCACCGGCTGCGACCCGTGTCCGCCGGCTTCGTCGTGCCCGTGTTCGCGTTCTTCGCCGCAGGGGTGACGGTCGGCGGATGGTCGGGGATGGGCGCCTCGCTGCTGCAGCCGGTCACCGTCGGAGTGCTTGCCGGGTTGGTGCTCGGCAAACCCATCGGGGTATTCGGCATCACCTTCGTGTTGGCCAAGTTCACCCGCGCCAGCCTCGACGACGACCTCGCGTGGCGGGACGTCTTCGGTGTCTCGCTGCTGGCCGGGATCGGGTTCACAGTTTCGTTATTGATCGGGGAATTGGCCTTCGGCCACGGCACACCAGCGGGCATCGACGCCAAGATGGGTGTGCTGTCGGGGTCGGTTGTCGCAGCTCTGCTGGCCGCGGTGGTTTTGCTGAGCCGTAACGCCGCCTACCGGCGCATTCACGCCATGGAGACCATGGACGCCGACCACGACGGGGTGCCCGACATCTACGAGGCACGGCAGGACTGACGCACCCATCCGTGCGTACACTGGCGGAATGCTTGAACAGATCCGCGGTCCCGCTGATCTGCAGCACCTGACCCAGTCGCAGCTAAGTGATCTGGCTGACGAGATCCGACAGTTCCTGATCCACAAGGTCGCTGCAACGGGGGGACACTTGGGCCCCAACCTCGGTGTGGTCGAGCTCACGCTCGCGCTTCACCGGGTGTTCGACTCGCCGCACGATCCGATCATCTTCGACACCGGCCATCAGGCCTATGTGCACAAGATGCTGACGGGCCGGTGCCACGAGTTCGAATCGCTGCGCAAGAAGGACGGTCTCTCCGGCTATCCCTCGCGCGAGGAGAGCGACCACGACTGGGTCGAGTCCAGCCATGCCAGCTCCGCGTTGTCGTACGCGGACGGGCTCGCCAAGGCTTTCGAGTTGACCGGTCACCGCAACCGGCATGTGGTCGCCGTCGTCGGCGACGGCGCGCTCACCGGCGGCATGTGCTGGGAGGCGCTGAACAACATCGCCGCGGCGCGGCGCCCCGTCGTGATCGTGGTCAACGACAACGGTCGCAGCTACGCGCCCACCATCGGCGGGTTCGCCGATCACCTTGCGGCGCTGCGGCTGCAGCCCGGCTACGAGAAGATTCTCGACAACGGCCGCAAGGCGGTCCGCGGTGTTCCCGTCATCGGCGAGTTCTGTTACCAGTGCATGCACAGCATCAAGGCGGGCATCAAGGACGCGTTGGCCCCCCAGGTCATGTTCACCGACCTCGGGCTCAAATACGTCGGGCCGATCGACGGCCACGACGAGCACGCCGTCGAGGTCGCGCTGCGCAATGCCCGCGGCTTCAACGCGCCGGTGATCGTGCACGTCGTCACCCGCAAGGGCATGGGCTACGGACCCGCCGAGGCCGACGAGGCCGAGCAGATGCACTCCACCGGCGTCATCGACCCTGCGACGGGACGCGCTACCAAGGTCCCCGGGCCCGGCTGGACGTCGACGTTCTCCGATGCGCTGATCCAGTACGCCTCCATACGTCGTGACATCGTCGCCATCACCGCCGCCATGCCGGGGCCGACGGGCCTGACCGCATTCGGTAAGAAGTTCCCCGACCGGTTGTTCGACGTCGGCATCGCCGAGCAGCATGCGATGACGTCGGCGGCCGGTCTGGCGATGGGCGGCCTGCATCCGGTGGTGGCGATCTACTCGACGTTCCTCAACCGCGCGTTCGACCAGATCATGATGGACGTCGCACTGCACAAGCTGCCGGTGACGCTGGTGCTCGACCGTTCCGGCATCACCGGGCCCGACGGCGCCAGCCACAACGGCATGTGGGACCTGTCGATGCTGAACATCGTGCCCGGCATGCGGGTGGCGGCACCTCGCGACGCCGCGCGGCTCTACGAGGAGCTCGGCGAGGCACTCGATGTCACCGACGGGCCGACCGCCCTGCGCTTCCCCAAAGGTGATGTGGGCGAAGACATTCCGGCACTCGAACGGCGAGACGGGATCGATGTGCTCGCCGTCCCCGCCGACGGTCTTTCCGACGATGTGCTGCTGGTCGCGGTCGGACCCTTCGCGGCGATGGCGAAATCGGTGGCCGAGCGGCTGCGTAATCAGGGCATCGGTGTGATGGTCGTCGACCCGCGCTGGGTGCTGCCGGTGCCCGACGGTATCGGGGACCTCGCGAAGGCGCACAAGCTGGTGGTCACGTTGGAGGACAACGGCGTTCGCGGTGGCGTCGGCTCGGCCGTATCGGCCGCGCTGCGGCGCGCCGAGATCGACGTGCCGTGCCGCGACGTCGGGCTGCCGCAGGAGTTCCAGGCGCACGCCTCACGCGGCGAGGTGCTCTCTAACGTCGGCCTGACCGATCAGGTCATCGCCCGCCAGGTCACCGGATGGGTGGCTGCACTGGGCAGCACGGTCTCCGAGCACGAGGTCAGTCAACAGCTCGACTGAGCGAAACCGTGCCCCCTAGGGCAGATGCGGTCAGTCCGTGGCGGGGTTCTCAGCTCCGTCGAGCACCGCGGCGAGCACCGGCACGACGAGCTCGCGCTGCCACTGGCGGGCCTGCGCGTCGCGCAGGAAATCGTCGACCGCGACTTCGGTGTCGCCCGCCGGTTGCCAGTCCCAGCACAGCCGTCGCACCACCTCAGGGGTGATCAGGTTCTCGGTGGGCACCGAAACACGGTCGGACAGCTGCGCGAGCCCGGCGCGGGCCCCTTCCAGCCGGGCGGCGGCCTCGGGTTTGCGGCGGGCCCACCGCGACGCGGGCGGGGGACCGTTCTGCGGTTCCGAGATCTCCGGCTGGTCGTCGTTGTCGCGGGCCCGGTTCAGCGCGTCCAGCCAAACCTGCGCGCTGCGGCGCTGCTTCGATCCGCCGAAGATGGGCAGCGCGGTGAGTTCGTCGACCGTCTTGGGGTCGGCGGTGGCAGCGCTGATGATCGCGGAGTCGGGCAGGATGCGCCCCGGCGCGATGTCGCGTCTGCGGGCGATGTGGTCGCGGGTCGTCCACAGCTCACGCACGGCGGCCATCGCGCGCCGGTCGCGCACCTTGTGGATGCCCGATGTCCGCCGCCACCGGTCCCGTCGCGTCGGCGCGCCTTCGAAGGTGCGGAGGTATTCGAATTCCTGGGCGGCCCATTCCGACTTGCCCTGCTCCTCGAGCACCGCCGCGATCGCGGCCTCCAGTTCGATGAGCACCTCGACGTCGAGTGCGGCATAGTTCAGCCACTCCGGCGGCAGCGGCCGCTTGGACCAGTCGGCGGCGCCGTGCCCCTTCTTGAGGCCGAGGCCGAGCAGCCGCTCCACCATGGTCGCCAGGTTCACCCGGTCATAGCCGGCCAACCGGCCCGCGAGCTCGGTGTCGTAGAGCCTCGTCGGCCTCATGCCGATCTCGGCGAGGCACGGCAGGTCCTGGTCGGCCGCGTGCAGCACCCACTCATCGGTGGCCAGTACCTCGGCGACCGGTGCCAGCGTGGTCAGCGTGTCGGCGCCGTGGTTGACCGGGTCGATCAGCACCGTGCCCGCGCCCTTGCGGTGGATCTGCACCAGATACGCCCGGTTCGAGTAGCGGAAGCCGGACGCCCGTTCGGCGTCGACCGCGAACGGTCCGTGTCCCGACGCCAAAAGGCTTGCGGCTGCCCGGATTTCGTGCGGCGTGACGGATACCGGCGGCACGCCGTCGGAAGGTGCCAGCAGCGGCGTGGCTTCGGGTTCTGCGGCGCTGTTTTCGCTCCTCACGTGCGCGGTGTCCTGCTGCTCGGCTCCGCCGGAGTCGGCTTCGGTCATGTCAGGCGCGGGTGCGCGACTTCAGATCGGTCACCCCGGCAGGAGGCAGGCCTGCGGCGTGCTCGAGCACCGCGCAGAACGCGGCCACGTGCGGCCCGAGTTCCAGAGTCGTCGCGGTCCAGGATGCTCGCAGCTCCAGCTGATGGGCCCGCGGTGGGCCGGAGATGTCGCCGTAGCGCACCGATGTGGTGGCGGTGACGGTGCCGCCGAGCGCGGTGACGTGCTCGGTGTTCGCCTCCAGCGCGTCGACCAGCCAACTCCATGCCACCTCCGGCAGGAGCGGGTCGACGGCCTCGCTGGAGTCCAGGTCGGCTTGGACGTAGGCGACCAGCCGCATTGTGCCGTCCCAGGCTTCGGCGCCCTCGGGGTCGTGCAGAAGTATCAACCGTCCGAACGCGTCCCCCTCGGACTGCTCGGGCACGATGGGCGATTCGGGATGTCGAACCTCGGCGCCGAGGGCGTAGCTGAACGGCGCCAGTCGCTGTGGCGGCCGGATCGGGCCGAGCTCGATTTCCGGTCGCACGGTGGTGGCATTCATCGCCGCGACCGCTTCCCGAAACTGTGCCGGTTCGGCGGTGGTCACTGGCTTGACGGTAGACCATCTGGGCAGGTCTGTGCGCAGGCGCGCCGTATCGGCCGCAGGTGGACGCCAGCCGGCCCACGGTCCGGGCGCCATGGCAGCATTGGAGCCGATGAATAACCGTCGTGAGCTGCCGGAGTCGCCGTATCTGGCCGCCGCCGGCGGCCGTAAGCCGAGCCGGGTTCCGGTGTGGTTCATGCGGCAGGCGGGGCGTTCGCTGCCCGAGTACCGGGCGCTGCGCGCGAAGAACACGATGATGCAGGCCTGCTTCGACGCGGACCTGATCACCGAGATCACGCTGCAGCCGGTGCGCAGGCACGGCGTCGACGCCGCCATCCTGTTCTCAGACATCGTGGTGCCGCTGCGGGCGTCGGGCATCGACCTGGACATCGTGCCCGATGTCGGGCCGGTCATCGAGCACCCGATCCGCACGGCGGGAGACGTCGCAGGGCTGAAACCCCTTGAGCCCGAGCGCGTTGCACCCGTCGCACAGGCTGTCCAGCAGCTGGTGGCCGAGCTTGGCGATGTGGCGTTGATCGGCTTCGCGGGCGCGCCCTTCACGCTGGCGTCCTACCTTGTCGAGGGTGGCCCCAGTCGCAACCACGAGCGCACCAAGGCGATGATGCTCGGCGAAACCGACACCTGGCACGCGCTGATGGCAGCCCTGGCCGACGTCACGATCGCATTCCTGAAAGCCCAGGTGAGCGCCGGTGTCGACGCCATCCAGATGTTCGACTCGTGGGCCGGGACGCTGTCGCTGGCGGACTACCGCAGCTACGTGCTGCCGCACAGCGCGCGGGTGTTCGAGGCGCTGGCCGATGCGGGCGTGCCGATGACGCACTTCGGCGTCGGAACAGCGGAACTGCTCGGCGCGATGTCCGAGGCTGTTTCGCCCGCCGCCAGCCCGGTGGTCGGCGTGGACTGGCGCACGTCGCTGACCGACGCCGCGGCGAGGGTGGCCCCCGGTACGGCACTGCAGGGCAACCTCGACCCGGTGGTGCTGCTGGCCGGCATGCCGGTGGCCTCGCGCGCCGCCCGCGCCGTCGTCGAGGACGGCCGTCGTGCGGTCGACGCGGGTGCGACGGGGCATGTGTTCAACTTGGGTCACGGGGTGCTGCCCGGCACGGATCCGGGTGTCATCACCGATGTGGTGGCGTTGGTGCATTCGCTGTGAGCCCCCGCATGCGAGGAGCGCAACGGGCATCCTATTGCGTTGTCGGCGGCGGCATTTCAGGTCTCGTCGCAGCATATCGGCTGCGCGTCACCCTCGGAGACGACGCGAGCATCACCGTGTTCGAGCCCGCCGACCGGCTCGGCGGCGTGCTGCGCACCGAACAGGTCGGCGGCCAGCCGATCGACCTCGGCGCGGAAGCGTTCGTCGCCCGCCGCCCCGAGGTGCCCGCGTTGCTCGCCGAGCTGGGCTTGGCCGCCAGGCAGATCGGCACGACGGGCGTTCGGCCGCTGATCTTCAGCCAGGGCCGCCTGCACGAGCTGCCCCGCGACACCCTCAACGGCATCCCGACCGACCCGTCGTCGATGACCGGTCTGGTCGACGACGCTGAGATCCGGCGGATGTTCGACGAGCCGTCGCGCCCGTTCGCCTGGCGACCCGGCGCGGACCCCGCTGTCGCCGAACTCGTCGGTGACCGGTTCGGCGAGCAGGTGCTGACCCGCTCCGTCGACCCCCTGCTGGCCGGCGTGTACGCCGGTTCGGCCGCCACCATCGGTCTGAGGTCGGCCGCGCCGACGTTGGCGGCGGTGCTGGACCGTGGCGCACGAAACCTCACCGAGGCGGTTCGCGAGGCATTGCCGCCGCCCATGGGCGGATCGGTGTTCGGTGCGGTCGACGGCGGCTATGCGGTGCTGGTCGACCAGCTCGTCCGGCGAGCCGACTTCCACTGGGCGCAGGTAGGGGTCGAGCGGCTGGAGCGTCAGGGCAGCGGGTGGCGACTGCTCGACGACGAGGGTGTCGACTGGCATGCAGACGGGGTATTGCTCGCCGTCCCCGCACCACGGTTGGCGACGATCGTGGCAGGCGTCGCGCCGCACACCGCCGCCGTCGCACGGCAGGTCAGGGTGGCGTCGACCGCGTTGGTTGCGCTGGCGCTGCCCGGCGGCAGCCCGGTGCCCGACCGGTCGGGGGTGCTGGTCGCCGCCTCAGAACGCCTGCACGCCAAGGCGATCACGCTGTCGTCGCGCAAGTGGGGCCCTCGGGGCAATGTCGAGCTGGTCCGGCTGTCCTACGGCCGGTTCGGCGACGAGATCGCCCACCGGGTCGGCGACGACGACCTGCTGTCCTGGGCGGCCGATGACCTCTCCGACCTCTTCGGGGTCAACACCGAACCCTTCGACTGCCGGGTGCACCGGTGGATCGACGCGATGCCCCAGTACGGCCCCGGGCACGGCCGCCTGATCGCCGACCTGCGGGCCGGCCTGCCGCCGTCGCTCGCGGTGGCGGGCGCGTACCTGGACGGCATCGGGGTGCCTGCCTGCATCGCCGCGGCAACCAGGGCGGCCGCGTCGCTGGTCGCCTCGCTCGTGGAAAACTAGAGAGCATGGCTCGACTGGATTACGACGCACTCAACTCCGCCCTGCGCTACCTGATGTTCTCGGTGTTCGCGGTGAAACCAGGGGTCCTCGGCAGTGACGATGAGGCTCGGGCGGCGATCGCCGACGAGACGGCGACGTTCCTCAAACAGCAGGAGGACAGCGGCGTCGTGGTCCGCGGTCTCTACGACGTCGCGGGCCTGCGCGCCGATGCGGACTTCATGGTGTGGACGCACGCCGACCGGGTGGAGGCACTGCAGGCCACCTACTCCGACTTCCGGCGCACCACGACGCTGGGGCGGGCCAGTACACCGGTGTGGAGCAATGTCGCGCTGCATCGCCCCGCGGAGTTCAACAAGAGCCACATCCCGGCGTTTCTGGCGGGCGAGGAGCCTGGCGCCTACATCTGCGTCTACCCATTCGTCCGGTCGCTGGAGTGGTACCTGCTGGCCGACGACGAACGCCGCCGCATGCTGGCCGAGCACGGCATGGCCGCCCGCGGGTACAAGGATGTCAGGGCCAACACCGTGCCGGCGTTCGCCCTCGGCGACTACGAGTGGATCCTGGCGTTCGAGGCACCGGAACTGCACCGCATCGTCGATCTGATGCGCGACCTGCGCGCCACCGATGCTCGCCGGCACGTGCGGGAGGAGACGCCGTTCTTCACCGGCCCCCGCGTCGGCGTCGAGGAACTGATTGCCAAGCTCCCCTGAGCCGGCCAGGCGTATTTGCTGATATTGAAAGTAATGGTATGAATTCAAAAGCAAACAAGCAACTGTAGCGGCCTTCGCCGTGTACGGTTCACCCGCGTCAATTTGTTGCTAGCGTGAGACCGTGCCGAAAACAGCGTGGGCGGGGATCGGCGTTGTCGCTGTAGGCGTTTTGTTCTCAGGAACTCTGATCGGACGGTGGGGTGGCGAGACGCTGGCCAGTGCCGTCTCGCAGTACGGCCTGTTGGCGTTCGCTGTCTTCGCCGCGGTGTGCACCACCCGGTCAGCCCGGTCCGCCGAGGGCAGGCAACGAAAAGCCTGGATCTGCCTGACGGTCGGATTGACTGGATGGGCCATCGGTGCGGCGCTGTGGATCTACTACGAATCGGTCGCCCACGAATCCCCGTTTCCTTCGCTTGCCGACGCCGGTTATCTGATGTTCCCCATTGGCGCGGGCCTCGCGATGGCGCTTTTCCCGGTCGGGTATTCGGACCACTCGCGCGTTCGATTCGTGCTCGACGTGTTGATCGTCGCGGGCGCGCTGTTCGAGATCTCGTGGGTGTTCGTGTTGCGCAGTATCTACGAAGCCGGCGGCGCAAGCCGGTTCGCAGTGGGCCTCTCGCTCGCGTATCCCGTCTCGGAGATCGCCATCGTCACTGTCGCGATCCTGGTGCTCGCGAGGGCCCGATCAGGACGCCGGACGACGCTGGTGATGTTGACCGTCGGTGTGATGTTCATGGCGTTCTCGGACAGTGTCTTCGCCTATCTGACCGCTCACGGCCGGTATTCCAGCGGTCACGTCATCGACATCGGCTGGGCCGTGGCGTTCTTGACGTTCGGCATGGCGGCACTGATCAACCGCGGCCTGCCCAGGACAGAAGCGTCGGTGTCACGGCCGTCGCGGCTCTCGATGTGGCTGCCCTACATACCCGCCGCCATCGCCGCGATCGTGTGTGTTCTCGCGTACTTCCCGACGCCGGGCCCCGGCCCGATCTTCGTATCGTCGACCCTGCTGATGAGCGCGGTGATGATCAGGCAGTACATGATGGTGCGGCAGAACCAGCGGCTGCTGAGGACGGTGGTCGACCAGGCGTTGCGAGACACGCTCACCGGCCTCGCCAACCGAGACCTGTTCAACGACCGGCTTATGCACGCCGTGCAGGTGCACGCGGCCGACAACCAGTCGGTTGCGGTGCTGTCGATGGACCTCGACGATTTCAAGCTGGTCAACGACAGCCTGGGGCACCCCGCAGGGGACGCCTTGTTGATCCAGGCGGCCGAGAGGCTTCTCGGCTGCGTGCGTACCTCCGACACAGTGGCGCGGGTGGGCGGCGACGAGTACGCCGTATTGATGGAGGGTCTGCCCGAGCTGTCGCGGCTCGTCGCGCATCGTGTGGTCGCCGCCTTCGAGGAGCCTTTCGTCATCGAGGGGCAACAGCTGCTGATGCGGCCCAGCGTCGGTCTCGCGGTGGCGTCGTCGGCCAACCCGGACCTGTCCGCGGACCTGTTGCTCAAACAGGCTGACGTGGCGATGTATTCGGCCAAACGCTCGAAGTCCGGCGGCTTGCACACGTTCACCCCGGACATGGCGCTGACCGATCCCAACGAGATCGAGCTGCCGACCGATGCGAGCGAAAGCTCGGAACGTGGTGCCGCCGTGCGGCTGCTCGGGGAACTTCGGCACGCGATCGACCATGGCGATCTCACGGTCTTCTACCAGCCCAAGTTCGATCTGCGCACCGGCGGCGTCGTCGGCGTCGAAGCCCTGGTTCGGTGGCCCCATCCGAAACGCGGCCTGCTCGGCCCGGACCACTTCCTGCCGCTGGTCCGCAAGCGCGGCCTGATGCGCGCGGTGACCGACATCGTGCTGACGCAAGCCCTCGACGACGTCGCCGAGTGGCACGCGCTGGGCATCGGTGTTCCCATCGCGGTCAACGTCTTCGCGCCATCTCTCGGAGACCTCGATCTGCCCACTTACATCGCCTCTGCCCTGGCGAAGCGCAGCCTGAGCCCCGAAGATCTGACCATTGAGATCACCGAAGACTTCCTCCTCGACAACATCGACCGGACGCGGTCGGTGCTGGAGCGACTGCGGCAGAGAGGAATTCGGATCGCCATCGACGACTTCGGCAGCGGCTACTCGGCCCTGTGGTACCTGCGTGAGCTGGCCATCGACGAAGTGAAACTCGATCGGCAATTCATCGCACCCATCCGCATCGATCCGCGGGCCGCCGCAGTGGTGCGCGGTGTCGTCGACCTCGCCCACATTCTCGGCGTGACGACCGTCGCCGAGGGTGTCGAGAACGCCGAGACCGCCGAGCGGCTCCGCGAATTCGGCTGCGAAGTGGCGCAAGGGTTCTACTACAGCCCGCCGGTGAGCGCCGCCACGATGATGAATCTGCTCGCGTCAGGTCAGCCGAAGCGCGAGAGGCCGGTCGAGTTCGAGGAGCTCGGAGCTACGAGCCTGCAGGAACCAGTCGTAGCGAAATCGAGTTGATGCAGTACCGCTGATCGGTGGGTGTCGGGTAGCCCTCGCCCTCGAAGACGTGGCCGAGATGGCTGTGGCAGTTGCCGCAGAGCACCTCGACGCGAGTCATGCCCATCGAGTTGTCGGTGCGCAGAATGACCGCATCCGAGTTCGCCGGATCGAAGAACGACGGCCAGCCGCAATGGGATTCGAACTTCTCACTGCTGCGGAACAGCTCGGCGCCGCAGGCCCGGCACTCGTAGATGCCCTCGGTCTTGGTGTCGGTGTACTCGCCGGTGAAGGGCCGCTCCGTGGCGGCTTCACGCAGCACCGCGAATTCGGCGGGATTGAGCTTTTTGTGCCACTCGTCGTCGGTGAGTTCCACCTTGGGCCGCGGAGAGGTCATGTGTCCACGCTAGCGGGTGCCGGCGTCATCCCGACGAGACGGGTTTGGGCGCGTCGGGCGCACTCGTTTCATCGGGCTCACGTGTGTCGTCGAGCTTCGTCTTGGCCATCCACGGCGGGTCGATGCCCTCGTCGAGCCTGCCATCGGCTTTGGCGTCGAGGTAGCGGAAGTAGAGCACGCAGAACGCCACGATCAACAGCAGCGACCATCCGTACGTGATCTTCATGTACTCCAGGAAGCGGCCGGTGGTCGGCCAGCGCCACATCAGCCAGCGGTCCATCGTCAGAAATCCATACGACGCCAGCCACGCCGGCCAGTTGCGCACCACCGAGTTGGGCAGCACCACCGTCATCAGGAAGGGAAACAACATCATCGAGTAGTAGCCCTGCGCCAAAGACAGCACCAACCACGACGCGGTCAGCAGCACGCCGGACGACGTCAACAGCCAGAACAGCGGATCCCGGGTTCGGTAGTACTTGTACAGCAGCCAAATGCTGACGAACGCAAGCACGGTGAAGGTGATTCGCAGCAGCAGGATGAACCAGAAAGGCAATCCGTAGTAGATGCCGTTGCCCTGGATCGAACTGTTGAAGTAGTCGCGGGTGCCGAGAATGTAAGGGACTGTGCGTTTCACGAAATTCATGGGGTCGGACACCAGGGGCCATGCGGCCGCGTTGAACACCAACGGCACCGCGAACGCGGTCACGAACACCCGCCACTGCCTGTTCAGCAACGGGAGTAGGAGCAGCACCGCCAGCACCGGTTTCACCGTCAGCGACAAGCCGATCGCCACGCCGGCCCACCACTGGTCGCTGACCTTGCCCGACAGCAGCCAGCGGAAGAACAGCACTTCGGCCAGCAGGACGCAGCCGTTGATGTTGGTGAAAACGATGGTGTTGGTGACGGATTCGGTGAGAAACATCGCCACCAGCAGCGCGGGCAGCGCCACCGAGGTCAGCTGGAAGCCGAACAGACGCACCAGCAGGCAGGCGGCGATGATCATCGCCACCGTGTTGAGCGCGACAAACCAGTTGTGTGAGGCGAAGACCGGCATGTAGCCGAACGGGGCCATCAGCAGCGTTCCGCCGGGGGGATACAGGTAATGCGGGTCGACGTAATTGAAGTGCTCGTTGTAGATGTCCCAGCCGCGTCTGAAGTTACTGACCGCGCGATACACCGGCCCGAAGTCGTCTGTGATGTAGCCGTTGGCAGCCATCACATAACTGCGATGGATGATCGACATCACCGCGATCGGCCATAACGCCGACCGCAGCACGGTCGCCGCGCTCGCCGGGGACGTGCGGGGTCGGAAGAGATTCAGCAGGCCGGTACGGATGGAGTCTGGTGCCGCCACCAGCGAACCGTACACCGACGGGCCGGGCCGGATGACTAGGCGGGGCAGTAAGTGTCGGTCGGCGGCAGGTTGCCGCTGTCGAGGTAACCGATGACCGGCGCCAACGCGCAGTCGGAGTAGATGCTCGCGCCGTGCCCGATGCCCTGCCAGATCACCCGCTTGCTCGCGGTGCCCGCATTGATGATCGTGGCCGCGACCTGTGCGACGCCCTCGTTGCCGACGATGGGGTCGTTCTGCACGCCCAGCAGAAGCACCGGGATCTTGAGGTTCTTCGGCTCCGGCGGCGCCGACCCGCTCGGCCAGTTGAGGCACTTGACCATGCTGAGCGCGCCGACGGCGCCGAACTGCGGGTAGAGCTTCGGCCAGGCGACGACGAGTTCGCGGACGCGGTCGGGTGTGGGCCGGTTCAGGGCGTCGCTACACGAATTGACGAACTGGCCGTCGGTCTGGCGCAGGTTGTCAGCCTGGTTGATCAGGTTGTTCATCTGATTGGTGTCGCCGGAGCGGGCCGACGCCACCGCGGACGCGAGGCTGTTGGTCGCAGACGTGCGGTCGCCGCGCGGGTAGGCCAGCGCCGTGGCGATCGCGTCGGCGACGGTGGAGACCGCAGCGCCGTTCGGCCCGTTGCCGGCCCGCGAATCGGCGAGCAGCGCATCGACTGCGGCCTTCGGGTCGGGGGCGAGGGGGCAGTCGGTGGCCGCGCACTGCGATGAAAAGGCGTCAAGCGTGGTCTGCTCACCCTTGACGCGCTGTTCGGTGGCGGCCTCGGCGGCGATGCCGAGCGGCAGCGGCGAATCGAGCACCAGCCGCGCCACCTTGCCCGGATGCGAGCCCGCGTAGGCCAGCGCCACCTGCGCTCCGTTGCCGATCCCCAGCAGCGCGACGGTCGGCACATCCCAGGTGCTGCGCAGCCGCTCGATGTCCTCGGCGGCGTGTGAGTTGTCGTATGCCGAGTCGCCGGGGGCGATGGTGTCGGTGCAGCTGGTGGTGGCCGTCATGGTGATCGCGGCGAGGTTGGCGACGGGGTCGTCGCCGGACTGGAACTGTGCCTGGTCCAGCATCTCCTGGCGGTCGAACAGATCGCGGCAGTCGATCGCGCTCGACATGCCCATGCCGCGCCGGTCGACCGCGACGATCGGGTGGGTCTTGAGCACGTCGGCGCCCGCGCGCGACAGCCATACCGGCAGCTGCACCGAGGTCGGCAGGTCCGAGCCGGTCGTCATCACCAGGGGTCCGGCGTCTTCGGGGGTCTGCACCGAGCGGGCGCGCACCACACCGATGCTCACCGACCCGGCGGCGCCGTTGATCGGATCGAGGTCGGCGTCGTAGGTGGCGCAGTCCAGCGCGACGCCGGGGAGGGGGTCGACGGCCGAGTCGCTGAACACCTGCGAGGTGCAGTTGTGCCAGGACAGGTCGTTCTTGGGCGCCTCGATCGCGGGTGGCCCGTCGGCCTTCCGCTGGCTGGGCGGCTGGCCCTGCGGGCCTGCGCCGCTGTCGGTGGCATAGCGCGGATCGGCGGCAAACAGCGGCGAGCATCCGGTCAGCAAAGCCGACAAAACGACGGTCGAGGTGCTCACGGCACGGACCAGACGACGCCGACGCATGGAACCACAGTACTGACAGTGCTGGTCTGCCCCCACGCGCAAGCGCTCGTCGGCGGGCTCATGCCGTCCGGACGTAGCGGGTGTACAGATAGCCGGCGTCGTCGGTGAGCAGGTGGCTGCGCCGCATCGACGTGTGTACCGCGCCGAACCCGGTGACGATGCGCGGGGCCACGCCACCGACCAGAAGCGGCGCTACGGTCAGGCACAACTCGTCGAGCAGTTGTTCTTCGATCAGCAAGCCGAGAAACAGCGGGCCGCCCTCGGTGAGCACGCGGAAAAGCCGTCGCTCGGCCAGGATCTTCAGCGCCGTCGCGCCGTCGACCCCGTCGGGAGTGGGGCCCGACGCGTCGACGACGTCAGCGGCCGACCCGAATCTGTCGCGGGCGCGCGAGACTGCCCGGCTCGAGGTCAGGATCAGCGGAGGCACTTCGGTTCGGGTGAACAGCGTCGCGTCGTGGTCGAGGTCAGCGCTGTTGGTGACGACGGCGATGGGCGGCACCTCGGCCTGGCCCCGGCGCTGCCGGGCCTGACGCTGTGCCGGGCTGAATTGCGCGCCCGAGTAATTCTCGATCCGGACCGTGCCCGCGCCGACCAGGATGACGTCGGCCAACTGGCGCATGAGCGCGAAGACCGCACGGTCGCCGGGTCCGGCCAGGCCGCCCGCCTTACCCTCGTCGGTGGCTCCGCCGTCGAGGCTGGCGATCATGTTGGCGCGCACCCAGCACGACCGCAGGTCGTCGGGGTAGGCGTACAGGTCCGACAGCCGGCTGTCGTCGAGTGACTCGATGGGGCCCGCGGGGCCTTCCCGGCCATCGATGGCATCCAGCACCGTGAACCGCGTCCCAGCAGTGTCGTCGGGCATGGGGACGATTGCAGCACGTCGTTAGAGTTCGTGCATGGTGTCCGCCGCGCACGGGAGGAGCAGTTCGGCCCGCGGTGTCGGCCGTCTCGTCGATCGGCGCCCGAGCGTCACCCCTGAGCGGTTGATTGCCCAGCTTCACCCGCCGCCGACGTTCGCCGACGTCAGCTTCGACAGCTACCAGCCGGACCCGGCGGAGCCCTCGCAGGCCGCGGCCGTGCAGTCCTGCGTGCGGTTCTGCGACGCAGCCGTCGCGCGGCGGGCGGGCAAGAAGAAGCTGTTCGGCAAGCGCGAGACGCTGCCCGGTGTCGGGCTCTACCTCGACGGCGGGTTCGGCGTCGGCAAGACCCACCTGCTCGCGTCCAGTTATTACCGGATCTCTGCCGTGTCGTCGGCGGCTAATCATCCAAAGGCGTTCGCGACGTTCGGTGAGCTCACGCAGCTCGCCGGCGTTTTCGGGTTCGTCGAGTGCATCGACCTGCTGGCCACCTACGTGGTGGTGTGCATCGACGAATTCGAGCTCGACGACCCCGGCAACACCACGCTGGTCTCGCGGCTGCTGTCGCAACTTGTCGAACGTGGGGTGTCGATCGCCGCCACGTCGAACACGCTGCCCGAACAGCTGGGCGAGGGCCGGTTCGCCGCACAGGATTTTTTACGCGAAATCAACACGCTCGCAGCCATTTTCGAGACTATCCGCATCGAGGGGCCGGACTACCGGCACCGCGATCTGCCGCCGGCACCCGAACCGCCATCCGACCAGGAGGTCAGCGCCCGCGCCGCCGCTGTGCGCGGCGCCACCCTCGACGACTTCGACGCCCTGTGCGCGCACCTCGCGACGATGCACCCGTCCCGATATCTGACCCTTATCGAGGGAGTTTCGGCGGTTTTCATCACCGGTGTGCACCCCATCGACGACCAGAACGTCGCCCTGCGACTGGTGTCGCTCACCGACCGTCTGTATGACGCTGGTGTTCCCGTGGTCGCTTCGGGTTCGAAGTTGGACACCATCTTCAGCGATGAGATGCTCGCTGGCGGTTTTCGGAAGAAATACCTGCGCGCCACGTCACGGCTACTGGCGCTAACGACCGCAGGTCAGACGGGCCGCACCATCACGTAGTCGTTCTCGATACAGGTGCCGAGCCGAAAAGTCTTGGTACCGTTGATGGTAAAGCCGTGCTTGAGGTAGAAGCGTTGCGCCCGTTGATTGTTCTGATTCACTCCGAGCCAGACGCACTTCGCGCCCAGTTCGGGGGCACGATTGAGCGCCTCGGACATCAGTGCCGTAGATGCGCCTGCGCCGTGGCTGTGGGGCAGCACGTACATCTTGGAGATTTCCACGGCAGGGCGCGTCGTCACCGCTTGCTGCACATCGTCGTCGTCGGGCAAACCACGAATCAGCATGGCGTAGCCGATCATTCGGCCGTTCTGGCGGCCGACTAGGACCAGCCTGTCCGTGTCGGTCAGGTACCGGGCGAAGTGTGCCTGCGTGAGGTTCTCGTCGATAAACGCCGCCACATTCTCCGGTGTCACCGACGGCGGGCACGCCAACGGGAAGGTCTGAGCGGCTACGTCGGCCAGTTCGGGTAGCTCGGCAGCGGTGGCGGCGGTGACCTCTATCGTCACCGGCTTGCTACACGTTCCACTGCGCGAGGTGGAATCCGGGTTGCGCTCATCGTGGCGTTGCCCCCTCCTAGGTCGCCTCGCATGATGGCACATAGAGGCGAGCGCGGACAGAGCGTGGCCGTCAGGCAGCCCAGGGACCCAAGCCGCCCACCTTGTCGATGCGAATACGGGTGAGCAGGCCCGGCGGCGAGTTCGGCGGCGGGAAGTGCTCATCGGAGCCGAGCATCGTCGTGGCGAGCTTCTTGAGCAGTTCGGGAGCGCCACCGTCGGTGATGCGTGCCGTCCCCTTGATCGCGAGGTAGGGCGCTTGCTGGCCCGGCGTGGGTTTCACGATCGTCACCGCCACCCGCGGATCGCGGCGGACGTTGCGCGTCTTCTGGTATTCGGCGAGGTGTGCCGAGACGAGTTCGTCACCATCGGGCGTCGACTCCAGTGCCACCCACACGACAGTCGCCTGTGGGCTGCCATCGGGGTTGAGCGTGACCAGCGTGGCGTCGATGCCTTCGCCGATGAACTCGCGTGCGGCGTCGTTGAGCTTCATGCGTTGTTCTACCGCCGCGCGCGCCGTTTCATTCCCCGGTCGCCTCCAGATCGAGCAGCGCCGATTTGGCCTCGGCGCCTCCCACGTACTGGCCCGTGGCCCCGTCGGAGCGAACCACCCGGTGACAGGGGATCACGACGGGCAGCGGGTTGTGTGCGCAGGCGGTGCCGACGGCACGTACGGCACGCGGATTGCCGACGGCAGCAGCCACCTCGGCGTAGCTCTCCCGGCGGCCGTAGCCGATACCGCGCAGGTGCTCGATGACACTGCGGCGGAAGCCCTCCGCGAGCCGAAGGTCGACCCGCACCTCGAAAGCGGTGCGGCGCTTGGTGAAGTACTCGTCGAGCTGACGGGCAGTGGTGTCCAGTCGGGCAGGCGCCCGCAGCACCCGTGGGCTCACCGCGGTGGCGAGCTTGGTCAGCACTGCCTCGTGGTCTTCGACGTCGTAGGCGACCCGAACCAGCCCGACCGTGGTCGCGGCCAGCAACAGGCTGCCGACCGGGCTGTCGACGGTGCGGTATGCGACATCGAGCAGTTCGTCGGTCGCGGCGTCGCGCTCGAGCCGTTGATGCAGGCGGGCCAGGGTGCCGTCGTCGGCCTGCAGGTCGTCGAAAAGGTTGGCGCTCATGCTGTTTCATCCTCGGGGTAGAGCTTGCGGAGAGTCTTGATGCCGTCGGCAGCGGCCCGGCGAGCGGCATCGGGGGAGTTGCCGAGCAGCCCGGCGATTTCGGCGAACGGCAGCCCGGCGATGTGGTGATAGGCCACCGCCAGACGTTGCTTGTCGGGCAGGCGTTGCAGTGCCGCCCACAGATCGGGGTAGCGGGCGGCGGGATCGGCGCGCGCCGACGGGCGGTCAGGCGGTGACTCGACCGGCATAGCGCGACGGGTTCGGGCGCGGCCGACGTCGAGGGCGCGACGATGTGCGATCGTCACCAGCCATGCCTCGACGTTGGCATCGGCGGGCAGTTCGGGATAGGCCCGCAGCGCCGACAGGAAGGTTTCCGACCAAGCGTCCTCGGCGTCGGTTGGACCGACCACCGCGCGGCACACCCTCAGCACGGTCGCGCCGTGCTCGGCCACCACGTCTTCGAACGGTCGCACCCTCACATCATGAAGACGCCGCGGCCGGTTCGTCTGTGAGATCAGTTCTTGGTGACGCTAGGTTCGGGGATAGCCGCGCCGCACGGTGCGGTCGAGGATGCCGAGCGTGGCGCGCAGGGCGCTTTCCGGGATGACGGGGAAGATGTTGGCCTTGCGCCACTCGGGGTGGATATCGGACCAGTCGTAAAACGACGTGACGACCGTGGCACCGGCGTCGGACGGTTCGAGGCGATAGCCGTAGACGTGGCCGATCTGCGGGCTGATCTGGCCCAGGATTGTCCAGGCGATGAGCCGGTCCTTCTCGAATTCGCGGATCTCGACGGTGACGTCGTATTTGCCCAGGGGAAAGTCGTTGAGGCTTTCGCGATCCATGTGGATGACGAAGTGGTCACCGACGCCCTTGGCGGGTTCGCCCTCGGCGTCCTGAAGCATGCCGGACGCGTCGATTGCGACGTGGCCGTGTGGGTCACAGAGCACGGTGAAGATGTCTGCGGCGGGCGCGGGAATGGTGCGCTGGACCTCCATGCGTTCGTTCATATTGACGATCCTGTCAGTCGCGGGACAGTTGCTGTGCTTGTTTTCGGCGGTTCTGCACTGGGTATCCGAACGTATCGTTCAGATTGACCAACCGAATCCAGGGGAGTGCGCGAGCAGTGGCTGGTCACAGTTACGGGCGCCGCATGCCGACGATATTGCGGAATGCGGTCGCTTTCATAGAAGAGAACGCCGATGCCGACATCGGCTTGGAAGACATCGCAGCCGCGGTGAACGTGTCACCGCGTTCGGTGCAGTACGCGTTCCGAGGCAATCTCGGTACGACACCGTTGGAATATTTGCGGCGCGTACGTCTCGACCGGGCACACCGAGACCTGAAGGCGGCTGACCCGGCGCGCGACACCGTGACCGCGATCGCGGGTCGTTGGGGCTTCAGCCATGCCGGCCGGTTCAGCCTCGCCTACAAGGCCACGTTCGGCACGGCGCCGAGCGACACGCTGCGGGCGTACCCGGCGTAAGTGCCACTGCGCGAAGGAAATAGCGGTGCCGGGGCAGCCGTGACGCGACCGTGAGCGGTCGGAAGTGCGTTGCAGGACTTGGAATATCGCGGCCCTGCGTCGGTATGCAGATATGGTCGGCGTTGGAGCTGATGGCGAACTGCCCGGCATTCTCGGCAATAACGGACCCGTTACGATCTCGAAGGCCTTGTCGGGCAAGGCATTCCAGTCATTCGGCGTGCCGCCGCTAAGTGGTAGCCGCCGTTTCGACTGAAGGCTAAGAGGCGTGTCATGGCAAACCTCTATGTGATCACCCTAGCGCGGAAATGTCGTCGGCACGCCGGACTCAATACCGGCGGAACGACGGGTTGCCGAATACGATCAAATGCCGCATCCCGGATACCGGTGATTGGGGAGTAGTGAAGCACCGCGACGTCAGCGCCATCGACCGACAGCTGTCACTGTTGGCTGCGGTGAGCTCGTCGATCCGCCGTCTGGGCGGCAAGCCGTCGACTGCGCTCATCGATGAGCTGCTCGACGAGCGGATCGCCAGCCGACGCCCGCTAGGACTTTCGTCTGCGATTCGCGCCGACGGCAATGGCGATTCCGATCAGCGCAATGATCGGACCGAGGATGGACCAAGTGGTGGTGTTGCTCATTGGGCTGCCCCCCACTACCCCGAAGCCCTGTAGCGCGAACAGCAGGCCGAAGAGGGCGACGACGACGCCCACGATGACGACGATGACGCGTCCCATCTCTCGACAGTAGCGGGGGGTCACTCCTTGAACGCTGCGAAAGCCGAAGCCGTCGCTGCTTTTATGTGCGCCGATTCGTCACCTACGCCTTTGGAAAGCGCCTGGCTTAGCCGCTCGTTGGTGTCCACCGCGCGCCACCAAGCTGGTAGTCACCAGATGAATGACGGCCAGCGGGGCAACGCTAGCGTCTTAACGAGAGGGGATGGTCCCCGCCGCCGCCTCGCAGGAAACTGCCGCCGCATCCCTCGCCGATCAGCTTCCCACTAATGTTCCGTTGCCCCTAAACGTGAGGCGTCAAACAAAGATGTGGGCGGCACAGAACATCTGCTGCGCGCCGTATGCGTTCAGCTACATATCCAGCCGGCGATCCGGCAGCCGGTGCCGTATCGACTGCATGTGATTAGTGCCCTGTTCTGCGCGCCGGCGCTGCTGCGGTCCCGGCCCCATGCCCAGGACGTGTTGGATGCTTGAGCGACGGCACCGCATGCGTTGGTGAAGTTCACGATTGCCCGGCAGTCGCGGGCTTTGCACAGGCCGACGGCGGCCTGATTGGCCGCGATAGCCGTGTTGAGGCCCTTCGAGTAACCCACCCGGCCGGTTTCAGGTGAGATCGCGATCGCTCCCCACCCCAAGGCTCCGGCCGTCGGCGCTGTAATTCCCGTACCTCCGAACAAGCCGACGGCCACCAGTAAGACCGCAAGCAGACGCCGAAGAGCCACCCGCATGAGAGCGGATTCTATTAGCCCCGAGCTTTGCTGAGCAGACCGACACGCCGAAGATCTTAGGCTCGCCCAAGGTCTTTCAGGCGGCCCGAAGCATGGGCGGATCGAGTCTCAAGGGCAGCAATGCTCCCGGCTGCAGCGAAGTTGCCACAGTCGTCGGGGTTTGGCAGCTGTACCTATCGCAGCCAGGCGGCCAGCTAGGCGCGTCCGCAGGGGGCCAGCTGCATCACGCATTCTGCGTCGACGAAGAGCAACTGTCGCCGTCTGCATCGTTGGGCTGCGCATGGGCGACTTGGCTTAAATTGGTGCGCACCGTCGGGGCGAATCTTGATGAGGGCGTTGTGGAGGCGGGTAGGTCGTCGAGGTTCGCGCATGAGGTGTCTGTCTGTGGCTTTCTACGCTCGAGATTGCACACACGGCTGCGGTCGGTCTCGCAGATCAACGCAGCCCTGGATGCATTCTCGTCGAGGGCGAACGAATTTCTGGATGCCCCAACCCGTTTGAGCCCGATGTAGGCCTGGTAACGGCCGACCCGGTGATAAACCTCAGTTGTTGGTCGGTGGGGGTTGGGGTTGGAAGGGGTCATACCACCACCAGTGGGCGCGCTCGCCGGTGGGTCCGGGGCAGGGTGGCACCGCGGGTGGGGGTTTCGTTGGTGGGCGGGCCAGCGATCCTGGGTTCAGTGGCCGGCCGGCGTGGTCGGTGACGGTGAGATCGGGTGCGGGTCCGGTGATGGTGATGACGCCGCGATGGTGCAGCCGGTGGTGATAGGGGCACACCAGCACCAGGTTGGCCAGCTCGGTGGGGCCGCCGTCTTCCCAGTGCCGGATGTGGTGGGCGTGCAGACCGCGAGTCGCGCCACAACCCGGCACCGCGCACGTGCGGTGACGATGCTCGAGGGCACGACGCAGCCGACGGCTGATCACCCGGGTGGCCCGACCCGAGCCGATGGGCTGTCCGTCACGTTCGAACCACACCTCACAGCTGGCATCACAGGTCAGATAACGGCGATCAGCCTCGACGAACAGCGGACCCAGATGCAGCGCGGCGGCGCGCTGGTGGACATCCAGGTGCACCACCACCGTGGTGTGCTGCCCATGGGGGCGACGAGCGGCCTCGGTGTCCCAGCCGGCCTGCACCAGCCGCATGAACGCCTCGCCAGTGCCCGGCACCGGCGGCCGATTCGGCGAGGGCCCGGCGGCGGTGTCGTGGTCGTGTTTCCACTCGGCGATCAGCGCCTCCTGGTGTGACTGCAACGCCGCATCGAATTGGGCCGCGTCCACATTGGGCAGTGTGATCTGCCAGCAGGTGAACTGCTCGTCGACCGATTTGGTGATCGAGCGCTGCGGCTCTGGTGGTGGATCAGGGTCGGGGTGGGGTCGGGGTTCCAGCTTGACCGCGGTGCGCAGCTGGCTGACCGTGGCCACCTGGGCCAGTTGCGCATAGTGCGCATCCGATCCCACCCCGGCCCGGGCGGCGATCACCCCGACCTGATCCAGCGACAGCCGGCCCTCCCGCAGGCCCGCCGCGCAGCGCGGAAACTGCTCCAGCCGAGAGGCGATGGTGGCGATGGTGTGCGCGGTGGTTGACGACGACCCGGTCTTCCAGGCCACCAACGCCGGCACCGACCGGGCGCCGGTGATACCCACCAGCCCGCCGCGATCCAGCTCGGCCACGATCTCCACGATGCGCCCATCAATGGCGTTGCGCTGACCGGTCAACTCCGCCAACTCCTCAAACAACACCTCAAGACGATCGACAGGGCGCACCCCCGTGGCGCCAGAGGATGCGGTCAACGACATAACCCCATCATCACAGCGGGGTCCGACATTTCGGGCCGCCCGATCCACGCCGCGAATCCACCCCATCTGCACCGCGGTCGCCCCCGACGCGGTCGTCACGGTGCTCACGTTGGTCACCAAGACAGCGGTACTGGACCTCCGACTGAGACGCTGCCATCCCGACGCATCGGCCGCCCGGGGATCGCGGCTGTACGGAGTAGGGCGTAACCCTAGATCCGTTTGCAAGCGTGCTGCGCCCGTGGCGCGTTGCCATCCAGTGAGATCGACGACATGGCGCGCGATCTCATCGCGGTGAGCACTGCTGGTCGGGACGGCGCCGCGGTGGCTTACCGGGCGGATAGGAACACCTTGCCCTTCAGTGCGTGGAATCTGGCTTCTCAGCGATTCCAAAGCAATTGGGTGATTAAGGAGCATTTCGGTAGTCGCGACGTGCGCGGCAACCACTAAGAAACCCAGCAAGGTAGACAGGAGAATAAAATGCAACGCTCACGCTCCACATCCCTCGCGGTGGCGGCGGCCGCCGTGATGGGTGCGCTCATCACAATGACCGCACCCATCGCCCACGCCGAGAAGCTTTCGGAAAACACAATCAAGAGCGAATGTGCGTCCGCCGGTGGCACCTACACCACCACCTCCAAAGGTGGCACGAGGTTCTCCACGTGCACCTATAAGGACAACGAAGGCAACAAGTACCGTGACTACTATCAAGATGGCGGCTACTACTCGACGCGTCCGTTTTGACACACGGACTGACGGCGATCATTCAGTTGCTCGACATCGAGAACCTGAGATCACCTGACAGTGGGTGCGCGATCTGCTCCACGGCGTCGGCTGCCCGTCCGTCCGGCTCGTTACTGGTTCATCCTGTTTCGCAGGGCGCGCTCGTGACGGTCTGGTTGCTCGGAGCCTCGAGCCACTCGTTACCGAGACGCACCGAACCTCCGCATCGCGCCGTGACCGTGGGCCCGGCCGGGCGGCTCGTACACCAGCCGTGCCGGCTGGTGTACGAGTGAGGACGGGCGAGGGCGCGGAATTTGTTGCCTGCGGTGACCGTATGAGCAGCCACCGACACGGGGAAACATCCGCCGGTTCCCGCGTTTCGGAGGTGGGTACTCGTACGTATCCAAGTCGCTCGTTCGGAATGAAAGGCAGCATCGACAATGGTTCGTCAAGAAGGCAGCCGGTGGGATGTCGGTACTAAGGACAACGTGATAACCCTTGAGCGTTTCGACGACAGCAACGAGCGCGTATCCGAAGACGTGTTAGAAGTTGAGGAAGCCCGCGAACTAGCTGCCCTTTTGACGAAACACGCGGACAAACTCGATTCGTCCGACGAGGACGACACGTCTGACGACGATGACTCCGACGAGGATGATTCGAGCGAGGATTCCTCCTAAACGTGGGTCGACCCGCCGTCCAACCCCACGGTGGACAGCGGGCCGAAGCTGGTAGGGCTAGCTAGCTAGTCCTTTCGGAAGGCGTCTTTCACCTTCTCGCCCGCATCCTTAAGGCTGGATTTCGCCTGGTCGAGCTTGCCCTCGTTCTCCGTGCTCTTATCGCCGGTGACCTTGCCGAAACCTTCCTTCGTCTTACCAGCGAGGTCGTCGATTTTATTGCTGGCTTTGTCTTCTGCGCCCATGGTGGATCCCCGTTCTTGTTTGTTGGAGACCCGGCTCGGAACTGAACCGGTACCTCGGGATACCTCCTTGCGGGCTGAACGAAACACAGCTCGCCCCACCACCCGCGGTGGCTGATGGCGGACCGAGAGGGACATCACACCAATAGCCGGTCGAGCTCGTCGGCCGCCGCGATAAGTGCCCGACCGAGATCGCGGCGGCGGTCCGCCTTAGCTCCACCAGCCGCTCGTAACCGCCCACCACGACGGTATGAATCGGCCAACGTCGCCGTTGGCGTGCTGGGTGTCGTCGCTGAAACTCGCGGCCTCGTGCCCGTCTCGGGATCAGATCCCATCGGGTGCCGGTGAAGTGGCCTCTCGGTTACTGGAACCGATGGAGTCAGGTCCATATCTAGGTCACGCGGCCCGTTGACGATCTGAGAAACATCACCCTGACCTGCATAAGCTACCGCTGTAACCGCTGGCCTTCCACCGCCGTGGCCGAAGACAAGCGCCGTGGCCGACTAGGACTTCGTTGCCGTCCGGGGGTACAGCAAGCTCAGGTGCACGAACCTGGCTGCGCAGTGAGTGCAGTGCTTTGGCGAGTAGGCGCGAGACGTGCATCTGCGAATAACCCATGCGTTTGTCAAGGGTCATGTTGAAGGGCCAGTGCGATTCTGATGGCCAGGGAGCGGCGCTCGTAGGCGCCGGCGACGAGGCGGAACAACAACTGAGTGCCCCGCCAGCCCCGCTGAACGTCGGGGCGGCGGCCGCCGCAGTGGGATGCCCGCTGGTGGAGGTCGCGAATGCTTGACAATTAGACGATAGTCCCAATCACGGGTAGTGTTTCGAATTGTTGGTGCTACAGAACTTGGTATCAACTCATTCCGCGGCGGTCTTGCTTCTCACATCTACTGAGCCTCAGCTCGACACCGGAAAATCAATGTAGCCAATCAAGCGGTGGTGAGACGCGTCTTATCACCCAGCGCACCTGCGTGGCTTTGTTGAGACGTCTATCACAAGGCTACGGCCGAATCATGTCCTCGCCCAGTGATTTACGCACCCCGGACGCCCTGTTCGGGTTGCACCTAGTTACAGCTAGGTCGGCACGGTCCGACCGGCATCAGAAGGAGCACTAATGACCACAAGTAATCCCGTCACAAACGATCCCACTTCGGCCCGTCGTCCGAACGCCGCCGTTGCCTACACGGCCGACGGGACGCAGCCGGCTCGTGTTGAACGCCGCGGAAGTGAGACGAAATCTTCCTTCAAGACAACGGAATTCGTCGCTTATGTCGTGGCGGTCGTCGGCGTGCTGATCGCGTCGTTCGTTGTCAGTACCACTGACGCGCATGAGGACTACTTCCGGGCCGACCGGGCATGGTTCTATGTCGTCCTGTTGACCATCGGCTACATGGTGAGCCGCGGCCTGGCCAAGGCCGGTAGCCGCCACCACGACGACGCTTAATCAACTGCGGGGAAGGCCAGACGCCGTCGCGCGTCTGGCCTCTCCCGCACAGCTCCGCTCAGATTCGATGAAACAGAAGCGAAACAACGGGCAGGGCGGCCCACTTCGTGCCCAAGCCGATGTCGCGATGGGTACTTCACGCCGTGACAACCGAAAGATGTTGTGGCTCTTGGCGACCCTCTGAGTATCGCACCGGCTCAAGGCAATACAGCGGCCAATTGCACCCGAGCGGTGCCCGTGTCGCGCCGACAACCGCCCCTGACGTGCGAACCGCTGTTTCCACCGACATCGAAGAACGATCCGCCAACCCTCGAACGGGCGCACCCCTGCCGAGATCCCAGAACTCCGACACAACATGCACCAAGGAGAACAATGCTTGGCTCCGAACGGGTGACCGCTCCTTTGTCCCTGACTCGAAAGGGCTCCGGCGAGCCGCTCTTGCTGCTGCACGGCCTGGGCACCTCCTGCCGCGACTTCACCGCTGTCCTCCCCGAGCTGACCGACCGCTTCGACGTCATCAACGTCGATCTACCCGGCATCGGGCGGTCGCCACACCTCGCGCAGCGCCCCACTGTGGCCGCGATCACCGATGCCGTCGAGCACACTCTCGACGCGGAGGGGCTAGGCGGCGTGCACGTGCTCGGCAACTCGCTGGGCGCCCGCATCGGCCTGGAGCTCGCCGTCCGAGGCCGGGCGCGGTCAGTGGTGGCGATCGCCCCGTCCGGTGTGAACATCCTTCAGGAGCGGCTCTACCAGGGCGCCACCATGGGACTGGCCCGCATCGTCATGCGGGCCGCGAAGCCACTGATCGCCTCGGTGTCCCGTTCGTCAGCAGGCCGCGCTGCGCTCCTGGCCCCGCTGAAGGCGCGGCCGTGGAGCACCTCGCCGGAGGAGGCGATCGGCGTGCGCGAGGGCTTCGCCGAGTCGCGAGATTTCGGGCGCACCGTCGTCTGGGCGCTGATGCTGGACGTCCCCCGCGGTCTGGACCGCATTGACTGCCCGGTCACCCTGGTCCAGGGCGTGGCTGACTGGGTCGCCGCCGGCCAGACGGCGCGCTACCTGCCGCTCATCCCCGGGTCCCGCTTGCGCTCGCTTCTGATGGCCGGTCACACGCCGCAGTCGGACCGCCCGGCGACGATCACGCGCCTGGTGGAGGAAACAGCGGCGCGGGCGGTAGGCCGCACGGCTACCCTGCGCGCCATCGCCTAGCCCCCCGGGCGACTCCTCGACAGCTGTCGCCGCTGCGTTGCGTGATCTGCCGAAACTAACGGGTCCGAGCGATTCACGGGGTTGAGCCCTTCGTCTTATAGTCATGACTCCTCCTCCGTCGAGGATGTGTCGGCGGCCCGTTTTGCGTTGAGGCGCCGAACGAAATCCGGCGACGCGTAGACGTCAACGCCCTTATCGGTGCCCTGCTTGATGAGGTCGTCCTGCACCGCGCGCACAAGCGCGGTGCCAAATGCGTTGTCGGGGCGATCCCAGAACCGTTCCATCTCTTCGCGCGAAAACTTCTCAAAGAAAGCATCTTTCACCTGTTCTCGAGTCAAGATGCGGTCGAGTTCCTCGACAACGGCAGCGACCATCTGAGGGGAACTAAGTCGACGGCCCTTGCCTCCGCGCTTGATGTATTTGGCAATGGGCGAGCCGCAGGCACCAGCGGTTCGTTTTCTTCCTCTTCGAGTACTACATGCGGTTCCTCCTCGACGGCCCAATCAGCGTCGACTTTGGTGGAAGGCGGCGTGCCATTCGCCTGTTCGGCGCCTTCGGCTCCGCTGTCCTCCGGAGCGGTTAGGCCCTCCAGCGACTCAATCGCCTTACTGAGGCGTTCGTGGCGAGTCTCTAGGGCGGTCGAGTCGTGCTGCATCCGCTCCACCCGGGCTCCGACCTCGGCGTACTCACGGCGCAGCTCATCGAGAGCAGCCGCGACGTTTGCATTGGTCATGGTGGCGGCCGTACACGTGTTTGTGGATAGTCGCGATTATGTGGCCCCATCCGCGTGTCATAAATTATGACATGTCGATGCACTGCCGCAGGTGGGACGGTACTTATGGCCAATGTGAAATGTGTGGCGTCCCTGTAGGTCAGCCGAAAAGTTGGACCACGTTGCTCGCCTTCTCAGCGGGCTTCGCTGGGGCGGGCGGTTCCGGCAAGGCGTTGACCGCTCCCCCGTATGTCTCCGGTATGTAGTCGCCGTAGACGTCCAGTGTCAGGGTAAAAGTGCTGTGCCCCAACCACTTCGACACCTGCATAGAGTGGACACCCGCCGACAGCTGGAGCGTCGCGAACGTGTGCCGGAGGTCGCGGAACCGTACGCCACGCGTCGCGGGCGCATCCGCTGTCGCGGGGTTGGCTAGCCGGTAACCCGACCGCCTCCAGCGCGGGCCGCAGCGCACATTCTTGTAAATCGCGCCAGGGTCGACCGGCTACGAGAAGTCCAACGGCGTTGACCCGCGAGCCCCGCCCACGACGACGCGACCCGCCAACGGCACGGTTGGGCCACAGTGGCGCTGACGGTTGGTCGCCAATGACGTGCGCGACGCAGCAAAACGCCCCCAGCCGAAGCCGAGGGCGCCTGTGCCGAGCGGTGTGCTACGCGTCAGATTCCCTCAACCGTCAGCGGTGCCCGTGGTGATGAAACAGCAAACCGCCGCCATAGCCATACCCGAAGAATGGATACTGCTGCTGAGCGGCGTCCAGCGCCGCGTTGCCCGGCTCAGTAGTGATCTGCACGTTGCCAGGTGTCTGGCATTGCGTCGCACTACCCGTATACGCGCAGGTCGGTGAAGCGGCCGCGACGGTGCTTGCGTTGGCAAGTGCCGAGAAGCCCAAAGCGGCACCGCCGAGGATGCCAGCGGCAGCGACGGGGGCCGCAACGAAGCGGATGAGGTTACGAGACATGGTTGCGTTCATTTGAGTTTTCCTTTGCGAGTTGGGTGTTGGGTTTTGTCTGCCGCTGTTTTGCGGCGTACCACGACTATTCCGCCGCGGTCCCCTGATGTCAGTCCGCCGAACGGCGGTTAAGGATGATGAAATGCGTGTCCGCCGATTAGGGGATATGCGTGTCCGCCGATTCGGTCATAACGCAGCAGAGCGGCCCCCAGCTCGGAAGCTGAGGGCCGTGCCTCGCGGTCGGTCAGTTGTAGCCGCCGACGTACGCGCCGACATGGTAGGCCAGCGGTCCTACTGGTACCCCGTTCCTGTCCGTCACAGTGGCGTCTGCACGTGTGCCTGCGGGCGGGCAGTAGATCGCACCGGGCCAGCAGTTCGGGTTGCTGTAGTCACCGGGGATCGCGAGCGACCCGTCGGGCAGGAGTGCGCCAGGGCCGCAACGCAAGTTACTCATCACCCGACAGTCGAAGCCCGACTCGTCTTCCGTGATGATGCCGTCGGCGTTGTCGTCGCCCACCTCCGCGGCATACGCGTCGTAGTGACCGACTGTGTCGGCGTGGGCTGTCCCGTGGAGCGCGGCCAGGAAGCCGAGCGCTAGGCCGGCGCCGAGCCCGGCCTTGACGACGACGAGGGTGATGGTGCGGTTCATGTGTGTTTCCAGTCGGTTTGGGGATTTCGCAGCCGAACGGCGTTGATGTGGAACATGTTACACGGTTAGCAATGCGGGGACGAGCGAGATAGCAAGCACGACAGGGTGACTCGCGCCTAGGGCTGCCCTCCGGCCGTCACCGCGCGGCCACCCCACCGGTATAGCGCCTCGGGTTCCGTACGCGTATCCCAACGTGGGTCTACCGATATAGACACCCGCTTTGAAGTTTCGATGTCCACATACTCAGCGCCGAGAGGTCCGGTGCCCAAGCCCGCTTCGCAGCGCCGCCGTCGCAATAGGCCGGGATCGTATGGCGCGGCCGAACCGGTCCTCGCCGGCAACGGGGTTGAGCAGCCGCCGCTGGGGTTCGACGCCCACGAGTTAGTGGCAGACATGTGGTCGACGCTCGGCCGATCCGTTGAGGGTCAATTCTTCTCGGCGGCGGACTGGCAGCGGGCGCGTCTGGAGTTGTGGTTCGCCAACCGCATCATGTCCGGCGCCCAGGCCGTCCGCGCATCAGTGGTCGGCGGTCCAGCGCGGTCTGGATGAGTTGCTCGTCAGCCTAACGGTGAAGCGCCATGCCGGGATTGAGTTGCGGCGCAAGGGTGTTGATGCCGATGTGGTGGCCGCGGATGAGATAGTCGGCCGGTACAAGCGGAGCCTGAAGTCGGTCTAGTGCTGGCCGATCCCGGCGTCGATCATCCCCATCGGCCTCGGGAGGTTAAAGGTCTTGCTGCAGCAACGATGTCAGCCTCGCCTGAATCGGGCCGCGTTGGCGTCGATTCCTGCGATTTCCCACTGGACGAGGATGTGATGGCGACTTGGGCGCAGTCTTCGGAGTCGACCGCACGGTTTTCGGTGCGGGTTGATCTACCGCTGACGTCGCCCATATGGTTCACAATCCTTTATTGGACGAGCCCGAAGATCCCAAAGCTCTACAAATCGAGGCGATGTGGCGGCACGGGGAACAGAAGCTCGGAACCCGATTCCGAGCTTCGATCAGCGGTGAGGGCGGCGAGTTTCTCGCCGATGCTGAAGCGATATTCAATCTGGCCGAACCTCGCGGCCTCGACGAGAGCGTCATCAAGGACTTCGTGGAGCGCGTGGGCGTCATGGTCGTATATCCCTTCCTGCGCTCTGCTGTGGCTGAAACGGCAACCAAGCTCTCGCTCCCACGCCCTGTGTTGAGTCTTATTAGACGGAACGAAGCGCAATTCTCGAAGTAAGGCTCGGCCTGCCAACTAGAGGAGCGGGTGGCCGGCCGAGGGGAGCAGAAGTCAGACGTCTTAACTGTGATTCGGTTCCCGGTCAGCTTCGGCAATTGGAAATCCGCACTGATGCTGGTCCTTATTGTGCTGTGCAAGTGCGTATTCAACGTGGTCCGTACACCAGCGCGTCGCAGGTTCGGCAGTGCCAGGAGGTGTGTTCTCCGCCGCCGTGGCCGAGGCAGGCGGCGTGGCCGACGAGGACTTGGTTGGGGCCGAGGGGGTGGCCGTTGGGGCATCGCGTCGGTGGGTGAGTGATCCACTCCCCGCGCGTGGTTTGAACTAGCTCGCGAGCACCCCATCAAGCCTAGGCCGCGCGGGAACCACCCACGGTCAGGATTAGCGTTGGGGGCGGTCCACCATAAGGAGGGCCGAGATCATCTAAACGGGAAGGATAAGCAGACCATGACGGAACAGCCGGGACTTCCTGACCAGTTCAAGGAGCTGGTGACGGAGAACGAGAAACGGATGAAGGTGATTCAGGACCAGATCGCAAACCAGTTGGAGGCTCAGCGCAAGGCGGTCACGGACTTGGTCGAGTCCCAGCAGAAGGCGTTCGCGGAGTTCCTAGAACAGCAGCGCAGCGTCAAGATAGGTGACCACTGGGAAGCTCAGCGCAAGGCGATCAGCGAGCAGATCGAGCACCAGCGGAAAGCGTTCACGGACCTGGTGGAACGGCAGTGGACCGCCCAAAAGAAGGCTATCGAGGACGCGCAGCATGCAATCGTCGGGAGATTTCGACCTAAGCCGGACGAGCCAAAGCCGGACGAGCCAAAGTCGGACGAGCCAAAAACGGACGAGTAGGTCTTGATCAGGCACGCCACCCCCAGAGCCCCCACGGGTGGCGGGCCGAGGATTCAGGGGGTGTTGGGAAAACGCCCCCGGCTAGTGCGGTGACAAACTCATGACAGAACCCCCGCCCAACACCTCTGGGCGGGGGTTCCATTGTCGTGAATCCGTCAGGCAGTGCGCCCACTCCCTGCCGGATGCCGCTGCCTGGCGCGAGCCTCGCCGAGCTCGTCGGCGGTGGCCCAGGCGACGCTGGCCAGCTCACGAAGCCGTTGTGGGTTGTCGCCGACGCCGCTGCTTGACGCATCAACCAGGCCGTCGATCGTCGCGTCGAACTCGAAGCGAGTGCCGTCGCTGTCGTGATGGATGTGCCGCCACACGCGGCCGGTGAACTCGCCGTGAGTCACTACGGCCACCTCGTGGCACGAATAACCACCGTCGGTGCGGGGGAGCAGGTGCTCGGCCGCGGGCAGGGGTGGGCAGCCGGGTGCAGACATGGCCGTGCCAGGCGCCGGTGGGCGTCGTAGGCCGGTCGGTCGGCGATGGACAGGTGTCGATCGCGACGTCGATTCGATCGCGCACTTCGTCATCGGCGGGGCCTGTCCCACGCTCAGCGGTGGCGATCGCCTCCAACGAACCCTTCTCCTCGTGGACGAAGACCTTCACCGACCCACGCCTGTGCGCGGCCATCGTCGACCGGCTGACCTTCGCCGGGCAGATCATCGAAACCGGCACCACTTCTTACCGACTGGCCCATGCCCGCAAGCGACGAAACACCACCGAACAGTGACGAGAACTCGCCGAACACGATCGGTTACAGTGCCAAGCCATGTTGGTCGCCGATCTGCACCACTTCCTTGACCTGACCGCCGACACCCCGGGCCCAGCACGCCGGCTCGGCGAGCACCTGGCCAGCATCGTCGCAGCAGCCACCGCCGGAGATGCCGGCACCGCCTGGGAAAGCGCCTTGCCGTGCCGACGCCGACCAGCCAACCGGCCCTGCCCGGGCCGCATCATCGTGATCTGCTCTCAGCCAGACACGCCAATCGGCTGGCAGTGCAGCAGCTGCGGCGACGACGGCACCATCAGCAACTGGGCAGACACTCCTTTCGATCTGCGCCGCCAACAGCTCGCGGTGGCCGAAACTCTCCACGAGATTGTCCTTGACGCTGAGATCGCTGCAGCACTTCGCGCCCTTCCATTTCTCGACACCGATTGCCAGAGAGCAGTATTCGCCATCCGCGCACACGACAACAGTCTTTATCTCGCAGTCACCGACACCGAACTCGACGAGTTGATCGGTGCAGTCGCCGCCGAGGCCAACCACGAACCCAACCGGCGCCGCCAACAACGCCTCGACGCCGCCTTCGATGCACTCAACACCGCCGCCGGCGCCTCAGATTGGTGAACGAGATGGCCCTGCCCGATCTCGATGTCGCACGGGTGCAACGGTGGTGCGCCGCAAGGGTTCCTGAACACGCACGCCACCAAGTCCGCGTTGAATGTGCAGTAGCCCCGAGACACCTGACGATCCTGGAGCGGCGCGCGCCCTGGCGCGAGGACTACGGACCAGAATGGACCAGCTTCCCAATCGCCCGTCTGCGGTACACCGCCACCACCAAGACCTGGATCTTGTACTGGCGCGACCGCAACCTGAAATTCCACCGCTACGACCTACTCGATCCCTCACCCCGAATCGAGGATCTCCTCGCCGAGCTCGACCGCGACCCCACCGCAATCTTCTGGGGCTAACCGTCCCCGCCGCCCACCCCACCGATCTCATCTCAGGCGGGGCCAACTAGAACCGTCACAATGGGGCCAGTTCAAGTTGACATTGCCAGTCGGGGTCATGGACGGGTCCGGATCGTGCGTCATATGCCCTCCCACCACCACTAACCACCATCAGGATAACGCCGCAGGTCAAGGAAGCGAGTCACGATTATCTGCGCGTCAATCTCGGATGACGGGACGGGAGGACTCCCCGGCTACACCCAGTCCGGGCCCGGGCATTTTGGCGGAAGTCGATCGAGCTTGATTAGGCGGCCAGAAGAATCCCGGAGCGCAGCGCGATAATTCGATCCCGAAGTGCTTCGCCGAGGCGGTCGAGGGTGACGACTGTGGCTTCCGTCGCCGGAATGAGCCGACGCAGGTCGTCGGCTCGTGCTCTGTTCCCGGCGGCGATGAGCTTGTGAATGTTCACGTAGAGCTTGGCGCGCGACATCTCGGCCTCGAGCCGATAACGACAAAGCAGCTCGAGAAGGTAGGCGGCCTGCATCAGGTCCGCCTCCCAAGAACGGGAGGTCGAACCGTTCTTCCTCAGGACCCCGTCCACCGTCATCGACGGTAGTCCTGATCGCGACCCCTGCCGCACGAATTCGGCCCGCCACCCAATGAGGATGACGGGCCGACGGAACGTGTCCCTGAAGATGACTAGCGGGCGGGAGCGGATCGGTTGTCCGGCAGACGAGGTTCCAGCCCCGACTTAATCGGAAGGACTCTTGCGTTCATCTCCCGAATAAGTTGCTCCACGCTCTGCTGATGGTTTGCGTATGAGCCCAGTTCCCGCGACGGTCCCAGCGGATGCTGTATTGAATACCAAAAATTGTCGAGACGACTATTCATTTTTCCTACTTAGTAGGTGTTCATCATAGCACGATTAGGCCCACTGACCTGCGATTATCTGCCAGCAAATCGGTAGCGCCGCAAAAAGGCCCGCACCGTGGGCCGCACGGGCCGAGGGCTACGAGAGAATCTCGAGCCTCGACGGTGACTGATTGGGCGCAGCGGATCGGCGGAGCGTCTCGCCGAGGGAGCCGTTCACCGTTCCCTTCCAGACCGGACGTGCTTGCCGACGTGTTGCACTCAGAAATAGATCGGCCCGCCACCCAAGCAGGATGACGGGCCGAGGAGCCGGTTCGTGACAGAGACTCGGCCCATGACTGCCTAAGAGCGGTTCCTCGCTGCTTTGGCTCTTACGCGTTGATGGTTGGTGAGCAGTAGCCGGTCGAAGGTCGAGCGACACGACTCAGACTCGTCGTGCTTCAGTGTTCGGATGTCTGCCAGCAGCTGTTCGGCGAGCGCTATTGCATGCTTATTGCATGGCCGGTATCTAGAAAGACTAGATACCGACTACGACCTGCGTAAACCTGGTGCGCGATACTTGGATTGAACCACTGCCAACCAGTAGTCGGCTGTTCCTGCTAACTTCAAGGGCCTACGAGAACGAGTGCCGGCGTAGTGGCGTGGTTTGCCGTCGGACTGTGGGGATGCTGCGCAGGCACCGCTCGTGTAGCTCGACCGGCTGGAACGGGCCGCCGAACACTGGGAAGCGCGGCGCGGCAAGCTTACCTGTGGTCGGCCCGCACGAGTGGCGCCACGAGTCCGGGCCCACGCATCGGCCGTCGTACTTTCCTCGCCCGGAAGACGAACGCCAAATCATCCGCCGCAAGTCGTTCACGCTGCCGACGAGCACAGTCGACGAGGCCGCGCTTCAGATGGACCTGCTCGACTACGATTCACCTGTTCACCGAGAAGGGCACGAACACCGACAGTGTCCTCTACCGTGCCGGACCGACGGGTTACCGTCTGGCACAAGTGAACCCAGCATCGGCCGAGTAGCTGGCCGCCTTCGAGCTGCCCGTGACCGTCAATCCGCAGCCAGCGCCGCGGCTTACTGTTGAGCAAGCCGCCGAACGCCGCGGCCTGCTCGGCCTACCCTTCCTCTTCTTCCTTGACGCCGGCCACGACCGTGGCAGTCCGCTGTATCACCGCCACGACGGGCACTACGGGCTCCTCACCCCGCAAGCTAGCTTGGTCATGTCCCTTTGCCCGCAGGAGCGTGGTCGCGGCTTCTTGTTGCGGTGGCCGGGCACCGGTTGTCTAGTAAGTCCCCACTTCTTGTTCAGGGGGTAGTGTGCCGGTCGCCTGGAAGACAACCCGCCTGCCGACCTCGACGGCGTGGTCGGCGAAGCGCTCGTAAAAGCGGCCGAGCAACGCCACATCGACAGCGGCGGGGACCCCGTGCTTCCACTCGCGATCCATAAGCACGGTGAACAGCTGCCGGTGCAGATCATCCATCGTGTCGTCTTGTTCGCGAATGCCAGCCGCCTTTTCTGGATCGCGCGTTCGCAGCACTTCCTGTGCGCTATTGCCCAATTCGACTGCGACTCTACCCATTTCAGCGAAGCAGCCGTTGACTTCCTCGGGCAGTACATGCTGGGGATGCCGCCGTCGGGCAGTCTTGGCCACATGCACGGCCAGCGCACCCATACGTTCCACGTCAGCGACGGCCTGAATCGAGCTGACGATAGTCCGCAGCTCACCTGCTACCGGCTGCTGCAGCGCCAGTAACGCGATGCCGTTCTGTTCGGCCTTGGTGGTCATCGCCATGATCTGGTCTTGGTCGGTGATTACTTGCTCTGCGGAGGTAAGGTCGGCTTGCATCAGCGCCCGGGTTGCGCGCTCCATCGCCGCCCCGGCCAGGCCACACATCCTTCCCAACTGTTCGCTTAGCTCGGACAGCTTTTCGTGATAGACGGTCCGCATTCGCTCCGCCCTCCCTGTGTGGACACAGACACAAGTATCCCCGTGTGCACGACGACTACGGCTCGTTTGTCGGGACGCTCACGCTGCCGGCGGGCTCCAATGAAGACGACATCACGGCCACCTATGACAGGGGGATCTTCACCGTGTCGGTCGGTGTTTCCGAAGCCGCGCCCGCGGAGAAGCACGTCACGGTGCGGGCCGCTCACTGTCCGTGGTCCCGTGCAGCGACGCTCTCGCAGCCGGGGAAAGCAGCGAGTCCAGCATCGGTCGTGGCGAAATGGACCCGTTGTGCGCCAGCGTGATTCCATCCTGCGAGAACGGATGGGTGTTCGCCAACGACACCGCGAGCCCCTCGGTCGCCCAGCGAAGATGCACCAGCTGCGCCACGGTGGGTGTGCGTTCGGCCAGTTCGGCGAACCACGGATCGCGCGGGGCACGTTCGATGCTGCGGTACCCCTCCAGCTGCAGTCGTTGCGGATGCGCCGCCTCCGGCCGGAGCCAGGCAGTCCCCCAGCCATCGGCGTGCAGGGCTGACATGTCGCCGAACCGGGCGACTTCGTCCTTGCCGATCTGCTCGGTCAGGGTGGTGGGCACCGGTGATGCGAAGCCGATCAAACGGCACATGTTCATGCCTCTCTGGTTGTAACGCCGCCGCTCTTACACCTCTTTGAGGGCGACCGCGACTACTCGCGACGCGACGCCGCGCTAGGCCCGCCAGCGGTACCCGGCGCTGGCGGGGTCCATGGTTTACAGATTTGCGTTGCGGGGAGCAAATGTCGTCACCGCTAACGCCCATCGCGGCTTGCCGCCAGCCGCAGAACCGGCATGCCTGCCAGCTGGAAATCCGCTCACCAGGGTTGCAGGTCGCAACGGTTACAGACCTTGTTTCGCTTGTGCGCGAGAAGAGGCCCGAACTGGTGGTGGTCGACATCCGGATACCGCCGACCAAAACCACCGAGGGGCTCGACACCGCCCGAGTGATCACGAGGAGCTGTCCGACATCGGCATCCTGGTGCTCTCCGCGCACGTCGAAATCGGCCATGCGATGGCAGATCGGATCTCGCGGGTTGGCGACTTCTCAATCTGTGTACTGTCCCCCTCCGCACGGTCGACCGCAAACGGAAGCCCGACTCCCCACATCCGTTCACCGCGGCCGATCGGGCCGCGGCCGCCGCCACGACCTGTCGATCCTGCAGGCCGAGTTCTCCCTTACCCAGATGCTCGACACACCGATCTCGGGTCGGATCTTCCTCGAGCAGGTCATCCGCGACAACCTCGACATCGGCCGCCCCGATCAGGTCGGTCTCGTCTTCGACGCCCGTCCAATCCGCCGCGGCGCTCGCGCGACACCGGGACGGTTCCGGACCAGGGTGATCACCGCCGGGGTCACCCCGAGCCTGCACGTGGACGACAAACACACCACGATCAAGCAGTACGGGAAGGCCCCGCGCACCAAGACCACCATCACCGACACCAACGATTTTGAGATCGGGAAACGACCGACGAATCTGCCGGCGCTGCGGGAGATCGGCGACACCGCCAACCGGCGCCTGCTCGGCGTCCAACGAATCGGCCACGACCCGATCACCGGGGCCCGATGCCCTGCACACCGTCACCGCACCCGTCACCACCGCGACCGGCACCCGCATCCCAGGCCTGCGCCCGGGGTGAGCAGCGCAGCCATGCCTGCTCACCGCGCTGCCGCTGTTTCGGCTCCAACCCAACGGCGTCGCCAACAAAGATCTCCGCCCATTGATCGCCGAACTGCGGGCAGCACCACCCGACACGGTCACCTATGACCTATGACCTGCACCGCCTCCGCGCCCGCGGCCTCATCACCCGCATCCCGCACACCCACCGAAACAAGATCACCGACCACGGCCTGCACGCCGCGATATACCTGTCCGCCGTCCACGACCGATTCCTCCCCACCGGCCCGGCCCGGCTCACCGATCAGATCGCCTCCCCACCGCTACGGACAGCCTCCCACGCATACCAGACCGCGTTCGACAACCTCACCCGCACAACAGGTCTCGCCGCATGACACCATCAACCCGACCCCAGCACACCCAACTTGACTCAAAGCCCGGTTGCGCAGGTTCTAGCCGAGCTAGTGCAGGATCCCGCTCGACACGACCGCGTGCGGATACACGTCGCCGCGATGTTGGAAGGACAGCACGTTCGGGTTCAGGATCTCGCCGTCGCGGATCTCGATGGCCCGCCCGATGGTCGGATCGGCCTCCCACGCGGCGCGGCCTGCCAGCACCGTCCGCAGGTGCGGCAGCAGAGCCTCGCTGATCTCCCAGGTGGCCGAGTTCCACAGATACGACGGGCTGTGGTCGACGGCGTAGTAGTGCACGTTGTCACCGACCACGAAGCTCGGAGCGGTGAACGAGGTTGGGCGGGCCCAACTGAAGCCCATCCCCTCGTCGCAGGACACGTCGACGATGAGACTTCCCGGCAGGAAGGCGCCGAGGTCCTGCTCGGTGAGGAAGGTCAACGGAGCGTCGGGGTCCTGCAGCACGCAGTTGACGACGATGTCGTTCTCGGCCAGGAACGGCGCCAGCGCCACTCGGCCGTCGTTGGTGACCGCGCAGGTGAGATTGGGGTCGTCGGAATCGTGGTCCAGGTGCACGATCTGCACCGAGTGAATCGGTGAGCCGACGGCAGCAACCATCCGGTTGGTGAGTACCCGAACGTCGCCGACACCGTGCGCGTTGAGCGCCGTCACCGCTCCCCGGGCGGTCGCACCGAAGCCGATGACCGCCGCGCGCAGCCGACGACCGTAGATGCCGGTCGTCCCGATCAGCTCGAGCGCGTGCAGCACCGAGCAGTAGCCCGCGAGTTCGTTGTTCTTGTGAAAGACGTGCAGCAAGAAGCCACCGTCACGGGCCCAGTGGTTCATCGCCTCGAACGCGATCAGGGTCAGCCGCCGGTCGATGGCCAGCTGGGTGACCTCGGCATCCTGGACGCAATGCGGCCAGCCCCACACGATCTGACCTTCCCGCATCTCCGCAAGATCACTGGGCTGAAGCTTCGGCAGCACGATGACGTCGCAGTCGCCGAGCAGCCCGTCCCGGGGCAGCAGCCCACCCACGTACGGCGCCAACTGCTCGTCGGTCACGCCGAACGACTCGCCGTACCCGTTCTCCAGGTAGATGTGTTCCCGAAGGTCGGCGTCGATTCGCTGGAAATGCATCGGATGGATCGGAAGCCGTCGTTCGTTCTCCTTGCGAGAATGCGCCACGACGCCGAGGGTGAGGAGCGGTCGAGCGTCAGCGTTTCTTGGCATGGAACGCGGTCTCGATGACAGTGTGTTCGCTGGACTTCGCCTTCTTATCGGCTCGCTTTTCCTTGAGCGACTTTCCGGACTTCTTCGACATGGACTTACGCGGTGATTTGTCGGACATCATTGGTCCCTCGATTGGGAACCTGAACGGTCCCGATGCCTCGACGGTACGCCACATCCAGCTCGTACCCGCATGGTCGCTCAACACTTCATGACCATTGGTGGCGAGGTGCCGACTCAGGCATTTGCGATCACACGCCTGCTGCTGGCGTTGCCAATCATGATACTGAACAACACTTCTCAGATGTCACCCGCCGCGAGCTGCGACCAGATGACAGCGGAAGCCGCCGCCGGACACGTCGGGCTTCAACATACTTGCCTGCGTGTCGTTCAACGCCACCAGCGGCCAATGGGTTTCATCCGCCCCGCTGTACGGGATCCAGCAGATCGGCGCGCCGTGTGCCTCAACGGGTAGCGGCGAGGCCGCCCAGTCGCCAGACGGCCTGCGTGGCCGGTCGTCGGCGGCCAGAATGCCGCGCACCACGGCCGCGGCGGAGTATTTGTTGCCGCGACGCAGGATATGAATGTCGGCGCCGGCGACAGGGCTGGTGTGCTCGTGGTCGGCCTCGCCGCTGAACCGCTGATAGATGTACCCACCCGACCAACAGACACGATTCGTCCAGCGTAGGACCGAGACGTCGTCGGTGAGTCGTCTCCGACTTCTCGTGTCACCGACCGAGCCGGGGCAAGTGCTAGCGTCGCGTTCGTGTCTGGAAACGGGGCCGCCCCGCTGCGGATCGGCATCCTGGGCGCAGCGCGCATCGCACCGTTGGCGCTCATCAGGCCGGCCAAGGGAAACGTCGAGGTCGTCGCCGCCGCAGTGGCGGCGCGCGATGCCGCGCGTGCACAGGCCTTTGCTGCGAAATACGGTATCGCCCGGGTGCACGAAAGCTACGAAACGCTGATCGCCGATCCGGACCTCGACGCTATCTACATTCCGCTGCCGAACGGCTTGCACGGCCGGTGGATCCGAGCCGCACTGGGCACCGGTAAACATGTGCTGTGCGAAAAGCCGTTCACCGCCAACGCCGCCGAAGCCCGTGAGATCGCCGAACTCGCCGCGAAGTCGGGCCGGGTCGTGATGGAGGCGTTCCATTACCGCTACCATCCGCTGGCTTTGCGCGTTGAGCAGATCATTGCCTCGGGCGAACTGGGGACGCTCGAGCGGGTGGAGGGGGCCTTGTGCTTCCCCCTGCCGAAGTTCTCCGACATCCGCTACAACTACTCGCTCGCCGGTGGCGCGACGATGGACGCCGGGTGCTATGCGGTCCATATGGCCCGCACGTTCGGCGGTGGAACCCCGGAAGTCGTTTCGGCGCAGGCGAAACTGCGCGATCCGCAGATCGACCGGGCCATGACGGCCGAGTTGCGGTTTCCGGGCGGGCACACCGGCCGGGTCCGCTGCTCGATGTGGTCGTCGGATGTGCTGCAGGTCAGCGCCAGGGTGGTTGGCGACCGCGGCGAGCTGCGTGTGCTCAATCCGGTCATGCCCCAGTTCTTTCACCGGCTCTCGGTCCGATCAGGCGACGGCAAACGGGTGGAGCGATTCTCACGCCGTGCGTCCTACGCCTATCAGCTCGACGCTTTCGCCGCGGCAGTGCTGCGCGGCGAACCGGTGAAGACAACGCCGGAAGACGCGGTCGAGAACATGACCGTCATCGATGCGATCTATCGCGCTGCCGGCCTCCCACTCCGCGAGCCCAGCTGAACGTACGAAACAAAACGTCAGCGACGGAGTTCCGACCAGGTACCGGGTTAATCCCGGCCAGTTTCCTGACGGCCCGTGAGCTATCTGACGGTCCGTGAGCTATACCCCCGGCCTTTGGCTGGAACCACAACTGGCCACTGACGAGCAGAACAGATGGATTGACCGAAATGCAGGACGGGACGGTCAATCCATCTGTCGCTCGCTGAACAATTCTTGCGCACAAAAATCATTGGCTTACCCCATCTCTCCAATCGCACCTCCACGAAGCATCAACGCTATGGCAGCAACTCGCGGCCCACCTGGCGACCGCAGCCCGCACCGGCGTGCATGTCGGCGAACTCGTCGCGCAGGCGTGGCTGCCGGCTCGATCGCCCGCGCAGACCTGCCATTCCGCCCTCACGGAGGCGATCGCCGCCCGCCACCGGGCCGGCGGCGGCCCACCGCGAAGCCCTCGACGCCGACTTTGCCACGCTCAACGAGGCCCGCGCCCGCGGCCGAAACCCGAAGCGCCGAACATGTTCTGGCCGAGCTGGAAGCGCTGCGCACCGAACTGTACGTGCTGCAGATCGCCGGCGGTTTCGATTCTGCCCACCAAATCGCCGTCACTGCCGAGCAGCTCGCTGCGCTGCCGGAGCCGGTGGCCAAAGAGGTGGCCGGGCTGGCGGCGCTGCCGTTCGCGATCATCCCGGTGGGTGCCCCAGAGGGGCGCGAAAAGCGGTTGGCGCTGCGTACCCTGGCGGAAATAACGAACGCGGCCGAGATGTCATGTGGTGCAGTGCGACTGGCGACGCCGACCGATGGCCGCCGCCGGGGAGCCTGGTCATCGCCGACCTCGCCCAGCAGACCCGGGACGAGCACCTCAAACTGACCCTGCTGGACTCGGGAAGCACCCGGTGGCCGCCGGGACCGTCGGCGCGGCTGCTCACACTGCTGGAATCGGACCTGCCGTGGACAATTTCACTAACGGACAGGGCCGGACATTCCGCGCAGCCCGCACCCGCGGCCACCCGACCTTGACTCCGTCGTGATCCAAGGCGGCCGCCTTGCCGACGATGTGCTCACCCCAGAGCTGCGGGAGGCGCTGCGCCGCCGCCACACCACACGCGCGGCCAACACCACGGCCTACCCAACGCCATCTCACCGTCGCCCAACTTCGCGCACACGGCCGCGACAGCGCCCGAGACGGGCGCCGCGACACTGGATTGGGCCTCGACTGAAGGCTGTGACGCCTTCGGCATGAGTCCAACTCACGCCAATCGACGGTTGGCGCCTCAGCAGCGCCCCATCACAATCGGTCAGGTCGGTCCGCGTCGTGGCCTACTGTGAGGTTCAGGATCCGAGCCGCGTTGCGCCACAACCACGCCTCTAGTACGTCGGATGTGATTGGAAGTGCGCGCATTTCATCACAGAGCTGCACATAGGGTCGGTTGATCAGAAAAGCGCCGGTGCCGTACACGACCTTGTCGCGGATCGTCGTCTGACCGAACAGCATCAACGCTTCCCATCCGGCGCCCGCAGCGGCAACGTATTTGGGGCGGTGGGCTCCGAGCTCCAAATACACGTTCGGGTGCTTCCACGCCACCAAACATGCCTCCAGCACCCACGGGTAGCCGGCGTGGCTCATCAGGATCGTCAGCTCTGGAAAGTGGCAGGCGACCTCATCGATGTGGCGGGGGTGTCCGAGATCACTGGCGCGCGTCCGCGTCCAATTTGCGGACGTGTGGATGCTGAGCGGGATACCCAGTTCTACGCACTTGGCGTAAGGGGAAATACGCACGATCGGTGGCCGGTCTGCCGATCATGAAAGGCCGCAGGCTTAGCCCCCGAAAGCCGCGCTCGACCACCCAATGTTCGAGCGCGGCCAGCGCCGAGCTACCCCGCATGATGTCGGCGCCGGCGAACGGGATAAAGCGGTTCGGGTGACGGTCGGTCAGCGCGGCTACCGACTCGTTGTGTACGCCTAGCGTGTGCTGGGTTCAAAGTTCCCCTGACTGGCGCGCCGGGCATGGCGACGCCCCCGTCGGCCCGACCATGAAAGGGTCTCCACGTCCGCGGTTCGCCTCCGATACGGCTACGGGCGCCCCCCGGTCGCGTACGTTTCGCGTACGTGAAGGCGTTAGCTAGTGGTATGTCTCCAAAATAATAGGCTAGTTCTGCGATAGACTTCGTGGGTGATGACAGCAGCGGCTGCTTTGGTCATGTCGGACGGTCAACGAGAAGCGTTGCAAGCCTTGTCGCGGGCTAGCACGGCCGGGGCGTAACCTGCACAGAGGAGTGTTGATGATGGCTGATCGCGTCATGAGGGGCAGCCGGCTTGGGGCCGTGAGCTACGAGATCGACCGTAATCACGACCTGGCGCCGCGTCAGATCGCGCGGTATCGCACGGAGAACGGTGAGGAGTTCGAGGTCCCGTTCGCCGATGACGCCGAGATCCCCGGCACCTGGCTGTGCCGCAACGGCATGGAGGGCACCCTGATCGACGGTGGTGACCTGGCCGAACCCAAGAAGGTCAAGGTGCCGCGCACACCCTGGGACATGCTGCGGGAACGCCGCTCGATCGAGGAACTCGAGGAACTGCTCAAGGAACGCCTCGAGATCATCAAGTCACGCCGCCGCGGCAGCTAGCTTAGCTACCGGCCGGGGTCACGAACCTCGACCAGTACCGGGACCTCTGCCTGAAAGATCCGATCTGATGACTCAGAAGATTTGCTTTGATTGCTTCCATAAGTTGTTCCCTGACAAGCCAATTCGGAAGGTTACGTTGGGTCGGCAATGCGTTGTGTGCAAAGCGCAAACGGATCGAACGGAACAGATGATTCCTGTTGAGGCAGAGGACATTCCGCTGGTTAAGCAAATAGCTTCATAGGCGGTCGGGCCCCGGCCGCGGCGCCCGCGTTGCCCACGTTGCTCGCGTACCTTGGGCAGCTCGTCGGCCAGATGGTCGGGCACCCGCTTGGTTCTGTATGCCCACCGGAAGAATCCGCGGATGCCGGCGCGGTAGCTGCGGCGCGTTTCGATCGTCCATCCGGTCTGCCGCCCGAACCATTCGACGAACTTCTCCCCGGCAACATCGGCCGGACGGCCGCCGATGTCTCTGGCCATCCGAACCAATTGGATTCGGCGCAATTCCGTCGTGGTTGGCGGTTGCCCGGCCGCGGCGAGGGTCAGCATGTAGTCGTCGATGATCTGCGCCCAGGCGGCTGGCGCTTTGGTGCCATTGCCCCTCGCTTCTACAGGCAGGCACGTACAGCGACGAGCTTGCCGCGCCTAGCCCCTTGGTAGTCCCCGGCCTTCAGGGTGGCCCGCGCCGGACATCGGTTCTCCTGCGTCCGGCGTGGGCCGTTCTCCTACGCTGACGCTGTCGATCACACAGCGAAGGAGAAGAACTGTGAGCGAGCCCGTCTTCATGGCCCAAATCCGCGCCGCCGACATCCCCGAAAGCATGCCGGTCAGCCGCGCGATCAGAGACTTCATGGTCGCCCACCCACCAACGCCCGAGGGCCAACCTAAGGAGGAACTGTTGCAGCTCCTGATGCTTTCGGTCATGCGACTGGAGGGCCGAGTCGTAGTTCTCGAGCGCCGATCTGAAGCCGGCACCGAGTTTCTGGAAGCGCTGGCCGAGATCTTCCCAAAACAGAGCTAGTTCCTCTCGGACGATGACGCCGACACGCTGCTCTGTGCGGGGGTCATGAGGCACCTATCATCGCGTGTTGAGCGCCGGAATGAATGAAGCCGCCACCGCAACTCGTAGCGGCCACCCAGCAGCTCCGGGGCCATCGACGCCAACGTTAGCCCCGGCAGCCACCCCTGGCGTAGCTCGTCGACTAGAGGGGTTACACAAGACGCGAAGGACGTCGGCGCTGATCTCCGATTCTGAAGTATTCGCGGCCGCCCCACCCCCGCCGCGGCCGGCTGTGGGCTCTACGGCGCCGCCGGCGTTGGTAGGTCCATGGCCCGGGGGACTACTGCATTCGACGGCTGGGCGCCGAACAGTGCCGACGGTTTAAGCCGCGGCTCGACACGCCCGGATGGCGGTCGCCGAAATTGCAAAGTTAATCCGGACGACCTGCGCCGGGATCGTCAAGACCTACATTGCGAACCCCAGCAAGCGCGGGCTATGCCTCGCAATCTTCAACTGGACGAGACAGTATTGCCGGGACCGACTACCAAACGTCGGCGAATGAGGACCGGTAGTGCGAGCGAGGCGCCGTTACTCTTAGACGCTTCACGAGATGCCGTCGACAAGCTCCGACTGGGCGGCTCGCCGACCCCACGCTCACGGGTGGCTCGGATGACGAAGCGGCCTGCACCAACCGGTGCGGGCAGGAGCGCCTCTCAGTGAAGGGTCGGCATCTGGCGCATCGGACAGACGAGGACGACGCATAGTGGCTAGCAGCGATCAGGACAAGCAGCTGCGTGCTGAACTCGCCCAAGGGTTGGGGTATTTCCCAGCGAGCCTGGCCGCCGTCTACGACGTTCATGGTGGCGGATTCGTTGCCGGTGATCTTGAACTCGACCACCCCTTCAACGTCACACTGGCCTGTGAGCTCGGCGTCGTCGTGGTGTCGGTGGACTATCGACTCGCGCCAGAGACACCGTTTCCGGGGCCACTCGAGGACGTCTACGCGGGGCTGGTCTGGACCGCCGAGCACGCCGACGAGCTCGGTATCGATCCGCAGCGCATCGCCATCCACGGCGTCAGCGCCGGCGGCGGGCTGTGCGCGGCGCTGGCGCTGCTCGCGCGCGACCGCGGCGGACCGCATATCGCCTTCCAGTTCCTGTCCGTGCCCGAGATCGATGACCGGCTCGCCACGGCGAGCATGACGGATTTCATCGACACCCCGATGTGGAACCGTCCCACAGCGGTTGCCAGCTGGGACTTTTACCTCGGCGCCGGCCGCGCCGGCAGTGCTGATGTCTCGATCTACGCCGCGCCGGCGCGTGCGACCGACCTGGCGGGCCTGCCGCCCGCGTATGTCGCCGTCATGCACTTCGACCCCCTGCGCGATGAGGGCGTCGCCTACGCGCTGGCACTCCTCGCGGCGGGCGTCACGGTGGAACTGCATTTGTTCCCCGGGACCTTCCACGGCTCGCGCCTCGTTCCGGATGCTGCGATCACGCAGCGCGAGGTAGCAGAGACGATCGCGGTTCTACGTGAGGCTCTCAAGCTGTAGCGCGGCCTACTCGATTCGACCCGTCATCGTGCTTAGGTGGCGGGCCGACTGCTACACCATGTGGCTGCATGAAAAGGGACCAGGGCCGGGGGCACCGCAACGGTTCCGCTTGCCAGACGAGGAGGCGATTTACTGATCGCGGCGACGCGCCTGAGTGGAAGGAGTACCTGCAATGGCCTGCGATCGACCCGAGTCGGAAGGCCGCCGCGTGAGCGAAGCGGTTCCCCTGGCTGCGATTCAGCTCGGGTGTTCGAGTTCTGTTCGGGCCTGGTCGATCTGGTCGTATGCGTAGGCCGCCATCGCTGCGGTGGTCATCGTTTCGCCCGTGCGGGCGAGCGACTCGTAGGTCTGGTCGCCGAGGACATCACGGAGGTGTGCGATTGCCGTGCTGAACTCAGGGACGGACGCTGCGGTGAGGGGACTGACTGCGAAACCGGCGATGGTGGCGGCTGGTTCGTGGTGTCCGAGCAAGTCGAAAATGGTGGCGACGACGGCAACCGCGCCGTGGATCATGGTGGTGTTGCCCGCGTCGTGGTAGTTGCGGATCGCCAGAGTGACGTGATCGAGCGCGGCCACCGGGTCACCGTGTGCGGCTTCGAGTCGGGAAAGAGTTTGCGCCAAGGCTGACTCGGCGGCGCGGTTGCCCGCTGTCTGGTGCTATCACCAGGCCCCGACGGAGAGCTTCCAGCGCGCTGGCGGGATCAACACGAGCGCGGCGCTCAGCCGGCGGCGTTGCCCGCGAACCACGCGGTCGCCACCTTGCGTGGCCGCGGGGGCCAGAATCCGGCGGTAGGCGGACCAACGTCGCCGGTCTGCACCGTCCACAACGGTTGCGAGCGGTCGATCGCCGCCGCGAGGTCCTGGTCAGGCGATGCCAGAACCGCATACGACCAGCTCGTCATGCCGCAGCCGTATGCCGGGACCAGGCCGTCAGCCCGGCCGCCCCACTCGTCGCCAGCGCGCAGCACGCAGCGGGTGCCGTCATCCAGAACCAGCGCGAACGGCATCGGTGTTTCCGGGGGGACCACCGCAGGGAGTGCGCCAGGGGAGACAAAACGACGAAGTGCCCTGCTCCACGGATCGCGCACGCACAACAGCGACGCGGGGGCCGGCCAACATGTATTGGCGCCGGCCTCACTCGGATCGCAGGAGTAGATGTTGTTGCCCACAGCGGCCGGCGACGGGCCGGAGCATCCGCTGAGGCTGACCGAAGTGGTGAGCCGGTCCACCACCGAATAGCCATTGGCCGGTTCACCGTTGGCGTCGACGGCCGCGACTGTGATGACGTCCGTTGCCTCTGCCTCCGGGTCAGCGCCGACATCCCCTGCCGTCTGTAGCGCGACAACTGCGACGAATGTCAACGCAGCCGAAGCTCGTAACCAGCCAGGAATCGACCCGCGCATCGACCACAGCCCCCTTCGTGAGCTAGTCCCAGCCTTGCTGATCGGCGTTGCCGACGGAGGTGGATCGCAGGATCGAGTTCGTATGCCCTGTCAGGATTGACACCAGCCGACGACGATGCGGGCGAGGAACGAGGCCGAGCAGGAGCCCTTGACAACGGACGTGGTGATACTCGGCGGCGGCCCCGCCGGCGTCGCCTGCGCGCGAACCCTTGGCGAGGAAGGCGTGTCGGTCACGCTCGTCGACCGCAACGACTACAACCAATTTCAGCCGCTGCTGTACCAGGTCGCGACCTCCCAGCTGCCCGCGGACGACATCGCTCGGCCGCTGCGCGCGACGTCGCCGACCTGCCCGCGGTCGGCGTCGTCGTCGCGGACGTTGTGTCCGTGAGGCTCTACGATCGAACCCTGGTCCTCGGCGACGGGCGAAGGCGGTCGGGCGATCACCTGGTGGTGGCCGCTGGAGCCCGACCGAACTTCTTCGGGGTACCCGGAGCCGACGAGCACTCATGAACAACCTCGGCAACGTGCTCGCGAGGTCAGACCCACCCGACCTGGCTGCGGCCCGTGGCTTATGGGAGCGGGCCGCCGCCGCTGGCGACACCGGAGCCATGGCCGACCTCGGTGACCTGCTCGCACAGCTGCACCCACCCGAGCTGGCCACGGCACGCGCCTGGCTCGAAAGGGCCACGGAATCCGGGCGTCCGGATGCCATGGCAAGCCTCGCCACACACTTCTCCTGCGGTTGCAGCCGCCAGACCTGCCCGCTGCGCGGGCCTGGTTGGAGAGAGCGGCCGCGGCCGGCGATGGGTGAAAGTCTCGCTCGGACGCCGAACTCGCCGCGACGGGCACCAACTTCACGCCGCGCGCCCGCACGGCGCCAGCGCGGGCCAACGCCACCGTGTGGTCGGAGCTCGTGGCCCGCCTCGACCAGGCTTTCTGACGGCGCCGGGGGCTCAGCCTGAACGGAGTTCGTCGAGGCGGCGTCGGTCCCGTTTGGTCGGACGTCCGGTGCCCGGGTCCCGCCGGAACACCGGCATCCAGTCGTGCTTCGGCGGGGGTGGCGGGCTGTGGTCGACCAGGCACTCGGCGGCCAACGGGGCCGACACCCGCTTGTTGATGAGGGCGACGACCTCGAAGATCCGTTCCCGCTGGTGGGCCCGGGCCGTCACCCGGTCACCGACGTGGACCTTGGCCGCCGGCTTGACCGGTGCGCCGTTGACCCGCACGTGGCCGGCCCGGCACGCCTCGGTCGACTCCGACCGCGTCTTGAACAACCGTACCGCCCAGAGCCACTGATCCACCCGGACCGACTCCACCTCAAACATTCTCGAACACGTAGATCCCCGGCGCGGGCCCCAACACCCGGTGCCGCCGGCTGCCCGGGGTCTTGGGGGCGGGGCGCTCCTCACCGGCCGGGGCGATCATCCAGTCGGCCCAGTGGTCCCACCAGGTCCCGTCGGTCATGTGGTCGAGAGTAGACCAAACAGCCGGTCGGACCGCCACCCAATGGGGTGAAGGTCACGGCCAGACCAAGTTTGGGTCTACGCCGTACTGACCCGCCGGGCCGATGCCGAAGTCGCGGGTGTCGCAGACCACGGTCTTCGGTGCGCAACGCCCGATGCTTCGCTTTCTTCACGACTAAACGTCCGCGGGAAGATGGTGGAACCATCGGAGGTGACCGACATGGACCTGTACTTGATGCAGCACGGTCAGGCGACGACCGAAACAGAGGATCCCGAACGACCGCTCACGGATGCCGGTCGAGCGGCGGTGCAGCGTGTCGCTAAGAGAGCCCGGGCTGCTGGCGTCCGGATCAGCGGCTGCCTGCACAGCGGAAAGCTGCGCGCAGAGCAGACCGCGCAGCTGCTTGTGGCTGAGATCGGCGTGGACTCGAGCGTCGAGGCTCGACCGGGTCTTGCGCCGAATGACCCGGTGGTACCGGTCGCGCAGTGGCTTCAAGCGGAGACCGAGCACCAGTCGCTTGCGCTCGTCGGCCACCTGCCTTTCCTCGGCAGGCTTGCCTCGTTGCTGGTCGTAGGCGACGAGCCGGCCCAAGTGGTCGGCTTCCAGATGGGTGGCCTGGTGAAGCTGGAACCGAAGGTCGATCGGGACGGGTTCTCCGTGGCATGGGCGCTTCCGCCCGACCTCGCCTGACCATGCACAAAAAACTGGACGGCGCCATGCATCACCGAGAAAGGTGCCGCGATGATCGCGACGCGTCCGAGTAGCAGTGTTGTCTCCGCCGCAGCGGAGGTGTGGACCCCAAGGTCCGGAGAGCGCCACCCGCACGGCCGCGGGGAGAGGGGCACGATCCACACAACCAACCTAGGAAGGCCGGCCGCGCATGCCCATGCCCATGCCCACGC
>CAVQRJ010000026.1:0-47016 GCA_963715215.1 uncultured Actinomycetota bacterium
CCAGCGCAGCCATGACGCTCGACGTGTACGCCGACCTGTTTGACGACACTGGAGGCCGTCGCCACCGCCCTGAATGACGCCCGCGCTCGGGAAAGTGTGGGCAAGATCTGGGCACGGGGTGGGCGCCGACCCAACATCGGCAGTGATAGCGGCGCTCAACTGCGCTCTTACCCGAGGGTCCGCCACGGCGACCATCGCGGAGGTGATCTGCCCGATCTCCTCCGCTGTGCAGATGTAGGGCGGCATGGCGTAGATCAGGTTGCGGAACGGACGCAGCCAGGTGCCGTGTGCAAGGGCCGCCGCGGTGGCCACCGGCACATCGACCGGTTTCGCCATCTCGATGACGCCGATGGCGCCGAGCACCCGGACGTCGGCGACACCTGGCAGCGACCGGACCGGGGCGAGACCGTCGCGCAGGCCCGCTTCGATTTCGGCAACCCGTGCCCGCCAATCCTGGCCGAGCAGAAGCTCGACCGACGCCACCGCCACCGAGCACGCGAGTGCGTTGGCCATGAAGGTCGGGCCGTGCATCAGCGCACCGGGCTCGTGGCTACTGATCGTGTGCCCGATCCGGGTTGTGCACAGGGTCGCGGCGAGCGTGATGTAGCCGCCGGTCAGCGCCTTGCCGACACACATGATGTCGGGGCTCACGCCGGCATGCTCGGCGGCGAACAGCGCGCCGGTGCGGCCGAAGCCGGTGGCGATCTCGTCGAAGATCAACAGCACTTCGTGGCGGCTGCAGATGTCCCGCAGGTCGGTCAGGTAACGCGGGTCATGGAACCGCATACCGCCCGCGCCCTGCACGACGGGCTCCACGATCACCGCGGCGAGTTCGTCGGCGTGCTCGGTCAGCTGCGCCTCGAAGGCGGCGATGTAGTCGGGGTCGTAATCTCCTGGCACCTGCGGGGCGAAGACCTGACGGGCCAGGACGTCGGTCCACAGCGAGTGCATGCCGCCGTCGGGGTCGCACACGCTCATTGGCGTGAAGGTGTCGCCGTGATAGCCGCCGCGCCACGTCATCAGCCGGTGCTTCTTCGGGCGGTCGAGACTGCGCCAGTACTGCAGGGCCATCTTCACGGCGACCTCGACCGAGACCGACCCGGAGTCGCTGAAGAAGACGGTGTCGAGTCCGTCTGGGGTGATCTTCACCAGCAGCTGAGCGAGGCGGGCAGCCGGTTCGTGGGTGAGGCCACCGAACATGACGTGGTTCATCCTGGCCAGCTGGGAGGCGATCGCATAGTCGAGTGCGGGGTGACCGTGCCCGTGCACGGCTGTCCACCAGGAACTCATGGCGTCGAGCACCTCGACGCGCTCGTCGTCGACGATCAGCGTCAGCGACGCCCCGCTCGCCCCTACGGCAACGACGGGCGGCATCGCCTCGGCGCCGAGCGTGCTGTAGGGATGCCATATGTGAGCGGCGTCGATTGCGCTGATTTCAGCGGGGGTCAACGCGGCCATGGGAAACGAGCCTAATCCTTTGCCAGCCCACACCCTTTCCTACGGAACGCCCGCCCGCATGCGGCGACATGAGCCGCACAGCGATTTTCGGTAGATTATCTCGCGACCATGATGACCCTCGCCCCTCCCCGGCCGGCGGTGGTTACCGCGGGTGGGCCCGTCAAGGGCGCGTCAGCGGCAGACCGCAAGCCCGGCTTCTACCGCCACGATCTCGACGGCCTTCGCGGTATCGCCATCGCCCTCGTAGCGGTGTTCCACGTCTGGTTCGGTCGCGTTTCGGGCGGCGTGGACGTCTTCCTGGCGCTGTCGGGGTTCTTCTTCGGCGGCCGGCTGCTGCGTACCGCGCTGACGCCTGGCGCCTCGTTGTGGCCGACGCCCGAGGTGACCCGGCTGGTCCGCCGGCTGCTGCCCGCCCTTGTCGTTGTGCTCGCCGCAGCGGCTGTCCTGACAATCCTGATCCAGCCGGAAACGCGTTGGGAATTATTTGCTGATCAGAGTCTGGCCAGCCTCGGCTACTTCCAGAATTGGGAATTGGCGAACACCGCTTCGGACTATCTCCGCGCCGGCGAGTCCGTCAGTCCGCTGCAGCACATCTGGTCGATGTCGGTCCAAGGTCAGTTCTACATAACGTTTCTCGCGTTGATCTTTCTCTTCGCCCTGCTGTTCCGCCGGATTCTCGGCAGGTACATGCGGGCGTCACTCGTCGTGCTGCTAACAGGACTGACCATCGCGTCCTTCGTCTACGCGATATTTGCTCACAACGTCGATCAGTCGACTGCCTACTACAACAGTTTCGCGCGCGGATGGGAACTGCTGCTCGGCGCGCTTGTCGGTGCGATGGTGGGATGGATCCGCTGGCCGATGTGGCTGCGCTCCACGCTCGCACTGGTCGCGCTCGCCGCGATCCTGTCCTGCGGAGCGCTCATCGACGGCGTCAAGGAGTTCCCGGGACCGTGGGCGCTGGTGCCCGTCGGCGCCACCATGCTGATCATCCTCACCGGCGCCAACCGGCTGGCCGACCCGCACGCGAGCGGCAAGCTGCCTTTTCCCAATCGCTTGCTTGCCACCAAGCCGTTCGTATGGCTCGGATCGATCGCTTATTCGCTGTACCTCTGGCACTGGCCGCTGCTGATCTTCTGGCTCGTTTACGCGGATCGACAGCACGCCGGCTTCGTCGACGGCGCGGGCGTGCTGCTGGTGTCCGTGCTGCTGGCCTATCTGACCACCAAATACGTCGAAAACCCGCTGCGGTACCGATCGGCCGGCCCCGGAATCGGACCCTCGGTGAAGATTCCGCTGCACACCCGGCTGCGCAGGCCGACGCTGGTATTGGGCTCGCTGGTGGCCGCACTCGGCGTGGCCCTGACGGTGACCTCGTTCAGCTGGCGCGAGCACGTCCTCGTCCAGCAGGCCAACGCGTCTGAACTGGTCTGGCTGGACACGCACGACTACCCCGGCGCGCACGCCCTCCTCGACAAGGCGCGGGTCCCCGACGTCCCGATGCGCCCCACGGTGCTGGAGGCCAAGCAAGACCTCCCGGAGACCACGCAGGACGGCTGCATCAGCGACTTCGACAACGTCGACGTGATCAGCTGCAGCTACGGAGATCAGAACGCCTCGCGCACCATCGCGCTGGCAGGTGGTTCGCACGCCGAGCATTGGATCACCGCGCTCGACCTGCTGGGAAAGCTGCACCACTTCAAGGTGACGACCTATCTGAAGATGGGTTGTCCGCTGACGACCGAGCGGGTGCCGCTGGTGATGGGCGACAACCGGCCCTACCCGAAGTGCCGCACCTGGAACGACTCCGTGATGAAGAAGATCATCAGCGACCGCCCCGACTATGTGTTCACCACCGCCACCAGGCCGTGGAACATCAAGCCAGGCGACGTGATGCCGGGTACCTACGTCGGGATTTGGCAGACCCTGTCAAACAACAACATTCCGATTCTGGCGATGCGTGACACCCCGTGGCTCGTGCGCAGCGGCCAGCCGTTCTTCCCCGCCGACTGCCTCGCCGACGGCGGAAACGCCATCTCGTGTGGAATCAGGCGCTCGGATGTGCTGTCCAAGACGAATCCCACGCTGACGTGGGTGAATCAATTCCCGCTGCTGAAGCCGCTGGACATGAGCGATGCGGTCTGCCGAAAAGACGTGTGCCGCGCGGTCGAGGGAAACGTCCTGCTGTACCACGACTCTCACCACATCTCGAAGACGTATATGCGCACCATGGTCGATGAGCTCGGTCGTCAGATCGGGGTCGCCACCCACTGGTGGTGACTACCGCGCGTCCGATCGTGGGCGCCGATAAGGTCGAATGATGTCGTTGACGGTGTGGCCAGGTACTCCCTATCCGCTCGGCGCCACCTACGACGGCGCAGGCACCAATTTCTCGCTGTTCTCCGAGGTCGCCGAGAAGGTCGAGCTGTGCCTGATCGGCACGGACGGCTCCGAGGAACGGATCAACCTCGACGAGGTGGACGGATACGTCTGGCATGCCTACCTGCCGACCGTCACGCCGGGTCAGCGCTACGGCTTCCGTGTTCATGGACCATGGGACCCCGCTGCCGGGCATCGGTGCGATCCGAGCAAGCTGCTGCTTGATCCGTACGGAAAGTCCTTCCACGGCGACTTCGAGTTCACCCAGGCGCTGTACTCCTACGACCTGGAGGCCGCCAAGGTTGATCCAGGCAATACCAGCAACCCGCCGGGAATCGACTCACTCGGCCACACCATGACCAGCGTCGTCATCAACCCGTACTTCGACTGGGCGTCCGACCGCGCGCCGCGGACGCCGTATCACGAGACGGTGATCTACGAAGCACACGTCAAGGGGCTCACCCAGACCCATCCGGCCATCCCCGAGGAACAACGGGGCACCTACGCGGGCCTGGCCCACCCGGCGGTCATCGAGCATCTGAAGTCGCTGAACGTCACCGCCATCGAGCTGATGCCGGTACACCAGTTCATGCACGACCACCGGCTGCTCGACCTCGGGCTGCGAAACTACTGGGGCTACAACACATTCGGGTTCCTGGCACCGCACTATCAGTATTCGTTCAGCAGGCATGCCGGCGGTGCCGTCCCCGAGTTCAAGACCATGGTCCGGACCTTCCACGAGGCGGGCATCGAGGTGATCCTCGATGTGGTCTACAACCACACCGCCGAGGGAGACCACCTCGGGCCGACCATCAACTTCCGCGGCATCGACAACGCCGCCTACTACCGGCTGCTCGACGGCGACCTGAAGCTCTACAAGGATTTCACCGGCACCGGCAACAGCCTCAACGCACGTCACCCGCACACCCTGCAGCTGATCATGGACTCGCTGCGGTACTGGGTGCTCGAAATGCACGTCGACGGGTTCCGGTTCGACCTGGCCGCCACTTTGGCCCGCGAGTTCTACGACGTCGACCGGCTGAGCGCATTCTTCGATCTGGTCCAGCAGGATCCGGTCGTCAGCCAGGTCAAGCTGATCGCCGAGCCGTGGGATATCGGCGAGGGCGGATACCAGGTGGGCAATTTTCCAGGTTTGTGGACCGAGTGGAACGGGAAGTATCGCGACACTGTGCGTGATTACTGGCGGGGAGAACCTGCAACACTCGGCGAATTCGCCTCCCGGCTGACCGGCTCGTCGGACCTCTACGAGGACACCGGGCGCCGGCCGAGCGCGAGCATCAACTTCGTGACCTGCCATGACGGCTTTACTCTTAACGACCTGGTGTCCTACAACGAGAAACACAACAAGGCCAACGGGGAGGACAATCGCGACGGCGAGAGCCACAACCGGTCGTGGAACTGCGGTGTCGAGGGACCGACCGACGACCCGGACATCCTTGCGCTGCGCGGCAAGCAGATGCGCAACATCATGGGCACGCTGATCTTGTCGCAGGGCACTCCGATGCTGTCGCACGGCGACGAGATCGGCCGCACGCAGAAGGGCAACAACAACTCCTATTGCCAGGACTCGGAGCTGTCCTGGATGGACTGGTCGCTGTGCGAGACCAACGCCGACCAGCTTGCGTTCACCCGCAAGGTGACCGAGCTGCGCAAGAAGCACCCGGTGTTCCGTCGTCGCCGGTTCTTCGAGGGCAAGCCCATCCGCAGCGGCGACCAGGTTCGCGATATCGCGTGGTTGACACCGGCCGGGAAGGAGATGACGCCGCAGGACTGGGGTTCGGGTCTCGACAAGTGCGTTGCGGTGTTCCTCAACGGCGAGGCCATTCCAGCACCCAACGAGCGCGGTGAACGCGTGGTCGACGATTCGTTCCTGCTGTGCTTCAACGCACAAGACCAAGAGCAGGATTTCATTGCCCCGCATGGTGATTACGCCGAGGAATGGACGGCCGACCTGGACACCGCCGACCCGACGGGCGATACCGACTTCGTGGTCGCGGCCGGCGAGAAGATCTCCCTGCAACCCCGGTCACTGCTGGTGCTGCGTAAGACCGCCTGACGCATGGCCTCTCCTGTGCTGTCGACGTATCGACTTCAGATGCGTGGCGCTGCCAGTGGGGATGCGTTCACGTTCGCCGACGCCGAGGACCTGCTGCCCTACCTCGACGATCTCGGGGTCTCGCACCTCTACCTCTCGCCGATCCTGACGGCGACGACCGGCTCGACGCACGGGTACGACGTCACCGATCCGACCACCGTCTCGGCGGAACTGGGCGGCGCCGACGGGTTGGCCCGGCTGTCGTCGGCGGCGCGCTCGCGCGGCATGGGTTTGATCGTCGACATCGTTCCCAACCACGTCGGCGTCGACAACCCCGGACAGAACAAGTGGTGGTGGGACGTCCTGAAATACGGACGCGACTCGGTGTACGCGTCGTTCTTCGACATCGACTGGACGCTGGACGACGGCCGAATTCTGTTGCCGGTCCTCGGTTCCGACGATGATGTCGACGACCTGTTGGTGGACGGCGATGTGCTGCGGCTCGGTGACCTTGCCTATCCCATCGCCCCGGGGACCGGTGCAGGCACCGGCCGCGAGGTGCATGACCGCCAGCACTACCGCCTGATCGGTTGGCGCAGTGGCATATGCGGTTACCGCAGGTTCTTCTCGATCACGTCGCTGGCCGGTCTGCGACAAGAGGATCGCGCCGTGTTCGATGCCACCCACGTCGAAGTCAAGCGCTGGTTCGACGCAAGTCTGGTCGACGGCATCCGCATCGATCACCCTGACGGATTGTCCGACCCGGCGGGCTATCTGAACTGGCTAAGGGAGATCACCGGGCCGCACGCGTGGATCGTCATCGAGAAAATTCTTGCGGTCGACGAACCGCTTGACCCGAGCCTGCCCGTTGCGGGCACCACCGGATATGACGCGCTGCGTGAGGTCGGGGGGTTGCTCGTCGACCCCAGCGGTGCCCGACCGCTCACCGAGCTTGTCACTTCGACCGGCACGGACTACAAGGAGATGCCGCAACTCGCCCGAGCGCTCAAGGTCCGCGCGGTCACCGACATCCTCGGAAGTGAGCTTTCCCGGTTGTGCCGCACCGTCACGGCCGCGACCGATTACACCCACCCCTCGCTGCGCGAGGCCATCGCGGCGCTGCTGAGCAATATTGGCGTGTACCGCTCGGATTATCTGAATTTGGCGTCGGTGTTACCCGTCGCGCTGGCAGAAACCGCCGCTGCGCGACCAGAATTCGCCGAGCCGCTGGCGATTGTCTCCACGGCGGTGGCTGCTGACCGCGAGGCGGATGTTCGCCTTCAGCAGTTGTGCGGCGCGGCGACGGCAAAATCGATGGAGGACTGTCTCTTCTACCGCGATCCGCGGTTGGTGTCACTCAACGAGGTCGGCGGCGAGCCCGAACGCTTCGGGGTGAGCATCGCCGAGTTCCACCGGCGCGCGGCGGTGCGCGCGGAACTCTGGCCGTATGCCATGACGGCGTTGAGCACACACGACACCAAACGGGGCGAGGATGTCCGGGCACGGATCGGTGTGCTGTCACAGGTGCCGTCGCTGTGGTCGCAGTTCGTCACCGCCTGGGAGCAACGCCTCGCGTCGCCCGACGCGATGACGGGGCTGTTCCTGTGGCAGAACATCTTCGGTGTGTGGCCAGTCGACGGCAATGTGACCGACAGCGTGCGCGACCGCCTGCACGCGTACGCGGAGAAGGCCATTCGCGAAGCGGCTGTCCATACGACGTGGAACGATCCCGACGCCGAGTTCGAGGGCAAGGTGCATGCCTGGATCGACGACCTGATCGACGGGCCGATCGCGACCGAGTTGACGTCGCTGGTGGCTCGCCTCGACGAGCACGCCCGCAGCGACAGCCTCGGCCAGAAACTCATTGCGCTGACCGCACCCGGCGTGCCGGATGTCTACCAGGGCACCGAACTGTGGGACGACAGCCTGGTCGATCCCGACAACCGTCGACCGGTCGACTTCGACGAGCGACGCGAGGCGCTGTCGGCGTTGAGCCACCCCAAGATTCAGGTTGTCGCGGCCGCGCTTCGGCTCCGCCGGGAGAAGTCGAACGTCTTCGCCGACGGCGGCTACACGCCGTTGCTCGCCAACGGGGCCGCGGCCCAGCACCTGGTGGCATTCGTCCGCGGCTCCGCCGTGCTGACAGCGGTCACGAGGCACTCGGTGCGGCTCGCCGAAACAGGCTGGGGTGAGACGTCTTTGTCTCTTCCCGCAGGGACATGGAAGAACCGACTCGGCGAAGGCACGTTCAGCGGCATCGTCTCCCCCAGCGATCTCTTCGCCGAGCTGCCCGTAGCGCTGCTGGAGCGGATCGATGACTGATTTCGCGGTCTGGGCACCGCGACCCGAGCGGGTGCAGCTCGACGTCGACGGCGCGGTGTACCCGATGACCCGCTCCGACGATGACTGGTGGCGGGCAGACGTCGATGCGCGGCCGGACGCCCGATACGGGTTCGTGCTCGACGACGACCCGAAGGTGCTGCCTGATCCCAGGTCAGCACGACAGCCCGACGGTGTGCACGAACGCTCGCAGCTGTGGCAGCCCTCGGCCGACGTGTGGACCGACGGCGGCTGGGAGGGCCGGTCGATCGAGGGTCGGGCGATCTACGAACTGCACATCGGCACCTTCACACCCGAAGGTACCTTCGACTCGGCCATCGAAAAGCTGGACTATCTGGTCGATCTCGGTATCGACTTCGTCGAAATCATGCCGGTCAACGCGTTCGGGGGCACACACGGCTGGGGCTACGACGGCGTGCTGTGGTACGCCGTGCACGAACCGTACGGCGGACCAGACGGGCTGGTGCGGCTCATCGACGCCTGCCATAACCGTGGCCTTGGTGTGCTGATCGACGCGGTCTTCAACCATCTCGGCCCCTCGGGCAACTATCTGCCGAAGTTCGGGCCGTACCTGTCGACGGGCAGCAACCCGTGGGGCGAATCGATCAACATCGCCGACACCGGCGCCGATGAGGTGCGCCGCTACGTCATCGAGTGTGCGCTGCGTTGGATGAGGGATTTCCATGCCGACGGATTGCGCCTCGACGCCGTGCACGCGCTGGTCGACACCACCGCGGTGCATATCCTCGAGGAACTGGCCTCCGAGACCGATGCGCTGGCAGCGGAATTGGGCCGGCCACTGTCGCTGATAGCCGAGAGCGACAAGAACGACCCTCGCCTGATCACGCCCCGCGACCGCGGTGGGTACGGGATGACCGCGCAGTGGGATGACGACATTCATCATGCGATCCACGCCGCGGTGTCGGGTGAACGCCAAGGCTACTACGGCGACTTCGGATCACTCGAGACACTGGCGCAAACGCTGAAGCACGGCTATTTCCACGCGGGCACGTACTCGTCGTTCCGACATCGGCGGCACGGCCGTCCGCTGGATACCGCGACGATCCCGGCCACCCGACTGCTGGCCTACACCCTCACCCACGATCAGGTCGGCAACCGGGCGATCGGCGATCGACCGTCGCAAAATCTGACGTCGGGCCAGCTCGCCGTGAAGGCTGCCCTTGCACTCGGGTCACCTTATACGGCAATGCTTTTCATGGGCGAAGAGTGGGGTTCGTCGAGCCCGTTTCAGTTCTTCAGCTCTCATCCAGAACCCGAGTTGGCCAGGGCCACCGCCGAGGGTCGGAAAGCCGAGTTCGCCGAACACGGTTGGGACGCAGACGAAATCCCTGACCCGCAGGACCCCGAGACGTTCCAACGATCGAAGCTGAAATGGGACGAAATCGAGGACGGCGATCACGGACGGTTACGTCACGTCTATCACAGCCTTCTGGCGCTTCGGCGGGACGAACCGGACATGGCCGATCCGTGGCTGGACGATTTGAAGGTCGACTACGACGAAGACCAGCGGTGGGTTGTCATGCACCGCGGCTCGCTGGCGATCGTTTGCAACCTGAACGCCGAAGAGGTGACGGTGCCGGTGACTGGCGAGCGCGTTTTGGCCTGGGGTGAGCCGACCGTCGGCCCTGATGCCACACGGCTGGACGGGCATTCTTTCGCAATTTTGCGGACTGTCAACATTTGATCCACAGCGAGGCCACGCCTGTGGATGGTGATCTTCGCAGAGGCCCCTGAGCGCAGATGATGCACGCATGCGTCGAGAACTCCTGCCTATCCCGCCGGTCGAAACCGCAACTGACCCCGCGTATTCAGCCGCCGATCTACGTCAGCGCTGGCGCGCGTTGATGGGCCCCCTCGGCTTCGGTGAGCGACTCCTGCGCTTCTCTTTCATGGGGCGAGACCGTTGCCTCATCAAGGTGCTCTGTGATGTGGAGATCGGGCCCTCGCCAGAGCGTCCGGTGATAGAAAACCTCATGTCAGCGCTACGGACACTTCTGCACGATCTAGAACCGGGCACGACAGTCGCGTTGTTGTTGACGCGGCCCGGGGTGGGCGGCATCTCCCACCTCGATCGGCAGTGGTCAACCTCTCTCTCGGCGGTGGCCGCCGAGTTCGACGTGCCACTCGAGCCGATCTTTCGTGCCAACGACGAAGCGTTGGTGCTAGTCGAGGTCGCAGCCTAGCGGGTATCGCCGTCGCCGTCCCGGCCTAGAGCAGGTAGCGATAGGCGGGCGAGCCCGGCTCCAAGGTTTCGACGTGGATGTCAGAGGCCTTCATCCGCTCGAGCAGCCCTTCGAGGTCGGCGGCCGAGCCGAGTTCGATGCCGACCAGCGCCTCGCCCGTCTCCCGGTTGTTTCGTTTCACGTACTCGAACAGGGTGATGTCGTCGGTGGGCCCGAGCACGGTGTCGAGGAACCGCCGCAGCGCACCCGGCTCCTGCGGGAAGTCGACGAGGAAGTAGTGCTTGAGCCCGAGGTGCACCAACGAGCGCTCGAGTACCTCGCCGTAGCGGGACACATCGTTGTTGCCACCCGAGATCAGGCACACGACGGTGGATCCCGGCTCGATGTCGGCTTCGAGCAGGGCCGCGACTGACAGCGCACCTGCGGGCTCGGCGATGATGCCCTCGTTCTGGTACAGGTCGAGCATCGCCGTGCACACCGCGCCTTCGTCGACCGCGGTGATCGACACCATGTCCCCCGCTGCGGCAAGCGCCGCGTAGGTCAGGTCGCCCGCGCGGTTCACCGCGGCGCCGTCGACGAACTGATCGACGTGCTCGAGCGTGACCGGCTGCCCTTCGGCGAGCGCGGCGATCATCGCCGCGGCACCGGCAGGCTCGACGCCGAGCACTGAAGAACGTGTGGTGCGTTCGGCGAGGTACGTCGTGATCCCGGCGATACACCCGCCGCCCCCGACCGGGACGATCACCAGGTCCGGCTCATCGTCGAGTTGGTCGAGGAGCTCCACCGCGATCGTGCCCTGACCCGCCATCGTGCGCGGATCGTCGTAGGGCGGTACCAGTGTGGCGCCGGTGCGCGCGACGTCCTCGAGCGCGGCCGCGGCGGCTTCGTCGTAGGTCTTTCCGACGGCGATCAACTCGATGTATTCGCGGCCGTGGTAGCGAATGCGGTCGCGCTTCTGCTTGGGAGTCTTTGCGGGGACGTAGACGCGCCCGTGGATTCCCATCAAGCGGCACGCCATCGCGAACCCCTGCGCGTGATTGCCGGCCGACGAGCACACCACGCCTGCGGCGATCTCCTCTCCGGAGAGCTGCCTCAACAGGTTGTTGGCGCCACGCAGTTTGTAGGAGCGCACCGCCTGGAGATCCTCGCGCTTCAGATACACCGTCGCGCCGGTGGTTTCCGAAAGCCGCTCGCTGAACTGCAGAGGGGTCTTGGCGACCACGTCGGAAATTCGCTGAGCGGCCGCATCGACGTCGGCCGCGGTCAACGGCGGCGACGTACGAGGAGTGCGGTTCGATTCGCTCCTCGCGTGCGCGGGGTCTGATTCGCTCCTCGCGTGCGCGGGGCTGATGTCAGCGGACACCGATCAATGGTGCCATCTGGGTGTTTCTCCGCCAAAATCGGTTTCGCCGACCGGAGGCGACGAAGTGTCAGCTCACGGGGGTAAGGACGAAGACCGGGATCTCGCGGTCGGTCTTCTTCTGGTAGTCGGCGTAGTCGGGCCACGCCTCGACCGCCCGCTCCCACCAGATCGCCTTCTCGTCGCCGAATACCTCGCGGGCGTCGTAGTCACCGGTGGTGGCACCGTCCTGCAGTTCGACGCGCGGATTCCGCTTGACGTTGTAGTACCAGACCGGGTTCTTCGGAGCGCCACCCAGTGACGCGACCACGGCGTATTCGCCGTCGTGCTCGACCCGCATCAGCGGCGTTTTGCGCAGCTTGCCACTCTTCGCGCCGATGGTGTTCAGCAGGATGACGGCCTTTCCCTGCAGCTCGGCGTCGGTGCCGCCCGACTGCTCGATCTTGTCCACATGATCGCGGACCCATTCGGACGTGCTGGGTTCGTACTCTCCGGAAAGTGGCATGCCATCAGCTTAGGCTGACTAGGAAAACCGCCGCCCCTGAATCGAGTGTTTCGGTTGCCCGAAACAATGCTTACGAGCTATCGTCAAACTATGACGGTGCGCGACGAAGTGCTGATCGCTGGCGTCCCCTGGCCGGTGTACAAGCTGGTCGCGCTCTTGATCGGCGCCGTTGTGCTGATCGCGGTCGGAATCATGACCGCAGCCGCCGGGCCCGCCGTGCTCACCGCAGCCGCCTCCGGTACGGCCGTGTGGTTAAGCCTGCGTGTCGCAGCATCCCGCCGTTAGCCCTCTGCCAGCTGCCGTAGCCGATCCAAGTCCGCGGCCACTGTCGCCACATCGCTCTCGAACTCCTCAGCGGTCATGCCAGGACGCTGTCGCACGGTGAAGACCACTTCGCAGCGCGGCAGACCCTCACCAGCCGGAATCACCCGGAACGGGTTGTACACCGCCTCTCCCGACGGCATCCGCACCACGTGGTCGAGCACGCCGTATTCGTTCGCGGGCGCGAACTCGACGATCACCTCTCCCATCGGAGAATCGGCGACCCAGCCGTCCGCCGTCTTTCGAAGGCCGCCCTGGGCGAGTCCGGACGCCCATCGTGGCATCTGCTCAGGGTCGGCGGCGATGGCGTAGGCGACCTCGGGTGCGACGTCGATCCAGACGCTGACATGGCGGGACGTCACTGCGCCGCGCCCGCCGCCGCCTTTGGCTCGTGGACCGCTTCTGCGATCTCGGAGGCGTATAGCTCTTCGATCTCCGCGCCGTACTTTTCGTGGATGGGCTTGCGCTTGAGCTTCATGGTGAGGGTGATCTCGTCACCGCCCGGTTCCCAGAAGGTCGGCAGCACCCGAAAACGCTTGATCTGCTCCACCTTCGACAACTTCGCGTTACCGGCGTCGACGCCCGCCGCGATCTCGGAGATCACCTCCGGATGCGCGGCGAGCGCCTCCGGCGAATCGTCGGCCAGCCCCCGCTGCGCCGCATACGGCGCGGCCGACTCCGCGTCAAGGACGATCAGCGCGGTGTTGTACGGGCGGGCGTCACCGACCACGAGCATGACGCCGATCAGTGGGCACGAGGCCTTGATCGTGTTCTCGATGTTGGCGGGCGACATGTTCTTGCCCGCCGCGTTGATGATCAGTTCCTTCTTGCGGTCGACGATCTTCAGGTAGCCGTCCTCGTCGGCCTCCAGGATGTCGCCGGTGTGCAACCAGCCGTCTTCGTCGACCGCCTCCGCCGTCTTCTTCGGCTCTTTGCGGTAGGCCTTCATCACCAACGGCCCGCGCACGAGGAACTCGCCATCCTCGGCGATCCGACCCTCCATTCCCGGCAGCAGCTTGCCAACGGTACCGATGCGGGCGTCGCGTGGATGACTCACCGTCGCAACACAACTCAACTCCGACATGCCCCAGACCTCGCAGACCGGGATGCCGAGGCTCAGGAAGAACGCCAACGTCTCCCTGGGGATGGGGGCCGCTCCCGAAACCGTCCAGCGGACCTGGTCGAGCCCGAGTTTCTCTCGCAGCTTGGACAACACCAACTCGTCGGCCTGCGCCCATTCGGCGGCGACGTCGTCAGGCACGGGCTCACCGGCGACCAGAGCCTTGGCCTTCTTCGCCGCGACTGACAGCCCCCACTGCAACCCCGTGCGCTTCGTCTCGTCGGGTTCGTTCTCGGCCGCGAATTCGATTGCAGCCTTGAGCTTCTCCCATACCCGGGGAACCGCACCCCAGATCGTCGGCCGCACGTCCGGCAGGGCCGCAGCGATGGTCCTCGAATCGGGTACGACCGTGATCTGGCTGCCGAAGACCTCTTGGCTGTACAGACAGCCCCACCGGTCGGCGATGTGTGCCGAGGGAAGAAACGAGGTGATGCGGTCACCGAACTCGATACCGAGCACATCGGCAACGGCGAAGGTCTCAAAGAGCAGGCTGGCGTGCGTCATCTCCACGCCCTTCGGATTGCCGGTGGTACCAGAGGTGTAGATCAGCGTGACGATATCGTCGGGCTGCACGGCGCGCCACGTCGACTCGAAGTCGAAATCGTCGGCGCCGGCGGCCAGGAATTGCTCGTACGGCGTCGTCCCGGCCGGCGAGCCGTCGATGCAGACGATGTGCTCGACGGCTGCACCGCTCTCCCGGATGCGGTCTACGTACTGCTCTTCGCAGAAGACCACCTTGGTTCCCGCGTTGTCGAACACATACACCAGCTGTTCGGCGGCCAGCGTGTTGTACACCGAGAACGAGGTGGCGCCGAGATGCTGCGCACCCACGTCGATCGGATAGAACTCGATCCGGTTTCCCATCATCAGCGACACCGTGTCGCCGCGTCGAACCCCGAGCGCGGCCAGTCCCGCGGCAACTTGACGCACCTGCTCGGCGTAGTCGCGCCAGGTCAGGGTCTGGGTGCCGCCGACGGTGCGTATCGCAACGGCGTCGGGGTCCATCGCGGCAGTTCGCTGGAAGGCTTCACAGAGTGTGGCAGGCCGATCGGATGTGCTCATGATTCACAACTTAGGCAATCACACTGTGCAGATGCACGGTTCACCGGAATCTGATCTGCGTCACCGGTGCGCATCGCCGTGCTCGCCGTGATGGCACAACAGGCCGCCATCCCGAGGGAAACACGGTGGTGCCGCGCTGGCCGCAATCACGATCGACAACACATTGTCCGCCATTCTGCCAGTAGCGCCGTCGACGGCCGCGCTCGTAATCTCAAGGGCGGTGAACGTTTTGGGCTGATCGTTCAGCCGAAAAACAGGAGTACGTTCGCAGTCATGGGGATTACAGCAACCGAACTATCACCGATCGAGCAGACCGCCTTTCTCACCGAATACGCCAGGGCGCTGGACAGCCAATGGGTTAGGCCGATCCTCGGCGACACCCTGGCGCACGCGGTGGTCGGCAAGATCGACTACGACTTCGCCGGACTCGGCGTGCAGACCAGTGTGGTATGCCAGACCGCGTTGCGGGCGAAGATGCTCGACGATCGTGTGCGGGCGTTCATCAGCAAGCATCCCGACGCTGTCATCGTCGACCTGGGCGCCGGGCTGGATAGCGGGCCGCACCGGGTCAACCCGCCCGAATCGGTGGATTGGTACTCCGTGGACTTGCCCGGGATCACCGCCCTGCGCGGCGAGGTGCTGCCCGCCAGGCCAGGTGCACACCTGGTGCCGGTGTCACTGGCCGAAGAGCACTGGCCTGATGCGATACCAGCCGACCGCCCGACGATGCTGATAGCCGACGGGCTGTTCGCCTTCCTCACCGAACCGCTGATCATCGCGATCTTCCGGCGCATCACCAACCACTTCGGATCCGGCGAGCTGGCATTCAACGACTACGGCCGGATCGGCCGGGTGAGCCGCCTGGCGATCAAGCTCTACCCGCAGAAGATGTTCAAGGATGTGGGCAGCCAGTTCGGCTATCCGGGATTCAAGGACGCGCACCACCCCGAGACCTGGAATCCACGTATGCGGTTGGCCGAGGAGGCCAGCCTGGTCGACGCTCCGGAAGTCGACCTGTTTCCAGGATGGATCCGGGTGGCCACCAAGCTGTCCGGCATGAGCAAGACGGGGCGGCGTAAAGCACGAATACTGCGGTATGCGTTCTAGATTCGCTATGCGAGCCGGACGGGTAGCGACTGGATCGCCACGCCACCGTGGCTGCCGGTCCCGCGCTCATCCAGGTCGGCTCGCCGGTGACCTCGATGGTGGTGAAGCGACGCAACAGCGATCCGATCATCACTTCGATCTCCTTTCGGGCGAGGCTGGCGCCGAGGCAGAAGTGTGGTCCGCCACCGCCGAACGCGACATGCGGGTTCGGCGACCGCCGGATGTCGAAGCGATTCGGGTCGGTGAACACCGTGTCGTCCCGGTTCGCTGACGGGTAGAACAGGCCGACGCGGTCGCCGGCACGCAGCTGCTGACCGCCGAGCTCGACGTCGCGCGTCACGGTGCGGGCGAAGCAGGTCGCCGGACTCGCCCACCGCAGTATCTCCTCGACGGCGCTCGGCAGCAGGGCCGAATCCTGCCGAAGATCCTGGAGCTCCCCTGGGTTGTCCACGAGCGCCATCAGCCCCTGCGACAACGCATTCCGGGTCGTCTCACTGCCTGCGAAGGTCAGCACCATGAAGAACAGGTCCAGCCCGAACTCGTCGAGCTCACCGGCGGCGAGGATGGACCACACGTCGTCGGTCGGATTCGACCGCTTCTCGGCGCTGAGCCGATGGGCGTAGGTGAACAGGGCTACCTGCGCGTCGTCTCGGTCCTTGCCCGTCACGCCCTGGGGTGGGTCCGCGGCTCGCATGATGACCTCGGTGAGATGGAAGACCTCAGGCCGATCCGCTTCGGGAATGCCGACGATGTCGGCGATCACGTGCATCGGAAGCTGGTAGGCGATTTCGGACACGAAGTCGATCTCACCTCGAGCCGCTGCTTCGTCGAGGATCTGGTCGGTGCGTTCGGTGATCTGCTCCTCGAGCCGGCCGATCATGCGGGGTGTGAAGCCCGCGCTGATCAGCTTTCTGAGTTTCAAGTGTTCGGGAGGGTCCTTGGCGACGAGCATGACGCCTCGACGTTCCCGCGGGAACGGCACGATCGTCGTCCCGTCATAGGCGGAGAACGTCTCCCAGTCACGGTTCGCCTGCTCGACCTCCTTGTAGCCGAGTATCGCCCAGAATTCGATGTCGCTTCCGAAGGCGGGCACATGGGTTCTCGGATGCCAGAGGACGGGCCAGATCTCGCGCAGCTTCGCATACAGCGCGTGCGGGATGCCGCTCCCGTACAACGAGGGGTCGAGCAGGTCGACATCGAGAACTTCGGCGACAGCCATGGGCGGAACTTAGCCCAGGCAGCCGGGCCCCAGCAGCGCCTTCAGATCACCCATCAACGCCGACGACGGCGTGACCCGTAGCGACTGGTCCAGTTCGAGCGTGGTGATGCGGTCCCCGCTGATCAACCGCAGATGCACCTGCGAGGTGCCGGGGTGTCGCGCGAGCACCTGCTTGAGGGAGTTGACCTTGTCGATGGTGCACTGCCGCGTCGGCAGGCTGACGGCTACCGGCCGGTCCACCGCGGCATTCGAGAAGTCGGGCACAACAAGGTCGTTGGCGATCAGGCAGATACGGTCGTCCTGGATTCTGACCTTTGCGCTGACCAGAACCACGGCGTCGTCGACGACTTCCGCGCCGTAGCTCGAGTACGTGTGCGGGAAGAACATCACCTCGACGCCGCCGGTCAGATCCTCTAATTGGGCTGAGGCCCAAGGCATTCCATTCTTGTTGACGCGCCGGTTCACCCCGGTCAGGATTCCGCCGACGCGCACCTGGGCGTCGTTGGGAACGTCGCCGTCGAGGATCGACGGGATCTGGGTGTCCACCTGCGTGGTCAGCAAGTGGGCGACACCGTTGAGCGGATGGCCGGACACGTACAGGCCGAGCATTTCTCGCTCCAGCGCCAGCTTGTGCTTGTCGTCCCACTCCTCCTCGGGCACCTTGATGGTGAACACCGCATCGGTGGCGGTGTCGGCGCCGCCGAAGAGGTCGAATTGGCCCATCGCCTCGGCTTTCTTGGTCCCGAGCACCGATTCGACGGCATCGGTGTGCACAAGAAACAGTCCTTTGCGGGGATGGCCCAGCGAGTCGAACGCACCCGCCTTGATCAACGACTCGGTGACCTTCTTGTTGCACGGCCCGATGTCGATCTTGTTGAGGTAATCGGAGAAGTCGATGAACTTCCCTTTGTCGGTACGCGAACCGATCAGGGAAGCAACGACATTCGCACCGACGTTACGTACCGCCCCCAGCCCGTATCGGATGTCCTCGCCGACGGAGGCGAAGTTCAGACCGGACTCGTTGACGTCCGGCGGCAGCACGGTGATGCCCAGCTTGCGGCAGTCGGCCAGGTACACCGCGGCCTTGTCCTTGTCGTCGCCGACCGACGTCAACAGACCCGCCATGTACTCGGCCGGGTAGTTCGCCTTGAGGTAGGCCGTCCAGTACGACACCAACCCGTAGCCTGCGGCGTGCGACTTGTTGAATGCGTAGTCGGCGAACGGAAGCACGGTGTCCCATAACGCCTTGATGGCGCCCGCCGAGAACCCGTTGGCCTTCATGCCTTCCGAGAAACCCTCGTACTCCTTGTCGAGCACTTCACGCTTCTTCTTGCCCATGGCCTTACGCAAGATGTCCGCTCGGGCGAGCGAGTAGCCTGCCACCTTCTGCGCGATGCGCATGATCTGCTCTTGGTAGACGATCAGGCCGTAGGTCTCGGCGAGGATCTCCTCGAGCGGTTCGGCCAGCTCGGGGTGGATGGGCCGGATGGCCTGGCGGCCGTTCTTGCGGTCGGCGTAGTCGTTGTGGGCGTTCATGCCCATCGGGCCGGGCCGATACAGCGCGATCACGGCGACGACGTCCTCGAACCCCGTCGGCTGCATGCGGCGCAGCAGGTCGCGCATCGGCCCGCCGTCGAGTTGGAACACGCCGAGAGTGTCGCCGCGGCCGAGCAATTGGAACGTCGGGCCGTCGTCGAGCGGAAGCGATTCCAGGTCGAGTTCGATCCCGCGGTTGGCCTTGATGTTCTCCAGCGCGTCGCCGATGATCGTCAGGTTCCGCAGCCCGAGGAAGTCCATCTTCAACAGGCCGATGGCCTCGCAGGACGGGTAGTCCCAGCCGGTGATGATGGCGCCGTCCTGTGGTCGCCTCCACAGCGGGATCGCCTCGGTCAGCGGTTCCGAGCTCATGATCACCGCGCAGGCGTGCACGCCTGCGTTGCGGATCAGGCCCTCGAGGCCGCGGGCCGTCTCGTAGATGGTGCGTACGTCGGGATCGGTGTCGATCAGGCCGCGCACCTCGGTGGCTTCCTTGTACCGCTCATGGGTCGGATCGGTGATGCCCGACAGCGGGATGTCCTTGGCCATGATGGGCGGCGGCAGCGCCTTGGTGATGCGGTCCGCGATGGCGAAGCCCGGCTGGCCGTAGTGAATTCGGGCCGAATCCTTCAGTGCCGCTTTCGTTTTGATGGTGCCGAAGGTGATGACCTGGGCGACCCGGTCCTGACCCCATTTGTCGGCGGCGTAGCGCACCATCTCGCCGCGCCTGCGGTCGTCGAAGTCGATGTCGATATCGGGCATCGATGCGCGCTCCGGGTTGAGGAAGCGCTCGAACAGCAGGCCGTGCTCGATCGGGTCGATGTCGGTTATCCGCAACGCGTAGGCCACCAGCGAACCTGCGGCCGACCCGCGGCCAGGCCCGACGCGGATGTCCACCGACCGCGCATAGCCGACCAGGTCGGCGACGATCAGGAAGTACGACGGATAGCCCTTGGCACAGATGACCTGGATCTCGTAGGCCGCCCGTTCGACGTACTCCGGTGGCACGCCCGTCGGGAACCGTCGCGCCAGTCCGGCATCCACCTCGTGGCGTAGCCACGAAGCCTGGTCGTGGCCTTCGGGAACCGGGAATACCGGCATTCGATCGCGGGTCTCCCACACGTCCTTGTAGGACTGCACGCGTTCGGCGATGAGCAGCGTGGAGTCGCACGCGCCGGGGATCTCGTCATCCCACAGCGAGCGCATCTCGGCGGCCGATTTCAGGTAGTAGCCGTCGCCGTCGAACTTGAACCGGTTGGGGTCCGACAGCGTCTTGCCGGTCTGTACACACAACAGCGCCTCGTGGTTGTGCGCGGCGTCGCGGGTGACGTAGTGGCAGTCGTTGGTGGCGAGCGCCGGTATGTCGAGCCTGCGGCCGATCTCCAACAACCCGTCACGGACCCGCCGCTCGATCGACAGGCCGTGGTCCATCAGCTCGAGGAAATAGTTGTCCGGGCCGAAGATCTCCCGCCATTTCGCGGCGGACTCCAGGGCCTCGCGGTCGTGGCCCAGCCGCAGCCGGGTCTGCACCTCCCCCGACGGGCAGCCGGTGGTGGCGATGATGCCCGCGGCGTGTTCGGCGACAATCTCGGCGTCCATCCTGGACCACTTGCCGAGCTGGCCCTCGAACGAGGCAAGCGACGACAGCTTGAACAGGTTGCGCACACCCGTCGCGTTCTCCGCAACCATCGTCATATGGGTGTAGGAGCCGCTGCCCGATACGTCGTCGCCCTTCTGGCCGGGATCGCCCCACAGGATGCGGCGGGTGTCGAATCGCGACCCCGGCGCTATGTACGCCTCGACGCCGATGATCGGCTTGATCCCGGCTTCGGTTGCCAAGTTGTAGAACTCGCTGGCGCCGAACATGTTTCCGTGATCAGTCATACCGATCGCCGGCATCTCCAGCCGCTGCGCCTCGGCCAGCATCGGAGCGACCTTCGCGGCACCGTCCAGCATCGAATACTCGGTGTGGTTATGCAGGTGCACGAAGGACGACCGATAGGCGGTCGCGCGAAGAGTGGACGGACTGGTCATAGGGACGCCAGTCTATGGCCGCCCACCGACGAGTACGCGCGTGTCGCGGTGCGTGTCTTATCGCCGAATCGAAGTTAGCTGTTCACGCAGGTAATCGGCGACGCCGGGATCGGTGGTCAGCTCGATGGCGGTGCGGTAGGCGTGCGCCGCTGAGCCCTTCCGACCTGCCTCCGCGAGCAGATGTGCCCTGGTGCTCCATGCCGGTTGGAAGCGCTCGACGGCCGGGTTGTCGATGGCGTCGAGTGCCCGCAGACCGGCGTCCGGCCCGTCGATCTGTCCTTCGACTGCGGCCAGCGCCACCGCGGCACCCAGCGACGGCGCCACCTTGGCCAGGGCGCGATACAACTTTCGCAGTGCCTCCACATCGGTCGGCCGGGAGCAGTGCGCCGACTGGATCGCGGCCTCGTACTGGAACCGGCCCGGCCGCCGGAATACGTGGGCACGTCGCAGCAAGCGCTCGCCCCTGGAGATCAACGCAACATCCCAGAGCGCGGCGTCCTGCTCGTCGAGAGGGACGAACCGGCCCTCGCGGTCGCGCCGCGCAGCCCTGCGGGCCTCCGACAGACAGACCAGGGCGGCCAGGCCGAGCACCTCCGGCTCATCGGGCAGCAGTTCGGTCAGCACGAGGGTCAGGTGCAGCGCCTCGGCCGACAGCGTTTCGATCGGTGCGGCCTCCTGCGTCAGCTGCCAGTCGATCGCATACGCGCCGTAGACGGCCTCCAGCACGGCTGGCAGCCGCGCGGCGAGGTCGTCGCGCTCGGGCAGGACGAACGGAATGCCTGCGTCGCGGATGCGTCTCTTGACCCGCACCAAGCGCTGTGCCATGGCGGCGGGTTCGACCGCGAATGCCTCGGCAATGGCGGCCGCCTCGACGCCGAGCACCGTCTGGAGCATCAACGGTGTGCGCATGCCCGCCGCGATGGCGGGATGAGCGCAGACCAGCATCAGCTCGAGTCGTCTGTCGGGTATCGCGGGCATGCCGTCGACTTCGGTTGCGCTGTCATGGGTTTCAGTGAGCGGGACGGTCATGCGGTGGGCGTGTGACTTCCACACGTCGCGCATCCGGTTGCGGGCGACGGTGAGCAGCCACGCCTCGGGATTGGCGGGTACTCCTTCGACCGGCCAGCGGGTGAGCGCGCGTTCCACGGCATCCGCCAGCGCGTCTTCGGCGACGGCGATGTCGCGGGTGGGCGCCGCCAGCAGCGCGAGCAACCGACCGTAGGACGCGCGAACCAGGTCGGCTACCCGCTGCTGGACGCTCAGGGGTGGTACCACCCGCGATCGGCGGCGTATGTCCGCGCCACCGGGCGGATTTCGATCGAACCCCAGCCGTTGGCCGGGTTCGCCTGTGCCCATTTCAGCGCCTCGTCGAGGTTGCCGACCTCGATGACGAAGATGCCGCCCAGTTTCTCCTTGGTGTCGGCGAACGGGCCGTCCTGGATCTCGGGTGTGCCGTTGCGGGCGGTCACCGTTGTGGTGGCCACGACGGGTTCGAGCACCTCGGTGTCGATGAGCACCCCCGCCGCAGACAGGTCGTCGGCATAGGCCTGGAACGCGGCCATTGCGGGCGCCATGTCCTCCTCGGTCAGTCCGATCTCGTCGGCTTCCTGGTAATGCATCAACAGGCAGTACCGCATGGTGTCCTCCTCGACGTCGATTGTGACCCTGACACCGGTGATGACGATCCGGGCGCTCCCGAATCGACATGGCCTCTGCTGGGCGATATTCACCGACTAGGAGGAGCGGCGACCCGGCAGTCGCACACTTTCTTCGAGATCGCGTGGTGATTGTCGCGGAGCGCGTCGTGCCCGCCACAGCGCATCGGCGGTGAATACCCCCAACGCCACCCAGATCAGCGCGAAGCCGAGCCATCGGCCGGGGGGCATCGGCTCGTGCCCGATCAGCACTCCCCAGGCCATCTGCAGCCCTGGGTTGAGGTAGAACAGCAGGCCCAACGTCACCATCGGCAGTCGTTGTGCGGCCGCCGCGAAGAGCAGCAGCGGGATCGCGGTCACCGGACCGGCCAGCACCAGCAACGCCGCGTGGGGCGCCCCGTAGCTGACGAAGTGCGCCTGGTGCGAGAACTCCAGCCAGATCAGGTAACCGACGGCGACCGGCAGGGCCCACAACGCCTCCACTGCGACGCTGACCCGCGGGTCGGCGTCGACCACCTTCTTGACCAGCCCGTAGAGACCGAACGAAAAGGCAAGGATGAGCGCGACGTAGGGCACGTCACCTACCTCGGCGGTCAGAATCGCGACAGCCGCGACCGCGAGCACCAGCGCGAGAAGCTGCCACCAGTTGAGCCGCTCGCGAAAGACGACCACTCCGAGTGCCACGGTGACGAGCGGATTGATGAAGTAGCCCAGTGCGGCGTCGACGACGTGGGCGTGGGTGACCGCCCAGATGTAGGTGCCCCAGTTGAGGGCGATGAACACCGACGCCGCCAACAGTTGAAACCAGCTGCGTGCGCTGAGACTGCGCAGATCACCCAGCCGCCGTACCGCGGCGAGCAGCGCCAGCATGAACACCGCGCTCCATACGAAGCGGTGAGCCAATATCTCCGTCGCGCTGGCGGGAAGCAGTAGCAGGAAGAAACCTGGGCAGAGCCCCCACCAGATGTAGGCGCCTGCACCGAACAGCAGCCCGGATCGTCGCTCGTCGCTCACAGTTCGTGACTGCGCAGGACGTCCAGGGCGTGCTGCAGATCGGACGGGTAGGGGCTGCTGATCTCGATGCGGCGACCGTCGGCGGGATGCGTGAACGCCAGTGACCGCGCATGGAGCCATTGACGTTCCAGCCCAAGCTTTTTGGCGAGCACCGGATCGGCTCCATACGTGAGGTCACCTGCGCATGGGTGGTGCAGCGCGGCGAAATGCACCCGGATCTGGTGTGTGCGTCCGGTTTCCAGCTCGATGTCGAGCAGGCTTGCGGCCTGATGGGCCTCCAACGTGTCGTAGTGCGTGACGCTGTGCCGGCCGCCCTGGGTGACGGCGAACTTCCAGTCATGTCCGCGATGCCTGCCGATGGGCGCGTCGATGGTGCCACTGGACGGGTCCGGATGTCCTTGTACCAGTGCGTGATAACGCTTGTCGACGGTGCGTTGTTTGAAGGCCCGCTTGAGGAGGGTGTAGGCACGCTCGGATAGCGCCACCACCATCACACCCGATGTGCCGACGTCGAGACGGTGCACGATGCCCTGTCGCTCGTGAATGCCCGAGGTGGTGATCCGGAAGCCGGCGGCCGCCAGCCCGCCGAGCACCGTCGGCCCGTGCCAGCCGACCGTGGCGTGGGCCGCGACACCGGCGGGCTTGTCGACGGCGACGATGTCGTCGTCAGAGTACAGAATCGTCATGCCCTCGATTTCGGCCGGCGTATTCTCGGGCGGCGCAGGCGCTTCCGGCAGCCGCACCTCCAGCCACGCACCCGGTGTCAGCCGGTCGGACTTGCCGACCGGGCTGCCGTCGAGGTCGACGCCACCGTCCTCGGCCAGCGCCGCGGCTGCGGTGCGGGACAGGCCGAGCAGCCGGGCCAGCCCGGCGTCGACACGCATGCCCGCCAGTCCCTCCGGCACAGGCATCGAGCGGGTGTCCATCAGGAGGGTTCGGCCTCACGCCGGCCGACTTCTTCTGATTCGTCGCCCGGCCGTCGCCGGCCGATGGTGTCGAAGTCGAACCCGAACAGCGACAGCGCCACCAGAAGGATCGCCCCGCCGACCACCGACGGGTCGGCAACATTGAACACCGGCCACCAGCCGATGGACAGAAAATCCACCACGTGCCCCCGCAGCGGGCCCGGTGAGCGGAAAAACCGGTCGACCAGGTTGCCCATCGCGCCGCCGAGGATCATGCCGAGGCCGATGGCCCACCACGGCGACACGAGCCGCCTGCCCATCCAGATGATGCCGACGACCACGCCGCTGGCGATCAGCGTCAGCACCCACGTGTAACCGGTGGCCATCGAGAAGGCGGCACCGGAGTTGCGGACCAGCGTCCAGGTCACCGTGTCGCCGATGATCGAAACCGGTTGACCTGGCGTAAGGAGCTTGACCGCGAGGACTTTCGTGACGATGTCGAGTGCGAGGATGACGGCGGCGACCGTCACCAGGAGCCGGATTCGGCGGCGAGGCTTCGGTTCGGTGTCTTCGGCCGCGGCGGCGCCCGCCGATTCATCAGTCACTCCCCCATCATTCCAAAGCATGATTTTGCAATGATGAGGGCGTGAGCCGCCTAGTCGTCATCACCACAGGCGGCACGATCGCCAGCAACACCGACGCGCAGGGTGTCCGACGGCCCGCGACCAGCGGCGCAGACCTGGTATCCGGGCTCGACGTCGAGCTCGTCGACCTGATGTCGGTGGACAGTTCGCAATTGACACCCGCCGACTGGGACGCCATGCGCACGGCCACCGCCGCGCTCGCACAGCAGCCGGGCGTCGAGGGTGTGGTCATCGCGCACGGCACCGACACCCTGGAGGAATCGGCCCTCTGGCTCGAGCTGACCTACGACGGCGCCGTTCCCGTGGTGATCACCGGCGCGCTGCGCAGTGCGGACGCACCGGATGCCGACGGGCCGGACAATCTGCGCGACGCGCTATTAGTGGCCGCCAGCCCGCAGGCCAGGGGCCACGGGGTGCTCGTCACCCTCGCCGGAACGGTGTGGCAGCCACTCGGCCTGCAGAAGGTCGCGACCGTTGACCTCTCCGGCTTCGACGGTGTCGCGGTCGGCACGGTCACCGATGGGCGATTCGATGTGCGGGCCGCCAAGGAGCGGCCGTTCCTCGGGGAGTTGCCGAGCGCCGACGCGCCCCGGGTGGACACGCTCGCGGTGTACCCGGGTGCCGACGCGGTGGCGATGGACGCGTGCGTCGCAGCCGGCGCGCAGGGAATCGTGCTCGAGGCGCTCGGCTCGGGCAATGCGGGCGCCGCGGTGATCCACGCGGTGCGGCGACATTGCCGCGAGGGAGTGGCGGTGGCGGTGTCGACGAGGGTGCCCGGCGGAAAGGTCGGCGCCGGCTACGGGCCGGGACGCGAACTCGTCGATGCGGGCGCGTTGATGGTGTCGCGGCCTGCGGCCTCCGCAGGCCCGGGTGCTACTGATCGCCGCCCTGGCGAGCGGCTCGCCCGTCGACGACGTCCTCGCCCGCTGGGGTTGAGTCGGTGAGCGCGTTGACATAGTCGGGCCAATCCAGGCTGTCTACCGGGTTGGCCCGTTGAATGTCTGCAGTGCCGTCGCCGAATGTGCGAACCAGTCCCGGACCGGTGCTGCGGGTTTCGAACCGCACGGTCATCACCCCGTGTCCGGCGCCCTGGATCCAGCCGTGGCCGTACTCGGTGTGGGTGACGTCGTCGCCGATCCGCCAGGCGGGCGCCCGCTCCGTGGCTTGGCTTAATGTCTGCGGCAGCCGGGTGTCGGACACTTCTTCTGCTATCAGCTCCAAGTCTGGGAAGAGGGACTCTTGCCGCACCTCCGAGAGGCCGGAAAAGCCAACGCCGACAAGGCGAATGGGGCCAATATCAAGCGGATCCAGCAGCAGCCTGCGTGCCATCGCGATCAACGTTGCGGCGTCTGTGGTCGCATACGGCAGCGTCGCCGAGCGGGTCAGGATGCTCATATCCGACTTCTTCAGCTTGACGGTGACGGTGCGCGCTCCGCGGCCGTCCTTCTCCAGGCGGGTGTGCGCGTGGTCGCCGATTGACGCCACCGCTTCGCGCAGCTGGTCGAGGGTGGTCAGGTCTTCGGGGAAGGTGGATTCGGCGCTGATCTGCTTGGCGGGCCCGTTCTCGGCGACCGGCCGGTCGTCAATTCCCCTTGCCAGCTGATGCAGCGCAGGGCCGACGGTGCCGCCGAGGATGTTGGCCGCCTCGGCGTCGGACAGCGCGGCGAAGGCCCCGATCGTCTCGATTCCCAGCCGGTGCAGCTTCTCCTCGGCCACCGGACCGATCCCCCATAGCCGCCGAACGGGCAGCCCGTCCAACAGCACGCGTTCCTCGTCGCGGCGCACCACCCGGATGCCATCGGGTTTGGCCAGTCCCGAGGCGATCTTGGCGATCTGCTTGCCCGATCCGGCGCCGACGGATGCGACGAGCCCCGTCACGTCGCGGATCTCGGCCCGCAACGCCTCGCAGAACGCCTCGACGTCCTCGGTGGTGGCGCCCGCGAGTTCGGCTGGCTCGCCGAAGGCCTCGTCGAAGGACAACTGCTCGAGCACTGGCACTGTCGCACGCACGGTATCCAGCACGCGGCGGCTGGCCACTCCGTAGACCACCCCGCGTGGTGGGAGCACCACTGCGGTGGCGCCGACCAGCCGTCGGGCCTGATGCATCGGCATCGCCGACCTCGCGCCGTAGACCCTGGACTCGTAGCTCGCGCCCGCGACCACGCCGCGTCCGCCAAGTCCGCCGACCAGCACGGGCCGTCCACGCAGCGTCGGGCGCGTCAACTGCTCGACCGACGCGAAGAACGCGTCCATGTCGAGGTGAAGCACCCATCGCGTGGCCACACCTGCCGATGCTAGGACGCTCGCCGGGCGATCATGACGCATGGGCCGGCGCCGATGCTCCTCGCGTCCGCGGCGACGTCGGCACCTTCGGGCAGTGGGTCGAGCACCTCGAGCGAAACGAACAGGTGCGGGCGCCGCTGATCGAAATCGATCCGGCGGTTTCAGCTCGCCGAGAGCGGTGGCGGAGAACAGCTGCTGGGCCAAGGCCGCCGAGCCGTGATCCCGAAGAGCTATGGGCGGCAGAGCTTTTCGCTAACCGATGCGCAGACACTGGTCGGATGCGGTCTTCGTGTGGCTGCGCAGGCTGATGGGACTGCGAACTGAGTTGATGTGGTGCTGCGCCGCTAGAGTCTGCTGAATTAAGGGTGTTTCGGGGGCGGGGTGCCTCGCTGTGCCTGTGGCGCGATGTTGAAGTCATACTCGGTACTCGTTGAGCCACTGAGGTTTTCGTGAGTCACTTCGGCGGCCCGCTTCGCTGGCAGGCCGCACCAGTGCGGATCGTTCTGCCCGCCTCCGAGCGACATTGTCGCTGAAACATTGATCGCCTAACCATTAGCGACAATGTCGCCATGAGGCGGGCAACCGCAAAAGTGTCCCTGACACGCTGTGGTCGTACCGTCGTGACCACCGCCCGCCCCGCGGATCAATTCAGGACTCCTAGACCTTGGCGATCGCCACCCGCACCCCGTCACCGATGTCGCTTCCGTCGCTGGGTTCGCCGAACTCGAAAGCCGTGGCCAGGATCTCCCGCGCGATCATGTCGGCGTGCGTGCGCGCCCAGGTCTCGCGCTCCGCGGGCACCGCCATGACCACCGAAATGCGGTCGGACACATCGAGCCCCGTCGTCCTGCGCAGTTCCTGAAGTTCGCGAATGCGGTCCTTGGCCCAGCCCTCGGCCTCCAGTTCCGGCGTGACCGTGCCGTCGAGCACGACCAGGCCCGACCCCTCGGGCAATGCCGCGGTGTACTCGGGATCGGCGGCGACCAGTCGGGAGCTGAACTCCTCGGGCAGCAGCACCGCCGGACCGGCGGTCAGCGTGCCGTCGGGGTTGACGACACCCTCGCCCGCCTTGACGGCCTTGATCGCGGTCTGCACGTCCCTGCCGAGGCGAGGACCCGCTTCGCGTGCGTTGACCGTGAGCTCGAAACGTCCGTACTTCGGGATCTCGTCGGTGAGCTCGACTTCCTTCACGTTGAGCTCGTCGGCGATCACGTCCCGAAACGGCTCGAGCCGCTGTGGGTTCTCCACGGCGACAGTCAGTTTGGGCAGCGGCAGCCGTACCCGCAGCTTCTTCGCCTTTCGCAGCGACGACGCCGCAGACGCCACCTCACGCACCTGATCCATCGTGGCCACCAGCTCCGCGTCGTGCGGCAGGTCGCCCGCCTCCGGCCAGTCGGTGAGATGTACCGAACGCTCTCCTGTGACGCCGCGCCAAATCATCTCGGTCGTCAGCGGCAGCAGCGGCGCAGCGAGCCTGCCTGCCACCTCCAACACGGTGTGCAGCGTGTCGATGGCATCGGGGTCTTCTTCCCAGAATCGTGAACGCGACCGTCGCACATACCAATTCGTCAACGCCTCGGTGAACTGCCTGAGTTCGTCACACGCACCGGAAATGTCACAGACGTCCATCGACGCGGTCAGGTCATCGCGCAGCTGCGCGAGCTTGGCCAGGATGTAGCGGTCCAACACGTGCGTGGAGTCGGTCCGCCATGTGCCCTTCTTCGGCGCGTACAGGGCCAGAAAGGTGTATGCGTTCCAGATCGGCAGCTGCACCTGCCTGATGCCCTCGCGAATTCCCTGTTCGGTGACGATCAGGTTTCCGCCCCGAAGGATCGGCGACGCCATCAGGAACCAGCGCATCGCATCGGAGCCGTCGCGGTCGAAGACCTCCGATACGTCGGGATAGTTGCGCAGCGACTTGCTCATCTTCTGGCCGTCATTGCCGAGCACGATGCCGTGTGCCACACAGGTTTTGAACGCGGGCTTGTCGAACAGCGCTGTGGCGAGCACGTGGAGCGTGTAGAACCAGCCGCGGGTCTGGCCTATGTACTCGACGATGAAGTCGCCCGGGAAGTGTGCGTCGACCCGCTTGTCGGGGTCGGCGCTGACAACACCGTCGACCCGCTTGTCGGGGTCGGCGCTGACAACACCGTCGACCCGCTTGTCGGGGTCGGCGCTAAAAACACCGTCGAACCATTCGGCACTCTCGAACGGGTAGTGCACCTGGGCATACGGCATGGAACCGGAGTCGAACCACACGTCGAACACGTCGGGGATGCGGCGCATGGTCGACTTACCGGCCGGGTCGTCGGGATTGGGCCGCGTCAGCTCGTCGATGAATGGCCTGTGCAGGTTGTCTGGCCGCACTCCGAAGTCATGTTCGAGTTCGTCCAGGCTGCCGTAAACGTCAATGCGCGGATAGGCGGGGTCGTCGGAGGTCCACACCGGAATAGGGGTCCCCCAGTACCGGTTTCGCGAGATCGACCAGTCGCGGGCACCCTGCAGCCACTTGCCGAACTGGCCGTCCTTGACGTGCTCGGGATACCAGGTGATCTGCTGGTTGAGCTCGACCATGCGGTCGCGGAACTCGCTGACCTTGACGAACCACGACGAAACCGCGCGGTAGATCAACGGGTTGCGGCACCGCCAGCAGTGCGGATATGAGTGTTCGTAGGTTTCATGTCGCAGGAGCACCGGACGGTTCTGCGCCGCCGGGCCGCTCCGATCTTTCAGGTCGCGGATGATCTGCGGATTAGCCTCGAACACGTGCCGGCCCGCATAGTCGGGCACGGTCCCGTCGAACCGGCCCTTCGCGTCCACCGGCGTGACGGCGACGATATCGGCGGCCTGTGCGGTGGCCATGTCGTCCTCGCCGTAGGCCGGCGACATGTGGACGATGCCCGTGCCGTCGTCGGTGGAGACGAAATCACCGGGCAGCACCTGGAAACTGTTGGGTGCGTCCATGAAAAATGGAAACGGCGGTAAATAGTGCGTCCCCAGAAGGTCCGCGCCCGGGTACGTGGCCAGGATCTCTGGTTCTTCGCCGAGTTCGCGCGCGTACGCCGCCAGCCGCGCCTTCGCCAGCACGTAGCGGCGATCCTCCGACTGCACGAGCACGTATTCGACATCCCGGCCGACCGCCACCGCCTGGTTGGACGGCAGGGTCCACGGCGTCGTCGTCCACACCAACAGGTACGCGTCCTGCAGCGCACCTTCGGTGATTCGGAATCCGACCGTGATCGCCGGGTCCTGACGGCTCTGGTAAACGTCGTCGTCCATCCGCAGCTCATGGCTGGACAGCGGCGTCTCATCGTTCCAGCAGTACGGCAGCACTCGGTTGCCCTCGTAGGCAAGGCCCTTGTCCCACAACTGTTTGAAGGCCCAGATGACCGACTCCATAAATGTCAGATCAAGGGTCTTGTAGTCGTTGTCGAAGTCGACCCAGCGCGCCTGCCGTGTCACGTACGCGCGCCACTCCTGGGTGTACTTGAGCACCGACGCGCGGCAGGCGTCGTTGAATTTCTCGATGCCCATCTCTTCGATCTGCGACTTGTCGGTGATGTCGAGTTGGCGCTGCACCTCGAGCTCAGCCGGCAATCCGTGTGTGTCCCATCCGAATCGGCGGTCCACCTTGTAGCCGCGCATCGTGCGGTACCGCGGGACGATGTCCTTGACGTAGCCGGTCAGTAGGTGGCCGTAGTGCGGCAGGCCGTTTGCGAACGGCGGCCCGTCGTAGAACACGTACTCCGGCGCGTCGTCTCGGCGCGAAACGCTGGCACGAAAGGTGTCGTCGTCATCCCAGTACTTCAGGACATCGGATTCCAGCGCCGGAAAGTTCGGCGCGCCGCCTGTGGGCTTCGGATAGCTGGTCACGGTCGTGCGTCGTCTCCATGCCAAAGGTCGTCCATGGCACGGGGACGACGACGCGCCGGTGCGCGAACGCCGCGGTACCACCCCGCTTGCGCACTTGCGTGCGCCGCTCGAATTGTGGCTGTGACGGGCCTACCCGTTCGGGTCTACTGAGCCCGACTCACGCCTGAGCTGTTCTTCCGAAGGCTCCCCGGTGATGGCCGGATCAGCGCCGATACGCCTGATTCTAGCGACTCAGTGACCGACGGCCATCGGGGTATCCGAATGCGGCATGGCCTCAGACGTCAGTTCGATCAGCGCGAGCGGCAGCTGCTCAACCAGCTCCTCGACGGTGTAGGCGTCGAAGCTGCGGGTGTCGTACCACCAGTCCAGCTGCACGAGGCCGTCGGCGCGATAGGCCCGAAGCTCGAGCGCGTGGCGCAGGCCCGGCTCCGTGCCGAGATAGGAGAAGTAGATTTCCGACGGCGGCAGGGCGGCCAATTTCGGCGCGGTGGAGCTCTGTTGAGAGGCTGCGGTGAACAGCGCCGAGCGTCTCCGTTGCGGTCGCGAGGCCCGCAGCCGTGCACGACACGGGAACGGCACCGTGGCCTGCGACATCAATGGGCACGACACCCTCGCCGAGCGTCCGAGCAATCGCGAGCCCGAGAGCCGCGAGGAGAATTTCCTCGCCTGCCAAACCGAGATACCACTGCGCGCCGTCCAACTCGCCGGTCAGTGTGCTGTCCAGGGGCGCTGAAATCTTCGCGAGATCCGCTGCTTGCGGCGCGTCGGTGGTCTCGTGGTCGGCGATTCGAAGAGGGCTGCTGGCAAAGTCTGCAATCAACATGCGCTAACAGTAGCTGTGACGTCCCAAGAATGGGAGTTCTCTCCCAAAAGTGTGACACCTGCGTCAATAACAGCAACGTTTACCACGTTCGATTCGCACTGCCCATTTGTGGGAACAACGTCTAAGGTAGAGCGGTGCCACGTACAGATGAGAACGGCCGACAGCTAAAGGCCCTACTCGACTATCTCCTTGACGGCGATGTCGACGCAAAGGACATCTACGACGCGCTCGGAGTATCTAGCAGCACGTACTACCGCCGGATCAAGGATGCTGGCTACCCCGACGCCGAGGAACTGCGCACGGTTGCCGACCGGTTCGGCCTCAGCTATCCCGATCTGCAGGTCCGGTTCGGGCTGATGAGCCACCAAGAAGTGGCGAGTTACTTTGAGTCAACCGGCCTGGCAGTGGCTACCGCGGAAACGCGCAAGGTCCGCCCGAAAAAGCTATCTGAAATGCAGCCTCGCCAGGACGCTCCACCGCTATAGAATTTGCTAGTAATAATTCAGCGCAAAGGCAAGAAGGATGGCCCTCGCAACACTCCTAGCGATCACCATCGCGTGCATCGGGTGGAGCCTATGGATTCGGCGCGTGACGTGGACGTGCCGTTGGGAGGTCGCCGCTACCCTCAACATCGCCTTGCAGGGTGCGGCGGTGCTGCTGATGTCGCCGCTTGCCTCTGAAACCGTCGGCCACTGGCTGCACGCCGTCACCGGCAAGTGGAACGTCGAGGATTACCTCGGCCACGACTGCTACATCGTCGCGGCGTCGGCCATCGTCTACAACACTCTGGGCAGGCTCGCCGACGACGAAGCGATGCAGCGATCGTTCAAGCAATACGTGGAGCGGCCGGCCACGCTGTGCATTCCGCTGCTGCTGGTGACGTTCTCCGTCGGCAACGGGGCGCGGATCTACAAGCCGGACTTCTTCACGGTCCCGACCGACTTCTGGCTGAACCTCTACTGGCTGCTGCTCTGCGGCACCCTGATCTATCTGCTGGTGTACGGCATCCGGGCCACACTGGTGTTGCGCAAAGACCCGCGGTCACGAACGATCGCCAACTTCTATCTGGCTTCTTCGGTCTTCGGAATCCTGGCGTGCGTCGTCCGAATCACGACCGCCTACATTCCCGCGCTGCAGACGGTGGCAGGCAGCAGCCTGGTGTGGATCTTGGCCTGCATGTGCGGCGCAGGCTTCGCACTCGCGTCCGCACACTCGTGGCGGATCAAGACGAGGTGGTTCACGCGGGTCTGACGCCGCGCTAACCGCGGCAATAAGCCGACTTGGTTCATCACCTTCATCAGCCACAGCCGCGGCAGAGCCGACAGAATAAAGCGGTCCGGCAGTGGACCCTCGCCGCGGTCGAAGAGGCCGAGTAACTCGAACGGGAAAGGGGCGCGTGATGAGCGACCACACCTACCGCGTGATTGAGATCGTCGGAAGCTCACCCGACAGCATCGACGACGCGATCCGAAGCGCCGTATCGCGTGCGGCGGAGACCATCCGGGGACTCGACTGGTTCGAGGTGACATCCGTGCGCGGGCATCTCGCCGACGGCGCGGTCGGACATTTCCAAGTGACGCTGAAGGTCGGCTTCCGGATGGAAGACGCGTAGTCGCTATCCCGCCACGTGCCGCGGTTCGGCGACGAACGGCGCGCCGAAGGCAGGCACCGGGCGGTATCCCCGGCTGCGGGCCGCAGCGGCGCCCCGACGGATCAACGCCGCTGTCGCGACGAAGCCCGCCTGATCGACCACCACTAGCGGTGTCAGCAGCCGGTTGTGTACGAACCCGAACGATATCCCGGTGCTCGGGTCCGCCCATCCGAGCGAGCCGCCGAGCCCCGCGTGACCGAAGCCGGGCATCAGGCCGGGTATCGGGATGGAGTGGTAACCGAGATGGAATGCCATGGGGAAGACGATGTTTCGGTCCGGCCGCAGGTTCGGCTTGCCGATCAGGCGCGCCGTCAGCTCCGGCGAAAGGAACTGCTTGCCGTCGACCCAGCCGCCACACGCCAGAGGCGCGTACATCTTCGCCAGGCCACGCGCTGTCGCGGTTCCGTTGGCGGCGGGTATCTCGCCGTCGAGGAACGGGATGTCACCCTGCACCACCGAGACCATCTCCGGGAAATACAGCGCGCCAACGCCGGCCGACCACTCGAGCGCGGCCAGCTTCGGCACGATGCTGCCGAGCAGCGCATTTTTGATGGTGCCCTGCGGAATGATGATTTGCGCCACCTTGGTCGGCGCATCGAGGGGCGGGCGGCCCAGATGCAGGCCGTCGTTGCCGAGCGGTTCGGCTAACTCCTCGCGGATCAGATCGCGCATACCCTTGCCGGTGACCGCCCTGGCCAGACCCGACATCAGCCAGCCGTACGTCAGCGCGTGATAGGCCCCCTTGCCGTAGAGAACGCGGTTCACCGACGCGGCCGCCAGCCGCTCCTCCATCTTGAGGTGATCCATCAGGTCGGCCTTGTTCGCGCCGTTGAGGTGAGAGAGCCCGGCGGTGTGCTGCATGACTTCGCGGACGGTGATCTTCGACTTGCCGTTGGCGCCGAACTGCGGCCAGTACTCGGCGACGGGCGCCTCGTAGTCGATCAGGCCCCGGTCGGCGAGGCGGTGGATGACAGTCGACGCCATGCCCTTGGTTGCCGAGAACACCATGGCACCGGTGTCGGCGGACCAGTGCGTCGAGCCGCTGCGGTCGGACCAACCCGTCCAAACATCGACAACGGGCTCGCCGTTCAGGTACACCGACAGCGCCCCTCCGCCGTAGCGGGGACCGGGAAACATCCTGCTGAATGCCCGCACCGCACAGGTGAAATGCGGATCCGCCGCGCCTTGAACACCGTGTGGAAGCGCCGCGCTGCGCTCCAGGCTGTCAGAGAGCTTCACAATGGATCTAATTTACCTGCAACCCCGGCAAATAAAAGTACAGTTACCGATCCGTTAGCGCTCCGCATGTCAGACATGCAAAGCCTCCATCGAACAGCAACAAATGGGGTCAGGATTTCTGCGCCGCGTCGAGGATCTGCTGCGCGGCCAGGGTCGGCGTCAGCTCGCCGTCGCGGACTTGGCGCTCCACCTCGGCACGGATCTTGCGGACCGCGGGATTGTTGAGCACGCGGTCCAGCACCGTGTCGCGGACCATCGACCAGGCCCAGTCGACCTGCTGAGCGTTGCGGCGGGTTTCGAACTCCCCCGCGTCGGTGAGCACCTGACGATGCTTGAGCACGGTTTCCCAGAGCTCGGTGAGGCCCGTGCCCTCCAGCGCGCTCATCGTCAGAACCGGCGGGCGCCACAGTGTTTCGCGCGGATAGATCAGCCGGATAGCACCGGTCAGTTCTCGGGCGGCCGTCCTCGCCTCGGTGGCGTGCTCACCGTCGGCCTTGTTCACCACGACGATGTCGGCCAGCTCGAGCACACCCTTCTTAATGCCCTGCAGCTGGTCGCCGGTGCGGGCAAGGGTCAGGAACACGAAGGTGTCCACCATGTTGGCCACCGCCACCTCGGACTGCCCGACACCGACGGTCTCCACCAGGATGACGTCGAAGCCGGCCGCCTCCAGCAGCACGATGGTTTCCCTGGTGGCCCTGGCCACACCGCCGAGGGTGCCCGACGTCGGCGACGGCCGGATGTAGGCATCGGGATGTACGGCCAGATTCGCCATCCGGGTCTTGTCGCCCAGGATCGAGCCACCGGTACGCGTAGACGACGGGTCCACGGCAAGCACCGCCACCCGGTGGCCCTGCTCGATGAGGTGCATGCCGAGCGCCTCGATCGCCGTCGACTTGCCGACGCCGGGCACACCGGTGATGCCAACATGCATCGGCGGATGTCGCCGGCCTTCCGGCTCGGGTGCGCTGCCTGCATGCGGCGTCAACTCCAGAAGCAGCCGCTGCGCCTGCTCGCGGTGATCTGCCCTGGTCGACTCGACAAGCGTGATCGCCCGTGGCAGTGCCGCGCGATCACGGTTCTTGATCGCGGCGGCGAGGTCGTCGATCCGCTGTGTCATTTCCCGGGTCGCTTCGCTCTCCCTCTTCCCTTCGGGAGGGGAGGTGCCCCCAGCCCGCCGGCGCCATCTAGCCGAGGTCGTAACCCGAGCGCTCGGCCAGCTTGTGCAACAAGCCGATCGCGGCGTTGGAGATCACCGTGCCGGGCGGGAAGATCGCGGTCGCGCCCGCCGCGTACAGCTCGTCGAAGTCACCGGGCGGAATCACACCGCCCACCACGACCATGATGTCGGGGCGCCCGACTTCGGCCAGCGCGTCGCGCAGCGCGGGCACCAGCGTCAGGTGACCGGCGGCCAGGGACGACACCCCGACCACGTGCACGTCGTTGTCCGCGGCCTGCCGCGCCACCTCCTCGGGGGTGGAGAACAGTGAGCCGACGTCGACGTCGAATCCGATGTCGGCGAACGCTGTCGCGATGACCTTCTGCCCACGATCGTGGCCGTCCTGACCCATTTTGGCGACCAGGATGCGCGGCCGCCGGCCGTCGGCCTCCGCGAACTTCTCGACTAGCTCGATGGCGCTGGCGATATTGCTGCCCTTTCCGACTTCGTCCCGGTAGACCCCGGCGATGGTACGGATCTCGGCCTGGTGACGTCCCCAGACTCGCTCCAGCGCATCAGAGATCTCGCCGACGGTGGCCTTGGCCCGCGCGGCGTTGATGGCGAGCTCCAACAGATTTCCGTCACCGTCGGAGCCGCTTTGGCGGCGACCATCCGCCGCCGCGGCCCGGGTCAGCTCATCCAGCGCGGCGTCGACCGCGGACTGATCCCGATCGGCGCGCAGCTGCTCGAGCTTGGCGATCTGCTCGGCGCGCACCCGGCTGTTCTCGACTTTGAGCACCTCGATCTCGTGGTCGGTGCCATCGTCGGCGCCAACCTGGTACTTGTTGATGCCGATCACCGGCTGCTGGCCGGAGTCGATGCGGGCCTGGGTGCGGGCCGCCGCCTCCTCGATGCGCAGCTTCGGGATGCCGTCGTCGATCGCCTGCGCCATTCCGCCGTGCTCGTTCACCTCGCGGATGTGGGCACGGACCCGCTCGGTGAGCTGATGGGTCAGCCACTCCACGTAGTACGACCCGCCCCACGGGTCGATCGGCCGTGTCGTGCCGGACTCCTGCTGCAGCAGCAGCTGCGTATTGCGCGCGATCCTGGCGGAGAAATCGGTGGGCAGCGCCAGCGCCTCGTCGAGGGCGTTGGTGTGCAGCGACTGCGTGTGTCCCTGGGTGGCCGCCATCGCCTCGATGCAGGTGCGGGCGACGTTGTTGAACGGGTCCTGCGCGGTGAGCGACCAGCCGGATGTCTGCGAATGGGTGCGCAGGGAAAGCGATTTCGCGTTCTTGGGCCCGAACTGTGCGACCAGCTCGCTCCACAGCAGCCGCCCGGCCCGCAGCTTGGCGACCTCCATGAAGAAGTTCATCCCGATGCCCCAGAAGAACGACAGCCGCGGCGCGAAGTTGTCGATGGAGAGTCCCGCGGCGAGCCCCGCCTTGATGTACTCGACGCCGTCGGCGAGGGTGTATGCCAGCTCCAGATCCGCTGTCGCACCGGCCTCTTGGATGTGATAGCCCGAGATGGAGATCGAGTTGAACTTGGGCATCCTGGTGCTGGTGTAGCCGCAGATGTCCGAGATGATCCGCATCGACGGCTTCGGCGGATAGATGTAGGTGTTGCGGACCATGAATTCTTTGAGGATGTCGTTCTGAATGGTCCCGGCAAGTTTCTCCGGTGGCACACCCTGTTCCTCTGCGGCCACCACGTACAGCGCGAGGATTGGCAGCACCGCACCGTTCATCGTCATCGACACGGACACGGTGGACAGATCGATACCGTCGAACAGCTGCCGCATGTCGAGAATGGAATCGATTGCCACACCAGCCATTCCGACATCACCCGCGACTCGCGGATGATCGGAGTCATAGCCGCGGTGGGTGGCAAGGTCAAATGCCACCGACAGGCCCTTCTGCCCGGCCGCGAGATTTCGCCGGTAGAACGCGTTGGACTCCGCGGCGGTGGAGAAGCCTGCGTACTGCCGGATGGTCCATGGCTGGTTGACGTACATCGTCGGGTACGGGCCGCGAAGATACGGTGGCTCGCCGGGGAAGCTGTCGAGCGGATAGCCCGCCTCCACAGCCGCGTCGCGGTCGGCGGCGACGTAGACCGGCTTGACGTCGATGGCCTCCGGCGTCGGCCAGTCGAGTTGCTCGGGTGCGTACCCATGCGCTTCAGCGGCGGCCGCCACGTGTGCGGTGACCGCGGATTCGGTGGTGGGTTCGGTGGCGCGCTCGCTGCGCAGGGGAACATCGGCGAAGCTGCCAATTCCGCTGGTGTCCGGAGCCGCCTGGCCGGAAACATCGTGCACGGTCATATCGTCATGCCCCCAATCGATTGAGCAGATCCGTAAGGGCGCCGACCGCGTCGATCTTGGCGGTCAGGTAGTCGTCGGGCTTGGGATCGGCGTCGGCGACCGCCTTGTTCGGTCCGGCCAGCAGGACGCGCGACACCCCGGCCTTGCGCGCGGCTTCGACCACCCCGGCCGCCTCGGTTCCGTACCGGGTGTCGGTCCCACAGATCACCGCGATGCTGAGGCGGCCGGCGCCTGAGACAGCATCGGCCACCGCCTCGGCGTCGACGGTTCCCGGGTTGACCGCCTCGATGCCGCCCGACGCCAGCAGATTGGTGGCGAACGTCGCCCGAATGTTGTGCTCCGCGAGCGGACCCAACGGCAGCAACAGCACCTTCGGCCGCGATCCGGTCTTCTGCAGATGGGCGTCGGACCGGTCGCGTAACGCCTCGAAACCCGCGGCGTACCGCGCGATGGCATTCCCCGAATCGCTCTGCGGCAGTGGCGGTTCGCCGAGGTTCGGGTATTCGTTGACCCCGGTGAGCGCCTTGCGGCGGTGGTTGATGTCGTCGATCCGACGGTCGCGAACCTCGGCGATCTGGGCGGTGACGAAATCGCGCGCCTCGACGAATCCGCCCTTCGCCTCGATCTGCTGGAAGTGCTCCCAGGCCGTTTCGGCGAGTTGTTCGGTGAGGTCCTCGACGAACCACGAGCCGCCTGCCGGGTCGAGCACCCGGCCGAGATGGGATTCCTCGAGCAGCAGCAGCTGCGTGTTGCGGGCGATGCGGCGGGCGAAACCCGCTGCGATGCCGGGGAATCCGCCCGGGACCGCGGCATCGAACGGCTGCACGAGCACAGTGTCCGCGCCACCGACCCCCGCGCCGAACGCGGCGACCGTGGTGCGAAGCATGTTCACCCACGGGTCGCGCTCCGCCATCATCGGCATCGACGTGACCGCGTGCACGCGGGCGGCGCCGGCGTCGGGCTCGCCGACCACCTCGGCGACCCGGGCCCACAGCCTGCGCAGCGCCCGGAACTTCGCGATCGTCATGAACTGGTCGTCGTCGGCGGCCACCCGAAAGCTGATCTGCCGCAACGAGGCCGGCACGCTGAGCCCGGACTCGCCGAGCAGTCGCAGATAGGCGACACCCGCCGCGACGGCGCCGGCCAACTCCCACGACGCGCTCGCGCCGAGGTTGTGCAGTGCGGGCCCGTCGACCGCGATCGCCCGCACGCCACCGTCGTACCCCGTGACCTTCGCAGCGGTCGCGACGACGTCGCCGATGTCAGCGGCGGCTCGTCGGCTCAGCGGCGCGGTGAGCGGATCAGCGCCGAGGTCGATCGACAGCCTGGCGCGCTGATCGTCGTCCATGTCGGTCAGCTGCGGCAGCACTTGATCGGCGGCGGCCGCGAACTCCGCACCGGCATCGAGGATCACCGGCACCAGGTCGAGGAACACCCCCTCGAGCAGGCGGTCAAGCTCGCCCGCCGCGACGCCGTCGGGCGGACCCACCCGCAGCACCAGCGCGCTGACCCCTTCCGTCAAAGCGACCAGCACGGCGCCGTTGCCATCGGTGACGGCCTTCTGCCCAGGCGCGGGAAACGCCTCGGCGACCTTCCACCCCGACTTGACGTCGCGCAGCGCGTCGCCGCCGCGGACGAACGGCCAGTCGCCGGGCAACGGCGGCTCCGGCAACGCGTCCAGGCTGGTGTACAAGGCGCGGATCGGGAAGCCCTCGTAAGTCGGCGAATCCAGTAGCCGCTCGGGCTCCGGCGGCAGGTCGGCCGGATCGCGCCGAGTCGATTTGGCCAACACGCCTGCAACTGCCGAGCGCCATCGCTGTTTCGATTCCTGCAAGCCGGATTCGTGCACGTTTATCAGGCTAAATGATTACCATCGAGCCGGCGTGCGCCGGGCGGTCGTCTCCCGACCAGCGGGACGCGAGTTCAGCGGCCGGCCCGTAGTGTTGGTAGGCGTGAAGTCCGTCGTCAGCACCCTCGCCGCGCTCCGCACCGCGGTGATCTCGACGGCGAAACAGGTCCCCCGGCGCCAGTTGGCCGCGATCGCGGCGACGATTGCGATTCTCGTCGCAATCCTGTTGCTGGTGCCGCGGCCGGGTGCCCTGCAGCTTCGGGACTGGGCGCAGTCGCTCGGCCCATGGGTGCCGCTGGCCTTCCTTGCGACGCACATCGTCGTCACGATCTTCCCGTTTCCGCGCACCGCGTTCACGCTGGCTTCCGGCCTCCTGTTCGGCCCATGGCTCGGCATCCCGATCGCGGTCGTGGCCAGCACGATCAGCGCGCTCCTCGCTCTGGTGCTGGTTCGCGCCGCAGGCTGGCGCCTCAACCGCCTTGTGCCCCATCCCCGGGTGAAGGCCCTCGACACCCGACTCGGCCAGCGCGGCTGGCCGACGGTGATGTCGATGCGGTTGATCCCCGCGGTGCCGTTCTCGGTCCTCAACTACGCCGCGGGTGCATCGGCGGTGCGCGTACCGGCGTACACGTGGGCGACACTCGCGGGCCTGTTGCCCGGCACCGCCGCGGTCGTCATGCTCGGCGACGCGCTGACCAACCACATCAGCCCGCTGCTGATCCTGGTGTCGCTTTTCACCGCGAGCCTCGGTGTCGCAGGCCTGATCTACGAGATCCGCACCTACCCGCAACATCACCCGGCCGACACCGACGAACAGGCCGAGGAGCCCGCGACGCTCCGCTAAACAAATGTTTACAATAGTAAACATGAGTTCACCGCTGGATGATCGGACGGGCCGGGCCAGGATCCGCGACGCAGCGTTGCGGCTATTCAGCGAGCGCGGTCCCGATGCAGTGACGATGCGCGACATCGCGGCCGCGGCGGGCGTCTCCCCTGCACTGCTGGTGCGGCACTACGGCTCCAAGGACGGGCTCATCGAGGCGGTCGACGACTATGTGGTCGCCTCCATCGAGTCGATGCTGACCCAGGTGACGGAGCAGACCGGCGCCGTCGGCCTAGGCCCGTCGGCGGTGCCGAGCATGCTCGACGGGCTCGCACGCCATCTGCCACCCGACTCGGCGATCCCGTCGTATCTGGGCCGACTGCTGACCGCGGGCGGTTCAGTGGGTGCCGCACTGTTCGTACGCCTGTATCGCGTCAGCAGGACCGCCTTCGACGCCATGGTGACCGATGGAGTCGCCGTCGAGGGCGACGATCCCGAGGTTCGGGCGGCGTTTCTGTTGATCTCCGATCTGGCGGTGTTGATGCTGCGTCCCCGCCTCACCGAAGTCCTCGGCGTCGACCCGTTGTCGAATGCCGGCATGAAACGGTGGGCCGCCGAGGTTTTCGAGATCTACCGCGACGGGCTCGTCGGCACCGAAAAGTGAACGCGCGCAACGCAAAGGAGGAAGATATGTCCCCGACATCAGCCACCGCACGGCTGCTGCGATCGCGACGGCTCGTGCGTGCCCCGATCTGGATCTACAAGGCCCGCGCAGGCGCGCTGCTGAGCTCGCGGCTGCTGATGCTGGAGCACATCGGCAGAAAATCCGGTGCGTGGCGCAACGTAGTCCTCGAAGTCGTCGATCATCCGACACCTGAAACCTTCATCGTCGCTTCCGGTTTCGGCAGCAAGGCGCAGTGGTTCCGCAACATCGAGGCCAACCCGCGGGTCAGGGTCTACGCCGGAAGCCGCGCGCCCGCCGACGCCACAGCGCGTGTGCTCGACCAGCATGAGGCCGATAGCGAGCTTGCCGCCTACCGCGCCCGGCATCCGCGCGCGTGGGCGCAATTCAAGCCGGTGTTGGAGGAAACACTCGGCGGCCCGATCCACGACACCGACACCGAACTGCCGTTGGTAGAGCTTCGGCTCGACCGGACCGGGTGAACCCGCTGGACTACAACTCGACGCTGCCGCTGTGGCGGCCGCCGGCGGCGGCGGTTGCTGCGGTGCATCCTGCTGCGGCCGTGGTGGCGGCATCGGCTGTTGCGTGCTCTGCGAATACTGCACCGGCGCCGTGATGCCCGGCGGCGCCGACCCGATCGCCTGCACCGGTGCGCGCGCCTCGGCCTCCGCTTTGGCAACGGCCTGCGCGATCGCCGGGTCGGTCTCCGTGGAGAACCAGTCGGCGACCTCGTCGGAGTCGTCCTCCGGCTTCGGCAGATCCTCGTCGACCGGGGATGGCTCGTAGCGGAACACACCGTCCTCACCGGGTGCGCCGAGCATCTTCGTGAAGCCCTGCAACGCCGCACCGAAGTCGCTCGGCACCAGCCAGACCTTGTTCGCCTCACCCTTGGCCATCTGCGGCAGCGTCTGCAGGTACTGATACGCCAGCATCTCGGGCGTCGGCCTGCCCGCCTTGATCGCGGCGAACGTCTTCTCAATCGCCTTGGCCTGGCCTTGGGCCTGGTAGTACTGTGCGGCCCGCTCGCCCTGAGCGCGCAGCATGCGTGACTGCCGGTCGGCCTCGGCGGCAAGGATCGCGGCCTGCTTGGCGCCCTCGGCGGCAAGGATCTGCGACTGTTTCTGACCTTCGGCCTGCTTGATCGACGCCTCGCGGGTGCCTTCGGCGGTCAGGATCATTGCGCGCTTCTCACGGTCGGCGCGCATCTGCTTTTCCATCGAATCCTGAATGGACGGCGGCGGGTCGATGCTGCGCAACTCGACGCGGGCCACCCGCAACCCCCATCGGCCGGTGGCCTCGTCGAGCACACCGCGCAACTGGGCGTTGATCTGGTCGCGCGATGTCAGCGTCTGCTCCAGGGTCATGCCACCGACCACGTTGCGAAGGGTCGTGGTGGTCAACTGCTCGACGCCGACGATGTAGTTGCTGATCTGATATACGGCGGCCTGCGGGTTGGTGACCTGGAAATAGACGACGGTGTCGATGTTCACCGTCAGGTTGTCCTCGGTGATCACCGGCTGTGGCGGGAACGACACCACCCGCTCACGCAGGTCCACCCGGGCACGGATTCGGTCAATGAACGGCAGCAGCAACGTCAGCTGACCCGACACCGTCTTGCTGTATCGACCGAGCCGCTCGATGACGGCGGCCTCGGCCTGAGGGATCAGCGCGACCGACTTCGCGACGACGATGGCCGCAAATATCACCAACACGCCGACCAGCACCAAGCCGGCGACCGCACCTTCCATGACGGGTTCCTTCCGTAGTTGCCCAGGACTTCTCTAGACGACTTTTTGGACTACCGCGGTGGCGCCGTTGATGCGCACGACGGTGACGTGGTCGCCCGGTTCGTAGACATCGTTGTCGTTAAGGGGCCGCGCCGTCCACACTTCGCCGTCGAGTTTGACCTGACCTTCATGACTCGCGACCCGGTCGAGCACCAGCGCGGCCTTGCCCTCGAGCTCCTGCGGCCGGTCTGGCAGACCCGTGCCAGCCATGAAATGTCGTCGCAGCGCGGGCCGGACCAACACCAGCATCAGTACCGACACCACCGCGAACACAACCCCGTGCACCCACAGATCGTCGAAGACGAGGCTCGAGCCCGCGGCGGCCAGCGCCCCACCGCCGAGCATCAACAAGAAGAGGTCCCCGGTGAGCGCTTCGGCCCCAGCCAGGGCGAGCGCCGCGATTAGCCAGATCAGCGCAGCGGGCATGACACAAGACTATCGCGTGGTGGGCCCACCGAGCAGCGAACAACTACACTGCGAGCATCATGTGGTGCCCCAGTGTTTCCCTGTCGACGTGGGCCAATGCCTGGCTTGCCGGTGCCGCCGCGCCCGACGACGTGCTTGATGCCCTATCAGCATGGGCGCCAAGGCATTCAGTGACCGCGTATGACGCCGTGGCGGCAGGCAGTACGGGCCTCCCCTGGCCCGACATGAACCACTCGGGGACGATGTCACTGCTGCAGACGCTGCGTACCGCGGCGGGCGCTCCAAACGGCTCTCCCGCGATATCCGTTGTGCTTCCCGTACCCGGCAACGTGCGCGGCCTGCCCGCGGGCACCCAGTTCCAGCGCGACGCGGTGGCGGCGGGCGAGGCCGTCGTCATCAACGGTGGACCGTCGTCGCAGGCAATCGGCGTGGTGCCCGATTTCGAGTACGACGACTCAGAGACCTACGACGACAACGACGAAGCCGAGCTGTCGGGCCTGAGCTGGACCGTGTACTCGCTACCCGCTCCGCCGGTTGCCGAACACATCGACCTCGGCGAGGCGGAGTTCGCATTGCGGTCGGCGGTTAGGTCAGCGGCCGACGCACTGGGCGCCATCCGCGCCGAGGCGGGCGGTATGGACGTCGCAGATCCGCGCAAACTCGTTGAGCAGGTGATGGAGTCTTCGGGCCAGCACCGGGCGCCGGACCATGCTCCGTCGCGTGCGTTACGGGTGCTGGAGAACGCCGCGCACATCGACGCGATCGTCACCGTCAGTTCGGGATTGATGCCGATCGGTCTGCAGAGTTCCTCTGAGGCGCAGATCGCCGACGAAGCGCTGCGGCCACTGTCCGCGGTGGTGCGCTCTGCCCGGCTCGCTGCGGTCAACGCGATCCTGCACTCGGCCTGGCGCTAGAGTTTCCCGCATTCGCTCGTGCACAGCGCGCCGTTGATCGAAAAGCCGTACAGCGGCGGAACTTCCAAACCCTGTGGGCCTTCGAAGCGGGACGGTCCGCGGCCCTCACGCAGCTCGTCGATCAGGTCGACCGCCAGCCGGGCGAAGCGCCGGTCGGCATTGGGGGTGGTTGCCCTTGCGAAGGCGACGCCGCGCTCCTCGGCGTGCAGGCGCAGCTCGTTGTCCAGATCCCACACCACCTCGATGTGATCGGCGACGAAGCCGACCGGGCACACGATGACGGCCTTGATGCCCGCATCCGCGAGAGCCGAAAAATGTTCGGCCACATCAGGTTCCAGCCACGGCACGCGTGGCGGCCCGGATCGCGACTGCCAGACCTGGTCGTAGTCGGCGTAGCCGGCCTCGGTCGCGACGAGCCGCGATGCGTATGCCACCTGGCGGGCGTAAAGGTCGGTGCCACAGCGTGATCGGGCTGCTTGTGGAATGGAATGCGCGGTGAACACCAGCCGGGCGTCACCGCGAAGCTCAGCGGGCAGGGACTGCGCCGCATCGGCGATCGCCTCGACGAACATTTCGACGAACAGCGGATGGTCGTAGTACTGCCGGAGCTTGACCAGTTCGGGCGAACGGTCACCGGCCGCGGTGCGGCCGCGGGCGATGTCCTCGTTGTACTGCGTGCAACTGGAGTATCCGCCCCATGCTGACGTGGTGAACACCGCCGCACGGCGGATGCCATTGTCGCGCATGGCCGCAACGGCGTCCTCGACGTAGGGCTCCCAGTTGCGGTTGCCGAAGTAGACCGGCAGCTCCAGACCCCAGTCTGTCAGTTCGGCCTCCAACTGCTTGATCAATGCGCGGTTGATGCCGTTGATCGGCGAGACGCCGTCGAAGTGCAGATAGTGCTCGGCGACCGCAGCGAGCCGCTCCCGCGGGATGCCTCGGCCGCGAGTGACGTTCTCCAGGAACGGCATAACCTGCTCAGGCGCCTCCGGGCCGCCGAAGGACAGCAACAGGACGGCGTCAACGGGACTGATCGGATCTTCGCCCGAGGGGCTCATCGCGCCATCTACAGCAGCTGTGTGTGCGCGCCGCCGTCGGCGTAGACGACCGTCCCCGTGGTGGCTGGCAGCCAATCGGATAGCAGGGCGCACACCGTCTTGGCGACCGGTGTCGGGTCCTTCATGTTCCAGCCGACGGGAGCACGCTGGTCCCAGCCCTCCTCGAGCAGCTGGATCTGGGCTCCCGCATCCTCGCCGAGTGCACCACCGACGATGGCGCTCATCGCCAATGTGCGGATCGGGCCCGCGGCAACAAGATTGGACCGCACACCGAATGGACCCGCCTCGCGCGCGACGAACCGGTTCACCGATTCCAGCGCGCTCTTGGCGACGGTCATCCAGTTGTAGGCGGGCATGGCTCTGGTCGGGTCGAAGTCCATGCCGACGATCGAGCCGCCCGCATTCATGATCGGCAGTGTCGCCTTGGCCAGCGATGCGTACGAGTAGGCTGAGATGTGGATGCCCTTGGCGACGTCCTCGTACGGTGCGTCGAAGAAGGGATTGACCCCCATACCGGTCTGCGGCATGAAGCCGATGGAGTGAACCACGCCGTCGAGCTTGTTGCCGGGACCGATGACCTTGCTGACGCGGTCGGCCAGCGAGGCGAGGTGCTCCTCGTTTTGCACGTCGAGTTCGAGCAGCGGTGCCTTCTCCGGAAGCCGGTCGGCGATGCGCTGGATCAGCTTCATCCGGTCGAAGCCCGTGAGCACCAGTTCGGCGCCCGATTCCTGGGCGACCTTGGCGATGTGGAACGCGATCGAGGAGTCGGTGATGATGCCCGTCACCAGGATGCGTTTGCCGTCGAGCAGTCCTGTCATCGTGCTGACTCCTTTTCAGGTGAAGTTCCGATAAGCCAAAACGCTTGGGTCAGTGGCCCATACCCATGCCACCGTCGACCGGGATCACCGCACCGGAGATGTAGCTCGCATCTTCGGACGCCAGGAAGCTGACCACCCCGGCGACCTCGGCGGCGGTACCGACTCGCTTGGCCTGGATGAACTCCAGTGCCCCCGCCTGGATCCTCTCGTCCAGCGCGCGGGTCATGTCGGTGTCGATATACCCCGGGGCCACCACATTGGCGGTGACTCCCGCCTTCGTCAGCTCTCGGGCGATCGAGCGGGCCATGCCGATCACACCGGCCTTCGAGGCCGCGTAATTGGCCTGATTGCCGATGCCCCATGTACCGGAGACCGAACCGATGAAGATC
>CAVQRJ010000027.1:0-90869 GCA_963715215.1 uncultured Actinomycetota bacterium
TGTGGTCGCGGCCCGGTGGCTGGCTTCGGTCGGGCTGCCCGACGCCGACCTCAGGGTCGCCGCCGTCGTCGCGCCCGACGATGCCGACGATCTGGCCGCGGACCTGCTGATCACCCTGCCGGACGCGCTGGTTCGAGTCGTCGGCGAGGTCGTCGAGCTGGCGGTGCCGCTGGACGCCGACCTCGGCGGGGTGCTCAGCACGCTGGCCGCCGATCGGGCGGCCGGGATCGGGCTCGGGGTGCGGCCCGGCGCATTGGTCGTGTCATTGCGGCAGGCCCGATCGGCGCTGCCGGCCAGTCGGCTACGGGGCCGGCACATGCATGCCGAGGAGATCGCGAGCAGCCGGTTGCTGCTCAACGCCGTTGGGCCGCAGACCCTGCAGGCCTACGCCGACGCGGTGCTCGGGCCGCTGGACGCGACCGACCGGGCCGACGAGTTGATGCGGGCGTTGGCCGCCTTTCTTGAGCACAACGGACACTGGGCGGCCGCCGCCACCGCGCTGCGCGTGCACCGGCACACCATGAATAACCGGATCAACGCGGTGGAGCGCCTCACCGGGCGGCGGATGGAATCGGCGCAGGACCGCCACGAGCTGTGGCTGGCGCTGCGGGCCCGGGACGCCGCCCAGATGTCGTCCGAGCCCACGGTCCAGTGAGCATCAGCGGCGCAGCGCCTCAAAGATTTCCCGGTATCGGCCGTTCGGGTGAAATCAGGTGTACACCAACCTGATTGGCGACCGGCGCGGCGGCCGCGACATCGAGGCGGCACGCCAAGCAGCCGTGCGCGTTGACAATCGGGAAACCGTCGGCATCACCGTCTTGCGCATAACCGACCGACCGCCCGTCCCGCAGCTGGACGATGCGATCGATCGTGGTCTGCATCTAACCGATCATGTCTTACCGTCCAGCAGACCGGCGGCGAACCGCAGATCCGACACCAGGGCCTCGAAAGCTTTCTCTCTGTCCTCGGTCGGTCCGCGCAGCACCGCTGACGGATGCGCGGAGACGACGACGTCGGGGTCGGATATCGCGGTTGATCGTCGCGCGTCGGCGACGGGAAGGCGCAGCACCTCGCCGCGGTGTGCAGTGAGCCGAAATGTGCTGCCCATCAACGATTGTGCCGCGGTTGCGCCAAGCAGGACGACCACGTCGGGCCGCACCGACATCATCTCGGCGACCAACCACGGGCGGCGTCACCTCGTACGGCGGTGGCCGGACCCCGCGGATGAGGTAGCTCAACTCGTTCAAGAAATGCGCCCGTACTTCCTCGCTCTGTAGGGTGAACAGTTCCTCGAACTGATCGAGGATCAGCACAGGTGTGAGCAAGAGGTCGTCACGCCAGAACTCAGCGGTCTTGAAGAAACTCCACAGCGACACCCCTCGTCCCGGCACATACTCGATCTGCTGCCTCGCCGCCTCGTCGGGAACGGTCTCGAGGAGTGCGGGGTAAGGCCCGACGCGAAGGTCGTTCACCCTGACGAACAAAGGCAGATAGCCTTGGTCTCGCAGCAGCGGTGCTACCCCGGCCTTCAGCAGCGAGGTTTTTCCTAGACCGGACCGTGCGTAGACGGTGACAACGTGATTTGCCAGTATCTTGTCAGCGAGTTCCCTTGCGGCACTGTCACGCCCGAAGAAAACCTTGCGCGAGAATTCGTCGTCGGAGAACGGCTGGGCGCCGGGATAGCGGTTCGGTGGGTCGGTCATGACCGTTACCGTTGCCGGAGCTGGTATGCGCGGCGCATGAACGAGATCAACCGCTTTACGTCTTCGTCGAAGTGAGTGGGTCGCAATGGCATCTCCTGAAATGCGCGCAACTCAGCGATGCGGTACTCGTCGGACATCTCGACGGTGACGGCAGGAATCAAGAAGGAACCGCGGACCCTGAGCTCCCGTTCGCGTGCCAGTGCGATCTCCTTGTTGACGTAGCTGTCCGTCTTCCGGCACAACGCCGGGCTGTAGATCACCAATACGAAGTCTGCGTCCTCGATTTCATCGCAGATACGCTCGTTCCATCGGTCACCGCCGCGCAGCCTTTCGGTATCCAGCCAGGGCTCGAAGTTGGCGTTTTGCAGGGTTTGACACGTCGTGCGCGCAAGATCGCCATCTTCACTCGCGTAGCTGATAAAGACCCGCGGCCGCGGGCCAATCCGTGTGGACTGCTCGATGACGCCGCCCTCGGCCTCCAGCCGCTCATTCAGCTCGGTCAGAAACGCACCGGTTTCCGCGTCTTCGAGCTCGATGGGCGTGCCGCGTTGATAGAACAGAATCGTCTGCTCGCGATCGACATCGGATAGCCCGAGCAACGGCTCGGTGGCGAAAGTGTCGCTGCCAGTCCGATGAAACCCAAGCGATCGCACCAGCACCTTCAAAAGGACGCGCAGATACCACTGCGTGATTCCGAAACCGACAAACAGAAAGCTCTGGTTGGCCCGCTTCAGTGCCCCGCCCAGGCTGTTAGGCAACGGCGGCCGGTCAGACACGATGGCGATCAGGAAGTCGAGCAGGTCGTTCTCGCTCAGCACCAGCGAGCTGGGCTCTTGCGCGTCGCCGAACAGCCGGTAGAGCAGCGGCGCCTGCGGCGAACTCTCCAACGGGAACTCGGGATTGTCACGACTGTCGCCACGCAGGTTGTAGCGATGAACGATCGGCGCTTTGTCGGCGGACTGCAGAGCGCGCGCCATCAGGTCGTCCTGGCAAGTGGTCAGGATCAGACTGAAAGGCAATTTCGCGAGGGCGGCATGGATCGCCGATGGCCCGAATTGCGGCGATTTGTAGAACCTCGCGGCCACTGCCCGAAGCGCATCGGGCCGAAGCCCTCAGCGTCCTCGTACTGCTGCGCGACCGCGGCCAACGTCGTACCGGTGCGACGACGCGGGTCGTCCTCCACGAGTTCTGTCGCGAGCGCGGCGGTCAGCGCGTCGACGAAGCTCCTCTTGCCAGCATCGGCGGCGTCGAGATTGTCAGCCGGGATCTCCGGGCCGAGGACAAGAATGCAGTCGCCATGCCGAATGCTGGTCACCAGAGTGTTCCAGTGCCGTTCCTTCATGCCGCTGCCCTCGCTGCCGTGCTTAAGTGTCAACGCCGCACTGACAATGTTGACATCGCCCTGGCTACCACACACGAGTAACGCGCTACTCGTTCAGACCATTTGCTGGCACCTCAGCTCTCGGGGCGCAATCCCCGCGATGTGGGGGCAAGGACTGACCGAGCGCTCACTCTCGTACGAATTTGCCCTGAACCCGTACCACGTTGTGCGCTCGCGGTCTGCACCACCGACCAGTCGGGCGGGCGCTTCTCAATGAAGGCCTGAACGCCCTCGAGCGCGCACGGATCCATCATGTTGCAGGCCATCGTTGCGCCTGCGTCCTGATAAGCGGACTCGATCCCGACCTCGATCTGGCGGTAGAAAAGAGCCTTCCCCATAGCAACTGCGACAGCCGGCTTCGTGACAATGCGCGCTACCAGCGCCTCGACCTCGTCGTCCAGCGCCTCCGGCGCCGCCACCCTGTTGACCAGCCCTAACCCGCAGGCCTCCTGCGCGGTGACGAACTCCCCGGTGACCAACATCTCGAACGCGGCTTTGCGTGACAGATTGCGTGACAACGCCACTCCCGGGGTCGCGCAAAAGAGCCCGACGTTGATGCCGCTGACTGCGAAGCGTGCGTCATGGCTCGCCACTGCAAGGTCACACATCGCGACGAGCTGGCAGCCCGCAGCAGTCGCGAGACCATGGACACGCGCGATCACCGGGACGGGAAGGCGCTGGATCGAGAGCATCACGGCTGTGCACTGTGTAAACAGTTGCTGGTAGTACTCAAGCGAAGGCTCGGCCCGCATTTCCTTCAGGTCGTGGCCGGCGCAGAAGGCTTTCCCTGATGCCCCGAGTACGACGGCGCGCACCGTTTCGTCATTGGCAAGCGTGTCAACGGCCTCACCGAGTGCTGCGAGCATCGCCTCGGACAGTGCGTTGAAGGCTTTGGGGCGGTTGAGCGTAAGTGTCACGACGCCACGACCATCGCGGTGTTGCAGTAGCAGCGGTTCGTCCATTGCGTTGACCTCACTCCCTTGCCGCGACTTTGGTGGGGTGCTCGCCCAGGACGCTAGCACTGGCCGCGAACTGACAGGGGTGTTCAAACTGGCTACCCGAAAGGTCCCCGGCTGTTGGCCGTGATTGTCGGTGGCCGCGAACACCACGGCACCCAGCGCCTCTCCCAGACCGAACAAGCTGCCCGCATAAATAAAGCCCTGGTAATTCCGTCCCGCACCTTCGCGTCGACCAGATTCACTAGCCCGGCTGGATCGAGGTCGGTGGCTTGCACGTCAGGATTCTTGTTCGTAGGCGGTCGAAACGAAAAACACCCCCGGCCCACAGGACCGGGGGTGCATGACTTCAGTCGATCAGTGGTGGTGATGCCCGTGGCCGTGGCCATGACCGTCGTCTGCGTCCCCAGCGGGCTTCTCGACGATCGCGGTCTCGGTGGTGAGAATCATCCTGGCCACCGAAGCGGCGTTGAGCACCGCCGACCGGGTGACCTTCACCGGATCGACGACACCGTCGGCGGCCAGATCGCCGTACTTCAGCGTCGCGGCGTTGAAGCCCTGTCCGGCGGGCAGCTCGCTCACCTTGTTGACGACGACCGACCCGTCAAGGCCGGCATTGGTCGCAATCCAGTACAACGGCGAGGACAGTGCCTGTGAGAACACATCGACGCCGAGCGCCTCGTCGCCGGACAGTGATTCCTTCAGCTTCGCCAGGGCGGACCGGGCCTGCACCAGGGCGGCTCCACCGCCGGTGATGATGCCCTCCTCGACCGCGGCCTTCGCGGCTGAGACGGCGTCCTCGACGGCTTCCTTGCGCTTCTTGAGGTCCGTCTCGGTGGCCGCGCCGACCTTGATCACCGCAACCCCGCCGGACAGCTTCGCCAGCCGCTCCGCGAGCTTCTCGCGGTCCCAGTCGGAGTCGGTGGCCTCGATCTCCGCGCGCAGCTGTGCCTTGCGCGCATCGATGGCGTCCTGAGCGCCGCCACCATCGACCAGCACGGTGCTGTCCTTGGTGACGACGACGCGGCGGGCGGAGCCCAGCACGTCGAGGCCGACCTCACGGAGCACCAGGCCGACATCGGGGTTGACGACCTGACCGCCGGTGACGACCGCGAGGTCGTCGAGGAACGCCTTGCGACGGTCTCCGAAGAACGGCGCCTTGACCGCAACGGCCTTCAGCGTCTTGCGAATCGCATTGACCACCAACGTCGAAAGCGCTTCGCCCTCGACGTCCTCGGCGATGATCAGCAGCGGCTTACCGGACTCTGCGATCTTCTCGAGCAGCGGAAGCACGTCCGGCAGCGAGCTGATCTTCTCGCGGTGCAGCAGCACCAGCGCGTCCTCGAGCACCGCCTCCTGGGAATCGAAGTCGGTGATGAAGTACGCCGAGATGAAGCCCTTGTCGAAGCCGACGCCGTCGGTGATCTCCAGTTCGGTGTCCAGCGTCGAGGACTCCTCGACGGTGACGACGCCGTCGTGACCCACCTTGGTCATGGCCTCGCCGACCAGCTCGCCGACCTGCTCGTCGCGCGAGGACACGGTGGCGACCTGAGCGATCGACTTCTTGTCGGTCACCGGGATGGCAGCCGCAAGCAGCGCTTCGGAGACCGCGTCGGCGGCCTTTCCGATGCCCAGGCCCAGCTCGATCGGGTTGGCCCCGGCGGCGACGTTGCGCAGCCCCGCCTTGATCAGCGCCTGCGCCAGCACCGTCGCGGTCGTCGTGCCGTCACCGGCAACGTCGTTGGTCTTGGTGGCCACCGACTTCACCAGCTGAGCACCCAGATTCTCGAACGGGTCCTCCAACTCGATCTCGCGGGCGATGGTGACGCCGTCGTTGGTGACCGTGGGGCCGCCGAACGACTTGGCGAGCACCACGTGCCTGCCGCGCGGGCCGAGCGTAATGCGTACCGCGTCGGCGAGCTTGTCGACGCCGGCTTCCATTGCGCGGCGAGCAATTTCGTCAAATTCGATAAGTTTTGCCATAAGCGTATCCGTCCTTGCGAAGCATGACGCCCCGGAAATCCGCCGCTGTCACGCGGGGATCACCGGGGCGGTCAAGCTCGTCGATTATTTGTTGACGATGGCCAGCACGTCGCGCGCGGACAGGATCAAGTACTCCTCGTTGTTGTACTTGATCTCGGTGCCGCCGTACTTGCTGTAGATGACGGTGTCGCCCTCGGACACGTCCAGCGGAATCCGCTTCTCGCCGTCCTCGTCCCAGCGGCCGGGACCGACTGCGACGACGGTGCCCTCCTGCGGCTTCTCCTTGGCGGTGTCGGGGATGACCAGACCGGACGCGGTGGTGGTCTCGGCCTCGTTGGCCTGTACGAGGATCTTGTCCTCGAGTGGCTTGATGTTCACGCTCGCCACGATGGAGCCCTTCCAGTAGTTCGGGTGTTGACAGCTCTATTAGGTATTGGCATGCGTCCCTGCCCTCGCGCCGTCGTCGCGGGTGCCGGTCAAGGGCGTGGCCGCCTGCCACCTAGCACTCTATACATGAGAGTGCTAGCACTCAAGGTCCCCCCCTGCCTATCGCCCGTGGCGAACACACAGATCGCCGAAATAAGCGATGACCAGCGGGTTGACGCATGGAGCGCCACCATATGCGCACGCCTTCGGATCGGTCACAGCTGTCCTTTCACCACCGGCAAGCCAGGATCGCTTGCCACGTCGAGCGGCGACGGCGGCGCGCCCGCGGCAACCAGATGTGCCGCGAATGACGCGATCATCGCGCCGTTGTCGGTGCACAGCCGTGGCCGCGGGACGCGTAGCGTCAAACCGTTTGCCGCACAGCGCTCTTCGGCAAGTTCGCGCAACCGCGAGTTCGCGGCGACACCGCCTGCAATCAAGAGCGTCGACACCCCGAGTGCGGTGGCAGCCCGAACCGCCTTCAACGTCAGCACGTCGGCCACCGCCTCCTGGAACCCCGCGGCGATGTCGGCCTGTGACGCGGCGGGGTTCTTCTCGACATATCGTGCGACGGCGGTCTTCAGCCCGGAAAAGCTGAAGGCATGCGGGTCATCGCGCGGTCCGGTCATGCCGCGGGGGAACACGATCGCATCGCGGTCGCCCTCACGGGCCAGGTCGTCTAGCACCTTGCCGCCGGGATAGCCGAGGCCGAGCAGCCGCGCAACCTTGTCGTAGGCCTCGCCGGCGGCGTCGTCGACGGTGCTGCCGAGCTCCTCGATCGGCTCGGCCAGCGAGCGCACGTGCAGCAGGTTGGTATGGCCGCCGGAAACCAGCAGGCCGACGCACTCCGGCAGCGGCCCGTGGTCGTACACATCGGCGGCGAGGTGCCCGCCGAGATGGTTGACCGCGTAGAACGGCACCTGCCAGGCGACGGCGTAGGCCTTCGCCGCGGCGACGCCGACCAGCAGTGCGCCGGCAAGCCCGGGTCCGATGGTGGCCGCGACGACGTCCGGCTTGGCGATACCCGCCGCGTCGAGGGCACGGCGCATGGTCGGCCCCAACGCCTCGAGATGCGCACGCGATGCGATCTCGGGTACCACGCCACCGAAGCGGGCGTGTTCGTCGACGCTGGAGGCCACCTCGTCGGCGAGCAGCGCGACGGTGCCGTCCGGGGCGAGGTCGGCGATGCCGATTCCGGTTTCGTCGCAGGAGCTTTCGATGGCCAGGACGGTCGTCATGACTGACCTCCTCGTGCTGGACGTTGCATGGTGTAGGCGTCGGCTCCGCTGGCCCGGTAGTAGCGCTTGCGCAACCCGACGTTGACGAAGCCGGCGCTCTCGTACATGGCGATCGCGGGCACGTTGTCGGTCCGCACCTCGAGATACACGGTGTCGTCGCCGGCGAACTTCAGCAGGCGGTCGAGGATCTGACGACCGATGCCCTGGCCCTGGTAGGTGGGATCGACACCGATGGTGTGAATCTCGTACTCGTAGGGAGGTTTTCGCCCGAGCCGGGCGACGCCTGCGTAACCGACGAGCTTATCGTCGGCGCGGGCGGCGACGTAGTGGATGTGCTGCGCGGCCAGCTCACGCAGGAAGGCCGCGGCGGGCCAGGGGTCGTCGCCTTCGAACAGTTGCGCCTCGAGTTCGGCGCACCGCGCCGCGTCGGCCGGGCCGAGATCGTCGTAGATGACGGTCATGAGGGAACCGCCGGTGCAGCGGCCTGGGGCTTGGCGTCCGGCCGACGCAGGTACAGCGGAACCAGCGGCTGAGGCGGGACGGTCCAGTCCACGACCCGCACCATCCCCGACACCGTCGGGTAGACCGCGGGCTGCCGCGGCAGCGCGAACAGCGCGGCCTGGTCCGGCGAGCCGGCGACGGCGCCAACGTCCGTCGGCACATCGGCCGGGGCACTGACCGCGGGCCCGTCGATGCGCAGGCCGTCGCGGTAGCGCGCCCAGTACACCTCGCGGCGGCGGGCATCGGTGACGACGAGCACCTCCCCCGCCGTGTCGAAACCGATCGCGTCGAGGCTGCAGACGCCGTACACGGGGATGCCGAGCGCCTGCCCGTATGCCGCGGCGGTTGCCATGCCGACGCGTAGCCCGGTGAAAGGGCCTGGGCCGCAACCGACGACGACGGCGGTCAGATCCGTCACCGCAATACCCGCATCGGCGAGGGCGGCCAGCACGTTGGGGGTCAGCTGTTCGGCGTGCGCGCGGGCGTCGACTGTCACCCGTTCGGCGAGCACGTCGATGCTGTCGCCGTCGCATCGCACGACTCCTGCGGTCACGGCCGCCGTGGCGGTGTCGATCGCGAGGACGACGTTCGTCATGGTCGGGTCCACCGCCAAATCGCCGTTCGCACTTCGGTGTCCGTCGCACGCTCGAGTTGTATGTCGAGGTGCCGCTCCGAGAGTCGCTCGACGATGCCCTCGCCCCACTCCACGACGACGACGGCGTCGTCGAGGTCGGTGTCGAGGTCGAGTGAGTCGAGTTCACCCAGCAGGTCGTCTCCGACGTGGTCCAACAGCCGGTACATGTCGACGTGCACCATGGCGGGCGATCCGGACTGCCGTGCCCGATGCAGCCTGGCCAGCACGAAGGTCGGTGACGTCACCGGCCCGTCGACATCCATCGCCTCGGCGATTCCCTTGGCCAGCACCGTCTTTCCGGCACCCAGTGGCCCGGACAGCACAACCACGTCGCCTGCGCGCAATTGCTCGCCGAGCTTGGCGCCGAGGGCCTTGGTGTCGTCGGCGGTGGGCAGCTCGGCGGTCCCGGCCGACTTGCCGCGCACGTGAGGAGCGCCAACCTCTTCAGTCATGGGGCCTGACCCGATAGCGTAGCCGTCGCGTCATTGCGACGAGTTTGGACGGTGTGGCGCGTTCCATCAGCCGGACCAGCGCATCATCGATGACATCGGGCTGCTCCAGCTGCACGAGATGACCCGCACCCTTGACGATCACCAGCTCCGACTTCGGGAGCCTGGCCGCCATGGCCTCCGAGTGCTCCACGGGGGTGATCAGATCGCGGCTGCCGCAGGCGATCAGCGTCGGCACCTTCGCCAGCGTGGGCAACGCCGCGTCCTCGTCGTGCACCTCCAGGGCGTGCAGAAACTCCACCAGGGTCACGATCGGCGTTCCGTGCATCATCCTCTCGGAGAACGCCACCACACTGGGGCTGACCTTCTCGTCGCCGTAGGAGGCCGTCCGCAGGATCGGGGCGACCACCGCCTTGGCGGCGCCGCGGGCGCGGTGCACGGTTTTCGGCGCGTAGCGGACGGCGAACCGAACCGCCTGCAGCGCAGGGTTCTTCAGGATCTCCGCCAACGGCGACCGCGCGACACCTTCGGCCGCGGAGGAGATCAGCGCCACGCCGACGATGCGGGTGGGATAGCGGCGCGGGAACTGCCTGGCGTGAGCCAGCACGGTCATGCCGCCCATCGAGTGCCCGACGAGCACCACCGGGCCCTTGGGTGCCGTCACGGCGAGCACCGTTTCCAGATCCTTGCCGAGCTGCTCGACGGTGTAGGTGTCCGGCGATGTCTCCGCCGACTGGCCGTGGCCGCGCTGGTCGTAGAACACCATCCGCACCTGCGGGCCCCACTCCTGCTCGAGGCGTGCCCGCTGAAAATAGAACGCCCCCATGCGGAGACAGAACCCGTGTGAGAACACCACCGTCAGCGGCGCCTGCTCCGGTCCGACCTCCCGCACCGCGAGGTCCACGCCGTCGGGCGTGGTCACCACCGAGCTGCGGTCGGCGTCGAGCAACTCGAAATCCTCGCCTGCGTAGAGATCCTCGGTCGTGGTGCGCCGGGTCATCGATCGCGCTACGGACACCCCGGCGATGGTGCCGACCGCGGCAAGTCCCGCTGCACCCGCCAACAGGCCGGCCTTCGCGTTGCGCCGCAACCGTTTCGGGTCGTTATCGCTCACCGGCTGCGCCTTCCGCCGAGGCGCCCAGGTACGTCCTGACGACCCGACCTCGCGGACTGGTGACAACCTCGTAGTGAATGGTGCCCAGCACGTCGGCCCAATCCTGGGCGGTGGGTTCACCGTCGGTGCCCGGCCCGAACAGGATCGCCTCGTCGCCCTCGCCGACATCACCTGCGTCGGGGCCGAGGTCGACGACGAACTGGTCCATGCAGATGCGGCCGACGTTGGGTCGCAGCCGCCCGTTGATCAAGACGTTCATCCGTCCGCTCAGGGTGCGGAACACCCCGTCGGCGTAGCCGAGCGGCAGCAGCGCCAGCGTGGTGTCGTGATCGGCGATCCAGGTGTGCCCGTAGGACACCCCGTCGCCAGCCCGGACCGACCTGACCAGTGCCACAGGGCATTTCAGGGTCATCGCGGGTCGCAGCCCCATGTCGCCGCGTTCCGGGATCGGGCTGAGGCCGTATACCGCGATGCCCGGCCGGATCATGTCATAGCCCAGGTCGGGACGAGTCATGGCCGAAGGTGAGTTGGACAGGTGCGCGATCTCGAAGTGCACCCCCTGATTGCGCGCTTGGTTGCGCATGTCTGTCAGCCGGCGGGCCTGCAGATCGTTGACGGGATTGTCGGGGTCGTCGCCGTACACCAGATGGGACATGATGCCGCGCAGCCGGATCGACTCGTCGGCCGCTGCCCTTCGCAGCGCGGTCAGCATCGACGGGTATTCGGCGGCGCTGACCCCGTTGCGGTTGAGGCCGGTGTCGACCTTGACCGTGATGTTCGCGGTGACACCCGTGAGCTTGACCGCAGTCAGCAGCTCCTGCAATTGCCGCGTTGAGGACAGCGCCACCTCGATGTCGGACTGCAGCGCCGGGGCGAAATCGGTGCCGGGCGGATGCAGCCACGCGAGCACCGGGGCCGTGATGCCGTCCCGGCGCAGTGCCAGCGCCTCGTCGATGGTGGCGACCCCGAGCTCGGCGGCGCCCGCAGCCAGCGCCGCCCGCGCGACCTGGGTGGCGCCGTGTCCGTAGCCGTCGGCCTTGACGACGGCCATCACCTGCGACGAGCCTGCGTGTTCGCGCAGGACCCGGACGTTGTGCTCGATAGCCGCGAGGTCCACCACGGCCTCGGCGTTTGCGCTGGGCGTCAGTGAAGTCGTCAGTTCGGTCGTCGGCATGGTCATGTCACCACCACCGATTGTCCCAGAACGCCGCGAGAAGGCTCCTACGCCGGGCCAGAGTGAACCCAGTCGCGTGGCCGCAGTCGCCACGTCGCCCGGGCATAGTCGAGCTCTGAATGGGGCCATTGGGTGACGATGCGGCCGGACGGCGAGCGGTAATAGCTGTCACATCGCGTCCATATGGTCTTCTCCAGATCGGCGGAGATCTGGTCGTTGAAACGGCGCTCGACGTCGGGATGGACGTCGACGAACCCGCCACGTCGGGCGAGGCGGCTCACCGCGCTGGCGACGAACCGCGCCCCCGCCTCGAGGATGTAGATGATCGAGTTGGCGCCCTGGTTGGTGTTCGGGCCGTACAGCATGAAGAAGTTCGGGAACCCGCTGACGGCCAGGCCCAGAAAGGCCTGCGGGTCCGAGCCCCACCGCTCGTGCAGGCTTTCGCCGTCGACGCCGATCACGTCGAGCCCCGACAGGTAGCTGCTGGTTTCGAAACCCGTCGCCAGCACGATGGCGTCGACGTCGATGGCGGTTCCGTCGGCGCTGACGACGGCCGTGTCGGTGACATGCCCGATGGGGTCGGTGACCAGGTCGACGTGGTCGCGTTGCAGTGCGGTGTAATACTTCTCGCCCAGCAGAACCCGCTTGCAGCGGAACGGGTATCGGGGTGTCAGGGCGTCGCGTAACCGTTCGTCGGCGACGTGCTTGCGCAGGAATCCCTCGGACAGTTTCTCGGCGGCGGCCAACTGCGGGTGGTTCGGGGTCAACGCGGTGTTGTCGTGTTGCAGCTTCCACAGCCGCCACCGTTCGCGCCACGACGCCCAGGGAAGGTGGCGGTACCGGGACAACTCCTCCGCGCTGAAGGGACGGTCCTCCTTCGGCACCATCCATGGCGGTGTGCGCTGGAAGACCGTCAATTCGCCTGCGACGTCGGCGAGTTCGGGTACGACCTGTACGCCGCTGGCGCCTGTTCCTATGACGGCCACCTTCTTGCCTGCCAGATCGGCCGTCGTATCCCATTGTGCGGTGTGCATCAGCGTGCCGGTGAAGCCGGCCAGCCCGTCGATGTCGGGATACCGCACCGAGTTGAACAGCCCGACGGCGCTCACCACGACGTCGGCGAGGACGGTGTCGCCGTCGGACAATTCCATCTGCCAGTGCGACGCATCGGATTCCCAGCGCACACTGCGCACTCCAGTGCCCAGCCGCAGGTGCCTGCGCAGGTCGAACTCGTCGGCGACCCGCTCGAGGTAGGCGAGAATCTCGGGTTGACAGGGGTACGTACGGGTCCAGTCCCGATTCGGCGCGAACGAGAACGAGTACAGGTGGCTCTGGATGTCGCACGCCGCACCCGGATAGACGTTGCGCCGCCACGTTCCGCCGACGCCGTCGGCCCGGTCGATGATCGTCAGGTCGTCGATGCCTCTACGCCGCAACGCCACAGCGGCGGCCAGACCGCCGAATCCCGCCCCGATGATCACCACCCGCGGCGACGGGTGCCGACGCGTGACCGCCAACAGCCGCCCTGGCAGATAACGGAGTGGCCTCGTCACGAGACCTCGAAACCCTCTGGTGATCCGTTCGCCCGCGATGCGAGGAGGATCTCGTCGCCGTGGTTGGTGGTGATGATCCATTGGGAAAGCTCTTCGTCCCAGCGTATTTCGCGGACCTCGGTCTGTAGGCAGGCGTCGCGGTACAGGTCGTAGTGCTCGGCGATGCGCCGGCAGTGCGCGAAGATCTCGTCGCCCTTGGCGTATTTCTCGGTCGGTATGTAGCCGAGTTCCTCCAGCAGCGGCATGTACACATACGACTCGACGTCACATGCGATGCCGGGGTAGCGGTTCCAGTACCAGGTGCCGCCCACATCGGCGGCCTTGTCGATGAGCCGGATGTTCTGCACTCCAAGCTCACGCAGCCGCACGCCGGTCAGCAGCCCGCCGAACCCGGCGCCGACGATTGCGACGTCAACCTCGTCGCCTAGCGGGTCCCTGGTGAAATGCGGGTCGCTCCACGGGTCTTCGGCGAATCCGGCGAACGGTCCTGCGATCTCCACATACTGCGCGATTCCGTCCGGACGCAGACGCCGATCGCGCTCACGCGCGTACTTCTCCCGCAGAGCATCTGCGTCGAACATCACGCCGGGGTCTTTCACGGAACGTCCCGTCAGTGCGAGAAAGGCCGCAGCTCGTCGAAATGGCCGGCCGGTTTGAGGTCATCGAGGCTCTTGAGCGCGGTGGCGGTGTCGTCACGAAGCGCCCGCGCCAGGTTCATCGAAAAGCCCTCTCGCACAACGACCCGCAGCACAGCGACGTCGGTGGCGTTTTCCGGCATGGTGTACGCCGGAACCTGCCACCCGAACGAGCGCAGTTCATGCGAGACGTCGAACTCGGTGTAGCCCGGATTGCCCTTCAGCCGAAAGCTGACCACCGGGATCGCCGACCCGTCGGAGATCAGCTCGAAATGCTCACTCTCCCGCAGCTGGTCGCCCAGCCACCGCGCGGTCTGGGACAGGCAGTTCATCACATTCGCATAGCCTTCGCGTCCGAGCCTCAGGAAGTTGTAATACTGGCCGACGACCTGGTTGCCGGGCCGGGAGAAGTTCAGGGTGAACGTCGGCATGTCGCCACCGAGGTAGTTGACCCGGAAGACCAGGTCTTCCGGCAGGTGCTCGGGGCTGCGCCACACGACGAAGCCGATTCCCGGGTAGGTCAGGCCGTATTTATGGCCGCTGACGTTGATCGACACCACCCGTGGCAGCCGGAAATCCCAGACCAGGTCTGGGTGCAGGAACGGGACGACGAAGCCGCCGCTGGCCGCGTCGACGTGCACGGGAACGTCGAGTCCGCCGTCGGCCGCCAGCTTATCCAGCGCCTCGCATATCTCGCCGATCGGTTCGAGCTCACCGGTGAACGTAGTGCCCAGAATCGCGACGACGCCGATGGTGTCCTCGTCGATGTTCTCCAGCACCTGCTCGGGCGTGATGACGTAGCGGCCCTTCTCCATCGGCAGATACCGCGGTTCGACGTCGAAGTAGCGGCAGAACTTCTCCCACACCACCTGGACGTTAGAGCCCATCACGAGGTTCGGCCTACGCTGTCGCCAGGCATCTTTATCCCCGCGCGACACGCGCTTTCGCCAACGCCAGCTCAGCGCAAGCCCGGCAAGCATCACAGCCTCGCTGGAGCCGATCGTGGAAACCCCTGTGGCGCTTGATGGGTCGTCGTCGCGCAGTCCCTCGGCGTGGAACAGGTCGGCCACCATCGATACGCAGCGGGACTCGATCGCGGCCGTGGCCGGGTATTCGTCCTTGTCGATCATGTTCTTGTCGAACGTCTCGGCCATCAGCTTCTCGGCCTGCGGATCCATCCATGTGGTGACGAACGTCGCAAGGTTCAGCCGCGAACTGCCGTCGAGCATCAGCTCGTCGTGGATGAATCGGTAGGCCGCATCGGGATTCATCGACTCGTCCGGTATCCGCAGCGACGGGACAGGTGCCATGGACAGTCGCCCGGTGTAAGCCGGTGGAATCTGCGGTGTGTGAGAAAGCTTGCGCGGCATAGAAGTCCTTTCGTGCGGCTAGAGACGGGCGACGGCGGTGCGGACGTGGGCCAGGATGCGCGATGCCGAGGTGGGCGCAGGCCGCGGTCCAGGGTCGGCGGCCGACAGGTTGGCGGCGCGGGTATGCACAAACGCCGCCGACGCGGCGGCTTCACCGGCGGGCAGCCCAGCGGCGAGCAGGGCGCCGATGATGCCCGACAGCACGTCGCCCGAACCAGCCGTTGCCGCCCACGACTGCTCTGCGGGGTTGAGATAAACGGCGCCGCCCGGCTCGGCGATGACGGTGATGTTGCCCTTCAGCAGCACGGTTGCGCCGAATTGATCGGCCAGCCTGCGGGTGGCGGCGACGCGATCGTCGCCGGGCGGCTTACCGGCCAACCGCGCGAACTCTCCGGCATGCGGCGTCAGCACCGTCGGCGCGCTGCGGTTGGCGAGGAGATCGGGATGCGCGGCGAGGATGGTCAGCGCGTCGGCGTCGACGATCACGGGCAGGTTGGTGTCGAGCGCGAACCACAGCGCCGACGCGCCGACGTCGTCGGTGCCCAGCCCTGGACCGACGGCCCAGGCCTGCACTCGACCCGCCGCGGCCGGGCTTGGCGATGCGATGACCTCGGGCCAGTGAGAAACCACTTGCTGTGCAGCGCTTCCCGCGTAACGGACCATGCCCGAGGTGGCGGCCACCGCCGCGCCGGCGCACAGCACGGCCGCACCCGGGTAGGTCGCCGAGCCTGCCAGGATGCCGGTGACGCCCTGCGTGTACTTGTCGTCCTTTGGCCCCGGCGTCGGCCAGCGGGCGGCGACGTCGGCCGCGTCGAAACTCATGATGTCCGTTTGCGGCAGATCGAGGCCGATGTCCACGAGTTCACATCGGCCGCAATCGCCCAGCGCGTGAACGGGTTTCAAGCCACCGAAGGTGACGGTCAGGGCGGCGTGTACGGCGGGGCCGCTGACCGCGCCGGTCTGCACGTCGACGCCGCTGGGAATGTCGACGGCGACAACGGGGATCGCGGCCTCCTCGACGGCGGCGAACACCTCGGCGGCGGGGGGTCGCAGCGACCCTGAGCCGGAGATGCCGACGACGCCGTCGATCACCAGATCAGTTGTCGCCGGGACGCTTTGCACTACCCGGCCGCCGGCCTTCCGGAACGCCGCCAGCGCCTTCTGGTGTGTGCGTTCAGGATTGAGCAGGACGGCGGCGGCCGACGCGCCACGGCGACGCAGGAACGTCGCCGCCCACAGCGCGTCGCCGCCGTTGTCGCCCGAGCCGACCACGGCGCAGACCGACCGGCCTGCGATTCCACCGGTGAGCGCCAGCAGTTCGCGGGCGATCGCGGCGGCCAGGCCGTTGGCCGCCCGTCGCATCAGCACACCCTCTGGCAGCGACGCCAGCAGCGGTGCTTCGGCTTCGCGGATCGCGTCAGCGGAGTAGTAGTACCGCATCAGCTCCCGTTCGCTCGACTTGCCCGCGCTGCGAGGCGGATCTCTTCCACGTTATATCCCTGCTGGATTCGGACCTGTGGGCCGCGGCAAGAGAAGCGGTCGTCGGCAGCCAGCCAGAGTGAGCGACTACCGACTGTCAGAGATGGGTCACGACGTCGGATCGAACGCGGTCGTGCGTCTTTCATCGACCGTGTCACCGAATTCATTTTCCCATTCGGCGTAGCGCTCCTCGATGCCTTGCACGAATGCGTCGGGAGCGTCTTCCGGAACCGTGCTCATCGTCGGGGCCTCCTAGAAAGCGATGTGCCTGCGGTCGCTACATGGTAAGACGGCCGCGCACGCTTGCTGTCAATCGGCCATCGGTGTGGTGGGCGTTTGTTATGGTCGCGCCGTGACCGCGCCGAGCGACATGGGCGGCCGAACCGAGTTCTTCGGCCCGGTCATACGCGAGCCGGACGAGCCGACCTTCCACGAGCGCTGGGAAGGCCGCGTCTTCGGCATCTCCTTTTTCCTATTGCCGCTGGTCAAGGGCAATGTCGACAGGCTTCGCTTCGCCATGGAGCAGCTACCACCCGACGTGTACCTGTCCGGCTATTACCGCCGCTGGCTCGGAGCCTTCGAGGCCCTGCTCGAAAACGCGGGCTACCTCTCGCCCGGTGCGGTCGACGCGCGAATCGCCGATCGCTCGGCCCCGGCCGGAGGACGGCGCGTCTCACAGTTACGCCTGGCGGCCACGGCGCGCGCACTGCGATCCCTTCTGCGGCCCAGGCTCGCAGGCTGGTTCGCCGGTCGGATGCTGCCCCGGCTGCTGGGAACGTCGCGGCCCGCCCTGCGCACTCGTCGGTTCGCGAACGGCGACCACGTCCGGGTGCGCGCCACCCGCGCGACGCCGTACACGCGCCAGCCCGGGTACGTGACCGCAAAACCCGGCGTCATCGTGGCCCATCTCGGCGCCACCGTGGTTCCGGACGCTGTCACGGTGGGCAAGCGCGCGTGGCCGCCACACCTCTACACAGTGGTCTTTCGGGCCGCTGACCTGTGGGGAGCCTCCGCCGAACCGGGGACGGAGATGCGGGTGGACCTCTATGAGTCTTATCTGGAGCCGGCATGACCGACGCGATCGCGACACGAGTCGAAGCGCTCGAGGCGCTGCTGGCGGAGAAGGGCATCGTCGATCCCACCGTCATCGACGAAATCGTCGACCACTACGAGACCAATGTCGGACCGCTCAACGGCGCTAAGGTGATCGCCCGCGCATGGACCGACGCGGCATATCTGCAACGGCTGCTGTCCGACGGGACGCGAGCCGTCGCAGAACTGGGCTTCGGCGGCCCAGAGGGCCACATGATTGTCGCGGTACCGAACTCCCCCACGGTCCACAACGTGGTGGTGTGCACGCTGTGCTCCTGCTATCCCTGGCCGGTGCTCGGGCTGCCGCCGTCCTGGTACAAGTCGCCGGAATACCGGTCGCGGATGGTCGCCCAGCCGCGGTCGGTGCTCGCCGAAATGGGGCTCGATCTGCCGCCCGACGTCCTCATCAGGGTCTGGGACAGCTCGGCGGAGGCGCGCTACCTCGTCGTACCCGAGCGCCCGCCGGGCACCGACAGTCTCAGCGAGGCCGAACTAGCTCGACTCGTAACGCGCGATTCGATGATCGGGGTGGGTCGACCGCTGGCGCCCGAAGACCTCGGAGATGGCTGACGATATCGGCGCCGACCTCGAGGGGCCGGTGTCGCCGCCCCGCGACAACGGAGAGATTGTGTTCGAGGCGCCTTGGGAGCGGCGGGTGTTCGGACTCACCGTTGCCGCATGCCGTTCGGGTGCGTGCGACTGGGAGAGCTTCCGCCAGCGATTGATCGCCAACATCAATGCCGACGAGACACGACCGTACTGGCGCAACTGGGCGGCGGCGCTGGAAGAAGCCCTTGAAAGCGCCGCGGTGTTCGCACCGGGTGAACTCGATGACCGGTTCAACGAATTATCAAGGCGGCCCGAGGGTTTCGACCACCACAGGTGACCTATTCGACGGTGACGGACTTGGCGAGGTTGCGCGGCTTGTCGACGTCGTAACCGCGGGCCTGCGCGACCCCGGCAGCGAACACCTGCAGCGGAATCGTCGACAGCAGCGGCTGCAAAAGCGTTGACACCGCGGGGATCTCGATCAGATGGTCGGCGTACGGCCGGACGGTATCGTCGCCCTCCTCGGCGATCACGATGGTCAGCGCGCCGCGAGCCTGGATCTCGCGGATGTTCGACAACAGCTTGGCGTGCAGCATCGCCGAACTCTTCGGCGAGGGCATCACGACGATCACCGGAAGGCCGTCCTCGATCAGCGCGATCGGGCCGTGCTTGAGCTCGCCCGCCGCGAACCCCTCGGCATGCATATAGGCGAGTTCCTTGAGCTTCAGCGCGCCCTCGAGCGCGACGGGATAGCCGACGTGGCGGCCGAGGAACAGCACGGTATGCGACTTGGCGAATCGACGGGCCAGCGCCGAAACCGGTTCGACCGTCGCGAGCACGCGCTTCACGAGTTCCGGCATGGCCTCCAGCTCGCGGTATTCGCGCTCCACCTCGTCGGGGTACTTCGTGCCGCGTGCCTGCGCGAGCGCGAGACCGACGAGGTAGTTGGCGGCGATCTGCGCGAGGAACGTTTTGGTCGAGGCGACGCCGATCTCCGGCCCCGCGCGGGTGTAGAGCACCGCGTCGCATTCACGCGGGATCTGGCTGCCGTTGGTGTTGCAGATCGCCAGCACCTTGGCCTTCTGCTCCTTGGCGTGCCGCACCGCTTCGAGCGTGTCGGCGGTCTCGCCGGACTGCGAGATCGCGATCACCAGCGTGCTGCGGTCAAGCACCGGGTCGCGGTAGCGGAACTCGCTGGCCAGTTCGACCTCGACGGGCAGCCGCGTCCAGTGCTCGATCGCGTACTTGGCCAACAGCCCGGAGTGGTACGCGGTGCCGCACGCCACGATGAAGACCTTGTCGATCTCGCGCAGCTCCTGATTGGAGAGGCGCTGCTCGTCGAGCACGATGCGGCGGTCAACGAAGTGCCCCAGCAGGGTGTCGGAGACGGCGGCGGGTTGCTCGGCGATCTCCTTGAGCATGAAGTATTCGTAGCCGCCCTTTTCGGCGGCCGAGAGATCCCAGTCGATATGGAACGGGCGATAGTCCTCGACGGGCTCGCCGCGGAAGTCGGTGATGGCGTAGCCGTCGGCGGTGACCACCACGGCCTGGTCCTGGCCGAGCTCGACGGCGTCGCGGGTGTGCTCGATGAATGCCGCCACGTCGGAGCCGACGAACATCTCGCCCTCGCCGACACCGAGCACGAGCGGCGTGGACCGGCGCGCGGCGACGATAGTGCCAGGATCGTCGGCGTTGGCGAACACCAACGTGAAGTGACCCTCGAGCCTCGGCAGCACCGCGAAGACCGACTGCGTGAAATCGCCCGCGGTGACGCCCCTGCGGTACTGCCTGGCAACGAGGTGCACGGCGACCTCGGTATCGGTGTCGCTCGCGAACTCGACGCCGTCGGCTTCCAGTTCTTTGCGCAGCTCGGCGTAGTTCTCGATGATCCCGTTGTGGACGACCGCGATCTTGCCGGACGCGTCAAGGTGCGGGTGCGCGTTGCGGTCGGTCGGCCTGCCGTGGGTGGCCCAGCGCGTGTGGCCGAGCCCGGTGCTGCCTGCAAGGCTCGCTGCGTCGGTCTCGGCCAGTGCGGCTTCGAGGTTGGCCAGCCGACCGGCCCGGCGCCGGACCGTCAACCCGCCGGTTCCGTCGAGTAGGGCGACGCCAGAGGAGTCGTATCCGCGGTACTCCATGCGGCGCAGCGCGTCGACGACGACCCCGCGGGCGTCCCGCGTACCGACGTAGCCGACGATTCCACACATAGGTACCCAGCCTAGACGACTATGCAGCTAACGTCATATTCACCGATAAATCGCCGTATAGTGCGATTTATACCTGCGCATGCAACTTGAGCGAATCTTGGCTCGTTGGATTGTCCCCTACACGCAGACGCTGACGAGCCCTAACGACCCCCATTGGCAATGCCCATCGCTCCTGCGACGCCGACTCCCGCTGCCAAGCTGATCAGTTTCCTTTCAGCTCGATACCCGAAAGTCGTTATCGGACTTCAATATTCGTAACCCCGACCCCGAGATCGGCGGGGTCTCGGCGAGCATCGCGACCACAACCCCGAACACGAAGTACAGCGGGGGCAGCCACGGCGCGACGCCGAACAGCGCGTCGGAGCCGTCGGCGTAACGCGCGAGGCCGGCCGCGGCGATCGCTACCTCGACCAGGGGCCCGCCGACGGCGGCGATGAGACCGCAGAGCGCGCCCCATCTGTCGCCCAACGCGCACCAGGTGACTGTGGCGAGCGCGTAGATGAGCACGTCCGCGGGCACTGCGGGTGCGGCGTGCACCAGCGCGGTGGTGACGTAGATGCCGATGACCGCGGCGACGCCCGCGATCCCCTGCCGTGCGGTGACGGATGTGCGCGGTGCGGGCAGGTGCAGCCGCAGCTCGGCGATCGAGACCGTCGCCAGGGCGACGAGGATCGGAAACCACATCGGGCTGCTCCACACGAACGGCACCGCGTCGGAGAGGTATTCGGTGGTGCCGGTGACGACGTGGCTGTGGTCGCCGACGAGCGATCCCACCGCCCCCAGCGCGAAGAGGAGCAGCGCGACGGGCCAACGCAACTTCACAGCAAGGACCCTAACGTCGCGGTGGCGGCGGTGGGCTACGGTCGACACGTGGCAGGCACGAAGAAGCTCTTCGCCGCTTTGAAACGGCGCGGACCGCACCGTGTTCTGCGTGGTGACTTGTCGTTCGCCGGGCTGCCCGGCGTGGTGTACACACCGGAGTCCGGCTTCAACCTTCCCGGAGTCGCATTCGGCCACGAATGGCTGACCGGTGTGGAGCGCTATGAAGGCACCCTCGAACACCTGGCGTCATGGGGCATCGTCGCGGCCGCGCCCAATACCGAAAAGGGCATCGCGCCGTCGGTGTTGAACCTGGCTTTCGACCTCGGCACCACGCTCGACATCATCGCCGGCGTGCGACTGGGCGAAGGGAAGATCAGCGTGCATCCCGGCAAGCTGGGTGTTGTCGGCCACGGTTTCGGGGCTTCGACGGCGGTGTTCGCTGCCGCGGGGATGCCCGCCAAGCCCAAGGCCGTCGTCGCGGCGTTTCCGACCGTCACGAAGCCGCGCGCCGAAGAGGCGGCGGGGACGCTCGAGGTGCCAGGCCTGATCCTCACCGACCCGGGCGACCCGATCACGTTGCGTTCCAACGCGGTCGAACTGGCACGGGTGTGGGACGCGGCGACGCTGCGGGCGATTCCGAAGGCGAAAGCCGGGGGGCTGATCGAAGGGCGGCGACTGGCCCGGGTGGTCGGTCTGCCTGGTGCCGACCGGAGCACGCAGAGGATGGTGCGGGCGCTGATGACGGGCTATCTGCTGCACATGCTGACCGGCGACAAGACCTACCGCGATTTTGCGGACCCGCAGGCGGACCTGCCCAAGGCGGCGACAGTGGATCCATTCGCCGATGACCCCGCTGACCTGGAGGACAAGGTTGTCGCGCTATTGAAGCCCTGATTCGGCCAACCAACCGGTTGGGTGTATAACTTGTCTGTGCCTACGGAGCGTTCTGCGCCGTCTATGCGGACGGGAATCTTTCTCAACTACGCCGGCGGTTTCCTCGAGGCCGTCGACGAGGTCGTCGAGCTGGAGAAGGTCGGCGTCGACATCGCGTTGGTAGCGGAGGCCTACTCGTTCGACGCGATCAGCCAGCTGGGATTCCTTGCCGCGAAGACGTCGCGGATCGAGCTGGGTTCTGGCGTCGTTCCGATCTACATCCGTACCCCGTCGCTGCTGGCGATGACGGCCGCGGGGCTGGACTACGTGTCCGACGGCCGGTTCCGGTTGGGCATCGGCACGTCAGGTCCACAGGTGATCGAGGGCTTCCACGGCGTTCCGTTCGACGCCCCGCTCGGCCGCACCCGCGAAGTCGTAGAGATCTGCCGACAGGTGTGGCGCCGCGAGAACGTGCAGTTCGACGGCAAGCACTACCAGATACCACTGCCGCACGACCGCGGGACCGGGCTCGGAAAGCCGCTGCATTTGATCAATCACCCTGTGCGCGAGCGTATTCCGATCACTATCGCCGCACTCGGGCCGAAGAACGTGGAGTTGACCGCGGAGATCGCCGAGGGCTGGCAGCCGGTGTTCTTTTATCCCGAGAAGGCCGACGAGGCATGGGGCGAATCGCTACGGGCGGGGATGGCTAAGCGCGACCCCGAACTCGGACCGCTCGACATCATGGTCAGCGCTACGTTGGCGATCGGTGATGACGTCGAGGACCGACTGGCGTGGGCTAAACCGCAACTGGCGCTGTACATCGGCGGCATGGGCGCCCGCGGCAAGAACTTCTACCACAACCTGGCGACCCGGTACGGGTTCGGCGAGGTGGCCAACCACATTCAGGATCTCTATCTGTCGGGCCGCAAGGCCGAGGCCATCGACGCGGTGCCCGACGAATTGGTCCGGCACGTATCGCTGATCGGCCCGAAGGGTTTCGTCAAGGAACGCGTCGCCGCGTACGCGGAAGCGGGCGTGACAACGCTGTTAGTGCACCCGCTGACCGGCGACCGTCGCGAGTCCGTGCGGTTCGTCGAAGACCTACACGAACTGCTTCCCTAGTTCGGTCCTGAACATTGATATTGCACTCAGGGTCGTTGATTCGAACAGTTCACAGCCCTGAGCGCAATCTCAAGGTCCTGATTACGGTCCTGCCTGGGGCAGCTCGTCGGCGGCGATCTCGCACGGCGTTTCGGCGCCTAGCGGCTGGGCAGTCGGTGGCGGATCCACAATTGGCGGCGGCGGTGGCGGCAGCGGCGCGGGTGGCGGCGTCGCGACCGGCTCAGCCGGTAGTGCTTCGTCGACAAGTTTCTCCTCTGGGCAGGCGTCGACGGACTCGGTCGCGGACTCCTCGGTCTCTGCGGGTTCGTCTGTCTCAGAGTCTGATTCGTCATCGGGATCCTCTTCGTCATCGGGATCCTCTTCGTCTTCGGGCACCGGCTCCTCTTCGCCGACGTCGTCGATGTCGTCATTGATCTCCGGCGGGTCCGGCAGCGCATCCTCTGCTGGGTTCAACAGCCCACCGATAGCGTCGGCGAGCTGCGACCCGAGGCCCCCGAGTCCGCTTGTGGCGCTGGGCAATCCGCCGCCCATTTCCCCCAGTGACGGCATTGAAGGCATCGCCGGCATTCCGGACGCAGGTGGGGTCGCAGACACGGGGTTGGCCGGTATCGCTGCCGCGGGTAGCTCCTGAGCGGCGGGAAAAGGCGGTGCCGCCGCGGCCATGGGCCCGACGGCCGGTGCCGCGGCAGGTGTAGTCGGAGGCGACGGCCAGCCCGACGGCGCCGTCGCGACCGCCTCGTCGGGTGCGACGCCGTTGGGCGACGGCAACGACGACGGCCCGAGATCGCCGGGCACCTCGAACGTCGCGGGAGGCTCGCCCGTCAATACGCCGGTCGCGGCGTCGAAGGCGGCGGAGACGGCGGCCATCGCCTTCTGCATCGCGGCCAACCAGTCAGAACGAATGTCATTGTCCACGAACGGCTTTACCTGCTGGTCGATCAGCTCGCTCGCCATCGCACGGTCACCGGCTCCCGTCGTGACCGTCTGCGTCGCGGCCAGCCACTGTGCACGCTCGGCTTGGCGGCGGTCGTCGATCGCCACGGCGGCGGTGACCTTCTCGTCGACCGCGTGCCACAGATCGTCGCGAAGTGCTGTGAGCGCGTCGACGGCAGCGCGCACCGCGGAGGCAGCGGCTGCGGATGCTTCGCCGTGGCGAAGAAGGAACTCGTGTGACGCGTCGCCCCCGCGGCCCTGCCACGCACCAGCCAGCGCGCCGAGTTGCTGCTCCTGTAACTGTCGCGCACTGTCGCTCGCCGCCGCGGCCGCGGTCAGTGCCGCTCGGTCCGCCTCCAGCGCCCGCAGATCCAGCCCGTCTTCGCTGTCGTACCAATCGCGTACCTGTGCGGCGTGCAGTGTGAGGTCGGGGTTCTGGTAGCCCAGCAAGTGGCATGCCCACACGTAGTCGCCGATGTTGTCGACGGCGGGGCGCCCCTCTGCCAGCCGAGTGCCGACGTCCAGCGGTTCTGCCATCGCTCAGCCGATCCGCCTGGCGCCGAGGGCATCGACGTCGACATAGCGATCCGCACAGGCGCGCAGTTCGGCGCCGATCTCCGTGGCGGCGCGTGCCCATTGGTGCAGCCGGTCCACCACATTCTCGACGGCGATACGCACGGCGTCGCCTTGCGCAGTGTGGATGCGCCCTGCGACCGCGCCGTCGAACCGCAGGCCTGTCAGATGAGTTCGGATGGCGGTGTCGACGATGTCGGCCGCCACGTCGTACTGACGCGCCGCGTCGAGCACCGCCGCAACATCGACGCGCGCGGCCTCAGGTTCTCCCACACTGGCTACGACGCCGACGAAACCCTACGGGTTCCACGCAACTTCAGCCCTGTTCGCTGACCGACTCCGCTACCCGGATGGCCAACTGCCGGGCGGTGTCCTCGTCGGCGGCTTCCACCATCACTCGCACCATCTGCTCGGTTCCGGAGGGCCGCAACAGAATTCGGCCGGTGTCGCCCAGCTCGGCTTCGGCCTCGGCGACAGCGGAACGCACCGACGGCGCATCGGCCACGGTGGTCTTGTCGTCCACCTCGACGTTGATCAGCACCTGCGGCAGAGTCTGCATGGTCGAGGCCAGCGCGGCCAGCGGTATGCGCATCTGCGCCATCCTGGACATCAGCCGCAGCCCGGTCACGATGCCGTCACCCGTCGTGCCCAGCGCGGGCATCACGATGTGGCCGGATTGTTCTCCGCCGAGCGAGTATTCGCCTGCGCGCAGCTCCTCGAGCACATAGCGATCGCCGACGCCCGTGGTGCGAACCTCGATGCCCGCCGAGCGCATCGCCAGATGCAGCCCCAGGTTGCTCATCACGGTGGCGACCAGGGTGTTGGACGCCAGCTCACCGGCTTCCTGCATGGCCAGCGCGAGGACCACCATGATGGCGTCGCCGTCGACGACATTGCCCTCGGCGTCAACGGCCAGGCAGCGGTCGGCGTCGCCGTCATGGGCCAGGCCGAGGTCGGCGCCGTGGGACACCACGGCCTGCTGCAGCGCCTCCATATGCGTGGAGCCGCAGCCGTCGTTGATGTTCAGCCCGTTGGGTTCGGCGTTGATCGCGATGACGTTGGCGCCCGCGGCCCGGTACGCGCGCGGCGCGGCGACCGATGCGGCACCATGCGCACAGTCGACGACGACGGTCAGTTCATCCAGCCGGGTGGTGAGCGCCTTGCCGGCGTGGCGCAGGTAGCGGTCGAGTGCGTCGTCGGCGTCGACGACCCGTCCGATGGCAGCGCCGACGGGACGTTCGCCCGGTCCGGCCGCGAGGAGCTCTTCGATACGGTCCTCGGTGGCGTCGTCGAGCTTGTGCCCGCCTGCGCCGAAGATCTTGATGCCGTTGTCGGGCATCGGGTTGTGAGACGCCGAGATCATCACGCCGAACTCGGCGTCGTAGGCGTTGGTCAGATAGGCGATGGCGGGTGTCGGCAACACACCGACCCGCAGCGCGTCGACGCCCTCACTTGTCAGTCCGGCGATGACCGCGGCCTCCAGCATCTCGCCGCTGGCCCGCGGATCGCGGCCGACAACGGCGACGCGGCGGCGGGCGGGCGAGGAGTTTCCGAGGCGACGCGCGGCCGCCGAGCCCAGGCCAAGCGCCAGCTCAGCGGTCAGATTGCGATTGGCGACCCCGCGGACTCCATCGGTGCCGAACAGCCGACCCATCGGACAAATTTCTCATAAATGCCGCCCAATGACACAACCGCCGACGTCAGCGCGCGTGCCGTCGCCGAATCGGGACCCCAGCGAGACCCCCGAAACCGCTCACAGCACACCGCCCGGCATGCGGAATGCACACCGGGCGGTGATGGTGAAGCAGATCAGCGCTTGGAGTACTGAGGCGCCTTGCGGGCCTTCTTGAGTCCATACTTCTTGCGCTCGATGGCCCGCGGGTCGCGGGTTAGGAAGCCGGCCTTCTTCAGCGCGGGCCGGTCCTCGGGCTGCACCAGGATCAGTGCGCGGGCGATCGCCAGGCGCAACGCGCCTGCCTGGCCTGACGGGCCCCCGCCATCGAGGTGGGCGTGGATGTCGAAGCTGTCGACGCGGTCCACGGTCACCAGCGGAGCCTTGATGAGCTGCTGGTGCACCTTGTTCGGGAAGTAGGCCTCCAGGGTGCGGCCGTCCAGGTTGAACTGCCCGGTGCCAGGCACCAGGCGCACCCGCACCACGGCCTCCTTACGGCGGCCGACGGTCTGGATCGGACGGTCGATGATGACCGGTTCACGGGGCTGGCGCGCCTCGGGAGCCGCAGCCTCGGTCGCGGCCTCGGTCTCGGCCACGGTCTCGACCGCGGTGGCCTCGACTTCCGGGGCTTCCGTGGCTTCAGTCGTGTCGGTTGTCTCGGTCACTGACTCACCTGCTTGATCTCGTACGGCACCGGCTTCTGCGCGGTGTGCGGATGCTCCGGCCCTGCGTAGACCTTCAGCTTCTTCTGGACCTGATGGCTGAGCTTGTTGTGCGGGAGCATGCCGACGATCGCCTTCTCGACCACGCGGTCGGGATGACGCTGCATCTCGGTGCCGAGCGAACGCTTGTGCATACCACCGGGGAAACCCGAGTGACGGTATGTTTGCTTGCTCCGCAGTTTGTCGCCGCTGATGGCGACCTTGTCGGCATTGATGACGATGACGAAGTCGCCGCCGTCGACATTCGGCGTGAATGTCGGCTTGTGCTTGCCACGCAGCAGATTGGCTGCCGCGACAGCGAGCCGGCCGAGCACCACGTCGGTGGCGTCGATGACATACCACGTGCGCGTGGTGTCACCCGCCTTCGGCGTGTACGTAGGCACAGCGCATACCCTCTCTTTCGGGGTCTGTCCCCGGATGGTGGATCCCGGTGTGACCCGGGTGCCGGTCAGGCGTACACGGCTGGAGTGATCTCGGCGACCGACTGAGACCCGAGCACCCCGAGCGCCCGAAAGCGCACCGCACGCCAACCGAGCAGCATACCGGCGGGCGTCACCGCAGGTCAAAACGCGTTCGATGGCCCGGCGCCCGTCGCCGCGCCGTCGAAATCCCTCACGCAAATCTCGGCGTCGGCGCAGGTCAGCACGCTCGCGATGGGCACAGACCTGTGCGGTCCCGTGGGCTCCCCTCCCGACGGGACCGCACAGTGGTCTGTGGACGCGTCAGGCGCCCCAGGCGCTCGCCGCGCTGCGGTCAGTGGTCGCGACGTCGTCCGCGCCGTCGCGGACCGCGTTGCCGAGGCTGAACAGAATCTCGTTCAGCGCAGCCGCCGCCTGATCCCACTTGGCTTGTTCGACCCGGTACGCCTCCGCCGCCTCCCGAGTCCAAACCTCCTGCAATGGGGCGATCTGCGCCCGCAGATCATCGAGCGACGCGTTGAGCCGCGCAGAGGTGTGGTGAATCTCCTGCCGAACGGTGTACTCGATTTCGTCGAAGTTGTACGAGAGAACCGGTTCCACGATCAATCTCCTCAGATATTGGTGCCGACGGCGCCGATTTGATGCGAATGACTCTCAGCCGCCTCACGCAGGGCTCGTTCATTGACGCGCATGGTCTCGGCGATTCCTTGGAGGGCGACATGTAGCTTGGTCGACTCGGTGTTCCATCGGTCGACAACATCTCTGAATCGCGTTGCGGCTACGCCTCCCCAGACCGACTGCGGCACGTTGACCATCCGTGTGATGAATGACTGCAGCATCGCCCGAATATCGTCGTTGCGGGCGTCGATCTTGGCTGCGACAACTGTCATCAGATCAAAGTCGGTATTGAGTGAGCCACCTGCCGGTGTCGTCATCGGGGCCCTTTCCTTGTTTTCCGAACGAGTTGTGTTTTCGACGGAGCGCGAGCGTGTTTGGTTCCGGTAGATCAGAAAAGCGCGTGCGCCGACCGAATGGCTTCTTCGCAGACGTCTTGGACTGCCTGTTCACCGCCCGGTGCGCTTTGGCAACCGATGCCGATCCGCACGGTGTCGTCGACGAACACGGCCCAGTCGATCTGACGGGCGCCACGGAGTTCCCGATACGTGGCAGCCGGCCGATCCGCACGGCGATCATCGGGATTGAACCGGGTGAACACGCCGTTCTGCTGATCGTCGAGGGCGTTTCGCAACACCGCCGACGTCACGGCCAGCGACTCGCCGCGATGCACCTGCGACTGAGTGATCAGAACAGCGGTCGAATCATCCGGCGAGGTCACCTCCACCCGGGCAGATCCCGGCCCTGACGAGACGCGCTGCACTGCCCACGGCGCAGGAACTTTCAGCGCTACCCGACCTTCGACGAGAAGTGTCATCGGCATCGAGGTGTGGGATCCATCTGCTCCGGACGCGAGACTCAGCCCGACGCAGAGCGCGGTTACCGATGCGACGAGAGCTGTCATCGCAGCCGCTCGGTAGCCGGTCCGCACCGGGGACGGCAACGGACGGGCCTTGTGCGACTGAGGCTCACAGGCGGCAAGGACGCGATCCGAAGGCACCGTGTGCGCCGTGGTGCCGTTGGCCCGAAGACGCTCACAGACCTCACGCGCAACGTCGACCGCCCCTGCGACGCCGGCCGGTGCGTCCACCAGCACCCTGGCCGGGGTGCCGACCGCGACCGCAACCGAACTCGCGATCTCGGCGGCCTCGCCCAGTCGCGGCTCGGCGGAGAGCACACGGCCTGCACGCCAGATCACCACGAAGTCTGCGGCGATCTCCACGATCGTCGGGTCGCCGGCTACGTCGCTGGCAAGCACTTCTGTACGTTGCCGGACAACGACTTTCGCCGAGCGGATGGTTGCTGATTCGCGCACGAGTTCTACCCGTGGTGCCGGCCACCACGTCGGGCAGACCAGCACGGCCGTATCGACGCGCTCGGGCATTACCGCACGAAAGATCTCGCACCATAGCGCGCCGACGGCTACCGGAAGCTCATCGAGCATCGCGACGTCGTCGTCGATGCAGTCCAGCGCCGTCGACGTCAGATTCTGGGCCGCATGGCACGGTCCGCGGACTGCTCCTGGCCCCACCTCCACGACACACTGCGTCATGCCGGGTCGCTCCACGCGATCTGGACGAGCTCTTCCGGGTGAGCGCGGGTGATCAGCGTTCCGCGGCCGGGGGGCAGTTGCGACGGCCGGCAGGAGCCGAGGAGTACGCCCTCATCCGGGCTGGCGCTCATCATCAGGCCCATGGAGCCGAGTTCGCGCAGCCGGGCCAAGAATGGATCGAACATCGCTCGTGCGGCGCCGCCGGAGCGCCTGGCCACCACGATGTGCAGACCGAGATCCTTGGCGTGCGGCAGCAAGTCGACCATCGGGGCGAGCGGGTTGGCGCCGTTCGGTACGGCGACAAAGTCGTAGTCGTCGATGACGATGTAGACCTCCGGGCCCAACCACCATGAGCGTGTCCGCAATTGATCCTGCGTGACGTCCGCACCGGGCATCCGCGTCCGCAGGCGTTCGATGAGGGCAGCCACTTGCGACGTAAGCGCCGCCACTGACGGCGTGTATCCCGCTAGGTGGTCGGACTCGATGACACCGAGCAGGGTCCGGCGAAAATCGACGATGACCAGCTGGGCGGAGGCTGGCGTGTTTGTGCGGACGATCTCACGGCACAGGGTCCGCAGGGCGGTCGTCTTGCCGCACTCTCCCTGGCCGAGGATGACGAGATGTGACTCCGCAGCGAAATCCACTGCGATCGGCTGCAATTCGTTCTCGCCGATGCCCAACAGGATCTGTGTTGACGCACGGGGAGCGCGCGATCGGGCGGCAATTGCTGCGATGTCCACCCGCGCCGGTAGCACCTCGATCGGTGGCGCGATACGCCCTTCGTACCTGGTCTTCAGCCTGTCGGCACGAACAGCATCGATCGACGGCAATGCGATGGCGAAGTCGCGACCATCCCGTGTGATCCCGCGACCGGGAGGGCTTTGCGACAACTGGCGCGCGCGTTTGCGATCCATCTCGGATTCCGCCGGATCACCCAGCCGCAGTTCGATACGGGTGCCGATCTGATCCTTCAATGCAGGCCTGATCTCGGCCCACCGCGACGCAGAGACGACGACATGAATGCCGTACGAAAGCCCCTGGGCGGCGAGCTTGGTAATCGTTGCCTCCATGGCTTCGAATTCCTGACGAACCACAGTCCACCCGTCGATGACGAGAAGCACCTCGCCGTATGGATCATCCTTGCCGCTCAGTTCGCCGGATCCGCGCCGTGCTTCCCTCTGCCGCAGAAGCGATTCCAGCTGCACGACCGTCCTCCGGACCAGGTCGATGTCGCGGCGCCCGGCGACCAACCCGACATGTGGCAGCAGCACAAGCGACGACAGCTCTCCGCCGCCGAAATCCAGGCAGTAGACCTGTACATCGCGGGGGTCATGGGTTTCGGCGAGTGCCAGGATCAGCGTCTTCAGCGCCGTCGACTTGCCCGACCGCGGGCCTCCCACGACCGCGACATTGCCCGTTGCACCGGCGAGTTGTGCGACCAACACATCTCGACGCTGCGCAAAGGGGCTATCCACCACGCCGATAGGCACGTTGAGTGCGGTGGGACTCCCGGCTCGCTGCAGGAGGTGATCGAGCATGGGTGACTCCGTCAATGGCGGCAACCACACTTGGTGCGCGGGCGATCCGCGGCCTTCGAGGCGGCTGAGGAGGGTATCGAGGACTGTCCGGCAGCCGGCAGTCGTACCACCGGCCCCTTCCTGGTCGCCGAGCGCGACGCGGCCCATCGGCACCGCGGTGAACAATCTCGGTGTCGGCGCTGCATGCGAATGCGCGGAATGAGGCGGTGAGACTTCATAGGTCCCGGAGACGAATGCCGCTTGGAAACGCAGCGGATCACCGGAACCGGACTTCAAATATGCGGCACCCGGCGCATTCGGCAGGTGATACGCGTCGGGAATTCCCAAAACCGAACGGGATTCAGCTGATGAGAACGTCTTCAGACAGACTCGATAGGACAGGTGCGACTCCAGCCCGCGCAGCCTGCCCTCGTCGACGCGTTGGCTGGCGAGCAGGAGATGGATGCCGAGCGACCGTCCCAGTCGGCCAATCGCGATGAACAGGTCGATGAAGTCCGGATGCTGACTGAGCATTTCCGAGAACTCGTCGACCACGATGAACAAGGCTGGCAGCGGCGCCAGCCGTGCACCTTTGCCCCGTGCCCGGTTGTAGTCTGCGATGTTGGCGAAATTGCCTGCTGCCCTCAACAATTCCTGGCGCCTGTTCATCTCACCGGCCAAGGCATCCTTCATGCGTGCGACGAGGTGCGCCTCGTCGGCAAGGTTGGTGATCACCGCGGCAACGTGGGGTGCGCGCTCGAATCCAAGGAATGTGGCACCTCCCTTGAAGTCGACTAGCACCAGGTTGAGAGCCTCGGGCGGATGGGCAGTGACCATGCCCAGCGTCAGCGTGCGTAGAAATTCAGACTTGCCCGAACCCGTCGCCCCGATACATAAACCATGGGGGCCCATACCGTTTGCGGCGGCCTCCTTGATGTCGAGGTCAACCCGCTGGCCCTCCTCGGTCACGCCGATGGGGACGCGCAACATCTGATCGGGCCCGCGACCAGCCCGCCAGCAAGTGCTGGGATCGACGGCGCCGACATCGGCGATTCCCATCAACGCCGACCAGGTGCCCGAGGGCGAATTGCGCATCGGACTCCCGGCCGTCACCGAGGCGGGCCGGAACGGCGCCAATCGGCGGGCGCAGGCAACCGCCTGTCCAGCGGTCATCGTGTCGGACCGGGCAAGTGCCTCATCGCCCACGTCACTTCGCACGGCGAGATTGCCGCCGTCGACGACCAGGCGCAAATCGGCGATGTCGTCGCACTCCGTGCCCAGCTCCAGAACTGTCACACCGGCATGACCCCGGGACGTGAAAAGAGTTTCGGCACCGGTGATCAGACCGCCGTCGATCACCACGACCGCATGAGTTCCGACCCAGTTCGCAAGCGCCTCCTCCGCGCCGGACAGACTGTTGAACACCATGCGAGCCGGGCCGCCGTCGTCAACGGCGAACGGATGCCGGTGATGCGGCAGCCATTTCATCCAATCCCAGACCGGGGCAGTGAGCGCATCGACGGCAGCGGCAACTCGCAGATCTTGTGGTGAGTGCATGACCGCCAGTTGGCAGACCACCGCGCGAAGCAGGTTGCGGGCGGCGGGTACATCACCGTCGACTGTGATCGCAGCGAGGTCTCTGAGCGGGAGCGCGACGGGTAGATCCCGGACCATCGAGTGATCGCGGATCACCCGTCGCAACTCCGCCGATGTGACTTGGTCCAGCTCCTGCGCCAGGCCCAGTTCGGGCGTTACCAGCGGGGTCGACAGCGACTTCGCGCCAAGGCCGACCCGGACATGACCGAAGTCGTCGTCTCCTGGCCTGCGCTCCCACATCCGCCTGCCGCCGGCTACCGTCCAAAGCGCGTTGGGATCGGGATGGCTCCACGTCTCTGAAAGACGTTGCTCTTCAACCGTCTTCACAATCTTCGTCTCGAGCGTTGCAAGGTAACGAAGATAGTCGCGGCGGTCGTGGTTGATCTCGGCAGTCCGACTCCCACCGCGTGCCCCCAGCACAACGGTTCCGAACATCGAGACGAGCGTCATCACCGGGAAGAAGATGAACATCGGGTTTCGCATCGCGGATCCGCTTGATGTGAAATAGAGAGCCATCATGCCCAGTGTTGCGACGGCCATCGCCGCAGGCATCAACCTGGACAGCGGGTTGCCTGGCACATCTTTGGGCACCTCGGGGGGTGCCTTCACGACCACCTCGCCCTCTGCCGACTGCGGCTTGGCCAAACGTGGTTCGATCGGATACTCCATCGGGAGATAGACGACGCGACGGCCAATCTCGTTCCCCTTCCACAGCAGAAGAATTACCGCGCTTCGCGGCGTGTAGGCATGGTTACGGTGATCCGCAGGGGGGTGGACATGGCTGTTGTTGACCTATGTCGGATAACGGTGCGGACGCATTGCCCGAGTGCCACGGGCGCCGTGGATCTGACACTGCCGACGCGACGGGAGCTCGGCGAGATACTCCCGGACATCGTCGAGCTTGCCGGCGAAAAGTCCGAAGCTAGGGGGAACGGTGCCGCGGAGCGGTGGGCGCTGTCGCGACTCGACGGTTTCCCACTCCATGAGTCGATGACGCTGCACGAAAACGGTGTCCGCGATGGTGACATCCTGCTGCTCACAACCGACATCCGGATACCAGCGCCCCACTTCGGCGATTTGACCCACTACGTCGTCGATGCATCCATGTCGGCCGAACGCGGCGGCGAGTGGTCCCGGTGGATGGGCGCCGTTGCGTGTTCGTGGGCGGCGGGATGCGCAGCGGCGGCGCTTGCCTGGTCTGGCCACTCCGCGCCGAGCATGCGAGCAATCGTCGCAGCGGTTGTGGCCATCGCAGCGTGGGTCGCGGCCATCGTCGCGAGCAGAGTCGATGCCGCACCGCTGCCGATCATGACTTTGGGCTCGACGGCGGCTGTGTTCGGTGCGGTCGCGGGATTTCTGCTGGTGCCCGGCGGTCCGGCACCACCGAATTTCTTTCTGGCGGCCGCGATTTTCTCAGCCATGTCGTCGGTGGTGCTTCATGCCACATCTGGGAGTACAACGTTCTTCGTCGCGCTCACAACATTTTCGGCGACGTCAGCGATCGTGGCATCGTTCGCCGCGATCTGGCCGGCACCGACAGCGACCGTCGGCTCCGTTCTGGCCGCCGCATCGCTGGTGATGCTCAGCGCCGCGGCCAAGGTGGCGATTCTCCTGACCGGCTTGTCTCCTCGGATGCCGAGCGCAGCCGACCCATCGAGTGACGAAACCGTGGTAGCCGAAATCGGCACCGCACGAGCGGAACACGGCCACCGGATGCTGACCGGACTGCTTGCGGGTTGGTCGCTGGCCGCCGCGCTGGGCGTCGTCCTCGTCGCCGTGGGCCATCACGCTGAGAATGCGTGCAGCGGTGTGGCGTTCACCGGTGTCGTTTCTGCCGCGCTGATACTTCGCGCTCCCCAGCAGCGAGGACTGGTCCGTCCCACGGTCGTGCTGGGGGCGGGATTGATAAGCACCACCGCATGTTTCGCACTAGCTGGTTTGTCGGCACCGGAACTTGCCATCTGGACCAGCCTGCTCGCCGTCGCCATGGGGGCATGCGCCCTGTACTGCACACATGCTGATATCGGTTCGCGGTTGAGCCCGTTCACGCGGCGCGGTCTCGAAATGGTCGACTACACCGCGCTCGCGGTGGTGATTCCGCTGGCTTGCTGGGTCGGCGGCGCGTTCGGCTTCGTCCGCGGTTTGAGCCTGACATGACATCTCGGACGGTCCGGGTCGCCGGAGCCATTCTGCTGGCGTCTGTCACCGCGTGGTGGTCACCCGCTGCGTCAGCGGTAACTCCACCGTTGGTAGACGACTCTCAACTACCTCAACCGCGGCCGCCGGCTCCACCAGAGATCACCGAGCAGCGACAGCAGTGCTTGGTCTCCACCCAGGCCGCCGCGAAAGGCAACACCGCAACCGGCGGGCAGCTCAAGAACTTCAACCTGCCGGCGGTGTGGGGACTGACGCGGGGCGCCGGCCAGACCGTCGCCGTCATCGACACCGGTGTGGCGCGCCATCGCCTGCTTCCCCACCTCATTCCTGGGGGCGACTACGTCTTCACCGGCGACGGTAACGATGACTGCGACGGCCACGGAACGGTCGTGGCAGGCATCATCGGTGCGGCCGAAGACCCAACGGGCGGCGCAGGATTCAGCGGAGTCGCGCCAGATGCGACGATCATCGGCATTCGGCAGTCCAGCGTCAAGTTCGCGCCGGCTGGTCAATCTGCCCCCGGCATCGGCGACGTCAACACCCTGGCGATGGCGGTACGGACCGCAGCGGACATGGGCGCCACGGTGATCAATGTGTCATCGATCGCCTGCCTTTCAGCCAACGAGGCTCTTGACGATCGGGCCCTCGGTGCGGCGCTGGCCTACGCGGTGGACATCAAGAACGTTGTTGTTGTCGCCGCCGCGGGAAATGTCGGCGGCCTCGGACAGTGCCCTGATCAGAACCCTTCCGGCAATCCCAGTCAGCCCGGCCATCCGGATTGGGAATCCGTGAAAGTCGTTGTGAGTCCGGCCTGGTACGACGAATACGTCCTCACGGTGGGCTCCGTCGATCAGCGGGGCGCGCCGTCTCGTTTCACCTTGGCCGGCCCGTGGGTGGACGTCGCGGCCCCGGGTGAGGGCGTCATCTCGCTGGACGCAGACGGAGAAGGTCTCGTCGATTCGCTTCCCGTCCTCGGCGATTCGAGACCGATTGTGGGAACGAGCTATGCAGCCCCGGTAGTGAGCGGTATCGCGGCGCTCGTGCGGGCACGGTCGCCGCACTTGACCGCGCGACAGGTCATGCAGCGGATCAAGGACACGGCACATCGGCCGCCGGCGGGCTGGGATCCGTTCGTCGGCCACGGTGTCGTGGATGCCCTTGCAGCGGTCAGCGGCGACACCAACACCGCCCCCATGGCAATCGAGACGGATACGCAGCAGAGAGACGATCCACGGCCCCTGTCACCTCCGGCGAATGGAATCCAGCCTGACCCAAGCGGCCGCCGAATCGCTTTCGGCGGCGCGGGGGTATGCGTCGCCGTGGTGACTGCCGCGGTCGCGATGACGGCCTCGCTCGACCGGTTAAGGCGACGAGGCGACACTGTCGCGCGCGACTAGAGCACTTTCTCGGCTCAATTCGGGCCCGCGAGGCAATCGGGACAGCACCGGCCATGGAGCGGGAACAGGATCGCCCGGTAAACCGAGAAGCTTCGCGGTGCTCTCGTCGCGGATGCCGTAAAGCACTCCGCTGTCTGTCACCAAGTACAGCGGGCCAACGTCATCGCCGCCACCGGTCAGAGCCGTCGCGCGCACCAAGGCACTTCGACCGGTTTGCATCACGACGCTGTCGATGTCGGGTCCTTCGCCGTCTGCCTGGGCCAGCGTGATCGGATTCGAGATCACCGGCATCGAGTCACCGAACCAGAGACCGATCTCCGGCCGGTTCGGCAGCCACTGTGCGCACAGCACACCACTGTCGCCCGCACCCATGGCCGTGCCCGCCTCCCGCGGAAACGTCGACACCGGGATGGAGTCCACAACGGGGACCTCGCCGACGGAATCGGGTGAGACGGAAGGGATCTCACGGCTACCTTGGGAATCGGTGATGCGGATCAGATTCGCCGCGACTTCACCGATGCGCTGGACGCCGTCGGCGAGCACGACGAAATAGTCGTCGGCGTCGACTCTTGTCACCCGTATGACTGTCCCGACCCGCAGACCCTCGACAGCGCCCGGCAGACCAGCGCCGGGAATGTGCGGCGGAGCGATCGGCGGCGCTTCCGGAATGGCGCCGAGCAGCGCACTCGACACCACCCGTGGCTCGATGCCGTCGAGCCCCAGCGCCCACAGGACACCGGGATTACGAAGATCGACCTGCGCTCGCGAGCCGTCGTAAAGCAGGTATGTGGTGGCCGCACTTTCGGATCGCGGAGTAACGAGAACGCTTGGCTGGCGGATCTCTCGATCCATGTGGCCTGACCGGCCGGCGATCAACGTGGTGTTCGTGTCGTCACATACCGTCCAGGCCGATTCGTCCTCGGCCAACGGCTTGGCGATCACAGCAGGCGCACCGGGGATGCCGAGGAGCGGGCCCCGCTTGGCCTTGTCGATGCCGGCGGCGCTGACGATTTCGGGCCTCGCGCTGCTGCCGGTGACCAGGCGCGCAGACGCCAAGTTCAAGACGGGGTGCAAGGTGTCGTCGATGCGGACGTAGAGCGCACCGGAGTCGCGGGACATGACGATAGCGACATCGCCCAACCCGGCGTTCGGCCGCAGGAACGCCAGAATCGCGCACACGGCGACCAGGACAACCGCCAGGACGGCGCCGGCCATGAGCGCCAGCGACTGGGCACGCACTGGGTCATCCAGCATGCGGATGTCTCCACGCAGCAGCGCGTGTTCCATCCGCCGCACCAGAAAGCGATAGCCGCTGACCTGCAGGCGTGTTGTCGATTGACGAGCCATACTCCCCCGCCGCCCAGCTTAAGGCGCCTGACGGGATGGCCTTTCACCAATTCGTCGTGATCAGTCCGCCGAGACGGCCGGTCGCCGCCTCCAGCAAACTTTCAGAGGAGAAAATACCGCACAGGTCGATGGCTCCGCGGCTAACATGACGGTCGGTGCTCGCAACGGTGGGAGCGTGTCTTCAGTGATGATGGCGTCGTAGGCGAGATGGTGCAGGTGAACGATCAGACCGGTCCGGTAGCCGCGCCGTCGGGCGGACGGCCCGAGTGACGGTGAAGCCCGAGCGATGACGGCCGCGTTACTCGACCTCGACGGCCGCGTCTTCGACCGTCGCACGCAACTGACCGAGCTCCGCGACGCCGTCGACGAGGCCGGACGCATAGGCGGCGGTTGCGTTCTGCTCAGCGGGGCTCCCGGCGTGGGCAAGTCGGCGCTGACCCAAGCCTTCGGGTTCGAGATCACCGGACGCAACTGTGTGTTCGCCTACGGGAGATGCCGGGAAGGCGCGTCGGCCCCGTACACCGCACTAGGAGAAGCGCTCGGAAAAATCGTGCGCGCGATGGAGTCCACCGGTCCGGCCGAGTGCGACCGGTGGCGGACAGATCTGTTGAGTGGGACGTCGGCTCTCGCAGGCATCCTCGGTGACCTCGTGCCCGAGCTGGTCGAGATGTTCGGCGAAGCCCCTCAGGTGGCGGACCTCGACGCGGCCGACGCGCGCCGCCGGCTGCACCGCGCTGTCATTCGACTGATATCCGACACGGCGGCGTATCGGCCGGTGGTTTTGGCGCTCGACGACCTGCAGTGGGCCGATCGAGACACGCTGCTGGTGCTCTCCGAGCTCTTGACGGTGTCGCCCCGCAACGTCTTGGTCCTTGGCGCGCATCGTTCAGGCGAGTTCGACGCTGCCGCAGCGGGTCTCACCGCGCCGGCCCTCCGCCGTATCGACCTCGGCCCGCTGGCGCACGAGGATGTCGAGGAATTGCTTGAAGCGGTCTGTGGCCGCAGCATCGAACTCGGCGACGTGACCACCGAGTTCCAGCATCGGACCGGCGGCAATCCCCTTCAGATCCGTCAGCTGCTATATCGCGCGCAACGAGAGGGTGCACTCACGCCTGCCGATACGGGCGGCCCGTCGAGCTGGGATCTGCGCGTGCTGTCCTCGATCGAGGTCACGGCGACGGCCGCCGAATTCCTCGGTCGCTACCTCGACCAGCTGCGCCCCATCGACCGCCGGGTCTTGAGCTCGTTGGCCTGCATCGGCCGGGAGTTCGACCTCGACGATGCGGCGGCAGCGGCCGCGCAGCCGCCCGACGTGGTGGCCCAAGCATTGTGGGCAGGTCTCGAGTTTCGTCTCATCGAAGCCGTCGACGGCACTGGCCGTCGCATCACCAACGCGATCAGCCGCGACGCCCGATACCGGTTCAGCCACGACCGGGTCGCCGAGGCGGCACGCGCCGATCTGTCCGAAGACGCCCAGCGTGAAATACACCTGCGCATCGGCCGACGCCTCGTTCAGCTTGGCGACGACCGACTGTTCGAGGCTGCCCGCCACATCAGCGCGGGCGGGGAGGGCCTGGCAAACGCCGACGAGCGTGTCCGGTTCGTCGAGGTGCTGCACCGTGCGGCACGCAAGGCGCGGGCGCAGGCGTCGTTCCCGCTGGCCCTCGAGTACTCCCGCACCGGCCTCCGTCTACTGGGCGGAAAGCGTTGGGACACAGACTTTTCGCTGACACGGGAACTGCAACTGAGTGCGGCGGAGGCGGCCGTCCTCGTCGGCGATGTGACAGCATTGCATGAATTGCTCGACGAGGCTGACGAGTTTCTTCTCGAGCCGGCCGACCGCGCCCGTCTCGCCTACCTCAGGCTGAAGGGCCGAGTCGCAGAAAACCGCATCCAGGACGCGATCGACACAGGCCTGCACGCGCTCGACGAATTCGGCGAGCCGCTGCCGCACAATCCGGGAACGCCGCGGCTGGGCGTCGAACTGGTACGGATGAAGATGAAGATGAGCCGCTGGAGCAACGAGCGGCTGCTGGCACTTCCGGACTGCGAAAATGCTCTCGTCATCGAGCTTCTGCGGATCCTCGCCGAAATGCACAGCCTGTCCTACATCGGAAGGCCGAATCTGCTGCCGCTGATCGTGCGCAAGCAGCTCGATCTCACGTTGGCGCACGGTCACACGCCGAGCCTGCCGGTGGTGCTCGCCAGTTACGGGGCTGTCTTGGTGTTCACCGGTGACCGTGGCGGCGCGCAACGCTTCGGTGAAGTGGCGATGCAGCTCGTCGAACGTCCGGAGTTCAAGGAAGCGCGACCACACACGGTGTTCCTTTACTACGACTTCATCCATCACTGGCGCCACCCGATCCGCGAAAGCTTGGGCCCGCTGCGCGACGCCATCACGGAGGCGCTCGACCAAGGTGATCAGGAGTACGCGGGATGGCTCACCGCAACCCTGCTGGGCCAGTCGTTCTGGGCAGGCCGACCGCTCGGGGAAATCGACGTTCTCGCGAGGTCCCTTGTCCCCGAGATCCGCTCACAGCCCAACCCCACAACGATCTGCTCGGCGATTCAGCAGTTCGGCCTCAACATGATGGGTCGCAGCGAAAACGCCTATCTCGTCGCCGGTGAAAGCGGATTCGACGAGCGCGAGACGCTGCCTGCGGCCCGTGCCGAGGGCGATGAGGTCACTCTGAGTTCGGTCGCGACCCAGAAACTCGGCCTCTATTACTGGTCGGGCGATTACCCGGGGGCCCTCAACGGCGTCGCGGATGAGGCCCTCGAGCACATCGCCGGCATGGCAGGCACCGCTTTCATGCAAATCATCTACCTGACCGAATCGTTGAGCAGGATGCATGCCGCTCCGAAGGAGCGTTCGACCAAGAAATCGGTGCGGCGGGTCTTGACTAAGCACCGCGCGTGGGCGGAGGAGGCACCGGCCAACTACGCGGCGCCCTACGCCCTGATCCAGGGAGCGTGGGCGAACGCGCGTGGGCAGCACGGCAAAGCGGAACGTCTTCTCCACCGGGCGATCGAACTCGCCGAGGAGCACCAGCTGCCGTTGATCGCCGCTGTCGCCCACGAGGAAGCCGCCTCGTTGTACGCCAAGACCGGGCGACCGGGGCTTCACCAGCACATGCTCCGGTCGGCATACAACCGTTTCCTGCGTCAGGGAATGACGCTGCGCACCGATCGGCTCGCACGCCAACATCCATGGCTGATCAGCCGCGACCTCGTCCCGGAGGGCGCCGGACTCGACCCGGCCGAGGCCCATCAGGTTTTTCGCGCACTGTCTGCGGCGCGAACGCCGGAAGGCCTGGCCAATATCGTGCTCGGCTCGGTCGCAGACACCACCGGTGCGAGCCGCGTCGTCGGACTGACCGGCGAAGAGGAGCAGCTGACTGTCCGCGCGCTATACGAGAATGGCAGGACCACGACTATCGATGGCCCATGGACGGACGTGCCGTATGACCGTGACATCGTGCGCCGCGTCATCGAAAATGGCTCCCCGCTGATTGTCGCAGCCGATCCCGTCGGCGTCGGCAACGCATTGACCAGACAATCTCCGCGCGACCCCTCGATCCAGTCGATCCTTGTCGTCCCAGTTCGTGTGCAGGACAAGACAATCGGTATTATCTATGCCGAGCATCATGAGCCGGGCAATCGATTCACCGCCGGTCATCAGGAGGCCGTCTCCTTCCTGTGCGTGCAGGCCGCTGCTCCGCTGTGGAACTTCCAACTCGAGGCGCGATTACGCGCTGCCGACGAGTACCGCCGGTCGCTCATCGATGTCCAATCGAGGTTCGTGCCCAACGAACTGCTTCGGATCCTGGATATCGACGACCTTCGTCGGGTTCGTAGCGGCCACCGCGTCGAACGCCGAATGACGGTGCTCATCAGCGACATTCGTGGCTACACCACAATGCTCGAGGACATGAACGTCTCCGAGGCGAGCAACCTGGCGATGGGCTTTCTGCGCGCCGTCGAAGTCCCGATCGTCAGTAGCAACGGCATGATTCAGGATGTGCGCGGCGACGAGATCGTCGCCGTGTTCGAGTCGGAAGCGGATGCCGTGCGGGCGGGACTCGGCATGTTGCGGTCGCTGCGTGAGCACAGCCGCGAGAGGGTGGCGCACGGTTCCGAAGAGCTCCAGGCGGGAATCGGCCTCAACACCGGGCCGTTGGGAATCGGGCTTGTCGGTGGCGTGAACCGGATGGTGCTCACCATCATCGGCGATGCGGTGAACCTGGCCGCCCGCGTCGAGAGCATCAACAAGCGTTACGGGTCGGGTCTGCTCATCTCCGACCAGGCGTACCGCGGGCTTGCAAACCCCGAAGAGTTCGACATCCGTCGCATGGAACGGGTCATGGTCGTCAACCGACGCAAGCCGGTGACCGTTTACGAGGTCTACGACGACGATTCCGAAGACGTCCGCGCCGCTAAGCGGTCAGCTCAGCCCGCTTTTGACGAGGCGTTCGCGCTGTTTGACGCCGGCGATGTCGACGGTGCGCGCACCGCTTTCCAGCGATGCGAGCAGTTACTGCCCGGCGATCCGGTCGCCCCGCTGCATCTGGCGCACTGCGATGCGATGGCGCGCGGCGAGATGTCGCCTGGCCAGGAGGTCGCGCTTTCGCAGAAATAGCGAGTGCGTTTCTCTACTCCATTTGACAAACTCCTGCAAACTCCTGGGCGCAAGGTGATCTTCTCTGCCATCATCTGAGACATATTCGACGAGAGGGTCTCATCCATGTACCTGAGCGCCGAGCGGTTAGCCCTTGCCAATCAGGAAATTCAAGAGACGTTCGAGCAGAGCTGCGTCACCTGGCAGGCCATCCCCCACTGGGACACCGGCGACCCAAGCCAAACGTTTGTCCGCAACGACTTCATGACCGCAGCAGCGACCCCGGGTAGCGTCGAGCCTCCGATCGGTGGAGAAACCCTTGCGATCACAGCCCAAGTCGTCCGATTTGCGATGAGCCTGGCCCAAGCGGTTGCGCCCACGCCCGATGCGCTGTGCGCAGCTGTGATAACGCGGACCGCCCATCTTGCTCTTGTTGTCGACAACGATGTCGTCGACAAGCTCGTCGCCAAGGTTCCCGTTGCGGGATTCGACAAGAGCAAGATTGCGGAAGAAATTCTCGCAGGGCTCGTCGACGCTCGGATGGCCGTGGAGAACGCCGGGTATCTAGCACCGTCGTGTCTGTTCTCGGACAAGCTGGCTTTCAAGGCACTCAGCGGATTGATCGACGGGGTTCCTGCAACTGAGTACCTGTCGCCCGTTCCGAACATCAATTCGCTGCACCGCTTCCAGAAGCTCGACCAGTCGGGCGCGGCGGCGAAAGCGCGGCTCCTCCTACTCGGGCGACGCCAGAGGATCGCGCCCGGCGGCGCTGCGACGGCGTCCGCCGGGGAGGAACCCGTGGACCTCGCCGTCAGCGTCCCACCCAGTCTCGAGGTTGTCGGCGACGACGGTAGCGGCAATATCGAGTTCGCCCTTCGTATCCGCTATGCGCTCAGGATCAAAGATGCTGGCGGCCTCGTCGCTGTCACTGTCTCCTGAGGCGACAGCGGCCCCGACGGTCTTGAACAAGCTCGACGATTATCTGGCTCTGTGCAAGGACGCTTGCGACGGCGAGATCGAGCGGCTCTATGCGCCCGCTCAACGAGGGTCCAACGGCCTCTACGACCTGATCCTCGACTATCCCCTGCGCGGCGGAAAGGCTCTTCGGCCTGCGCTGAGCATTGCGACCTGCCTCGGGCTCGGCGGCCACCTCGAGGCAATCCTTCCGACCGCAGCCACATTGGAGCTCTACCACAACGCATTTCTCATTCACGACGATATCGAGGACGAATCGTGGACGCGTCGTGGCAAGCCCACGCTGCACATCGATCACGGCATCCCGATCGCGGTCAACGTCGGCGACGCCATGCTCTCGCTCTCACTGCAACCGCTGCTGGACAACGTCGAACGCGTCGGCCTTGGTCCGGCGTTGCGGATTCTGCGGGCCGTCTCGCACATGACTCGGCGGACGGTCGAGGGCCAGGCGCTCGAGCTCGACTGGGTCCGCAACAACACCTGGCAGCTCGACGACACCGACTACCTCAGGATGGTCGAGCTGAAGACGAGCTGGTACTCGTTCATCACGCCGCTTCAAGTCGGCGCGGTAGCGGCGGGCGCAGGACCCGAACAGCTGGAGCCGCTGGAGGCTCTCGGCAGACATCTCGGTGCGGCTTTCCAGATCACCGACGATCTGCTGAACCTCCGGGCCGACCCGGAGGACTACGGCAAGGAGATCGGCGGTGACCTCTGGGAGGGCAAGCGAACCCTGATGTTGTTGCACGCCATGCGAAATGCCACACCCGACGATCAAAAGCACGCCGTGCAGATCCTGGCCAAGCGCCGACCGACCGCCGACGACGAGCTCAAACTCGATGACCTTTTGGATCGGCTGTTCGACCGCGGAGACCTGTCGCAAGCTGGACGCAACGAGATTGCGGCTCATGTTCAGGGACAGCGCAACCTGGAAACGAAGGACCTCGATGACATCCGGTGGCTGTACGGGTTGATGCAGCGCGTCGGTTCGTTCAAGCACGCTCGGCAGGTCGCTGCCGGTCACACCCGGGATGCCGCGGCCATACTGGCCGAGCTCGACTGGTTGCCGGCCAGCCAGCACCGAGACGTGCTCGCCGCTCTCGTCGAATACGTCCATGGGCGCACGCGATGACCCCCGAAATGCTCATCGGCATGCTCGCGGAACTGGAGCGGATCCGCGAACTCACACTCGACCTCATCGAGCGCGACGCGCCGCGACTGCTTCCACCGCCGCCGGATGACTCCGCCGGACCCGAGCGATCTGTTTTCGACCTCCTCATCGGTGCTCGGCGCGCAGTGCTCGGCAATCCCGCCGCTGCCAGGGGGCTTCACGATCTGCTCGTTGCCGAGGGTTGCCGTTATGCAGAGACACCGGCAGGCGCGCAACTGCGCGACGCGCTGATCTCTTCCGAAGCCGTCGAGAACCTGCGGCGCGTCTGGGAAACGGTGAGCCTCAACGTCCTTGACGGTCCTGCAGCGCCCAACACCGCGCCAACCGCATGGGCCGACCTGCTGGCCGACGCGGTGATCGGCCACGGTCTCGACGACTCGCTCCTCGCGCGTCTCCGGCCGGAGGGGTTCGCATGACGCTGATCGACCCGCGCGAGGCGCTCGCCGACCAGAGCAACTTCATCGGCTATCTGCTGGGTTTGGCCGGCCTCGGCCAGGTTGTGCATGCCCTCGCCGCCGAAGGAGACGTCCCACCTGACACAGTCCGGGATGCCGACGACTTTGTCCACCTCCTCCTCGGCCTGGCGAGTATCGGGAAATCCATTGAGCGGCTGGCCGAATCTGCGGTGCCTCGAAGTCACTCGGTGAGCGTCTCACCGCTGTCTGTTTCGACCACCACGAGGTGGCTGAGATGACCGCAATGCTCGCCGGCAGCGACTTCCTCCGCACGCCTGTGCTTGCCACCGCTGTGCCCGAAGGCTTCAAGGAGTGGCACCACTTCGTGATCCACGGCGCGGGCCGGCGGCTGCTGATCAACTTCAACCTCAGCAGCGAGCCGTCCCGCACCGGTCAACTGAGGCTGGCGCCGCGCGTCATCGTCATCGACCACGAGAAGCGCTGGACGGGAGCCATCGAGCGGTTCGACGAGTCGGATCTGGATATCTCCGCCGACCTCGGCACGCTCACCATCGGTGGGAACCGAATGATCGTGCAGCCCGACGGATACCAGGTCGTGATCGACCTCCCCGGGCAAGGTATTCAGGGTGAGTTTCAATTCACTTCCGTCAGTCGACCTTTCGTCGTCAACAATCAGCCCCTTGGTGCAGGCCGGATGTGCTGGCTGTTCGTTCCGAAACTGCGCGCCGACGGGTGGTTGAGTGTCGACGGTGAAAAACATCGCGTCGACAACGAAGTGGCCTATCACGACCACAACTGGGGCCGCTTCTGGTGGGGCGACGACTTCGGCTGGACATGGGGCACGATCCTGTCCCAACAACCCGAGAACCCTTGGTCTTTGGTCTTTCTGCGGATGACCGACCGACGTCGGCTGCGGTGCCTCTCTCAGGCTCTGTACGTGTGGCATCACGACGAGCCCGCAGCGATATTCCGGCATGCCGCGGTGCGAACGCGATCGCACGGCCTGCTCGGTCGTCCCGCGGATTGCACCCTGCCAGCTCCGATGAGACTACTTCTGGACGGAGAGGTGTCAGACGTGCCGGAGCGGGTGGAGATCGACGCGGCGCGAGTGGACGACGCGATTCGCGCGGAGTTCCGCTCACACTCCTACGCGCGCTTGGCTCAGCCCAGCGAGGTCGCATTGGACCGCTCGACGGTGCTGTGCGAGACGAGCGGCACCGCCACGGTAACTGGGACCATCAACGGCGAGCTCATCGATTTCGTCGGCACGGGTGTATTCGAGTTTCTCTATGGCTGAACGGGTTTCGTCGCTCCTGCGGCGATCGGTAGAGCACCTGGCAAGCGAGGTGCCGAAAAGCTATCGCCTAGTGCTGGACAAACTGGGGCCGATGATCGTCGAAGTCGACGTCGACGGCGACGTCTTCTCGTTGCGCGGTGGGCACCGGCTCGAAGTGGCCGACGGTGCCGTGAGCACAGCTGGCGCTCGGATCACCACCTCCCGAGAGGCGATCCTCGACGTGCTCGACGCCAAGGTCGGGTTGGGCCACGCCGTCGAAGAGGGGACGGTAGCCGTGCGGGGCTCACTCGACGACGTGCAGCGTGCACACGACACCCTGCTCGCGTACGTCCACGCCGCGGTCCGGGCGCCGTCCCAACCCGGGCTGCTGGCAGCACTACGGGCGGGAAGATCATGACCGAGGCCATCCCAACCGGGGCCATCCCAACCCCCGCGTCGTGCAACCGACGCCGCACGGTCGCGGTCCTGGGTGGCGGCATCTCCGGGCTCACCGCCGCTCAAGAACTGGCAGAGCGCGGCTTCGATGTCACGGTGTACGAACTGCGTGCGGACGAGCGCTGCGGCCTCGACGAGTATCCGGGAGGCGTCTGTCCCCCGATAAAGCTCGGCGGACTGGCCGCCTCCCAATACTCCACCGTCGGCCCGTACACCGGGAGCCTCGCTCAGCTGCGGCCCTTCCCCGACCGTCGTGGGCACCCACGCGATCCGGCACGGGCGGTCGCGGGCGAGCACGGCTTTCGTTTCTTTCCCGCCTACTACATACACATCTGGGACCTGTTCCAGAGAATCCCCGTCTACGAGCGCATCGATCTGGGGAACGGCGATGTCCGCTGGATACCGACCTCGCGCACGATCATGGACAACGTTCGTCGGGTAGTCACCCAGGGCACGACGGTCGAAGGCAAGCCGTCGCTCGTCTTCCCGCGCGAGGCGCCGCGCAGCCTCGCCGAGTTCCTCACCACGACAGGCCAACTCACGGCACTGGGCTTCACCCCGCTCGATATCCAGACTTTCGTGAGCCGACTGCTGGACTACCTCGTCACCAGTCCCGAGCGCCGTGCATCCGAGCTGCAGAACCTGTCGGCATACGACTACTTCGTGGGGCGCGCTGCACCGGGAGACCCCGCCCTGTTCAACTATTCGAACCGCTTCAACTCCGTGCTGCTCGAAATGCCGCGAGTACTAGCCGCATTCGACACGCGCTACGGCGATGCCCGCACGAATGTGTCGACCTACCTTCAGCTCCAACTGCAGATGGATCGCCGCGACACCAAGGCCGACGGGGTACTCAACGGTCCGACCACCGAGTCGTGGTTCGACCACTGGTACCGCCACCTCCTCGAGTTGGGAGTCCATTTCGTCCACGGCGAGGCGGTCTCTCTCGAACCTCCTGTGTTCGACTCGAAACAGCCGCCTCATCTCAGACCCCGCGTGCAAGTGAGGCTTGCCGACGGCACACGGCTGGCGCCTGACTACACGGTTGTCGCCGTCGACGCCCCTGCGGCCGAACGGATCACCGCATCGCTGCGCGCGGCCGGCACCGGCGGGACCGTACATCGATTGGACGGATTCACCACCTCCCCACCGCCGGACGACCCGCTGCAGCCCAGGGCGACCCGTCCCCTGGACCGCCGAGATCCCTACGCAATAGACGCCATGGGGGTGAAGGCCTGGGACCGGTTCCAGACGCTCGGCGGCATCCAGTACTACTTCGACACCGAGTTCCAGCTGCTTCGAGGGCACATGTACTACTCCGGGACGGAGTGGGCGCTGTCGTCGATCAATCAGCACGGTCTCTGGGAGAAGCGCCCGATCCTGGACCGCGACGGCCACGTCTCGATCCTCTCAGTGGACATCGGCGATTTCAATACGCCCTCTGAGCATTTGAAGGATGTGAACGGACAGGGTAAGGCCGCCCGGGATTGCACGGCCGACGAGATCGCCGCTGAAGTGTGGCGCCAGATCGTCAAGGCCCTTACCAGCTCCGCACCCGCCGTCGCTGAGGCACTGTTGCCGTGGCCCGCGTGGTACGCGATCGACCGCGGCATCATCATGGCCGGTGGTCCCGGTCAAGGCGACGGGCGTCCGATCAGAAACGAAACCCCATACCTGGTGCCCATCGTCGGGGACTGGGACAACCGGCCCAGTACCGACCCGTGGAACCCGACCGGCAACTCCTTCGGCACCGTGCCGACCGACGAACAGTGGCTCGCGGATCTCGAGCAACAGAACGTCTGGCAGGCCCGCCACGGCGGCTATCAGGTTCACAACAACTCTGTGGTGTTCGCGGGCACATGGACCAAGACATTCACCCGCATGACATCGATGGAGGCTGCGTGTGAATCGGGGCGTCACGCGGTCAATGCCATTCTCGACCACTACATCTGGGTCGAAACTGAGGGGGCCGACCGTCGCGGCCAGACGACGCTTGACTGGCGGACGCCGTATGGTTTCGTCGACCAAGGCTTGACGACCCCCGTTCGAATGCCTTCACCGGCAGGCGACTACTGCTACGTCATGGATCTGGAAAACCGAGAGCCGCTCGACACCCGAACACTGCGCAACATCGATGCGGACTACAACCCTGCAACCCCTTCCGCCGGAGGTCGACCGATGACAAGCCCGATGGACTACAACCAACACCTGCTCGCCTACCTGCAGGCTTGGCGGCAGCTGCTAGAGACGTCGGCAGCCATGACGTCGGGTTGGCCTTTCCCGCCGGGCATGCCGGGCATACCGGGCATGCCACCGATGCCTCCAGGCTCAGGAGGAGGGGCGGCTGACCCGCCGACCGACTATGCGCAGCAGTTGTTCAGCTACCTGCAGGCGTGGCGGCAGTACCTCGAGCAGGCGATCGGCACGGCGCCGGGCATGGCCATGCCGCCGCCCGGATTCCCGGGGGGTGCGCCGTCGACGCCGACGCAACCGACTGCGGCCCAGGCAACGGAGCCACCGGCGGCGGATGCGCCACCGACGGGCTCGCAGTCATCGTTCGGGGCGGAGAATGAAGACCGGGTTGTCCTTCGCCCTCGCGATCCCATCGGAACGATCACTGACCTCAAGTCCATCAGAGGACTTGAAAGCGGCTCTGGCGGTTCGGCATTCGCCGCCAAGTTAACCTCCGCCGACTCCTCCACACCGCCACCAGGGTCACCAGGCGCGACACGGTCGCTCTTCTCCGGTCGCAGTAGGAACGCACCGGCGCCCGCGGCGGCGTCGCGCGTCAGTCAAGACCCGCGCCGCGCCGCGCCGCCTGCGACGTCCCGATGGTGGGAGGCCGGACGAGGGGTTCGGCCGGGGTTTTCCGACAAGCCCGAGGCGAAGAACCTCAAGAGGCTTCGGCCAACGGACTTGGGCGGCAAAGAACAATAGGGTCAGTTCTTCCGCGCACGGCGCTCGCGGTAGGCAGCGACGTGTTGCCGATTACCGCAGTTACCGGTGTCGCAGAACTTGCCAGATCGGTTGCGCGACAAGTCAATCAGCGCCGCCTCGCAATCCGGTGCCGCACAGATCTTGAGTCGGCGCAGCTCACCCGCTCGGATCAAGTCGGCGAGCGCCATCGCCATCTCGGCGCCCATTCGTTGCCACAGCGGGTCATGAACTGACGCCAGATGTAGGTGCCACTCCGGCATTTCGGGGTGCCTCGTGAGCCACGGCTGCGCTTTCGTGTCGCTCAGCAGCGCATTGACCTGCGCCACGGCGGCCTCTTCGTCGCGGGCGGCGGCCCAGATTCCGCCGAGCCTTTCGCGCAGCCGAAGCACCGACTTCAGCTCGGCGTTGTCGTGGTCGCGCCTGCCCGTCCAGCCGAAGCTGTCGAGATAGGCGTCGAGCGCCTGCAGGTCATTGAGCCGCTCACCGTCCACCCGTTCGGTGTTGATCAGCTCACACCCCGCCCTCAATGTGAGCTCAGTGTCATGAGTAAAATTCATTTGACTACTGACCTCACCTCCGGCTAGCGTCATGACCGAAGTTGATTTTACTCATTACACGCGGGAGGTGCCAGATGACAGCGACCCAGCTCACCAAGGGCGTCGACCATTTCCGGCTCGGCCTGCTGTTCGCCGTGGCCTCCGCACTGAGCTTCGGCATGTCCGGGCCGCTGGCCAAGGCGTTGATGAACGCCGGATGGAGCCCGACCGGTGCGGTCACCGCCCGCATGGCCGTCGGCGCACTCGCGATGGTGATTTTCGCCACGATCGTCAGGCCCGGCTGGGTCCGCGAGGCCATCGCACACCGCAAGATCGTCATCGCGTACGGCGTCTTCCCGATCGCCGGCGCGCAGCTGTGCTATTACAACGCCGTCGCGCACCTGTCCGTCGGCGTCGCGCTACTCCTCGAGTACACCGCGCCCGTGCTCGTGGTGGGTTATCTCTGGGCCACCACGCGGCGCAGGCCCACCAACCTGACGCTGGCCGGCGTCGCACTGGCGGTCGCCGGAATCATGTTGGTGCTGGACGTTTTCGCCGGCGCGCACATCAACGCGGCCGGCGTTGGGTGGGGACTTGCCGCGGCCGTGTGCGCGGCGAGCTACTTCATGATGTCCGACGAAGTAAGCGCCCACGGCGGCGAAGGAAGCCTGAACTCGATCACGCTGGCCGCAGGCGGACTCATCTTCGGTGCGCTGGCAACCGCCACCCTCGGCATCGTCGGCGTGATGCCACTGACCTTCACAACCAACGACACCGTCATTGCGGGGCTGACGATGTCCTGGCTGGTGCCCGTCATCGCTCTGGGCGTGATCACCACGGCCATCGCCTACACCCTGGGCATCATGGGCATTGCACGGCTGCGGCCGCGGTTCGCATCACTGGTCGGGCTGTCCGAGGTGATGTTCGCCATTCTGGCCGCGTGGCTGCTGCTCGGCCAGGCGATCACGCTGACGCAGGCCATCGGCGGCGCCGTGGTCCTCGTCGGCTTGGCGCTGGCGCGGCAGGGCGACCGCAGTGAGAAGCTTGACGCTGCTACCTGGCCAGATGCCGAGGTGACTGGAGAACTCAGCCAGTGCGACAGGGCTAACGGTTAGCCGCTCGTCGCACCGGTATGGAACTATGGCCGCGTGACTTTGCCACGCAGCCTGGCCCGAGTGGCCGCCGTCCTAGCCGCCTTCGGATCCGCCGCCACCGCCGTCGTAGGGATTGCTCCGACCGCAGCCGCTGACCCGTGCCCCGATATCGACGTCGTGTTCGCGCGCGGTACCGCCGAACCCGTCGGCATCGGCCGCGTCGGGCAGGCCTTCACGGATGCGCTCAGCGCACAGAAGCCTGGACAGATCGTGACCTCGTATGCGGTGAACTATCCCGCGGGCTACGACTTCCTCGCCACCGCCGACGGCGCTACGGATGCGACCAATCACATTGCCTCGTTCGCGGCGCAGTGCCCGTCGACCACATTCGTGCTCGGTGGCTACTCGCAGGGCGCGGCGGTGGTGGACATGCTGGCCGGTGTGCCGCCGCTCGGCAACAGGATCGGTGAGATCGGTTCGGCGCCACCACTGCCCGGCAGCTATGTCGGCTTCGTCTCCGCGGTCGCGGTGTTCGGAAATCCCGCGACCAAGTTCGGCAATCCGTTGACTTCGTCAGGCCAGTTCGCAGGCAAAGCGATCGACCTGTGCAAGGACGGCGATCCTATTTGTTCTGATGGGCGAAATCCCCTCGCCCACAGGGGTTACGAGGATGCGATGGCTCAGCAGGCCGCCAGCTTCGCAGCCGGAAGGGTATAGAGAAAATGCGCGTAGTTGAGGCAACAGCTGCACTGCTCGTCGGCGCTGCAGCGGCCATCACACCGTCGATCGCATTCGCGCCGGTCGCCTCGGCGGATTGCCCCGACATCGAGGTCGTCTTCGCCCGCGGCACCGATGACACTCCTGGACTCGGACTCGTCGGCGGGGCATTCGTCGACGCGCTGAGAAGCAGGGTCGGTGGCCGGTCGGTCGGCGCCTATGCGGTGAATTATCCGGCCGACTACGACTTCCTCGCCGCCGCCAGCGGCGCCAACGACGCCAGCGCCCACGTTCAATACATGATGGGCGCCTGCCCCAATACGCGGCTGGTGCTCGGCGGCTACTCGCAGGGCGCGGCCGTAATAGACGTCATTGCCGCGGTGCCCATTCCGGTGATCGGCTTCACCAATCCGCTGCCGCCCAACGCGCCCGACTTCGTCGCGGCGATCGCCGTGTTCGGCAACCCGTCGGGCAAGCTCGGGCTGCCGCTCACGGTGAGCCCGGTGTGGGGTGGCCGGTCCATCGACCTGTGCAACGGCAACGACCCGATCTGCCAGCTCGACGGCCAGCATGTCGCCGCGCACAGGTCCCCCAGCTATACCGGCGGGTTCGTCAACACCGCCGCCGACTTCGTCGCCGGCCGGGTTTAGCTCCCACCCCACGTCTTGGACGAAAGTGTCAACTCGTCGGCTAGCATCGGCGAGGTGGTCATTCGGGTTGAACGCAACAGCATGGGTTATCGGATTCGACGCGGCGTGGTCGCCGGGGTCACAGCGACCCTGGTGGCCGCGGGCCTGCTGATAGGCCCCTCGATCCTGCCCGGAAGCAAGGCCATCCCGTCGGCGTCGGCCGCCTGCCCGCAGGTCGAGGTGGTCTTCGCCCGCGGCCGACTGGAGCCAACCGGTGTCGGGCTGCTCGGCAACTCATTCGTCAGCGCACTGCGGTCGAAGGTGAACAAGAACATCGGTGTGTACGCGGTGCGCTACCCCGCCGACAGCGAGGTCGACATCGGCGCCAACGACATGAGCGGGCACATCCAGAACATGGCCAAAACCTGTCCCGATACCCGACTGGTGCTGGGCGGCTATTCGCTCGGTGCTGCGGTCACCGACGTCGTGCTGGCGGTTCCGTTCTCCTTCTTCGGCTGGGACAACCCGCTGCCTGCAGGCACGGACCAGAAGATCGCCGCGGTCGCCCTGTTCGGCAACGGCGCCGCGTGGATGGGGCCGATCACGAACCTCAGCCCGCTTTACTCCGCGCGGACCATCGAGTTGTGCCACGGCGCAGACCCAATCTGTAACCCCGCCGATCCCAACACGTGGGAGGACAACTGGGGTGATCACGCCGCCAAGGCGTACATCGATGCCGGCATGGTCAACCAGGCCGCCGACTTCGTGGCGGGCAAGCTCAACGTCTAGTCGATGCGGCGCAGGTCCCGGGTGATCGTGATGCGTGCCTCGAGTTGATCGTCGGGCGGGTAGTCCACGCCGACGAGCGTCAGGCCTTGCGGCGGTGCCGCCGCGAAATCGCTCGAGCGTCGTGACTCGGTCAGCAGGCCAGCGCACCACGCCGGTTCGCGGCGGCCCGCCCCCACCGTCAGCAGCGCGCCGACCAGCGATCGCACCATCGACCAGCAGAACGCATCGGCTGTCACGTAGGCGGTGATGAGATCGCCGGACCTGGCCCAGTCCAAACGTTGCAGGTCCCTGATCGTCGTCGCGCCCTTGCGGTATCGGCAGAACGCCGCGAAGTCGTGCAGTCCGATGAGTTCTCGCGACGCCGCCGTCATCGCGTCGACGTCCAGCGGACGCGGCCACGGCGTCACGTACCGCGCCTCCTGCGGTTCGACACCATGCGCAGCGGTAGACAGCCGGTACTCGTAGTGACGACGCAGCGCCGAGAACCGTGCATCGAAACCTGCTGGGGCACGGGCGATGTCGGTTACCCGGACATCGGACGGCAGCAGCCGCGACAGCCGTCGCACCAATGGAAGGAACTCCGGAGCCGCTCCGGCGGCGACATTAAATCCAGCGTCACCGGGTCGCGTGGTGCGGGGGTACGCGTGCGGAATCGCATCGGCGGGCACGTCGACATGGGCCACCTGACCCGTCGCGTGCACGCCGGTGTCGGTGCGTCCGGCCGCACGAAGCTGCACGGGAGTGCGGAACACCGTCGTCAACGCCTCGTCGAGCACGCCGGCCACGGTGCGTTGGCCGGCCTGCACCGCCCAGCCCACGAATTCCGTTCCGTCGTAAGCGATATCGAGGCGCAGGCGGACCGCACGCGAGGAGGACGAAAAGCGACCGAACCCGCCACCGGATTCGATGGCGGGTTCGTTGCTCACGTCGCTAGGACTTGTCGTCATCCTTGTCGGCTTCGGCCTCTTCGATCTCGGCTTCAGCCTCGGCTTCCTCGGCCAAGGCCTCGTCGGAAGCCTCAGCGGTCTGGGCGTCGGCGATCGCCTCGTCAGAAGCCTTTGCCTCCTCGACCGAGGTCTCGTCAGAAGCCTTTGCCTCCTCGACCGAGGTCTCGTCAGAAGCCTTTGCCTCCTCGACCGACTCCTCCGCAACCGGGCCTTCAGCCTCTTCCGGCTCGACCGCGGCCTGCGGCGCCGCAGCGGCCGCGACGGGCGCGGCCTTCTTCGCCGCACCTGCCTTGCGCGCACGGTTGGCCTCAGACGTCACCGTCTTCTCCCGCACCAGCTCGATGACGGCCATCGGGGCGTTGTCGCCCTGACGCGCCTCGACCTTGATGATGCGGGTGTAACCGCCGGCGCGGTCTGCGTAGAACGGTCCGATCTCGGCGAACAGGGTGTGCACCACGTCCTTGTCCCGGATCTTCTTGAGCACCTCACGCCGGTTGTGCAGCGTGCCCTTCTTGGCGTGGGTGATCAGCTTCTCCGCGTACGGCCGCAGCGCCCGCGCCTTGGGCTCGGTGGTCTTGATCCGACCGTGCTCGAAGAGCGATGTGGCCAGGTTGGCCAGCAGCGCCTTCTGGTGCGAGGACGATCCGCCGAGGCGACGGCCCTTAGTGGGCTTGGGCATTGCGACTATCTCCTAAATGGGGCCGGCCCCCGTATCAGGTAGGACCGGGACGGGGTTGTTAGAGCTGTTCGGTTTCGGCGTAGTCCTGATTGTCCTCGAGGTCATAGCTCACGTCGCTGCTCCACGTACCGGTGGCGACGTCGTAGCCGGCGACCTCGGAGGGATCAAACGTGGCCGGGCTGTCCTTCAGCGAGAGACCGAGCTGGTGCAGCTTGATCTTCACCTCGTCGATGGACTTCTGGCCGAAATTGCGGATGTCCAGCAGATCGGACTCCGTGCGGGCCACGAGCTCGCCCACCGTGTGCACGCCCTCGCGCTTGAGGCAGTTGTACGACCGCACCGTGAGATCCAGATCGTCGATCGGCAACGCGAACGATGCGATGTGGTCGGCCTCAGCAGGCGACGGGCCGATCTCGATGCCCTCCGCCTCGACGTTGAGTTCCCTTGCCAGACCGAACAATTCGACCAGCGTCTTGCCCGCCGACGCCAACGCGTCACGCGCGGTGATCGAGCTCTTGGTTTCGACGTCCAGGATCAGCTTGTCGAAGTCGGTGCGCTGCTCGACGCGGGTGGCCTCCACCTTGTAGGTGACCTTCAGCACCGGCGAGTAGATGGAATCGACCGGGATACGGCCGATTTCGGCGCCGGATGCCTTGTTCTGCACGGCGGGGACGTAGCCGCGGCCACGCTCGACGACGAGTTCGACCTCCAGCTTGCCCTTGTCGTTCAGGGTGGCGATGTGCATCTCGGGGTTGTGCACCGTCACCCCGGCCGGCGGCACGATGTCGCCCGCGGTGACCGCACCCGGACCCTGCTTACGCAGGTACATGGTGACCGGCTCGTCCTCCTCGGAGGACACGACCAGACCCTTGAGGTTCAGGATGATGTCGGTGACGTCTTCCTTCACGCCTGGGACGGTGGTGAATTCGTGCAGCACGCCGTCGATGCGAATGCTGGTGACCGCTGCGCCGGGAATCGACGACAGCAGCGTGCGCCGAAGCGAATTGCCAAGGGTGTAACCGAATCCGGGCTCCAGCGGTTCGATGACGAACTGTGAGCGGTCCTCGGCAAGAACCTCTTCGGACAATGTGGGTCGCTGAGAAATCAGCATGGTGTTTCTTTCCTCCTTCGCGACAACCGCTATTTGATGCCGCGTATCCCAACCGCCATCCGGACGGTCGGAAGCCTTACTTCGAGTAGAGCTCGACGATCAGCTGCTCGGTGAGCGGCACGTCGATCTGCGCCCGCTCGGGCAGCTGGTGCACCAGGATGCGCTGACGTTCGCCGACCACCTGCAGCCATGCCGGGATCGGTCGCTCGCCCGCTGTCTGACGAGAGATCTCGAACGGCAGCGTGTTGATCGACTTGTCCTTGACGTCGATGATGTCGTACTGCGACACCCGGAAGCTCGGGATGTCGACCTTGACACCGTTGACGGTGAAATGGCCGTGGCTGACCAGCTGACGGGCCATCCGGCGGGTGCGCGCCAGGCCGGCGCGGTACACGACGTTGTCCAGCCGGCTCTCCAGGATGCGGAGCAGGTTGTCACCTGTCTTGCCCGGAAGGCGGTTGGCCTCTTCGTAGTAGCGACGGAACTGCTTCTCCATCACGCCGTAGGTGAAGCGGGCCTTCTGCTTCTCCTGCAGCTGCTGGCGGTATTCGCTTTCCTTGATCCGCGCACGGCCATGCTGGCCGGGCGGGTACGGACGCTTCTCGAAGGCCTGGTCGCCACCGACGAGGTCGGTGCCAAACCGGCGCGACTTGCGCGTTGCGGGTCCGGTGTAACGAGCCATGAGTCTTTTCCTCCCTAGACCCTGCGCCGCTTGGGCGGACGGCAGCCGTTGTGCGGCTGCGGGGTGACGTCGGAAATCGCGCCGACCTCGAGTCCGGCCGCCTGAAGCGACCGGATCGCGGTCTCGCGGCCCGAACCCGGACCCTTGACGAACACGTCGACCTTTTTCACGCCGTGCTCCTGCGCCTTGCGGGCGGCGTTCTCGGCGGCCAGCTGCGCGGCGAACGGCGTCGACTTGCGCGAGCCCTTGAAGCCGACATGGCCCGAGGAAGCCCAGGCGATGACGTTGCCCTGCGGATCGGTGATCGACACGATCGTGTTGTTGAACGTGCTCTTGATGTGCGCGGCGCCGTGGGGGACGTTCTTCTTTTCCCTGCGGCGGGTCTTCTGACCCTTACGAGAGGATGCGCCCTGCGCTGCCTTTTTCGCTGGTGGCATGTTGGGTTACCTGGCCTTCTTCTTGCCGGCGATGGTGCGCTTGGGGCCCTTGCGGGTACGCGCGTTGGTCTTGGTCCGCTGGCCGCGCACCGGCAGGCCGCGGCGATGCCGAATGCCCTGGTAGCAGCCGATCTCGATCTTGCGGCGGATATCGGCCTGCACCTCGCGGCGCAGATCGCCCTCCACCTTGAGGTTGCCCTCGATGTAGTCGCGCAGCTGGGTCACCTGATCGTCGGTCAGGTCCTTGCTGCGCAGGTCCCGGCTGATGCCGGTGGCTTCCAGAATCTCCTGGGAGCGGGTACGGCCGATGCCGTAGATGTAGGTCAGCGCGATCTCCATGCGCTTGTCGCGCGGAAGATCGACGCCCACAAGTCGAGCCATGTGTGCCATTCCTCTTACTATGCGGAGGTCTGATCCCAGCCCGTTCCCGCTTCTGACGAGGCCTCGGCCTGGATCAGCGATGAAGCGGGGTCCGGCCTCCGTGCCGGACGTGGGCGAGCGGCGTATCCACTCAATGGTGCTGGGAGGTCATCATTCAGTTGTAGGTGCGGGGCCTGCCTGTGATCAGCCCTGGCGCTGCTTGTGACGCGGATCGGAGCAGATCACCATGACCCGCCCATGCCGACGGATCACCCTGCACTTATCGCAAATGGGCTTGACGCTCGGGTTCACCTTCACGGCTGGTCGATCCTGTCCTTCTCTGGTTGGTCTTACTTGTATCGATAAACAATGCGGCCCCGGGACAGGTCGTAGGGAGACAACTCCACCACCACCCGGTCCTCGGGCAGGATGCGGATGTAGTGCTGCCGCATCTTGCCGCTGATGTGGGCGAGCACCTTGTGTCCGTTCTCCAGCTCAATGCGGAACATCGCATTGGGCAGGGGTTCGACCACGCGGCCCTCGACCTCGATGGCACCGTCTTTCTTGGCCATTATTGTTCGGAGATCCTCCGTGTCCGTCTGATAGTTGGCGCCAACCGCCGCGAGCGGCGGAACATCGTCCGGCGCAGCATTCGCTCCGACTACAAAACGTGAGCCGGTAGCTAGAAATTCCAGAACTGGGGCACGCAAGAGCCGGCGCGGAAGCCGCACCGTTGGTCCATACTACCTGTTCGGCGGCTTGCCCCAAAATCGCTGAATCGCCACCTCTGAGCCATCTGCTCGACCTCATATCCGCTGGACAGCGCGGGCATACTAGGTGACGATGACTGGACCCGCGCCCCAGCCCCGCAAGCCCGTAATCCTGACCGTCGACGACGATCCCGCAGTCTCTCGCGCCGTCGCTCGCGATCTGCGCCGCCACTACGGCGAGCGGTATCGGATCGTACGGGCCGAATCTGGGCCGGACGCCCTCGAGACAATCAACGAGCTGAAGCTTCGCGGTGACACCGTGGCGGTGTTCGTCGCCGACTACCGGATGCCGGGGATGAGCGGCATCGAGTTCCTCGAAGAGGCCATGGACATCTATCCACTGGCCCGCCGCGTGCTGCTGACCGCCTACGCAGATACCCATGCCGCGATCGACGCCATCAACGTCGTCGACCTCGACCATTACCTGCTCAAGCCGTGGGATCCACCCGAGGAGAAGCTCTACCCGGTGATTGACGGCCTCCTCGAAGCGTGGCGCGCGCAGGGTGACCGCGCGATTCCCGTCACCAAGGTCATCGGGCACCGGTGGAACCCACGGTCATGGGAGGTACGCCAGTTCCTGGCCCGCAACCAACACTCGTTCCGCTCCTATATGGCCGACGAATCCAAGGGCAAGCAGCTGCTGGACGCGGCCGGTCTCGACGGTCTGCAGCTGCCCGTCGTCATCACCGAGGGCGGCGAGACGCTGGTTCAGCCGACCAACACCGAGTTGGCCGACATGCTGGGCCTGTCTACCGCCCCGTTGCTGGAGATGTACGAGCTCGCCGTGATCGGCGGCGGCCCCGCCGGCCTTGCCGCCGCGGTGTACGGCGCCTCCGAAGGGCTCAAGACCGTGCTCATCGAGAGCACGACGACGGGCGGCCAGGCAGGTCGCAGTTCGCGGATCGAGAACTATCTCGGCTTCCCCACCGGCATCTCGGGTGCCGAGCTCACCACGTCGGCGCGCAGGCAGGCCGAGCGGTTCGGCGCCGAGGTCATCACCACCCGCAAGGCCGTCGGCCTCGACGTCAGCGGCCAGGCCCGCACCATCGAGTTCGAAGACGGCAGCACCATCGGCGCACAGGCCGTGATCCTGGCCACCGGCGTCGACTACCGCCAATTGCAGGCGCCCGGCTGCTGGGACAACCCGGATGACCGGGACGCCTGCAACTACATCGGCCGCGGCGTCTACTACGGAGCCTCGGTGTCGGACTCCACAGAATGCGCCGGCGAGGACGTCTACATTGTCGGCGGCGCGAACTCGGCGGGCCAGGCGGCGATGTTCATGTCGCGCGAGGCGAAATCGGTGACGCTGCTCGTGCGGGGCCCGTCGCTGGCGGCGTCGATGTCCTACTACCTGATCCAGCAGATCGAGGGCAGGGACAACATCCACGTCCGGACCTGCACCGAGGTCGTCGAGGCCCTCGGCGAGGACGACCACCTGACCGGTCTGCTACTGGAGAACAGACAGACCGGCGAGCGGGAGACCGTCACAGCCTCGCGGATGTGCTGTTTCATCGGCGCTACTCCCCGAACGAAGTGGCTCGACGGGATCGTCGCCCGCGATGACCTCGGCTTCATCCTCACCGGGCCGGATCTGAAGGACGTCTGCGGCTGGACGCTAGATAGACCGCCTCATCATTTGGAAACAAGTGTGCCGGGCGTGTTTGTTGCAGGAGATGTGCGAGCCGACTCAGCGAAACGAGTGGCAGCCGCCGTCGGCGAAGGGTCGATGGCAGTGATGTTGGTGCACCGGTACCTGGCCGAGGCATAGGAGACGACGATGGGCGAGCAGTGCCTGCCTGACGAGCTGCGATCGCTGTTTCTCTTCGAGAAGCTGAACGACAAACAGCTGCAGACGTTGTGCGAGAACGGGCACATCGCGGTTTTCGAGCCCGGCCCGGTGTGCATCGAGGGCGAACCCGCATCGTGTTTCTATGTGCTTCTCGACGGCGAGTTGGTGATGTCGAAATACTCCGGCGGGATCGACGTCGAGACCGGACGCACCTCTCAACGCGGCGTCTACTGCGGCGCCTGGTCGGCCTACATTCCCGGCGAGGAGCACATCTATGAGGCGTCGGTGCGGGTGACCAAGCCGTCGCGGTTCTTCGTCCTCGATGCGGGGGCCTTCGCCGACTTCATGCAGGCGGAGTTCCCGATGGCCGTGCACCTGCTCGAGGGGCATAAGGTCGGCGGCAGGCGGCAGAGCCAGGTGCTCGGTCAGCGCCAGAAACTGCTCGCTCTCGGCACGATCACCGCGGGCCTGACGCATCAGCTCAACAATCCGGCGGCGGCCACCGCGCGGGCCGTGGCCGATCTCCGCGAGGGTATCGGCAAGATGCGGCACAAGCTGGCGATGGTGGCCGACGGCAAGTTCACGCCTGAGGCGCTGCGGACACTTATCAGCATTCAGGAGGAGGTGGCCGAACAGGTCGCCAAATCCAAGGCGCAGGAGCTGACCGCACTGGAGGCATCCGATCGGGAAGACGAGATCGGTGACTGGCTCGAGGGCCACGGCATCGTCAGCGCATGGGAGTTCGCACCGACCTTCGTCGAGGCTGGTCTGGATATCGACTGGCTGGAGCGAATCGAAGGTTCCGTTGACGCGGTCGATGCGACGGCCTCGTTGCAGAGCGCCATCGGATGGCTCAAGTACACCATCGATACCGAGCTGCGGATGAACGAGATCGCCGATGCCAGCGAGCGCATCTCGGGGCTGCTCGCGGGAGCCAAGAAGTACTCGCAGATGGATCGCGCCGAGTACCAGGTAGCCAATGTCCACGAGCTGCTGCACAGCACGCTGAAGACGCTCTTCGGCGACAAGGTCGGCCCCGACAAGCCCATCAAGTGCGTCAAGGACTGGGACAAGTCGATACCCGAAATCTCTTGCTACCCAGGCGGTCTCAATGAGGTGTGGGACGTCATCATCAACAACGCGATCCAGGCCATGAAGGGCCGCGGCACGCTGACGATCCGGACGGCCCGCGAGGGCGACGACATGATCCGGGTCGAGATCGGCGACGACGGGCCGGGGATCCCCGAAGAGATCGTCGATCGCATCTTCACCGCGTTCTTCACCACCAAGCCGTTCGGTGAGGGCGACGGGCTCGGCCTGGACCTGGCACGCCGAATCATCGTCGAACAGCATCAGGGCGATATCCGGGTCGAATCCGAACCGGGCAACACCCGCTTCATCATCCTGCTGCCGCTGATTGCACCCGCGCCGTTAGCCGCCGCACCGACTGAACTCGCCGCGCCGTCGGAATAGCCACCGCTCGGCCGTAGGTTGGAGGAACCATGACGAAACCTCACCTCGGCACGTTTGGCGCGTTCGGTCACCATTCGATGTGGCAGCAGCTGTCCGGAGAGCAGCTGCGTGAAATCGAGGCCCTCGGTTATGGGGCCATCTGGGCAGGCGGATCACCGGCCGCGGAGCTGTCGTGGGTCGATCCCATCCTCGAGCAGACCAGCACGTTGAAGCTGGCCACCGGCATCGTCAACATCTGGACCGCTGATGCGGGCCCGGTCTCCGAGTCATTCCACCGCCTGGAAAGTGCCTATCCCGGACGCTTCATTCTCGGCATCGGCGTCGGTCATCCCGAAGCGCATCAGGAGTACCGCAAGCCGGTCGACGCGCTCACCGACTATCTCGACAAGCTCGACGAGTACGGCGTGCCCAAGGACAGCCGCGTGGTGGCCGCGCTCGGCCCGAAGGTGCTCAAGCTGTCGGCCGAGCGTTCGGCGGGTGCGCATCCCTATCTCACGACGCCCGAACACACCGCCGAGGCGCGCAAGGTGATCGGCCCCGACGCATTCCTGGCGCCGGAGCACAAGGTGGTGCCGACCACCGATGCCGAGAAGGCCCGCACCGTCGGCCGCAAGGCGCTCGAGATCTACCTGAACCTGACCAACTACTTGAACAGCTGGAAACGGCTGGGGTTCACCGAGGAGGATTTTGCGGACGCGAGGAGCAGGACAGGCGGAGCCAAGCCCGGCAGCGACCGACTCGTCGACGCCGTCGTCGCCTACGGCACACCCGACCAGATCGCGGCGAGGCTGAAGGAACACATCACCGCCGGCGCCGACCATGTGCCTGTGCAGGTGCTGACCGGACCTGACAAGCTGGTGCCTGCACTCGCCGAACTCGCCGGGCCGCTCGGCCTGCCGTGAATCGTCGGACCAAAGGGGGATCCGTATGACTGACGCTGTTTCGCTCAAGCCAGACCTCGGCCGCTACGGAGTGTGGACGTTCGGGACGCCGAAACGGGAGCAGGCGGTCGAGATCGAGAAGTTGGGCTACCGCACCTTGTGGATCGGCGGATCTCCGGCGGGGAACCTCGAGTATGTCGAGCCGATCCTGGAGCAGACCGAGACGCTGCAGGTGGCGACCGGCATCGTCAACGTGTGGACCGCGCCGGCCGATGAGGTCTCGGAGGCCTACCACCGCATCGAAGACGCCTACCCGGGCCGGTTCCTGCTCGGTATCGGCATCGGTCATCCCGAGCACACCGAAGAGTATCGGAAGCCCTACGACGTATTGGTCGAATACCTCGACGCGCTGGACGCCGCCAAGGTGCCGACCAGCAGGCGCGTCGTGGCGGCTTTGGGTCCGAAGGTGCTCAAACTGGCCGCGCTGCGCAGCGCGGGTGCGCATCCCTACCTGACGACTCCTGAGCACACCGGCTCGGCACGCGAATTGGTTGGTCCGACAGTGTTTTTGGCGCCCGAACACAAGGTGGTGCTGACCACGGATGTGGAAGAGGCGCGCGGCGTCGGCCGCAAGACCGTCGACTTCTATCTGAATCTGAGCAACTACCTGAACAACTGGAAGCGGCTCGGCTTCACCGACAAGGACGTGGCCAAGCCCGGCAGCGACCGGCTGATCGACGCGGTGATCGCCTACGGCGCCCCCGACGACATCGCCAAGCGCCTCAACGAGCACCTCGAGGCCGGGGCCGACCACGTGGCGATCCAGGTGCTCGGTGGCTGGGACAAGCTGATTCCCACGCTGACGGAGCTGGCCGGGCCGCTAGGGCTGAACGGCTGACGAACTTCACACGGCTACGGTAGATCCATGCGATTGCTGGTCACCGGCGGAGCCGGTTTCATCGGCGCAAACTTTGTGCACGACGTGGTGGGTGAGCACGATGTCACGGTGCTGGACGCGCTCACCTATGCGGGCAGCCGCGAATCGCTGACACCGGTGGCCGATGAGATCCGGCTCGTGCAGGGCGATATCGCTGACGCCGAGCTGGTCACGAAGCTGGTCGCCGAGGCTGACGCTGTGGTGCATTTCGCCGCGGAGACGCACGTCGACAAATCGTTGGACGACCCCGAGCCCTTCCTGCACTCGAACGTCATCGGCACCTTCACGGTGCTGGAGGCAGTGCGACGGCATCGGGTACGCCTGCACCACATCTCGACCGATGAGGTTTACGGCGATCTCGAACTCGACGAAGATCGCCGTTTCACCGAAGGGACTGCCTACAACCCGTCGAGCCCCTATTCGTCAACCAAGGCGGCCGCCGACATGCTGGTGCGAGCGTGGGTGCGGTCCTACGGTGTGCGCGCGACGATCTCCAACTGCTCCAACAACTATGGGCCCTACCAGCACGTAGAGAAGTTCATTCCGCGACAGATCACCAATGTGTTGACGGGCAGGCGACCCAAGCTCTACGGCACCGGCCATAACGTGCGCGACTGGATTCACGTCCATGATCACAACAGTGCGGTGTGGCGGATTCTGCAGGAAGGCGAGATAGGGCGCACATATCTGATCGGGTCCGAGGGCGAACGGGACAACCTGTCGGTGATGCGGACAATTCTTGCGCTGATGGATCGCGACCCCGACGACTTCGACCACGTCGTCGATCGCGTCGGCCACGATCTTCGGTATGCAATCGACCCTTCGGTGCTGCGCGGTGAGCTCGGCTGGGAGCCGAAGCACACCGAATTCGAAGAAGGTCTGCGCGCGACGATCGACTGGTACCGCGACAACGAATCATGGTGGCGCCCAATAAAAGATGGTGTCGAAGCGACATACGCGAATCGGGGTCAGTGACGTGGAGGCACGCGAGCTGAAGGTGGCCGGTGCATGGGAGATCACACCGAAGCAGCACACCGACGAGCGCGGCCTGTTCTACGAGTGGTTCACCGACCCGGAGTTCCAGGCCTTCAGCGGGCATCGGCTGGACCTGCGCCAGGCGAACTGCTCGGTCTCGGCGGCAGGAGTGCTCCGAGGTCTGCACTTCGCGCAGCTGCCGCCAAGCCAGGCCAAGTACGTGACCTGTCTGCGTGGTGCCGTATTCGACGTCGCGGTCGACATCCGCGTCGGCTCACCGACATTCGGGAAATGGGACTCGGTGATGCTCGACGACCGCAGTCGCCGATCTATATACATCAGCGAGGGTTTGGCGCACGGTTTCCTTGCCCTACAGGATGATTCGACGGTGCTGTACCTCTGTTCGGCGGGCTATGACCCGGTCCGCGAGCACACCATCGCGGCGACCGATCCGGCGCTGGCCATCGAGTGGCCGAGCACCGATCATGTGCTGTCCGGCCGCGATGTCGAGGCGCCGACACTCGACGAGGTCAAGGCTGCAGGTCTGCTGCCGACGTGGGAGGACACCCAGGCTTTCGTCGAGGAACTGCGCAGCCGCGACTAGGCTCGGTGAGTGGCGCCGCAGCCGGCGCTCGAAGCGACCAAAGGCTCTGAGGTCAGTCCTCCGACTCCGGCTTGGCTTGCTTACCGCTCACCGCGTCGTTGACGGCCTTCTTGATGCCCGCGACCGCGTCACGCAGCGGGGTGGCGCGATGCCGACCACCGGTTTCGTTGTCGGAGGCCGACTTTCCGGGTACGGCAATAAACGAATTCCGCACCGTCTGCGTCTGGCGCTGATTGTTCAGCGTCGACAACATGGAGTTGCGCGGGACCTGGATGTCGATCGGATACCCGCCCTGTCGCCCGATATCGAGCGACCCGATCGAGAAGGTGCCGCCGACCGCGCCCGTAACGGAGAACTGACCCGGCCGTAGTTCGACGGCGACCTCGTTGTCCTCAAAGTCTGCCGAGAGGATCTCCCTGTTACCTAATGTCACGTTGCCACTCACTGGAGCGCCGATCCTCAAGTATGAGATCCTGCCTCCGCAACTCGCCTGAGCCGAGCCCAGGCAGAGACCGCCGTCGCCATTGATGGCGCCATGGCCACCTGCCCCACCGGTGAGGGAGCCCAGCTTGAAGCCCGCTTGGGGCGCCACGTCGAAGAGCGTGCCGCCGCCAGCCGCCTTGAACCCATCGAAGGGCATCAGCGCCAGTTCACCGTCGAAGGCGCCGACAGTCCTGTTGCCGGCAAGGTCAAGATTGCTGTCGAATAAGGACAGGTTGCGCGTGTAGGTGGTGTGCGCCAGCGTGCCGGAGATGCCTGCACCGATGCCCCTAGAGCCGCCGAGAAGCGGCGTGAAGTGGAGGTTCCTGTCGCCGTCGACGTTGGCGGAGCCACCCGCGATTCCCAGTAGCTCCCACTCGCCTAGTTGGCCCTGCTCCGACATCGCGCCGAAGTCGATGAAGTCGGCCCCGCGCTCGGCCACAACCCGCCAGTCGGTGTTGGAGTCAACTGTCGTGGTCAATCCAGGCAGGTCATATGTGTTCCCAGCCTCCTGAATCAGCCCGAGGAGAAGCGGGTTCGTGCCTGCCGTGACAGCGAGCTTCCGCCAGACCCTCAAGGGGCCTGTTGCGCAGCAGTCAATATTGATGATCGGGATCGTGATGGCGGCCAGGTCTGCTTTAGAGACCACCACGGAATCGGTCGGCTCAGGCACCGCCACAAAGTTCGCCGCCACGATTCCGGCCGTCATCGCGCCGGCGACGGCGGCGGTCACGCATCTAGTTCCTGCATACATAGGACGTGACCCTAGTTGCCGGAAGCGTAATCGGCGACAGATCGCACCGATGGGGCCTTGCGCGGCCTCTCACCAACTTACTAGGATGTCCTAGTATTCAGAAATTTCTGTAGAGGGACGCGCTCATGACCACACAGATTCCACACTTCATCGACGGTCGCCGCAGCAATCTGGCGTCGACCCGAACCGCAGACGTGATGAACCCCAGCACCGGCGAAGTGCAGTCGCAGGTCTTGATGGCCTCGGCCGCCGACGTCGACACCGCGGTGGCCTCGGCCGTCGAGGCCCAGAAGGAATGGGGCGCCTGGAACCCGCAGCGCCGGGCGCGCGTGATGATGAAATTCGTCGAGCTGGTCAACGCCAACGTCGACGAACTGTCCGAACTGCTGTCGCTGGAACACGGCAAGACCGTTGCGGACTCCAAGGGCGACATCCAGCGCGGCATCGAGGTGATCGAATTCGCGATCGGCATCCCGCACCTGCTGAAGGGTGAGTTCACCGAGGGCGCAGGCACAGGCATCGACGTGTACTCGCTGCGGCAGCCGCTCGGCGTGGTCGCGGGCATCACCCCGTTCAACTTCCCCGCGATGATCCCGCTGTGGAAGGCGGGTCCCGCGCTGGCGTGCGGCAACGCGTTCATCCTCAAGCCGTCCGAACGCGACCCGTCGGTCCCGGTACGCCTGGCCGAGCTTTTCGTTGAAGCCGGTCTGCCCCCGGGTGTCTTCCAGGTCGTGCACGGCGACAAGGAAGCCGTCGACGCGATTCTCCAGCACCCCGACATCAAGGCCGTCGGTTTCGTCGGCAGCTCCGACATCGCGCAGTACATCTACTCGAACGCCGCGGCGCACGGCAAGCGCGCACAGTGCTTCGGCGGCGCCAAGAACCACATGATCGTGATGCCCGATGCGGACCTCGACAACGCCGTCGACGCCCTCATCGGCGCCGGCTACGGCAGCGCGGGCGAGCGGTGCATGGCCATCAGCGTGGCGGTGCCCGTCGGTGAAGAGACCGCAAACAGGTTGCGCGCCAGGCTCGTCGAGCGCATCAACCAGCTGCGCGTCGGCCACAGCCTTGACCCGAAGGCCGACTATGGCCCGCTGGTCACCGAGGCGGCTCTGAACCGGGTGCGCGACTACATCGCCCAGGGCATCGAGGCAGGCGCGGAGGCTGTCGTCGACGGACGCGAACGCGCCACTGACGAACTGACTTTCGACGAGGCCGACCTGTCGAAGGGCTACTTCATCGGCCCCACCCTGTTCGACCACGTCACCAGCGATATGTCGATCTACACCGACGAGATCTTCGGCCCGGTGCTGTGCATCGTGCGCGCTAACGACTACGAAGAGGCATTGCGGCTGCCCACCGAACACGAGTACGGCAACGGCGTCGCAATTTTCACTCGCGACGGTGACACCGCACGCGACTTCGTGTCCCGGGTTCAGGTCGGCATGGTCGGCGTGAACGTGCCGATTCCAGTGCCGGTGGCGTACCACACGTTCGGCGGCTGGAAGCGGTCCGGGTTCGGCGATCTCAACCAGCACGGACCGTCGTCGATCATCTTCTACACGAAGGTCAAGACGGTGACCCAACGGTGGCCCGCGGGCAGCCACGGCGCCGAGTTCGTCATCCCAACAATGAAATAGGCTGAAGTATCCTCATGGATCTTTTCGGCCTGGACGACGACGAACGCGTGATCGCCGAGACGGCGGCCGCGTTCGCCGAGAAGCGGCTTGCCCCAAACGCGTTGGAGTGGGACCGCTCGCACCAATTCCCGGTCGACGAGCTGCGTGAGGCTGCCGAGTTGGGGATGGCGGCGATCTACTGCAGTGAAGACGCCGGCGGCAGCGGCCTGCGCCGCATCGACGCCGTCCGCATCTTCGAGCAACTGGCCGCCGCCGACCCCACCGTCGCGGCATTCCTGTCCATCCACAACATGTGCGCGTGGATGGTCGACACTTACGGCACGCGCGAACAACGCAAGTCGTGGGTGCCGAGGCTCGCGTCGATGGAGGCCATCGCCAGTTACTGCCTGACCGAGCCCGGTGCGGGGTCCGACGCCGGCGCGCTGCGCACCAAGGCCGTCCGAGACGGCGACTTCTACGTGCTCGACGGCGTGAAGCAGTTCATCTCCGGGGCCGGCGCTTCCGACGTCTACGTTGTGATGGCCCGCACTGGCGACCCCGAGACCAAGCCGGGCCCGCGTGGCATTTCGGCGTTCATCGTCGAAAAGGGCACTGCCGGGCTCAGTTTCGGTGCCAACGAGGAGAAGATGGGCTGGCACGCCCAGCCCACCGCGCAGGTCATCTTCGAGGGCGCACGAGTGCCCGTTGATGCGATGCTCGGCGGCGCCGACGGCAAGGGCACCGGCTTCTCCATCGCGATGAACGGGCTCAACGGCGGCCGGATCAACATCGCGGCGTGCTCGCTCGGCGGTGCCCAGGCCGCCTACGACAAGGCCGCGAGCTACCTGGCCGACCGGCAGGCGTTCGGCGGAGCGCTTCTCGACGAGCCGACCATCCGGTTCGCGCTCGCCGACATGGCCACCGCGCTGGAGACATCGCGAACACTGTTGTGGCGGGCCGCAACCGCGCTTGACAACAACCACCCCGATAAGGTCGAACTCTGCGCGATGGCCAAGCGATACGTCACGGACGCCTGCTTCGACGTTGCCGACAAGGCGCTGCAGTTGCACGGCGGCTACGGCTATCTCAACGAGTACGGTCTCGAGAAGATCGTCCGGGATCTGCGGGTGCACCGAATCCTGGAGGGAACCAACGAAATCATGCGCGTGGTCATCGGTCGGGCCGCCGCGGGCCGAGCCCGCAATTCGGCACAAGCCGCCCGCGCCCGCGCCTCTTAACCAGGAGGGTCAATGGACACCCGAAGGCGAGCGCGAGTGAGGATCGCAGCGAGGAACGAGCGAGGACCGGTGGGCCCACGCCCGCAGGGCAGGGGACGAGTGGGAGTCGAGGCATGAATATCGCGTTCTTGGGATTGGGCAACATGGGCGGCCCGATGGCGGCCAACCTCGTTGCCGCCGGACACACCGTGCACGGCGTTCGATCCGGTGCCGGCCTTGAAGGCGGCGGCAGAAGAGAAGGGCGCCAAGGTTTTCGATACCGGTGCAGCAGCCGTGGCCGACGCCGACGTCGTCATCACGTCGCTGCCCAATGGCGCGATCGTGAAGGCCTGCTACGACGAGGTGCTGCCCGCAGCCAAGGCCGGGGCACTGTTCATCGATACGTCGACAATCTCGGTGTCCGACGCCCGCGATATCCACAAGCAGGCCACCGAACGCGGTTTCGCGCAACTCGACGCCCCGGTGTCCGGTGGTGTCAAGGGCGCCACCGCTGGCACGCTGGCGTTCATGGTCGGCGGTGAGGACGACGCCGTCGAACGCGCTCGTCCGGTGCTGGAGCCGTTGGCGGGCAAGATCATTCACTGCGGTGGCTCCGGCAACGGCCAGAGCGCCAAGCTGTGCAACAACATGGTGCTCGCCGTTCAGCAGATCGCCGTCGGCGAGGCCTTCGTGCTCGCCGAAAAGCTCGGGTTGTCGGCGCAGTCTCTTTTCGACGTGATCACCGGCGCAACGGGGAACTGCTGGTCGGTACACACGAACTGCCCTGTCCCCGGCCCGGTCCCGACATCGCCTGCGAACAACGACTTCAAGCCCGGCTTCGCGACGGCGCTGATGAACAAGGATCTCGGCCTGGCAATGGATGCCGTGAACTCCACCGGCTCGTCGGCGCCGCTGGGCACCCACGCCGCCGAGATCTACGCCAAGTACGCCGCCGACCACGCCGACAAGGATTTCAGCGCGGTGATCGAACTGCTGCGCGGCAGTTGACGTTCGACCCACCGTCCGACGTACGTCTGCCGCGACCCGAGCAATGCCGGGCCGTGGCAGACGTTGCCGGTTCTACCGGTTACGCGTTCCCAGTGGCGCGGCCGATCTCGACAGTCTGACCCTCGAAGGGAGCGTTGCACGCCGACGACCAGTTGCCACGACTGGCCGATGACCGGAGCTGGGAAGGTCAGCGTCGTACTACCTTTGGCGGCAAGACTGAAGTCGCGGTGAACAGGCAGGCCCAGCCCATTGGCTTCGGTGGCATCGTAGGTGCACTCGAGCGGCCAGGTCCGAAGTGTTCCCCACGGTGACGTTGACCTGCAGACCTGCCTTCGCGACCTTCATCGTATCGACGGCGTTTGTCGGCGCGACCTTCTTCACCGGGCAGGCGTCGGCGACCGGAATGGTGGAGCCGTCCGGGCACTGCTTGGTCTGTGCCTGTGGTGGTGTCTGCGGCTGTTGCTGCGGAGGAGCCTGTTGGGCGGCAGGGTTGGGAGGGGCGGTGTACTTGTAGTCCGACCAGGGGCCACAGTCGTCGCCACCGAGAGTGGATTTACGACAGCCCTGGACGGCCAGGTTGAAGTTCTCATAAGGCTTGGCCCAAGCGATCTCCTGAGAGGTCGCGCCTCCACACCCCTTGGAGAGTTCCGACTGGCCATTCGGGCCACGGCTCGGTGTGGTGATCACCGTGTGAACCGACGTCCCCGGCGAGGTCTTCATGGACACGGGGACAGCCGGTGATCGTGCAGATTGCCACACCGTTGTTGTTGTTCACACAGGACACGTCATAGCCGTTAGGCAGCACATCGGCGTGTGACTCCGGCATCGTCAGGCCTACGGCGAGGCCGAGTGCCACGCTCGCAGTCGCGAGCACTGCGAGTATTCGTTTTCGCATCACGATTTCTCCTCGTGTGCCGATCGGACGCTTTCGCTGCGCGCAACGGGCGATTGTCGAAGGGTTTGCGGCGTCCCCCGACGGCTCACGTTAGCGGAGAGCGCAGAAAACTATCGAGGTTTGCGAGTAATTGTCACAGCTTCTCGAGATACCTGCGGGTTGCACTACCCAACGTCGCCGCTAAGGGCGTGCAACACGGCTCAGAACAGACCGTGAGCTGGACCAACGGACGCACCGAGTTGTCACGCGATGTGGGCCGAGAAGAGATCGAATATCCGTTCACCGTAGGTGGCGAATGGCGGATAGTTAACGCAGCTATGACGTGAATTTCAATTTTCGCGCGAAACTACTTGCGAACAAAAAGAACACGAATCTACTTGCGAACAAAAAGAAATAGCGACGAAAAAGGAAACAGCGAGATCAGCGACCGGACGCTACGCGGCGTCGGCCGGCTTGTGGTCCGCATACCAACGGCGGTGCAGCCGTTGGCAGTCCGCGATGCGCATCGGCTCGCTGCCGGCGTAGTCCGGTCGCACCGCCACAGCGGCGGGGATGTCCGGCGCGCCGTCGCCGGTGATGACGGCGGTGGCCAGACCCGTCGAGGTCGCCCCCCGCAGCGCCGAAGCAGAACCAGTGACGGCGAGTGCGTTCTCTGCGGGTATGCCGAGTTCCCACAGCGCGGTTCGGAAAGCTTCGGGATCCGGCATCGGCTTCTTGACATCGTCGGCAGTAACGACTGTTTCGACGACTCCGTCGCCGACCAGTTGACGCACCAACGGCTCTACCCAGCTTCGCTGGCCACCTGCGACCACGCTCACCGCAATGCCTGCTGTGAACGCCTCCATGACGAGGTCGACGAGTCCGGGCCGCGGCGTCAGATCAGCGTCGAGGATCATCTCGTCGAGCATCATCGTCTTTGTCGTGTAGATGTCGTCGGCGAGCAACCGGGTCAACACATCGGACTCGGTGGAAACGCTGCGCTTGCGCAACTCGGCCGAGATCCGCTGACGCTCGTCGGTCAACGCCAGCAGCTGCCGGTACCGCGCGACGGACCACTCGAAGTTCAGCCCGTGCGCGGCGAAGGCGGCGTTATAGGCCACGCGATGGCCGTCGCATTCCACGTCGGCGAGGGCATCGAGGTCGAAGACCAGCGCACGGAGCGGATTCACGTCGGCGCCGACCGGGGAGGGACAGTCCCACCAGAACCGGCCGGCACGCCAAGTCTTCTGTGTCATAGGCACGTGGAAAGAGTGGCCCACGGCAGGGGTTCGGGCCTCCCCCATTAGGGGGATTGGCCAGGCCAGGTTGCGAGACCCGGGAGAACGCCGGTTCTAAGGTGTTGCCATGGCGTCCGACAGCCCGCTCGCCTCCGGACCTGTGCGAATCGTCCTGGTGGACGACCACGAAATGGTCATCGAAGGCCTCAAGGCGATGCTTGCCGCGTTCTCCGACCGGGTGGCGGTGGTCGGGCAGGCCGTCGGCGCTGAGCGGGCGCTCAGCGTGGTCGACGAACTCGATCCCGACATCGTGCTTTCCGACGTTCGCATGCAGGGCTCCAGCGGGCTGGACCTGTGCCAGGCGCTCCGTGAGCGCAAGCCGGACCGCAAGGTGGTGATGCTGTCGGTCTACGACGACGAGCAATACCTGTTTCAGGCTCTGCGCGTCGGCGCGTCGGGCTATCTCCTCAAGAGCATCAGCAGCGACGACCTGGTGCGCCAGCTGGAGTTCGTACACGGCGGCGCGACCGCGATCGATCCGGGCATGGCGGCAAGGGCGGCCGACACCGCCGCACGGATGCAGCGCGACGAGTTCTGGCCGGGGGCGCGTCAGGGCCTGACCCAGCGGGAGAGCGAGATCCTGTCGTACGTCGTCAACGGCCTGTCCAACCGCGGCATCGCCAGCAAGCTGGTCATCGGCGACGAGACGGTGAAGACCCACCTGCGGTCGATCTACCGGAAGCTGGGGGTCAGTGACCGGACGGGCGCGGTGGCCACCGCATTGCGCGAAGGCATCTACCAATGAGCCCGGTCGGCGGACGCCCGTTCCGCCCCAACGCGGTGCGCGATGTCGTCGACGCCGACCGGGAGCTGGCGCTGCTGCGGGAGTTGATCCAGGCCGCGTCCAGCGGCCCAGGTGTCGAACCGCTGGCCGCCGCGGCGGCCCGGATGATCACCGCTGCCACTGCCACCGACGTGTGTTTCGTACACGTCCTCGACGACAGCGACCGCTCCCTGACGCTTGCCGGGGCGACACCGCCGTTCGACCAGGAGGTCGGCAAGATCCGGCTGCCGCTGGGCTCCGGTGTCTCCGGCTGGGTGGCCAGTCACCGCGAGCCGGTGGTCATCGTGCATGACAAGGAGTCCGACCCCAGGTACATGCCGTTCCAGTCGCTGCGCGGTTCCGATTTCACCTCGATGGTGTCGGTGCCGATGGAGACCGATCCGGGTGGCCTTGTCGGGGTGCTCAACGTGCATACCATCCAGCGACGGGAATTCACGCCAGGCGACGTCGAACTGCTGTTGGTGATCGGGCGGCTCATTGCGGGCGCCCTGCACCAGGCGCGGCTGCACCGCCAGCTGGTGGCCCGCGAACGCGCGCATGAGAACTTCGTCGAGCAGGTCATCGAGGCGCAGGAGCTCGAGCGCCGCCGATTGGCCAGCGACATCCACGACGGCATTTCCCAGCGGTTGATCACGTTGTCTTACCGACTCGACGCGGCCTCGCGTGCCGCCGAAACCGACCCGGCCGCAATGGCCGAACAGCTCGGCATGGCAAGGGAACTCGTCGACCTCACGCTGCAGGAGGCACGCGCGGCGATCGGCGGACTGCGGCCACCGGTGCTCGACGATCTCGGCCTGGCGGGCGGGCTGGCCAGCCTGGCCCGGTCGATCGGGCAGATCGACGTCAGGGTCGAAGTCGCCGAGACTCGGCTGCCCGACCACATCGAGATCGCGATGTACCGCATCGCGCAGGAGTGCCTGCAGAACGTCGTCAAACACGCGCGCGCGTCGACGGCGCGACTGACGTTTGCAGTCGACGCTGGTGATGCCGGGGACACGGCACGGCTCGAAATCATCGACGACGGAGTCGGTTTCGACACTTTCGAGCATCCACTGGGCAGCGACGAGATGGGCGGCTACGGCCTGCTGTCGATGGCGGAACGCGCCGAGATCGTCGGTGGCCGGCTGAACATCCGATCGCGGCCTGGCGCGGGCACGGCCGTCACGACGACGATTCCGCTGCCGAACGTCGCCGATTAGAGCCTGCGGCACATTTCAGTCCGCGCCGCTCATGCCGCATCGGGTTCTGGTCTGGGCCGTTTCGGCCGTCGATGTAGCCAGTTCGATTTGGGTTGTCGGCTCGGGTCGACGGATTTTGGTGGATACCACAGCGTTTGACCGAGTGATTCTTCGTCGTAGCGGCGGCGTGCCTGCCATTGTTCGTGGGATGGGCCGGCGGGCAGTTTGGCGATGGTGTCACGGATGATGCGGACATGTTCTGTGCCGATCAGTCCGTAGCGCGACGCGGCGGCGGTCTCGCGCAGGCCGGGTGGATCGCCTGTGAGGTCAGCCGACGTGGCTATCCGGGTGCCGGAAGTCGTTCTACGAGTTGCGCAAGCGCGCCAAGACCGATGGGCCCCTGCGATGCAACGCTTCATGGTTGCCGCCCGTCAGCCCAGCCGGCAACCAACGACGCTAACTCTCGTATAGGTGGTTATTTGCTGTCTTTGAGGTCGTGTAACGGCTTTGGGATTAAAAGGGTGGTGGCTGGTCTTTGATGGTGGCCATTGCGAGTGCTTGTTCCCAGCGGCGCCAGCCGAGTTCGACTTCGCGGTCTTGGCGGTTGAGTGTGCGTTCGGCGGCGATGCGTAGTGTCTTGTTCTGTGCTCGAGTGCGTTTCCGTTTCGGCATCATCTGTGCGCGATCGGTGGATTGCAGTGCGGGGGTAGGCCCGGCTAACGCGCCGGTTGGTGCGCATAGGGACGGAAACAGCAGCGCACTTCCTGGCGTCGTGACGTAGGTATCGCGCGACGGGGATGTCCAGCAGCGTGCCATCTGGCAACTGTGTGTCGCGCCAACCGCCAAAGGTCTTGAGTAAATGGTGGTACCGAATGTGCGAAGAACACTTTGTTCCGAGTTGAATCCCAGTATCGCGAAACATCTCCGATGCAGCTCGCACTCATGTAGGCGATTACTGCTGTTCGGTCGTTAACGTGCAGTAAGCGGGCTGCTGGCTTGCGATCAGGCGAACCTTCCGCGCTCGATGACGGCCGCGCGGATATCGGGGTTGGCGATCGGCACGTCGCCGAGTTCGTTAGTGCGGTCGACGTATGCGCGCTGGGCTTCGATCGACTCCGGTGTGGTTATGGCAGAGAGAAATTCTCCAGCCTCCAGCCGCAGTCCGTCCTCGAGCGGTAGCGAGCCACCGAAGCGAACGGCGCGCTTGACGGCGCCGATGCCGGCCTTCGGCCGTCGACCCAATCGGGTCGCGTGTTCCACGGCTTCCTCGAGTAGACGTTCGGGGGCTACGACGCGGTCCACAAGGCCGAACGCGAGCGCGTCCGCCGGGGTCTTCGGGGTGCCCTCAAGGCACATTTGGAGGGCCCTGCCTGCGCCGAGCAGCCGGGTTAGACGCTGCGTACCGCCGCCGCCGGGCGGGAATCCGAGGAAGATTTCCGGTTGCGCGATGCTGTACGGGCCGTCAGCCATGAACCGGTAGTCGCAGGCGAGGGCGAGCTCGCACCCGCCGCCACCGGTGTCACCGTTCAGCGCCGCTACCCAGACGGCGGAGCACGACTCGATGGCGAGCAGAGTCTGCGTGAAAGTGACCAGGGCGATCCCTCCCGTGAACGGGCCGCGCATCAGGAGCTTGGCGGCGCCGGGCACACGCAGCGCCGCCCCTGTCGCCCGCAGTCCGGCACGCAGCATCCGCTTCGACAAGCGCGGCGCCTGTGCGGCGCCAGAAAGGATCTCCTCGACGTTGAAATGGGCGACGAAACGAGTGGGGTGGTCTCCTGTCAGCACCACCGCGCCGACGTCGGAGTCCGCATCAGCGCGGCGCGCGAGCGCGAGCAGACCCACGACGATCTCGCTGTCCATCACGGCCATCGGCGGATTGGACAGGGTAGCGATCAAGACGTTGCCGCGTTGCTCGACCGCGACGGATCCGGTCATGGTTCAGCCTTTCAGGCGGACGAGAAGTCGGCTGCCGGTGAGGCGCGCCTCTCCGAGAAAGACAGCATCGCCAACGGCCTCGAAAACTGCGTTCGACTTGCGAGTGACATTGCCTCAAGTGCGCTTCCGAGACGCACGGATTAGCAAATCCAGTCCCGTATCACGGGTAGGGCGTCGGTTCCGACCTGAGGCCAGGAGCACAACCGTCAGCGGAACCGTCCTGTTCTTGTGTTGGCACCGAATGGCTGAAGAACATTTCGCGTGACTGCCTACACCGTCCTCGACGACCTCGCTGCCAAAATCTCCTCCACTTGTGCCAAGGCGAGCGAGTATCGTTCCGCAATGATGTCGAGCGTGTCGGGCAAGGTCGCATTCGTTACGGGCGGGGCGTCCGGCATCGGCGCCGCGTTGTCCACCAAGCTGGTCGATGGGGGCGCTGAGGTCTGGATCGCCGATCGTCAGGTCGGCTCGGCGCAGGAGCTTGCGCAACGCCTCAACAGTGGTGCCGGAAAGGCGCACGCGATCGAGCTGGATGTGCGCAGCTACCCGTCGTTCGAGCAAGCCGTCGGCGAGGCCGTGAAGCAATCGGGGCGGATCGACTATCTGTTCAACAATGCCGGCATTGGGGTCGGCGGTGAGGTCGACTCATACACGCTCGATGACTGGAACGACGTCTTCGACGTGAACCTGCGCGGCGTGGTGCACGGCATCCAAGCGGTGTATCCGATCATGATCCAGCAGCACTCCGGCCACATCGTGAACACGGCGTCCATGGCTGGTCTCGTTGCCGCTGCGGGGGCAGCAAACTACACCGCCTCCAAACACGCCGTCGTCGCGCTCTCGAAGGCGCTGCGACTGGAGGCCGAGCGCCACGGCGTGCAAGTGTCGGTGCTTTGTCCAGGCGCCATCCGGACCCCGATCCTCGCAGGCGGCAAGTACGGGCGGCACGACGGCGTCAGCGACGAGCAACTACTCAAATTCTGGGAGGCGTTCCGGCCGATGGCACCCGAAAAGTTCGCCGAGCGCGCCCTTCGCGCCGTGTTGCGGGGAGACGCAATCATTGTGGTGCCAGCCTGGTGGAAGGCATGGTGGTACCTGGAACGCCTCTCGCCGGCCTTATCGATGCGGGCTGCAAGACTCGCGCTCAAGCGCGTACGTGGAATGGAATCCACCACCTCCTGATCGCTGCGTGGCCTATGGTCAGGCGCACCGGTTCAAACGTCGCGTGGGGCCGGTACGGTGGGTAATCCTGCCGCCGGGCATGCAGTAACACGTTGCGACGTAGCCACGTTCGGCACGTTCGAAGGTAATTGTTCGGTGGTGTCTTCGGCACAGACATTTCAGGTTCGACGCGTGGGTGGGACCACCGTCGGCGAAGGGAATGGTGTGGTCCAGATCGCAGCGGGTTGCGGGGCGGTGGCAGCCGGGGAAGCGGCATGTCAGATCGCGGCAGCGCACAAAATCGGTCAGCCGCCGCGATGGCTGGTAGCCGCACTCGGCCTGCGCGTCGCCGGGATGAACAACGGGCACCAGCGTGGCTGACTTGGCCAGCTCGGCAATGAGGTCGGCGGGGACCAGGTCCTCGGGATGCATCGATTGTCCGGGGTCATCACTGGCCCCCTCGACGGTGGCCTGGTTGGCCACGACGTACACCACGGTGGCGCGTGCCGGCTTGTCGCCGGCGGGGCAGTCGGCGCTGTCGCATTCGCAGGCCAGGCGCTCGGCGCCGTCGCCCAAGGCCCCGAACGCATCGGCGCGCCGCTGGGCGTGGGAGCGGCAATCGTTGGGACACACGGTGGCGGCCAGCGCGTCGAGGCGCGCATCGAGCACCCGGCCGTCCATCACGCGCAGGAAACCGCGGATCTCGCTGACACCGTCGCCGCTGTCCCAGATCTCGATCCAGCGGTCGTCGCGCTTCTTGGTGCGCCGCCGCTTGGCGTCGCGGTCATGGCGGGCCACGATGCGATCCACCCGACCGATCAGTTGGCTTCTGCTCAGCGACGGCCAGCGCGCCACCGCCAGGGACAACTCGGCGTCCACGGCGGCCAGCCGGGCGGGGTCGGTGATCAGCTCGGTACGCGACACGATGGCCGCAAACATGAGGTAGTCGATGTCGCCGGCCCGGAAAACGGTGCCCACCTGCGGCAGCCGGCTGCCCATCGCAATCGCATCTTTTACCCGGTTGGCCGCCAGGCCCTGGCTTATGCGTAGCTTGGCGGCCACCTCGGCGGTGACCTGCTCGATGGTGTCGATGGCCCAGTCGTCGTGGCTGCCGCCGTGCTCGCGCAACCTCAGCCGGTACAGGTTGTGGATCGACACCAGACCCCGGGCCGCGGCGCGGTTCTCGGCACGGGCATCAGCGCTGATGCTGTCGAGCAGCGACCGCGCCGCCGTCCCCGATTCCTCGAACATGTGTTCGAATATACCGCGGTCATCCGACACGCGACACTGACAAGTCCGACACATCGTTCCCGCCGCGGCAAGCCGCAACTAGAAGTCGCCCGCGTTGCGGCGCAGCGTTTCGATCGACATTGCCAGCGCCCGAGATTCATCGTCGGAGATACCGATGTCGGCGAACACATCCTTGTTGAGGGTCACGGTCGCGTCCTCGACCGTGGCGCGGCCGAGATCGGTGATCTGCACCAGCGTCGTGCGGCCATCGGTCGGATGCGGCAGCCGCGCCACCAGACCCTCGGACTCCAGCCGGCGGATCGCGTGCGTCACGCTGGTGACGTGCACCTGCAACCGGTCCGACGCCTTGGTGATCGGCAGCGCGCCGTTGCGGCTGAAAGCCAGCAGCCTCAGCAGCTCATAGCGCGCGAAGCTGAGGTCATACGGGCGCAGCGCGTTCTCCACGCGAGCCAGCAGAATCTGATGGGCCCGCATCACCGAGGTGACCGCGACCATCCCGTTCGCGACCCGACCCCACCCGGCGCGCTCCCAGTTGGCACGGGCGAGCTCGATGGGATCCTGCTTGTGGGAGTCCGCAGACGGTTCTGAGGCCACGCCTCTTCATACCGCAGCCCGCGGTCGAGAAGACCGGGTTTCAGCGCGACGCGAATGGCGCGGGCACGCGAGGAGCACGAAATGGCTCCAGTGCATTCAGCACCGCCCTGGTGGACTGGCGGCTGCCCACGGTGATCCGCGCGCTGCCGTCGGCGTAGTAGCGGATCTGCAGGCCGGTGTTCTCGAAGAAGTGGCGCCATGGCCGCCGGCTGTTGGCAGGCAGGTACACGAAGTTGGCGTGCCCGTCGGTGCTGTACACCCCCATCGAATGCAGCCGCATCCGTAGATAACGCCGCTCCGAGGTGATCATCCGGATCCGTTGCTGCAGTTGGCTTTCCGCATCATAGGACGCTGCGACCGCCACCAGACCCGTGATGCCGATGCCGAACGGCAGCTGCATCGTCCACAGACTCCTGGCCAGATCGGGTGCGCAGAAGCCGTATCCGATCCGCAGACCCGCCAGCCCGTACGCCTTCGAAAAGGTACGCACCACCACCACATTGGGGAACCGCTCGACCAGCGAGAGCGCGTCGATCCGGTGTTCGGGAGCAAGGAACTCGACGTAGGCCTCGTCCAACAGGACGATGGTGTCCGTCGGCACGCGCTTCAAGAAGCGCTCGATGTCGGCCGCGGGCTCGATTGTGCCGGTCGGATTGTGCGGACGGCACACCACCACGACCCGTGCCTGGCCGGCCGCCTCGGCCATGGCATCGAGGTCGTGGTGGCCGTGCTCGTCCAGCGCCACGGTGACCGAAACCAGCCGTGCCATCTGGGCGAAGATCGGGTAGCCGTCGAAGGTCGGCGACGTCATCACCATCCGGTCCCCCGGGCTGGTCACCGCGCTCAGCACCTGCATGATCACTCCGGTCGCGCCGGCACCGATCACCACCTGTTCCTCGCTCACCCCGACGTGGCCCGCGATCAATGCCCGCAGGCGCTCGGGCAGGAACTCCGGATACCGGTTCGCCACGTCGACGGACTCCGTCAGCGCCGACCGCACACCGGGCAGCGGCGGGAACGGATTCTCGTTGAGGGACAGCGCCAACGGGTTCACCGCGCTCGGCAGCGCGGAGACCGCCTCGGTGAGGGCCGCACTCGGGCTGCTCATCAATCCCGACCGCCCCACTTGATCGCGGCCGCACCCGCGAAGTCGCCCGCATGCGCGAAGGCGGCCATCAGCGCGACATCACCCTTCTTGAGCTGGCCGTCGGAGATGGCCCGCTCGAGGTTGACCGGGATGCCCGCGGCGAACAGGTTGCCGCACTCCTCAAAAGTATCGACGTGTCTCGATTTCGGCAGTTCCAGCGCGTCGCGCCAGTTGCGCAGAAACGCCCGGTTCGGCTGGTTGGTGACCAGGAGGTCGAGATCCTTCGGCTTGATGCCGATTCGGTCGCACACCGCATACGACACCTCGGGCACCTGCCGGTTGCCGCGCGCGAGCACCTTGGTGATCTTGCTCTCGGTGAACCCGATGGAGCCCTCGCCGGGGCCGGGCTGCCACCACTTACGCGCCGGCTCCATGGAAATCGCCATGTCGCCTGCGAATTCGCCGTAGGTGCGGCATTCGATACCGAGGATCGGCGACTTGTCCGAGCGGGCAACCAGACCGACGGCCGCGCCGTCGCCGGGCACGGACGCCTGCGCTTTCGGGCGGATGGTCTTCTGGTCGAAGATCGTGCCCGCAGCATTCTGTACGACGGCCACCAGCGCCGTCTCTCCCTGACCGGACTCGATCAGGTTCTGGGCCATCTTCATCCCCAAAACGAAGGCGGCACACCCGCCGTTGTGTAGGTCGAGCACCCAATTCGGTTTCATACCAAGGCGATGCGCCACCCCACCGCCGCTGCCGTAGAACGGCACATCGGGCAACTGCACGTGGGTGATCAGGATGTCGACGTTCTCGATGGTCTCTTGGCCGTGGCGTTGCGACGATGCCCGCGGCAGCCCGCTCCACCATGTCGATGGCCGTTTCGTCCTCGGCGACGTGATGGCGGAACTTCGGCGCCTTGAACATCACGTTGTCGCGCAGCTCGTCGGATTCGGCGAAGCCGGCGTAATAGTCCGCGGGGACCGGGTCCCCGGGCAGGTAGGTCGAGATATCGAGCAGGCTGACTGTCATTTGGTGCTCCTCGTGTGCGCTGCAGTCATTTCGCGGTCCTCACTTCATCCAGGCCGGCGTGACCGGCAAGCCGTTTTGGCGTCGGTATTCGACAATTGCCTTCAGGTTTTCGAGCTCGAGCAGATGGCCCGGGCCGAACATCTCCCAGAAATCCCCGACCCATACCGGACGCTGAGGCGGTGCGGTCTCGGGATAGGGATTCTTGTCGTAGAACGGGTGGTGGCAGTTGGTCCACAGCACGACCGACCCTGGCTTGTCGAACACCACCTGCGCGTCGACGATGCGCATCAGGTAGATCATCCACAGGTGCTTGCCCTGGTCCCACGCACAGTGGTAGTCGACCGTGCGGGCCTCCTTGTTGGCCACCGTACGAGTGAAGATCGGGCTGCCCTTCGGCCCACCGAGCTTGTCGTAGGCCACCCACAGCCCTGGCTCTTCCGTCGGCGCGAAGCCGCGCAGGCTGTAGGTCCACTCCTCGAGGCACCGGGTATCGGCCAGGTAGTCGAAGAGCTCGTCGGGCGGACAATCGATGTAATCGTTTACGGTGCAATATTTTCCGAAGACTTCGTCATGCGGGTAGACCGACCGCATCATGTCCATGATGATCGGCGTGGCCTTTTCCCTCGGCGACGTCTCGACGCGGATCACCCCGTCGATCGGATCGGCTGTGCCTCGATGGGCGGTGATGTCATCCAGCGCGGGCAACGACATTGGAATTGTTCTCCTCTGCGATAACAGGGTTTTTCACGGCCGTCTTGCCGAGAAAAGCTGCGAATGGTGGGATTTCGTCGGCCGAGCACTCGACCGCGACGACGGAGGGGCCGTCGACCTCGAGCGCCGACTGCAACGCCGCGGGCAGATCGTCGATCGTGTCGACGTCGACGGATGACAGACCGGGGAACATCGCCGCAAGGCCCGCACCGAGCCGGCTGGCGCCGAACCGGTTGTAGCTGTAAACGTCGTCATAGAAGAGCTGCTCACGGGTCACGCACATCGCGTGTGCGTGGTTATCGAACAGCAGGAACGTCACCGGCAGTCGGTACTGCAGTGCGGTGTGAATTTCCATGCCGTGCATGTAGAACGAGCCGTCGCCCGCGAGAACCACCGTGCGGCGCTTGCGTCCGAACGCGATACCCAGCGAGGCGCCGAAGCTGTATCCCATGCCGCCCATGCCGAGCGCGACGATGAATCGCCCGTCCCGGCGGGCGGGTAGGTAGTGGATCGCGGATGCGCCGATGTTGCCGGCGTCGACGACGATGTCGATGCCCTCCGGAAGCGCGGTGTCGAGCACGGCCATCGCCTCGCGATAGCGCACACCCGGGCCGTCATGCGGCGGCGGTTGCAGCTCGCCCCTCGGCACGGCGTCGGGCACGCGCACGCCTGTCGCACGGCCGTTACCGTTCAGGGCCTGCGTCAGCAGTCGCAGCGACCCCCGCAGATCCTCGGTGTGGAGGTGCGTAGCCCGAACGAACGGCGTCGCCGACCCGATCGAGTAGGTGGGCACCGATGCCAGCACGTCGTCGAGACCGCCGCGCGCGGTCACGTTCAGCCGTGTGCCGATCAGTAGACACAGCGCGCTGTCGGCGATCGCGGTCGCAACTCCGGGATGTCCCATCACGCCGGTCACCCCGAGCGCCGAGGACGATCCGAGCCCCGGCGTGCCCGCGACATCCTTGGCGTCGGGAACGGTGGCGACGCGGGCCCGCAGCACCGAACGCAGCTGCGCGAGTTCCGCGCGTGCGTCGTCCCGTGCGACCTGTTCGCCCGCGATGAGCGTGATCGGTCCGTCGGCGCTGCGCAGCGCCCGCGCGATGGCCTGCGGGTCACCGAGCTGAGCGCCAACCGAAAATCCATTGGTGACGCCGTTGACCGAAGCACGAAGATCCAAAACCGACTGCTGGATGTCCTTCGGCAGCAGCAGCACGGCCGGCCCGCCTCGGTTGGCCGCCGCGATGGCTTGCGGCAGTGCGGTGATGATCTCTTCCGGCGCCATCACCCGTCGACAGAACACGGACACCGCGGAAAACAGCGCCTCGCCGTTCAGTGCGCCGTTTCGGCCGCTGGTGTCCTGGAAGGCGCCCCTGCCGTCGAGGTTCGTCGGCGGTTGGCCGATCAGCGCCAGCACCGGCACCCGGCTGGCCAGCGACTCACCAAGTCCGGCAACGGTATTCAGGCATCCGCCGCCGGAAGTCGCGGCCACCACGCCCAGTCCGGCGCCGCTGCGGCTGAACCCGTCGGCCATCGTGGCCGCAGAGAACTCATGCTTGGCCAAAACGGCGGTGATGTCGTCGCGGAAATACGCGGCATCGTAGAGATCCTCGATGTTCGCGCCGTCCACCCCGAAGATGTACTCGACTCCGGTCGCCGCCAGATAGCCGACAATATGGTCGACCACTCGCCGTGTTTTGGCCATTCGTTCACCTGCTTCCACACCTGCAAGTGACACGACTGGTCAGTGACCACGGTTCAATGCGTGACCGGGCTCACAGATCTGTTTGCAACAGCACCGCTCGTGAATCGGTATCGACCAGCTGTATGGACTTGATCTGGTCCTTCTGCAGGGTGGTGTTGCCACTCGGCAACGCGGTGGCGCCGTTCACGCCGACCCAGGTCGCGATTTCGTCCTGAGTTCCGTTGTGGTCCAACAGAACCATGGACAGGTTCTCCGTTGTCGCCTGGCCGCGGCTGGCGTAGTCGCCGTAGGTGCAGACCATGTCGATCCGGGTGCCCCAACCGAAACCGGTCAAGGTGACAGTCGCGTTGATCGGTGTCTCTGCGACCTTGCTCATCGTCACGGCGGACGCCATCGGTTGGTTGTCACCGCGGTGGCCGAGGATGCCGGGCAAAATGCCGACCACAAGGGCGACGGCCAACACCGCCGCCGCGGCCGCGAGCGTGATTACGCTCAGTCTGCGTGTGCGACGTCGCCGCCACTGGACCTTCTGCAGGAGCGAGTCGAGCACCTCGGGACGCAGCGGCGGTACTTCCGTCGCCGGATCGTCGAGCGCTTCCACTTCATCGGCGGTCAGCTGCGCCAACAACGCGGGGATGCCGCTAAGTTCGGCAACGGCCGCGCCGCATCGTGGGCAGGTGGCGAGATGAGCTTCGAATTCTCGCCGTTCGGATCCCGACAGTGAGCCAAGGACGTAGGCGGCGTCCCACAGTGCGTAGGAGTCGCCGTACAAATCATCGTCACGGTTCGCGGGTTGCGTCATCGAGTCACCCCCATTTCCTGCAGAGTGAGGCGCAATGCCCGTACGGCGTAATGCAGCCTCGATTTTACGGTGCCTTCGGCGATGTCTAGATCAGCGGCGATTTGTGCGGTCGTCCAACCCTGGTAATACGACCGTCTGATCACCGCGCGGTGTTCGGGAGACAGCTGTGCCAGGGCGCCGCTCAAAAGCATTCGGTCCAAGGCAGAGTCCACCTCATCCGGGCCGGCGCGGTCGTAGGTCTTCTCGGGATCCGGGGTTCCGGTCTCGCTCCGAAACCTGGCGCTGCGCCGCTCGTCGATAATCATATTTCGGGCAACCGTGAACAGCCAGGCTCGTGCCGACCGATCACCGTCGGTAACTTCTGGGTGCTGCCAAGCACGCAGCAACGTTTCCTGCACCACATCCTCTGCTCGCGCTGGATCCCTGGTAAGTCGCACTGCATAGCGCCACAGCGCCGCCCCGTGCTCCTGGTAGAGCACTCGCATCAGGGCGGCCTCGGGATCGTCCATTCCAACCTCCCTCGTTATTACGACTCCGAGGCGGCTCCGGTTCATACGTTTTCGGCAAATTAACGGAGAAAAAAATTGATTTAGCGAGTCAGGATGCGGGGTCCGTCGTCGGTGACGGCGACGGTGTGCTCCCAGTGGGCGGCGCGCGATCCGTCGGCGGTGACCACGGTCCAGTTGTCGGCGAGCTCGACCGTCTTCGTCGTCCCGAGCGTCAGCATGGGTTCGATGGCCAGCACCGAGCCGACAACAAGGTACGGCCCGCGTCCCGGCTGCCCCTCGTTGGGCAGGAAGGGGTCCATATGCATGCTTCTGCCGATGCCATGGCCACCGTAGCCTGCGACGATGCCGAATTTGCGGCCGTAGCGCTTCTCGGCTTCCCGGGTGCCGGTCTCGATGGCGTGCGAGACGTCGGTGAGCCGGTTGCCCGGCACCATCGCGGCGATGCCGGCCTCCATCGAGTGTTTGGTGGCCAGCGAGAGCGCCTCGTCGACCGGGATGAGCGCACCCACGCCGAACGTGATCGCCGAGTCGCCGTGCCAGCCGTCGACGATTGCGCCGCAGTCGATCGACACCAGGTCACCGGGGGCGAGGGTTTCGTCGGCCGAAGGAATGCCGTGCACGACGCGGTCGTTCACCGATGAGCAGATGCTCGCTGGGAAGCCGTGATAGCCCAGGAATGACGGGGTTCCGTCGGCCTCGCGGATCACCGATTCGGCGATTTCGTCGAGTTCGAGGGTGGACACCCCCGCCACGGCGGCCTCGTGCACTGCTCGCAGCGCGGTGGCGACCAGCGCTCCTGCGGTGGCCATCGCGTCGAGCTCACCGGGGGTGCGCGGATCGACCACCCTGCGGGTGCGCAGCCCCGGGAGGGTGATCATCGGTTACTTGCCAAGTACGCGGAGCGCGCGGGCGAAAACCTCGTCGAGACCACCAACCGCGTCGACGGTCTGCAGGTTGTTGTGGCTGTAGTACTCCAGCAGCGGCCTGGTCTCGTCGGCGTAGACCTTCATCCGGTTGTGGATGACCTCTTCGGTGTCATCGGCGCGGCCGCGGGCCTTGAGGCGCTTGAACAACTCCTCCTCCGAGACCGCGAATTCCAGCACGGCGTCGAGCTTGGTGTTGTGGTTCTTCAGCATCTCGTCGAGCGCCTCAGCCTGCTCCACAGAGCGGGGATAGCCGTCGAGGAGGAACCCGTCGGTGGCGTCCGCCGCCTCGATGCGGTCCTCGACCAGCTTGTTCGTCAGCTCGGAAGGCACCAGGTCGCCTGCGTCCAGGTAGCGCTTGGCCTCGAGGCCCAGTGGCGTGCCGGAGCTGATGTTCTCGCGGAAGAGGTCCCCGGTGGAGATCTGCGGGATGCCGAGCTTCTCGGACAGCTTCCGGGCTTGTGTTCCCTTGCCCGCCCCCGGCGGGCCGAGCAGTACGACTCTCACTTCAGGAACCCTTCGTAGTTGCGCTGCATCAGCTGGCTCTCGATCTGTTTGACCGTATCCAAACCGACGCCAACCATGATCAGAACCGCTGTACCGCCGAAGGGCAAGTTCTGTACGCCGCCGGTGTTGCCGATCTCGAGGAACAGGTTCGGCAGGACGGCGATGACGCCCAGGTAGATCGAACCGGGAAGGGTGATCCGGTTCAGCACAAAGCGCAGGTAGTCGGCGGTCGCCTTACCGGGCCGGATACCGGGTATGAAGCCGCCGTACTTCTTCATCTCGTCGGCCCGCTCATCGACGTTGAACTGCACCGACACGTAGAAGTAGGTGAAGAAGACGATCAGGCCGAAGTAGATGGCGATGTAGGACCAGCTGGCCGGGTTGGTGAGGTAGTTCGCGACGAACTTGTCCCACCAGTTGTTACCCGGGTTGGTCATCCCGCTCTGGATCAGCTGGGTGATCAGGTGCGGGATGTAGATGAGCGACGACGCGAAGATCACCGGGATGACGCCCGCCTGGTTGACCTTCAGCGGCAGATACGTCGACGTGCCGCCGTACATTCGGCGGCCGACCATTCGCTTGGCGTACTGCACCGGGATGCGGCGCTGGCCCTGCTCGACGAACACCACGCCGATGATGATGACCAGTGCGGCGACGCAGACCGCGGTGAAGACCACCGGCCCGCGGCTGTCCAGGATGTTCTTGCCCTCGGACGGGATGCGGGCGGCGATGCTGGCGAAGATCAGCAGCGACATGCCGTTGCCGATGCCGCGCTCTTGGATCAGCTCGCCCATCCACATCACCAGGGCGGCGCCTGCGGTCATCACGATGACGATGACGGCGAGGCTGAAGATCGACGAGTTCTGGATGATGTCGAGCTGGCAGCCCTGCAGCAGGCCGCCGTTGGCAGCCAGCGCCACGATGCTGGTGGCCTGCAGCAGCGCCAACGCGATCGACAGGTAGCGGGTGTACTGGGTCAGTTTCGCCTGCCCCGCCTGGCCTTCTTTGCGCAGCTCTTCGAAGCGCGGAATGACCACGCCGAGCAGCTGCACGATGATGCTCGCGGTGATGTACGGCATGATGCCGATCGCGAATACCGCAAGCTTCAGCAGCGCACCGCCGGAGAACAGGTTGATCAGCGAGTAGATCTGCGCCGAGTCGCCGCCGCTGATCTGCTCGATGCACTTCTGGACGTTCGGGTAGTTGACCCCGGGAGACGGGATCGAGGCACCGATCCGGTACAGGATCAAGATGCCGAGGGTGAACAGGATCTTGCGACGTAGGTCGACTGTCCGCAGCGATGAGATGAAAGCCGAAAGCACTCTTTCCTCCTGCGCAGCCGGGCTCATATCGCGGCGTGCCAAATGGGGCTGGTCTTTACCAGCGTCGGTCAAGTCATATGCCAAGCTCGGCAGGCGCCCAGCCTGCGGAGTCACGCAGTCTCCGAGAGTAACAGTTGGCAGCTGCCTATCCCGCATCCGCAGGTGCAGGCGCTGAGGTCAGACGACATTTCAGGTTGAGGGCGTACAGTCGATAACAGCTCGTTACATGTGCTAAGTAATTGACGGTTGCGATCGACAGGGAGACTTTCGTGGAACGGACGAGCCGTTTTGACGGGGACAGCTGGGATCTGGCCTCCAGCGTTGGGGCGACCGCGACGATGGTGGCGGCCGCCCGCGCGATGGTGACCAGGATCGATGGCGCGTTGATCAGCGATCCCTACGCCGAGCCACTCGTGCGGGCCGTCGGCGTCGACGTGTTCACCCGCCTGGCCACCGGTGAGTTGGACCCGTCGGCATTCGACATCGACGACGACACGAGCCCCGGGATGGCCCGGATGGTCGACAACATGGCGGTCCGGACGAAGTTCTTCGACGACTTCTTCATCGACGCGACGGCGGCCGGGATCCGGCAGGTGGTGATCCTCGCTTCGGGCCTGGACTCACGCGCCTACCGGCTGCAGTGGCCCGCGGGCACCGTGGTGTACGAGGTGGATCAACCGCAGGTGATCGCGTTCAAGACACAGGCACTCGCCGACATCGGCGCCGAGCCCACCGCGCACCGCCGCGTCGTGGCGATCGACCTGCGCTCCGACTGGCCTGCCGCGCTGACGGCGGCCGGCTTCGATCCAGACCAGCCGACGGCCTGGAGTGCCGAGGGACTGCTGGGCTACCTGCCGCCCGAGGCCCAGGACCGGCTGCTGGACACCATCACACGACTGAGCGCCCCCGGCAGCTGGTTGGCGACCGAGAGCGCGCCCCCCATCGATCAGACCGACGTCGACGACGCGATGGAGAAGATGCAGGTGGCAGCTCAGCGCTGGCGCGAGCACGGCTACGACCTCGACTGGGCCAACCTCGTCTACCTCGGCGACCGCAACGAGCCCGCCGACTACCTGACCGAGCGGGGCTGGAACATGAACGGCAGCAACATCAATGAGCTGCTAACCGCCCACGGGTACCCGCCGTTCGACGGCGATACACCCTTCTCCGAGCTGCGCTACATCAGCGGCACCCTGCGATGACCAGGGCGGACGCAGACAGCTGGGATATCGCGTCCAGCGTCGGCGCCACCGCCACGATGGTCGCTGCGGCCAGGGCGATCGCCAGCAAGGAATCGGACCCACTCATCGACGATCCTTTCGCCGAGCCGCTGGTGCGGGCGGTCGGGCTGGACTTCTTCATCCGGCTGATCGACGGTGAGTTCGGCCTGTCCGACGATGACGGCGGCGCCGCCACTCGGCTGATAACCAATGTGATGGCGGTGCGCACCCGATTTTTCGACGACTTCTTCACCGAGGCGACGGCGGCGGGGGTACGGCAGGCGGTGATTCTGGCGTCCGGCCTCGATGCCCGCGCGTACCGGCTGCCGTGGCCCGCGGGCACTGTCGTCTACGAGATTGACCAGCCCAAGGTGATCGAGTTCAAGAACGCGACGATGGCGTCGATCGGCGCGGCGCCGACCGCGGAGCGTCGCGCGGTGAGCGTCGACCTCCGCGAAGATTGGCCCGCCGCGTTGCGCCGCAACGGGTTTGACGACACCAAGCCGACCGCCTGGTCAGCCGAAGGGCTTTTGGTCTACCTGCCGCCTGAGGCCCAGGACCGACTGTTCGACGACATCGCCGACCTGTCGGCGCCGGGCAGCAGGCTGGCCACCGAGTACCACCCTGATGCGGGCGCCAGCATGGGCCGGCGCGCGGAGGCGTTCCGTCAGCGATGGCAGGAGCACGGGTTCGACATGAACCTGGCAGACCTGTTCTATCCTGGAGAACGCAACCCCGTCGTGGAGTACCTGACCGAGCACGGGTGGCAGGTGACCGCCCGCGACCGGGTCGAGATGTTCACCGAATACGGACGACACTTTCCCGACAGCGAAGAGCTCGAACCAATGCGAGACTCGCTCGCCGTCACCGCAATTCGACAGTAGGAATCAGATGGCACGAACAGACAACGACACCTGGGACCTGGCCACCAGCGTCGGCGCCACCGCCACGATGGTGGCCGCGCAGCGAGTGCTCGCACACCGCGAGGGATACATCGACGACCCGTTCGCCGAACCGTTGGTGCGTGCGGTTGGCCTCGACGTCTTCGTTCGTGTGCTCAACGGTGAGATCAATCTCGCCGACATCGACCCTCGGTTCAGCCTCGAGCGGGCGGCGCGGGGCATGGCCGTGCGCACCCGCCATTTCGACCGGTTGTTTACCGACGCCGCTGCGGACGGCGTCCGCCAGGCGGTGATCCTCGCCTCGGGACTTGATGCGCGGGCGTATCGGCTGCCGTGGCCCGCAGGCACCGTCGTTTACGAGGTCGACCAACCCGAGGTGATCGATTTCAAGTCGAAGACGCTCGCCGACCTCGGCGCCGAGCCGAAGGCCGACCGACGCGCGGTTGCCATCGACCTGCGTGACGATTGGCCGAAAGCCCTGTGCGACAGGGGCTTCGACGTCACACAACCGACCGCGTGGATCGCGGAAGGGCTTCTCATCTACCTTCCAGCCGATGCGCAGGATCTGCTGTTCGACAGGATCGATGAGCTCAGCGCGCCGGGCAGTCGCGTCGCCAGCGAGCACATTCCGGATGTCAGCATGTTCTCCGACGAGCGGTCGAAGCTGATATCGGATCGGCTGAAGCAGTACGGCCATGACTTCGAAATGCGCGACCTGATCTATCACGAGAAGCGCAACGACGTCGTCGAGTATCTCGAGGGCCACGGCTGGGACGTCTCGGAGCGGAAGATGCGGGATGCGTACGCCGACAACGACTTCGAGTTTCCCGAAGACGGCACGATAGGGTTGTTCACCGAGATGAGCTATCTCAACGCGATCAAGCGCTAGACGTTACCCGCGTCGGCCCGCTCACGGGTAGCACTCCACTCCGGCGACGGCACGCGCAGCACCCCCGTTTCGGGACGGCTGCCCCAG
>CAVQRJ010000028.1:0-282763 GCA_963715215.1 uncultured Actinomycetota bacterium
TCCGAGCCCTTGGTCTCGCTGCCCATCCGGACCACGACGAGGCCGCGGGCGTTGGCGCGGCTGTCCCGCTGGATGACGCCGCCGACGATCTCGCCCTCCCGGGTGGAGAACTCGCCGTAGTTCTTCTCGTTCTCGGCGTCGCGCAGCCGCTGCAAGATCACCTGGCGTGCGGTCGTGGCCGCGATGCGGCCGAATCCCTCTGGGGTGTCGTCCATTCGTTGAGGATGTTGCCGTCTTCGTCGGTCTCGCGCGCCATCACCTGGACGACGCCGGTCTTGCGGTCGATCTCGATGCGGGCGTCGGCTTCGTGCCCCTCGGTGTGGCGATAGGCGGTGAGCAACGCGGACTTGATGGTGTCCACGACGACATCGACCGAGATGCCCTTGTCGGCCTCGATGGCGTGCAATGCCGCCATGTCGATATTCATGCTCCTGCCCCTTCCCCCGGTTGGCCGGCCAGCTCGAGCTCCCGCTGGTTTGGAGGTGAACTCCACCTGGACAACGGCTTTGGCGATACCGCTGAGAGGCAGTTCGCGAACGGAGTAATTGCCGTCCCCCTTCGGGCACCACGAGGGAAACCGTGCCGCCGCGGGCCTCGCCGAGCCGGCCGGTCAGCTGCGAGCCGTCGGACAGCGTCACCTCAACCTTGCGGCCGCGGGCTCGCCGGTAGTGCTTCTCCTCGGTGAGCGGCCGGTCCACGCCGGGCGAGGTCACCTCGAGGACGTACGGCGACCCGGTTTTCGACGAGTCCACGGTGTCCAGCAGTTCGGATGCGGACCGGGACAGCGCCGCGATCGAGTCGAGGTCGAGGCCCTCGTCGCCGTCGGCGATCACCATGATGCGCGGCGGACGCGCATCGCCGTCGATGACGACGTCTTCGATCTCGTAGCCTGCGCGCGCGAACTCACCGTCGAGTAGCTCGATCACCTGCTTCTGCGAGGGCAATCTCGCAGACCGCAGCTGCGGATCCGATGCCACGGCGAGCTCCTCATGTTGAATTGTTCCGACGGGGCCAACGATACGCCAGTGAACAACAGGCGAACCGCAATCTCGCGGGCCTCCCCAGCAACACACAGTCGTATCGGCAATGGCAGGATGGCGCTGTGCCGAGTGCCCTCCCCCGTCGTCAGCAGGCGGCGCATGCTGTTGGCGACGGCAGCCCTCGCGGCGTTGGGCGTCAGCGCTGCCGCCTGCGGCAAGCCGTCTCCACCACCCCGATCTCGACGACCTCATGACACAACTCGATATGGCCCGCAGCGACAGCCAGCTGGCCAGCGACGCCGCCACCACCGCCGAGCCCCGAGCGGCCCGCGCTGGCCGCGGTCTCGTCCGAGCGGTGGAAACATGCCGAGGCACTGTCGAATGAGATCGCCCGCATGACCGTCGAGACGACCGCCTCGTCGTCGACCACGACCACCAGCCCCACTGCGCAGCGGGCCGCACCGACCGCCAAGGACGTCCTCGCCGCGCTTCGCAAGTCCGCCGATGCCGCGGCTCAGTTGGCGGCGCAGATGTCCGGCTACCGTGCCGGACTCCTCGGCTCGATCGCCGCATCGTGCACCGCGGGATACACGGTGGCACTCGCGCCGCGGGAAGGAGCGCAGTGACGTCGGCCGAGCCAACGCCAACGACGACCTCGTCGCGTGCCGCGGAACCAACGAGCCCTTCCCGGCCGGCCGACGCCGATACCGCCGCCCTGTTCGACGCGGTAACCACCGAGCACGCGGTCATCTACGGCTACGGGTTGGTGTCGGCGCATTTTGTCGACGACAACGCCCTGGTGACTGCCGCGATGGCCGAGCACAGGGCCCGACGCGAGGCCGCGATCGAGATGCTCAAGCGGTGGACGCGCCGCTGCCCGCCGCCGGCTATCAACTGCCGACGCAGGTGGACAACCCGACCGATGCCGCGAACTTGGCGGTGCGGATGGAAGAGGACTCCGCGGTGGCGTGGCGGGCGGTGGTCGAGCAGGCGACGACGACCGAGGAGCGCATGTTCGCGGTGACGGCGTTGACGCAGACCGCCGTCACCGCCGCGCGCTGGAGCAAGGTGCTCGGGGTGTGGCCCATCACCGTGGCCTTCCCCGGCGGCAGCGAATAGCAGCTAGCCCGCGAGGGCCCCTGCGATGTCGGCGGCCGCGCCGTCGATGGCGACTTCGCGGGTCTCTCCGCTGAACCGGTTGCGCAGCTCGACCACTCCGTCGGCCCAGCCGCGGCCGACCACCACGATCCACGGCACGCCGAGCAGTTCGGCGTCCTTGAACTTCACCAGGGCGAGGATTTCCGATCGTCGAGCAGCACCTCGACGCCGACCCGGTTCAGTTCGGCGGCAAGGGTATCGGCGCCTGCGCGGGCGGCCTCATCCTTGTTGGCGATGACGACGTGCACGTCGAACGGCGAGACCGACGACGGCCAGCGCAGCCCGAGGTCGTCGTGATGCTGTTCGGCGATCACCGCCACCAGCCGCGACACGCCGATGCCGTATGACCCCATGGTCGGCCGCACCGGTTTTCCGTCCTCGCCAAGGACGTCGACGGTGAACGCGTCGGTGTATTTGCGGCCGAGCTGGAAGATGTGGCCGATCTCGATGCCGCGGGCGGCCACCAGCGGTCCCGCCCCGTCGGGCGAGGAGCCGCCACGCACTTCGGCGGCTTCGATGGTGCCGTCGGCGGTGAAGTCGCGGCCCATGACAAGGCCGACGACATGCCTATTGGGTGCATCCGCACCTGTGATCCACGACGTGCCGTCCACGATCCGCGGATCGACCAGGTATCGAACACGGTTGTCCCGCAACGCCTTCGGGCCAACGTAGCCTTTCACCAGGAACGGGTTCTTGGCGAAGTCCGCATCGTCGAGCAGGGCGTACTCGGCCGGGTCGAGCGCGGCGCCGAGCCGCTTCTCGTCCGACCTCACGGTCGCCGGGTACGCCAACGGCCAGCAGCTCCCCCATTCGCCGCCGGGCTGACGGGTCTTGAGCAGAACGTTCTTCAGGGTGTCGGCGGCGGTGATCTCCCGCCCCAGGTCTACGGTGTTGGCCCAGTCCACCAGCGTGGCGATGGTCGGGGTGTCGGGGGTGTCGTGCACCTTGGCGTCGGGCAGCCCGTCGATCGGCAGTGCGTCGGGCACCGCGGTCACGACGGCCTCGACATTCGCGGCGTACCCGGATTCCAGGCAGCGCACGAACGTGTCCTCGCCGATATCGCTTTCGGCCAGGAACTCCTCCGACGCGCTGCCGCCCATCGCCCCTGACACGGCCGAGACGATGACATAACGGACGCCGAGCGTCTCGAAAATCCGCTGGTAGGCGCCGCGGTGGCGGTGGTAGGCGGCCCGCAGGCCGTCGTCGTCGACGTCGAAGGAATAGGAGTCCTTCATGACGAACTCGCGTCCGCGCAGGATGCCCGCCCGCGGCCGCGCCTCGTCGCGGTACTTCGTCTGGATTTGGTACAGCAGCACCGGGAAGTCCTTGTAGCTGCTGTACTCCCCCTCACCGTGAGCGTGAAAAGCTCCTCGTGCGTGGGGCCGAGGAGATAGTCGTTGTCGCGGCGGTCCTTGACCCGGAACACGCCGTCGCCGTACTCCGTCCACCGGTTCGAGGTCTCGTACGGAGCGCGCGGAAGCAGCGCGGGAAACAGGATCTCCTGCCCACCAATCGCATTCATCTCGTCGCGCACGACCTGCTCGACCTTGCGAAGCACGCGAAGGCCAAGCGGCAGCCAGCTGTACAGGCCGGGGCCGACCGGCCGGACATAGCCGGCGCGCGGTTCGGCGGCTTGTGGCTGGGGACTTCGGCGTCGGCCGGGTCGTCGCGCAGCGTGCGCAGGAACAGCTCGGACATGCGGGTGATCACAGCCCGCTAGCCTACTGAGCGCGTCAGGCGGCCTTGACGCGGAACACCTCGGTGTCCTCGGGCAGACCTTTGAGTCGTCGGGGTCCCAAACCTTCGAAGACCAGTCCGGAGCCAACCGAAAGATCCCGAACCGTGCGACTGGTCAGCACCTCACCCGCTCCCGGCGATTGCACCGATTCGCGCGCCCACATGCACGGCCATCCCGCTCCATTCGTCGCCACGCTTCTCGCACTCGCCGATGTGTACGCCCGCCCGGATCGGGATGCCGTGGGTGGCCAGCGCCGGTACGAGGTCGAGTCCACACCGCGCGGCCTTGGTCGGGCCGTCGAAGAGCGCGAAGATCCCGTCTCCGGTGTGCTTGGCCCGGCGACCGCCGTATCGCGCCAGCACCATGTCCACGAGGCGGTCATGGTCGTCGAGCTGTCGGCGCCATTGGTCGTCGCCGTGGGCGGCCAGCATCTCCGTTGACCCCACGATGTCAGTGAACAGCACGGTGCTCAGCACTCGCTCTGCTGGCGTCGCATCGGCCTGCTGGCCAACGAATTCCAGCGTCGCTTGCGGAAGCATCTCGAGGAGGTCGGTCGCGTAGTGCTCACCGGGCGGCAGCTCGCGCAGTGCGGCGTTCGGTATCTTGGCGGCAAGCTCCTGAGCGGCCTCGAAGGGAGCTATCCGGTCACCCCTCGGGCCAGGACCATCGTGGGTGTGCGGACACTCTCGAGCACACCGCGAACATCGATGTCCCTGACCGCCTGCCACATCAGCTTCGCCATCATGGGGCTCGCGCACGCCCGCTGTTCCTTGCCGAACATGTCGCGAACACAGGGCACCTCGGCGAGCGGTCCGAAGAACCATTCGGCCATCGCCCCTTCGCCCCAATGGTTTTCGATGTCCTCGAGGACCGCGTCCATCTGCTCAGGGCATGATCTGCCAGGGCGGTCGGGCAGGTCTGGGCGAAGCGCGCAGTGGTGCCGACGAGCATCAGCGAGAGCGAACGCGTTCTGGATACGTCGCGGCGAAGACGAGGCTCATCGGGCCGCCCTCGGATACGCCTACCAGCGCCGGGAATTCGACGTCGGCGGCATCCAGGGCGGCCGCAGATCGTCCATGCGTTCGTCGATCGGCGGCACGTGGGACACCGGATCGGACAGCCCGGTGCCCCGTTAGTCCCAGACAATAAGCCGGACATGTCGGCTGAGTCGTTCGGCGATGCCGGCGTACAAGGTCATGGGGTCGTCGTAGAGGTCGACATTGCTGACCCATCCAGGAACCAGCACGACGGGGACCTCGCCGTCGCCCGTCGCTCGATAGGCGAGCCGGATGTCGCCGTTCCGTGCGTATTTGACGCGGCCGACGCTCATGCCGAAAGTGTGACATGCGCGTGGCTACGAGGTCAGGCTTCTACACCTGGTCTTCTTCGAGCTCGCCCGCCTCGAACGCCTCGCGGTCGTGGATGGCGTGGGCGATCTGGGATGCGCTGAAGCCGATTCCGAGTGCCGCGGCGCCGACGACGACCGCGATACCGGCGACCCAGAGCAGTGAGTAGGTGTAGCCGGCATCCAGCGCGTCGAGCTGGCTGGGCGTCATGTCAGAGACCGGTCCCGTGGTGCCGCCCAAATACAGCGTGCGCGATGTGATCACGGCCTGGATCACCACGAGCACCAGCGGCCCGCCGAGGTTGTAGACCATCAGCTGGATCGCCGAGACCGGTCCGATCTCGCTTGGACCGACGTCGGCAACCGCGCACAGCGGCAGGATCACCGAGATCACGCCGATTCCGAAGCCACCCACCACGATCAGCACGACGAAGTCGGGGAAATTGTCGAGATCGACCAGTAGAGCGTCGAGCCGTACAGCATGGCGGCGAGCACCAGCGTCCCGCACCCGATGATCAGCCACCGCGGCGCGATGCGAGGTGCCGCACTTGTCGCAAGTACGGTGCCGAGCCCGAACGCCGCCGCGAACGGCAGGAAGGCGATTGCGGCCGCAGCGCCGAATACCCCATCACGTCCTGCACGTAGAGCCCGATGATCACCGTCGCAGTCAGCATCACGCCGCCGGCCATGAACAGCGAGCCGAACGTCATGACGCGACTGCGGTTGTCGAACACCGAAGAACGGGACGATCGGGTGCTCGGCGGTTCTCTCGATGAGAAGGAACGCGGCGAGGAAGATCACCGCGGCGACCGGCGCCGATCACCCACGGGTCGATCCAGCCGCGCTGCGGGCCCTGGGTGAATACCAGCACCGCCGATGTGCAGGCCAGCGTGGCCAGCGCAGCCCTGCGACATCGAGCTTGAGCCGCTCATGGTGCGTCTCGGCCAGCCGGACGAACCGCAGATCCAGATGATGACGATGCCGATCGGCACGTTGATCGAGGAATGCCCAGCCGCCAGGAGTACGACGGTCAGTCGCCCCGCCGAGCACCAGCCCCAGCACCGAACCCGACGCCTGCATGGCGGCCGAGACTGCGAACGCGCGGTCGCGGGCGTGCCCGACGGCATAGGTCGTCGCGATCAGCGCCAAGCCGGTCGGTGCGGCGATGGCCGCGCCGGTGCCCTGCACCGCCCGCGCGATGATCAGGGTGAGGCCGTCGGTGGCCAGTCCGCAGACCAGCGATGCGATCGTCGAGACACCGACGCCGGACAGGAACGCGCGCTTGTGGCCGATGGCGTCGCCGACACGGCCGCCGATCAGCGATAGGCCGCCGAACGTCAGCACGTAGGCGGTGATCGACCAGCTTCTGCCGCATCGGAGAGGTCGAGCTCGGCCTGCAGCCGCGGCAGCGCGACGATCACGATGGTGCCGTCGAGCGTGGACATCAACTGCATGCCGGTGATCGCGAAGACCGCGATACCGAGGACGTGCGTCGTCAGACCGATTTGGACAGCTCCGAGCGGACGGTCGACTCGCTCGACCACCCGCCGCAGACATGGGTTGCGCCTACCACCCACGGATTCGGCGTGCTCAGTCGCGGTCAGCGCACCCGATCACGCCGACATCGCTGAGAGGTCACGCGAGAAGCCGAAGGTCAGACCTGAAGGTCTCCGCTGTCGATCGCGTCCTTACTTCCTGCGCGTGCGCGACCTGCTCGGCGGTGTAGCCGATGCAACAGCGCCACGGCGCCGACCATCACGGCGACCGCGGCGACCCCGACAGCAGGCCGTACGTGTAGCCATGGTCCAACGCGTGCAACTGCCAGCATCCATGTTCTTCACCGGCCCCGTCGTACCGCCGAGGTAGAGCGTGCGCGACGTGATGACGGCCTGGACCACCGCGAGCACCAGTGGACCGCCCAGGTTCTGCAGCATCGATGCGATCGCCGACACCGGGCCGATCTGGTCGAAGCCGACGCCCGCGATCGCCGAGATCGTCAGCGGCACCACGATCATGCCGATGCCGAAACCTCCGACGACGATCGGCGCGACGAGGTTCGGGAAATACGGGATGCCCGCGTTGAGCGTGGAGCCGTACAGCATGGCGCCTGGCACCAGCACACCGCCGGCGATGGTCAGCACCCGCGGCGAGAACATCGACACCAACTGCGCCGACAGCCCGAGGCCGACGCCGATCGCGAGCACGAACGGGATGAAGCCGATGCCGGCCCGAAGCGCGCTGTAGCCGAGGATGTCCTGCACGTACAGCCCGATGCGCACCGTCAACGTGAACAGCACACCGCCCGCCAGGAAGATCGCGGCGAAGGTGGCCAGCCGGTTGCGGTCCCTGAACAGTTCGAACGGCACCGACGGGGTTCTCGGCGCTGCGCTCGACGATGACGAACGTGATGAAGAAGACGCCGGCGGCGGCTACCGAGCCGATGGTGATCGGCGAGAGCCAGCCCTGCTCGGGTCCCATCGAGAAGCCGAACACGGCGGCGGTGCAGCCCAGGTGTGGCGAGATGGCGCCGGAGGCGTCCAGCTTCATCCGCTCTTTCTGCGTCTTCGCGCAGGCTGGTGCGCGCCAGGTAGATCATCACGATGCCGATCGGCACGTTGACGAGGAAGGCCCATCGCCAGGAGACCTCGGTGAGCGCACCACCGACGACCAGACCCATCACCGAGCCGATCGCGGTCATGGCGCCGAACACGGCCGTCGCCGCGTTGCGCGCGGGCCCCTTGGGGAACGTCGTTGCCACCAGCGCCAGGCCCGTCGGCGAGGCGATCGCCGATCCGACACCCTGCAGCAGCCGGGCGATGACCAACGTCGTCTCGTCCCACGCGATCCCGCACAGCACCGAGGCGATGGTGAACAGTGCGACGCCGACGATGAAGGTGCGTTTGCGGCCGATGGTGTCGCCGAGGCGTCCGCCGAGCAGCATCAGGCCGCCGAACGTCAGCACGTAAGCGGTGATGACCCAACTGCGGCCCGCGTCGGACAGGCTCAGCTCATCCTGGATCTTAGGAAGCGCAACGATCGACAACGGTGCTGTCCATGGTGGCCAGCAGCTGCATGCCGCCGATCGCGATGACCGCGGCGATGAAGCGCCGAGAGGGCAGCCAGTCCGGGTACCTGCCGGTTTTCGCTACCGCGGAGTGTTTCACCTGCTCCGGAAGCGCCCGTTGGGTGCCGCCTTCAGCGTCACGTCGGATGGCGGCGCGCTCTGCGTCATTGAGAGCCGTCATAGGTGGTTACCTTACAGTAATCTTCAGCATCCCTTTAACCGCCGAACGCCGCCACAGGGCCGATCACGATGATCGCGGTGGTCGAACACCCTCGGATCGGATCGTCTCGGCCGCGTCGCCCAATGTCGTCCGCAAAGTTCGTTGCGCGGACGTGGTGCCGTGTTGAACGACTGAGTACCGGAGTATCCGCAGGTCGGCCGCCATTCAGCAGCGCTTCGGCGAATTGTTCGATCCGCTCGACGGCCATCAGCAACACGATCGTGCCGGACATCGCGGCCAGCGCATCCCGATTCACTAACGATTCGGGGTGCCCCGGCGCAACGTGCCCGCTGACCACCACGAACTCGTGCGTCACCGCCCGATGCGTCACCGGAACGCCCGCCATCGCCGGAACCGCTATGGCGCTTGTCACACCCGGCACGACGGTCACCGGAATCCCGGCATCGGTGCACGCGATCACCTCCTCGTAGCCGCGGGCGAACACGAACGGGTCGCCGCCCTTCAGCCGCACGACGAACTTGCCCTCTTGGCCCGCTCGATGAGCACGGCGTTGATCGCGTCCTGCGCCATCGCCCGGCCGTAGGGGATCTTCGCGGCGTCGATCACTTCGACGTGCGGAGGCAGCTCGGCGAGCAGTTCCGGCGGCGCGAGACGGTCGGCGACCACCACGTCGGCATTGGCCAAGGCCTTCGGCCGCGCACGGTGATCAGCTCGGGATCGCCGGGCCGCCGCCGACCAGTGCGACGCCGCCATGCACGACGCCGGGCCGTCCCGGTGATCAACCCCTGCTGTAAGGCCTCGTGGATCGCCGACCGGATCGCCGCCGAGCGTCGGTGCTCGCCGCCGGCCAGCACGCCGACCGCAAGGCCCTCGTACTCGAACGTCGCCGGCGTGACGGCCGTGCCTTCGCGTCCTGCGTCGGCCCTGACACAGAAGATCCGGCAACGCTCGGCCTCGTCTGCCACCGCAGCGTTGACATCGGGATCGTCGGTGGCGGCGATGACATACCACGCGCCGTCGAGATCTCCTTCCTCAAAGGCCCTCAGCGTCAATGTGATTCCGCTCATCGCCTCGACGGCCGGGGTTGCCGACCTGGAGATGACGTGTACGTCCGCGCCGGTCGCAACCAGGAGCGGGAGGCGGCGCTGCGCGACGGTGCCGCCGCCGACGACCACGACCCTCTTGCCTGCCAATCGCAGGCCGACGAGGTACGCGTTCTCCGATGTCAATTTGCTCTCCCACGCGTGCGCGTCATCCGGCGAGCCTAGAGGTTGCGGCCGCCGCGACGAAGCGCGTCACCGCACGCGGCCGAGCCCGCAGGGTGCGTGTGTAGGTAGCTCGCGTGCACACCGCGGTATACGGCGCCGTCACGGACGGCGGCGACGTCGTGGCCGCGATAAACCCAGGCCGGCTGGTAGCTGTCGCTGAATGTCACTGTGGTGCGGTGAAATTCGTGTCCGACGGCGCGCTCTCCCGCTGTGTACAGCGACGAGTCCGCGGTCGCGGCTGCGTCCCGGTAGGCCAGTGTCAGCCTCTCGGTGAACCGCGCCGAGCCGGCGAGCACGCCGCACATCGGATAGCCCTCGAGTTCGTCGACTAGATACGTCAGGCCTGCGCATTCGGCGTGCACGGGTGCCCCCTCGGCGGCCAGCCTCGCGACCTGTTGCCGCGCACGGTCGTTGGCGGACAGGTCGGTGCCGAACTCCTCGGGAAACCCACCGGGCACCACCAGCGCGGCGGCGCCCGGCGGCAGCGGATCGGTCAGCGGGTCGAATTCGACCACCTCGGCGCCGGCGGCGCGAAGCAGTTCGGGGTGTTCGGCGTAACAGAAGCTGAAGGCCTTGCCCGATGCGAGCGCGACGGTGACCGATCCGGCGGTATGGCCGCCGACAACGCTTTCCGGGCTCCACGGCTCTGCTCCGACGCGCCCTCCCGCCGCGGCGACGACACCGGACATGTCGATGTGCGAAGCGACCAGTGACGTCATCGCGTCGACCGCGGCTTGGGCGCGACTACCGTGCTCGACGGCGGTGACCAGACCGAGGTGTCTTGACGGAACGACCAATGCGTCGACTCGGGGTAACGCCCCGAGTACCGGGATACCTGCATGCTCGCATGCTTGGCGAAGCACGTCCGCGTGGCGCGGTGAGCCGACGCGGTTGAGGATCACGCCCGCGATGCGGGTCGAGTCGTCGAACGTCGAAAACCCGTGCAGCAGCGCGGCCATGCTGTGGCTCTGCCCCTTGGCATCGACGACAAGGATGATCGGTGCGCCGAGCAGGTTTGCCACGTGTGCGGTCGATCCGACCGCCGGGCCGGTCATGACGCTGTCGATGCGCCCGTCGAAAAGCCCCATCACGCCCTCGATCACCGCGATGTCGCAGCCGTCGCTGCCGTGGCGAAACAGCGGGCCGATCAGTTCGCCACCGACCAGCACGGGGTCGAGGTTGCGACCGGGCCTGCCCGCCGCCAGCGCGTGATAGCCGGGGTCGATGTAGTCGGGGCCGACCTTGAACGGCGCGACGCGGTGGCCTGCCTTTCGCAGCGCACCGATCAAACCCGTTGCCACCGTGGTCTTTCCGCTGCCCGACGACGGCGCGGCGATCACCACGGCGGGCACGCTGCTCACGCCTTCTCCCGCTTTCCCCGCGAGCTGGGTACCTCTCCCCGCGAGCTGGGTACCCCTCCCCGCGGGCTGGGCACCCCGCCCCGCGAGCGTGCGTGTCTGCACACGACACGCCGCGGAAAACCGTGCAAGTGCGCACGCTCGCGGTGCATGGTCACCACTCGATGCCCTTCTGGCCCTTGCGGCCCGCGTCCATCGGGTGCTTGACCTTGGTCATCTCGGTGACCAGATCGGCGGCGTCCAACAGCTGCTGTGGAGCATCGCGGCCGGTGATGACGACGTGCTGGGTACCGGGTCGCGCTGCGAGGGCGGCAATCACGTCATCGACGTCGATCCAGCCCCACTTCAGCGGATAGGTGAACTCGTCGAGAACGTAGAAGTCATGCCGCTTTTCGGCGAGTCGCTTGGCGATCTCCGTCCAGCCGTCGGCAGCAGCGGCGGCATGGTCGACATCGGTACCCGCCTTGCGTGCCCACGACCAGCCCGATCCCATCTTGTGCCACTCCACGGGTCCTCCGACGCCGTGCTCGTCGTGCAGTCGGCCGAGCTCACGAAATGCGGCCTCCTCGCCCACTTTCCACTTCGCGCTCTTGACGAACTGAAACACCGCGATGTCGAACCCCTGGTTCCAGGCCCGCAGCGCCATCCCGAACGCGGCGGTGGACTTGCCCTTGCCCGCACCGGTGTGGACAGCCAGCAGCGGCGCGTTGCGGCGGGCACGCGTGGTCAAGCCGTCGTCGGGCACGGTAAGAGGTTGACCCTGGGGCATCGCCAGTCCTCCTTATGCGGCGCTGTGGACCACGGCGGTGAGGTTGTCGGCCCGCAGCTGCGACAGCCGGACTGCGGGCGCATCCAGATGGCGCGCCAGCTCTTCAGCCAATCCCAGTCGCACGAAGGATGTTTCGCAGTCGACGACGACGGCGGCTGCCCCCTCGGCGACCAGCCGCGCCGCGGCGACCTTGGTCCGCCCGAGCGGATCGGGGCCGCCGGTGGCCCGCCCGTCGGTGAGGACCACAACGAGGCTGCGGCGCGCCCGGTCGCGGACCTTCTCCCGCACCACCACATCGCGCGCGGCCAACAGCCCTTGTGCCAGTGGCGTTTTCCCACCGGTGTCGAAACGCGCCAGCCTGCGACCTGCGATGTGCACCGACGACGTCGGCGGCAACAACACCGTGGCCCCCTGCGCACGGAAGGTGATCACCGCGACCTTGTCCCGACGCTGATAAGCGTCGCGCAGCAACGACAGCGTCGCACCGCTGACCGCGGCCATCCGGTCGCGCGCCGCCATCGAACCCGAGGCGTCGACCACGAAGATCACCAGGTTCCCTTCGCGGCCTTCGCGAATCGCGCGGCGTACGTCGTCGGGAACCGGACGCGGACGACCTGCCCGCTGCTGTCGACGAGCGGCGGCCAACAGTGTCGCGAAAACGTGCACACCGTGACCCTCTTCGGGTTCCGTCGTCGACGACACGACCGTTCCTGTGCGGTTGCGCGCACGCGACCGCCGGCCAGGTGCGCCCTCCCCCACCCCCGGCACCACCAGCGTCCGGGTTCGGAAGATGCCCGACGGAGCGGCGCTTGGGCGGGTCTTGGGTAACGAATTACCTTGCGGTGGGCTGAAATCCGAATCGGTTGCCGACGAGCCGCCGCCATTCGGTGGCTCCGGGTCGGGATCGGGCTCGGGGTCGCCGGCCTGCTCCTGCGCCTGCGCCATCGCCTCGTCGAGCTGCTCGGGGTCGAGGCCCGGATCGTCGAACGGGTCGCGTCTGCGCCGATGCGGCAGGGCGAGCTCGGCGGCCACCCGGATGTCCTCTTCGTTGACCGTTCCCGATCCGTGCCACGCCGCGTGCGCGACCGCGGTCCGCGCCACCACCAAATCGGCGCGCATTCCGTCGACGTCGAATGCCGCACACAGCGCGGCGATGCGCCGTAATTCGTTGTCCGGCAGCACCACATCGCCGACGCACCGGCGGGCCGCGGCGATCCGCCGGGCCAGTTCGGCATCCTGATCGGCGTACGAGGCGGCGAACGCAGCCGGGTCGGCCTCGAACGCCATCCGCGCACGAATCACGTCGGCGCGCACATCGACATCGCGCGACGCGTGCACGTCCACGGTGAGGCCGAACCTGTCCAACAGCTGCGGCCGCAGTTCACCCTCTTCCGGGTTCATCGTGCCGATCAGCACAAAGCGGGCCTCGTGGCTATGCGAAACGCCGTCGCGTTCGATGTGCACCCGGCCCATCGCCGCGGCGTCGAGCAGCACGTCGACAAGGTGATCGTGCAGCAGGTTGACCTCGTCGACGTACAGCACGCCGCCGTGTGCACGGGCCAACAGACCCGGTGAGAAGGCGTGCTCACCGTCGCGCAGCACGCGTTGCAGATCCAGCGAGCCGACCACACGGTCCTCGGTGGCGCCGATCGGCAATTCGACCAGAGCCGACTCTTCATCGACGGCCGACAGCACCTGCGCCAGCCCGCGCACCGCCGTCGACTTCGCCGTACCCTTCTCGCCGCGGATCAGCACGCCGCCGATCTCCGGCCGCACCGCGCACAGAACAAGCGCCAGCCGTAGTCGGTCGTGTCCGACGATCGCGCTGAACGGATAGCCCGGCGTCACGGTTGCTCGGTCTCTGTCCGGCCGCGCAGCATCGGTACGTGCGGAATCCCGTCGTCGAGAAACTCGTCGCCGTCGCGGACGAAGCCGTGGTGTTTGTACATGTCTTCCAAATAGGTCTGAGCGACTATGCGGCAGGCGTAGTCTCCCACTTCGGCCAGCGCCGCCTGCAGCAGTCGATTCGCGTGGCCATGAGCACGGGCGGTGCGTTTGGTGCAGACCCGGCCGATGCGGAAGCCCTTCTCGCCGCCGAAGTGCTCCTCCATCAGCCGCAGTGTGCAGATGACCTCGCCGTCGGTGCCCTCCAGCCAGAAGTGCCGGGTTTCGGCGAGCAGGTCGCGGCCGTCGAGCTCCGGATAAGGCGTTGCCTGCTCGACGACGAACACCTCGACCCGCAGCTTGAGTAGCTCGTAGAGCGTGGCGGTGTCAAGATCCTTGGCCCAGGCGCGGCGCAGCCCAACAGTCATAGAAGCGGCACCATCGTGGACACGATCCCCAGGTTATCCCGCGGGCATCGGCCCTTTTCGGCTACCTGCCCGCGGTTAAGGTAGCTGACGTGACTGGCTGGGAGCCCGACGTACTGCCCGGCTACTGGCAGCAGACCCTTGCGCTCGGCCCCGATCCGGACGGTGAGGGCGCACTGGTGGCCACCCTGGTGCGCGCGGGTGAGGACCAGCCGGGGGTCGGGCACGCCGTCCTGCTGGTGCACGGGTTCACCGACTACTTCTTCCACACCGAGGTGGCCGACCACTTCATCGCCCGAGGCTTCGTCTTCTACGCCCTGGATCTGCACAAATGCGGCCGGTCCTGGCGGGAGGGTCAGACGCCGCACTTCACCACCGATCTGGCCCGCTACGACGTTGAGCTGGAGCATGCGATGGACATCATCGCGGCCGCCACTGGCGGGGCGAAGGTGCTGCTGTACGGCCACTCGGCGGGCGGTCTCATCGTTTCGCTGTGGCTGGACCGGCTGCAGCGTCGCGGCGCCACCGCCGCCAAGCACGTCAACGGTCTCGTGTTGAACAGCCCGTGGCTGGATCTGCAGGGCCCGGCGATCCTGCGGTCGATCGGCACGGGGGCGATCCGCGCCGTCTCGCAGTTCCGCAAGAAGCTGGTGGCGCGTACGCCGACCGAGGGCGGCTACGGCACCTCGCTGCATCGCGACTACCACGGCGAATTCGACTACGACCTGAAGTGGAAGCCGGTCGGCGGTTTCCCGGTGACATTCGGCTGGATCAACGCGATCCGGCGCGGGCACGCCCGCCTGCACAAAGGCCTCGACATCGGGGTGCCGAATCTGATCCTGCGCTCCGACCACAGCGTACGCGAAGTGCCCGACCCTGAACTGATTCAGCGGGGCGACGCAGTCCTCGACGTCAAGCAGATCGCGCGATGGGCGGGCTGCATCGGCAACCGAACCACCGTCGTCCCCATCGTCGACGCCAAACACGACGTCTTCCTCTCGTTGCCCGAGCCTCGCGCAGCCGCATTCCGCGAACTGGACCGCTGGCTGGACTGGTATGCCGAGTGGTCGCAATCACCAGGCGCCACAGCACAATCCGAACAAGGATGATTTGAATGGAACATTTCGACATCGCGATCATCGGCACCGGCTCGGGCAACTCGATTCTGGACGAGCGCTACGCTGACAAACGCGTTGCGATATGCGAGCAGGGCACGTTCGGCGGAACGTGTCTCAACGTGGGCTGCATCCCGACGAAGATGTTCGTCTACGCCGCCGAGGTGGCCCAGACCGTCCGGGACTCAAAGCGATTCGGCGTCGACGCGACCCTCGACGGCGTCCGGTGGAGTGACATCGTCTCGCGCGTGTTCGGCCGCATCGACCCGATCGCGATGGGTGGCGAGAACTACCGCCGATCATCGCCGCGCGTAAAGGTGTACGACACCCACACCCGATTCACCGAGCCGACCGCCGACGGCCCCTACAAGCTGCGCACCGAGGGCGGCGAGGAATTCACGGCCGACCAGGTGGTGATCGCGGCAGGCTCTCGCGCCTCGGTTCCGGACGCGATCAGGGACTGCGGCGTCGACTACCACACCAGCGACACCATCATGCGGATCGGTGAACTGCCAGAGCATCTCGTGATCGTCGGGGGCGGATTCGTGGCGGCCGAGTTCGCTCACACTTTCGCGGCGCTGGGGACCCGGGTATCGCTCGTCATCCGTGGGGGCACGCTGCTCAAGCACTGTGACGACACGGTGTGCGAGCGGTTCACCGACATCGCGTCGAAGAAGTGGGAGATCCACAACCACTGCAACGTCACCGGCGCGAGCCAAGACAGCAAGGGCGTCACCCTGACGATGGACAACGGCGCGACGCTGCAGGCCGACACGGTGTTGGTGGCGACGGGCCGGATCCCGAACGGGGACCTACTCGACGCCGAGTTGGCGGGTATCGAGGTCCGTGACGGCAGCGTCGTCGTCGACGAGTACCAACGAACCACCGCGCGCAACGTTTTCGCGCTCGGCGATGTCAGCTCCGACTACCAGCTCAAACATGTTGCCAATCACGAGTCCCGTACGGTCCGGGAAAACCTGCTGATCGACTGGGACGACACCGACAGCCTGAAGCAGTCAGACCACCGCTATGTTCCGTCGGCCGTCTTCACCGACCCGCAGATCGCGATGGTCGGCCTCACCGAGAATCAGGCCCGCGCAAAGGGATACAACGTTGTCTCCAAGGTGCAGGACTACGGCGACGTCGCCTACGGCTGGGCGATGGAGGACACCACCGGCATCGCGAAGATCATCGTGGACGACGACTCGGGATTGATTCTCGGCGCACACATCATGGGCCACCAGGCCTCATCGCTAATCCAGCCGCTCATCCAGGCGATGGCTTTCGGGCTGGGCGCCCGGGACATGGCCCGCGGCCAGTACTGGATCCATCCGGCCCTTCCCGAGCTCATCGAGAACGCGTTGCTCGCGCTGTGCGGCGAGCCGCCGTGGCCGCCCGCCCGCAGGCACTGATCTCACTCGACCGCCGGTGCCGCCCAACGGTTCTCGATCTGCCCATAACGCCAGACAGCGAGCGCGATCAACCAGGCCGCGATAAACAGCCCGACGATCATGAAGCCGACGAACTGCAGGTTCGCCGATCCGATCGCGGCCAGCGGACCCGACTCGATACCAAGGCGGTCGGCCACCAGCCCGGTGAGCACGATGACGCCGATCACCAGCGCCACCACCACCGACAGCACCGTCACCGTCAGGTTGTAGTAGACCTTTCGCACCGGCTGGAGGAAGGCCCAACCGTAGGCTTTCGACATCAGGATGCCGTCGATGGCGTCGAAGAGACTCATCCCGGCCGCGAACAACACGGGCAAAACCAGGACGGCGTACCAGGGCAGAGTGAACGCCGCCGTTCCCGCGGCAAGCACCAGCAACGCCACCTGGGTCGCCGTGTCGAAGCCGAGGCCCATGAGCAACCCGACTGGATAGAGATGCCACGGCTTGCTCACGTGACGCATGAACGTGGCGAACAGCCTGGCCAAGAATCCACGTTGGGCAAGTAGGCGCTCGAGTTCGGCCTCGTCGAGCTCGCCGCCGCGCATCCGGCGGAACACCTTGGCGATGCCCACCGCGGCGAACAGGTTCGACAGACCGATCAGGATGAGGAAGGTGCCCGCGACGAGAGAGCCGACCAAGCCGAAAGTCTGCAGCATCGGCGAACCCTCGTCCTGCACGGGGCCCACGATGGCACGCACGCCGATCGCCAACAGGAACGCCAACCCGAATACGACGCTGGAATGGCCGAGCGAGAACCAGAAGCCCGCGGACGCCGATCGGGTTCCCTCACCGACCAGCTTGCGGGTGGTGTTGTCGATGACGGCGATGTGGTCGGCGTCGAACGCGTGCCGCACCCCCAGCAGGTAGGCCGTCACGCCGAGTCCGACACCGAATACGCCCGCAGACCCGAGCGTGATGTGATGCGGTGCCACACCGAAGATCAGCACACCCCAGCCGAAGACGTGCAGCGCCAATACAACGGCGGCCATCGAGGCGATCGTCGCCCAATCGGTTCGGCCGAATCGGCTGGCAACGGGCGGTTCGGACTCCGTGACGACGCTCACCGGCCCGAGCCTAGAACTCAGCAGAACATCTGTCTAGATGAACAGATATTCAGGTGTGCTCTCACGCCGACGCGAGCAAGTGCCGCACCTCGGCGACTGCGCTGACGGCTGTTTCGCGGTCGCCGGCGCAGGGGATCACGTTGAACGCGGAGCAGCCCTCCTCGACGTACGGGCGAAGGAAGTCTGCGACCTCTTCTGGCGTGCCATAGGGCGAATAGCGCTCGAAGGGCTCGAATGGCATTTGATAAAACGCCTGCATTCCGGCCGCGAGCGAGGCGCGCGCCGCATCGCGGCTGCCGCCGAAGCCACACCAGACGTTCATCGCATGCTCAAATCCGCTCGGAGTCCTGTCAGCGTCGACAGCGTGCTCAGCGATCTGGGTAACCACAGAACCGAATCGCCGCGGCGAAACCCAGATGCCCAACCAACCGTCGCCGAACCGCCCGGCCCGTCGAACCGCGGCGTCGGAACGACCGCCAACCACAATCGGAATCCGCGGCGACGGCGCGGGAAGGATTTGCGCGTCCCGCAGTGTGAAGAACTCGCCGTCGACGCTCACCGGTTTGCCTTCGCAAAGCTCGCGCAGGATCCCAAGAGATTCATCCATCCGTCGCCCACGTGTGCTCGGATCCACCCCGCAGATCTCGAACTCGTGCGGGTCCTCGCCGCCGATTCCGACCCCGAAAGTCAGCCGGCCGGGGGCAATTTCGGCGATGCTGGCCAATTGGCGCGCCACCAGCACCGGGTGGCGCAGCGGAAGAAGGTAAAGCCCTACATAACAAGGCAAGTCGGCGTAGTGCGTCAGCATTGAGGCCGCGTCGATGAGCGCATCTGCGCCTGCGCCGACGTGGAAGCTGACATGGTCGCCGACGCAAACGTGGTCGATTCCCGAGTCGCCGATCGCTGCCAACATTGACTTCCGCTGATCCAGCGACGTCGAGAATTGCCCGACGGGTGCGAAGATTCCGACTCGTACTGCAGTCATTTCGGCTCCTAACGAACCGTTTTCAGCCGTGCTGGGCGCCGATTCGGTGCAACAGCTCGTGGACGATCTCGTCCTCGAGCCGGTAGCTGACCTCTCGGCCGGCCCGCGTTGAACTCACCCAGCCCTGCTGACGAAGGACCCGAAGCGCTTGCGACACCGCGTTTTCGGACCGCCCGAGCGCTTCGGCCAGATCCCCGACACAGATCCCCGGTGCCCGGTGCAGGCACAGCAGGATCTCCAGCCGATTGGGATCCGACAGCAGGTCGAAGCGCAAGGTCCAGCCTGCGGTGTCGACATCGACCAGCGCCGATGAGGCACGCTCGACCAGCAGGTGCTTCACGGGCTTCTCCACTATGACAATGTAATCCAGCCGCAGGTAGCCGGCGGCTGGATTACCGCCGTCCTCTGTCCTACTCGCCGCTCTTCGTGGCGGTGACGAGCAGATATTCCGCGTGGTAAGAGGTTTTGCCGGGCTCGGCCGCCTTGTTCCACGCGGTGACGAACTCCAGGAAGTGGCGATCCAGATCCGCTACCCGTTCGGGGTTATCGGCGTTGAATTTGTACGCCGCGATCGTCGGGCCGTAGTTGCGCTTCCAGTACTCCCGAAACTCCAGCGGACTCGGGCTGTGATCGATGACGACCTGCTGGCGGCGAAGCTCGAGGTTCGTCACCCGGTCGCCCAACAGCTCGCGCACATGGTCCTCGTCGCCCCACAGCGGTGCCGGGCTGGCGCCGGGGGGTGGCGGCGGCGCGTACGGCTTCATCGTCGCGAATAGGTTGCCGATGAAGCCCTGCGGCGTCCAGTTGATCAAGCCGATGGTTCCTCCGGGACGGCACACCCGGATCAGCTCGTCTGCGGCTGCCTGATGATGCGGCGCGAACATCACACCCACAGTGGACATCACGACGTCGTAGCTGTCGTCGGCGAACGGCAGCGCCTCCGCGTCGGCCTCCACCCACTCCAGCTCGACACCGCGCGCCGCGGCAATACGGCGGCCCGCGTCGAAGAGCTCGGGTGTGAGGTCGCTGGCGGTGACGATCGCACCCGCCTCGGCGGCGGGGATGGCGGCATTGCCAGACCCGGCGGCGATGTCGAGGACACGGTCGCCGGCCTGAACGCCGCATGCACGGACGATCTCGGGACCGAACTCACCGATCAGCTCGGCCGCGACGGCAGGATAGTCACCTGATGCCCACAGGGCGCGGTGCTTCGCCTTGAGTTCACGGTCGGCGTCATACGTGGCGGTCATTTCCATTGCTCCTTCAAGTCGATGACTGACGCTATAACTTTGTGCCGGCCGCGTTGAGAAATCGTTCGCCGATTATGAAATGCCCTGCTCAGGGTGCATTCCCTTATTCGCGTCGGCGTGCTGCGCAAGCGCCGACCGGGCCAGGGCAACCGCTTCGGGCCCGGTCAGGCTCTGGTCCTTGTCAGCGCCGTGACGGGCATTCCGGTCATTGGTGAGCGGTGAACCCTTGCCTGCGGCGACGAGCGCGTGATGCAGGGCGAGCGCCTCGTCGTCGGCGCCGACCCGCGCCAGAAACCGCGTCACATAGCGGAGGTTGAGCCACTGCTGGCTCCAGTCTCCGACTCGATCCCAATGGTCGATGACATCAATGAGAGCTTCGGCCGCCGTTGCGGTTTCGCCGTGCACGGCGCGGGTGGCCGCGGCCTCCATGAGCGCGATGCCATGCCACCAGAAGTTCTGCACCGACGCGGCGAGGTCAGCCGCCTCGTCGAACAAGGCCAGCGCCCGGTCGGGCTTTGACTTCTTGCGCACCAGGCCCAGCGCGTATCGCGCCATAGATCGGGCGGTGGGGTTGGCCGTCTCATCGGAAACCGTGACGGCCTCCTCCGCAGCGGCCACACCGTCGTCGGGGGCCCGCAGCGCGGCGTGGCATATCGCGACGTAGAACAGCGTCCACACCAGCCGGATCCGGTCGTTGTCGCCGCGGGCGCGCGCCATCTCCGCCGCGTAGTGGGCCAGCGCCGCATCCGCGTCACCCTCGTACAGAGCCAGGTCCGCAAGCACGTCACCCGGATATGCGACGCGGCCATTGCCGCGGCCGGGGACATCCCCGCCCGCCATATTGGCCAACGAACGGGCCCGCTCGAACTGGCCCTTGTTCCACGCTCCCCTGGCGGCGAAACCGACGGCGGCGGCGAAGAGGGGATGGTCGGGCTCGGCCAGCTCGACCGTCCGCTCCGCCCAACCCGACGCCTCGTAACCGATTCGTAGATGCACGAATTCGGATAGCGAGCTGACCAGCCGAAGCGCGGTATCGAGGTCGCCCGCGGTGATGACATGTTCGAATGCGACGCGCAGGTTGTCGTAATCGGGCAGCATCCGCTCGACCCAGGCCCCCTCCTCGGGACCGTGCATGCGGATCGCTGCGCGCTCGGCAAGGTCTGTGTAGTACTCCGCATGCCGCGATATCAATTCATCGGTGATGGCGTTCTCCCGCAGCCGATCACGTCCATATGCACGCAGTGTCTCGAGTAGGAAGTATCGCGATCGAACGGTGCCGACTCGCATCTTCACCATCGATTTGTCGAGCAGTCCCGTCAGCAGTTCCAGAGTGTCGTCATCCGTTGCGCCGCCTGCGCCGCACACGTTGTGCGCGGCCTCGAGATCGAAGCCACCGGCGAATACCGACAGGCGGATGAACATCGCCTGTTCGGCGGCAGTGAGCAGCCGATACGACCAGTCGATCGTTGCGATGAGGCTCTGCTGCCGGGGCGGCGCGTCTCGAACGCCACCGCTGAGCAGCCGCAGCCGGTCAAGCCGCCGCGCAACGTCGAGGCTGCTCATCGCCCGCATCCGGGCAGCGGCGAGTTCGATTGCCAGCGGCAGGCCGTCGAGTCGTCGACAGATCTCGGCGACAGCGCCCACGGGCTCATGGTCGAGGTCGAAATCGGGTCTGCCGGCCTTGGCCCGCTCAGCGAACAACACCGTTGCGTCCTCGACCGGCAACGGCGCAACCGGCAGGATCCGCTCGCCCTCCACGCCGAGTGCTTCCCGACTCGTGGCCAGCACCACGACATCCGGACAGTGCCGAACGATGTCGTCGACCAGCCGCGCCGCTGCCGGCAGGACGTGCTCGCAGTTGTCCACGAGCAACAACATCTTGCGCGTCCGCAGAAACTCGATCACGGTGGCCTCGATGCCGAGCCCTTGCTGTTGCTGCAGTCTCAGCGCAGCGGCGACCGCGTGACCGACGGCCGAACCGTCGTCGAGCGGCGCGAGCTCGCAGAAGCATGCGCCGTCGTCGAACCCCTCCTCCATCCGGCTCGCGACCTCGAGGGCCAGGCGTGTCTTTCCGACGCCACCGACACCGGTCAACGTCACGAGCGGGCCGTCACCGAGAGCGGCAGTGACGCTTGCGATGTCGTCCTCGCGCGCGACAAAGCTCGTGATTCGCCGCGGCACGCCGATCCGCGGCCCAGCGGTGACCGAAGGGCGAGGCGTCGCGGGTGGTGAAACCTGATGTCCGGGATCGCCACCGAGGATCTGCTGGTGCACCTGACGCAGGGCCGGCCCGGGGTCGGCGCCCAGCTCCTCGACGAGTCGATCTCGCATCACGCGAAACGTCTCGAGCGCGTCAGCCTGTCGTCCGCAACGGAACTGGGCCAGCATCAACTGCCCGGCCAGGCGTTCGTCGAGAGGATGGTCGGGAACCATTGCGGCGATTTGCGGCAGCAACTCTCCGTGTCGACCGACTCGCAGGCCGGCATCGTTGCGGTCGAGGATCACCGCGAGCCGCTCGGCCTCCAGTGCGACGCGAACGTCATTCATCCACGGAGTGTCGAGCGTCGCGAACGGAACACCTCGCCACATCGCCAGTGCCTTCTCGAAAAGACCATCCGCTTCGACCGGATCCGTCGCCGCGCGCGCTTTGGCGGTCAGCTCGCGGAACGAGTGCAGGTCGATCGAAAGCGGATCAGCGGTCAGCACATAGCCGCCGGACTGCCGCGCGATTTCCACGCCGTCTTTCGCGATCACCTGCCGAAGCCGGGATAGATAGCCGGCAAGCGAGTTTCGGGCACGGTGCGGCAATTCATCGGACCAGACCCGGTCGATCAGTTGGTCGGTCGGCACAGGGCGGTTCACATCGATCAGCAGCGCGACCAGAACACAGCGCTGGCGGGCGGCCCCGATGTCGAGTGCCTGCCCGTCGGCACGGGCCTCGACATCGCCGAGCAACCGGAACTCCACTGCCACCTGTACAGCATGGCGGGCTTTGAGCCGTCTGAACAGCGGATTTCATAATCGCGACAGCCTTGCCGAAGCCCCGCCAGGCACGGTTGCACCGTCACAGATAGGGCCGCCCACGGCCCACGAGCAATGGAGAAACAATGAACACGCACAAGTTGATCGCGTCACTGATGGCTGGTGCTGCGATGGTCGCCACCGTCGCCGGAATGACCGCAGGCCTGGCACCGGCATCGGCTGCTCCTTCGCAATCACCCGGATCGCAGCTGACCATCGTCGACCAGAACATCACCGGACCCGGAAACAACCGGGTCATCGTGCAGGGCGTGTTTCCGATGCAGAAGCCGGACGCGGTCGGATTCCTGAACAACCTCAGCGCCGGTTGCGGCGGGATGCACTACATCGTCTGGGGCGATGACGGTGGCGAGCAGTACCTGTTCGACCGTAACTATCCCGGGGTTCATGACGACATCGACGGCTTCGTCCGGGCCACGGACCGCGGCCTGGAATACCTGCAGCAGTTCGTCGTGCCTGCAAGCGTCCTCAACGAGGACGGTGACGGGAGCGACGAGGTGTTCGTCCGTGCCCGCTTCGTCGACGGCGACTGCGGCAGCAGGGTCCAGAACACCAACGTGGTCAAGGGCGACTTCTGACCCCTCCCGGCGGGCCTGGCGCAGTGAAAAACATTGCGTCGAGCCCGTTTCACGTCAGCAGAAGGGAGGAAAAGTGTTGGTGATCGCCTGTGCCGGCGTCATCTCTTGGTTACTGATGCTCGCAATCACACTGTGCCTCGGCGCTGCGGCCAAGCAGGAAGTGATCCGCCTAACGGACCTCGTCTGCAGCAACCGCTGGCTGTCCGTCATCCGGTCTATGTTTGGCCGGCGATCCAGGTATTCAGTCCAGGAAGCCGTGCAGAAGTGCCTCCGAGCCTGCGACGTGTGCCAGCATCGCGGCGGCGGCGCCCTCGCAATCGCCGGCCAGGATCGCCATCACGATCGCCTCGTGCTGCTCGTCGGAATGCGCGATGTTGCGCGCCAGCAGCGGGATCTGGTCCAGCAGCCCATTGACGCGCATCCGGTTGTCGGCCACCAGAGTCACCAGCGACGGCGACCCGGCCGCCTCGGCGATGGCCAGATGAAAACGCGAGTCCAACCGCCGGTAGTCGGCTGCCGGCGCCCCACGCACATCGGTCATCCGGGCCCAAAGGACCTCGCGCTCGGCGGCGGTCAATGTCTGGCTTGCTGCCATTCTCGCGGAACCCACCTCGAGCACTTCGCGCAGCCGTAGGGCGTCGTCGATCTCTGCGCGGGTCACGCCAGAAGTGTCACCGGTGTGCGTCGGGAGCGACTCGGCAAGGAAGGTGCCGCCGTACCGGCCGCGCCGCGACACCAGATAGCCGGAATCCGACAGTGATTTGATCGCTTCCCGCACGGTGTCGCGACTGACGCCGAGCCGCGTCGCCAATTCCCGTTCGGGCGGCAACGATTCACCCGGTTGCAGGACTCCAAGCCGGATTGTCTGCAGCAGCCGACCGACGGTGTCCTCGAAGGCATTCCCCGGCCGAACCGGGCGCAGCAGCGCTTCGCCTGCGAGTGGAACGTCCGGGTCGGCCGACATGACTAGAGAGGAGTGACGTAGGCCGAGCTGATGCCGCCGTCCACCAGGAAGGTGGAACCGGTGATGAATGATGCGTCGTCGCTGGCGAGAAACGCCACTGCGGCGGCCAGTTCCTCCGGTTCGGCGAACCGACCCACCGGCACGTGCACCAGCCGGCGCGCCGCCCGCTCCGGGTCCTTGGCGAAAAGTTCCTGCAGCAGAGGTGTGTTCACCGGGCCGGGGCACAGCGCGTTGACCCGAATGCCCTGTCGCGCGAACTGCACGCCGAGTTCGCGAGACATCGCCAGCACGCCGCCCTTCGATGCCGTGTAGCTGATCTGCGATGTCGCCGAGCCCATCACCGCGACGAACGAGGCGGTGTTGATGATGGAGCCCTTCTGCTGCGGGACCATATGCCGCAGCGCGGCTTTACAGCACAGGTAGACCGACTTCAGGTTGATGTCCTGCACGCGCTGCCACGCGTCGAGTTCGGTGTTCTCGATCAGATCGTCCTCGGGTGGTGAGATGCCCGCGTTGTTGAACGCGATGTCCACGGAACCGTATGTCTTTGCGGCGGTGTCGAAGAGCGTGTCGACCGCTACCTGATCGGAGACGTCGACGGGGACGAACAAGCCTTCGAGTTCGTCGGCGACGGCCTTGCCGGTGGCCGGGTCGATGTCGCCGATGACGATGGTGGCGCCCTCGGACCGCATCCGCTTGGCGGTCGCCAACCCGATGCCGCTGGCACCGCCGGTGATGACGGCGACCTTGTCCGCCAGTCGTTGGGTCAGATCAGACTTGTTCATCACCTAGGTTCTCTCCGTGATCGCAAAGAAGACGTTCTTCGTTTCCGTGAAATGCAGTGGCGCGTCGGGACCGAGTTCGCGCCCGAGCCCGGACTGCTTGAAGCCGCCGAACGGTGTATTGAACCGGACCGACGAGTGCGAGTTGACCGACAGGTTGCCCGATTCCACGGCCCGGGATACCCGCATCGCCCGCGACAGGTCGTCGGTCCAGATCGAGCCGGACAGTCCATATTCGGAGTCGTTGGCCAGGGCGATAGCGTCGGCCTCGTCGTCGAACGGCAGCACCGTGACCACCGGCCCGAAGATCTCCTCGGTGACGGTGCGGTCGGTGCGCTGCGGGGTCAACACCGTTGGCGGGAACCAGTATCCGGGCCCACTCGGCGCGCTGCCGCGGAAGGCGACGGGCGCGTCGTCGGGCACATAGGCGGCCACCGAATCGCGATGCGAAGCGGACACCAACGGTCCCATCTCGGTGTCTTTCGACGTCGGATCGCCGACTACGACGCCCTTCACTGCGGGCTCGAACATCTCCATGAACCGGTCATAGACGTTGCGCTGCACCAGGATGCGGCTACGCGCACAGCAGTCCTGGCCGGCGTTGTCGAACACGCCGTACGGCGCGGTGGCCGCCGCGCGCTCAAGGTCACAGTCGTCGAACACGACGTTGGCGCTCTTGCCGCCCAGTTCCAGCGTCACCCGCTTGATCTGCTTGGCGGCGCCGGCCATCACACCGATGCCAACCTCGGTCGAGCCGGTGAAGACGATCTTGCGCACGTCCGGGTGGGTGACGAAGCGCTCCCCGATCACCGACCCCTTGCCGGGCAATACCTGAAACAGGTCGTCCGGCAGCCCGGCCTCCAGTGCGAGCTCACCGAGCCGGATCGTGGTGAGCGGCGTCCACTCGGCCGGTTTCACCAGCACCGCGTTGCCCGCGGCCAGCGCCGGAGCGAAACCCCACGACGCGATCGTCATCGGGAAGTTCCACGGCGTGATCACACCGACGACGCCGAGCGGCTCGTTGAAGGTGACATCGAGTCCGCCCGCAACGGGAATCTGCTTGCCGGACATGCGTTCCGGGCTGGCCGAGTAGAACTGCAGCACGTCTCGGACGTGCCCGGCCTCCCACTGGGCATTGCCGATGGGGTGGCCGGAGTTGGCCACCTCGAGCGCCGCGAGTTCGTCGACATGCGCATCCACGACGGCCGCGAACGACCGAAGCGCGGCAGCCCGGTCGCCGGGCGCCGCTGCGGCCCACTTCCGTTGCGCAACGGTGGCGCGCGCCACAGCGTCGTCGACGCCGGCCTCATCAATCCGTTCGACGGTGCGCAACTCCTGCTCCGTGGCGGGGTTGATCAGAGTCGAGGAGCTCACGCGGTCACCTTCCCCGTCGCATACTCGGCGGCGGTCTGCACCACCGCGATGAACAGACGAATATCGTCGAGACGTTCCTCGGGATGCCACTGCACCGCCAGAACGAAGTTCTCCCCGGGGATCTCGACGGCCTCGATCACCCCGTCGGAGTCCTGCGCACTGATGACCAGTCCTTCACCGAGTCGATCGATGCCCTGGTGGTGGTAGCACTGCGCATCCGACGATTCGCCGATCAGCCCGGCGAGCCGGCTGTTGGGCACCGTGTGCACCGACGAGGTGGAGAACACCGCGTTACCCAGCTGGTGTCGGGTATGTCCGATGACGTCGGGCAGGTGCTGATGCAGCGTGCCGCCCAGCGCCACGTTGATCACCTGCGCGCCGCGGCAGATGCCCAGTACCGGCATTCCGCGCCCGATCGCGCCGCGGACCAGCGCCATCTCCCACGCATCGCGCTCCTGGTTGGCCTGCACGGGTTCGTCCGTCTCCGGGTGGCGCTGCTGACCGTAGGCGGCCGGGTCCATATCCCGTCCGCCGGTGATGATCAGGCCGTCCAGCCCGTCGAGTACCCGGTCGGGCGCATCGATTGGCTGCGGCGGCAGCAGCACAGCGGTCCCGCCGGCAAGGTTCACGCCCTCCATGTAGATGGCGGGCAGAAAGGTTGCATGCACATCCCAGATCCCTGACTGCGCCTGTTGCAGATAGGTGGTCAGACCCAGAACCGGTCTAAAGCCGCTCAAAACCGCGCACCCTTTCCCAGTCGGTGACCGAGGCGTTGAACGCCTTGAGTTCGATGGCCGCGTTGTTGAGGTAGTGCTCGACGACCTCGTCGCCGAACGCGTCTCGCGCCACCTGCGACTTGCCGAACAGTTCGGCGGCCTCGGTCAGCGTGGTCGGCAGGCACTCTGCTCCGCTCGTATAGGCGTTGCCCACCAGCGCATCCGGTAGTTCGAGCTCCTGCTCGATGCCGTGCAGACCGCCCGCGATCAACGCCGACACCGCCAGATACTGGTTGACGTCCCCACCCGGCGCCCGGCATTCCACCCGCATACCGTGGCCGTGGCCGACCACCCGCATGGCGCATGTGCGGTTGTCCATGCCCCACGCGATCGCGGTCGGCGCGAAGCTGCCTTCGACGAATCGCTTGTAGGAGTTGATGTTCGGCGCATAGAACAGCGTCAACTCGCGAAGCGTCGCGAGCTGGCCCGCTATGAAGCTGCGGAACATCGCCGACATGCCGTCCGGTGCGTCCGAATCGGCGAACACCGCGCCGCCGTCGTCGCCGCGCAGCGATATGTGGATATGGCAGCTGTTACCTTCGCGCTCATCGAATTTCGCCATGAACGTCAGGCTCTTGCCGTGTTGGTCGGCGATCTCCTTGGCGCCGTTTTTATAGATCGTGTGGTTGTCGCACGTCACCCGGGCGTGGTCATAGCGAAATGCGATCTCCTGCTGCCCGAAGTTGCACTCGCCCTTGACGCCCTCGCAGTACATGCCCGCGCCGTCCATGCCGAGCCGGATGTCGCGCAGCAGCGGCTCCATCCGGGTGGATGCCAGCATCGCGTAGTCCACGTTGTAGTCGGTGGCCGGTGTCAGTCCGCGGTACCCGGCCGCCCATGCTTGGCGGAAGGAGTCGTCGAAGACGATGAATTCGAGTTCGGTGCCCACATAGGGCACCAGCCCCTTGTCGGCCAACCGGGCGATCTGCTTGTTGAGGATGCTGCGCGGCGCCTGGGTCACCGGCTTGCCGTTGGTCCACGACAGGTCGGCCATGACGAGCGCGGTGCCCGGCAACCACGGCAGCAGGCGCAGCGTGGAGAAATCCGGCGTCATCACCATGTCGCCGTAGCCGGTTTCCCAGCTCGAGATCGCGTAGCCATCGACGGTGTTCATGTCGACGTCGACGGCGAGCAGGTAGTTGCAGCATTCGGCCCCGTGGGCGGCGACGTCCTCGACGAACAACCGAGCCGCGACGCGTTTGCCGGTCAACCGACCCTGCATATCGCAGAACGCGACGATCACGGTGTCGATGTCCCCTGCGGCGACCAACGATTCCAATTCGGTTTGCGACAGCATCTCAGTCACTCCCTAAAGGTAGGTCATCAGACCATTAGCCCGCTACCGCAACGAGGAGATCGGCGCCGTCAGGGCCTGCCGGTTGATCCGCATGTCGAAAGCCTCGGAGACATGCCACTCCCGCGACAGCATGACCGGCGTCCCGTCTCGGCCGTAGTCGATTTCCTCGATGTATAGCAGCGGCTTGCCGCGCCGAACCCCCAGCACTTTTGCCGTGCAACTGGTGCTGGCGACGGCGTGCAGCGTCGCGGTCGCGTGATCAGCCGCGTGCCCCGACGAACTCAGCAGCGCGAACAGCGACGGGTCGAGGTTCTTCAGGTCGAGGTCGGTTCTCAGCAGTCGCGCGGGGATGCGGTCGCGTGAGTAGATCACCGGTTGTTCGTCGGCGGTTCGCACCCGTTCCACCGCGAGTACCTTCTCTCCCCTGCTGAGCTGCAGTGGCCCATCGATTTTCGAGCTCTGCTCGAACACCGCGTCCAGCACCCGCATTCCGGCGCGCGCCCCGGCGCTCTCGATCATCGCGAGATAACTCAGTGTCGAGTCGAGCCCGTGCGGCATACGTCGCCGCTCGGCGACATAGCTGCCCGATCCGCGGCGACGGGTGACGTAGCCGGCCTCGACGAGGCCGCCTACCGCTTCTCGCACCGTCGCCCGGGACACCCCGAATCGCTTCGACAATTCACCCTCGGTCGGCAGCTTGGTCCCCGGCTGCAACTGCGAACTGGTTATCTCCTCCAGCAGCTCGTCCCGCAGCCGGTCGGCGAGCAAAGTCCGCCCAGGCATTTCACGAGCCTACGTGGTTCCCGGGGATGCATCGGCGGCCGACGCGGTCTCCTCGAGGACCCGTCGAACCTGGTCTGAGATCGACGGAGCCCCTGGCAGCAGGCCGTCGAAGATCGCGCTGCCGATCGTGTAGCCCCACGCGCCCGCCTCGCCAACGGCGACGGCCCGGTCGATGCTGGCGATGGATCCCGCGACGATCACCGGCCCGTTCGAACTCGCGGTCACCGCGCGGATCAGTTCCAGGATGTCGGCGGTCGGGTGGCGATAGGCCAGCAGGTCGAGTCCGCTGACATGGTCGAGCGCCGTCAGTCGTTCGGCGTCGGCGGCGATCTCGTCGATCGAGCCGAGCAGCACGCTCGGGTGGTCGACGACCCGCCCGGGGAATGGGCAGTACTTCACGCCGTCGGGGAGCATGCCTGCCGTCTCCGCGCCGTGAGTGCCGCCGAGCACCCAGTCGAATCCCGCCTGTGCCGCCGACCGCAGCGACGACATCTCGGCCTCCTTGCTGGTCGAGACCACCTCGAGCATCACCTCGAAGCCGGCGTCGTGAGCTAGCGAGACCAGCTCACGCTGCTTGGCAAGATCGGCTCCGACGTCCTTGAACCCGACATAGCGCAGCCCGGTGTCGGCCAGAGTGGGCATGATCTCGGCCGCGTTATCGACGGTCCGGTCGTCGTGGGTGAGCATGAAAACAAAATGAGCCATCAGTCCTCCTTCATCCTTTTTCGGAGTCGGCCACGATGGACCGCGCCGTGTCGTCTGACCAGACACCCAGCAGATCGGCGAGATCGACGATCGAAATCCGTTCCCGCAGTAGATGGGAATTGCGCAGTGCCCAGAACAGCAGGGCGTCGTCATAGCCGGTGCCGAGGTCGCGTGCCCGCGTTGGGAGTCCGCTCGCGTGACTCACGTCGTCGAACTGTTGCGGTGTCGGCAGCGTCACCGTCCCCTTGAAACCGTCCCAGTCGGCGACGATCGCCTCGACGACGGCCTGGTGCGCGAGCAGCCAGTTGCGCTTGGCGGAGTAGGCCGTCCAGCACTCCTCGACCGTTTTCGCGCCGAGCTCGGCGAACGCAAGTGCCACCGCATCCCGGCTCCCCGACTCGTCGGGGACCCGCACCTGCGCCCGCTTCGAGGAGATCGTGTCGTCTACCAGCTGCCAGACCCGCAGCGCGAGCCGCGTCGCGACCGTCACCTGCATGCCGTGCGGTGCAGCAGGTCCCTCCCGCTGGGACAGCGCCATCTCCAGCAGGTGCGACACCGCGTGTTCGCTGCCCGATGCGGGTGCGGTCGACCCGACGATTCCCATCGACAGACCGCTGCCCGCGAGCAGCCGGGCCAGGTCGGCGAGGCCGGCCGGCTCGGCATCGCGCGCGGCCGCAGCGAGCGACGGAAGTGCGGGCATCGCGGCGAGGACCTGTTCGACGACGGCGGCGTCGTACGCGGGGCCGTGGCCGAGGCGCGCGGCGAGCTGCCATTCGGCGACCGCATTGGGGACCGTGGACAGGTCACCCACCCCGGCGAGGTTCAGCCCGACAGGCGCCGCGGTGAGGATGTCGGAGTCGGCGATCAGCATGTCGGGCCATCGGGACACGACGGTGCGTTTGGCGCCCGCGATGACCAGGACGCTGCGGTCGGCGATGAAACCGTTAATGCTGCAAGCGGTTTGGACTGCGACGTGACGGCTCCCGGTGCGCTGCGCGGTGACCTTCGCGATGTCGGTGAGCGTGCCCGCGCCTACGGAGATCAGCAGCCGCTCGGAGCCGACCTCGGTCACCGCACGCTCGACGGTGTTTTCGTCGGCGCGCACAGTACCCGTGCCGAGCTGAATCACTGCGCAGCCGAGCTGCTCGGCCAGCCGGTCGACGACCGGTCCGGCGGGCGTGCGGTACGGGCCGCCGTCGCTGATGATCAACGGCGCAGGCATACCGGGCCTGGCGCAGGCGTCCGCGACTGCGCCGTCCAAAACCGAGGCGCCGACGCGGATGTCGACGTCGGGCAGGTCGTGGTGACCCCGCTCGCGGAGGCCGGCGAGGATGGCGTTCGGCTCCGGGATCGTCATGGCGCCAACGCCTTCTCGACCGCGTCGAACGCGGCCAGGTAACGCCCGTAGGCGTCGGCGTACTGCCTCTGCGCGGCGGGGTCCGGTTCGATGGAATCCGGGTCCAGTTGCACGGCAACCGATGCCGCCGAGAAATCGGCGAACACCCCAGCGCCGACGCCTGCGACCATCGCCGCCCCGACAGCGGTGGCCTCCTGGGTCAGCACCCGGCGTACCGGCCTGCCGAGCACGTTTGCCTTGATCGACGCCCACAGGTCGTCGCGTGCTCCGCCACCGACGATCCGTACCTCGCCGTGACCAAGGCCAAGCGCATCGAGCCGGTCGACGATGTCGCGCAGCGCATATGCGCACCCTTCGAGGACGGCGCGTGCGGCTTGCGCCGACGTGTGGTTCATTGCGAGGCCGAGGAATGCGCCGCGCATCGCATCGTTCCACCGCGGTGCGGTCGAGCCGGATAACGCCGGTAAGAACAGCACACCGTCACTGGCAGGCGGCGCTTCCCTTGCGCGCGTGAAGATCTCCCCCTGCGGTACACCGAGCAGGTTGGCGAGCCACAGCGTGCTGCCGCCGCTGACGAAGCCTGGGTTCTCGATCAACCACGCGCCGGGTACGGCGTGGCCGTGCGTCTCCACCACGCCGAGTGGATCGCGGACGGGCTCCGCCGCGACCGTCGTCACCGGTTCCGCGGTGCCGGTGACGTCGACGACTACCCCGGATTCGATGGCACCGGCGCCGACGGATGCAGCGTGTTCGTCTCCCGTACCGACGACCACGGCACACGTAGAGGGCAGCCCGAGGTCGGCGGCCACATCGGGTCGCAGGGTGCCGACCACGTCCGTCGAGGGCCGCACGGCGGGCAGCATGGCCGAGTCAAGGCCTGCCGCCTCACACAGCTCGCTGTCGAAGACACCCTTGGCGACGTCGTACACCATCGTCGATGACGCGTTGGCGGCATCCTGGGTATGCACGCCTGAAAGGTGATGCAGCACAAATGAACCGACCGGAGCGAGCATTGCCGCCTGCTGCCAGATCTGCGGCTCGTTCTCCCTGATCCACATCATCTTCGGCGCGCTGTGCGACGCATCCGCCACCAGTCCGGTGCGCTCGGCGAGAAGATCGGAACCCACCGCCGAGACCAGCTGGTCGCATTGTTTCGTGGCCCGCTTGTCAAGCCAGATGATCGCCGAGCGCAGCGGTGCCCCTTCGGCGTCGCACGCCACGACTCCGTCGACCTGGCTGCCAAGGCCCATCGCCACGACGCGTTCGGCCTGGACGCCTTCGACTGCCGCGCGCACGGCGTCGCGAAGTGCGGTGCGGTATGCGTACGGGTCCTGGTCGGCCCAGCCGTCGTGCTCATGCACCATGGTCAGCGGCGCCGAGCCGGAGGAGACGACCTCGCCACCCTCGTCGATGATCACAGCCTTGATGCTCTGCGAGCCGACATCGACTCCCAGGACCAGAGACACGACTCCCCCTCAAGTTGACGTTGAAGCACGTTTAGCGGCAAGGGTTTTGAAAGTTACGGTATGCGGGGAGGATTGGGCGGTAATCCTCCCCGCCGGTCACACTAAGGTGACCGAGTCGGCGGGTTATCCGCCGAGATCTCGGCGACGGAGACCGTACCGTAACCCTCTTCCTGGAGGTTCGCCCCGTGCTGTCCGTGAGACATCGCGAACTCCTCTTCAGGTGACAGCACAAGCTTGTGCCGTCCCCGGACCGCGAAGTAGATGATGCCGATCACGAAGTAGACCAGCGTCCCGTAGACGCCCGGCCGGTAGTCCTCGTTGAGGAACAGCGACACCAGCGCCACCAACGCGATCGCGCCGGCGATCGCCGCACCCCAGATGCCCACCGGGCTGCGGTACGGACGCGCGATGTTCGGCAGCCTGCGCCGCAGCACGATGAACGCCAGGCACTGCATGAAATACGAGATCACCGCACCGAACACGGCCATGTACAGCAGCGCGCCGACGATCTTGCCCGCAACAGCGCTCTCGCTCTGTCCGGCGAAATAGATGACCAGCGACAGGACGTAGCCGATCACCGCACCAACGATCAGCGCGACGTAGGGCGTGTTGCGGGTCGGGTGGGTGATCGACAGGCTCTGCGGGAAATAGCCTGCGCGCGATAGCGAGTACGTGTTGCGACCGTAGGCGTAGATGATCGTGAAGAAGCTGGCGATCAGACCGATCAGCGCGAGGAGGCCGAGCAGAGAAGCCCCGACGCCCTCGCCGAAGACCGCCTTGAACCCGTCGAAGAACGGCGTTGCCGACGTTCCGATCTCCGCGGCGCCGCCGCCGACTCCGGTGTTGAGGAACAGGATTCCGATGGCGAAGAACATCAGAGTCGTCAGTCCCCAGATCGTCGCGCGGGGTATGTCGCGCTTCGGATCGTGGGACTCCTCCGCGGCCAACGGTAGTTCCTCGATCGCAAGGTAGAACCAGATCGCGAACGGTAGGGCGGGGAAGATCCCCGCTATGCCGTGCGGCAGGAAGCTGCTTTGACCCTCGTCCGGTGGGATGTTGGTCAGCAGGCTGGCGTCGAAGGCCCCGCTGACAAGCACGGCCACGAAGAAGAACGCGAGGACCGCAAGCGCTGCAACGGTGATGATCACGGTGAACCGCATGGTGATCTCGATGCCGAGGATGTTGATGCCGACGAAGATGATGTAGTAGACGGCCCACCACAGCACTGGGCTGTTCCACCAGCCGTCGGTCCCGGTCAGGTCGAAAACGATGTCGTGCGAGAGGAATCCCATCGCGCCAACGACCACCGCGGGCGTGATCACGTACTCCATGTTCTCGGCAAGTCCGGTGATGAAGCCGCCCCACGGGCCCATCGCCGAGCGCGAGAACGAGTAGGCCCCGCCGGTGTGTGGCAGTGCCGGAGACATCTCCGCGATGGAGAAGCACAGGCCGTAATACATGATCGTGATGACGATTCCGGCGATCAGCAACCCGCCGAAGCCGCCTGCGTCGAGGCCGAGGTTCCAGCCGTAGAAGTCACCGGAGATGACGGCGCCGACGCCGAGTGCCCACAGTGACCAGAAAGCGGCGTGACGGCGCAGCTGCCGCTTTTCGAAATAGCCTTCGCCGGCCTCCCGGTAGGTGACCGAGCCGACTGCCCGCGTGTTTTCCGCCATCGCTCCTCCTGGCTTCCGATTGGCTTCCGAGCGAAAGTTGTCAGACAACTTGGACAATAAACCTGGGTGGATGCGAGGTCAACGACCTGTCATCAAGATTTACGCAATCGACACCGCCAAAGGTAGGACACCAGACCTTTGGCGCTTTATTGTGCCTATGCGAGTTCTGTCCCCACCCCCGCGAAGGAGAATCGCCGTGCCAGAGGGCCACGAACACCTAGACGATGACGAGAAACATCTCGCCAGCCTCGGCTATGTCCAGGAGTTGTCGCGCTCCTGGTCGGGCTTTTCCAACTTCGCGATCTCCTTCTCGATCATCTCGATCCTGGCGGGCTGCTTCACCTCCTTCGGCCTCGGCTGGAACAACGGCGGGCCCGCGGCGATCGCCTGGGGCTGGCCCCTTGTCTCGATCTTCATCCTCATCATCGGGCTGTGCATGTCCGAGTTGGTGTCGGCATTTCCCACATCGGGCGGAATCTACTGGTGGGCAAGCAAACTGGGCGGCCCGAAGGCGGGCTTCTACACCGGCTGGCTGAACCTGATCGGTCTGATCGCCATCCTGGCATCGGTTGCCTATGGCTGCGCGACATTCCTCGACCTGACGCTCGGCACTTTCAGCGAGACCTGGCTCAACGGCTACAGCCTCACGCGGACATTCGTCCTCTTCGTCATCATCCTGGCGGCCTCCGCGATCATCAACATTTTCTCCAGCCATCTGTTGGCCGTCATCAACAACATTTCGGTGTGGTGGCACGTGGCGGGCGCCGCGGCGGTGATCCTGATCCTGTTCCTGGTCCCCGAGCAGCACGCCAGCTTCAGCGACGTCTTCGCCAAGACCATCAACAACAGCGGCATGTTCGGCGGCTCGACCTCGAGCTTCGGCTTCCTGTTCTTCTGCCTGCCGATCGCAGCGATCCTGACCCAGTACACGATCACCGGCTACGACGCCTCGGCACACCTGTCCGAGGAGACCAAGAGCGCGGCCGACGGTGCGGCCAAGGGCATCTGGCGGTCGATCTTCTACTCGGCGATCGGCGGCTGGATCCTCCTTTTGGCATTCCTTTTCGCTGTGCAGGACTCCGATGAGGTGTCGGCGGGCGGCGGCGCGGTGGTGACCATCTTCAATCAGGCAATGGACTCCAAGTGGGTCGCGATCGTGCTGCTGATCTCCACCGCAGGTCAGTTCTTCTGCACCACGGCCTGCCAGACCAGCGCGTCGCGCATGTTGTTCGCGTTCAGCCGCGACCGTGCGGTGCCGGGTCACCAGCTGTGGTCGGCGTTGAGTTCGAAACGGATTCCCGCCAACGGGGTCATGATCACCGCTGTGCTGGCGGCGACCATCACCCTGCCCGCTCTGGTCGAGGTCGACATCAACGGCGCACCGGTCCCGATCGCATTCTTCGCGGTGGTCTCGATCGGCGTCGTCGGCCTCTACTTGTGCTTCATGGTCCCGATCTATCTGCGCTGGCGGATGGGTGACGCCTTCCCGGTCGGCAGATGGAATCTGCGCGGGCACCACAAGTGGATGGCGCCCATCGCGATAGTCGAGATCATCATCACCTCGATAATCGCGATGTTCCCGACCTCTCTGGGCGGCATGCCGTGGGACCCGAGCTTCGAGTGGAAGTTCGTCAACTACACCCCGTTGCTGGTGGGTGGCGTGTTGGTCCTGCTCTACATCTACTGGCACGTGTCGGTGAAGAACTGGTTCACCGGGCCGATCAAGCAGGTCGACGAGACCGGAGAGCTGGAGGGCGTTTCCTAACGCCAACCCACCTCTGACACGCCCGATGGAGCGCCAACCGGTAGGGTCGAGCCGATGTGCGGAGCCACCGGCGAGGTGCGACTCGACGGCCGAACGCCTGATCTCGCGGCGGTGTCGGCCATGGCCGAGGCCATGGCGCCTCGCGGTCCCGATGCGGCGGGCGCGTGGTCGCAGGGTCGCGTCGCGCTCGGCCATCGCCGCCTGAAGATCATCGACCTCTCCGAGGCGGGTGCGCAGCCGATGGTCGACAGCGACCTCGGCCTGGCGATCGTGTGGAACGGGTGCATCTACAACTACAAGAACCTGCGCCGCGAGCTGTCCGAGCACGGCTACCGGTTCTTCTCCCACAGCGACACCGAGGTGCTGCTGAAGGCCTACCACCACTGGGGCGACCGCTTCGTCGACCGGCTGTTCGGGATGTTCGCCTTCGCGATCGCCGAACGAGACAGCGGCCGAGTGCTCCTCGGACGCGACCGGCTCGGCATCAAGCCGCTGTACATCTCCGAGGACGCCAACCGGGTGCGGTTCGCCTCGTCGCTGCCCGCGCTGCTGGCCGGCGGCGGTATCGATACCCGCATCGACCCGGTGGCGCTGCACCACTACCTCACGTTCCACTCCGTCGTCCCGCCGCCGCGCACGATCCTGCGCGGTGTCTCCAAGATCCCGCCCGCCACGCTCGTCGCGATCGAGCCGGACGGTCGCCGTACGACAACGACGTACTGGGCTCCGGACTTCAGTCGACGCGACGACCGTCACGACTGGACCGAAAAGGACTGGGAAGACGCGGTTCTCGAGTCGCTGCGTGTCGCAGTCGATCGCCGCATGGTGGCCGACGTGCCTGTCGGGTGTCTGTTGTCGGGCGGTGTCGACTCCAGCCTGATCGTCGGCCTGCTGGCCGAGGCGGGCCAGAAAGACCTGTCGACGTTTTCCATCGGCTTCGAATCCGTCGGCGACGTCAAGGGCGACGAATTCAAGTGGTCCGACATCGTCGCCGACCGGTTCGGCACCGACCACCACCAGATCCGCATCGACACCGACCGCATGCTGCCCGCCCTCGACGGCGCGATCGGTGCGATGAGCGAACCGATGGTCAGCCACGACTGCGTCGCCTTCTATCTGCTCAGCCAGGAAGTCGCCAAACACGTCAAGGTGGTGCAGTCCGGTCAGGGCGCCGACGAGGTGTTCGCGGGCTATCACTGGTATCCCCCGATGGGCGAACCCGCCGCCGCATCGCTCGACGGTTCGGTGTCGGCCTACCGCGCCGCGTTCTTCGACCGCGACGCCGACGGTGTGCATGCGCTGGCGACATCCGGCTACGTCGCCGAGGACGACCCGAGCGGTCGGTTCGTCACCGAACACTTCGCACGTGAGGGCGCGCAGAGCGGTGTCGACCGTGCGCTGCGACTGGACACCACCGTGATGCTTGTTGACGACCCGGTCAAGAGGGTAGACAACATGACCATGGCCTGGGGTCTCGAGGGGCGAGTGCCATTCCTCGACCACGAACTCGTCGAACTGGCCGCCACCTGCCCGCCGGATCTCAAGACCGCACATGGCGGCAAGGGTGTGCTCAAGGAGGCCGCGCGCAGGGTCATCCCGTCCGAGGTCATCGACCGGCCAAAGGGTTACTTCCCGGTGCCCGCGCTCACCCATCTGGAAGGTCCGTACCTCGACCTGGTGCGCGACGCACTGTATGCGCCGGTCGCCAAGGAGCGCGGCCTGTTCCGTCCCGAGGCGGTTGACGCACTGCTCGCCGACCCCAACGGTCGGCTGACGCCGTTGCGCGGCAACGAGTTGTGGCAGATCGCGCTGCTCGAGCTGTGGCTGCAGCGGCACGGCATCGCGGGGTCCGCGGCGTGACCGCTCAGCCCACCGAAGGCGACCATCCCGAGGCGATCACCCTCGGTCTGCACGACGCTTCTCCCGCGCATCTGGTCGACAAGATGGCCGACGACGTGGTGCTAGAACTCGGCTGGGGCCGGCTGGTCTTCGGCCAGACCTTCGCCGATGCCGAAAAGCTCGCCGAGGTGCTCCGTGGCGAGACCCATGGCAGGCGCGATATCTGCATCTACGCCCGCGAGCCACACGTCCTCGTATCGCGGGCGCCCGCGGAGTTGTTCATCGATCCGAGCCACACCTACCGGCTTCGCTTCTCCGAGGACGACGAACCGGCACCGCCGACGTCCGGCTTCACCGTGCGTGCGCTGCAGGACGCCGCCGAAGGCGATGCGATGAACCATGTCTACGTCCGCTGCGGCATGGTGCCCGCGCCGACCGATGTCATCTGGGACAACCACCGCAACCGGGACCCGGTCGACTATCTCATCGCGGTGCGTGACGACGACGGCTCTGTGGTGGGTACCGTCACGGGCGTCGACCACAACCTGCTGTTCTCCGATCCGGAGAACGGCTCGAGCCTGTGGACGCTGGCCGTCGACCCGGCGACCAGCCTGCCGGGCGTTGGCGGGGCGCTGACGCGCGCGCTCGCCGAGGTCTACCGGGCTCGCGGGCGGTCGTATATGGATCTGTCGGTGACCCACGACAACGCGGCCGCCATCGCGCTGTACGAGAAGCTGGGCTTCCAACGGGTCCCGGTGATGGCCGTCAAGCGCAAGAACGCGATCAACGAGCCTTTGTTCACCCATCCCCCTGAGACCGTCGACGATCTCAACCCTTACGCGCGCATCATCGCCGACGAAGCGATGCGCCGTGGCATCTGGGTAGAAGTGTTGGACGCCGGAGCCGGCGAGATGCGGCTGTCGCATGGCGGTCGCGCCGTGGTGACGCGAGAGTCGTTGTCCGAGTACACTTCCGCGGTCGCCATGAGCCGTTGCGACGACAAGCGCCAAACCCGGCGCATCGTCGGTGACGCGGGCATCAAGGTGCCGCGCGGCCGCCTTGCCACATTCGACGAGGGCGACCACGAATTCCTCGCCGAGGTCGGCGACGTGGTGGTGAAGCCGACGCGAGGCGAGCAGGGCAAGGGCATCACCGTCGGCGTGGACGGCACCGACGAACTCGACAGGGCGCTGGCCCGGGCCCGCGAACAGCATCCCGACGTACTCATCGAGCAGCGCGCGGAGGGCGAGGACCTCCGCCTTGTGGTGATCGACGGCAAGGTCGTCGCTGCCGCGGTGCGCAGGCCCGCCGAGATCATCGGCACCGGACACCACACCGTCCGGCAGCTGATCGAGGCGCAGAGCAGGCGGCGCGCGGCCGCCACCGGCGGTGAGTCACGCATCCCTGTCGACGCGGTCACGGAGTCGACGGTCGCAGAGGCCGGCTGGTCGTTCGACGACGTGTTGCCCGAGGGGCAGCGACTACGGGTGCGGCGCACCGCGAACCTGCATCAGGGCGGCACGATTCACGATGTGACGGCCGAGGTGAACCCGGAGCTGCGCCGCGTTGCCGTCAAAGCGGCCGAGGCGATCGGCATCCCGGTCACCGGCATCGACCTGCTGGTGCCGGACGTGACGAGGGACGAGTACGTCTTCATCGAGGCCAACGAGCGCCCTGGACTGGCCAATCATGAGCCGCAACCGACCGCTGCGGCCTTCGTCGACTATCTGTTCCCGACAACGCCGGGTTTGCCACAAGCGTGGACGCCTACCGAGGGACCTGACTGAGCGCTCGCGCGAAGGCAGGGTGCCGAGCATCAAACACCGAGGCACCTGACTGAGCGCTCGCGCGAAGGCAGGGTGCCGAGCATCAAACACCGAGGGCACCTGACTGAGCGCTCACCAGGTGCTGGTACGCAGCACGATCTCGGCGGCCAGCTGCGCGGTCGACTCCTGGGCGTTGCGCCTGCCGAGCAGCTCGACAAGGCGGAAGTCGCCGTAGACGAAGCGCTGGCTGGCCCGCGCCACCGCCCGTGCCGCGGGCGTGCTGACCAGCGCGGTGGTGTTCATCTCCACGGGTGGGCAGTGCTCGTCGCGGATCACGCCCGACTGGTCGGCCACGCGCGGGTGGCCGCGGTCGATGACGACCAGACCGATGAAGCGGTCGAGCCGCGTGGCCGCTAACTCCCACGCCAGTTCACCGCCGATGCGGTCGCCGACCAGCAGGCCCCACTGCACGTCGAGCATGTCCATGATGCCGACGACCGACTTGGGGGTCAGGCGCGGATCCGGACCAATCACGATGGTTCGCAGCGACGCGGTGTGCAGGCGCTGGCACACGGCGTCATACGCCGACGCGGCCTGCTGTGCGGCGCCGAGCAGTACCACGACGGACCCCTTGTCCGGGCCGGCGACAACGACGGGAATAGGGAAACCGTCGACGGTGACCATCGTCGAAGGCATTTGGTCACGCTACAGCGAGTCAGCAGTCGGCGTGCGGTTTTCGCACGGGTCTTAACCTGTCATTCAGCCGCTACCCAGACGCTCGGCTTGTTTGCCAGAGATGTCCAGAAACGTCTGTGGGAGCGTGCCTTTGGCGGGGATCGTCGGATTCGGTGTGGGAAAGGCGATTCCGAACACCGCCATTTTGTCGACATTTTCGAACGAGAAGAACACGCTGCTTTTCGCTCCGTTGAGATCCATGGTCTGCTCGTAGACCAACGCGTCGGGCCGGGGCGTCTGCAATCGGGTGGTCGTCATCGGAATGCCTTCCGATGAGGGGTCGAAGAAGGTCTGGTATTGAGCACAGCGCTCAGCGGTGGCAGCCAGGTCAATGAGATCCAAGTTCCACGTGAGGACCGTCATCACGGTGCGTGCGCCGTCGTAGGCGACGCTGTACTTCGAGGCACTCCCTGCACCCCGTTCGGCCGATGCGGCGATGCGCGTCGTGAGTCCGTCAGAACAGCCTTCGGGTTTCGACAGCATTGCCGGCGGACCGCCTTCGCCATCGGGTTGGCCGGGCGTCTCGATGATGCGGTCGTACTGAACGCCCTGCGGAAAGTCCGCGCCGGTCAGTATGGTCCGGTCCAGCCTGGCGCCGGGCCAGGTCGCGGTGCCCGAAATGACGTTCGTGCAGCCGGTGAACGCGGTGACCACCGAAAGTGCCAGCGCGACCGTGCTGACCCGCCGACCGATCATCAGACCAAGGCTACCCACGCAGGGCGCTGACGAGGGCAGGCCGCTTAGGCGGTCCGGTGTCCAGCAGGCCGAGGATCGCGTCGATGTCGGAGTGGGCCGCCAGCAGATCGGCCATCAGGTCCAGTTGGGCGTCGCGTCGTGCCGCGACGTCGACGTCGGTGGCGACGGCGAATCCGCGCCGGCCGGCGGCTGCAGCGGTGTCGGTCAGCCAGCGTCGCCGTACCTCGTCGTTGTCGAGAAGGCCGTGCCAGTGCGTGCCGTACACCTCGCCCCGCCGGATTCCGACGCCCAACCAATCGTCTTCAGCGGATCGTTTGACCTGTCCGTGGTGGATCTCGTAGCCGTGCAGCGGCGTGTCGTGATGGCACAGCGTCTTGTCCTGTGCGAACACGATCTCGGCGTCGAGCAGGCCGAGGCCGTCGACACCACACGCACCGGACTCCACGGTGTCGTCGATGCGGCGGCACAGCATCTGGAAGCCACCGCAGATGCCCAGCACGGAACGACCCGCTGCGGCGTGCGCATTGATGCCGTCGGCAAGGCCACGCTCGCGCAACCAGTTCAGGTCGGCGACGGTCGCCTTGCTGCCCGGTATGACGACGACGTCGGCGTCGGGCAGGTCGGCGGGATCGGTGACCCAGCGCACGAGCACACCGGGTTCGCAGGCCAGCGCCTCGACGTCGGTGGAGTTGGAGATGCGGGGCAGCCGGATGGCCGCTACCCGCAGCCACTGCTCGCCGACCGGCGGCTGCGGCTGGCCGACGACGCGGTGTGCCTGCACCGACACCGAGTCCTCGGTGTCGAGCCAGAAGCCGTCGTCAAAGGGAAGGACGCCGTATGTGGGCCTGCCCGTGAGGCGTTCCAACTGCGTGAGGCCGGGTGCGAGCAGGGCCGGGTCGCCGCGAAACTTGTTGACCAGGAAGCCGGCGATCAGCGCCTGGTCCTCCGGTGCAAGAACCGCCACCGTGCCGAACAGGTGGGCGAGCAGGCCGCCGCGGTCGATATCGCCGACCAGGACGACGGGAAGGTTGGCGGCGCGCGCCAGTCCCATGTTGGCCAGATCGGTTGCGCGCAGGTTGATCTCGGCCGGCGACCCGGCGCCCTCACAGACGACCGCGTCGAATTCGGTTCGCAGCTGGGCCAATTCACCGTTCACGACATCAGCGAGCCGGTCGCGATGGTGGACGTAGTCTCCCGCGGCCACCGAGCCCGTGACGCGGCCGCGCACCACCAATTGCGACGTGCGGTCGCTTCCCGGCTTGAGCAGTATCGGGTTGAACCGGACGCTGGGCGCCAGGCCCGCGGCACGCGCCTGCATCGCCTGCGCCCGGCCGATCTCACCGCCCTCGACGGTGACCGCGGAATTGTTCGACATGTTCTGCGCCTTGAAGGGCGCAACCGTGATGCCCTTGCGGGCCAGCAGCCGGCACAGGCCGGCGACGACCATGGACTTCCCGGCGTCCGAACTCGTGCCAGCGACGAGTAACGCGCCGCTCACCGTTTTCCGCCGAGCAGGGGATGTCTCACAGCTGGGTCAGGATCTCGGCGCCGTCGTCGGTGACCACCAAGGTGTGCTCGAACTGCGCCGTCCACTTGCGGTCCTTGGTGACGACGGTCCAGTCGTCGTCCCAGATCTCGTAGTCCAGCGCGCCGAGGTTGATCATCGGCTCGATGGTGAACGTCATCCCTGGCTCGAGGATGGTTTCGACGGCGGGCTGGTCGTAGTGCAGCACCACCAGCCCGTTGTGAAACGTGGTGCCGATGCCGTGACCGGTGAAATCACGAACCACGTTGTAGCCGAACCGGTTTGCGTACGACTCGATGACCCGCCCGATGACCGACAGCGCACGGCCGGGGCGGACGGCCTTGATCGCGCGCATCGTCGCTTCGTGCGTGCGCTCCACGAGCAGCCGGTGTTCCTCCGACACATCACCCGCGAGAAATGTGGCATTGGTGTCGCCGTGCACTCCGTCGATGTAGGCGGTGACGTCGATGTTGACGATGTCGCCGTCCTCGACGACGGTCGAGTCTGGGATGCCGTGGCAGATGACCTCGTTCAGCGATGTGCAGCAGGACTTCGGGTAACCCTTGTAGCCCAGCGTCGACGGATAGGCGCCGTGGTCGACCATGTACTCGTGGGCGATGCGGTCGAGCTCATCGGTCGTGACGCCGGGCGCGACGGCCTTGCCTGCCTCCGCGAGCGCGCCCGCGGCGATCCGGCCCGCCACCCGCATCTTCTCGATCACCTCGGGCGTCTGCACCCACGGCTCGCTGCCTTCCTTGGCGGTCGCCTTGCCCACGTACTCCGGGCGGGCGATCGAATGGGGCACCGGCAGGGTCGGCGACACCACGCCGGGGCGAAGTGCGGTGCGAACTGGCATGCGGCCAGGGTAGTCGGCCGCCGCGGCTAGATTCTTGGAGCATGGCAGATTCATCCGATGCTCCTCGCGTGCGCGGCGACGACGTCGACGAGGCGTTCGCAGCCCGGTTCGCGGAGCAGTTCGCCGACACCTGGCGCACCCCCGACCTGGCCAAGCACGAAGCGTTGTGGAGCGAAGACATCGTGCTGGTTCAGCCGATGATGGGCACCCTGCGGGGCAAGCAGGCCTGCCGCGACTCGTTCCAGCGGCTGTTCGCGCTGGTGCCCGACCTGCACGCCGATGTACACCGCGTCGGGCACGGCCCGAAGGAGGTGTTCATCGAGTTCACGCTGAGCGGAACCTACGGCGGCAAGCCAATCGCGTGGGACGCCGTCGACCGGTTCACGTTCACCGGCGGGCTGATCGCCGAACGGATCTCCTACTTCGATTCGACGCCGCTGATCGGAAAGCTGGTCGGCCGACCTGCCGGGTGGGAGCGGCTGGTTCGCATCGGCTCGCAGCTGTTCAAGCGCTAGTGGCGCTCGCGGCCGAACCAGGACTTGCGCTGTCCGCGGATGTCGACCGACCCGCACACGACCTTGCCGGTGAGGATGACGTGCGGACTGCCCTCGGCCGGTGCGTCTCGACGGTGATCGTGGGCGCTGCCGACGACGACTTCGACGTCGTCGATCGACGCGCTCGCGCCCTCGGGCAGCCGGAGTTCCAGGCCACCGAACTTCAGGTCGAGTTCGATGATGACCATCGGCCCCGCGAACCGGGCCCTGGTCAGGTCTAAATCGACCGAGCCCATCCGACGGCGCAGCGCCAGCCGGGTCGGCACGGTCCACTCCCCCTGGCGCTTCAGCGAGCCCATCACGCCTCGCAACTCAACCCGGTCGGTGGCCGAGGTGACGATGGCGCCCGGTCCTGGCAGGTCGCCGACCAAGGTGTCCAGGTCAGAATGCAGCCGGGCCTGGGATACCAGCGCGGACCGCTCCTCGAACTCGTCTATGTCGATCAGCCCGAGCGCGACGGCGTTGTGCAGGCGGCGCAGGGTGCCATTGCGGTCCGCGTCCGAAACGCGCATCGCCGCGGAGTGCTCGTTGATCCCGGTCATAGCCATTCCAAAATACCGCCGCGACCCGTGTGATGAATCAGCATGCCCAGGTCGGATGTTTGCGCGTTTCCGCTGATGTTTCCCGACTGCGACCACCGGATGCTGATTAGCATGAGCGAATCTGAGTGGACCGACCTGGTAGTAGGCGGGGTCATGAGCGAGCTTCCCACCGGCACGGTGACGTTGCTGCTGGCCGACGTCGAGGGCTCGACGCGGCTGTGGCAGAGCCAGCCCGACGAGATGACGTCCGCGGTGGCCCGACTCGACTCCACACTCACCGACCTGCTCGCCGCCCATCGCGGCGTGCGTCCCGTCGAACAGGGCGAGGGCGACAGCTTCGTCGCCGCGTTCGCCCGCGCCAGCGATGCGGCCGCCTGCGCACTCGACCTTCAACGGGCGCCGTTGGCGCCGATCCGGTTGCGCATCGGTGTGCACACCGGCCAGGTGCAGCTGCGTGACGAGGGCAACTACATCGGCCCGACCATCAACCGGACCGCGCGGCTGCGCGATCTCGCGCACGGCGGCCAGACCGTGGTCTCCGGAGCCACCGAGCAGCTGATCGCCGACTGGCTGCCCGACGACGCCTGGCTGACCGATCTGGGCAAACACGAACTCCGCGATCTGCCGCGGCCCGAACAGGTTTCGCAACTCTGCCACCCCGACCTCCATAACGAGTTCCCACCATTGCGGGTGTCGAAAAGCACGGAAGACCACCGCCTTCCGGCGCAGCTGACGAGTTTCGTCGGGCGCGTCGCGCAGATGGCCGAGATACGAACATTGTTGAGCGACAACAGGATCGTGACCCTCACGGGCGCCGGTGGCGCTGGCAAGACGCGGATGGCGATCCGGATCGCGGCGGACATCGCGGCCGACTATCGCGACGGTGTCTACTACGTCGACCTGGCCCCGGTCACACACGAGGCCGTGGTGCCCGTGGCCGTCGCACGTGCGCTGGGCCTGCCTGACCAGCCGGGTCGCTCGACGATGGAAACACTCACCAAGTTCGTGGGCGACCGGCAGATGCTGGTGGTACTCGACAACTGCGAGCACCTGCTCGATGCGACCGCATCGCTGGCGGCAGAGCTGCTGGCCAGCTGCCAGGGACTGCAGATACTGGCCACAAGTCGTGAACCCACCGGCGTGCCGGGCGAGGTGACGTATTCGGTGCCTTCGCTGGCATTGGCCGATGAGGCTCTCGAACTGTTCGCCGACCGGGCCCGGCGGGTTCGGCCCGACTTCGCGGTGACCGACGACAACGCCGCGACCGTGACCGAGATCTGCAAGAGGCTCGACGGAATGCCGCTGGCGATCGAACTCGCGGCCGCCCGCGTCCGTGCGCTGTCGCTCGACGAGATTGTCGGCAGTCTCCACGACCGCTTCCGCCTCTTGACGGGCGGCTCGCGCACCGCGGTGCGGCGGCAGCAGACGCTGCGCGCGTCGGTGGACTGGTCGCATGCGCTACTGACGGAGACCGAACGGATTCTGTTCCGGCGGCTCGCCGTCTTCCTCGGCGGTTTCGACCTCGACGCAGCACAGGCCGTTGCCGGTGACGCCGAAGTCGAGCGCTACCAGATTCTCGACCAGCTGGCGCTGCTTGTGGACAAGTCGTTGGTGACGGCCGAAAACCCCAGCGGCCGAACGCGATACCGGTTGCTGGAGACCGTCCGCCAGTACGCGCAGGAGAAGCTCGGCGAATCCGGCGAGGCTGAGGCCGTGCGGTCGCGCCACCGCGACCACTACACCGCGATGGCCGCTCTGCTCGACGCGCCTGCCCGCAGCGACTACGACGAGCGAGTCGAACAAGCGAACGACGAGATGGACAACCTCCGCAGCGCTTTCGGATGGAGCATCGAGGCCGGCGACCTTGCACGCGCATTCGAGTTGGCATCCTCGTTGCAGCCCCTTTGGCTGTCTCGCGGCCGCATCATGGAAGGGCTGGCCTGGATCGATGCCGTCGCCGAGAATGCATCTCTCGACGACATGGAAGCTGCTGTGCGCGCTCGCGCGCTGTCTGACAGAGCCGTGCTCGGCGAGTTCGTAGCGATCTATAACTCGAGCGATGCCGAGAAGGCTCTCGCGATCGCACGCGAACTCGACGATCCGGCGCTGCTGGTCCGGGCGCTGATCGCGTGCGGGAGCGCCACGGTCTACGACGCCGACGTCGCCGACCCCTACTTCGCCGAGGCAAACGTGCTGGCACGGGAGATCGGCGATCAATGGCGGCTTATACACATCCTGAGCCAGCAGGCTCAGGCGGCGTTCGTCGCCGGCGATCCCACAGGGGTGTGCGTCGCTGGCGAGGAAGGGCGTCAGATCGCGATCGCCATCGGCGACCGCTTCGGGGCCAGGCAGTGCCGGTGGCGGCTCGCGGGGGCGCAGGCCATGCGGGGCAATCTATCCGAGGCGATCGCCCAAATGCGGAGACTCGTCGACGAGGCCGAAGCCGACCACGACGTGATGCTGCGGGTGACTGTGCTCTTCATGCTGCCGTACGTATTGGCTTACCAAGGAGACGCGACTGAGGCTCTCACGGCGGCCAATCTCGCCCTCGAGTTGGCGACGGAACTCGGCGATCTCTACGTAGGCATGAGTCACATGGCTTCGATACCCGCCCATCTGGCCGCAGGAGACGTCGCGCTGGCGTCGGAGGCGGCGGAGACCGCCTGGTCTCACCTCAGCGGCTTCCAAGAGCTTTCGTCGGTGAATGCGACTTACATCGCCATGGCAGCCTTTGCCCGTCATGACCTACCGGCCGCGCGGCGTTGGGCTGACGATGCAGTCAGAACCACAAAGGGGTGGTACCGGACGATGGCGCTGACGACACGTGCCCGGATTGAGATTCTCGGCGGTGACACCGAGCAAGCCGAACGCGACGCCCGCGATGCCCTTGCCTGCGGCGCCGGCGTCGAGGCCCATCAAGGCCTTGCGGACGTTTTCGACGTTCTCGCAGGTCTGGTCGGCGATGCAGGCAGTCACCGAGAAGCTGCTCGGTTGTTCGGCGCAGCCGACGGCGTCCGCCACCGCACCGGTGAGGTTCGTCTGCGGATCTACGATGCCGGGTACGACGCTTCGGTGCAGGCACTTCGAAACGCGATGGACGCCAGCGAGTTCGAAGAGGCCTGGGCAGAGGGTGCCGCGCTGTCGACCGAGGAGGCGATCGCCTACGCGCAGCGCGGCCGCGGTGAGCGCAAGCGGCCGTCCAGCGGTTGGGCATCCCTGACCCCCGCCGAGCTGGACGTGGTGCGGCTGGTCAGCGAAGGGCTCGGCAACAAGGACATCGCCCAGCGGCTATTCGTGTCGCCGCGGACCGTGCAATCCCACCTCACCCGCGTCTACACGAAGCTCGGGCTGTCCTCCCGCGTCCAGCTCGCTCAGGAAGCCGCCCGCCGGTCGCCCGCGACAAATAGCTGATTCGCCCCAAGAGACGGGCTCTGTACTGATAGTTGTCTCATCGTGACGACGAATGACAACTCGCTGGGCGACCCAGACCGTCGAGGCGTGGGCCTTCGTGCAGAAGATGCTCGGCGACATCACGAACATCGTGACGGCGGACGCCGAGAACGAACGCGAACTCATAGAGGGCCTTGGCGTCGTCTCCCGCGTCGCCGCACTGTGCTCTGAGCTGACCGTCGAGGCCGACCCCGAGCTTCCGTGGTTCTTCGACATGTGCTCCCCCACCCGGCTCATCGGCGGGCCCAACCCCGACGGCAGATACCTGCTGGCGATGATCCGCGGCGACCGCGGCTACCGGGTCACCGGCACCCGCGGCACCACCGCCTACCTCGGCCTGCAGGTACTCGCGGGCACCGGTATGACGCCGCGACGGATGGCCGCCTACGTCAGCGACACCGACCTCAAGCTCGACGGCGGCGAGTTCGCGTTGGTGTTCTCCGCAACGGAGCCCGCCGATCTCGACGGTGCCCAGTGGGTGCAGATCCCCGAGGACGCGACATCGATCGTCGTCCGCGAGTACATCGCCGATGCCGCCACCGAACAATCGGCGACGCTGCACATCGATCCGCTCGGAGACCCGCAGCCGCCGCGGGCGTTGTCCGATGACGAAGCGGCAGAACAGTTCACGGCGATGGCGTGGACCATCATGAAGCTGACCACGCTGCACCGGACGATCAAGCCCGAACTACTGACGCAGCCGAACACCCTCGTCACGTCGGAGGCCGCCGATCTCGGCGACGCCGACACCACACCGGACAACCTGTACATGCTGGGGACCTTCCGGTTGGCCGACGACGAGTCCCTGGTGCTCGAGTTCGAGCCTCCCGACACCCGCTACTGGAACGTCACGCTGGAGAACATCTGGCACGAATGCCTCGAACCTCGCCGCAGGCACAGTTCGGTCACCAACAAGGGCGTCACACCCGACGCCGACGGCACGGTGCGTATCGCCGTCGGCGCCAACGACTTCGGCCACGGTCACTGGCTGGACACCGGCGGCAGGCACCGAGGCTTCGTGGTGTTCCGCTGGCTGGACAACCCCGATCCGCCGAAGGTGTCCCTCGAGGTGCGCCCCGGCGAGGCAACTCGGTGAGCGCCGGTGACCGCTTCGACCCGACCGCGCTGATCCAGCAGGCCTGCGAATGGGCGGGCTGCGACGACTTCGGCGCGGACTTCGACGAGAAGGAGACGTGGCGCGAGGGGCTCGGCCTGCTGTGCGAAGGGTTCGTGGCGGAGGCCCGCCTCAACGACCTCGGCGTGGAGATCGCGGCGCTGGATGTCGTGCGGGCGTTGAAGAACCGGCTGCAGGTCGTGGAGTGGCGAAAGGCCAATCCCGAGATCGCCGAGGAGAAGATCGAGAGGCCGATCTTCATCGTCGGGCAGCCACGCACCGGCACCACGATCCTGTTCGACCTGCTCGCACAGGATCCGGCGCTGCGACCGCCGCTGACGTGGGAAGTCGACAACCCCTGCCCGGTGCCGCGGCCCGACACGTATGACACCGACCCGCGGATCGCCGAAACACAGGCGAGCCTGGAGGTGAGCGAGCAGATCATCCCCGGGTTCATGAGCTTTCACCCGATGGGCGCGCAGCTCGGCCAGGAATGTGTGCGGATCACTGCCTCGCAGTTCTGCAGCATGATCTTTTCCGTCCAGTACCGGCTGCCCACGTACTACCGGTGGCTGCTGTACCAGGCCGACCATCGTCCCGGCCTACCGATACCACCGAATCTTCCTGCAGCACTTGCAGTCCGGGGTACCTGGACAGTGGCTGCTGAAGTCGCCCGCCCATCTGTGGACGCTCGATGCGCTGTTCGAGACCTACCCGGATGCGATGATCGTGCAGACGCACCGCGATCCGTTGAGGGTCGTCTCGTCGCTCAGCGCGCTGACCAATCACCTGCGCAGGATGGCGTCGGATGAAACCACCGTCGCCGAATGCGCGGTGCAATCGTGCGAGGAGATCGTGGTCGGGTTGCAACGCGGGATGACACTGCGTGACGCCCTGCCACCGGGGCATGTCATCGATGTGCAGTTCGCCGACTTCATGCGGGATCCGTTCGAGACGATCAGGTCGCTCTATGGCCAGCTGGACCGCGAGCTGACCCCGATCGCCGAACAGAGAATGCGCGAATACCTGGCGGCCCATCCCGGCGACGGCGGCGGCCGGTACAGCTGGGCCGATACGGCCCTGAACGCAGAGCAGCTACGCGAACAGGTCGCCGCCTATCAGGAGCGCTACAACGTGCCGACCGAGCCGTTGAAGTAGGTCACAGGAACTCACTCCTTCACCCAACGTGAACCTATGGCGAGATCGGCCAAGATTTTTCGCAGTGGCTTCACGTTGGATGGTCGAGTTCGTCGTTCAAGCGAGATAGTCGGCAGGCAGGCTCTCGAGCATCCACCGCGACATGCGCACGGCGTACTCCGAGCTGCCACCCCCGACGATTAGCGCCGCGAACGCCATGTCGCCACGGTAGCCGGCGAACCAGGAATGCGAGCCGCCCGCGAACTCGGCCTCACCTGTCTTGCCGCGAACGTCGCCGACACCGTTGAGGTCCTTGGCGGTGCCGTTGGTTACCACCAGCTGCATCATCGGTCGCAGGCCGTCGAGCATCTTGGGTGTGATCTCGGTGCGGTCACCGGTAATGGTCGTTTGCCTACCTTCGATCAGTTGCGGCACCGGGGTTTTGCCCGCTGCGACCGTCGCCGCGGCCATCGCCATGCCAAAGGGACTGACCAGCACCTTGCCCTGCCCGAAACCGTCCTCGGTGCGCTCGGCCAGGTTCACCGTCGGCGGGACCGAGCCGGAAACCGTTGAGATGCCATCAATCTGGTAGTCGGGCCCAATGCCGTACTGCGCGGCCGCCTGTGTCAGGCCTCGCGGCGGCAACTGGCTGGCTAGTTCGGCGAACGTCGTGTTGCACGAACTGGCGAACGCCCGCGACATCGGGACGGTGCCGAGGTCGAAACCGCCATAGTTCGGGATGGTCCGGTGCCCGATGTCGATCATGCCCGGGCAACCGAGAAGTGTGTTGGGCGTTGCCATATCGCGTTCGATGGCCGCGCCTGCGGTGATGATCTTGAACGTCGATCCCGGCGGATACAACCCCATCGTTGCCGCGGGCCCCTCGGCGTCCGCATCCGAATTCTGTGCGACAGCCAGAATTTCACCGGTCGACGGCTTGATCGCCACGATCATCGCCTTCTTGCCTGTGATTCCGTTGACGGCGTTCTGCGCGGCGTTCTGGACGGCGCGGTCCAGGCTGATGGTGACCGATGGCGCAGGCGCCGCAGGCACCTCGTTGAGCACGTCGACGTCCACGCCGTTCTGGTTGACGCTGACCACGCGCCAACCGGCCTGCCCTTTGAGGTCGTTGACCACCGCCTTCTTGACCTCGCTGACGATGGCAGGCGCGAAATGTTCGTCGGTGGGCAGCAATTCGGCCTGCGGCGTGATGACCAGACCGGGCCGCTCGCCGAGGACCGCTGCCACCTGGTCGCGGTCGGATTGGCGCAGGGTGATCAGGCTCAGCGGTCCCGGCGACGAACTCGCCTCCTCCGCGAGCCGCTGTGGGTCCAGGGTGTCGTCGAACGGCCTCAGCGCATCGACGACCGCGGTCGCGGTGGTCATCAGGTCCGCGCCGGCCAACTTGGCGTCCAACGCGAAGTGATAGAGGTTACCGGGCACGAGCACATCGGTGCCGCCGCGCTCATTGACCGACGCGCGCCGCGGCGGGTCGGAACGCAACGCAAACGTCTGGTGCTCACCGAGTTTCGGGTGCAACCCGGTTGCCGCCCAGCGGACCTCCCAGTTCCCCTCGTTACGCACCATGTTGAGCAGACCGTCATAGGTCCAGGTTCGGCTCTTCGGCAGGTGCCAGGTGTAGCGGTAGGCCACGGTGCCGGTGTCCTCGGCGAACCTCGAGCTCAGCACCTGCGCGTCAAGGGAAGACGCCTGCAGACCTTCCCACGCCTCGTTGAGCGCGGCCCGCGCGTCCTCGGGACGGTCGGTCAGTTGCGACGCGCCGCCGGTATCGCCTCTGGCCAGCGTCGCGAAGAACTCCTCGGCTGCCGGTTCGGGCCCGTTGGGTTTCGGCGTGCATGCGTTCAGGGACGCGGACACCACCACGATCGTCAGCAGACTCGCCAGACGTGTTGCGGATGAGACTAATGTTGCCATTGGGGCAAATGTTAAGAAATCGAGACCGGAAAGTGGTGGAGGCGCGACGCGAAAACCGACGTTTGGACGGAAAGTTCGAGAAGAACGCGCCAAATCGTCGATCCCGACGCGGCGCGGTGACGCCGTCAGGCGCCGAGCGGCCCGGCGGCGGGCGCCCTCACCACCAAAGGCACCGCGGGGAAATACGCTGCCATCTCCGAGCGCGACTTTCGCAGCGCCGCAGTGCCGTAGCCCTGCTTGCGGAACGCCGGCTGAATCCAGATGCGCACGTTGACCTCGCCGTTGGCCAGTTCGCCGAACACCATGCCGACCTTCTCGGCGCCGTCGATCGCCACCAGCCACACCGCCTCTTCGGCATGCACGCGGCCGACGGCGGCACGGATCTCGTCGTCCAGATCGCCCGCGGGAGCGCCCGATCCGTCGCCTGCCGCGCCAACGTCGTCGGTTCGTGCGGCGAAGATGTCCCGGTCCGCGTCGGCCGAGAACGGCCGCAGCACCAGGTGCTCTCCCGGCGCGAGCTGCCGGTCCCCCATCATGAAGCTCAGCTCGTGGTTGAGGTCGGTGAGCTCGTCGCGAATCCGGCGTCGCGACACTTTGGTCAGCCGGTCGAACGACAACCGAAGCACCGCTTCGGCGCCGGCAGCCGAGGTGCCGAGCATGGAAGCGATGGCCTCGACGGCGGCGTCGTAGTCCTCAGACTCGACGATGACGTCGAGAAGCTCGTGGCGCCGTTCGAGCGCGCGGACCAGTGTGTCGGCGATCTGTCGGCGCTCGGTCTTCTGCACGTGGTCGGTCATGGCGTGAAGCGTAACTAGTCCAGTAAGACGGTCGCGAAGGTGCCGATTTCGGCGAAGCCGATGCGGTCATACGTCGCACGGGCCACCGTGTTGAAGTCGTTGACGTAGAGGCTTGCGATGCGCCCGCTGCGCACCACGGCGGCGGCAAGGGTGGCGGTACCGGCCGTGCCGAGGCCATGTCCACGCCAGTCGGGGTGCACCCACACGCCCTGGATCTGCCCGACGGCAGGCGACTGCGAACCCACCTCGGCCTTGAACACCACCTGGCCCCGCTCGAACCGCGCCCAGGCGCGCCCGGCCGCGATCAAGCCGGCGACCCGCCGCCGATAGCCCCTGCCGCCGTCACCGATACGCGGGTCGATGCCGACCTCCCCGATGAACATGTCGACGGCGGCCACCAGATAGGCGTCGAGTTCCTCCATGCGCACCGGACGCACGGAGGGATCGCTGGCGCAATGCGGGGCGGTGGCGAGCGCCATCAGGGGTTGACGGTCACGCACGTCGCGGGCTGGACCCCAGGCGTGTTCGAGGCGGCGCCACATCGGCAACACCAACTCCGCGCGCCCGACGAGCGACGAGCAGCGTCGGGCACCGCTGACCGCCTTGTCGGCGAAGGCATAGAGATCGGGCGCACCGCCGCGCAAGGGAATGAGGTTGGCCCCGGCGTAGCACAGCGATTCGGTGGCGCGGCCTCGCGACCACAATTCACCGCCGATCGCACTCGGGTCGACGCCGTGCTCGGCCACCCGCGAGGCCACCATGCAACTTCCCACCGGGTCCGCGTCGAGCACCTGCCGGACCGCGGAGACGTCGCGTACCACCGAAACCCGTCGCTCATCGACGAAGCGGAATAGCGGCGGAGCCGACATCGGGACTCTTTCTGCGGCCTTAGGGCGTGGTGACTCCAGTCACAGGAAACACGATCAGCTTACGGTGACCACCGGCGAACCGCTGGGATCATTCGGACCCGGCTCAGAATCTTTTTCTGCGGCGATTCGCATCGCCTCTTCGATCAGCGTTTCGACGATCTGGTGCTCGGGGACAGTCTTGATGACCTGGCCCTTGACGAATATCTGACCCTTGCCGTTTCCGGACGCGACACCGAGGTCTGCCTCGCGCGCTTCACCGGGCCCGTTGACCACACAGCCCATCACGGCAACGCGCAACGGGACCTCCAAGCCCTCGAGCCCGGCGGTGACCTCGTTGGCCAGCGTGTACACGTCGACCTGCGCGCGCCCGCACGACGGGCACGACACGATCTCCAGCGAGCGCGGCCGCAGGTTCAGCGACTCGAGGATCTGGTTGCCCACCTTCACCTCTTCGATGGGCGGCGCCGAAAGGGACACGCGAATCGTGTCGCCGATGCCGCGCGACAGCAGCGCGCCGAACGCGACGGAGGACTTGATCGTGCCCTGGAACGCCGGGCCCGCCTCGGTGACGCCGAGGTGCAACGGGTAATCGCATTGCGCGGCAAGCTGTTCGTACGCCGCGACCATGACGACGGGGTCGTTGTGCTTGACGCTGATCTTGATGTCGCCGAAGCCGTGCTCCTCGAACAGCGACGCCTCCCACAGCGCGGATTCGACGAGGGCTTCCGGGGTTGCCTTGCCGTACTTCTCCATGAAGCGCTTGTCGAGCGAGCCGGCGTTGACGCCGATGCGGATGGGGATGCCCGCGGCGCCCGCCGCCTTGGCGACCTCCTTGACCCGGCCGTCGAACTCCTTGATGTTGCCGGGGTTGACGCGCACGGCGGCGCAGCCGGCGTCGATCGCGGCGAAGATGTACTTCGGCTGGAAGTGGATGTCGGCGATGACGGGGATCTGGCTGTGCTTGGCGATCTCCTGCAGCGCGTCGGCGTCCTCCTGCCGCGGGCACGCTACGCGGACGATGTCGCAGCCCGAGGCGGTCAGCTCGGCGATCTGCTGCAGCGTGGTGTTCACGTCGTGAGTCTTGGTGGTGCACATCGACTGCACGGCGATGGGGTGGTCGCTGCCGATGCCGACGTTGCCGACCATGAACTGACGGGTTTTCCGCCGCGGCGCCAGCGTGGGTGCGGGCGGTGCCGGCATGCCTAAGCCGACGGACATGATTTCTCCTATTGGAATGGCTTGAGCGGGTTTACGAAGTCTGCGGTCACGGTCAGCGCCATGTATCCGACCACCACCACCAAGATCACATAGGTGGCCGGCATGAGCTTGAGGTAGTTCACCGGCGCGGCGGCAACCAAGCCGCGCGATTTGCGGATCATGTTGCGCACCTTCTCGTAGAAGGCGACCGCGATATGACCACCGTCGAACGGCAGCAGCGGGATGAGGTTGACCGCGCCGAGCACGAAGTTCAGCTGGGCCAGGAAGAACCAGAATGCGAGGTAAAGCCCGCGCTCGAAGGCGTCCCCGCCGATGCGTGATGCGCCGACGACACTGATCGGTGTTTCAGGATCGCGTTCGCCGCCACCGATGGAATGCACCAGCGCACCCACCTTGGTGGGGATCTTGACCAGCGCTTTGCCCAGTTCGACGGCCAGGTTTCCGGTGAACACAACCGTGCCGGGAACCGCCGTCACCGGGTTGTAGTGCGTGTATTCGACCGGCCCGTAGTCGGAGCCCGCGACGCCGATCGCACCGACGGTGGTCGGAGCCTGGGCGTCCTTGGAGATGTAGCGCTCCGTCTGGGTGACGTCGACGACCGTCGTTATCTTGTTGCCGTCGCGCTCGATCACGAACGGCGTCGGACCGTTGGCCTTGCGCACCGCCTCGACCATCTCGTCCGAGTTGTGCACGTCGGTGTTGCCGACCTTGACAAGGACGTCGCCCTCGCGGATTCCTGCGGCGGCCGCGGGCCCGTCACCGGTGCACTCGGCGTACTTGTCCTTGGCGATCGCCGGTGCGACACAGGAGGTTTCACTGATATAAGCGACCTGCTGCGGGTTCAGGTCGGGCAGACCCCAGTGCAGCGCGATGCCGTAGATGATCACCAGGCCGACGACGAAGTTCATTGCGGGCCCCGCGAACAGCACGGCGGCGCGCTTCCACGTCTTCTGCTTGTACATGGCGTAGCGCTGGTCTTCGGGTGCGATCTCGTCGATCGACGTCATGCCCGCGATATCGCAGAACCCGCCGAGCGGAATCGCCTTGACGCCGTATTCAGTGGAGCCCAGCTTGTTGGGTCGCCGGGTGGACCACAAGGTCGGTCCGAAACCGACGAAGTAGCGGCGCACCTTCATCCCGGTGGCACGCGCCACCCACATGTGCCCGCACTCGTGCAGCGCCACGGATATCAAGATGCCGAGCGCAAACAGCACGACGCCGATGACCCACATCATTTTGTGGTGACAACCTCCCGAGAAACCGCGCCCCTTGCCCTGTCCCGGGCCCAGCGTTGCGCGTCAAGTACCTCTTCCACGGTAGCGGGTTCGGCGGCCCACTGGTCTGCGGCGTGCAGCACGTCGGCGATAGTGCGCACGATCGTCGGGAACCGGATCCGGCCGTCAAGGAATGCCGCGGCGGCTTCCTCGTTCGCGGCGTTGTAGACCGCGGTCAGGCAGCCACCCCGCTGGCCGGCCTCTTTGGCGAGTTCGACGGCAGGAAAGACCGCCGCGTCCAGCGGCTCGAATTCCCAGGTCGAGGCGGTGGTGAAGTCGCACGCCAATGCGGCGGCGGGCACCCGCGACGGCCAGCCGAGCGCCAGCGCGATCGGCAGCTTCATGTCGGGCGGGCTGGCCTGGGCGATCGTCGACCCGTCGGTGAACGTCACCATCGAGTGCACGATCGACTGCGGGTGAACCACCACTTCGATGCGCTGGTAGGGAACACCGAACAGCAGGTGGGTTTCGATCAGTTCCAGGCCCTTGTTGACCAGCGAAGCCGAGTTCAGCGTGTTCATCGGGCCCATTGACCAGGTCGGATGCGCTCCGGCCTGCTCGGGCGTGACGTCTTCGAGGCGCTCGGCGGTCCAGCCGCGGAACGGGCCGCCCGAGGCCGTAAGCACGATCTTTTCCACCTCGTCGGGGGTTCCGCCCCTCAGGCACTGAGCGATCGCCGAGTGTTCGGAGTCGACGGGCACGAGTTGGCCGGGCTTGGCGGCCTTCAGCACCAGCGGTCCGCCGGCGATCAGCGATTCCTTGTTCGCCAAGGCCAACCGGGCGCCGGTGGCCAGAGCGGCCAGTGTCGGCTGCAGGCCAAGCGCTCCGACCAGTGCATTGAGGACGACGTCTGCCTCGGTGTTCTCGACCAGCGAAGTGGCGGCATCGGGGCCTGCGAAGGTGACGTCACCGACCTTGTCCGCGGCGTCGGAGTCGGCGACGGCGATGTTGGTGACGCCGATCTCGGCGCGCTGACGTGCCAGCAGATCAGGGTTTCCGCCGCCTGCGGCCAATCCGACCACCTCGAAGCGGTCGGGGTTGGCCGCGATGACGTCGAGCGCCTGGGTGCCGATCGAGCCGGTGCTACCGAGGATCAGCACGCGCAGGCGGTTACTCACCGTCCCATTGTGCGCCCACCGCTTTCCCTCCGCGAGCAGACGTAAAAGTGCCCCTTTTCGGGTTGTCTCGGGCACTTTTGCGTCTGTTCGCCGGGAAAAAGTGACCCATATCTGACGTCGGGCGTCCTCGGCTATCCGCGGCCGGTGGCACACCGAATCCCCGATGTCGTCGGCGAAGGTCGTCGGCACCCGGTGAGGGCAACGGCCTCAAGGTGAATGACGCGGGTGTCGACACGGTGTTGATGCCGCCCGCCAACTAGCCGATCGATGCAACGGCCCCGGCACCTCGCGCCTCTGGGCAATCCAAAACCGTTGTGGCTCCGAATAACTGACATGTTCACACTTGTACTGATCGGTTTCCTGGGCGGCCTCGTCACCGGTATCTCGCCATGCATCCTGCCGGTGCTTCCGGTGATCTTCTTCTCCGGCGCACAAAGCACCCGACCGGCGTCAGTCGCCGACGTGGGCGGTGGTACCGCGGTCGCGGTCAAAACCAGACCCGCGTTGGCTGAGCGGTTACGGCCGTACCGGGTCATCGGCGGACTGGTGCTCAGCTTCAGCATTGTCACCCTCGTCGGCACCTCGCTGCTGTCACTGCTGCACCTTCCGCAGGACGCGATCAGGTGGGCCGGCCTCGTCGCATTGACCCTCATCGGCCTCGGGCTGATCTTCCCTCGTTTCGAGGGGATTCTGGAGAAGCCGTTCAGCCGTATTCCTCAGCTTCAAATGAGCGAGGGCAGAAGCGGTTTCGGGCTCGGACTTGCGCTCGGGGTGCTGTACGTGCCGTGCGCGGGACCGGTGCTCGCCGCCATCGTCGTCGCAGGCGCGACGGGCTCCATCGGCCTCCAGACCATGGCGCTGACGGTTTCCTTCGCGATCGGAGCGGCGCTGCCGCTGTTGATCTTCGCGTTGGCCGGTCAGCGGGTTGCCGAGCGGGTCGGCACCTTCCGGCGTCATCAGCGTCGCATTCGGGTGATCGGCGGCATCGTGATGCTGGTGTTCGCGGTCGCGCTGGTGTTCAACGTGCCCGCCAAGCTGCAGCGAGCCATTCCCGACTACACGAGCGGTCTGCAGGACAAGGTCCTCGCGTCCGACGAGATCCAGAAGAAGCTCAACCTCGGCGGCCTCGTCAACGAACAGAACCGCAAGCTGTCGAACTGCAGCAACGGCGCGGAGAACCTCGAAACCTGCGGAACCGCACCCGATATCAAGGGGATCGCCGGTTGGCTGAACACACCGGGCGGCGCCCCGGTCGACCTGAAGTCGCTGCGCGGCAAGGTCGTGCTGGTGGATTTCTGGGCGTACTCATGCATCAACTGCCAGCGCGCCATCCCGCACGTGGTCGACTGGTATGACAAGTACAAGGATCTCGGCCTCGAGGTCATCGGTGTGCACAGCCCGGAGTACGCCTTCGAGAAGATCGAGGGCAATGTCGTCAGTGGCACAGACGATCTGGGCATCACGTACCCTGTCGCTCTCGACAACAACCTGTCGACGTGGACCAACTATCGCAACCGGTACTGGCCTGCCGAATACCTGATCGACGCGAATGGCATTGTGCGTCACATCAAGTTCGGCGAGGGCGATTATGACGTCACCGAAAACCTGATCAGGGAACTGCTCGTCGACGCGAACCCTGACGTGCAGCTGCCGCCGTCGAGTGACTCCGCCGATGAGACACCCGCGGCGGGCCAAACGCCCGAGACGTACCTCGGCGTGGGCAAAATGGTCAACTACGGGGGACCCGACACCTACGACGAGGGCACCGCGGACTTCGCCTACCCGATAAGGCTCGCCGACGACAGCTTCGCCTACCGCGGCCGCTGGACGTTGGACTACCAGGGCGCAACGGCGGACTCCGATGACTCCAGGATCGCGCTGAAATACCACGCGAAGAACGTCTACATCGTCGCAGGTGGCGAGGGCACCTTGACCGTTACGAGCAACGGTAAGACCACAACCGTGCCGATTACCGGCGCGCCGACGTCACACCAGCTCGTGTCGGGTGACGAGGTCATGCGTGGAGAGCTTGAAATGCGATTGAGCAAAGGCCTGCAAGCATTCTCGTTCACCTACGGCTGACAATTGTCGAGCTCACCAATCCGTGGGTGTACCCGCTCCGAATAGCAAGTGGAAAACGCACGAGGGCGGCGGTTGGCGTCGTCCGCAACCAGGAAGTGGAGTACAGATGAAAAACATCAAGAAGACCGTCGCAGTCGCAGGCCTGGCGGCCGCGGCGGCCGTGGGCATGTCGTTGACCACCGCGGGCAGTGCGGCTGCCGAACTGGTCGGTCCCGCGTGTACCGCCTACGCCCAGCAGGTACCGACGGGCCCCGGATCGGTGGCGGGCATGGCGATGGATCCCGTCGCGGTCGCCGCCTCCAACAACCCGATGCTGACGACGTTGACGAAAGCGGTTTCGGGACAGCTCAACCCGAACGTGAACCTCGTCGACACGCTCAACGGCGGTCAGTTCACCGTCTTCGCACCGACTGACGCCGCATTCGCCAAGATCGATCCGGCGACGATCGAGAAGCTCAAGACCGACTCGGATCTGCTCACCAAGATTCTCACCTACCACGTGGTGCCCGGCCAGGCCAGCCCGACGCAGGTCGTCGGCACCCACAAGACCGTGCAGGGTGCCGATCTCACGGTCACCGGCATGGGCAACAACCTCAAGGTCAACAACGCATCGGTGGTGTGCGGCGGCGTCTCGACCGCCAACGCGCAGGTGTACATGATCGACACCGTGCTGATGCCCCCGATGAACTAGGTTGGCCCACAACTAAATACGCCGGCGCAGCCCGACCGAACTCCTACGGTCGGGCTGGTGCCGTCGGGTCAACGCTTGCTTCGATTTTCACCACACGGTTGTCGCGCATCGTGAGCACGATGACGGCGAACAGCCGCCGTTCTGCGAAGGCAAGCAGAACCCGCTCGCCGACCGGCCCGCTGACAAGCGTCGCGCCATGTCCGAGGTAGCGAAGCAGGTTGGTGCCAACGGCGTCCGGGCCGTGGTTGACCTGAGGCGGCGGAGCCCCATGCCCGAGTATGGTGCCGACCCCCCATACCGCGGGATCCAGCACGGCAGTCAGCCCCTCGAGGTCGCCGTTGGCGCACGCGGTGATGAATTTCTCGGTGACGAGCTGATGTTCGGCATCGGCGACGTCGGTGAGCCGAGGTGAAGCGGCGGCGAACTTACCCCGTGCGCGTCGCGCGAGTTGGCGGCAGGTGCCCACGGGCCTGCCGACCGTCGTGGCGATCTCGTCGAACGGCATCTGGAAGACGTCGTGCAACACGAACGACACTCGCTCGCCGGGCGACAGTCTTCGCAACAAGTCCAGCATCGCCTCGCGGACCTCGTCGTCGAGCGTGACGCGGTCGGCGGGGTCCGGCGCCGTGGCAGGGACAACCTCGTCGGACTCCATGTTCTGAGGGCGCTCGTGGCGGGCACGGGCCGACCGCAGCTGGTCGAGGCACAACCGCCCGGCGACCACGGTGAGCCAGCCGCGAACGTCGTCGATGCCGTCGAGGTCTGCTTGCGCGAGTCGCAGGAACGCCTCCTGCGCGACGTCCTCGGCCTCACCGACGTCACCGAGCATCTGGTACGCGAGGTTCACCAGATAGGGGCGATGGCTGCGCCATGCCGCTTCCACCGATGGTGATTCGGTCATGCACTTACGACGAAGCGTCCGCGAGAAAAGTTACGGATTCGAAGGAAACTTTCGGCGGTAACTTTCCCGGTTGTCGCCCCGTCCTTGGTTGCATGAACGCAATTCTTGTCACGGGTGCAACCGGCAACGTCGGGCGCCCTCTGGTCAACCAGTTGGCGGAAGCGGGCGTGCGGGTGCGCGCCGTGACCCGTCAGCCCGATTCCGCGCAGTTCCCCGGTGGCGTCGAGGTGGTCGGGTCGGCCGCCGAAGGTGTAAACGGCGCCTCTGCGGTGTTCCTCAATTCCCGGGCCCTCGGCGATGAGCTCGCGACGATTGTCGAACTCGCTCGCCGCGCAGGCGTCAGACGACTTGTCGCTTTGTCGGCCATCAACGCCGACGACGACTTCTCGCGTCAGCCGTCACGCTTCCGCGGCGACCGCAACAAAGAAGTCGAGCAATACGTCGTCGACTCGGGTCTGGAGTGGGTGAGCCTGCGCCCGACCGTGTTCGCCAGCAATTTCATCGGCATGTGGGCGGCGCAGATCAGGGTCGGCGACGTGGTCAGCGGACCGTATGCATCGGCCTCGACGGCGCCCATCGTCGACGCCGACATCTCGGCGGTGGCGATGCACGCACTTGTCCGCGACGACCTGCTGGTGCGCCAGATCCCGCTGACCGGTCCGCAGGCCCTCACCAACGTCGAGCTCGTCGACGTCATCGGCGACGTGCTCGACCGCCCGCTGCGCTATCAGGAGGTGCCACCGGATCTCGTGCGCCGGCGGTTCATCGGCCTCGGGTTCTCGGCGGAGTTCGCCGACGCCTACATGGGGCTGCTCGAGGCAACCGTGTCCAAGCCCGCGCTGGTGACCGCCGAGGTGGAGAAGATCCTCGGTCGCGCACCGCAGACCTTCGGAGACGCAATTCGCGCTCACCGCGACCTGTTCAGTAATTAGCAAAGGAGACAACACATGCAGCGGACGCGAGGAGCAAAAAGAGCTTCAGAACTTCGGCCGCCCCGCTACCTCAAGTTGATGAACCGCGTCGTGAAGGCGATGCAGCGGCTCGGTGTTCGCACCGGGCCTGCGATGATCTTGACCGTGCCCGGCAGGAAGACGGGCAAGCCACGCAGCACCCCGATGACACCGTTCACCTACTGCGGCGACTTGTACACCGTCGCCGGATATCCGGGTTCGGACTGGGCGGCGAACGCCAGGGCCGCCGGGGCGGGCACGCTGTCCCGTGGGCGGAGGTCGCGAGAGATCAGGATCGTCGAACTCAACGCCGAAGAGTCGCGACCGGTTCTGCGCGAGTTTCCCGGGCAGGTTCCCGTCGGCGTGGCATTCGCGAAACGCTCCGGACTCGTCCACGAAGGCACCCCGGACGAGTTCGAAGCGCTCGCAGGACAATTGGCCGTGTTCCGGTTCGATGCGATGAACTAGCCGACGATGCCGGCCGTCGCGCGTTGCACGATGATGTCACCGGAACCGGTTCTCACACTCACCCTTAGCGTTTCGTCGCCTTCGGCAGGACCGTCAGTCGGTTGCAGGGTGTTGCGTACCATGCCCGAATGGGTGCGCAGGTCGAGCTGGGCCGCGGTGCCGTCGGGGATACCCACTTCGGTGTCGCCACTGCCGGTCTGGACGGACACGCCGCCGTTCCCCGCGTCCGCGACGGTGACGTCACCCGACGCGGTTTGGGCGTTGACACTGCCATCGAGATGCTTCACTGACAGAGAACCACTGGCGGCACGAAACTTGACGTCGCCCGCCAGCCTGCCGACCGTGGTGTCACCCGACGCCGTCGAGATGGCGCCCGAACCCGTCAGGTTCTCAACGGCGGTTCCACCAGATGCGCTGTCCACCTTGAGATTTCCGACGATCGAACCCACGCTGGCGTCTCCACTTGCCGTCGAGAAGCGAAAGTTTCCGAACTTGCCCTGTGCGTGGACGTCGGCGGATGCCGATGACACCTCGAGGCGCGATCTCGACGGCAATTCGATATCGATGGTGACGGCACCGCCGCGCCCGAGAGAGATGAACCGTCTGCCCGCCGACACCGACAGCGTCCCATTGCGGAATTCGACGCGTGCCGCCTCGGCTATCCGGACATCGGACGCACGGCTCGGATCCCGCGGGCTGACCTCGACAACGGTATCGCTGCGGTCAGACGCGACGAGGCGGATGGTACCGCTGACGATCTCGATTGAGGCCGTAATCGGTTCTGGCGTTTGAAATGTCGGCATCGTTTCTCCCGTCGTTGCTTACCGTGGTCAGCGGACCCAGCCGCTGAAGTGTTTGTCGGTGTTGGTGCGCGTATGTCGTTTGTCGCCAAGTGCTGACGCGACGGCGCGGACCAACCACGCGTTCACCGACAGCCCTTCGGCGCGCGCCGCCGCATCGACCGGCGACCTCAGGCTCTCCGGCACCCGCAGCGTCACCCGCCACGTGCCGCCGTCGTCGTCGGCCTCCGGCACCGCGGCGACCGGTTCGGGCTCGTCCTGCACTGCGGCGCTGACGGTGAACTCCGGGTCGCGGCCGCGCAGCCGGACTTCCACCGACCCAGGTGCCACCTCACGAGTGATCTCCTGCGCTGCGTCGGACAGCGCTTCGAGCAGCGCGAGACGAATCGACGAATCCAGCGGCGCGGTGAGCCGATCCGCGAGCGCCTCCGCTTCGGGGCCGCCGGCAGCGGCGGCTACACCCAGTTCGTGACGCACCCCGTCGACGTACGGTTGCAGGTCCATGACGTCATGATGACATCACTATGGTGTCACAGCAAGTGTCATACTGGTGCGGCTGCTACCTGCACTTTTCGATGATGTCCTCGGCGAACCGCTCGATGGGCTCCCGGTATGACTCGACCCCGGAGCCCTGTCCAAACCACGGCCTGCACATGATTTGCGTGATTCCGGCGTCTTCTGCCCGCTTGTAGAGATCGACCGACGGCGGTTCGAGAAGCGCCAACAGGATGTCGAACGGCTCGTTTTCGCGTCCGTACTCACGACGCAGCGTGCTCAGCCGCTGCGCATAGCCGACCGCGTCGTCCCACGAGTACGCATAACCCACCCAGCCGTCGCACAGTCGCGCAGCGCGGCGCAGCGCAGCCTCCGACTCACCGCCGCAGAAGATCGGCACCGGCGCGGGCGGGTGAGGTTCGACCATCAGCTCCGGCACCTGGTAGTACTCGCCGTTCCACGACACCCAGCCGCCCTTCCACAGCTCCCGTAGTGCCGGGATCATCTCGTCGAGCCGCTTGCCTCGGCTGGCGAAGTCCTGCCCCATCAGCTCGTACTCTTCGCGCATCCATCCGACGCCTGCGGCCAGTGCCACGCGGCCACCGGAGATGTCGGACGCGGTCGCAACCAGCCTCGCCACTTCGAGAATTGGACGGGCGGGGGCGATGTAGACCGCGTTGGAGAACCGCAGCCGGGTCGTCACCGCGGCCATCGCACCTGTGAGCACCCACGCGTCCGGCCATGGATTGTCGGGTTCCCATCCCGGCTTACCGCTTGGCGAGTCCGGGTACGGCGACGACAGCTCACGCGGGTAGATCATGTGGTCCGACGTCACGATCCCGTCGAAACCCGCTTCATCGAGCATCGGCGCGACCGCCAAACTGTCCGTCGCTGTCATGAACGCGGTGCCGGACCAAAACTGCATACGTCATCCTTCCGTCAGCAATGCCACTTGTTTCTTTAGCCGGAAATTCGGGCAGCATCAATGGCATGCCGACCTTGTTGTGGTTCCGGCGGGATCTGCGGCTGCGAGATTTGCCTGCGCTGCTGGACGCCGCAGAAGCCGACGGCGAAGTGCTGGCCTGCTACGTTCTGGATCCGCGGCTGAAGGCATCGTCGGGGCCGCGGCGGCTGCAGTACCTCTACGACGCGCTGCGCGAACTGCAGGAGGCACTCGACGGCAGGCTGCTGGTGACGCGTGGGCGGCCGGAAAGGCGAATCCCCGCGCTGGCCAAATCCGTTGGCGCCAGCGCGGTGCATGTGTCGGCCGACTTCTCCCCGTTCGGCCGTCGCCGCGACGATGCCGTGCGCGACGCACTCGGCGACATCCCACTGGAGGCGTCCGGGTCGCCGTATCTCGTCTCCCCCGGCCGCGTCGTCAAAAACAGCGGAGAGCCCTACAAGGTGTTCACGCCGTTCTTCGATGCGTGGCGCAAGCACGGCTGGCGCGCGCCGGCCAAGTCGGGCCCGAAGTCGGCGAACTGGATCGACCCGACCGACCTCAAAGGCGGCGTCGAAATACCCTATGCCGGAGCCGAACTCGAGCTGCCCGCGGGCGAGCAGGCGGCGCTTCGGCAGTGGAAGAAATTCGTGAGCGACGGTATCGCCGAATACGCCGACGCCCGCAACCGGCCCGATCTGCCTGCCACCAGCCGGATGTCGGCCCACCTGAAGTTCGGCACCATCCACCCCCGCACCATGGTCGCAGACCTCGGCCGCGGCAACGGGCCACAGGCTTACCTGCGGGAGTTGGCTTTTCGCGACTTCTATGCCGCGGTGCTGAACGAGTGGCCCGACAGCGCATGGTGGAACTGGAACAGAAACTTCGACACCATGCAGATCGACGACGGCGCCGACGCCAAGAAGGCGTTCGAGGCGTGGAAGTCCGGACGGACCGGGTTCCCGATCGTCGACGCCGGAATGCGTCAGCTCGCCGAAACCGGATGGATGCACAACCGGGTGCGGATGATCGTCGCGTCGTTCCTCGTCAAGGATCTGCACCTGCCGTGGCAGTGGGGCGCGCGCTGGTTCCTCGAGCAACTGGTGGACGGCGACATGGCCAACAACCAGCATGGCTGGCAATGGGCGGCCGGCACCGGCACGGACGCCGCGCCCTATTTCCGGGTATTCAACCCGACGACCCAAGGCGAGAAGTTCGATCCCGACGGCGATTACGTCCGCCGCTGGATCCCGGAGTGGGGCACCGCCGACTATCCCGGCCCGATCGTCGACCACAAGGCAGAGCGCGCCGAGGCGCTGCGCCGCTACAGCGCGATCACTTGAGCGTCAGGCCGCCGTCCAGCGGCAACGCGACACCCGTGAGATGCCTGCCGGAGTGGCCGCACAGGTACACGATCGCATCGGTGACCTCGGCGGGATCCATTGGCGGCATCGACAACTTCGGCCGCTGAGCCTCGCCGAAGTCGGGTTGGTCACCGATGAGCGTCCCCATCGCCTCGTTGATGATCATCGGTGTCGCGACGCCACCGGGGTGCACCGAGTTGACGCGAATGTTCTTCTCCGCCAATGACGTTGCGTAATGGCGCATCACCCCGATGACGCCGTGTTTGGCGGCGGTGTAACCGGCGGCGCCGTGGCTGATCGTGTCGAAGGTGGTGCTGACCGACTTGAAGCCGGCCGCCGAACTCGTGATGACGATGGCCCCGCCCTCGCCCTGTTGCAGCATCGCGGGCAGCGCGGCCTCGATCGTGAAGTAGACGCCCTTCAGGTTGACGTCGATGGCGTCGACAAACGATGTGATGTCCAACCGTTGCTTGCCCGCCGCCGGAAAGATGCCCGCGTTGGCCAGGACGAAGTCGAGCCGTCCGAGTTGCGTCACGCCGTCGGCGACGATTTCCTGGAGCCGTTCGAAGTCGCGAACGTCGGCCTGCTCGGCCACGATGCGGCGGCCAGTCTTCTCGACGAGGTTGACCGTCTCGTCGAGATCCTCACGGGTGGGCATCGGATAGGCGACGCTGTCGATCTGTGCACACAGGTCGAGCGCGATGATGTCGGCGCCTTCCTCGGCGAAACGAACCGCGTGGCTGCGGCCCTGACCGCGTGCCGCGCCCGTGATGAAGGCGACCTTCCCCTCGAACTGTCCTGCCATGACGCACCACACTACGGCGGCACGTAGTAGACAGCGACGAGCGCTCGCGCGTGCAGCAGATGACCCTGTTTAGAATGTCGGCAGCGCCAAACCCGACCTGAGGAGCAGCCGTGGTGAGCACCGAGTTGGACAAGACCAACGGCGTCCACGTCGAAGAGGTGCCGTCGGCCGAATGGGGCTGGTCCAAGGAGAATCACAAGGTCATCCAGATCGGCGGTATTCTCTCCGCCCTCTTTATGTTGGCGATGCTGCGCGGCAACCACGTCGGACGCGTCGAGGACGTCTTCCTGATCGCCTTCGCGGTGGTCATCCTCGGTGTCGTCGCGCGCGACTGGTGGCTGCGCCGCCGCGGCTGGACCAGGTAGCCGTCAGCCCGCTGCCGCCGCCAGCGGAAGCGTGGCACCAACGGGCGTGAGGCCTCCGGTGATTCCCGCCGCCGCCCGGATTTCGATGAACGCTTCAATCATCGCGTCGGTCGCTTCGTGCGGGTCGCCGAGCGTGCGGTCGTCGGTGATCACCGAGATCGCCAGCTGGTCGACATAGCTCCACACCGTGATGTTCATGCCGCTGCCCGCGACGACCGGTCCGACCGAATAGATCTCGCTGACCGTCGCGCCCTCGATGACGCCCCTCTCCCGTGGCCCGCGGACGTTCGAAATGGTCAGGTTCATGACACCGCCCGACTCGAGACGCTGTGCCTGCTTGCGGAACACGGGCGGCGCGAGCGCAGGCGGGAGATAGGACAGCCACGCAGGCAGAATCATCGGGCCAAGCAGTTGGCTGTTCTCCTTGGCAATGGTGGTCGCCAACGAGGTCACCTTCACCCGCTCCAGAGGGTCGGCGATATGGACCGGCAGCGATGGCGTGATGTAGGTGAACTCATTGCCCGCCAACCGTTCCGTGGACGGGTTGGTGCTGACCGGGACGCCCGCGATCAGCGGCTCGTCGGCCTTGCCGTCGTATCGCAGGAGGAGCTGGCGCAGTGCCCCGGCCGACATCGCGAGCACGATGTCGTTGATCGTGACGCCCAGGCGCTTGGAAACGTCTTTGACATCTGTGAACGACAGGGGTGCCGTTGCGAAGCGGCGCCTCGGGGTGAGCACATGGTTGATGAAGCAGTCCGGCGGCGCGAAGTTGCGGGCGAGGTCGGGATTCTCGCCGCGTTCCTTGGACCGGCGCCGGACTCGCGATATGCCCGTCGCGGTCTCGTTGACGAGTCGGGGCAACTTTCGGATGAGACCGACATGATCGCGTGCCGCCGCCTTGAGCAGCGCGGGTCGGGTCCGCGCGATGTCAGGCTCTTCGAACATCCCCAGCACCTCGGACGGACCTTCCGGCTGGATCGCCTTCGCCATTTGGTTGGCCGACGCCGTCCCGTCGGCCAGCACGTGGTGGACCTTGTGGATGATCGCGATGCGGTCGTCGGCCAGCCCCTCGGCGACGTACATCTCCCACAGCGGTCGGTTGCGATCCAGCGGCGTGCTGGCGATCTCACCGATCAACTGGTCGAGCTCGCGGCGGCCACCGGGCGCGGGCACCCGGATGGGGCGGACGTGGTAGTCGAAGTCGATTTCCTCGTTGATCACCCACATCGGGTGATGCAGCTTCAGCGGTATGTCGACGAGTTGGTAGCGAAGCGGCGCCATCGCCTGCAATCGCGGGAACGCGACCTCACGGAACACGTCGAAGCTGTATCCGTCCACCTTCGACACATCGAGGATGCCGATCTTGAGCGTGTGCATGTGGACTTCGGGCGTCTCGAGGTACAGCATCAACGCGTCCACACCATTGAGTCGTTTCACACCCACCCCAATTCGTCGCCAACCCCCGTCGGGTACCCCGCCATTGCACTCCTTCTTCGACCTCCGCAGGCAGGATCGGTGAAACTTCCACCCGCGTCGTGACGGCGGGCCTGGGTTTTGTCAAGCTTGACGGATGAGTCTTGTCGCCGGGCGCGGTCCGCTCAGCAAGGATCCCGCCGGTTGGTTCTCGCCGCCGCTGCCTGACGATCCGGTGTTCATCGAGCCGCATCCGCGGCGGGTTCAGGCCTTTCGCGACGGCGCGACGGTGCTCGACACCGAGCGTGCGCTGATGGTGCACCGACGCGACCATCCGCTCAGCTTCGCGTTTCCGGCCGACGAGGTCGGCGAGCTTCCCCACGAGCCCGTCGCGGAGGCGCCGGGATATGTCTACGTGCCGTGGGACGCCGTCGACACGTGGCTCGAGGAGGGACGCAAGCTCGTCCACTATCCGCCGAACCCGTATCACCGGGTCGACTGCCGCCCGACGCACCGGGCACTGCGGGTGGTCGTCGCAGGGGAGACGCTGGTCGACACCTCCGACACGATGATCGTCTTCGAGACGGCGCTGGCGCCACGGCTCTACGTCGATCCGTCGCATGTGCGCACCGACCTGTTGCGGCGCTCGAACACCAGCAGCTACTGCAACTACAAGGGCTACGCCACGTACTGGTCGGCCGTGATCGGTGAGGCCGTCGTCGAGGACATCGCATGGAGCTATCACGAGCCCATGCCCGAAACCTGGCCCATCAAGGGGTTTTTCAGCTTCGATGCCGGTCGCGCCGACGTTGCCGCCGAGTTACCGGCTGTGTGACGCCCGTCACACCCGCCGGCGCGACCACGGTGCCTACGGTTGCGTCACCGTAGGTTACGGTTGCGTATGTTTTCCCTGGTCAGGGACACTTCCTGCAGTTGCCAGCGTGAAGGGGAGAGCCTTGGGTCACTACATCGCCAACGTTCGTGACCTCGAGTTCAACCTGTTCGAAGTGTTGAACCTGTCCCAGGTTCTGGATTCGGGCAGCTACGGCGATCTCGACACCGACACGGTGCGCACGATGCTCGACGAAGCCGCCCGGCTTGCGGAGGGCCCCGTCGCCGAGTCGTTCGCCGCTGCCGACCGCAACCCGCCGGTGTTCGACCCCGAGCGGCACACCATCTCCGTGCCCGCCGAGTTGGCCAAGTCGGTGCAGGCCGTCAAGGACGCCGAATGGTGGCGCATCGGTCTCGCCGAGGAAGTCGGCGGCGTCGCGGCACCCGCCGCCCTGACGTGGGCGATCAACGAGATGCTGTTCTGCGCCAACCCGTCGGCGGCGTTCTTGTGGGCGCTGGGTCCCGCGATGGCGCATTCGCTTGCCGCAGAAGGCAACGAGCAGCAGATCCGATGGGCCGCAATGGGTCTGGAGCGCGGCTGGTCCGCGACCATGGTGCTGACCGAGCCGGACGCAGGTTCCGACGTCGGCGCGGGCCGCGCGAAGGCGATCGCCCAACCCGACGGCACGTGGCACATCGAAGGCGTCAAACGCTTTATCTCCGGCGGCGACGTCGGGGACACCGCCGAGAACATCTTCCATCTGGTGTTGGCCCGGCCGGAGGGCGCGGGCCCCGGGACCAAGGGCCTGTCGCTGTTTTTCGTGCCGAAGTTCTTGTTCGACCCCGACACCCTCCAAATCGGGCCGCGCAACGGCGTTTTCGCGACCGGTCTCGAGCACAAGATGGGCTTGAAGTCCTCGCCCACATGTGAACTGACCTTCGGCGCGCACGGCGTGCCCGCAGTGGGTTACCTCGTGGGCGACGTGCACAACGGCATCGCGCAGATGTTCACCGTGATCGAGAATGCCCGGATGACGATCGGCGTGAAGGCGACGGGAACGCTGTCGACGGGTTATCTCAACGCGCTGGAGTACGCCAAGACCCGCGTGCAGGGCGCCGACATGACGCAGATGACCGACAAGACCGCCCCGCGGGTGACGATCATGCACCACCCGGACGTGCGGCGCAGCCTGATGACGCAGAAGGCGTACGCCGAGGGTTTGCGGTCGCTGTACCTGTACGCGGCCGCACATCAGAACGACGATGTCGCCCAACTGGTCTCGGGTGCCGATCCCGAGCTGGCCCACCGCGTCGACGACCTGCTGCTGCCGGTGGTCAAGGGCGTCGGCTCAGAGCGCGCCTACCAGATCCTCACCGAGTCGTTGCAGACGTTCGGCGGATCGGGCTTCCTGCAGGACTATCCGATCGAGCAGTACATCCGCGACGCCAAGATCGACTCGCTGTACGAGGGCACCACCGCCATCCAGGCGATGGACTTCTTCTTTCGCAAGATCGTCCGCGACCACGGCCAGGCGCTGGCGCATGTGGCGTCGCAAGTCAGCACCACCATCGACTCCTGCGACGCAGGCCTGAAGCAGCAGGCCGAGCAGCTCCGCACAGCGCTCGAGGACGTGCAGGCGATGACGGCCGCGCTGACCGGCTACCTGATGTCGGCATCCGAAAACCCCACGGAGATCTACAAAGTCGGCCTCGCATCGGTCCGGTATCTGCTCGCCGTGGGCGACCTGCTCATCGGATGGCGTCTACTGGCACAGGCCAATGTCGCCGCGGCCGCACTCGCGGAGGGCAAGGACGAGAACTTCTACCGCGGCAAGATCGCCACGGCGGCGTTTTTCGCGTCGAATCTGCTTCCGGGCCTCAGCTCCGTGCGCTCGATCATCGAGGACATCGACGACGAGATCATGCAGCTGCCGGAAGCCGCGTTCTGACGTAGAGCGCGGTCGCTACCAGACGCGGATCCAGTCGACGAGCATCTGAACGGGATACGTCCCCCCGCTGGGATCACCGCCGCCCGAGCCGGCGACCGCCAGGTTGAAGATCGGAAAGACCTTGTAGCCGGGGTTGTTGAAGGGCCAGTCCGACATCGAGGAGGCCGGGACGTCGAAGTACGGCGCCGCCCCGTCGGTGTAGTCCTTCCAGAAGCGCATGCCCGCCTCGTCCCACTGGACCCGCCACGTGTGCCAGGCGGTGTCCAGCGTGATGTTCTGCGTCTCCCATTCAGAGCCGTTGGCTTTGGCGTGGACGGTGGTCGCCGATGGCCAGCTGCCGTTGCCATACCACTCGACGATGTCGATCTCGCCGTCGGCGTCGCTGGACAACCAGAACGCGGGCCACGCCCCAGGGGTCAGGCATTCGAGCTTGATCCGAGCTTCCCAGGTGTGCCCGACGCTGCCTTCCCACGTGGTGTTGACCTTGCCCCCGTAGTAGGTGTTGCCTTCCTTGAAAGCCTTGATGACGAGGTTGGACTTGCCGTCAACGAACACGTTTCGGCGGTCGTCGCGGTATTGGCCGACGTTCTCCGGCAACTCCCAGAACGTCGGGTCCTGCATCGTCTCGCGGGCCTTCGAGATCATCCACTTCGATGGATCGGGCGCTGAACCTGCAGGCCCATCGAAGTTGTCCTCGAAGACGTAGGGCGCTGCCGCCCCCGCTTTCGGCATGGGGATCACCGCGGACAGCAGTCCGATCCCACCTAGGTACATCAGGCTGCGACGGTCCAATTCAGGCATGACATGACATAAAAGCCGTACAGCGGACCCCGCGCAAGTCTTTCCGAGCTTCCGCAGATCAGACGTAGTCCGGTAGCTCGAGACTTTCAAGGATCTGGCTCTCCTGCGGACGCCGCGCCACCTGCGCCACCCCGTACCAGCGGCTTTACAAATCTTGAGGCAAGTGTCACTCTCTGCTGATGGACGACGCCGCCACGCTGCTGGAGATCGAGGCGATAAAGCAGCTCAAGGCCCGCTACTGCCGACTTCTGGACACCAAGGACTGGCAGGCCTGGCGCGGGCTGTTCAGCGACGACTTCCTCAGTGACACATCGAAGGCGGGCGGCAAGGTCATCCGCGGCGCCGACGAGTTCGTGGCATTCACGCGCAAGGGTGTGCGGTCTCAGGCCACCGTGCATCAGGTGCACGCGCCGGAGATCGAGCTGACCTCCGCGACGACCGCACGCGGCGTGTGGGCGTTGGAGGATGTCGTTCGGTTCGGGCCGGGAGTGAACCTGCGTGGATACGGCCACTACACCGAGACGTACGAGAAGGTCGACGGGCAGTGGCTCATCACGAGCTCGGCGCTGACCCGGCTGCGCGAGGATGTCTTCAACGCTCTTGTGTCGGTGTACATCTCCGGTCGGCTTCGACGAGTGATCGGCAGAGCCGCCCGCCGGGTGATGAAGTGACCGAGGCTCCCGTCGGCTATCCGCTCAATACGGCGCTGGGCCGGTTCGGCATCGCGAACCTCGTCGACAGCCCGGACCCGTTCGTCAGCTCGATGCCCGTGGCCGGTCTGGTCAACCCGCTCACCGACGCTCCGACCGCCGGACCGCTCGCGGTGTTGGTCGACCATGTGGCGGGCCTGGTCAACCACTATCGCCGGGCAGCCCACGAGTGGACCGTGTCCAGCGAGCTGTCTCTCGAGCTGACCCCGACAGCGCTGACCGTCATCGCAGAGAATCCCGAGGTTGCGGTTGTCGCGACCGGCCGACCCGGGGGGACTAGGGGCTCGTCTGCATTCGGCATCTGCGAGCTCACTATCGACGATCTGGTGATCGGCATCGGCACGGTCCGGTCCGTCTATGTCGCGCATCCTGGTGCGTTCCCGCAGGAATGGCCTGCTCCCACCGATGGTCCGCGCCCGCAGGAGCTCGCCGAGATCATGGCGTTGCGGATGGCCGACGGGAACGGCGCGTCGGTGATCCATCAGCAGCGAAACCCCGTGCTGAACAACACCCTTGCCATCGTGCACGGTGGAGTGGCGGCCGCGGGCCTCGAACTTGCAGCATCGGCCGCGCTCAATGCCGATCGGTCCGGGGAGCCGCTGAACACGGCGTCGTTGAGGGTGAACTTCCTGCGGCAGTTCTTCAGCGGCGACGAATCACGTTATGTGGGAACGGCACTGCGTGTCGGCAGGCGCAGCGGCGTGGCCGACGCGCAGGCCATCGGCGCCGACGGTGAGGTCGCACTCGTCGCACGCGTCACCGCGTACCGGTGATCTTTCACGCGGACTCGGCGACCACTTCCTTCCTTCAGCGGGACATCGAAAGAACCGAACACTCTCGATTCGCCACGGCGTACTTCGCCGCAAACTTCACCGAGCAAAATCGTTCATTGGCTGACGCAACCGCAAAGGTGCGCGACACTTCTCGAGTAGCCAACCCAGGTCATCGGACCTACGAGGGGGATTTGTCTTGGCGCACGTGACGTTCGTTCATGGAATCGGTAACAAGCCTGAGCCCGACAAGCTTCTGGACGAGTGGAAGATCTGCCTGTCCGACAATGACGGCGTCGACCTCGACGCTCTCGGCGTGACAACCTCGATGGTGTATTGGGCCGACATGCTCTACGCCAACCCCGCGCCCGAGGAGACTGCGCAGGAGGCGTCACCGCGCGAGGTCGAAGGCACAGTCGATGCCGAAGACGCGGATATGCGTTGGCTCGACGACGTGCCCGACGACCAACGCCAGTTCGTCGAGTCGTTGGGATCGAAACTCGGGCTGGCAGAGGTGACCGCGACGCCCGACGAGATGGCGCCTGACCCGATCATTCCCGACTCACCGCTGGAAGCCGTCCCGTTGCCACCGGCGTTGAAGAAGCGGCTGATGCGCGTGCTGCTGCGCGACGTTCACCACTTCCTCTACGACGTGTCGTTCAGCCCGCGACCGGGCGAAACGTTTCAGATCCGCACCGACATCCGGGCGCGAGCACTCCGCGCGCTGCAGGAAGGCGACGCCGAACCCGGTCCGCATCTTCTGGTTGGGCACAGCCTGGGCACCGTCATCGCGTATGACGCGCTGACCTCAATCGACAACGCTCCCCGCGTTCATGCCCTGGTGACCGTCGGCAGCCCCCTGGGCATCTCCGAAGTGCGCGACGGGCTGGCTCCGCCGTGGACCGCCGCCGACGGCTGGCCCTCGCAGCGACTCGGCGACGGCAACTGGTGGAACGTGTTCGACGCGCTGGATCCGGTGTGCGGGTTCTTGGACCGCGAGATCGCGACGAACTACCGCCGGGCGGGACAGACCCGGGTCGCCGACGTCGGCGTCTCCAACACCGGGTATTGGCGACACAGCATCGCCAAGTACCTCGGCCAGCCGACTCTGCGCTCCATCGTTTCAGAGGTCTTCGGATGAGTCCCGCCCGCGAAATGGCGGACGCGTGCGACGCGATCAAGCGGGCGATCGAGGACTTCGAATGGTCGGCGCTGAAAACACCTGTGGGGAAGTACGCCCACGTGTTGCGCTCGACCGACAAGCTCGAGCCCACCACGCGCGATCTGCTGAAGCTGCTTCTCAAGCACCGTCAGTACGACGCCGTGATGGAGATCGGCGACGCCGCGCTCGCGGTGGCTCCCGATACCCCGGCGATACGACTGAACTACGCCCAGGCGCTGGTCGACAGCGGACGAACCGCGCCCGCCCTGCGCATGTACACCGGCATCGCCGAGGACCCGGCGACCGGCGCCGCAGACCGGAGCGAAGCACGCGGCGGTGTGGGCCGCTGTTACAAGCAGCTGTTGTTGGAGGGGACGAACGCCGAGCGACGCACGGATTACCTGCAACGCGCGCTGGAGGCGTACGGGGGGCTCTACCACGCCAACCGCAGCCTGTTCTGGCACGGAATCAACGCCACAGCCCTTCTGAGCTACGCCGATCGCAACTCGATCACCATGCCCGGCATCAAGAATTCCGGAAAGCTTGCAAGTGAGACTGCCGCCGAGGTGCTGTTGACGGTCAAAGACCTCCGCGAGCCGGATTCCTGGGCGATCGCTACGGCCTGCGAGGCGCATGTTGCACGGGGCGAGATCGAAGAAGCGCTCAGCTGTGCCAAGAAGTTGGTGGAAGCCGCTGACGCCAACGCATTCACGATCGGTTCGCTGCTGCGGCAGCTCGTGAGTGTGTGGGAGATCGACCCGAAATCCCAACTCGGCACCACCCTGCTGCCGGTGCTGCGCGAGGCGCAGATCCGGCTTGCCGGTGGAGTGGTCACGGTGGACAGCCGGGACACCGCCGCGGACCGGCTCAGCGAACTCGGAAATCTCGAGAACTCGCAGGCGGGTGTCGTACTCGAGAAAGTGTTCGGCACGGAGCGCTTCAAGACGCTGAAATGGTGGCGCAACGGTCTGTTGCGATGCCGTGCTGTGGTGCGGATCGACGACCGCAATGACGATTCCCCCATAGGAACCGGATTTCTCGTCGCGGGCAACGAAATCCACCCGTCACTGCCAGAGTTGGTGGTCGTCACCAACTGCCACGTCGTGCCTGATCGCGTGAAGGAGCGCGACGCCGTCGTCACCTTCCACGGCTTGGACGACAACGAAGCCGGCAGGAAATCATTTTTGGTCCAACGACTGTGGTGGCGCTCACCTGCGAGCCCGCCCGGTGTCGATACGGCGATACTCGAACTCGATGGGAAACCAAATGTCGAACCGGTGCCGCTGGCAGACACCCTGCACTTGCAGAACGACAAGTCGCGTGCCTACATCATCGGACATCCGCGAGGGTACGACCAGCCGCAGTTCTCCATCCAGGACAACCTGCTTCTCGATCACGACGACGTCCGGTTGCACTACCGTTCTCCGACGGAGGGAGGCAGCTCGGGCAGCCCCGTTTTCGAAGACCTGTGGAAGGTGATCGGCCTGCATCACGCCGGCAGCGCCAGAATGTCGTGCCTGACGAAGGCGGGCACGCATGCTGCGAACGAGGCCTTGAGAATCGACGCCATTCGCGCGGCAATCGCAGCCAAACCACCGGAATGTTGATGCTCGTCAAGGTAATTCAGACCATGGAGGCGACGTGGAAACCAAGCTCGACCGAATTCGAAGGCATGTAAGTCGACTCGCGCCGGGTGGGGACACCGAATCGATACTCCCGGACAACTCCCCGGAGTACACCGAGCACATCGCCACACGGGACCCGCGTGCCCCTGAGGTGCTGGAGAAGATCGCCACCGGCGAAGAGCTGGACCAAGACGAACTGTTCATCGCCGAGGCGATCATCCTGCCGGACATGCGGCCGGCAATCGACATCGTCGGCGGCGACTTCACGATCGACGATCCCACCTGGCGGCACCTCGACAGCGACCACAACCTACATCAGTCGATAAAGTCCACGCTGGTCTCCGTCGGACGTATCGACCTACCCGGCCACCCCGCACTTCCTTACGGCGGTACCGGATTCGTGGTCGGCCCAGATCTCATCATGACCAATCGACACGTCGCTGAACTGTTCACCTCCGGGCTCGGGCTGAGCGGCCTGCAATTCCAGCCAGGGCTCGCGGCAGGAATCAACTTCAAGCACGAACTCGGCGACGATGGCTCGATGATGCTGGACGTCGTGTCCGCGAAGATGATCCATCCGTATTGGGACATGGCGCTACTGCGGGTGCAAGGTCTGCCGGAAGACCATCCCTCCCTTCGGCTTTCGCTCGACGATCCGGACGAGCTGGTCGATCGGGACATCGTGTGTGTCGGCTATCCGGCATTTGATCCGCGGAATGACGCGGCGGTGCAGAACAAGGTTTTCCGAGGTGTTTATTACGTCAAGCGATTGCAACCCGGAAAGCTCACGGGCCGTAATACGACGCAGAGCTTCGGCAAGGCGGTCGACGTCGGCACCCATGACAGCTCCACCCTCGGAGGGAATTCCGGTTCCGCCGTGATCGATCCGCAGACCGGGCAGATCGTGGCGCTGCACTTCGCCGGGATCTATCTGAAGGAGAACTACGCGGTGCCGATGTGCGATCTCGCGAAAGACCAACGGGTGGTGGATCTCGGGTTGACATTCGCCGGAAAGCCGAGCCCCCACAGCGGTGCGTGGGACGGCTGGTGGGCCACGTCTGTAAAGGATGGCTTGCCGGGCAGTGAGTCCGGCTCGTTGAACGTCGATTCGTCACAGCATGTGACCGCCGGCTCGGATAACGGAGGACCGTCGCTGACCACCACCGGTGAATTGGTGGTGCGCTACAACATTCCGATCGAGATCACTGTGCGCATCGCCGGTGATCCCGTGGCGATGACCCATCACGCGGTTGCCGGAGTGGGTCCGGACCAAGATCTTGGTGTCGCCGAGAAGATGGTGGCACCCCTACACGACATCAATTATGACAACCGCAAGGGCTACGACAGCGGCTTCCTCGGTGTCAAAGACGTCCCTCTTCCGCGGGCTACCAAGCCGGATGAGCTTGCCACCCTGAGCGACGGATCGCACGTCATCCCCTATCACCATTTTTCGATCGTGCTGGACAAACGTCGTCGGTTGCCCGTGTATACGGCCTGCAACGTGGACTACTCGCCGACGAAGAAGGAGCCTGAGCCAGGCGATTACACCCGTAAGGGATTGTCGGGTCTCGGCCCGAACGACATGGAGTTGTGGTTCACCGACCCGCGCCTTCCGTCCGAGGTTCAGCTGTCCGACAAGTTCTTCACAAAGGACAAGGGTGCCTTCGACCGCGGCCACGTCGTTCGGCGCGAAGACGTCTCATGGGGCTCGAGTTATCAAGAGGTGCGCGACTCCGTCGGAGACACCTTCCACATCACGAACTGCACTCCACAGGTGGCCGGCTTCAACCGGCCCGACAAGGAGTCGAATTGGGGCGACCTCGAACTATTCGTAGCCAAACAAGCAGCAGCCGACCGTCTTTCGTTGTTCGCGGGTCCCGTCCTGCGGATCGATGATCCCATCTTCGCCGGTGTCACCGACGGTGGTGAAGTGCTCCGGGTAAGGATTCCGCGCAGCTACTGGAAGGTTGTGGCGGCCGTGCAGGACGGCACGCTGGCGACTTTCGGCTTCATTCTCGATCAAAACCTCGATGACGTACCGCTCGAGTTCGCGGTCTCGCCGGAGTGGGAGCAGCACATGATCGCTCTGAGTGATCTCGAAGACCGGCTCGGCTACCTGAAGTTTCCCGCTGCCGCGAAGAAGGCGGATCAAGTCGGCACCCCCATCGGCGAGGGCCTACGCCGCGACGCCGGCATCGAGTTGGTCAGCGGCACATGACCAAACGTCACGCGGCGTTGATGACCGAGCTGCCGAAGCGTTCGATGACTTCGACCGCGTGCGCCAAGCCGTCACCGGGCACTCCCACCTGCACCCAGGTGACGCCGACAGTCTCCAGCTTCTCCAGCGCGGACAGGTAGGCGTCGGCGTTGAAGTCGTCGTCGGCGGGGTTGCCGCCACCGATGTTGGTGAACGTGATGTCGATGTTCGACCAGTGCCGTCCCGCCGCCTCGAAGCGGCGCTTGAGGTCGGCAATGCCTTCTGCGAGCGCCTCCACCGAGTCCAGGGACGCCGTTCGGGCGGTCTGAGCGAGGAGGGCGGGTGCGGGGAACGGGCACCAGCCGTCGCCGTATGCGGCCACCCGCTGGCGGGCGGCCGCGGTGTTGCCGCCGATCCAGATCGGCGGATGCGGGCTGCTGACCGGACGAGGATGCGCGGTGATCCCCTTGGCCGAGAAGTGGCGGCCCTGGTAGCTGAGGTCGTCGGTGGTCCAGATTGCGCGGATGACCTCGAGCGCTTCTTCGAACAGCGCCGCCCTCTCGTCGAATTCGACTCCGAGCGCGGTGAACTCACGCTTGAGGTATCCGACACCGACGGCGAGGGTGAAACGTCCGTTGGACAGCATGTCGATCGTCGCACCCGCCTTGGCCACCACGAACGGGTTGCGGTAGGGCAGCACAACGATGTTGGGGATCAGACGAATGGTCGTCGTGCGCGCCGCGGCGTACCCCATCGCCACGAAGGGATCGAGCGCATCGTGACCGCCCGATTCCAACCACCGTTGCGACGGCGCAGGATGGTCGGTGAAGCCGAACCCGTGGAATCCGGCGGCCTCGGCCGCTGCGGCCACGGTAGCGATGCCCGCCCCGGTGACCAGCTCCGGATTGTAGGGGTGGCTATGCATGGGGTGGGTGAACGTGAACTTCATCGGCAGCCGCCGCCTTCCAGAATTGCCTTCTCCAAAGTTGAGAATGTCGTTACCATGCCACTTATATGACGGTCAACCCCGCGCGGCACGGCCCGTTCCCCGGCCGACTGGAACCGGACGGCATTCCGCCTACGCCGCCGCGACCGGCGATCGTGCTGCACAGGCCCCTGAAGCCGGGTGAGGGCTTGACCACCTTCCACGTCGACGGCGGCACGACCACCCTCACCCACGGAAAGTTGGAACTGCGGACATGAGCGAAGCTGGCGAGCGAATCATCGGCTCGACACGGGCAGAAATCGGCGTCTACCTGCCTCAGATGGGCTTCAGCTACTCCGACATCCTGCACCGCGCATTGCGCTGCGAGGAAGTGGGAATCGACTCCCTGTGGCTCTACGACCACCTCTACGGACCTGGCGCTCCCGACTACCCCTCGCTCGAAGCGTGGACCCTGGCGACGGCGTTGCTCAGCCGCACCGACCGGATCCAGGTGGGACACATGGTGTTGTGCAACCAGTTTCGTCATCCCGCGGTGCTCGCGAAAATGGCGACCACGCTTGACCAGATCTCGGCCGGTCGGCTCCAACTCGGCATCGGCAGCGGATCAATCGAGGATGAGCACGCGCGTGTGGGTTTGGACTGGGGTACGTTCGCGGAGCGCTCCGAGCGGCTCGGTGAGACGCTCGAGATTTTGCGGCAGGCCTTCACCGACGAGCGAGTCGACTTCGCGGGCAAGCATTTCGCGGTGCGGGACATGCCGATCAAACCGGGGTCCGTTCAGCAGCCACGGCCACCGATCGTGGTGGGCGGTGTCGGCGAGAAGTACACGCTGCCGCTGGTGGCGCGGTACGCCGACGTCTGGAACGTGCCCACGTATGCGCTCGGCGAGCTGGATCACAAGATCTCTGTGTTGCGAAAGCTCTGCGACGACGTGGGCCGCGACCCCTCCACCATCGTGATGTCGATCGAGGCGGTGATGGCACTAGCGCCCGACGACGCGTCACTGCCCGGTGTCCGGCAGCTCGCCGAAAAGCGTTTCGGGATACCCGCATTCGGCCTCCACGAAGGCGGCCTGATCGGGACACCGCCCGCCATCGTCGACCGTCTCCACGAACTTCAGGGCATGGGATTCGGGCAGATCGTGTTGTTCACCCATGACCGCGGATCCGACGAGACGCTCGAACTGCTGGCCACCGAGGTGATCGCCCGGCTCTAGGCGCTCGGAGTCGGACCCCCAACGTGAAGCTACTGCGAAATTCCGCACGTTGAGGCGCAGTACGTTCACGTTCGGCGTGGGCTCAGCACTAGGAACTCTTCTTCGCGGGCGGTGAGTAGTTGGGCCTGCCGAGGCCGAGCACGTGCTGCGCGATCATGTTCCTGAAGACCTCGAGCGTCCCGCCGTAGATTCCGGTCGGACCCGCCAACCGGAAGACGTATTCGGCTCCGCCGTCGCCGACGGCTCCCTTCTCGTCGACGGGAAGAGCCGAAGCGGCGCCGAGGATGTCCATCAGATCCGGTGAGACATCGCGCATGACTTGCGCATTCGCGACTCGGCCGAACATGTCCGGTGTGCTCATCGCCGCCTCCATGCGGGCGATGCTGCGACCGAGCCGGTACCTCACCGATTCCTCGTTTGCCGCCAGCGCGGCGACCTTGTCTACCGCCTCGGCGAGCAGCAGGACGTGCTCGGACATGGCGGCGACCTTCTGCAGCCCGTCGTCGCCACGCTCGACGGTGCCGTGTTCGTCGTTGAGCGCATCGCGAAGTACGGACCAGCCTGCGTTGACCTCTCCGATGCGGTACTTGTCGGGAACGCGGACGTCGCTGTAGTAGGTGATGTTGGTGCGGTCACCGTCGACGGTGCGCAGCGGTTGAATCTCCACACCGGGCGAGTCGAGCGGAACCAGAAACATGGTCAGGCTCTGATGCTTCGGCGCGTCCGAGTCCGTGTTGGTGATCAGGTAAACGTACGACGCGTTCTGCGCGTTCGAGGTGAACATCTTCGAGCCGTTGATGACCCACTCGTCGCCGTCGCGAACAGCACGGGTCTTCGACGTGGCTACGTCGGAGCCGCCCTCGGGCTCGGTGTAGCCGAGGCAGAGCCGGAATTCACCCGCCAACGTGCGCTCGAGCACCTCCGCCTTGAGCTCGGCTGAGCCGAACTGCTCGACGGCTCGCGCGACCATCGCCGTCGTCCCCCAGTGGAACCACGGTGTATGCGCGCGACCGATCTCCAGGTCCCAGATGCGCTTACGCACCCGGCTGAAGCCACCGTCGGCCTCGGCTTTGAAGTCGGCGGCCAGGTAACCCGCCTTGCCGAACGCCAGGTGCACACCCTCGTCGAAGTTCTCGCCGGTCTCCCGATCGCGCGCAATGACCTCGTCGGTCACGATCTCAGACAGCAACGACCGCAGTTCGTCCCGGAACGATTGATCCTCGTCGGACAGCGCTACTCTCGAAAAGTCCATCCCCCTTAGCGTGACACTTCTCTGCTAATCTGTAAAGCTGAGTCGGCCAAACCAGAGAGGCGTCGCCTCGGGAATCCTCACCACGAGCTCGGCAACAGTGTTCAAACAGTCGCCAGAGACGATCTATGACTTCGTGGGCAACCCGGCCAACTGGACGAAGACCTACCCCAGCGGCGCCCCGATTCGCAATCTGCCTGACCGCCTTCCGCTTCACGTCGGTGATACCTGGGACGAGGCGTCGCCAGACCCGGCCAAGGATCGTGTGTTCACATGGCAGCTAGCGGTCGCGACGCGCCCGACGCTGTTCGTCTTCACCTCGATTGGCTTGCTGGGCCATGACAGTGAGGGCAATGGCGGGTTCGAAGGCCGGATGACGATCGAGTACCACCTCACCCGGCCCGGGCCGGACACTACGCTGTTCACCAGGACGATGACGATCGAGACATACAGACACGCGCCGATGCCCGACGGCTTCTTTCGGATTGCCAACCCGGCGCATATCGACGCGTATCACGCCGCCGTCGCACGGGAACTCGGAGACTAGTCGGCGCGCGCGAACGCACGGCGCAGCGCTGCGCCCTGCATCTCGTACAGCTGTTGCGACATCTCCCAGTCCGGGACGAAGGCGTCGAATCCGTGGCAGGTGCCCGGGAACACATGCAGCTCGGTCGGGACTCCCGCCGCCATGAGCCGCCGTGCGTAGTCAACGGCTTCGTCGCGCAGCGGGTCGAGCTCCGAGCAGGTGATCAATGTCCTTGGCAGACCGTCGAGTTCGGTGGCGCGAGCCGGCGCCGCATCAGCCGAGGCCGGTGCCCCGGCCAGATAGTGCTGCCACATGGCCGTGACCGCGCACGCGTCGAGGCCCGGGGTCCAGTCGAACTCGTCCTTTGACGGGGTCGACCGGTCGTCGAGCACCGGTTGGTGCAGCAGGAGGAACAACGCGCGACAAACCGAATGCCCGGCTGCACGCTGAACGAGCCGCGCGGCCAGCGCGCCGCCCGCGCTGCTGCCCGCAACCGCCAGGCGTGACGTGTCGATGTCGAGCTCGGCTTCGTTGTCCGCCACCCACTGCAGCACCGTCGTCGCGTCGTCGAGTGCGGCGGGGCACGGATGTTCCGGTGCCAGTCGATAATCCACCGAGATCACAGTGCACTGACCGCGTGTCGCGAGCTCCACGCATTGTCGATGGTCGACGTCGAGGTTGCCGAGCACGAAAGCCCCTGAGTGACAATAGATAACCGCGGCCGCGGGTGACGTGCCAGCACGGTAGATGCGCACCGGCACCGCATCGGCCGTGACGTCCTCGATCGAGACGCCCGTGACGTCGAGTGCTTGCGCCTCATCGCGGCGACGCTGGTTGAGCGACTCGCGATAGGCGGAAAGCACATCGGCCGAAAGGTTCGTACGCGATTCACCCAGGTGACGCAGCGCGGGATCGAGCCGGTTCACGACATCCACGGCGTTCACCGTTGAGCCGCCATGTGCGATTCAGCCGCGAGTGCCGGCCGGGGTGCTAATGGCGCGAAAGTGTACTCGGATGCCTTGAAGCGGCGCGTCATCCCCCAGAACGCGCGGGCGCTGCGCGGCCACTGGGTCACCACACGGCCGTTGGCGGCCCGAAAGTAGTTGCTGCACCGCGTCAGCCAGACGGTGCCTTCCATCCACTCGTCGATCCTCGCGATGAACGCCGCCATGGCCTCCCGCCGGACCGCGATATAGGGCTTGCCCTTTCGTCGCATGTGCTCAAGCGCGCGCACGATGTAGCGCGCCTGCGCCTCCAGCATGAAGATCACACTGTTGGAGCCGACGTTGGTGTTCGGTCCGTACAGCATGAAGAAGTTCGGGAAGCCGGGCACCGCCATGCCGAGGTACGCGTAGGCGCCTTCGCTCCACGTCTCGCGCAGTGATGCGCCGTCCTCGCCGACGACGTCGATCTGACCCAGATAGTCGGCGGCGGCATATCCGGTGGCGCACAACACCACATCGACTTCGAGCTCGGAACCGTCCTCGGTCACCAACGACCGCGACCGCAGATAACGCGCCGGGCTGGACACGACCTCGACATGCGGCTGTGTCAGGGTCTGCAGATAGTCGGTGGCGAAGACCAGCCTCTTACAGCCGAAGGGGTGACCAGGCGTCAGCCTTCGCCGCAGTTCGTCGTCGGCGACGGTCGCCTCGAGCTGACGCAGGGCGATGCTCTTGAATTCCTGCGTCTTGTCACTACCGTTCTCGATCACGCCGATGTTCGACTCGCTGCGCAGCCACAGCCTGGTCCGGTAGATCTTCTTGGCGAACGGGATGTGGCTGAACAGCCACTTCTCCCGCTCCGTATACGACCGGTCGGGCTTCGGCAGTATCCAGGTCGGTGAGCGCTGGACGGAGTACACCTTCTTGGCGACCTTGGCCACCTCGGGAACAAGTTGCGACGCAGTCGATCCCGTGCCGAGCACCGCGACACGCGCGTCGTTGAGGTCGACGGAATGGTCCCAGCGCGCCGTGTGCATGACGGTACCGGTGAACGGCTCCTCCTCGACGAGGTCCGGCAGCACTGGCTGCGTGAACAGTCCGACGGCCGACACCACGACGTCGAACGTGTACCGCTCCCCCCTGCTCGTCGTCAGTTGCCAGACATTGTCGTCGGCATCCCACCGGGCGGCGACGATCTCGGTGTGCAGTTTCAGGTTCGACGCGAGCCTGTAACGGTCGGCACACCGCTCGAAGTACTCGAGGATCTCGGGCTGCGCCGACCAGATCCGAGACCAGTTCGCGTTCAGGTCGAACGAGTACGAGTACAGATGGGACTTGACGTCACAGGCCAGTCCCGGGTAGGTGTTGATCCGCCAGGTGCCGCCGACGCCGGCCTCGCGGTCGAAGATGGTGAAGTCACGAAAGCCCGCCTTGCGCAGGAAGATTCCCAGTGCGAGTCCACCGGGGCCTGCGCCGATGATCCCCACGGAAATACTTTTGGGCACTGGTGTCATCCGATCTGCAGGATCTGTCCGCCGTCGATGACGAGTTCGGAGCCGGTGATGAACGACGCCTGCTCGGAGACCAGGAACGCCACCGCATCCGCGACCTCCCTCGGTTCGCCGATACGGCCGAATGGAGCGGTGTCGGCAAGGCGCGCCTGGGTCGCCGCGTCGAGCATGGGTGTCGCGATGGGCCCTGGGAACACGGCGTTGACCCTGATGCCCGAGGGCGCGAGTTCTGCGGCGGCGGCCTGAGTGAGACCTCGCAGTGCCCATTTCGACGAGCCGTACGCGGCGTGGTTGGGAAACGGCCGGATCGCACCGGTGCTGCAGGTGTTCACGACGGCGGCCCCGGCGGCCGCCTTCAGATGTGGCAGTGCCGAACGAATTCCGAGAAACGGGCCGAGGCAGTTGAACCGCCAGCTCCCCTCGAACCCGGCTGGCGTCTCGTCGGCGAGCGACGCCCTGTGCAACACGCCTGCGTTGTTGACCAGCGTCGTCAGCGACCCGAACCGCTCGACGATCTCGTGCACCGCGGACTTCCACTGGTCCTCGGACGTGACGTCGAGCGACACCGCGGCGACACCGTCGCCCAGACCCTCAACCGACGCCGCCAGCTCGTCGGCGCGCACGTCGCAGGCGGCGACGCGGAAGCCGTCCGTGTGCAGTCGCTTCACGATCGCCGCGCCCTGTCCACGGGCGGCGCCGGTCACCAATGCGACCCGGTCCGTCACTGCGCCTCCTTGAGGTGTTCGGCCGCGCCGCGCCGCAGCGCTTGCGACTCCGAGGCCAGGGTGATCATTCGGAAGCCCAATTCGGCCATGGCCTTTCCCGGTTTACCCGCGTTGGCGTGGATTGCCGGGACGATGCCGGCCGTCAAGGCCGCGGCCTGGATACGGGCAATTGCGTCGAGGACGGCCGGCGTGGTCAGGGCATCCAGCGGGGGTTGCCCGAGCGAGATCGCCAGGTCTGCAGGGCCGACGTAGACACCGGTCAAACCGGATACCGCGCAGATCTCGTCGAGCGCCGACAGCCCCTTGGCGGTCTCGATCATGGCGAACACGCTCGTCCTCGCCTCATGCGCGGCGGGGTCGAGGCCGAGGCTTGCGCGCAGCGGCCCGAAGCTGCGCACCCCGCCAGGCGCGTAGCGGGTCGCAGCCACCGCGGCGGCCGCCTGTTCGGGCGATTCGACCATGGCGATGATGACCGCGTCGGTGCCCGCGTCGAGCACGCGGCCGATCGGTGCGGGATCCACCGACGGCAGCCGGACCGCGGTGGCGATGGGAACATGCTCGAGCCGGCGCAGCAACAGCGCGACGTCGGCGTCGTCGAGATAGCCGTGCTGGATGTCGAATCCGACGTAGTCGTAGCCGGCCTGGGCGAACTCCTCGGGGCCGATGACGGTTGGCCCGACCACCCAGCCGCCGAATACCCGCTCCTTGGCGGCGAGCGCGTCCTGCAGTCTGCTTTGTTTGACCTGCTCCCCGCCATGAATGGCGGGGATTCCCGTGCGGCTACGCCGCGGTTGGGGTGCTTCCTGCTTCATCGCCCCGCGCCTCCCGTGTGGTGGGAGGACTTACAGAGGCTCCACAGACGTTTAGTCTCTCTGCCCGCCCGGCAGCGAGGATGACCTTGGCGGCGTTGTGGTCGCGGTCGTGGACGGCCTGACATGCCGGGCACGTCCAGGTGCGGACCTGCAGTGGGAGTTCGTCGAGCCGGTGCCCGCAGCCCGAGCAGGTCTTGCTTGATGCCAACCACCGCGACACCGTGTGCACGGTGCGCCCGTAGCGGTCGGCTTTCTCGCCGATGATCCGCACGAACTGACCCCACCCGGCATCCGAAATAGCCCGCGCCAGACGACGGTTGCGAACCATGCCCACGATGTTGAGGTCTTCGACGTGGATCACTTGGTTGTCGCGAACCAACGCCAAAGCCTGCTTGTGGTGATAGTCCCGCCGAGCACGGGCGACCTCGTTGTGCGCGACGGCCACCTTGCGCCGCGACTTGTCCCTGTTTGCCGATCCTTTCTGCCGGCGAGATTTCTCCCGCTCCAACCGACGGAGTTTGCGCAACTTGCGACCCAAATGCTTGGGGTTCTCGACGTCCGACCGCGCGCCGTCGCTCGCAGCCACCGTGGCCAACCGGGCGATCCCCACATCCGCCCCGACCTCGCGGGCAACTGCCGGCAGAGGTGAGGCCGCAACGTCGACGACGAAGCTGGCGTAGAAGCGGCCATCCGGTTCCCGGATGATCGTGACACTCGACGGTGCGCTGGGCAGCTCGCGTGACCAGCGCACCCGCACCTCGCCGACCTTGGCCACGAACAACCGGCCATTGGGTTTCACACTGAAGCCGTTGCGGGTGAGCCGGAACGATTGCCGGTGATCCTTGCGGGATTTGAGCCGTGGGCGACCTACCTTGCGGCCCTTGCGTTTCCTGCTTGCCGAGTCGAAGAAGTTGCGCCATGCGCGCCGCGAGTCGTTGACCGACTGCACCAACGCCACACTGGGCACCTCGCACAACCAGGCCCGCTCGGCGCTGGTCTTGGCCGCGGTGATCACGCGGCGCTGAATCTCGCTGTCGGACAGCTTCACCCCGGCCCGGTACGCCTGATCGCGCACGCGCAGCGCGTCGTTGAATACCACCCGAGCGCATCCGAACACCCGCGCCAGCATCGCCTGCTGGGCCGGTGTCGGTTCGATGCGGTACCGGTAGCGCATCTGCATACCCCGACTGTAAGGCGCACCTATGACAACCCAGACCTACCGGCGTAGCCGACACAGCGTGTCGCTGTTGCACGCCCATCTGGTGTTCGTGACCAAATACCGCCGGAAGGTGTTTACCAACGCCATGCTCACCTACTGCGAGAACACCATGCGCGAGATCTGCGCCGAACTCAACGTCGAGTTGGTCGAGTTCAACAGAGAAACCGACCACGCGCATCTGCTCGTCTCTTACCCGCCCACGCTGGCGATCTCCACACTGGTCCAGCGGATCAAGGGCCGCACCGCTTACGCCGTGCGCCGCGAATACACCGGGGCCTGTGTGCGCGCCCGAATGCGCGGACACCTCTGGTCCCCGTCCAACTTCGCCGTCTCCTGCGGAGGCGCTCCACTGTCGATGGTCAAGCAGTACATCGACGGCCAAGACCGACCACTCTGAACGCCGGGCTACGCCCGCCGACACACAGGATGAGCTCACCCCGGACCCAAGTCCGGGGCATGCGCCCAAGATGCTGGTCATCGGACGATCGCGATCTTGATGCGCTCAGGCGTCGGCAGGCATGCCAACTCGAATGCGGCCTGGATCTCGTCGACGCCGAAGGTGTGGGTGACATATGCGGGAAGCAACTCGGGGTGTTGCCGGGCGAACTCATTGGCCGCGCACAACATGCGGCGGCGGTCCAATGTCACACCGGATTTCAGCGTCAGGTTGTTGCGCAGCATCGTGCGCATGCTGATCGGGTAGCTGTCGTCGTCGGCGACACCGAAATAAAAGACCGTTCCGCCGAACGCCGCCGCTTCGATGGCATGACCGAGCGTGGCCACTTGATGGCCGACGGCTTCGACGACGATGTCCGGCTTGTCGTGCGGCTCGAGGTGGCTCACCCACCGGTCGCTAGTGGCGCGCACGACGGTGTCGACACCGAACTCCTTGGCGACGGCGTCGCGGTCGATCGGATCTACCCCGGTGACCCGTCGCGCACCCGAAGCCTTTGCCGCATAGGAGAACAGCAGACCGATCGAGCCCTGGCCGATCACGGCGACGTGCAGACCCTTCAGCTTCGGAAGCTGCTCGAGGGCATACAGCACGCACGCGAGTGGCTGCAGTGCCACCGCGTGCCGGGCAGACAGTGAGGCGTCGAACGGCGCCAGGCCGTTGCCGTCGGCGACGACGTATTCCATCATTCCGTCGAAGCCTGACGCCCAGCCGACGACGTGATCGCCGACGCCGTGGCTCCGGTGCCTACTCGCGACGACTTCGCCGACGATCTCGTGGATCGGAAAGCCGTCCATCTCTGCGGCACTCGTGCCGACGTCGCCGGGAAGCCTGCCCTTCGCGCCGCGGAAGCCGGGCAGGTCGCTGCCGCAGACGCCCGCGGCCGCGAAACGGACGAGGACCTGACGGTCGCCGAGCGACTCCGGTTTCTTCTCCGGAATGTCGGCCCGCTCAAAGGTGTACGGCGCCACCAGCCGATACGACCACACGTCAGACGCCCTCCACCTGGACCTCAACAGGAACGTTGTTCCAGCCCCACTGGAAGCTCGACGGCGGCCGCGAGGCGGTCTCGCCGAGGATGCGGTAGTCGGGCACGCGTTTCAGCCACTCCGACACCATGATCGTGATCTCGAGTCGTGCCAGATGCACGCCGAGGCAGAAGTGTTGTCCCCGGCCGAAGGCCAGCAGGCGGTCGATGCGCCGGTCCCAGATGAACTCGTCGGGGTCGGCGTATTCGCGCTCATCCCGGTTGGCCGATGCGAGCAGCGTGATGATCCGCTGACCGGGCTCGATCGTCGTGTCGTGGAGGGTGTACGGCTTGCGCACGGTGCGTGCGAACCACTGTGCGGGTGCGCAGTAGCGGATCATCTCCTCACGGGCCCTTGGCACGTTGGTGTCGAGGTCGGCGCGCACCGCGGCCATCTGCTCGGGCCGCCGAAGCAACTCCCACAGTCCGTGCGCGACGATCTTCGGCACTGTTTCGGTACCGCCGATGAAGATTCCGAGCATCTGGGTGGCGGCCTCGATGTCGGTGAGCGGTGACCCGTCCGGCAGACGGTAGTCGATGAGATTGCCTGCGACAGACAGTTCGTCGCCGTCGCCGCCACGGCGGCGCTGCACGAGCGGCACCAGATACTCCAGATATCCGGGCCGGGCGTTGGCCACCTCGACGCCGCTGCCGGGTTGGGCGAGGCTACCTGCGTTGACGGTGGCCAGTACCTCGGGAGCCAATTCGACCGGCAGACCGAGCAATTCGCACACCACCGACGCGGCGACGATGCCCCCGTACTCCTGGGTGAGGTCGAAAGTGCCGCGCGGCAGCAGTTCGTCGAGGCGTTCGTTGGCCAGCGCACGAATGCGGTCGGCGAGCTTGGCGACAGACTTCGGGCGGAACTGACCCGACGTGCACCGCCGGACGCCGTCATAGATCGGGTTGTCGAAGTTCGCGTGGAACGGCATGGGGTGCAGCGGCGGATCCGGCACCGGCCCGTCATTGTGCTCGGCCAAAACTGTTGCGGCGGGGAGGGTTCCCTCCGATGCGACGAAGGTCCCGTCATTGATCGCCAGCACATCCCAGATGTCCGAGAACCGTGACAAGGCGTAGGTATCCCACTTCTCGACGTAGTACACGGGATGTTGGTCGCGCAGCACGCGGTAGTACGGCAGCGGACCGGCCATCACGGCCGGATCGAATGGATCGTACGAGAAGTTCTGGAGGACAGGTGTGTTCATTGCAGCGGTGACGGTGGTAGTGCCTGCAGGATGGAGTCCTCCCAGCCGTCACGCAGTGCGGGCGCGACGCTCATCCAGGTGACGATCTCCGCCGGCGGGCTTTCTTTCCATGACGGGTAGTGGTTTTCGAAGCAGGCCCAGTCACCCTGGAGCGCCCAGTAGTGGATGACCTCGTTGAAGCGGAAGGTGGTGATGAACGAGCCCAGCCACATCTTGCCCGTGCTCTCCGACCACGGCACATATAGCCGCTCGAGCTCGCGGATGTAGTCGTCCTGGCGGCCCGGCTTGCTTTCCATGATTTCCTGGATGACCAGTCCGGCGGTGAAGTTCGCGTCCTTCAACTGCGCGAGGGTCCTGTTGCTCCTGCCCGCGTACATGATGCGGCCCTCGCCGGATGCGCCGATCTCGGACAGGAAGGCGGTCCACTTCGCATGCGCCGCCTGGTGGCTGCCGCCCCGTGACTGCGCCCGCCCGATGCGGGCATAGTCGGCGAAGCCGTCGATCTCCCACATGATCGTGACCTGCGGCCAGTGCCCGTTGAACGGCGTGGTCTCCCAGAGCGCAAACAGCCGCGCGCCGAGGTCTTCCATCATCGGCAGGTAGACGTCACCGAACACGTCGGTGAATTGCTCTTCGCGCGAGCGCTCATCGCCGGTGAATTGCTCTTCGCGCGAGCGCTCATCACCGGTGAATTGCTCTTCGCGCGAGCGCTCATCGCCGGTGAAGCGATCGCTTCGTCCGGAGCCCAGATCGATGGTCTCGTGCAGGTAGAGAAGCGTGTGGCTGTGGTATTTCTTCATGCTCATGACCAGCACCCGTTTGACATCGGCACCTAGCGAGCGTGACACTTATGACGTGTTTTGTAAAGGTGCGGGATGGGTCTGACACCGCTGGCCAACGGTTTCTGCTTCGGCGAGGGTCCCCGCTGGTTCGAGGGTCTGCTGTGGTTCTCCGACATGCTCGGTGAGGCGGTGCACACCGTGAACCTGCAGGGGGACCTGACAACGCTGCACGTCGCAGGCCATGCCCCGGCGGGACTCGGGTTTCGGCCTGACGGATCGTTGCTGATCGTCTCCACCGAAAGCCGCACCGTGCTGAGCTACGACGGCGAGGCGATCGACACCGTCGCCGATCTGTCCGGCGTCGTCCCGGCGAGCCTCGGCGACATGGTCGTCGACGACCACGGACGCGCATATGTCGGTTCTCAGGCGTTCGAGGGTGGCGTCATCGCGCGGGTGGACCCCGACGACTCGGTCACCGTTGTGGCCGAAGACCTCGACTTTCCCAACGGCATGGTCATCACACCGGACGGATCGACGCTCGTCGTCGCCGAGTCGGTGGGCAGGCGGTTGACCGCGTTCACGATCGGCGCAGACGGCTCACTATCCGATCGACGGATATTCGCCGACGGCCTCGACGGTCCGCCCGACGGCATCACCCTCGACGCAGAAGGCGGCGTCTGGGCGGCGATGACCCTGGCCCACCAGTTCGAGCGAATTGTGGAGGGCGGCAATGTCACTGACCGCATCGACATCGGCGATCGGACCGCGATCGCCTGCACGCTCGGCGGTCCCCAGCGCCGCACTTTGTTCCTGCTGTCCAGTACGGACGCCTATCCACAACGCCTTGTCGGGACGAGATTGTCTCGGCTCGATACGACCACCGTCGACATCCCTGGAGCGGGTCTGCCATGAGCGAAACTTATTACGAGCTCGTCGACGACGCAGATCCGCAGGGCGAGAGGTTCGTCGCGACTGACTTCGTGCGCAGCACATGGTCGGCCGCGATCCAGCACGGCGCACCCGTCTCGGCGCTTCTGGCACGCGCGTTGGAACGCTGCGAACAGCGCGACGACACCAGATTGAGCCGGGTTCTGATCGACTTATTGGGGCCCGTGCCCGCCGAAGGCGACTTCTGGGTCCGCTCGAAAGTCGAACGCTCCGGCAAACAGATCGAGCTGGTGAGCGCTGAGATGCTGGCACTGGGCCCCGACGGCCAGCCCCGGCCCGTCGCACGAGCCAGCGGATGGCGCCTGCAGAAGCTCGACACCGGCGACATGGTGCACGCGCCGGCGCCGCCGCTGCGGCCGCTCTCCGAAACGCACAGTCGCGGGCTCCACGAGAAGTGGGACCGCAACTACGTGCACAGCTTGGACTGGCGGTGGCTGACCCACCGCGGAGACAGCGGCCCTGGCGAGTCGTGGATCAAACCGATCGTCGACCTCGTCAAGGGCGAATCGATGACGCCACTCGAGCGCTTGTTCGCGGTGGCCGACGACGCCAACGGGATCGGCTCCAGGCTCGAGCCCGGCAAGTGGATGTTCATGAACACCGACCTGGTCGTGCACGTGCACCGGATCCCCGACGGGGAGTGGATCGGCATCCGCGCGGAAACAAATTACGGACCCGACGGCATCGGCACGACGATCGGCACGCTGTTCGACGAGGCTGGCGCGGTCGGCGCCATTCAGCAGTCGGTGCTGGTGCGCCCGATGCCCGGCCGGTAAGAGACCCCCGAAACTGCGGGGAGATCGCATTTTTCGCCGCGAACGCGATCTGTCTGGGCCCACGCGAAGCCGGGGACAGTTTCGCGGAGTGCGCGCGGCTAGTCGACGAGACGTAGGGCCGCGGCAGGACATTGGGTCACGGCCTGCTGCATGCGCTCCCGGTCGGACTCTGGCCGCTGGCTGTCGTCGATGTGCACGGTGCCGTCGTCCTGCACTTCGAACACGTCCTCGGCGATCGATTCACAGATGCCGTGTCCGGTGCACTTGTCGAGGTCCACTTCGACCCGCATGAAAACTCCTACTGGACGTGGGCTGGCAGGCGCTTGACGCCATGGACGAAATTGCTGTACAGCAGATCGGGCTCGCCGAACTCGACGGTCTTGAGCCGAGTCAGCAACTCGCGGAACAGGTTTCGAAGCTCGGCCTTGGCCAGCTGGCTGCCGAGGCAGAAGTGGGGACCGCCACCTCCGAAGCCAAGATGCGGGTTGGATGTCCGCGTCAGATCGAAGGTGTGTGGGTTCTCGAACGCCGCTTCGTCGCGGTTGGCCGAACAGTAGAACAGGCCCACCTTGTCACCTGCTGCAACCGGCTGCCCGTTGATCTCGGTGTCCCCGGTCGCAAAACGCGCGAATTGAATCACCGGCGACGCCCAACGGACGAATTCCTCGACGGCAGGCCCGATTCGGCCTTCGAAGTCCTCTGTCAACCAGTCGCGTTGCGCGGGGTTTTCGACCAGGGCCATCATCGCGTGCGTGGTGGCTTGCTTCGTGGTGTCGTTGCCCGCGGACGCCAGCAGGATCAGGAAGGCGCCGATTTCCTCGTCGGTCAGCTTGTGCCCGTCGACCTCGGCGTTGACCATGCTGGTCATCAGGTCGTCACCCGGGTTCTTACGCCGGAACTTGGCGAGTTCCACTCCCGTGTTGGAGAGCAACGCGATTTGGGCGACGGGGTCCTGCGCGCGTTCCTCGGCGGTGGCGTACTCCTCATCGCTCATGCCGAAGAGCTTCTCGGCGGCGTATGCCACGTCGGGCTGGTCAGCGCGCGGTACGCCCAGCATCTCCATGATCGTCAGCATCGGCAGCCTCGAGGAGCACGCGGAGACGAACTCGATGTCGCCCGCACCCACGAGGTCATCGACGATCGCGACCGCGTTCGCGTGGATCTGCTCCTCGATCTGGCGGACGTGTCGTGGTGTGAAGGCCGAACTGATCAGCCGCCGGTACACCGTGTGCTGCGGCGGATCCATGCTGAGGAAGAACGAGGCGAACCGTTGAATCTCGGCAGGCATCGGGTTGAGCGCCACGCCGTGTGCGGAGGTGAACAGGTCGGGGTGGTGGCTCACGAACGCGATGTCGGCGCGCCGCGTCAACGCCCAGAACCCCGCCTCCTCCATCGGAAACATCGATTCGAACGGGCGATGCCAGGTGAGCCCTCTCCCAGCGCGGAGCTGCGCGAACGTCTGGTCGCGCTCCGCGAAGGGCCTGCTCCAGAAGTCGTGTGACGTGATGTCGACCGGACTGTATTCGCGGACCTGCACCGGGGCTGCTGTCACAGATTTAGCGTGACATTTGGGCGCAACTTTGTAAAGCTATCCGGATGGAGGATGCGGCTGCCGAGGACGGTAACCCGACGCGCCAGCGCATCCTGGCCGCGACCGCCGAGGTGCTCGGCCGACATGGCATGACGAAGCTGAGCCTCTCCGAGGTCGCCTCGCAGGCCGGCGTTTCGCGGCCGACCCTCTATCGCTGGTTCGCCTCGAAGAGAGACCTCCTGGACGGTTTCGTCGTATGGGAACGGAAGTACTACGAGCGCGCCGTCGCGGAGGCGACCGAGGGCCTGCCTCCGAGCGAGAAGCTCGACGCCGCTTTGCGTGTGATCGTGGAATATCAGCAGTCCTATCCGGGCCTGCGCATGATCGACATCGAGCCGGCACAGGTCATCCGGCGGCTTGCGCGTGTCATCCCGCTGATGCGGGAACGACTCGAGCGCCTCGCGCACGGACCGGATGCCGAATTGGCGGTCTCGACGGCGGTACGGGTCGCAGTGTCGCACTACCTGGTTCGTAGCGACGACGACGACCAGTTCCTCGAGCAACTCCGGCACGCGGCCGGTGTCAAAAATCACGCGCCTAACGTCAAGGCACCGTGAGCATCCCTTACGTCGAGCGCTTCGTGCGCTGACGCCGGAGCTCGGCGAGAACTTCGTCGGTGTGTTCGCCGATCTCCGGCGCGACAGACCGGGGCGACCATGGGGTGCCGTGGAAGTCGGCGGGCGTCGCGACCATCGGCACGCCGGCATCGCCGTCCGGTACGTACACCACGCCGCCGGAGGCGTGGAACTGGTCGTCGGCCATGACGTCTTGGATCGAGTTGATCGGCGACCAGAAGAAATCCTCTTCTGCGGCAAAGAGTTTCGCCCAGTCGTCGAGCGGCTTGGTCGCGAAGATCTCGTCTAGTTCGGCGATGAGATGGACGGCGTTCGCCGCGCGGTCGCGCGCCCTCGGGTATTCAGCGAGCCAGTCGAGGCGTCCGACGACGCGACACAGCGGCGCCCAGTGCCGATCGACCTGCAGTCCGACGATCCAGAACCGCTTGCCGTCGCCCGCGACATAGTTGTTCATGCACGGGTTGGCCATGGTCTCGCGTTGTCCGACCGAGATCGAATGGCCGGTCAATAGGAACGTGTTGAGGTCGAAGCTGATCGTGTACGCGCCCTGGCGGTACAGCGAGGTCGACACAAGCTGCCCGACGCCTGTGCGCGCCCGGGCCACCAGTGCCGCGCACACCGCCGCGACCAACGTCATGCCTGCCGTGTGGTCACCCATGCCGCCGCGCTGAAACGGAGGGGTGTCGCCGGGACGGGTCAGCAGATGTGCCAGGCCCGCGCGCGCCCAGAAGGCAGCGACGTCGTAGGCGGCACGGTCGGCGTCGGGTCCCGTCTCCCCGTAGCCGGTGATCAGGCCGTACACCAACCGCGGGTTGAGCGCGGCAACGGTTTTGAGATCCAGGCCGATGCGCCGTAGCGCGCCCGGGCGCACGTTGGTGACGAAAACATCTGCGGTGTCGAGTAATTCGAGCGCGGTCCGTTGATCGTCTTCCGCGGTGAGATCCAGAACAACGCTGCGCTTGCCGCGGTTGTCCATCTCGAACGGCGGGCTCCCGCCGTGTTCGAGGCCGAGCATGCGGCCGAACATCCGGGCCGGATCGCCGGTCGGCGGCTCGATCTTGATCACGTCGGCGCCCCAGTCGGCCAGGATCCCGCCCGCCGCCGGGCCCGCCACCCACACGCCGAGTTCGACGACCTTGATGCCCTCCAACGGTCCGGCCATTGTCATCCTCTTCTGCCGACGCTTTACAATTCTTGCCATCTTTGTAAAGCTTGCCTGGCTACACAGCAAGACTAGGAGGTCGTCGGGTGGCCGAGACAGCGAGCCGGGTCGGATCCGTCCTCGGATTGGCGGCCCACCTCGGTCGCGGATTGCAGCGCGTCGCGACGGACATGGTCGTCGGGCGTGCCCGGTCGCTGCCGCGCACGATCGGGAAGCTCGACGCCCGATTCCTGTCACAGCTCATGGGCGCAACCGTGACGTCGGTGTCGGTCATCGGCGGCGACGCGGGCACGTCGTCGCGGGCCAGGCTGGCCCTGACCGGCGAGGGCGTGCCTGACTCGGTGTTCGTCAAGATGCCCGCCGAAACCGCCGCGACGCGCGTGATGGGTGAACTGGGGCGGCTCGCAGAGACCGAGACCCGCTTCTACCGAGAGCTGTCGCCTCAGTTGAGCGGTCTGCCGAAGTCGTACGGCTCGGCATTCGATCCGCTCACCGGCCGCTTCGTGTTGGTGCTCGAAGACCTTGCGGTGGACCGCTGCGAGTTCCCCGACACGCTTCATCCGCTCAGCGCGGATCAGGCCAGTCAGGTGGTCGAACTGCTGGCCCGCCTGCACGCGACCTTCTGGGAGCGCGTGCCCTCCTGGGCCTACACGGCGTCGGCCGACACCGCGGCGCTCCTGACGGGCCCGCTGTTGAAGACGTCGGCGCGCCGGATCGCCGAGAAGACGGACATCCGCGTCGAACGTGGCCGGTTCATCGACGACAACTACCGCGCGGTGGCCCGGCTGATCGACGAGCCGCCCAACACCGTCATGCACGGCGATGCCCATCCGGGAAACGTCTACTTCCGCAACGGCGAGGCGGGCCTGCTGGACTGGCAGGCGGTGCGACGCGGGCACCCCGGCCGGGAGCTGGCCTACACCCTTGTCACGAGCATGGACACCGACGACCGGCGGAACCATCAACGCGAACTGCTCGACCACTACCGGCAGGTGCTGGCGGCCGCAGGGGGACCCGAGATGGACGGCGACGACTTGTGGCGCCGCTACCGGGCGGGGGCGCTGTACGCCTACGTCGCGCCGCTGATCACCGCGGGGATGGGCGGAATGCAAGCCGAGGGCATCGCCATGGAGGGCGTGCGCCGCGGCGTTGCCGCACTCGATGACCTCGACACGGTCGCGGTCCTGCAGAAGTTGCTGTGATGGCAGGATCTACGATCACTGAGTCCCGACGATTGAGGCCCTGACGTGAACGAACCACTGCCCGCCCAGCAAGACGCGTCGGACAACCGCGATGACACCTCGACGCGGCGACGGATCCTGGTGGCGACCGCAGAGGTGTTGGGCCGCAGCGGGCAGACGAAACTCAGCCTCTCGGAAGTGGCGTTGCAGGCCGGGGTCTCCCGCCCCACGCTGTACCGCTGGTTCGCCGACAAGGGCGAATTGCTGCATGCGTTCGGCGTCTACGAGCGCGAGATGTTCGACACAGGCATCGGCCGGGCGACGGCCGGCCTGCGCGGAAACGAAAAGCTTGACGCAGCATTGAGATTCATCGTCGAATACCAGCATTCCTACTCGGGTGTTCGACTGGTCGATATCGAGCCCGAGGTCGTCATCGCGCAGCTGTCGCAAATCATTCCGATCATGCGAGCCCGGCTGCTGAGGCTGCTGTCGGGGTCCAACAGCGGAGTGAAGGCCGCCACGGCGATCCGAGTCGCGGTGTCGCACTACATCGTTCGCAGCGACGATGACGATCAGTTCCTGTCCCAGCTGCGCCACGCCGTCGGCATCAAACCGACCAACTGATGCAGCCCGAACGCGTCAGCGACGAACTCGAGATCACCGCGCTGCTCAACAGGTACGCGAGAGCGGTCGACACCAAGGACTGGGATCTCTACCGGACGGTGTTCACCGACGACGCGCACATCGACTATTCGGCCGAGGTCTTCTTGGGGTCACTCGATGAGGCGATTGGGTTCTTCAGCGGGGATTTCTCGGCGTTGGTGTCGATGAGCATGCATTACATCACCAACATCGAGTCTGATATCGAGGGGGACATCGCGCGTGTGCGTGCGATGTTCTACAACCCAACGCAGATAAAGGGACTGGCGGAGCTCAGCACGTTCGGCGGCTACTACTACCACGAACTGGTCCGCACACCGGATGGCTGGCGCAGCCGCCACCTGCGCGAAGAGATGGTGTGGGCGGCCAACTCCCCGCGCGGTGGTCAGGCCTGAGCCGCCAATTGCCCACAGGCGGCCGCGATTTCACGGCCCCGCGTGTCACGCACGGTGCACGACACACCCCGCTCGCGAACGCGCTTGACGAACTGCTTTTCCGCGGCCTTCGTGCTGGCATCCCATACGCTACCCGGCGTCGGGTTGAGCGGAATGACGTTGACATGTACGAGCGGACCCAGCGCGCCGTGCAGGCGCTTGCCGAGCAGGTCGGCGCGCCACGGCTGATCGTTGATGTCGCGGATAAGCGCGTACTCGATCGAAACCCGTCGCCCCGTCGCGTCGGCGTAATAGCGGGCCGCGTCGAGGGTTTCGGAGACCTTCCACCGGTTGTTCACCGGGACCAGCGTGTCGCGAAGCTCGTCGTCAGGGGCGTGCAGCGACAGCGCCAGCGTGACACCGAGCCGTTCGTCGGCCAGCTTGCGGATCGCGGGCGCGACACCGACCGTCGACACGGTCACCGACCGCGCGGAGATGCCAAAGCCGTTCGGTGGCGGTGCGGTGATGCGACGGACCGCCGCCAGCACGCGGTTGTAGTTGGCCAGCGGCTCGCCCATGCCCATGAAGACGATGTTCGAAAGACGGCCACCGCGCGCAATCCGATCACCGTCGCGGTCGCGCAGCTCCACCGCCGCGGCACGGACCTGTTCCAGAATCTCGGCGGTGGACAGGTTGCGTTTCAGCCCACCCTGACCCGTCGCGCAGAACGGGCACGCCATCCCGCACCCCGCCTGCGACGAGATGCACACGGTGTTGCGCTGCGGGTAGCGCATCAGCACCGACTCGAAGGTCGTGCCGTCGACCGCGCGCCACAGCATCTTCCGGGTCTCCCCCGCGTCGCACTCGATCTCTTGGACGGTGTCGAGCAGGCGCGGGAACAACGCCTCGGTGACCTGCTCGCGCACCGCGGCGGGCAGGTCGGTCATCTCCCGCGGGTCGGCGATGAACCGGCCGTAGTACTGGTTGGCCAGCTGTTTGCCGCGGAATTTGGGCAGGCCGAGCTCCGCGACGGCGTCGCCGCGGCCGGCTTCGTCGAGGTCGGCGAAGTGGCGCGGCGGCATCGCGCGTCGCGGCGGGTCGAAGACCAGGGGCAGGGATGTCGGCATGGGCTTTTGTCAGTATCCCATCCACGGCTGGCGGAAATTGATTGGCGAACCGCGGCGTTGGTGGCAACCATGGGAGCTATGGCCAACCCGACGATGCCGATGCGCGCGGCGGCACCGTTGACGTTCTTCTACGCCCTCGGCTACCCCGTTGGAGCGCTTGCGGTTTCGGTTATGTCTCCCATGGCGGTGCTGGTGTTCCGCTTCGGGCTTGCGGCCGCGATCCTGGCGGTCTGGGCTCGCCTGGCGAAAGTGAGCTGGCCCACAGGCCGCACGCTGACGCACGTCCTGATCAGCGGACTTCTCGCCCAGGGCGTGCTCTTCACCTGTCTGTACGTGGCGCTGATGCACGGCGCTCCGGCCGTGCTCGGCGCGGTGATCATCTCGATGAACCCCGTCGTCACCGCGCTGTTGGCGGCGATGTTCCTCGGCGAGGGCCTGACCTGGATGCGGGCCGGCGCCCTTGTGCTGGGGGTCTTGGCGGTACTCGCATCCTGCGCGGGACGGCTTCTGGCGGTCGGCGGTCTCGACCCCGCGGTCCTGCTCATTCTCGTCTCGTTGGTCAGCGTCGCCGCGGGCGGCGTCTACCAGCAGAAGTTCTGCACCGGCGTGGACTTCAGAGCGACGGCGGCGTTGCAGAACGCGGCATGCATACTCCCCGTCGTTGCCCTGGCGGCTGTGATGCCGTTCACGGTCACTGATCCGTGGAAGGCGGCGGGAGCAGTCGCGGCGGTCGTGCTGCTCAACGCCGTGCTGTCAATGACGCTGTATGTGCGGGGAATCAACGAATACGGCGCCGCCGCGGTAGCCATGCTGTTCGCCGTGATACCCGCGGTCGCGGGCTTCCTGTCATGGGTGATGCTGGGTCAGCGGCCGGACGTCGGCATCGCGGTGGGCCTGGTGGTCGGCGCCGCCGCGTGTTGGCTCAACGTGCGCGGATCACGCAGACAGCGTCAGGACGCGACCTCGCCGACGGCCGCCATCATGCGGGCCAGCTCATCCGCGATGTCCGGTCCTGCCGGCTGATAAACAAGTTCGGTGACTCCCCCGGCTTCGTATTCGGCGACCCGGGCCTGTAGCTGCTCCACGGTCCCGCTGAACGTGAACTGCGGAAGCAGGTCGGCGGCCAGCGCGACGGCCTCCTCGTCCACTGCGGTGAGGCGAACCAGATGTCCTTCGTGGGTGATGAGGTGGCGTTCGGCGGGCGGAATCGCCTCGATCGCCGCCACCCATTCGTTGCCGCCGGGCAAGCCGCGCACCGCGTCGGGGCCGTTGCGTTCGTACATGGCGTGAAACACCACAGCCAGGCCATGCCCGGCTCGTTCCAGGACACGCTGGCCGTGGAGGTCTTCGCCGTCGTCGAGAACGGTGCCGAATTGAAGCAACGAGTAGGGCCGACCCGCCGCGGCCGGATTCGGGACACCGGCGGCGAACACTCCGTCGCCCACCCGTTCGGCGACCGCGGTGCCCTTCGGGCCGTCGGCTCCGATCAGCACCTCGACGTCGACGGGCCGGTCGGCAACGAAGCCTTCCGTGTGCAGCATGCGTGTCGCGGCGTCCTCCCACTGCACGGTCTCGCCGCGCAGCAGCGCCCGCAGGGCAGTCACGTACTCCTCGACGACCGCCCATCGCAGCGGTCGCTTACCGAGGGTGTAGCGACCGGTGAATCCCGAACCGATGGCCACGGCCACCCGCCCCGGCGCGATGGCCGACAGCGTGGCAATGGCGGCGGCGTTGGTCATCGGGTGGCGCAGGCTCGGCACGAGCACGCCGGGACCAAGACCGATCGTCGAGGTTCGCTCCGCCGCCAACGCCAGCGCGATCCACACATCGGACGTGATTGCCGGCGAGTCGTATAGCCAAGCCCGGTGGTAGCCAAGGCGTTCCGCCTCGGCGATGAGTTGTGCAGAGTCGACGTTGGTGACCAGGGCGCACGACAGCTTCATGCGCGCAAACGCTACCGCCCGGCAGGGACGGATCAGGCCAACAGTGTCAGGACGATCCAGCCGGCGACGGCGGCCGGCAACATCGCGTCGATCCGGTCCATGATGCCGCCGTGTCCGGGAAGCAGAGTGCCCATGTCCTTGATGCCGAGGTCGCGCTTGACCTGAGACTCGACCAGGTCGCCGAGCACTCCGGTGATGACGAGCATCAACCCCAGCGGCACACCGACCCAGGCAGGCCGGTCCATCAAGAACGCCACCGACAGCACTGCCGCGGTGATGCCGAAGAGCAGCGAGCCGCCGAACCCCTCCCATGACTTCTTCGGGCTGATCGCGGGCACCATCAGGTGCTTGCCGAACAGCACCCCTGCGACGTATCCCCCAATGTCGGCGAACACGACCGTCACGATCACGGTGAACGTCCGAGCCCCGCCGTGGTCCTGGAAGATCAACAGTGCGCTGAAGCTCGCGAACAGCGGCACCCACGTCGCCAGCAGCACCGTGGCCGAGATGTCGCGCAGATAATTGGCCGGTGCATGGCGGAGGCCCCGTCCGACCAACCGCCACACCATGCAGACGACGATGGTGCCGCCGTAGGCGCCCAAAAGCCCGGCCGGGCCGTAGTACGTCAGCCAGATCATCGCCTGGCCACCGAGCATCAGCGGAATCACGGGCAGCGCGTATCCGGCTTCGCGTAGTTGGCGGATGACCTCGTGGATGGCGATCCCGATGAAGACCGCCAGCACGGGCAGCCAACCGATCGGCGCGAACAGCAGAATGCCGATCGCCATAGCGCCGAGCACGACGCCGACGCCAATGGCCGCTGGCAGGTTCCGGCCGGCCCGCGATTTCTTCTGCGGTTCCTCGACCGGGCTGTCTGGCACGGGATCTGCTTGCTGTTCGGCCACTAGACCTCCAGCAGTTCGCCTTCTTTGTGCTTGACCAGCTCGTCGATCTGGTTGGTGTAGGTGTGCGTGGTCTTGTCGAGATCCTTCTCGGCGTGTTTGACCTCGTCCTCGCCTGCCTCGCCGTCCTTCTTGATGCGATGCAGCTCCTCCATCGCCTTACGACGGATGTTGCGCACCGACACCCGGGCGTCCTCGCCCTTCGCCTTGGCCTGTTTCACCAGGTCACGGCGGCGTTCCTCGGTCAGCTGTGGGATGGCCACCCGGATCACGTTGCCGTCGTTGGACGGGTTCACGCCGAGGTCGGAGTTGCGGATCGCGTCCTCGATCGGTTTGAGCTGCGACTGCTCGTAGGGCTTGATCACGACCAGCCGGGCCTCGGGAACGTTGATGCTCGACAGCTGGGTGATCGGGGTCGTCGACCCGTAGTAGTCGATCGAGATACGGGAGAACATGCCGGGGTTGGCGCGGCCGGTGCGGATGGACGACAGGTCGTCGCGGGCGACGGACACCGCCTTCTCCATCTTCTCTTCGGCATCGAAGAGGGTTTCGTCGATCACGGGTGCTCCTTTTTCATCGCTCCTCGCGTGCGCAGATTTTTCTTCGCTCCTCGCGTGCGCGGCTCACGTGGTGACCAGTGTTCCGATCTTCTCACCTGCGACCGCCCGCGCGATATTGCCGTCGACGAGAAGGTTGAACACGAGGATGGGCATGCCGTTGTCCATGCACAGGCTGAACGCGGTGGCGTCGGCGACGGCCAGTCCCCGTTCGATGACCTCGCGGTGGGTGATCGCGGTGATCAGTTCGGCGTCGGGGTCGGACCTGGGGTCGGCGGTGAACACGCCGTCGACGGCCTTGGCCATCAGCACCACCTCGGCGCGGATCTCCAGGGCACGCTGCGCGGCGGTGGTATCGGTGGAGAAGTACGGCAGGCCCATGCCTGCGCCGAAGATCACCACACGACCCTTTTCCAGGTGTCTCTGTGCGCGCAGCGGAATGTAGGGCTCGGCGACCTGACCCATGGTGATCGCGGTTTGAACCCGCGTGGCGATACCCTCTCGCTCCAGAAAGTCTTGCAGCGCAAGGCTGTTCATCACCGTGCCGAGCATGCCCATGTAGTCCGAACGGCTCCGTTCCATGCCGCGCTGCTGCAACTGCGCACCGCGGAAGAAGTTGCCGCCACCGATGACGACGGCGACCTGGACACCGCTGCGGACCACCTCGGCGATCTGGCGGGCCACCTGGGCCACCACGTCGGGGTCAAGACCGACTTCGCCGCCGCCGAACATTTCGCCGCCGAGCTTCAGCAGCACGCGCGAGTACATGGGCCGGATCACCGGAGCCGCGTGGCCGGCGACATTGGGGTCCGGAGCCGCTTGGCCGGCGACATTGGGGTCCGGAGCCGCGTGGCCGGCGACATTGGGGTCAGATGCCTCGACGCCGTTGGTGGTGGTGGGTTCCGCCATCCGACTCCTCCGGGGTCCTCGCAAGAGATCGCCATCCCGCTTGCACGGGACGGCTACCCCCAATCCTGCCCCATAGCGGCCTGGCAGCCACTATGGGGTGGGGCCGCGGCGGGTTAGCGGAGATGCGCCGACAGCAGCCAAGCCCCGATCGACTTGCGGCCGTTGGGCTCGTCACGCACGTCGGTGCCGCCGAACCCCTGCAGGAACTCGGCGAACGCTTCGGGCACGCACGCGTGGATGCGGGCCGGCCGGATCTCGTCGATTTCCCAGTACTTGGACACCACGTCACGCAGTTCGTCCTCGGTGACGGCGTTGACGGGAGAATCGGCGGGCATACCGGCGGCGTCGAACACCAGGACGAAGTACGAGGCACCCGGCGCGGCGGCCCGCACGATGGACTGCTGGTAGCCCTCGCGCAGCTCGACGGGCATGGAGTGGAACAGAGTTGAATCGATGACCGTGCCGAACCGGCCGTCGTAGCCGGTGAAGTTGCTGATGTCGGCCACCTCGAAGCTGGCGTTCGTCAGCCCGCGCTTCGCGGCTTCCTCGCGAGCGAGCTTGATGGCGGTCTCCGCCGAATCGAGGCCGACGGTGGTGAATCCCTTTTCCGCGAGGTGAAGGGCTGTGGCGGCCTCGCCGCACCCTGCGTCCAATACGTCGCCGTGCACCTTGCCCGAGTCGATGAGCGCCTGAATCTCCGGCTGCGGCTCGCCGATGCTCCACGGCGGGCGGAAGCCCTGGAATTCCTCGGCGTCGCCGCGGTATGCCGATTCGAACATCTCTTGTTCTGGTTGCGTGGTCATACCCCGTGTCTATCAATCTGCTTGATATATGTCAATATGGTTGATATGCGTGACTTCCTCGAAGACCAGCCGCTCGGTTATCTGCTGTACCGGGCGCACAATGCGCTGCGCTCCGAGGTGACCACAACGGTGCTGGAACCGCTGGGCTTGGCCTTCCCGCAATACATCTGCATGCGGATACTGTCGCGCTTTCCCGATCGGTCGAACGCCGAGCTGGCACGCGACACCAACGTCTCGCCCCAGGCGATGAACATGGTGCTGCGTGGACTCGAAGAACGCGGTCTGGTGACCAGGCCGGCGAGCGTGTCGGCGGGGAGATCGCTACCCGCGGCGCTGACGCGTGACGGCGAGGAGTTGCTCGAGAAGACCGATGCCGGTGTCAGGACAGCCGAGCGCCGACTGATGGCCAACCTTTCCAGCAGGCAGCGCGCCGACTTCAAGCAAATCCTCGCCTCCCTGGGCTCCGACCAGTTCTAGTGGTGGCGACCGATCCCGGCCACCATGAGTGGCGTAAACACCCGCATGTGGCCGGCGAACCGGGATGAGGCCGCGTCGGCGTCGTCCTTAGCGAGTTCACCTGAGTTGACGAGGGTGGCACGCAGGCTCTCGAAGGACAGCCGAAAGAAGTCGAAACCCGGATCCGTTGACGCGACGATGCGGGCGCGGCCCTCGCCGCGAACGTCGATGAAACCTGCGTCGAGAAGGTCGGGGACGAGGCGGCGGCCGTAGTCACGTTGAAAGCCAGCGCTTTCCATGTAGTCGCTGATGGCCTGACTGACCTTGTCATCGCGTGGCCCCGGCTCGTCGACGCCGAAGCAACTCCAGTCGTAGTCCTCAATGACGATCCATCCGCCAGGCCGCAGTGTTGTCGCCAACCGGTCGAGGATCTGGCGTCGATCGATCAAGTGCTCGAGGACCAGGCGGGCGTGCACGAGGTCGAACTCGGCCTGCGGCAGCGCATCGGTGCGCAGATCCACCCGACGGACCTCGATCGAATCGGACGCGAGGTGCTCGATGAAACGGGTATCGATGTCGATCGCGGTCACGTGCGCGCCGCGGCCCGCCATCCACCGGACGAGGGAACCGCCTCCCGCGCCGGCCTCGAGACAGCGCCAGCCGGGGCCGACGCCGAGATCGTCGAGCAGTGCTTGGCTGCCGGGATCCCACAGGGATTCCATGGCGGACAGTCGTTCTCGCTCCTGGGCGAAGCCTTGGTCGAAGGTGTAGTCGCGCGTCATGCGTTGATGCGCGGCCACGGCCGCGCCTCTTCGAGCTCGTACGCCAGTTCCAGCAGCCTGGCCTCTTGACCCCTGACCGCCGACAGCATCATGCCGACCGGCATACCCGATGCGGATTGGGCCAACGGCAGCGAGATCGCCGGATCTCCGGTCGCATTCTGCAACGGCGTGAAGGCGACCCAGTCGAGAAGGCGCTCCATCACCTGCTCGTAGGGTGCGGTCGGATCGAGATGACCGATGCGTGGCGTCTCCGCCGCCAGCGTCGGCATCAGCACGGCGTCGTACGTCGCCGACATCCGTTCGGTGTCGCGCCTCGACGCCGACAACCGGGCGATCGCCACTGGGAGCTTGTAGAGATTTTTCGCCGCCCTAGCGTCGAGACCGAGCGTCAGGTTGTCGAGCTTGGCGCGATCGAAACTCGGTCCGATCATCCGGCGACCGCTGCGCACGATCGCGAAGGCAAGGAATTGCCAATAGAGCAAGAAGTCGTCCTTGAACCGGGCGGGTACCGGATTGTCGATCTCGGTCACCCTGTGCCCGAGGCTCTCCAACAGTGCGGCGGTCTTGAGCGTCAGCTCGCGCACTTCCGGACTCGCCTCTCGCAGAACCGATTTCGTACATACAGCGATGCGTAGTCGCTGTGTCCCCGCATGCCGGACGTCACCGATGGGCGGCAGCTTCGGGTTGCGGAAGGCCCGCTCGGCTTCCCGCAGAAACGCCGCCGTGTCACGTACGGAGCGCGTCAGGACCCCATTGGCGACGAGATGCAGTGGCATCCGTGCCGCCTGTTCGTCCAGCGGCAGACGTCCACGAGTCGGTTTGAGCCCGACCAAGCCGTTGCAGGCCGCGGGTATCCGTATCGATCCGCCGCCGTCGTTGGCATGTGCGATCGGCACCACACCTGCCGCCACGAAAGCGCCGGCCCCCGATGACGATGCCCCCGCCGTGAAATCAGGGTTCCACGGGTTGCGTACCGGCCCGATTCTCGGATGCTCGGCCGAGCCGCTGAAGCCGAACTCCGACATCTGCGTCTTGCCCAGCGGCACAAGGCCCGTGGACAAGAAGACACGCGCAAACCGTCCGTCGGCCGTCACAGGTCGCGGTTTCCAGGCATCGGTCCCGTGCATCGTCGGCATACCGGCGACATCCACGTTGTCCTTGAAGAAGGTCGGGACACCGTCGAAGTAGCCGCCGTACGGGCGAGGCGCGGCAGCACGCGTTCGCGCACGATCGAACGCCTCGTATGCCAGACCGTTCAGCGTCGGATTGACCGCCTCGGTGCGGGCGATCGCGCCTTCGACGAGTTGGGGCGCAGTCACCTCGCCCGATTTCAGCGCCTCGACGAGACCGACGGCATCAAGGTCGCCGAGGGCGTCGTCACCGAAGGCACTGACGCGGTTCACATACTGACGGTACCAACTCGTACCAGGACGCCCGCGAGCGCGCACCGACGTACCGATTCAGGCCCAAAATCTGTACGCCGATGCGCGCTCGGCGCTGGGCGGTTAAGCCTGTCCGACCTCGAACCGGACGAACCGGGTGACGGTCACGCCCGCCTCGTCGAGCAGCGCCTTGACGGTCTTCTTGTTGTCGGACACCGACGGCTGGTCGAGCAGCACGACGTCCTTGAAGAAGCCGTTGAGGCGGCCCTCGACGATCTTGGGCAGCGCCTGCTCGGGCTTGCCCTCTTCCTTGGCGGTCTCCTCGGCGATGCGGCGCTCGTTGGCGACGACATCCTCGGAAACCTCGTCGCGCGTGAGGTACTTCGCCTTCAGCGCGGCGATCTGCAAAGCCACCGCATGCGCGGCGGCAGTGCTTGTTTCCGGGTCCGAGCCTGGACCGTACTCGACGAGCACGCCCACCGCGGGCGGCAGGTCGGCGGCCCGCTTGTGCAGGTACGTCTCGACGGTGCCGTCGAAGTAGGCGGCACGACGGAGCTCGAGCTTCTCGCCGATCTTGGCGGACAGGTCCGCGATCAGCTGCTCGACGGTGGTGTCGCCTGCCTTGGCGGCCTTGAGCGCGTCGACGTCGGCGGCCTTCGACTCGGCTGCCGCCGCCACGATCTGGTCCGCGACCGCCTGGAATTCGGCGTTCTTCGCGACGAAGTCGGTCTCGGAGTTCAGCTCGATCAGCGCACCGCCTTTGGCGGCGACCAGACCCTCGGCGGTGGCCCGCTCGGCGCGCTTGCCGACGTCCTTGGCGCCCTTGATGCGCAGCAGCTCGATGGCCTTGTCGAAATCGCCGTCAGCCTCGACGAGCGCGTTCTTGCTGTCGAGCATGCCTGCGCCGGTCAACTCCCGAAGTCTCTTGACGTCGGCAGCGGTGTAGTTCGCCATGTCTGCCTTTCTAGGGGTTCGTCGGGGGCTTCGGTTCGGTCTGAACGTCGGCCTCGGGGCTGCCCGGCTCGGCGGCGGTGACGGTGCTTGTTGCGGTGGCAAGCAGCTCCTGCTCCCATTCGGCCAGCGGCTCGGCACCCTCGGCCTCCGGCTTGTCGCCGCTGCCGCCAGCGCCTGCGCGGGCCTGCAGACCCTCGGCGACCGCGGCGGCGATCACCCTGGTGAGCAGCGCGGCCGACCGGATCGCGTCGTCGTTGCCCGGGATCGGGTAGTCGACGAGGTCGGGATCGCAGTTGGTGTCGAGGATGGCGATGACCGGGATGCCCAGCTTGCGGGCCTCACCGACAGCGATGTGCTCCTTATTGGTGTCTACGACCCAGACGGCCGAGGGCACCTTCTGCATGTCGCGGATACCGCCGAGGCTGCGCTCGAGCTTGTTCTTCTCGCGCGTCAACATCAGGATTTCCTTCTTAGTGCGACCCTCGAAGCCACCGGTCTGCTCCATGGTCTCCAGCTCCTTGAGCCGCTGAAGGCGCTTGTGCACGGTGGAGAAGTTGGTGAGCATGCCACCCAGCCAGCGCTGGTTCACGTACGGCATGCCGACGCGGGTCGCCTCTTCGGCGATGGACTCCTGCGCCTGCTTCTTGGTGCCGACGAACATGACGCTGCCGCCGTGGGCGACGGTCTCCTTGACGAACTCGTACGCCTTGTCGATGTACGTCAGCGTCTGCTGCAGGTCGATGATGTAGATGCCGTTGCGGTCGGTGAAGATGAACCGCTTCATCTTGGGATTCCAACGACGGGTCTGATGCCCGAAGTGGGTGCCGCTGTCAAGCAGCTGCTTCATGGTTACGACAGCCATGGTTGGCCATGTCCTTCAGTTGTCGGTTGTCGCCCGGCGTCGGGTGATGCCAGGCCCTGGCGTCTGCTGCATGCCGGACCCGATGGGGATTTCTCTCCAATCGGGACCGCCCGGCGTGCGGATGCAACCCTCAGAAGATCGGGGCTGCGGCGCAGGCGCGCGAAGTCAATCCGCTCGAGCGAATTGCGGGTATGAGTTTACACGGTGCCAACAGGTGCTTTGTCCACACCGGACCGCTGATCCCCAGATAAACATCCGGTGGCTTGCCCGACCGGCGCCGAGGCGCTGAGCTGGGAGTATGCGGCTTGCAGCGCTGATTGTGGCGGTCGCGGTCGCTTGCGCGGCGCCCGCAGTGGCCGACGGCGGCCGCCTGACCTGGCCGTTGCGGCCGCGGCCCACCGTTCTGCGGCTATTCGACGCGCCTTCGCCGAACTGGCAGCGCGGACATCGCGGCGTCGACCTGGCCGGAACGCCCGGTCAGCCGGTGTATGCCGGCGGGCCCGGCACCGTGGTGTTCGCCGGGCAGCTGGCGGGCCGGCCGGTGGTGTCGGTGGCCCACCCGGGCGGCCTGCGGACGAGCTACGAGCCGGTGACGCCGTCGGTGCGGGCGGGGCAGTCGGTGGTGGCGGGCACGGCGCTGGGCGAGCTGGCCGCCGGGCACCAGGGCTGTCCGGCGCCCGCCTGCCTGCACTGGGGCGCGATGTGGGGTCCCGCCGCCAACGCCGACTACGTCGATCCGCTTGGTCTGCTGGCGACCACTCCGATCCGGCTCAAGCCCCTGCGCGGCTGACCTCGCCCCGCGAGCTGGGGGCACCTCCCGCTTGCGGGGGAGCGTGTCTGCACACGACACGCCGCAGTTGGATGTGCAACTGCGCACGCTCGCGGGGCGAGGATCTGTCCGTAGGGTGGATGCCGATGAGCATTGCGCCCGAAAGCATCGTTGTCCTGGGCAACCGGTTCGCCCGCGAGTTGCCCGAACTCGCTGTGCGCTGGAAGGCCGAATCCACTCCCCAGCCGCGGCTGCTTGTCCTCAACGAACCACTCGCCGCTGAACTCGGCCTCGATCCGGAATGGCTGCGCAGTCCGGATGGAGTGGGTCTGCTGGTGGGCACGAACGTGCCCACCGATGCCGAGCCGGTCGCTCAGGGCTACGCGGGCCATCAGTTCGGCGGCTGGGTTCCGCGCCTCGGAGACGGCCGCGCGCTGCTCCTCGGCGAACTCATCGATACCCGGGGCAATCTCCGAGACATTCACCTCAAGGGATCGGGACGCACACCGTTCGCGCGCGGCGGGGACGGTCTCGCCGCAATCGGTCCCATGCTGCGCGAGTACATCGTCAGCGAAGCGATGCGCGCGCTTGGCATTCCGACCACGCGTTCTCTTTCGGTCGTGGCCACCGGACGTCCGGTGCAACGCGAGACGATGCTCGACGGCGCCGTCCTCGCGCGAGTCGCGGCGAGTCACCTGCGCGTCGGCAGTTTCGAATACGTCTCGGCCGCAGGCGAACTCGACGTGCTTCGACGTCTCGCCGACCACGCAATCGCCAGGCACTACCCCGCCGCTGCCAAGGCCGATAATCCGTATCTCGCACTGCTCGACGCGGTTATCGCCGCTCAGGCCGAACTCGTCGCGCGGTGGATGCTCGTCGGATTCATCCATGGGGTGATGAACACCGACAACATGACGATCTCCGGCGAGACGATCGACTACGGGCCGTGCGCGTTCATGGACACTTTCGATCCCACGACCGTGTTCAGTTCCATCGATTCGTGGGGCCGCTACGCCTACGGAAACCAGCCGACGGTGGCCGGATGGAATCTGGCCCGCTTCGCCGAAGCGTTGCTGCCGCTGATCGCCGACGACCAGGATCAGGGGATCGCGCTCGCCACGGCCTCACTGGAGGACTTCCCCCGGCAGTACGCGGCCGCGTGGACGGCGGGCATGCGAACGAAGCTCGGCCTGCCCGACCACATCCCCGCTGAGGTCGTCGGGAAATTGGCCGATGATCTGGTGGGACTCCTTCAGCGCGATCGTGTGGACTACACCTCGTTCTTTCGTTCGCTGAGCCGAACAGCACGCGGCGAATCAGAGCTCGCGTTCGATGACTGGGCAGCCCGCTGGCGCGCCCTTGACCCGGATGCCGACGCCATGGATCGCGTCAACCCCGTCTACATCCCGCGCAATCACCTCGTCGAGGAAGCCCTCGCAGCAGCGACCGCGGGTGATCTCGGTCCGCTCGAAACACTGCTCGCGGCAGTCACATCCCCGTACCAAGAGCGGCCAGGGTTCGAGCGCTACGCCGAGCCCGCTCCGGAAGGCTTCGCGGGCTGTTACCAAACCTTCTGCGGCACCTAGACTTTCGGGCTCACGCTCGCGGGTGCGCCTGGTCGTGCACTGCGCGCAGTCGCGCGACGGTCACGTGGGTGTAGAGCTGCGTGGTGGCCAGCGTCGAGTGGCCGAGCAGTTCCTGCACGATGCGCAGGTCCGCGCCGCCTTCCAGTAGATGGGTGGCCGCGCTGTGCCGCAGGCCGTGGGGCCCGATGTCCGGCGCCCCGTCGACGGCGGCGATGGTCTGGTGTACCACCGTACGAGCCTGCCGCTGATCAAGCCTGCGGCCGCGGGCGCCGAGCAGCAGGGCCGCACCGGACTCGCCGGTGGCCAACGCCGGTCGCCCGTCGGTGAGCCACGCCGTCAAAGCGGCCTGCGCCGGCTCGCCGAACGGCACCGTGCGCTGCTTGTTGCCCTTGCCCAGGACGCGCAGCAGCCGCCGCGACATGTCGACGTCGTCGACGTCGAGGCCGCACAGCTCGCTGACCCGGATCCCGGTGGCGTACAACATCTCGACGATAAGCCGATCCCGCAGGGCCATCGGATCACCTTGTTCCGCACCGGAATTGGCTGCGGCCATGGCGTCCAGCGCCTGGTCCTGACGCAGCACCGCGGGGAGTGTTCGTCGCGACTTGGGCACCTGCAGCCGGATTGCCGGGTCGCTGGCCAGCAGTCCCCGTCGCGTCGCCCATGCGGTGAAGGTCTTTATCGCGGAGGTGCGACGCGCCAACGTGGTGCGTGCGACACCCGCGGCGGCCTGAGCCGCGAGCCACGACCGCAGCACAGGCAGGCTCAGGCTGCTCAGTTGGGCGTTGGGCGACCGCTGCGAGAGGAACTCGAAGAGCGACCGCAGGTCGCCCAGGTACGCGCGGCGAGTGTGGTCCGAGCGGCCGCGCTCCAGCGCGAGGTGCTCGTCGAACTCATCGAGGATCGCCTCCACTGTCCTACCGTGGCAGACGGTGGCGCAGGGCCTCAGGTGACGCGCCGAAGTGCTTCCGGAGTGAGATCTTTGCGCGTTGGATAGCCATCGACGGCCATGATCAGGTCGGCTTCGGCCAACAGAGATCGCAGCACGTGCGCGACACCCTCGGTTCCGCCCAGCGCGAGCCCGTAGGCGTATGGCCTACCGATGCCGACCGCGGTGGCGCCGAGCGCCAGCGCCTTGACGATATCCGCGCCGCTGCGGATACCGGAGTCGAACAGGACCGGAACCCCGTCGGCGGCTTCGACCACACCGGGCAGACAGTCGATCGCCGGGATGCCGCCGTTGGCCTGGCGGCCGCCGTGGTTGGAGCAGTAGATGCCGTCGACGCCGCCGTCGATGGCACGCCGTGCGTCGTCGGGGTGGCAGATCCCCTTCACGATCATCGGCAGCTTGGTCAGCGACCGCAGCCATGGAAGGTCGTCCCACTTGAGCGGATTGCCGAAGGTCTGAACCCAGCTCAGCACGGCCGCCTGCGGGTTCTCCTCGGGCGGTTGGGCAAGGCCGGCGCGGAACACGGGATCGCTCGTGTAGTTGCTCAGGCACTTTCCGCGCAGCTGCGGGAAGTTCGACGTCGACAGGTCGCGGGGACGCCAGCCGGGCACCCAGGTGTCGAGGGTGACGATGATGCCCTTGTAGCCCGCGGCCTCGGCGCGGTGCACGAAGCTGGCTGCAAGGTCGCGATCCGCGGGTGTGTAGAGCTGGAAAAAGCCTGGGGTGTCGCCGAATTCGGCCGCGATGTCCTCCATCGGATCTTCGGTCAGCGTCGAGATGACCATGGGGACGCCGGTCCGCGCGGCGGCACGCGCGGTGGCCAGGTCGCCGTGCCCGTCCTGGGAGCACAGGCCGATCACCCCGATGGGCGCCATGAACACCGGCGACGGCAGCTTCAACCCGAAAAGGTCGATGGAGAGGTCGCGCTCCTTGGCGCCGACGAACATCCGCGGCATCAGCCCCCAGTTGTCGAAGGCCGTGCGGTTGACGCGTTGTGTGCGCTCGTCGCCTGCCCCGCCGGTGACGTAGGACCATACCGACGGCGGCATCGCGGCTTCTGCCTTGGCCTCCCAATCAGCGAACGCCATCGGAAGGTTCGGCACGATGCCGGACAAGCCCTGCAGGTAGATCTCGAGTTGGTAGTCGCCGAATGCCATGGGCTTAGCGTGCCAGGCCGGCGGTCAGGCGTTGGCGCCTTCCTCCGCTTCGGCGAGTTCCCGCTTCCACTGCCGGAACGTCTCCTCGGTGCGGCCGCGCCGCCAGTAACCGGAAATCGAGGCCGCCCACTTGGCGTGCACGCCGCGTTCCTTGCGGATGTAGGGCCGCAGGTTGTGCATCACGGTCTGCGCTTCGCCGTGGATGAAGACCTGGACCTGTCCAGGCAGCCAGTTGGCCTCCTTGACCGCCGCGATCAGCGGTGCATGATCGCCGGCCATATCCTCGGGAACCAGGTCGGCGCGTCCGCCGCGGTAGATCCAATTCACCCCGACGCCGGCGGGCGCCTTGAGCGGGATCTCGTCCTCCGGTCCGGCGATCTCGATGAAGACCTTGCCAATCGCGTTGTCGGGCAACGCTTCCAGCGCCCTGCTGATCGCAGGAAGCGCCGCCTCGTCGCCGGCCAGCAGGTGCCAGTCCGCGTCAGGGTCCGGTGCGTAGGCACCGCTGGGCCCCATCAGGTACGCCGGTTGTCCCGGGGTGGCGGCCGTGGCCCATGGGCCCGCGACGCCGTGTTTACCGTGCACGACGAAGTCGATGGCGAGTTCGCGGCGCTCGGGGTCAACGCTGCGCACGGTGTACGTGCGCACGGTCGGGCGGTCTTCGAGGGGTAGCTCGTTGAAGCTGTCCAGCGTCAGCGGTTGCGGCAGCGCGCCGACGTCGACACGATCCCTGACGAAGACGATCTTCACGTAGGCGTCGGTGAAGTCGTTGGGCTTGAACGTGTCGAAGCCGCTGCCACCGAGCACCACGCGAACGAGGTGCGGTGTCACTTGCTCAGTGCGCAGCACCTCGAAGGTGTGCACGGGACGTCCTGCCACTCTTCCTCCAGACCCCGGCCCGTTCGTTAGCCAGTCTCAACAACTATACGAACACCCGCTGATTCGCGGTGGTCTACCTTTTCGGCCGGCTCAGCTTCCAGTAGCCCCCGTCTCGAGTGATCAAGCCGCATACTTCCAGCATCGACAGCGGCCCCAGCACCTGCGTGGGCGGCAGGCCCGACGCGACCGCGACCTGGTCTGCCGTGCGGCGACCACGAACGGGCAACGCGTCGTAGACCCGCTGCTCGGCCTCACCGAGTCCGTCCAGCAGTGCGCCAGGTCGTTCCTCGTCCGGGGCTAGTTCACCGATGCGACCCATGAGTTCGACGACGTCGGCAGCGCGCGTGACGAGATTCGCACCGTTGCGCACCAATGCATGACACCCGACCGAAGCCGCAGATGTCACGGGCCCGGGCACCGCGCATACCGCTCGTCCCAACGCCCGCGCCCACGCCGCGGTGTTCGCCGCCCCGCTACGAGCGCCCGCCTCGACGACCACCGCCGCGCCCGACAACGCAGCGACGAGACGATTGCGCGTCAGGAAGCGATGGCGCGCCGGACGCACGCCGGGCGGATACTCGGTCACGACGAGGCCCTCCTGACCGATCCGATGCAGCAGCGCGGCATGCCCGGCCGGGTATGGGATGTCGAGGCCGCCGGCGAGCACAGCGACGGTGAACCCGTCGGTGGCCAGCGTTGCGCGGTGCGCGGCACCGTCGATGCCGTAGGCGCCGCCCGACACCACCGTGACGTCCCGCTCGACGAGACCGGCCGCCAAGTCCGCGGCGACGTGTTCGCCATAGGCGGTGCATGCCCTGGTTCCGACGATCGCGACCGCGCGCTCAGCCATCTCATCGAGGCGGCCCGGACCGACGGCCCACAATGCCAGTGGCGGGTGGCCTTGCGGCCGCAGGCGGTGGTCGACGCCGGCGAAGGCGGTGAAGGCAAGCAGCGGCCACTCGTTGTCATCGGCCGTGATCAACCGGCCATCGCGGCGAGCCAATAGCTCGAGATCCCTTGCCGAGCTGTCGATTTCGCGGCGGGCCTCGGTGCGCCGGGCAAGGTCTTCATCAACGTCGCCGGACTTGACGCGTGCGGCAGCCTCGACAGGCCCGATACGTCGAACCAGGTCTGTGAGCCCGGGGCACGGCGGCTCGGCCACCCTCGACAGATACGCCAGCGCGAGGCGCGCATCGTCATTCACTGCACACCGCCGTAGTCGCGGAAACTGAGTGCGGTCTTGACATCATCGACGCCCGGCATCGTCCGCCCACCCAGGTCGGCCAGTGTCCACGCGACACGCAGAGTCCGATCCACGCCGCGGATGCTCAGCACTCCGCGATCCAGCGCCTTCTTCAGCGGGTCCATCGCTAGTTTCTCGAGCCGGTAGCGCCGACGCAGGAGCACACCGCTGACTTCGGCATTCGTCCGAATGCCGTGCTCGCGCCATCGATGTGCGGCCGCCTCACGAGCCGCCCTCACCCGGTCCCGGACCGCCGCCGTCGACTCCGCAGCTTCGGCCTCGAAGGCTTGCGCCTTCTCCCGGTGCAGGACGACACGCAGGTCGACGCGGTCGAGCAGCGGACCCGACAACTTGCACTGATACCTTCGCTTGGCCACCGAGGTGCAGATGCAGTCCTGAGGATCAGGTGACGCGCACGGACACGGGTTGGCCGCTAGCACCAACTGAAAGCGTGCGGGATATTTCGCCACGCCGTCACGACGGGCCAATCGAATCTCGCCGTCCTCCAACGGCGTCCGCAGTGCCTCGAGCGCGCTGATGCCGACCTCGGCGTACTCGTCGAGGAAGAGCACGCCGCGATGTGCCCGGCTGACGGCACCGGGCCGCGCGATCCCCGATCCCCCGCCCACGAGCGCGGCCACGCTGGATGTGTGATGCGGCGCGACGAACGGCGGTCGGGTGATCAGCGGTGTGTTCTCCGACAACAGCCCGGCCACCGAGTGGATCGCGGTGACCTCCAGCGACTCCCTGTGCGACAGCTCCGGCAGCAGGCCCGGAAGCCGTTGCGCCAGCATTGTTTTCCCGACGCCGGGCGGGCCCGTCAGCGTCAGGTGATGCGCTCCGGCGGCGGCGACCTCGACTGCGTACCTGGCGTGGGTCTGGCCGACGACGTCGGCGAGGTCCGCCTCGACTTCCGGTTCGGTCTCCGCCGCCGCGACCCGCTCGCCGAGTTGGGCCTTGCCGGACAACCAGGCGTACAGCTGCCCCAACGTTCGTGCGCCCAGCACCTCGATCCCGTCGACCAAGCTCGCTTCGCGCAGGTTGTCGACGGGTACCACGACCGCGGGCCAGCCCTCTCGCTTGGCGGTGAGCACCGCGGGGAGAACACCCTTGACCGGCCGCACCCGACCGTCGAGCGCCAATTCGCCCAGCAGCAGGGTCTTTTCCAGCCGCGCCCATTCCTTCTTGCCGTGCGCCGACACCACCGCCGCGGCCAGGGCCAAGTCGTACACCGAGCCCATCTTCGGCAGCGTCGCCGGCGACAGCGCCAGCGTGAGCCGGGTCATCGGCCAGTCGTGGCCGCAGTTGGTGATTGCCGCGCGGACGCGATCGCGCGACTCCTGCAGCGCGGTGTCGGGCAGCCCGACGAGATGCACACCGGGCAGGCCCGAGGCGATGTCGGCCTCGATCTCGACGATCTCGCCTTCCAACCCGCGCACCGCCGCCGAAAACGCTCTGCCCAGCGCCATCAGCCGACCGCCTGCAGGTGAGTGATTTCGGGAAGGCGCTGCCTTCCGATACGGATCCCGATGACGTCGATGCGTACGGCGGCCCAGCTGCCGTCCTGGCCGGCGAGCCACAAGCCCGCCAGCCGCCGCAGCCGACGGACCTTGTCCGGTGTCACCGCTTGTTCGACTCCGCCGAAGTGGTCACTGGTGCGCGTCTTTACTTCGACGAAGACGACGGTGCGCGTGCGGTTATCGACGGCGATGATGTCCAGTTCGCCGTAGCGGCAGCGCCAGTTGCGATCCAGCACACTCAGCCTCAGCGAGGTCAGGTGCTCGACCGCCAATTGCTCACCAAGCGCTCCGATCTGGGTACGTGTGAACGAAGTCATGTCTCGCACCGTGCCGTTGGGACCTGACATTTCGCGGCTGCCCAGACCGCTTATCCCCAAACGCAATCTCATCCACAACTCGATGGCTATCGTCGAGCCCCGATGGCGATTTTTGTTCTGGTCCACGGTGGCGGCCACGGCGGATGGTGCTTTCAACCCCTCGCCCGTGTTCTACGAGGCAGCGGGCACGAGGTCTACGCCCCGACGTTGACGGGTCTGGGAGAGCGGGCGCACCTGTTTCGCGCCGGTGTCGACCTCGACTGCCACGTCAACGACATCGTCGCCCTGTTGCACTACGAAGATCTGCGCGGCGCAATCCTGGTCGGTCACAGCTATGGCGGTGCGGTCATCACCGGCGCGGCCGACCGCGCGTCGGACCGTGTCGGCCATCTCGTATACCTCGACACCATGCCTCCGAGGGACGGCCAATCGGTGGCCGATATCGCGGGTCCACTGGCGACGGCCTTGAGTTCAGACCGACGCACCGTCGACGGTGTCGACATGTGTCTCTTTCCCAGCGACGAGACGATGCGGTTCTACGGGGTGGCCGATGTCGATGCGCAGACCAAGGACTGGATGCGCGCACGCCTGACCCCGCATCCCTGGAAATGCTTCGAGCAACCGATCCAACTGACGAATGCGTCGGCACTGCAGTCGATTCCGCAGTCCTATATCGGCACGACGATGTTCTTGTCGTTGCGGAACCCCGATAAGTTGCGGGCCAAATGCGACGGCAGGGTCTGGGACATCGACACCGGCCACGACCTGATGATCACCGAACCACACCAGGTGGCCGAATTGCTCGGCCGCGTGGCCGAGTTCACGGCAGGGTGATCAGCACGACACCAGCAAGCACCACGGCCGCGGCGATCGCGCGCTTCGCGCCGAGGCGCTCGCCGAGGAAAACCGCACCGATCAACGCACCGAACACGATGCTGGTTTCGCGCAATGCCGCGATAGGTGCCAGCGCACCGCTGGTCTGTGCCCACAGCACGATGGTGTACGCGGTAATGGAGATCAGGCCGCCAGCCAACCCCGGGACCGCCGATGCGCGGACCGCGGCAGGCAATCGTCGGCCGCGCCGAACCGCTGCGATGACCGCGATCGGCGGGCCCTGCAGCAGAAATAGCCACCCGGTGTAGGCGAACAGCGGCGACTGCATCACCCCGACGCCGTCGACCACGGTGTACGACGCGATCGCCAAACCGGTCAGGAGAGCCGCCCCAAGCGCAGGCACATCCTTCCTGCCGGGGCGACCGCCGATGAAGACGAGCGCGATGAGTCCGCCCGAGACAGCCAACACGCCCAGCAGTTCGGTAAGAGGCAGGTCGCGACCGAGCACCACGACCGAAACCAGCGCGACCACCCACGGCGACGTGCCCCTCGCCAACGGGTACATCTGGCTGAACTCACCGAGCTGATAGCTGGCCAACAACAGAAGGTTGTACGCGACGTGCAGCGCGGCAGAGGCGATGATGTACGGCCACGCACCCGCGGGCGGAAGTCCCGCAAACGCCACCATCAAGCCCCCGCACATCGCGTCTGCGATGCCGATCAACGCGAAGCCAACCAGACGGTCAGAAACAGCGTGCGCCAACGAATTCCAGGTCGCGTGCAACAACGCCGAGAAGAGCACGGCGAATACGATCGGCAAAGTCACCCAGGCACGCTCCTCGGATCCAACCCTATGGAGCGATACGGGAGCTGTTCAACTCAACTCAGATGATCACGCGCTCGTCGGCGAAGAACAGCGGCGAGTTCGGCAGGTCGATGAACGTGCGTTCGTCCTCCAGAAGCGCACGGCCCGCGTCCAGTCCTTCGGTGGTGGTCATCGCCTCGAGCAGATCCTCGGCGCTGCGCCACCACAGCTCTGCAACACCGTCGAACGGATCGACCCGGCCGCCGCGTACGTCGCTTACCGGAGACAACCGCGGATCAGTGAACGTGTGGCTCTGCGTGTAGCGACGGATCCTCAGTGCGTCGGCGTGATGGCGCACCAGTCCGGCGTGGCTATCGAACCAGTAGCTCTGAAACTGTGACACCGAGAGCGCGGGCAGGCGCCGCAGGCAGAAGACGAGCTTGATCATCGACCCAACCTCGCACTTGGTTTCACTGCCGTCAAAAAGCGGTATTCGGCTGCACAAGGAGGCGGATATGAGCGACACGTCGGTACACGGTGTAGTCGAGCGGGCAGCCGACAGCAAGGCGTTCGAATACACAGCCCGAGCCGGCTTTGCGGCCAGCGGTGTGCTGCACCTGCTCGTCGCGTTCATCATCCTGCGGCTGGCGTTCGGCTCCGGCGGCAACGCCGATCAGTCCGGCGCGCTCGGCGCACTCGCCAAGCAGCCCGGCGGGGCCGTCATGCTTTGGGTCGCGGCCGTCGGCCTGCTCGCCCTCGGCCTCTGGCGCGTCGGCGAAGCCATCATCGGCGGCAAGCCCGGTGAGAGCTCCGGACGACAGCAGGGCGACTCACCGGCCTGGAAGCGACTCAAGGCGCTTGGGTTGGCCATCGTGAATTTCGCCATCGCGTTGTCGGCCGCGCGGTTCGCGATGGGCAGCGGGCAGTCCAGCGGCCAGCAGAACGCGGGGTTGTCGGCTCAGCTGATGCAATCGGGCTGGGGCAAGGCGCTACTGATCGCCGTCGGGTTGGGCGTCGCGGCCGTCGGCGGCTATCACGTCTACAAAGGCGCGTCCAAAAAGTTCCTCAAGGACCTCAAGGTGCACGGCGGAACCGGCACCACTGTCCTCGGCGTCACCGGTTACGTAGCCAAGGGCGTCGTCCTGGCCGGCGCAGGCGTGCTCGTTATCCTTGCCACCCTGCAGGCGGATCCGTCGAAGTCCACCGGCCTCGACGGCGCGGTAAAGACGCTCGGTCAGGCGCCGTTCGGCAAGTTCCTACTGATCCTGGCCGCGCTAGGGATCGCCGCGTTCGGCGCCTACAGCTTCGTCCGGAGCCGGCACGGCCGGATGTAACGGCACCCGGTCTACTGGAACGATTCGATGAGCGCCGCCAGTTGACCCGGTGACACGGAGACACCGCACTGGGCCCGCAGGTCGGTCAGCGGCGCAGCGATGCCCTTCAGATCGAGAAACTCGCCCGGGTGTGCGAAGAAGTAATTCTGGACGTTGGCCTTCGCCTCATCCGTCGGTTGCGAACCCGCCTTGGTCAACACGTCGTCGGCGTCCGGGTGCGCGGCCAGATACGTGCCGGCCGACGCCAGCACCCCGCTGGCCGTGGTCGACAGACCGCTCGCGGTGCACGGTGCCGCGCTCGCCATCGGCAGCGCGATGGTCGTCGCTACCGCGCCCGAAAACACAGAAGCAATGAAGGCACCGGCCACTCCCCGGCGCATCACGGTTGCAGACCGTCTCATTCGTATGTACCTCTCGGTGTCGTAGCAGGCCACGCTGCGGAGAGTCTTGCATGTTGTCGCGGCGGACGTGCCAGCGGCTTCCCAGTTCTCGCAGAGTTCGCGGATTACCACGGGGCGACAGTCTGAAATGCCAGCGAAGGGTATGTTCATTTAGGTAACCCTCAGCTAAAGGCGCCGGAAGGCGTGGGAAGGACCGCCCGGATGCGACACGGCGCACACGAGGAGCACGGAAGGTCACGTTGGAGCCGGATTGCCGCACTCGTGTCGACCCTCGCCGTCGCGCTCGGAATGACCGCGTGCTCGGGTTCGGGTGAGAGCGACGAACTGCTCGTCTACAACGCCCAGCACGAATCGCTGACCAAGGAATGGATCGACGCCTTCACCAAGGCGACCGGCATCAAGGTCACCTACCGGCAGGGCGGCGACACCGAACTGGGCAACCAACTGGTCGCAGAAGGGGACAAATCACCCGCCGATGTCTTCCTGACGGAGAACTCGCCGGCCATGGCCGCAGTGGAGAAGGCAGGACTGTTCGCCGACCTGGACTCCGACACCCTCGATCAAGTTCCGGCGCAATACCGTCCGGCCACCGGCAAGTGGACGGGAGTCGCGGCGCGCAGCACCGTCTTCGTCTACAACCAGACCAAGGTGCAGCCCGATCAGCTGCCGAGGTCGATCCTGGATCTTCAACAGCCCGCATGGAAAGGCCGGTGGGGGGGCGCACCTGCCAAGGCGGACTTCGAAGCCATCGTCTCGGCGCTGCTTCAACTCGAGGGTGAGTCGGCCACTGCACAGTGGCTTGCCGGCATGAAAACCAATGCCAAGATTTACAACGACAACATCGCGACCATGAAGGCCGTCAACGCAGGTGAGATCGACGGGGGCATCATCTATCACTACTACTGGTTCCGCGATCAGGCGAATACCAAAGAGGGCAGCGGCAATACGGAGCTGCACTACTTCAAGAACGACGATCCCGGCGCATTCGTCAGCCTGTCCGGCGGGGGCGTGCTGAAGTCGAGCAAGAAGGCCGACCAGGCCCAACAGTTCATCAAGTTCGTCACCGGTAAGACCGGGCAGGAGGTGCTCGAGAAGGGCACGTCGTTCGAGTACCCGGTGGCAAGCGGGGTTCCGGCGAATCCGGCTCTGCCGCAGTTGGACTCGCTGCAGGCGCCCAAGGTCGATCCGTCGACGCTGGACGCGCAGACGGTGACCGATCTGATGACGAAGGCGGGTTTGTTATAGGTGGTCGCTTCCTCGGTCGGCCGAGCCGACGATCTGGCAACAGTCTCGCGCCCCGCGGCACAGGGTTCGCGGTCGGAAGCGGCCGCCCGTCCCGGTCCGCTGGTTTCGGCCACGGTCGCGATACTGGTCGCAGCTACCTGCATCCCGCTCGGTTACGTGGTGTGGGGCGCGATCTCCGTGGGCTGGACCCGCGCCTATGAACTGGTGTTCCGCCCTCGGGTCGGCGAGCTGCTGTTCAACACCGCTGCCCTTGTCCTCGTCACCGTGCCGCTGTGCGTGGTGATCGGTGTCGGGGTGGCCTGGCTGGTGGAGCGGACGGACCTCCCCGGCCGGGCCTTGTGGCGTCCGTTGTTCGTTGCGCCGCTTGCCGTTCCGGCCTTCGTCAACAGCTACGCGTGGGTCGGTGTGATCCCGTCGCTGCACGGTCTGTGGGCCGGTGTGTTGATCACGACGCTGTCGTATTTCCCGTTGATGTATCTGCCCGTTGCCGCGACCCTGCGCAGGCTGGACCCGGCCGTCGAGGAATCTGCCCGTGCCCTCGGATCCGATTCCGCCGGCGTGTTCTTCCGTGTGGTGCTGCCACAACTGCGGTTGGCGATCCTCGGCGGCGGCCTGTTGATCGGCGTGCATCTGCTGGCCGAGTTCGGTGCCTTCGCCATGGTCCGGTTCGACACCTTCACGGTGGCGATCTTCCAGCAGTTCCAGGTCACGTTCGACGGCGCTGCGGGCAGCATGTTGGCCGGTGTGCTCGTGCTGCTGTGTCTGGTGCTGCTGTTCGCCGAGGCGACCGCTCGTGGAAGGGCGAGGTACGCCCGCATCGGAGCCGGCGCACCCCGCGCGGCGGTGCCGGTCCATCTGGGCCGCATCGCGTTTCCGGCGACGGCGGGCCTTGTGGTGCTCGCGCTGCTAGCGATCGCCGTGCCGGTGTGGACCATCGTGCGCTGGCTGGGGATCGGCGGCGCCACGGTCTGGGACTTCGACGAGATCGCCAACGCGCTGGGCCAGACGATCGCGTTGGCCGGCGTCGCGGCGGTGCTCACGACGGTGCTGGCCTTTCCTGTTGCCTGGGTGGCCGTTCGGTCGAACGGAGTCCTCGCCCGTGCAGTCGAGGGCGCCAACTACATCACCAGTTCGCTGCCCGGCATCGTCACCGCGCTGGCGCTGGTCACCGTCGCCATCCATTTCGTTCGCCCGCTGTACCAGTCCGTGCCGCTGATCGTCTTCGCGTATGTTCTGTTGTTCATGCCCCGTGCCCTGGTCAACGTACGCGCCGGCCTCGCACAGGTGCCGCCCACCCTCGAGGAGGCGTCGCGGTCGCTGGGCAGTTCGCCGAGCGCCACGTTCCTCCGGGTCACCCTCCGGCTGGCCGCGCCAGCGGCGGCAGCGGCCGCTTCACTGGTGTTCGTCGCGGTGGCTACAGAATTGACCGCGACTCTGCTGCTCGCCCCTACCGGCACCAGGACGCTGTCGATGCTGTTCTGGTCCTTCAGCAGCGAACTGGACTACGCGGCCGCCGCACCGTATGCGCTCGCGCTCGTGGTGCTCGCCATTCCGGTGACCCTGATCCTGTTTCGGCAGTCGACGAAGGTGGCCGCGCTATGACCACCATGCTCGACATCCGCGGACTGGGAAAGGCCTTCAACGACCACACGGTGTTGGATCACATCGACCTCACTGTGGCCGCGGGCAGTACCACCGCCGTCGTCGGATCGTCCGGCTGCGGCAAGACCACGCTGTTGCGACTCGTCGCCGGCTTCGAACACCCCGACACCGGAACCGTCACCATCGCCGGCCGTCAGGTCGCGAGCCCCGAACGTTCGGTGGCACCCCATCGGCGCAGCGTCGGCTACGTCGCGCAAGACGGGGCGCTGTTCCCCCACCTCACCGTCGGGCAGAACATCGCGTACGGCCTGTCAGGGGGCGCGCGGAGCCGCGAAGTTCGCAATCGCGTGGCCGAGTTGCTCGAAACCGTCTCCCTCGACGCCTCATACGCTTCTCGCCGACCTCACCAACTCTCCGGCGGTCAGCAGCAGCGTGTCGCGCTCGCACGCGCGCTGGCTCGCAGGCCGGTGCTGATGCTGCTCGACGAACCGTTCAGCTCGCTCGATACCGGGCTGCGGGCCTCCACCCGTAAGGCGGTCGCCCAGTTGCTCGCCGACGCCGGGGTGACGACCCTGCTGGTCACACACGACCAGGAGGAGGCGCTTTCGGTCGCGGACCAGATCGCCGTCATGCGCGACGGACGCTTCACCCAGGTCGGTGCTCCCCAGGACGTCTATCGCCAGCCCAACGACCGCTTCACCGCCGAATTCCTCGGCGACTGCATCGCCCTGCCCTGCACCGTCGCGGCCGGCGTCGCAGATTGCGCGCTCGGCCGGGTGCCCGTGCAGACTGCGACCGGCGATGGACCCGCGACGCTGGCGTTGCGGCCGGAACAGCTTGTCGCGACGATGGTTTCGGACAGCGCCCCGCACGTGACGAGCGGAGATGACGAAGCGCTTGACGGTGTGGGAACGGTAATCGCCATCGAGTTCCTCGGTCACGACGTGCTGCTGACAATCGACGCCGCCGAAGACATCGCGCCGATAATCGTGCGACAGCACAGCCTCAACCCCCCGCCGATCGACGCCAAGGTACGCATCGAGGTGATCGGTAACGGGGTCATCCTCAGGTGACCCGGCTCATCGACCATCTGCGTGACCACGGCGACCGCGTCGCTGTGCTGACCGAAACCGCGACGCTGACCTACCGTGAACTCGCCGATCGCGTGGCCACCGTCATCGCGGAACTCGGCGAAACCCGCAGGCTCCTGCTGCTCGAGACGCACAATGACCTGTCCACCCTGGTGCACTATCTCGCTGCGCTTGCGGGCGATCACGTCGTTCTACCGATGTCGGCCGGTCGCGGTCACTCGGCCCTGCTGCGCTCATACGACCCCGACGCCGTCATCGACGCCGACGGCATCCACCAACGCCGCCACGGAAGCGCTCACCACCTGCATCCCGACCTCGCGCTTCTGCTGTCGACGTCGGGCAGCACCGGTTCGCCGAAGCTGGTCCGGCTGTCACACTGCAATCTCGTCGCGAATGCGACCGCGATCGCCGAGTACCTCGATATCCGGCAAACCGACAGGGCCGCAACGACTCTCCCGATGTCGTACTGTTACGGGCTGTCGGTGATCCACAGCCACCTTCTGCGCGGAGCCGGGCTGATCCTCACCGATCGCTCGGTCGTCGACGAGGAGTTCTGGACACTCTTCCGTCGGCACGGCGGCACCTCGTTCGCCGGCGTGCCCTACACCTTCGAAATGCTCGAGCGGATGGCCTTCGACGGCATTGATCTTCCCGATCTGCGCTATGTCACCCAAGCCGGCGGACGACTGTCACCCGAACGCGTGCGCGGCTTTGCGACGCTCGGCGAACGCAACGGCTGGCAGCTGTTCGTCATGTACGGCGCAACGGAGGCAACAGCCCGAATGGCTTATCTGCCACCGGAACTCGCACAGTCACATCCCGCAACGATCGGCCGACCCATCCCCGGTGGCTCCTTCACCATCGAGCCGCTCGAAGGATGGTCCGATCCCAACGTTGGCGAGCTGGTGTATCACGGAGCCAATGTCATGATGGGCTACGCGCATAGCCCAGCGGATCTGTCGCTGGGTAAGACGGTCGACACCCTGCACACGGGTGACGTGGCGCGCCGCACACCCGACGGGCTCTACGAGGTGATCGGCCGCAGCAGCCGCTTCGTCAAGCTGTACGGCCTGCGCATCGACCTTCAGCGCGTAGAAGCCACGCTGAGCGCCGAGGGCGTGACAGCCTTCTGCATCGGCGACAACGAGCGGCTCGTGGTTGCCGCGACCGGCCGCGACGAGCATGCGGTGCAACGCATTACGGTGGCGGCCTCCGGGCTCCCCGCCACAGCGGTTCGCGTGGTCACCATGGCTGAACTGCCGCTGCTGCCCTCGGGGAAGCCGGATTATCAGGCCATCCGGGACATCGCGCGTCGGACAGACGAAGCGTCGAAGTCGCCCGCCGACCTGCGCGCCTTGTTCGCCGATGTCCTGCAGATCGATTCGCGGACCATCCGCCCCGACCAGAGCTTCGTCGACCTCGGCGGGAACTCACTGTCGTATGTCGCCATGTCGGTCCGGTTGGAACGGGCGCTGGGCGGCCTCCCATCGGACTGGCAGCGGCGGTCACTGGCCGAATTGGAGCGCACCACACCGCCGGAAAGGCGATCGTGGCCGTGGCTCGGCGCGACGCTGGAAACCAGCGTGGCACTGCGCGCGGCGGCCATCGTGCTGATCGTCGGCTCCCACGCCACCCTGTACGAGATGTGGGGCGGCGCCCATCTGCTGCTGGGAATCGCGGGGTACAACTTCGGCCGGTTCTGTCTGACCCCTGTGCCGCGAATGGACCGGGTTCGTCACCTGCGCAAGACGATTACCTGGATCGTTGTGCCCTCGGTGATCTGGATTGCATTGGCACTGCTCATCACCGACGACTACCACTGGACGAACCTGTTCCTCGTCGAGAAGTTCTTCGGCCCGGACGACAGCATGACCGCAGGCCGGCTGTGGTTCATCGAGGTGCTGGTTTGGGTACTGGTCGCGCTGACCCTGGTGTTCTGGCTGCCGGCCGCCGACCGGATGGAGCGACGACGGCCGTTCGCATTCGCGGCGGCGTTCCTAGTCGTCGGGCTGGCCATGCGCTACGACCTGCTGGGTCTGCATTTCGGCCGCGAGGCATGGTTCACGATCCTGGCGTTCTGGTTCTTCGCGGTGGGTTGGGCCGCGGCGAAGTCGTCGACGGTGTGGCAACGGCTGCTCGTGACTCTCGTGTTGATCGTGAGCCTGCACGGCTACTTCGAGAACACACATCGAGAAATGCTCGTGCTCGCCGCATCCCTGCTGCTGATCTGGCTGCCCGCGATCCGGTGCCCGGCCTGGTGCACCGTCGTCGCGGGAACGGTCGCGGAGGCATCGCTGTGCACGTACCTGACGCACTATCAGATCTATCCGCTGTTCGACGCCCATCCGCTGCTCGGCGTCATCGGCGCGGTCGTCGTCGGCATATTGATCACCCGGTTGGTCAACGTGACACGTCGATGGATCCGCGAGCGGGCGGAGAGGACCTCTACTGAGGCGTCGGTTCCCGCTCTGCGATAAGCCCTTCCTGGATGAGCGTGGCCGCGATGACGCCGTCGCTGCGGACTAGGCTTCCCGCGACGACGCCGCGTCCGCGCGCGGCGGCGGGTGATCTCGTCTCCAAGAGGTTCCATTCGTTCGCCCTGACCGGCTGGTGGAACCAGATCGACGAATCGGTCGTGCCACTGCGATGGGTGCGGGCCTTCATCGAATACCCGTGTACCTGCAGAGCCGGGTCGATCATGTACACGTCGGTGACGTACGCCGCGACCAGCGTGTGAATCAGTGGCTCGTCTGGTATCGGAACCGTTGCCCGCCACCAGAACCGGCGGATGAACTCGCCGCTGGTGATCCCGTCGGCGATCCGGATGTCCAGTTCTTCCAACGGCATCGACGGCGCTGGCCCGGCTGGCCCGGTCTGCGGCAATGTGTTCGGGTCGCCCGGCAGTCGTTCCCAATGGCCGTGTTCGGGGCCGGGCAGGTCCACCGCGAAGGACACCGACGACGTCGTCAGCAGTCGCCCGCCCTGGCGTGCGTCGACCCGACGCGCCGCGGCGGTCCGGCCGTCGAAAACCGGTGTGACCGTGTACTCGACAGGGTCGCCCGCCTCGCCCCCGCGCAGGAACTGCAGATGCATGTTGGTCGGCAGCCGATCCGATTCGACGGTCCGGCACGCCGCGGCCAGGCTCTGCGCGACGAACTGGCCTCCGAACGCGCGCTTGCCTTCCGGCCCGCTCGCGGGTCCGATCCAGGTGTCGTCACCGCTGCCCCGCTGCACGTCAAGGAGTTTCAGCAGTTGGCTCATCGAACGGTGCCTGACTCGGCGAGCCGGTCGATGTCGTCCTTGTCGAGCCCTAACCAGTCGGCGAGCACCCCTGCCGTGTCGTCGCCGAGCTGCGGAGCCGCCACGGCCTTCGGGTAGTCACCGTTGATCGACACGGGCAGGCCAGGCGCCAGGTATTCCCCGACTCGGGGCTGATTCAGCGGTGTGAACATCGGATTCGACGTCACCCGTTGGTCATTGGCCACTTCGGCGAAGGTGCGGTAACGCTCCCACAGGACCGATGACGCGGACAGCGCGTCGGCCACCTGGGCGGCGGTGTGGGCGGAGAACCACTCGGCGAACAGTCCGGTGAGCGCGTCGCGGTGTCGGTATCGCTCGCCCTCGTCGGCGAAGTCGGCGTCGAGCTCTTGGGCAAGTGCGGCAACGGCCTTCGCGGTTCCCGTGAGCTCGGTCAGGTCGCGGAAATGGCGGTTCGTCAGTGCGACGATCATGAACGACACACCGTCGCTGCTGCTGAACTCTTGACCGTACTGGCCGTAGATCGAGTTGCCGATGCGGGCCCGGCTGGTGCCGTTCACCATCACCTCGGTGAGGAAGCTGAGATTGCCCGCCGTCGCCAGTGCGACGTTCTCCAGCGGGATGGAGATCCGCTGTCCCTCGCCGGTGGTGTCGCGGTGTCGCAGCGCGGTGACGACGGACAGCGCCGCATACATGCCACAGGTGACATCCCAGGCCGGCAGCACGTGGTTGACCGGTGCGGCGAGCTCTGCCGGGCCGGTCACCATCGGGAATCCGAGGCCGGCGTTGACGGTGTAGTCGACGCCCGTACCGCCGTCGGCGCGCCCGGACACCTCGACGTGAATCAGGTCGGGCCGCACTCTCGTCAGGGTGTCGTAGGAATGCCATTCGCGGCCGGCCACATTCGTGATGAGCACGCCGCTGTCGGCGATCAGGCGCTGCACGAGGTCCTGGCCTTCCGGCGAGCGGACGTCGGCAGCCACCGACCGCTTGCCCTTGTTGAGCCCGGCCCAGTAGATGCTTGTCCCGTCACCGGTGACCGGCCAGCGGTGGTAGTCGGCGGCTCCGCCGATCGGATCGACCCTCACCACCTCGGCGCCGAGCTGGCCCAGCGTCATACCGGCCAACGGCACCGCGACGAAGCTGGAGATCTCGACGATCCGGACACCGGCCAGCGGTCGCGTCGGGTCAACACTCACCGGCTCAAGCTATCAATCGCGTTACTGACCCCCGTGATCCTGCGGGCAGATCGCAAAAGTACGAGGAATCGCGATCTGTCTGGGCCCACGCGAAGCCGGGGACAGTCTCGCGAGTTCGTCAGCCGCAGCCCTAACGGGCCAGCTTGATGGCCGCGGCCTCGATCGTCTCCTCGGAAAGCAGCACCTCCAGCGCCGCGTCGCCAAGCGGGATGAAGCTGTCCGCGCTGGCGACCCGGTCCAGGGCGCCGGTGTAGCCGTGTTCGACCAAGGTCGCCAGGATGCCCTCACCGACTCCCCCTGTTCGGCGGGTCTCGTCGACGACGAGCGTCTTACCGCTGACGGCCGCCTCGCGCAGCAGGTCTTCGATCGGAAGAGGCGCCAGCCACCTCAGGTCGACGACGCGAACGCCGATGCCGCCGGCTTCGAGTCGGCGAGCGACCCGCAGGCTCATCCGCAACCCGTTGGCGAAGGTGAGGATCGTCAAATCCGTTCCATCGCCGTAGGTCCGGGCCCGGCCGATGGGGACACCCGCGTCGGGATACGTTGCGAGCCAATGCTCGTCGCCCTCCTCGTAGAGGTCGCGAGTGTGGTACAGCGCGATGGGCTCGAGAAAGACGCACACCGCACCCGACGCCTTCGCCGCGGCGGCGCAGGTGTGCAACATCGCCGCGGCATCGTCGGGGCGCGCGGGCGAGGCGATCACCACTCCGGGGATATCCCGAAGTGCGGCAACGGAGTTGTCGTTGTGGAAGTGTCCGCCGAAGCCCTTCTGGTAGCCGTATCCCGCGACCCGCACCACCATCGGGTTTTGGTACTGCCGGTTCGAGAAGAACTGCAGGGTCGCGGCCTCGCCGCGGATCTGGTCGGCGGCGTTATGCACGTAAGCGAGATACTGGATCTCCGGTATGGGAAGCAACCCGGACACCCCGGCGCCGAGGGCCAGCCCCAGGATCGACTGTTCGTCGAGCAACGTGTCGAACACCCGCGCTGAACTGGTGCGGTTCAGCAGTCCGCGCGTGACCCCGTAGACACCTCCCTTGCGGGCCACGTCTTGGCCGAAGATGATGGCTTCCGGAAAGCGGTCGAGGATGTCGTGGAGTGCGCGGTTGATCCCGATCGCGACGGTCATCGGCGCGTCGGGGTCATTGGATCGCACCGATCCCGCCAAGGAGGCGGGCGCGGCGGCGACCGCGTCTTTCATGCCGAGCGTCAGGGGCGCCATCACCGCCTGCGCGCTGTCGAGCTGCGCCGCCTCCATGACTTCTTCCGCCAGCTCCCTCACCTCGGCGCGCTTGGCCTCGTAGCGGTCCAGCACGTCCGATGGCGTCAACACACCCTCGTTCACCAACAGTTTTGCGGTGCGTACCAACGGATCTCGTTCGTAGTCGGCAGCGATCTCGTCGGGCCGTCGATAGGACGGTTCGTAGTCCGACCCGGCATGCGCCATCAGCCGGACCGTTCTTAGGTGCAGGAACGCAGGCCGTCGACGGGTGCGCACCCAGTCGGCTGCCGCGGTAGCGGCGTCGAACGTCGCGGGCAGATCGCACCCGTCGGCGCCGAAATACGCCAAGCCCTCACGGTTTTGGTAACTCTGCTCAATCCATCCGCGCGGCGTCTTGACGCTGATGCCGATCCCGTTGTCCTCACAGACGAACAGCAGCGGCATCGGCACGCCCTGGTAGGCGGAGTGCAGCGCGGTGTTGATGGCGCCGACCGCGGTGGAGTGGTTCGCCGACGCGTCGCCGAAGCTGCAGACCGTGACCGCGTCGTCGGGCCATGCACAGGTCACCCCGAGCTTGCGTGCGCGGGCGATCGAGAACGCGACCCCCAGGGCGCGCGGCAGATGCGAGGCGATGGTCGACGTCTGCGGAATGATGTGCAGGTCGTGGCGGCCGAACACCTTGTGCCGGCCGCCTGAGATCGGCTCTTCCGTCGCCGCGACCAGGCCCAGCAGCACGTCGCGCAGCGGCTCGCGCCCGTCGACGAGTGCGGCCCGGGCAAGGAAGAAGGCACCCGACCTGTAGTGCAGAAGCGCCGGGTCGGTCGGCCGCAGTGCGGCAGCGACGGCGGCGTTGCCTTCGTGACCCGACGATCCGATGGTGTAGTAGCCCCTGCCCTGCGCGCGCAGCCATCGTGCAGCAAGGTCGAGATGACGGCTGCCGAGCTGAACATCGAACAGCGCCAAGCACACTCGCGTTGTCAGGGACGACCCGTCCCGCACCGGCTCGTCTTCGGCACGGCGGTGCGTCGAGGAGTCCAGCGCCGCGATGGCGGCGGTGAAGTACTCGTCGATCGGTTCGGCCACGGGTCTCCTGTATCAGCGACTGATCGTGGGGCGCGCCACTACGTTACGGATGAACGCCACGATTTGTGCGGCACCGCTCCGCGTCGGGTCCTGCTCGGGATCGTAGATCGCGACGCTGCCACCGATGCACGTCGCCGGGGTGGTGAACAACTCCATCACCAGGTCGGTGAGTTGATCCCAGGTAACGCCGCCCGGCTCGTCGGGGAAGTCGGGCAGTCCCTGCGCGGGAAACACGACAGGATCCAGCACGTCGAGGTCGATGTGCAGCCACCACCGGTCGACCTGACCGGCGAGCTGTTCGATGGCACGGCGTCCGGCGCCTGCCGGGTCGTCGGCGACTTCGGCCAAGGGAGCCACCCACACTCCGTTGTCGGCGAGCGTGCCGACGTTGAACTGCCGCCGCCACGCGTCATCCCGCGGGCCGAGCACGACGAGCCGGTCGCGTCGCAGCGCAGGAAGCCGATCGCCGAGCTCGCCCCCCAGCGTGCGACCGGTCAGCCCGAGCAGCAGCCCGAGTTCGGTGTTGGCCGCTTCGCCGTCTTCGGACACGTCCAGCGGCATGGTGTCCTCGTGACCGTCGATGAACACCAGCCCGACGTCACCGACGTGATCGCGCAGTCCGGTCACGATGCCCAGCAGCGTCGAGCAGTCGCCGCCGTAGACGATCGGCAGCCTGCCCGCGCCGACGGCTGCACCGACCCGCTCGTTGAGCGCGCGCGTCATCGCCAGCAGGGCCCGTTCGTTGACCAGGGTCGTCGGTCCGCGCTTCGGGTCTCCCGCGGGCAGGTCGAGATCGCTGTGGCCGACGACGTGATGGTGTTCGAACGCGTCGAGCAGGCCAGCGTCGCGCAGTGCGCCCGCCGCGCGCGCCTGGTTTCCCGGTCGGCCATAGCCGTCGAACGGGACGCCGATCAGCTCGATGTCGGCCATATCCCGAACATAGGTCGTTGCGCCGCTGAAATCGCCCGTTGGCGGGCATCTCCTGCCGCCAAGATCGGTTAGTAACCTAATATCGGTGAGCTTCACCCAGGGTTCCGTCACCGAAGCGGTCGACCTGACCCCTCGCCTCCGCCGCATCGTCCTGCAGATCGACGATCCCGCCGCTCTCGATGTGAAGCCGGCAGCGGACTCGGCCGTCGGCGTCTATTTTCCCGACAGCACGAACCGTATCGACCCGGATTCCGAGGGCCGCAATTACTCTGTACGACACCACCTGGGCAACCTCATCACCCTCGATGTCTTCTTGCACGCGCACGGCGTCGGCACGTCCTGGGCGGCGGCGGCGCGAACCGGCGACCGCGTCGGCCTCGACCACGCCCGGTCGTGGTACCGGCCGCCACCGACCACCGATTGGCAACTGCTGGTCACCGATCTGTCGGGACTTCCCGCGACCGCGCGCATCGTCGAGGAACTTGGCTCGGACATGACGGTGACAGCGATCGTCGAGATCGCCGACGACGAAGACCTGGCCTACCTCCCTTCGCGTGCAGACATGACGGTGGTCCCCACCGTCGGCACCGGGAACGGGCATGCTGCGAGCCGACTGGCCGAGATGGTCCTCGACCATCGGCCGCCCTCCGGCCGCGGCTACTGCTGGTTCGCCGGCGAGGCCGCCGAATCGCGTGCCGTGCGCAAGCACTTCCGTGGCCTCGGATGGACCATCGACCAGTTGGACGTCACGGGTTACTGGCGGTTCGACTCCGAAACGTGGGACGCGAAGTTCGCCGAGGTCGAAGACGAGGTGGTCTCGGTGTACACGCAAGCGATCTCCGACGGCAAGGGCGACAAAGTGGCCTCCGAGGAGTTCGACGAAGCGCTGGAACGAGTCGGCCTCTAGGCATCGTGACCGTTCACGCACCACCACGGCCCGCCGGGACCACCTCCCTTCGCGCCTGCACGAATCCGGCGTGAAGTCGGGGCTGAGTTAGGGTCATCACCATGGCTCTCGAAGACGACACCGGACGCGTGCCGTCGGACGTGACGCTGGAAAATTGGCAGTCGGCAGCCCAACTGCACTGGACGTTTCAGCACGTCGCCGAGTTTCTCCCCACCGCCGTGATCTCCCGAGGCACCGGACCCGTCGCCGAGATGCCGTCGGCCCCCGTCGAGCTGGCCCACATCCCGCTTTACGACCGGACGAACGGCACGCGCACCACCGTCGGCGAGGTGATGGCCGCTACGGACACCGACGGCTGGACCGTCACCCAGCACGGCAAGGTGCTTGGCGAGTTCTACTACGCGGGCATGCACGCCGACTCCTCGCACCTGCTGATGTCGGTGAGCAAGTCCTTGGTGGCTATGGTGGCCGGTGCGCTGGTCGGCAACGGCACCGTGAACCCCGACGCGGAACTGACCCATTACGTGCCCGCGCTGGCGGACTCCGGCTACGTGGGCGCGACGGTTCGCAATGTGCTCGACATGCGTTCGGGGATCAAGTTTTCCGAGGAGTATCTCGACCCGATGGCCGAGGTGCGATTGATCGAGCAGGCCATCGGATGGGCACCGCGCACCGTGCCGGACCTCCCGACGACGATGTACGACTTTCTGCTGACGCTGCAGCAGAAGTCGCCGCACGGCGGGCCGTTCGAATACCGGTCCTGTGAGACCGACGTGCTCGGCTGGATCTGCGAGGCCGCGAGCGGATTGCGGATGCCGGAGTTGATGTCTCAGGTGCTGTGGGCCAAGCTCGGCGCGCGGGCCGATGCGACCATCGGCGTGGATTCGGTGGGCACCGGCATGTTCGACGGCGGCATCAACGCGTGCCTGTCCGATCTGGTCAGGTTCGGTTCGTTGTTCCTGAACGGCGGCACCTCGCTGACGGGCGAGCGGGTGGTGTCGCTGTCGTGGATCGCCGACACCTTCGCGGGCGGCCTCGACTCGCGATCCGCCTTCGCCGCCAGCCCGGGCGACAACCGCATGCCGGGCGGGATGTACCGGAACCAGTGCTGGTTTCCGCATTCGGGCAACAACGTGTTGGTGTGCTTGGGAATTCACGGCCAGCTGATTTACGTCAACCGGGCTGCGAACATAGTCGCCGCGAAGCTGTCGAGTTGGCCGCTTCCGCAGGATGCCACAAAGCTGTTTCCGACGATCGCCGCGTTCGACGAAATCGCCGCCCAATTGTCGTGAGTAAGCGCAACGTCGAGCAGCGACGGCGTGATCTCTGCGACGTCGCCATCGAGTTGCTGGCCGAAGACGGAGCCCTCACCGACATCGTGCTGGCCCATGCCCCTGCCGACACCGACGCGCTGGACGTGAAACGTCATGCGCTCGAACAACTTCTGGCCGCCAGCGGCCGCGAGAACCACAGCGAAGTTCAGCGGCTGGAACAGGAGATCAAGAGCGCCACAATCGGGGAGGACCAGTGAAGGCCGAGAACCTGTACCACACCGGCATCGTCGTCGACGATCTCGAGGCGGCGATGAAGTGGCTCACCGAGGTTGCCGGGTACACCTGGACCGACGTCGTCAGCGTCGACCAGCAGGCGGTGACACCAGATGGCGAGGTGACGATTCCGATGAAGATCGTGTACTCGGGCGCCGACCCGAGGCTGGAGCTGCTGCAGACCGTGCCCGGCACCGTGTGGACCCCGGCAGATTCGGGTGTCCACCACATCGGCTACTGGTCCGACGACGTCGAATCCGACTTGGCGACATTGAGATCCGCCGGAATGACGGTCGAGGTCAAGTCGTACAACCCCGACGGCTCCGGCACCCTAATGTGGGCATATGCCAAGGGGCCGGCGGGACCCCGCATCGAACTCGTCAGCCGCAACATGGAACCGTTCATCGCTTACTGGTGGGGAACGGCGGGCTCGTGACCCAGGGCGCGCATCGACTGTGTGGGCTACGTACGATTTCGCCGCGTTTTCGTACATAGGCCATACGCTCGACGTCCCGTTAGATTGATCGCGTGGAGACCATCACGATCAATGCCCCGGGCGGCCCGATCGACGCGCTGCTGAGTGTCCCCGACGGCCAGGGACCGTGGCCGGGAGTGGTACTGGTCCACGACGCGATCGGCTACCGGCCCGACAACGAGAGAATTTCGCGGCTGGTGGCCGCGGCGGGGTACATCGCCATCACGCCGAACATGTTCGCCCGCGGCGGCATGGCCCGCTGCGTCGCGCGTGTCATGCGCGAGCTACTGACCAAACGCGGCCGTGCCCTCGACGACATTCTCGCCGCGCGCGATCATCTGCTCGCCATGCCGCAAGCCTCCGGCGCGGTTGGCATCGCCGGCTTCTGCATGGGCGGTCAGTACGCACTGGTGATGTCTCCCAAGGGATTCGGCGCTTCGGCCCCGTTCTACGGCACCCCGCTGCCGCGCAACCTCAGCGAGACGCTGGACGGGGCCTGTCCGATCGTGGCCAGCTTCGGCCGTCGAGACCCCGTCGGAATCGGCGCGGCGGCCAGGCTGCAGAGGGTCGCCGAGGAGAAGAGCATCGACGCCGACATCAAGGTGTACCCCGACGCCGGACACGCCTTCGCGAACCGGCTTCCGGGACAGCCCCTGATTCGCATCGCGGGTTTCGGCTACAACGACACCGCGGAGGCCGACGCGTGGTCGCGGGTCTTCGCCTTCTTCGGCGAGCACCTGCGCGCGCCCACCACAGGCTGAGCGCCTATTCGGGCAGCCGCAGCTCGGGCTTCTCTACCTCTTCGATGTTGACGTCCTTGAAGGTGATGACCCGCACCTGCTTGACGAACCGGGCGGGGCGGTACATGTCCCACACCCAGGCGTCGGCAAGCCGCAGCTCGAAGTACACCTCGCCGGCGGCGTCGCGGGGAACCAGCTCCACGCTGTTGGCCAGATAGAACCGCCGCTCGGTTTCCACGACGTAGCTGAACTGCCCGACGATGTCCTTGTATTCGCGGTACAGCGAGAGCTCCATCTCGGTTTCGTACTTCTCGAGATCTTCGGCACTCATCGCTTCTGTAGTCCTTCGTTTGGTCTAGACCCCATCTTCCCCTACCCGACTTCGCCCCGGTGCGCCGGTAGGCAGTCACCCGCGAACTCGGTGACCACCTTCGTGCCCGTCGGCGTGGCCACCCGCCGGACGTTGATGAACGAGTATCGGTGCTGGCTGCACGGCCCGAACCGGGCCAGCGCGGCCCCGTGTGCAGGAGTGCAGTAGCCCTTGTGTTCGGCGAAGCCGTAGCCGGGGTGTTCGGCCTCCATCTTGACCATCAGGCGGTCACGACTGACCTTGGCCAGCACGCTGGCCGCGGCGATACAGGCCGCTGCGGCGTCGCCGCCGACCACAGGCAGCGATGGCACCGGCAGCCCTGGTACGCGAAACCCGTCACTCAGCACGTATCCCGGCCGCATCGGCAGGCCCGCGATCGCCCTGCGCATCCCCTCGATGTTGGCCACATGAACGCCCCGGCGATCCACCTCGGTGGACGGGATGAACACCACGTGATAAGCCAGCGCATACCGTCGTATCAGGGGAAACAGCCGTTCCCGTTCCTTCTCGGTGAGCTTCTTCGAGTCGTCAAGGGCGGCCAGGCTCTCCAGTCGATTCGGCCCGAGTACGCACGCGGCGACGACCAGCGGACCTGCGCAGGCACCGCGGCCGACCTCGTCCACGCCCGCCACCGGGCCAAGACCGCCGCGATAGAGCGCCGACTCCAGGGTGCGCAGGCCCGAAGACTTCCGGATCACGGTTCGCGGAGGCCATGTCGCCGGCACTCGGGTCCTCCGCTCTTCGCGTGAGACGCTCATCGCCCGAACTCCTATTACTGGGACTGCGGATCCACCGAGCCAACCCCACCCCATCGCGATGGCGGCCAGGCGATGAACCGCGCCTTTCCGATGATGTTGTCCAACGGAATGGTTCCGGCGTTCGGATCGCCGGTGCACTTGATCCCGCTCTGGAAATCGGCCGCGTTGTCGGTGCAGTGCGCCCGTGAGTCGGCCGAATGGGTGCGGTTGTCCCCCATCACCCACACCCGGCCGTCGGGCACCTTTACGGGCCCGAATTCGAAGCCGAGACACCGATACTCGTCGGGGTCGGGCACGGCCATCGTCTGGAGATCGAGATAGGGCTCGTTCAGCGGCTTCCCGTCGACGGTGAGCGCCGTGCCCTTGCGGCATTCGACGGTCTGACCGCCCGTCGCGATCACCCGTTTGACCAGGTCGTTCTCGTCCGGTGGCACGAAGCCGACGAACGAGAGGGCGTTCTGCACCCACCGCACGGCGGTGTTGTCGGAGCGGATGGATTTATAGCTGGCGTTCCAGTTCGGCGGCCCCTTGAACACGATCACGTCGCCCGGTTCAGGCTCGGAGAACCGGTAGGTCAGCTTGTCGACCATGATGCGGTCGCCGACACAGCCTGCGCAGCCGTGCAGCGTGGGTTCCATCGACTCCGACGGGATGAGGTAGGGGCGGGCGATGAACGTGAGCATCAGGTAATACAGGCCGACGGCGATCACCACCAGAATGACGGCCTCGCGGAGAGCGCCACCCCTGCGCTTCGATTTGTCGGCGGCCTCGTCGGCCTGCTCGTCGGACGCCTCAGTGGCGTCGCCGTCGAGCGTGCGCTCGGATGAAGAGTCTGGGGAGTCCGCGGTTCCGCTCACGGGATCAGCGTATCCACGAGGAGTCGGACGACGATCGAGCGGCGGCGCGACGTCAGCGCTTTTCCTTGATCTTCGCCTTCTTGCCACGAAGTTCGCGCAGGTAGTAGAGCTTGGCGCGACGTACGTCACCACGGGTGACGACGTCGATGTGGTCGATGTTCGGCGAGTGCACGGGGAACGTCCGCTCCACCCCGACGCCGTAGCTTTCCTTGCGCACGGTGAAGGTCTCGCGGATGCCGCCGCCCTGGCGACGCAGCACCACGCCCTTGAAGACCTGAATGCGCTCCTTGGCGCCCTCGATGACCTTGACGTGCACGTTGACGGTGTCCCCGGCGCTGAAGTCCGGAATGTCGTCGCGTAACGACGACTGATCGACGAAATCCAGCGTGTTCATCGGTGACTCTTCCTTAGTTCTTCACTGTTCGCTGCCAGCGGCGGGTCCGCGGTGGTTATGCGTCGCCGGGCCGATGGATTCGGGCGTATCTGGTGCATCTCGCGACGGACGGGCGCGCCGTCCCCACGTCTCGCACAGACAACTGGTCAATTGTGCCAGACGGGGCCGCATGCAGTGAAATCGCGAGCCCGGCCGGGGGCGTACGACCCGTGGGAAGCGGTTAGGCTCAACCGTACGGGCCGGTGGACGGTCAGCAGCGCCCGTTCCCCGCTCTCGGACGTCTTGGAGGATAGCTATGCGTCGGCGGCCATCGAGGCTGGTCGCAGTGACCGCAGCGGTGTTCGCCCTGACAGCGTGTGAGGCGCGGGTCCACGGAACGCCGCCGCCCGTTGACCCCGATGCGCCGCAGCTGACGGTCGTCGCCCCGCAGGGGCCGCTGGCGCCTTTGCCCGAGGCCGCGCCCGACGATCCCGCCTCGTCCTTCGACGGCATCGAGAACCGCATCAAGCGGGCCACGGACGACGCCGCCGCCAATGGTGCCGACATCACGACCGTTGTGCTGGACCGCTCAACGGGGCAGCGGGTGTCCAACGGCAACAACAGGGGCATCGCGATCGCGTCCGTCGTAAAGCTGTTCATCGCCGATGACCTGCTGCTGCGTGGTCCGAAGCTCTCGCCGGACGACCGGAAGATGTTCGATTCGATGTTGCGCTCCTCTGACGACAGCGCCGCCGAGGTGTTCTGGAATCGGGGCGGCGGCAGCGCGATCGTCAGCCGGGTTGCGGCCCGCTACGGCCTCGGCGGCACCAGGCCGCCGCGCAACGGCCGGTGGTTCAACACCATCAGTACGGCCGCGGACCTGGTGCGCTACTACGAGATGATGCTGTCGGGCGCGGGCGGTCTGCCCCAGGAGAAGGCCGACATGATCGTCGACGACCTGGCGGCGTCCGCCCCGGTCGGGATTGACGGAATGATGCCGGGTGGCGTGTACCCACAGCGTTTCGGCATCCCCGAGGCGCTCTACGCCGAGCCGGTGGCCGTGAAGCAAGGCTGGATGTGCTGCGTCGGCTCCGACTGGATGCACCTGTCCACCGGCATCATCGGCTCCGATCGTCGCTACGTCATGGCGATCGCGTCGGACCAGCCGGCAAGCGCGGAGGCGGCACGCGCGACCATCACCCAGGCTGTCAAGACGATGTTCCCGGGCGGGCGGATCTAGCCTCACCCGTATTACGCTGGACCAGCCGGCGGGTGCAGCGTGGTAGCGCCCGCTTCCCGGCTCAGGTTCTGTACGTGAAGGAGAGCTATGCGTGGGCGGCGGCCGAGTCGGGCGGCGGCGATCGCGACCGTCGCGACCGCGGCGCTGCTCGTTGCCGGCTGCGAGTCGCGGGTTTACGGCGCACCGCCGGCCGCGGATACGCCTCAGGTGACGATCGTTGCGCCGCAGGACAGGATCGCCTCGGCGCCCGATGCTCCGCCGGGCGAGCCGGTTGCGACGTTCGACGGCCTCGACGCACGCACCCGGCAGGCCACCGCGGACGCGGCGAAGTCCGGAGCCAATATCTCGGTGGTCGTGCTGGACCGCAACACCGGCCAGACCGTGTCGAACGGACACAACCAGGCCTTCCCGATCGCGTCCGTGGTGAAGCTGTTCATCGCCGACGACCTGCTGCTGCAGGAATCCAAGGGCCAGACGACGCTCTCTCCCGCCGACCGCAAGTCGCTCGAGGTCATGTTGCGGTCCTCGGACGACGGCGCGGCCCAGAACTTCTGGAACCGCAGCGGTGGAAACGCCGTGATCGCCCGCGTCGTGGCGCGGTACGGGTTGACGGGCACCACAGCGCCCTACAACAGTCACTGGGACGTCACCACCAGCACCGCAAGCGATCTCGTCCGCTACTACGACATGCTGCTGAACGGCAGCGGCGGGCTGCCGCCCGAACAGGCCAACGTGATCATGACCAACCTCGCGCAATCCACACCGACGGGGACCGACGGATACCCGCAGCGCTTCGGCATCCCCGAGGGGCTCTACGCCGAGCTTGTTGCGGTCAAACAGGGCTGGTTCTGCTGCTGGAACGGCGGCAACCAGTTGCACGTGTCCACCGGCGTGATCGGGCCCGAACGCCGCTACGTGATGGCGATCAGCTCGCTGGAACCCGACGACGAAGCCTCGGCGCGCGCCACCATCACCCAGGCGGTCAAGACGATGTTCCCGGGCGGCAAGATTTAGTCCGCCGTCCGGCCGTCAGATCCGTCGATCAGGTCGGGTCGGCGTTGGCGGGTGCGCTCAAGACCCTGTTGCCGTCGCCAGGCCGCGACCTTCGCGTGGTCGCCTGACAGCAGCACCTCGGGCACGTCCAACCCGCGCCAGCTCGGCGGCCTGGTGTAACTGGGACCCTCGAGTAGACCTTTCGAGTGCGAATCATCTTGGTGCGACGCGGGATTGCCCAACACGTCGGGGAGCAGGCGCACGACGGCCTCGATCATCACCAGCGCCGCTGACTCACCACCGGGCAGCACGTAGTCGCCGATCGACACCTCTTCGACGCGCATCCGCGTGGCCGCGTCGTCCATCACGCGCTGGTCGATACCCTCATAGCGTCCGCATGCGAAGACCAGATGCGATTCCTCGCGCCAGCGTTGCGCCGTCGTCTGCGTGAACAACCGCCCCGCAGGAGTCGGGACCACGAGAAGCGTTTCCTGCGAGCAGATTTCGTCGAGCGCCTCACCCCATACGGGTGCCTTCATCACCATTCCCGGACCGCCGCCGTACGGCGAGTCGTCGACGGAGCGGTGCACATCGTGTGTCCACCGCCGCAGGTCGTGCACCCGCAGGTCGACGATGCCCGCCTCAATCGCTTTGCCGGGCAACGACTGTCGGAGCGGAGCCAGGAAGTCGGGGAAGATCGTCACCACATCAATGAGCACAGCCGCGCACCCTCATTGAAGCTCCAGCAGACCCTCTGGCGGGTCGATCTCGATGGTTTGGTTCTGCATCGACACCTCGGTGACGATCGCGCCGACGAACGGCACCAGCACTTCGGCGCCGGTCTCCGTCGTCACCGACAACAACTCGCCCGCAGCGGTGTGCAGCACTTCGTCGACGTTGCCGACCAGCCGACCGTCGGTCGTCACGACCCGCAGCCCCTCGAGCTGGTGGTCGTAGAACTCGTCTGGATCGTCGATCGGTGGCAGGTCCCCGGTGTCGACCAGGAAGACATGGCCGCGCAACGCCTCCGCGGCGTCTCGGTCGTTGACGCCTTCCAGCCGCACCAGCAGACGGCCACTGTGCTCGCGCGCAGACTCGACGACATCGGCGCGCTCCGGGCCGTTCTTGGGACGTGCCCGCAGTCGCGTGCCCGGTGCGAAACGTGTCTCGGGGTCATCGGTGCGAACCTCGACGACGATCTCACCGGTGACGCCGTGAGCCTTGACGACGCGCCCGACTACAAGGTCCATATCGGACCGCTACTGGTCGGTGTCCACCACGTCGACGCGGATGCCCCGACCGCCGATGCCCGCGACCAACGTTCGCAGCGCAGTCGCGGTCCGGCCTCCACGGCCGATGACCTTGCCGAGGTCTTCGGGGTTCACGTGCACCTCAACGGTACGGCCGCGGCGCGACGTCACCATGTCGACCCGGACGTCGTCGGGGTTGTCCACGATGCCGCGGACCAGGTGCTCGACCGCGTCGACGACGACCGAGCTCACGATTCGTCGGCCTGCTCGGCGGGAGCGGCATCGGATGTCGCCGACGTATCGGCTCCGGTGTCTGATGTCGCCGACGTATCGGCTCCGGCATCTGATGTCGCCGACGTATCGGCTCCGGCGTCTGATGTCGCCGACGTATCGGCTCCGGTGTCTGATGTCGCCGACGTATCGGCTCCGGTGGCGTCTGCGCCTTCAGCGGCGGGCTCTGACTCGTCCTTGATCGGAGCGACCTCGGGGGCGGTGGCGTCGACTTGTGCGGTCTCGTCAGCCTTGGCGGCCTTCTTGGCGGGCGCCTTCTTCTTCTTGGCCGTGGTGGCCTCCGTGCTGGGACCGCCGTCGGCCTCCGCGAGCGCTGCGTTGAAGAGTTCCAGCTTGCTGGGCTTGGGCTCTTTGACCTTCAGCGTGCCCTCCGCGCCGGGCAGGCCCTTGAACTTCTGCCAGTCGCCGGTGATCTTCAGCAGTTGAAGGACCGGTTCGGTGGGCTGGGCGCCAACGCCGAGCCAGTACTGGGCCCGCTCGGAGTCGATCTCGATGAGGCTCGGATCTTCCTTCGGGTGGTAGCGGCCGATGATCTCGATGGCGCGCCCGTCGCGGCGGGTGCGCGCGTCGGCGACGGCGATGCGGTACTGGGGATTGCGGATCTTGCCAAGCCGGGTGAGCTTGATCTTGACAGCCATGTTTGAGCGAACTCTCCTGTGAAATTGCCACGCTGCAATTCAGCGATCGCGGGCGGGATGCCCGAATCCGGTTTTGCCTTACGTGTGTGACCACCGCACGGCCGTAGTCGCGGGGCAGACAGCCGACCATTGTGCCAGAACAGCCGCTACCGGGAGAAATCGCGCTCTTGACCCCGTCACAGGATCTTGTCGTAGCACTTGATCTCGACGCGGCGGGACAGCCGCCAGCCATCGGCGGTGCGGACGAACTCGTCGTCGTACCAGACCCCGACCTGCATGACCTTGGGCTTCTCCCCCTTGAGCACCATCGGGTTGAAGCAGAAGGTGCGCGCGGTGGCGGTGTCGCCTGCGAGCTTGATCGCGGGCAGTCCGAGCATGTGGGCGTTGCGCTCGAAGTAAGTGGGCAGCGTCTCGGCCAACCACACCTTGATCTGCGGATACTGCCCGTCGATGCCCCCTGTGTCGCGGTAGTCGATGTAGGCGTCAGGAGTGAAGATGTCGTCCAACTCGTCGAACTTCCGCCGGTCGATGGCCTCGGAGTAGCTGATCAGCAGTTGTTGCAGTTCGAGACGATCCGACATCTCTTCCAGGCTCAGCATGCGTCGATTGAACACCGAATAGCTGCCGGACAGCGATCACGGGTTAGGCTGCTGGACCCATGGGGAGGTTTTTCACCGTCATCGCTACATGTCTGAGCCTGATGTTCCTGTTTGTCGTGCCGTTGGCCGACGCGGAACCGAGCACCCAACCGGTCGGCAACGTGCAACAACCCCCAGAAGGTCCGGCACCCGCCTGGATCGTCGCGGACATGGACACCGGCCAGGTGCTGGCCGAGCGTGAGATGAACATCCCCCATCCGCCGGCGAGCACGATCAAGACCCTGCTGGTGCTCACGGCGCTCGACGAGGTGACCGATCTGAACGCGACGGTCGTCGGCACCGAGGCCGATACCCACGTGGAGTGCACCTGCGCGGGGATCGAGCCGGGCCGCACCTACACCGCGCGCCAGCTTCTGAACGCAATCCTGCTGATGTCGGGCAATGATGCCGCCAATGCGCTGGCCGACATGATCGGCGGCTACGACACCGCCGTGGCCAAGATGAACGCCAAGGCCTCCTCGATCGGCGCGCTAAGCACCCACGCGTCGACGCCGTCGGGGCTGGACGGCGCGGGCGGCTCCGGGGCCACCACTCCGCACGATCTCGCCGTGATATTCCGCGCTGCGATGGCCAATCCGGTCTTCGCACAGATCATCGCGCTGCCCGCCGCGACGTTCCCGACGAAGACGGGCGACAGGCCGATTGTCAACGACGACGAACTGCTGCACCGTTATCCGGGCACGCTCGGCGGCAAGACCGGGTTCACCGACGCCGCGAAGAAGACGTTCGTCGCAGCAGCCGACCGTGGTGGCCGCCGCCTGGTGGTGGCGATGATGTACGGGTTGGTCAAGGGAGGCGGCCCGACGTACTGGGACCAGGCGATGGGTTTGTTCGATTGGGGCTTCGCCCAGGACCGCCAAATGAGTGTCGCATCGCTCTAGCAGCGTCATCAAAAGTTGTTGATCCGCAACGGATCTGAGATCTTTGCGCGGCTAAAACCAGTGTTCACACAGGATACGCTCAGCCTCCGTGCGAAAGATGTTGGCTGCGTTGACGACCGCGCTCGCGTTAGCGGGTTGCGCGGTGGCCGCACCGACCGCATTCGCTGAGCCCGGCGTCCAGCCGGCCGGCGCGGTCACACCCCCCGACGGGCCGGCCCAGGCGTGGCTGCTGGCCGACCTCGACTCCGGACGGATTCTGGCCTCGCACGACCCGTACGGACAGCACGCGCCGGCAAGCACGATCAAGCCGTTGCTCGCGATGGTCGTGCTCGACAACCTGCGGCCCGAGACCTTCGCACGCGCCAACCAGTCCCACACCGAAGTCGAATGTTCTTGTGTCGGACTGGAACCGGGCCAGGCCTACACCACCCGCCAACTGCTGGAGGCACTGCTGATGGTGTCGGGCAACGACGCGGCGAACATGTTGGCCGACATGCTCGGCGGTCAGCGCGTCGCGGTCGCGGCGATGAACCGCAAGGCCGCAGCCGTCGGCGCCAAGAGCACGAGGGCGTCCTCGCCGTCGGGCCTCGACGGGCCGGGCTGGGAGTCGATCACCACGCCGCACGACCTTGCGGTGATCTACCGCGCGGCACTGACCTATCCACTGATCGCCCAGATCTTCCAGGAGCGGTCGGCGGACTTCCCCGGCAAGACCATCACCGCGCAGAACAAGCTGCTGACCCGTTATCCCGGCACGATCGCGGGCAAGACCGGATACACGGACCTCGCGCGCGATACCTTCGTCGCCGCCGCGCAGCGAGGTAACCGGCGGCTCATCGCCGTGGAGATGTACGGGGACGGCGATCTGTACGGACAGGCCATAGGGCTGTTCGACTGGGGCTTCGCGCAGCCCTGACGGCCTACTTGCCGATCACCTCGGCCGTCGGCGGGCAGGCCGCCGCCAGCACCGCCACGAACGCGTACCGCCCGTCAGTAGACCCGACCACGCAGCACGACCACGTCCGGCCGGTTGATGACGGCCGCACCCGCGCGCGGGTCGTCGGCGTAGCAGACCAGATCCGCGGGTGCGCCGTGGTCGAGCGATGTCCTGCCCAGCCAGCTGCGGGCCGTCCAGCTGGCTGCGCCGAGCGCCTCCGTCGGTGTCATGCCGACCTTCTTCAGCGCGTCGATCTCGTCACCGATGCGGCCGTGCGCGACCATGCTGCCCGCATCGGTGCCCGCGAATATCGGCACGCCGGCTTCGTATGCGGCGGCGATGCGCGGCAGGCAATGCTCGTAGAGGGCCCGCATGTGGCTGGCGTAGATGGGAAACTTTGCGGCGCCGTCCGCGATACCGGGGAAGTTCTCGATGTTGATCAGCGTGGGCACCAACGCGGTGCCGTGCTCGACCATCAGCGCGACCGTGTCGTCGGTCAGGCCCGTGCCGTGCTCGATGCAGTCGATGCCTGCCTTGATCAGGCCCGGCAGCGCATCCTCGCTGAAGACATGCGCGGTGACGCGGGCGCCCTCGGCGTGCGCGGCGGCCATCGCCGCCTTGAGCACGTCGTCGGACCAGAGCGGCGACAGGTCGCCGACCTCACGGTCGATCCAGTCGCCGACCAGTTTGACCCAGCCGTCGCCCCATCGCGCCTGTTCGGCGACGGCTTCGGGTAGCTGCGACTCGTCTTCCAACTCGATCGCGAAGTTGCGCTGGTAGCGCTTGGGCCTGGCCAGATGGCGTCCGTGCCGAATGATTCGGGGCAGATCCTCGCGGTCGTCGAGGACGCGGGTGTCGATCGGCGACCCGCAGTCGCGCAGCAGCAGCGCGCCGACACCGCGTTCGGTCTCGGCCTGCTCGATGCACTCGTCGATGGTCTCGACGGGGCCGTGCTCGCCCAGGCCGACGTGACAGTGCGCGTCGACAAGGCCGGGCACGATCCACCCACCGTCGAAAACTGTTTCGGCGTCCGCCACCGGTTCGGCGCTCAGAACGCCGTCGACGATCCACCACTCCACCGGCTCGTCATCGGGCAATCCCCGGCCCTTGACGTGAAGACGCATCAGTTCTTGGGGAACTTCAGCTTCGACAGATCGATGTCGGCCAGCCCGGGCGGCAGCTCGTCGAGGCCCTTCGGCATGTTGGACAGGTCGGGGAAACCCTCAGGCACGCCTCCCGGTGCGCCGAACGGGCTGCGCACCTTCGGCGGTGTCGGACCCCTACCCTTCTTTCCCTTCCCGGCCTGCTTGTTCTTGCCCTTCCCCGCCTTGCGGGAAGAACCCTTGCGGCCGAACGGCATTCCCATTTGGCCTGCCATCTGCGACATCATCTTGCGGGCTTCGAAGAAGCGGTCGACGAGCTGATTGACCTCCGACACCGTCACGCCGGACCCGTTGGCGATCCGCAGCCGTCGCGACGCGTTGATGATCTTCGGCTCGGCACGCTCCTGCGGTGTCATACCGCGGATGATGGCCTGCACGCGGTCCAGCTGGCTGTCGTCGACCGCGGCCAGCGCGTCCTTCATCTGTCCCGCTCCGGGCAGCATGCCGAGCAGGTTGCCGATCGGCCCCATCTTGCGGATGGCCAGCATCTGCTCGAGGAAGTCCTCCAGCGTGAGCTCACCCGAGCCGATCTTGGCGGCGGCCTCCTCGGCTTGCTGGGCGTCGAAGACCTGCTCGGCCTGCTCGATCAGGGTCAGCACGTCGCCCATGCCGAGGATGCGGCTGGCCATGCGGTCGGGGTGGAAGACGTCGAAGTCGTCTAGCTTCTCGCCTGCGGACGCGAACAGGATCGGCACGCCGGTGACCTCGCGTACCGACAGCGCGGCACCGCCGCGGGCGTCGCCGTCCAGCTTGGTGAGTACGACGCCGGTGAACCCGACGCCCTCGCGGAACGCCTCCGCGGTGGTGACGGCGTCCTGGCCGATCATCGCGTCGACGACGAACAGCACCTCATCGGGGTCGACGACCTCGCGGATCGAGGCGGCCTGCGCCATCAACTCGTCGTCGATGCCGAGCCGGCCCGCGGTGTCGACGATGACCACATCGAAGTGCTTGGCCCGCGCCTCGGCAACGCCGTCCGAGGCCACCTTGACCGGATCACCGGGAGCGGCGTCGACGGCTCCTTCGGCCGAGGCGCCGGGGTGTGGCGCGAAGACCTCGACGCCCGCCTGACCGCCCACGATCCGCAGCTGGCTCACCGCGCCGGGACGTTGCAGGTCCGCGGCCACGAGCAGCGGCGTATGACCTTGTCCACGAAGCCATTTGGCGAGCTTTCCGGCCAGCGTGGTCTTACCGGAGCCCTGCAGGCCCGCAAGCATCACCACAGTCGGCGGCGTCTTGGCGAATGCCAGTTGGCGGGTCTGGCCGCCGAGGATGCCGATGAGTTCCTCGTTGACGATCTTGACGACCTGTTGGGCCGGGTTCAGCGCGGCGGAGACCTCGGCGCCCCTTGCGCGCTCTTTGATGCGGGTGACGAACGCGCGCACCACGGGCAGCGAGACGTCGGCCTCCAGCAGCGCCAGCCGGATCTCACGGGCGGTCGCGTCGATGTCGGCCTCGGTCAACCGCCCTTTGCCGCGCAGTCCCGAAAGGACTCCGGTCAACCGGTCGGACAGGGATTCAAACACGCACCCACCCTACTTCCCCGGTCGCTACGGTCGCCCCTGCAGGCGGGGGACCCCAGCGCCGTCCTGCCTAGCTGGCCTCGGACACCGGCTTCGCGGGCGGCGGGGTTGGCAGCACCGCGAACAGGTCGTGTTCCAGGTCGTCGCGGAGCGCTGTGGAAATCTGAACGGGTGCTCCTGCCGATCCGCAGTCTCCGGCGACGGTGATGCCGAACACGTCGACGACCGACGACCCCAGTGTCGTCACCTTCGCCCACGCGATGTCGACGCCGTCGCGCTCGAACACCGCGGTGAGCCGCGCCAGCAGGCCGGCGCGGTCGGTGGAGCGGATCTGGACCACGAGCTCGCCCGGCTCCGCGCCCTCCGACCACAGGATCCGCGGCGGCGCCGCAACATGGTTGATGGGCACTCCGGCAGGCACCTCACCCGCCCGCGTCGTGCCGTGCTGGGCGGCGTCCCGGTCGCGCTTGTCCAATGACGCGAGCACGTCGAGTTCGCCGTCGAGCGCGAGGATCAGCTGCTGGCGCAACAGCTCGCCGGCAGGTGGTGAGCCGAAATGCGGCGACACGACGAACGTGTTGATCGCCGAGCCCTCGTGACCGTTGACCGACGCAGAGTGCACCCGAAGTGAGTTCAGCGCCAGCACGCCCGCCGCTTTCGACAACAGCCCTCGCCGGTCGGGCGCGATCATCGTCACGTTGTAGATGTGTGGGCTGTCGGCCGGCGTCATCTCGACGTGCACCCCTACACTCGTTGCCAGCGAAAGATAGTGCGGATCAACGGGATCGGGGCGCGGCAGCTCTTCACCGGCCATCACCAGGCGGCAGCGCCGTACCAGGTCGCCGATCAGCGAGGCCTTCCAGTCGCCCCATACACCGGGGCCGGTCGCCAACGAGTCGGCCTCGGCCAGCACATGGAGCAATTCCAGCACGACTGTGTCGCCTTCCAGTGCTTCGATGACCGCTTCGATCGTCTTCGCGTCCTGCAGATCGCGACGGGTTGCGGTGTGGGGCAGGAGCAAGTGGTGGCGCACGACCTTGGAAAGCAGTTGGATGTCCGAAGGCCACAGACCGAGCCGGGTGCCGATCTGCGTGGCGAGTTCGGCCCCGATGACGCTGTGGTCCCCGCCCCTGCCCTTGCCGATGTCGTGGCAAAGCGCCCCGAGCAACAGCAGGTCGGGCCGAGATACGCGCGTGGTGAATGCACTTGCCCGCGAGACGGTTTCGACAAGATGGCGATCGACGGTCCAGATGTGCACGACATCGCGCGGTGGCAGGTCGCGCACCGCACCCCATTCGGGGAAGAGCCTGCCCCACAGGCCGGTGCGGTCGAGGGCCTCGATGGTGGCCACTGCCGACGGTCCGGCGGCCAGCATCACCAGCAGGTCCTTCACGGCCTGTTGCGGCCACGGTGTGCGCAGTTCGGGGGCGGTTTGGCCGAGCCGGGCCAACGTGGAGGCCGCCATCGGAAGACCGGTGGTCGCCGACGCCGCGGCAACGCGCAGGATCAGGCCGGGATCGCGTTCAGGGCGTGCGTCGCGGGCCAGGATGACCTCGCCGCCGAATTCGATGACTCCCTCGTCGAGAGGTCGTCGCACCGGCCGCCGGAAAGCGGCGAATCCGCGGCGCGGCAGCGCATTAGCCGCTGTACGCACGCCTGCATCGACGTAGAAGCTGATCGTGCGGGCCGCGTCGGAGAGCATCCGCGCGAGATCGAAGCGGTCGCCGATGCGCAGGGCTGCACCGATCTCGTCGGCGTGCTGCGCCAGCACGAGGTCGCGTCCGCGGCCCGACACGCGGTGCAACTCGGTGCGGACGTTGAGCAGCGCCAGATGAGCTTCACCAAGTGTTTCGATCGGAGACGCCAATGACCGGCTCGGGTACACGTCGGCAAGTTGGGCGATGGCGAGCGCGTTGAGCAGCTGCACATCGCGGAGCCCACCGCGACCGGTCTTCAGGTCCGGCTCGGCGCGGTGGGCGATCTCGCCGCTGCGCTGCCATCGCTGCTGGGTGTGTTCAACGAGTTCTTCGAAGCGCGAAGCAATTCCGGTGCGCCACTGCCGACGGGCTCCGCCGACCAGAAGCGACGAGAGATCGGAGTCGCCCGCGATGTGGCGGACCTCCAGCATCGCGAGCCCCGCCGAGATGTCCTCTGCGGCAACCTTCATCGCCTCGGAGACAGTTCGAACGCTGTGATCGAGCCGAATATTGGCGTCCCACAACGGGTACCACAGGTTCTCGGCGACCTCGCTGACAACCTTCTTGGGCAGGTTGTCGTGCAACAGCATCAAGTCGAGATCGGAGTACGGTAAAAATTCGCGACGACCGAGGCCTCCGGTCGCGACGATCGCGAAGCCGCTGGTGCCGGTGATCCCGATCTCGGCACCCTTCGTCGTCAGCCAGAATTCGTGCAGGTCGAACAGCGCATCGCGGAGCGCCGCGGCATCCAGGTGATGGGAGCCCGACAACAGCTTGTTGCACGCGGCGGTCAGGTCGGTCGCGGCCTTGGACGAGCCCGCCGCCGGCACTCCAATAGCAGGCTGCGGGCCCACTGATGAGGAGGCGCCGGCGGCGGAATCTGGTTTCTTCTCAGTCATTTCGTGTCCTCCCGCGGCCTCTTACCTGTTAGCGCTCACGGTGCAAGGCCGGGAGACGACGTCTCACTTCACTGGTTAGAGGGCGTCGGACCCCCGCTCGCCGGTGCGGACCCGAACCACGGTGTCGACCGGGCTCACCCACACCTTGCCGTCGCCGATCTTGCCGGTGCGGGCGGCCTGCACGATCACGTCCACCACCTTGTCGACGGCCGAGTCGTCGACAAGCACCTCGATGCGCACCTTCGGCACGAAGTCCACGGAATACTCCGCGCCGCGGTACACCTCGGTGTGGCCCTTCTGTCGTCCGTAGCCCTGCACCTCGCTGACGGTCATTCCGAGAATTCCCGTCTGCTCGAGGCCGGTCTTGACGTCTTCGAGCGTGAACGGCTTAACGATCGCAGTAATCAGTTTCATGTTCTCCCTTATCCCTCCACGCCGGGGTGACGACCGAGTGTCGAACCAGCTCCGACCGTCGCGAAGTCGTAGCCGGTCTCGGCGTGCTCGGCTTCGTCAGGTCCAGTCGATTCATCTTCGTCATTCAGGCGCAGTCCGACAGTGAACTTCACTATGAATGCCAAGATAGTCGTGGCGATCGCGCAGTACGCGAAAACCGCACCAGCGCCGACCGCTTGGCGCCACAGCTGGTCGAAGCCACCGCCGTAGAACAGGCCTGCCACACCGTTGTAGGTCTCCGGAGCGGCGACGAGACCGATCATCAGCGTGCCGATGAAGCCGCCAACAAGGTGGACACCAACCACGTCGAGCGAGTCGTCATAGCCCAGTTTGTATTTCAGGCCGACGGCGAGGGCACAGAGGATACCCGCGACGACACCGATCACCAGGGCACCGACCACGTTGACCGCGCCGCAGGACGGCGTGATGGCGACAAGGCCGGCGACGATGCCCGAAGCGGCGCCGAGCGAGGTGGCCTTGCCATCGCGAATGCGTTCCGTGAGCAGCCAGGCCAGCATGGCGGCCGCGGTTGCGACAGTGGTGGTGATCATCGTCGAACCGGCGGTGCCGTTGGACGAGGTCGCCGAACCGGCGTTGAACCCGTACCAACCGAACCACAGCAGGCCGGCGCCGAGCATCACGAACGGCAGGTTGTGCGGTCGCATCGGCGTCGTCGGCCAGCCCTTGCGCTTGCCGAGAATGATCGCCAGCACCAAACCTGCTGTGCCGGCGTTGATGTGAACCGCGGTACCGCCGGCGAAGTCGATGGCGGCGAGCTTGTTGGCGACCCAGCCGCCGGTCTCGGCGGTGCCGCCGTCGAAGGAGAACACCCAGTGCGCGATCGGGAAGTAGACGAACGTCGCCCACAGACCCGCGAACAGCAGCCAGCCGCCGAACTTGAGACGATCGGCCACCGCGCCAGAGATCAGCGCGACGGTGATGATCGCGAACATCAGCTGGAATGCCACGAAAACGGTCGCCGGGAACGTGAAGACCAGCGGAATTTGGACCGCATCGGCGGCTTCCACTCCGGCGGCCGGGTCGGCGACGATGGCCTCGGCCCCGTTACCGCCGATCAGACCCTTCAGCCCGAAGAACTGCGTCGGATCGCCGAACAGGTTGCCGACGTCATTGCCGAACGCCAGCGAATAACCGTAGAGCACCCAGAGCACCGTCACGACGCCCATCGCGCTGACGCTCATCATGATCATGTTGAGCACGCTCTTGGCGCGGACCATGCCGCCATAGAAGAACGCCAGGCCCGGGGTCATCAGCAACACCATCGCGGAGCTGACGAGCATCCACGCGGTGTCACCGGTGTCCGGTATGCCCATTGTCGGGAATCCATCCACTCGCTGTTTCCTCCTTCAACAAGGCGCAGCCGCAAAGGTTTTACGACTGTTGACCTGGTTTCAGACAATGCTGAGTGGTTGTTTCGTCTAAGACGCCTTGGTGTTTCGCTCGTGTGAACGGATGCGCCGGTTACGTTTCGCCGGTGTTACATCGCGCGGTTTCGACGCGCTTTCGTTAACCAAGAAGCGCGTCGACGAACGCCTCGGGCTCGAACGGAGCGAGATCGTCGGGGCCTTCGCCGAGGCCGACGAGTTTGACGGGTAAGCCCAATTCCTGCTGCACGCGAAACACGATTCCGCCCTTCGCTGTGCCGTCGAGCTTGGTCAGCACCACCCCGGTGATGTCGACGACGTCGGCGAACACGCGCGCCTGCGCCAACCCGTTCTGTCCGATGGTCGCATCGAGGACGAGCAGCACCTCGTCGACCGCGGCGCGCCGGCTCACCACGCGCTTGACCTTGCCGAGTTCGTCCATCAGCCCGGTCTTGGTGTGCAGCCGCCCCGCAGTGTCGATGAGCACCACGTCGGCACCCGCGTCGATGCCTCTGTCGACGGCGTCGAACGCCACCGATGCCGGGTCGGCGCCCTCGGCTCCGCGGACCACCTCTGCGCCCACCCGCGACGCCCAGGCCTGCAGCTGGTCGGCGGCGGCGGCCCGGAAGGTGTCCGCCGCGCCGAGAACCACCCTGCGCCCGTCGGCGACCAGGACGCGGGCCAGCTTGCCGACCGTGGTGGTCTTTCCGGTGCCGTTGACCCCGACGACCAGCAGCACCGACGGCTTGTCGTCATGAGGAAGGGCCTTGACCGAGCGGTCCAGCGCGGGACGGAGCTCGGCGACCAGCACGTCGCGCAGCACCGCACGGGCGTCGGCCTCGGTGCGCACCCGCCCGCTGGCGAGCCGCCCACGCAGCGCAGTCACCACCGACTCGGTCGTGACCGACCCCAGATCGGCGACCAGCAGCGTTTCCTCTACGGCCTCCCACGAGTCCTCGTCGAGATCACCGCCCCCGAGCAGGCCGAGCATGCTGCGACCCAGCGCGTTCTGCGATTTCGAGAGCCGCCCGCGCAGCCGTTCCAGGCGTCCCTCTGTCGGCGCGATGGCGCCGACGTCGGGCGCAGCAGGGGCTTCCTCCTCGATGGCGGGCGCAGCCGGCGTCTCCTCTTGAACCTCGAGCAGAGCAGGCTCGGCAGGTTCGGCGGGAGCAGCTGGCGGCTCGGGCAGCAGAACGTCGGCGATGGGACGTTTCGGCGCGTCACGCGGGATGGTGGCATCGTCGCCGACGGCGGGCAGCCCGTTGGTGTCAAGGGGCTCCGATGGCGCCTCTGTGGGCGGCGGGGCCGTGGCAGATGCTGACGATTGTGTGAACGTGATGCCCGAAGAGGCGGTGTATCCACCGGATCTGTCGAGCGGTGTGGCAGTGTCTGTGCTGGTGGACGAGTCGAGCCTGATTCTGCCGCGGCGTGATCGGACGAGGCCGAACACCACGACAGCAGCGACGACCAGAACGGCGATGACCGCGATTGCGATCCACAGACCCTCGGACACGGTGCCATTGTCGCAAGATGGGTAGACCGTGACGATGGAGCCCACCGCATACGGGAAGAGCGAGTCAGGTATGGAGTCGCGCAAGGCCAGGCACATCGACGTGTGCTTGACCGAAGCGGTCGACTACCAGACGGTGACCACCGGTCTGGAGCGCGTCACGCTGCCCTACAACGCGCTGACCCAGACGAACCTGGGCGCCATCGAACTGCACACCGAGTTCCTCGGCGTTCGGCTGGAAGCGCCGGTGCTGATCGGGGCGATGACGGGCGGCTCCGAACTCTCGGGTGTCATCAACCGCAACCTGGCCGCCGCCGCCGAGAAGCTCGGCGTCGGCATGATGCTCGGCTCGCAGCGCATCATGCTGGGTGACGAGGTGGCGTCGGCCAGCTTCACGGTTCGCGACGTCGCACCGGATGCGCTGCTGATCGGAAACATCGGGCTGGCGCAGCTGTCAGACGAGCTGGTGCCCCAGCTGGTCGCCGCGCTTGACCGCGTTGGCGCGAATGCGCTTGCGGTACATACCAATCCGCTGCAAGAGGCCATGCAGCACCAGGGTGACACAGACTTCTCCGGCTCGGTCGATCGGCTTCGCGACGTCGTACGGTCCATCAACTATCCGGTCATGCTCAAGGAGGTCGGTCACGGTATTGGTGCGTCGGCGGCGGCAGAACTGGTGGACTGCCCGATCGCGGCCGTCGATGTGGCCGGGGCGGGCGGCACGTCGTGGGCGAGGGTGGAGCAGTACGTCCGCTACGGCGAGATCCGCCATCCCGAGCTGGCCGAGTGGGGCATCCCCACCGCGCAGGCCCTGCAGGAGGTGCGCCGGACGCTGCCCGACGTGTCGCTGGTCGCCTCCGGCGGCATCCGCACCGGCATGGACGCGGCCAAGGCGCTAGCGATGGGCGCCGACCTCGTCGCGGTGGCCCGCCCGCTACTGGCGCCGGCGATCGAATCGACTGCGGCCGTGGTGGATTGGCTTGCGCACTTCATCGCGGAGTTGCAGATCTGCCTGCACGGCTGCGGCGCTGCCAACCTGGCAGCGTTACGTCGTCGCGGCGTCACTCCCCTGCCCTAATTGGGCCGAAACTTTTCGTCGATTTCGACAACGCTCGAACCGTCGGTCAGCCCGCGGCGACGAGCTCCTGGCCTCGCATGCGTTGCGAGATCACCGCGGTGATGCCGTCGTCGCGCATCGTCACGCCGTAGAGCGCGTCGGCGACCTCCATCGTCGGCTTCTGGTGGGTGATGACGATCAGCTGCGAACGCTCCCGCAGCTGCTCGAACAGCCCGATCAGCCTGCGCAGGTTGACGTCGTCCAGCGCGGCTTCCACCTCGTCCATCACGTAGAACGGCGACGGCCGTGCGCGGAAGATCGCGACGAGCATCGCGACCGCGGTCAGCGCCTTCTCGCCGCCGGAGAGCAGCGACAGCCGCTTGATCTTCTTTCCGGGCGGTCGCGCCTCCACCTCGATGCCGGTGGTCAGCATGTCGTTGGGATCGGTGAGCAGCAGCCTGCCCTCGCCGCCGGGGAACAACGCCGAAAACACTTGCTCGAACTCGCGTTCCACGTCGACGAAGGCCTCGGTGAACACCTGCAGAATGCGGGTGTCGACGTCGGCGATGACATCAAGCAGATCCTTGCGGGCCGCCTTGACGTCCTCCAGCTGCGTGGACAGGAAGTTGTAGCGCTCCTCGAGCGCGGCGAATTCCTCCAGCGCCAACGGATTCACGCGACCGAGCTCGTTGAGTTCACGTTCGGCCTTCTTCGCCCGGCGTTCCTGCGTCGGGCGGTCGAAGGGCATTGGGGCGGGCGCAGTGACCTGCTCACCGCGTTCGCGAGCCTGCTCGTACTCCACCATCTCCAACTCCGATGGCGGCAGCGGCACGTCCGGTCCGTACTCGGCGATCAGATCGGCGCTCGCCATTCCGAATTGGTCGAGAACCTGTTCTTCGAGCTGTTCGATCCTCAGTGCTGCTTGAGCTTTGGCGACCTCGTCGCGGTGCAGGGCCTCGGTGACGGCCGCGATCTTGCTGGTGAACTCGGTGACCTGCTCCCGCACGTTCGCCAACGCGTCGAGCCGTTGGTGGCGTTCGCTGGCCAGCGCGTCGCGACGGCGTGACGCGACGCTCACCGTGAAGCTCAACCGCTGAGCGAGGTTGCGACCGGATTCGGCGACAGCCGCCGCAACCGCAGCGGCGTGTTCGCGTGCCTCCCGCGCGCGCTGCGCCCGCAGCCTGGCCTCCCGTTCGGCCGCCGCGGCACGGCGTAGTGAATCCGCCCGTCCGCGAACGGCGTTCGCGCGCTCTTCGGCGGTGCGGACGGTAAGCCGGGCCTCCACCTCGGCGGCGCGGGCCGTTTCGGCCGCGGCGACGGTCTGCTGGCGTTCCGCGGGCGCGGCGTCGAACAACGGGGCCTGCTCGGCGTTTGTCAGGCGCTGCTCGAGTTCGGCGAGCTCCTCGACGGTCTGCGCCCGACCGGTCTCCAACTCGTCACGCTGGCGGATCAGCCGTTGCCATTCCTCGTCGGCCGTGCGGGCGTCCTGGCCGAGCCTGCCCAGCTGTTCGTAGATCGACGAGATGGCGGCGTCGGACTCGTTGAGCGCGGCCAGCGCCTGCTCGGCGGCGTCCTGTCGAGACTTCTGTTCGGCGAGCGCACCGGCCAGCGCCGCGCTCAGCTCGCCGCTCTGCTTCTCCGCCTCGGCCAGCTCGGCGCGGGCCTTCTCCACCTCGGAGGTGATCTCCAGGGTGCTCGGTTTGCGGTCCGACCCGCCGCTGATCCAGCCGGCGCCGACCAGGTCGCCGTCGGCGGTGACGGCTCGCAGCTGCGGCCGCGTCGCCACCAGGTCAAGGGCCGCGGCCAGATCGCGCACCACGGCTACGCCGGCCAGCATCGCGGTCAACGCGCCGTGCAACCGCGACGGCATGTCCACCAGATCGGTCGCCCACAGAGCGCCTTCCGGCGGCGGTCCAGACGGTGCAGGCATCTCGGCGGGCCAGTCGCCGAGCACGATCGCGGCGCGGCCACCGTCGGACGCCTTCAAGGCTGCGACGGCCGAGCGGGCGGCGCCGAAGCTCTCGGCCGCGACGGCATCGGCCGCGGCTCCCAGCACGGCCGCGATGGCCGCCTCGTAGCCGGGGCGCACCCTGACCAGGTTCGCCAGCGAACCGAAAAGCCCTGCGCCGGAGAGGTTTCGCTGCAACCACGCGGCGCCGTCCTTGCGGTCGAGCCCGACCGAAAGCGCCTCGATGCGGGCGCGCAGCGACGCGACGTGGCGTTCGGCGCCTCGCTCACCGGACTGAAGCTCGGCGACGCGTTCGTCGGCGAGGCGCAGCGCGGCCACCGTGCGGTCGTGGTGCTCGTCAAGCCCGACCTCGCCTGCATCGAGCTCCCCGACGCGGCTCTGCACCGTCTCGAACCCGGCCTGCGCCTGCTGCGCGCGGTTGCCCGCCTCTTCGATGCTCTCCGTCAACCGGGAGACCGTCTGGTCGATGGACTCGACGCGGGTACGCATCGTGTCGACCTGGCCTGCGAGCCGGGCCAGCCCTTCGCGGCGGTCGGCTTCGGCGCGCACCGCCGCCAGGTGTGCGCGTTCGGCCTCGGCGGCGATCCGCTCGCGTTCGGTCAGCTCACCGCGGGCCGCGGTCAGCCGCTCGCGGGACTCGGCCAGCTCGGCGAGCAGCTGCCGCTCGTATGCGGCGACCTCGGCGGCCTCTGCCTCCAGCGCTTCCGGGTCGGCCCCGCTGGACACCTCCTGCTCGGTGTCGAGGTGCTGGGCGCGCTCGCTGGCGATACGGACCGTCGCGCTGACCCGTTCGGCCAACGCCGACAACCGGAACCAGCTCTGCTGGGCGGCCTCGGCGCGGTCGCTCAGCCCGGCGACCGCCGATTCGTGGGCGTTGAGTTGGACGGTGGCGGCCTCCAGGCCGGCGGTCATCTCGTCGTGTTCACGGCGCAGCGCCATCTCGACCTGGTTGGTGTCCTCGAATTCGCCTCTGCGCATGACCAGGTCGTCGGCGGCCAGCCGCAGCCGTGCATCGCGCAGATCGGCCTGGATGGTCTGCGCCCGGCGTGCCATCTCGGCCTGCCTGCCGAGCGGCTTGAGCTGGCGACGCAGTTCGGTGGTCAGATCCGTCAGCCGGGCGAGGTTGGCCGACATCGCGTCGAGCTTGCGCACCGCCTTCTCTTTGCGCTTGCGGTGCTTGAGAACGCCTGCGGCCTCTTCGATGAACGCGCGCCGATCCTCCGGACGCGATTCCAGGATCTCGGAGAGCTTGCCCTGCCCGACGATGACGTGCATCTCGCGGCCGATGCCCGAATCGCTCAGCAGCTCCTGAACATCCATCAAACGGCAACTGCTGCCGTTGATTTCGTATTCACTGCCGCCGTCGCGGAACATCCTCCGGGTGATCGATACTTCGGAGTATTCGATCGGCAGCGAATTGTCGGAGTTGTCGATCGTGACGGTGACCTCGGCACGGCCGAGGGGTGGTCGCGATGACGTGCCGGCGAAGATGACGTCTTCCATCTTGCCGCCGCGCAGCGTCTTGGCGCCCTGCTCGCCCATCACCCATGTGAGCGCGTCGACCACGTTCGACTTGCCCGAGCCGTTGGGTCCGACGACGCATGTGATGCCGGGTTCGAAGCGCAGAGTCGTCGGCGAAGCAAAGGACTTGAAGCCCTTCAGCGTCAGACTCTTGAGGTGCACGATGCGCCACACTACAGCCGCGAGGGCTATCGCTCGGTGAAGCCCGTCATCGCGTCGCCGACTTCTGACCAATCGGCGACGACTTTCTCGACGTGCCCGGGCGTGTTTCCGCTTTCCAGCAGGTCAAGCAGGCGCTGGCAGGCGTCCCGAGAGCCCTGCGCGACGACCTGGACACGCCCGTCCGGCCTGTTCGACGCGAACCCGGCCAACCCCAGCTCCAGGGCACGCGACCGTGTCCACCACCGAAACCCGACCCCCTGCACGTAGCCGTGCACCCAGGCCGTCAGCTGTACCTCAGCTAACTCCTGCATCACTAACCTCAAATGTCACTTTGGTTCCGGATTTCAGGGTCCGGCCGACCGTGCAGACCTGGTCGATCGCCCGTTCCACCACGAGGACTACCCGCGCGACTTCGTCCTCCGACAACCCGGACAGGTCGAGTTCCATCCGCTCCTCGAGAAGCGGATAACGCTCCTGCTCGCGGTCGGCCGGCCCGGACACCTTGATCGTGGCCCGATAGTCCTCGCCCAGCCTGCGTTGTACCGGCGCGTCGCTGGCCATGCCGCTACACGCCGCGAGCGCGATCTTCATCAGCTCGCCGGGCGTGAACACGCCTTCGACGTCCTCGTTGCCGACGAGCACCTGCGCGCCCCGTGAGCTGCGCCCGGTGTAGCGGCGCACACCGGTGCGCTCGACCCACAGTTCCGTCACGGCTTATTTCTACAACCTCCCGCGAAACGATATTCCAGCAGAAGAAGTGCGAGTACGGGCCTGCTGGAATTTCGTTTCGCGGGTCAGGAGCGGCGGACTCGCGGGCGGGGTTGGCATTTCGGGCAGTAGAACGACGAGCGGTTCATGAAACTCTCCCGCCGCATCACCGCGCCGCAGCGCCTGCACGGCTCACCCTCGCGGCCGTAGGCGTCCAGCGAGCGTTCGAAGTAGCCGGACTCGCCGTTCACGTTGACATACATCGAGTCGAACGACGTGCCACCGTGGCCGAGCGCCTCGGTCATCACCAGCGCAGCGGTGTCCAGCAGCTCGCCGAGCTGCTTGCGGGTCAACGACGAGGCGAGCCGGGCGCCGTTGATCTTGGATCGCCACAACGCCTCGTCGGCATAGATGTTACCGATGCCCGACACCACGGTCTGGTCCAGCAACTGCCGCTTGATCTCAGAATGCTTGCGCCGCAAGACGCTAACGACGCTGTCCCGGTTGAACTTCGGATCCAGCGGGTCGCGGGCGATATGGGCGACCGGCACGGGAACGTCGGTGCCGTCGACGGTCACCATGTCCGACAGCATCCAGCCGCCGAACGTCCGCTGGTCGACGAAGCTCAGCGTCGTGCCGTCGTCGAGCAATGCCGCGATCCTCAGATGCCCCTCGTTCGGCACGTCACCGAGCAGCATCTGCCCGCTCATCCCGAGGTGAACGACCAACGCCATTGCGTTCTCGACTCCTCGCCCGGGCTCGTCGGCGCATTCGCCGAGCGTCAGCCACAGATATTTGCCGCGCCGTCCCGTACCGACGATCTGTGTGTTCAGCAGCCGCGCGGTCAGGTCTGCGGGCCCAGCTTCGTGACGACGCACGGCCCTCGGGTGGTGTACCCGCACGGCGGTGATGGTCTTGCCCGCCACAAATTCCTGCAGTCCCCGCCGAACGACCTCGACCTCGGGGAGCTCAGGCATCGACGTTGGAGGCGGAGAGCGCCGTCCACGCCGCTGCGGCGGCCTTCAGCTCGGCCTCCTTCTTGGTGCGGCCGACGCCCCTGCCGTACTCGGTGTTCATCACGACGACGGTCGCGGTGAACTCCTTGTCGTGATCGGGCCCTGTCGCCGTCACCACATAGGACGGCGCACCCATACCGCGTGCGCCGGTCAGCTCCTGCAGGCTGCTCTTCCAGTCCAGACCCGCGCCAAGCGTCGGCGCCGTGTCGATGACGGTACCGAACAACCGAAGGATCACCTCGCGAGCAACCGGGAGGCCGTGCTCGAGATAGATTGCGCCAAGCAATGATTCGATGCTGTCGGCCAGGATGCTCGACTTGTCGGCGCCGCCGGAGTTCTCCTCGCCCCTGCCGAGTAACAGGTACGCGCCGAGACCGTCGTCAGACAGTGCCCTGCCGACATCGGCCAGCGCCTGGGTATTGACGATGCTGGCGCGAAGCTTGGCCAGATCGCCCTCGGAGCGATCGGGGTGACGGTGGTAGAGCTCCTCGGTGATCGTCAGCCCGAGCACCGCGTCGCCGAGGAACTCGAGCCGCTCGTTGGTCGGCAGCCCGCCGTTTTCGTAGGAGTAGCTGCGGTGCGTCAGCGCCATGGTGAGCAGCTCGGCGGGCAGCTCGATCCCGAGAGCCTTCAGCAGCGCGGCGCGATCACCTGTCACTTGTCGTCTGTCTCCAACATTGGGGCGAGCTTCGCCCAGCGCGGGTCGATCTTTTCGTGACGGTGTCCGGACTCGGCCGTCGCCATCGGGACGCCGCAGTCCGGGCACAGCCCTTGGCAGTCCGGCGCGCACAGCGGCGAGAACGGCAGCGCCAGACCGACGGCGTCGACAATCGACTGCTCGAGGTCGACGGTGTTTGGCTGGCCACTGGAGCCGACGTGTCCTACTTCGTCTGGTTCGGTGGTCGCCTCGGTGGCGCTGTCGGGGTAGGCGAACAGCTCGGTGAGGTCGATCTCGACGTGTCCGGTGATCGGCGTCAAGCAGCGGGCGCACTCCCCCGCGGTCGGTGCTGACACCGTTCCGGTGACCAGCGCGCCCTCCGACACCGACTCGATACGCAGATCCATCTCGAGGGGTGCGCCTTGCTCGATCGCCACCAGCTCGATTCCTATCCGCGACGGGCTGGGCACCGTCTCGTGGACGGTCATCATCGACCCAGGCCGCCGGCCGAGCCGAGAGATGTTGATCACGAGCGGCGAGCGGAAATTTCTTTGCGTCGCCATACCAAGATCGTACGGCGACGGCCGCCGCGGCTTTGCGGGGTGGCTAGCGGGTCGCGTAGTCGTGCGTGCCCGCGGCAGTGCGCAACTGATGGCGGCCACGGCCAACCGACCGCAGCGTTCCGTTGAGGAACTCCTCGAACTCCGCGAGCTTGCTGTCCACATAGATGTCGCACTCACCGCGCAGCCGGTCGGCTTCGGAATGAGCCGCGTCGATGAGCCGGGTCGACTCTGCGTTCGCCGCCTGGACGACCTCATTCTGCGAAACCAGGCGCTGCTGCTCCTTGATGCCCTCCTGAACGGCCTTCTCATAGGAGAGGTTGCCGTTTTCGATCAGGCGGTCCGCCTCGGCCTTCGCGCGCCCCGCGCTGGCCTCGTATTCGCGCTTCGCCGTCGCTGAGACGCGAGCGGCTTCCTCGCGGGCCTCCCCGACCATGCGCTCGCTGTGCTGGCGCGCCTCGGCGACCATGCGGTCGGCCTGCGACTTCGCGTCGGCCAGCAGCCGGTCGGCTTCGGTGCGGGCATGGTTGAGCATCGAGTCGGCCTCCGCGCTGGCCGTCGCCACCATCGACCCGGAATGATCTCTGGCCTCGTTGAGCATCTGGTCACGGGCGTCCAGCACGTCCTGGGCGTCGTCGAGCTCGCCAGGGATGGCGTCCTTGATGTCGTCGATCAGCTCGAGCACGTCGCCGCGGGGCACCACGCACCCGGCCGTCATCGGGACTCCGCGCGCCTCTTCGACGATCGCGCCCAGCTCGTCGAGAGCTTCAAATACTCGGTACACGGCACACCCTCCAGGCGTAGTTGTTGTTACCAGTGTGCCTGGTGTTACCGCTGTGACTACGCTAGCGCCGCCGGTGTGTCGCCGGTCGGCCTCCAGCGTCCCACCCAGGCCCGCCCGATATCGGGCAACATTATGTCAATGCGCGTGCAATCCGCATATTGAGCCGACACAAAGACCGCCCGAACACTTAAGCCGTGCGGTCTTTGCTTGATCAACGAATTCGCTACTTGGCGACCTACTTGATCAAGTCGCGCGCACGATCCAACATCGATGCGAATGGGCCGACCGCGAAATTCAGCTTCGCCGACTCGATCCCTGCGTGCGGACGGGTAGGTGCAATCGCCTCCGCGGCCTGCACGGCGCCAGCCATGCGCTTGCGGTCATCGGCGCTGAGTTCACTTGTCAGCTTGGTGAACTCCTCGGCTTCCTCATGCTCAGCATGCTCGACGACGGCGTCTCGGAAGCTGGTCAGCTCGTTGATGAACTCCTTCGAGCCGATATCCATGCCTTCCAGCTTGGAAAGCTGCTCTTTCGCCACATGCTCTTCCTGCAGAAGCGCGTCGATCACGGTTTCGCCGTCGGCGATCTCATGTCGGGCCCGAGGATGGACCACCATCTCCTCGGCGGTCTCGTGGACGGCCAAGAGCTGGCGCAGAGATGTGAATGATTTTTCGCGGGCTTCTGCGCTCGACGCGGACAGCACCTCTTCGAACATGTCCTTGATCAAATTGTGTTGGTCTTTAAGGAATTTGACGACGTCGTCGGTCGACTGAACAAATGTTTCAACCACGGCAATTAACTCCGATTTATCGGTGGGTTTGATCGGCGCGATGGGCTGTGCGCCAGTCCTTCGACTACCCAGTCGGCCGGAAATTAACCCTTGAGCTTGTCGCGCATGCGCGCATTCACCGGTTCTGGCAGCAGCGCGGACACGTCCCCGCCCATCGACGCCACCTCTTTGGCCAGCGACGACGACACGAACGAGTACTTCGGCGTCGATGCGACGAAGAAGGTGTCCACCCCGGCGATGTGGTTGTTCATCTGCGCCATCTGCAACTCGTATTCGAAATCGGTGCCGGTGCGCAGGCCCTTCACGATCGCGGTCAGCCCGCGGGCCTTGACGAAGTCGACGACGAGGCCCTGTCCGGACTCCACCCGTAGGTTCGACAGGTGCCGTGTCGACTCCTCGATCATCGCGATGCGCTCGTCGGCGTCGAACATGCCCTTCTTGTTCGGATTGACCAGCACGGCCACCACGACCTCGTCGAACTGGGCCGCGGCGCGCTCGAAGATGTCGATGTGGCCGAGGGTCACCGGGTCGAAGGATCCCGGGCATACCGCGCCGCTCATGGAGAACGACGCTACAGGGGACCTCAGATCCTCTCGGCCATCTCCAGACGGGTGTCGCCGTAGCGGCGGGTCGGCCACGGCTCCCAGCAGTCCGGCCACCTCGCCTCGGGCCCGGTTGCGCCGCGCTCGACGACGACGATGCTGCCCGCCGCGGTCCAGCCGCGCTCGGTCAGCGCGGTGAGCACATCGTTCACGTCGGATTCGCCCACGTCGTACGGCGGATCGGCGAACACCAGGTCGACGGGGTTTTCGGCGCCGGCTGCCAGCGCCGTCGCGACAGTGCCGCGGCGCACCGTCGCTCCGGTGACCCCGAGCGTCGAGATGTTCTGGGTGATGACCGCAGCCGCCCGCTGATCGGACTCGACGAACACCGCGCTGGCCGCTCCCCGCGACAACGCCTCCAGCCCCAGAGCGCCCGATCCCGCGTAGAGGTCGAGCACGAGCGCGCCGTGCAGGTCCATGCGAGCGGTCAGCACGTTGAACAACGACTCGCGGACTCGGTCGGTCGTGGGCCGCGTGCCGCGTGGGGGCACCGCGATACGCCGCCCGCCGAGTGCGCCGGCGACGATGCGCGTCAGCTCACCACCACCAGTAGGTCGCCGCCTTCGACCTGTGCGGTCTGGGATACGGCGATCCGGTCGACGGTGCCCGCCTTGGGCGCGGTGATGGCCGCCTCCATTTTCATCGCCTCGATGGTTGCGATGGTCTGCCCGGCATCGACCGTGTCGCCGGAGGCGACCGCGACGGTGACGACGCCGGCGAACGGCGCGGCGACATGGTCGGGGTTGGACCGGTCGGCCTTCTCGGCGGCGGGCACCTCGCTGGCGATGCTGCGGTCGCGAACCAGGACCGGGCGCAGCTGGCCGTTGAGGATGCACATCACGGTGCGCATGCCGCGCTCGTCGGCTTCGGAGATCGCCTCCAACCCGATCAGCAGTTCGACACCGCGCTCGAGGGTGACCCGGTGCTCTTCTCCTCGCCGCAGCCCGTAGAAGAATTGGTTGGCCGAAAGGCTCGAGGTGTCGCCGTACAGATCCCGGTGGGCGTCGAATTCCTTTGTGGGGCCGGGGAACAGCAGCCGGTTGAGTTCGGCCTGGCGCCTGGGTCCCGCCAGTGAGAGCGCCGCCTCGTCATCGGGGGTGAGCTCGTGGGTCGGCTTGGCCGGTGGCCGCCCGGCCAGCGCCTTGGTGCGCAACGGCTCGGGCCAGCCGCCTGGCGGGTCGCCCAACTCGCCGCGCAGGAATTCGATGACCGAGTCGGGGATGTCGAATCGCGCTGGGTCGGCGGCGAACTCATCAGCGGTCACACCCGCACCAACCAACGACAGCGCCAGGTCGCCCACCACCTTCGACGACGGCGTCACCTTTACCAACCGCCCGAGTATCCGGTCGGCGGCGGCGTAGTTGTCCTCGATCTGCTCAAACCGGTCCCCGAGGCCCAGCGCGATGGCCTGCTGGCGAAGGTTGCTCAGCTGACCGCCCGGGATCTCGTGGTGGTACACCCGTCCGGTCGGCGCGGGCAGACCAGATTCGAACGGCGAGTACACCTTTCGCAGTGCCTCCCAGTACGGCTCCAGCTCGCAGACCGCGGACAGTGAAAGCCCGGTGTCGTATTCGGTGTGCGCCGTCGCGGCCACGATCGAGCTCAACGCGGGCTGGCTCGTCGTGCCCGCCAGCGGCGCGGCGGCACCGTCGACAGCGGCCGCGCCCGCCTGCCACGCCGCAAGATAGGTGGCCAGTTGACCGCCGGGAGTGTCGTGGGTGTGAACGTGCACCGGAAGGTCGAACCGGCTGCGCAGCGCGCCGACCAACGCGGTCGCGGCCTGCGGCCGCAACAGCCCCGCCATGTCCTTGATGGCCAGCACGTGCGCGCCGGCATCGACGATCTGCTCGGCCAGCTTCAGGTAGTAGTCCAGCGTGTACAGGTTCTCGCCGGGATCGGACAGGTCGCCGGTGTAGCTCATCGCGACTTCGGCTATCGCCGTGCCTGTTTCGCGCACCGCATCGATGGCGGGCCGCATCGACTCGACGTTGTTCAGGGCGTCGAAGATGCGGTAGATGTCGATCCCGGTCGCCGTCGCCTCGTCGACGAACGCCTTGGTGACGAGCTCGGGATAGGGGGTGTAGCCGACGGTGTTGCGCCCACGCAGCAGCATCTGCAGGCAGATGTTGGGCACGGCCTCCCGCAGGGCGGCCAGCCGCTCCCAGGGGTCCTCCTTCAAAAACCGAAGCGCCACATCGTAAGTCGCCCCGCCCCAGCATTCGATCGACAAAAGTTGCGGTGTCATCCGAGCGATGTAGGGCGACACCATCAGCAGCCCGTTGGTGCGCACCCGCGTCGCCAGCAGCGACTGATGGGCATCGCGGAACGTGGTGTCGGTGACCCCGACGGCCTTCGACTCACGCATCCACCGCGCGAACCCCTCCGGGCCCAGCTCGACGAGGCGGTGCTTGCTGCCCGACGGCGGCGACGACGTCAGGTCGATCTGCGGCAGCTTGTCCTGGGCGTACACCGTCGACGGGCGCGGGCCGTGCGGCTGGTTCACCGTCACCTCGGCCAGATAGTTGAGGATCTTCGTGCCACGGTCGGCCGGTGTGCGTGCGGTCAGCAGATACGGCCGCTGGTCGATGAACGACGTGGTGACCCGGCCCGCACGGAAATCGGGGTCGTTGACCACAGCCATCAAAAACGGGATGTTCGTCGACACGCCCCTGATCCGGAACTCGGCCAGCGCGCGGCGGGCGCGGGCGATCGCCGTGGGGAAGTCGCGCCCGCGGCAGGTCAGCTTGACCAGCATCGAGTCGAAGTGCGCGCTGATCTCCGCACCCAGAGTGGTGCCACCGTCGAGCCGAATGCCCGCGCCGCCGGGGCTCCGGTAACCGGTGATACGGCCGGTGTCAGGGCGGAAGCCATTGGCGGGGTCCTCGGTGGTGATCCGGCACTGCATCGCCGCCCCGTGCACCACCAGCCTGTCCTGAGCCAGCCCGAGCGCCTCGAGGGTCTCCCCGTCGGCTATGCGCATCTGGGTGGCCACCAGGTCGACGTCGGTGATCTCCTCGGTGACGGTGTGCTCCACCTGGATCCGCGGATTCATCTCGATGAACACGTGATGCCCGCGCTCGTCGAGCAGAAACTCCACGGTGCCCGCATACGAGTAGTCGATCTCGCGGGCGAACGCGACGGCGTCGGCGCAGATCTTGGCCCGCAGCTGCTCGGGCAGATTCGGCGCGGGCGCCAACTCGATGACCTTCTGATGGCGACGCTGCACACTGCAGTCACGCTCGAACAGGTGCATCACGTTGCCCTGCCTGTCGGCCAGGATCTGCACCTCGATGTGCCGCGGATTCAGCACGGCTTGCTCGAGATAGACCATCGGGTCGCCGAACGCCGACTCCGCCTCGCGGCTGGCCGCCTCGATCGCCTCGGGCAGCGCCGCGGGTTCCGACACCCGGCGCATCCCGCGACCGCCACCGCCCGACACCGCCTTGACGAACAACGGGAACTCCATGCCCGACGCCGCTTCGACGAGCTCGTCGACGGACGCCGACGGCGCCGACGACGTCAGCACCGGCAAGCCGGCTGCCCTGGCGGCCGCGATGGCGCGCGCCTTATTGCCCGTCAGCTCGAGCACGTCGGCCCCTGGCCCGACGAACGTGATGCCCGCCTCGGCACAGGCGGTGGCCAGGTCGGGGTTCTCCGACAGGAACCCGTAACCCGGGTACACCGCATCGCAGCCCGCCTGCCTGGCGACCCTGATGATCTCGGCGACCGACAGGTACGCCCGAACCGGATGGCCCTTCTCCCCGATCTGATACGACTCGTCGGCCTTCAACCGGTGCTGGGAGTTGCGATCCTCGAAGGGATACACCGCGACGGTGGTGATGCCCATCTCGTAGGCGGCACGGAACGCGCGGATTGCGATCTCGCCGCGGTTGGCCACCAGGATTTTGGATATCACCCGCGTACCCTAACGCCGACCCGCTGCGCTGCGTCTAGATCAGCGTCGACCAGTAGTTCCAGAACCGCACCAGAATCATCAGGATCAGCGCGGTGAACCACAGCGTGACCAGCGACCAGCGCCACTGGTAGATGAACCGGGCCGCGCCGCCCTCGCCTTGCGGCTGCAGCGCAATGGAGGCCACGACGACCAGGAGCGGGATGGTGACCGCCCAGACCACCATGCAGTACGGGCACAGCGCGCCGATGCGATAGAGGCTCTGGAAGATCAACCAGTGGATGAACCCGACGCCGAGCAGCGTGCCGACGGCCAGTCCGGCCCAGTACCACCGCGGCAGCCGGACCTTGGCGACTGCCAGCACGCCGGTCACCACGACGACGGCGAAGGCCACGATGCCGATGAGCGGGTTCGGGAAGCCGAACGCCGACGCCTGCGGGGTGATCATCACCGAACCGCAGGACAGCACCGGGTTGATGCTGCAGGACGGCACGTAGTCGGGGTTGATCAGAATCTCGATCTTCTCGATCGTCAGCGTGACCGCGGCCGCCAGCCCGAAAAAGCCGGCGATCAGCACCCACACCGCGCTCGCGGTGTGCACGGCGACGCCCTGCCGCGCCTCGGTGGTGTTGGGCTCGGCCGTGCTGTCGGCGGTAACGGTCATGGCGCCCCCGGCGGCGTCGGATTCGGCGCAGCCGGCCTGGTCATCATGCCCGGCACGTCACCGACGATGGACTTGATCTCGTTTACCAGGTCGTCGGGCGTTTTGTTCGAGATGTCGAAGTCCTGGCCGTTGATCTTGATCGTCGGGGTGGATTGAATGGCCGAGGCACTCGCCAGCCCCTCGACCATCGGGACGTACTTGCCCTTATTGATGCAGTCCGGCACGGTGCCGCCGGCGCCCGCCTGCCGGGCGACCTCGATCAACCGGGCGTCGTCGGGGAAGCTGGCGCCGGTTTCCCCGGGCTGCTGCGCGTACAGGGCGGCATGAAAGCGGCGGAACGCGTCCTTGTTCTCGTCGGCGACGCAGTACGCCGCGCCGGCCGCGCGTGAGGAGTAGTTGTCGTTACTCGGGGAGTCCAGGATGGCCACCATGTAGTAGTCCGCGGCGATCGCCCCGCTGTCGATGAGCTGGTTGATCGTCGGCCCGAACTTCTGCTCGAAATCGCGGCAGTGCGGGCACAGGAAGTCCTCGTAGAGCGACACCACGGCCTTGGGCTCGGTGGTGCCCTCCTTGGTGATGAGCGTGCTCGACGACACCCGGATCGACTTGGTCTCGCCAGAAGCCGGCTTCTTGTCGGCGCCCATCACGATGTAGAGCACCAGCCCGACGCCGACCAGCACAACGATCGCGGTCAAACCGATCTGGATCAACAGGTTGCGCCTGCGGTCGGCGGCCTTGAGGTCGTAGCGGGCGTTCTTCTTGGGTTTCGTTGCCACGCGTCAAGGGTACCGGCGGGGTTTCGCCGGTTAGTCAATGCGGCTCAGATGCGCGCGCAATGCGGAAATGATGTCGCTCGTCGCCGTCGCGCTGCCGCCGCCGAGGGTGGAGAAGTTCGGGAACGCGTGTGTCAGCGAACCGTACTCGCGGGCGTCCACCGAGTTGCCGGCGGCGCGCAGGGCCTCGGCGTACTGGCGGCCCTCGTCGCGCAGCGGGTCGAAGCCCGCCGTGACGAGGATGGCAGGCGGCAGCCCGGACAGATCGTCGGCCAGCAGCGGTGACACCCTCGGGTCGGCCGGGTCGATGCCCGAATCCCCGAGGTACTTGCCGTCGCAGAAGTCCATATCCGAGCGGCGCAGGAAGAACCCGTCGGCGAACAGGTCGTATGACCGGCTGTGATTGGCGTAGGTGGTGATCGGATACAGGAGCAGTTGCAGGACGGGCGGCGGCGCGTTTTCGTTTCGGGCGCGCTGCGCGACCACCGCGGCGAGGTTGCCACCTGCGCTGTCCCCGCCGACGACGACCCGCGCGGGGTCGGCGCCCAGCTCCGCGGCGTGCTCGCGGGCCCACAGGTATCCCGCGTACGCATCCTCCACGGCGGCAGGCGCCCTGTGCTCGGGTGCTCGGCGATAGCCCACGAACAACACCTGCACGCCTGCGCGCTGGCAGATGATCTCGCACAGATGGCCGTGGGTCTCGTAGCCGCCGACGACGAAACCACCGCCGTGGTAATAGACCAGCAGCGGTGCTCCGTCGTCGTTCTTCGAACGGATGTGTACCGCCGGGATGTCGCCGTCAGGGCCGGGCACGGCGACGTCGCTCAACGTGACGTCGACTTCCGCTCGAGGGAAACGTGACGCCGTCAGATTGATGCGTGTCCGCGCGGTGGCCACGTCCTCGCTGAGGATCAGTCCCTCCCGACCAGCAAGCCGTTGGGTGGCCAGCGCGAGCTGCAACGTGGTGTCCAGGGTGTTGCCGTCGATGGTGATCGAGTGCCCGCCGAGCAGCAGCCGCTTGATCCGGTCGGGGGCGCGGGCGACGGCACGCGCGGTCGGACCGCCGACTACCTTTGCCATCCTGTCCCGAAAGTCGGGCTTCGCCGTAGCGGCATTCGCGCCGACTGACATCTCAGGTCGGGCTGGCAGACGTCGAGCCATGGCTTCTCCCTCGATAAAGCTGACCGACGGTAACTCGATGCCCCAGGTGAATGTCGAGTCAGGTGAGAACCCGCGGAGTGCACGCTCGCCTGCCACGTGGAGAAACGCCTGCGCAGGTACTGATTAGGTGGCATATCAAATTCGGCAATATAGTCATCCGAAGTCGGTGACCTTCGAGCGAATTGAGTAACTTCGACGTGTTCGATTTCGTGCTGACCGAGCAGGACATGGCGTCCGTCTCGTCGCTGGGCAATGGATCTCGGCTGGGTCCCGTCCCAGGGACCTCCAACTAGGCCAACACAAGCAGGGGTAGGTGACATGACGTCGGCGGCTGCGATTCCTTCCGTCACTCTCAACGACGACCACACGATGCCGATGATCGGACTGGGAGTCGGCGAGCTGTCGGACGCCGAGACCGAAGCGGCGGTGTCGGCGGCCCTCGAGGCGGGCTACCGGTTGATCGACACCGCCGCCGCCTACGGCAACGAGGCCGCGGTCGGACGCGCGATCGCGACGTCGGGCGTGCCGCGCGAGGAACTCTTCGTCACCACCAAGCTGGCCACCGATGACCAGGGCTTCCAGTCGTCTCAGGATGCCCTCCAGGCGAGCCTGGACCGCCTCGGTCTCGACTACGTCGACCTGTACCTGATCCACTGGCCGGCCGGTGAGCAAGGTAAGTACATCGACAGCTGGGGTGGCCTGATGTCGTGCAAGGGGGCCGGCAACACGCGATCCATCGGCGTGGCCAACTTCCACGAGGAGCACCTGTCGAACGTCATCGACCTGTCCTTCGTCACGCCCGCCGTCAATCAGATCGAGCTGCACCCGATGCTGAATCAGGCCGCTATGCGGGCGGTCAATGCCGACCGCGGCATCGTCACCGAGGCCTACGGCCCGCTGGGCGTCGGCCGGCTCCTGGACAACCAGACGATCGTGTCGATCGCCGAGGCGCGCGGCAAGAGCCCGGCGCAGGTGTTGATCCGCTGGAGTATCCAGCTGGGCAACGTGGTCATTCCGCGATCGTCGTCGCCGGAGCGGATCAAGTCGAACCTCGACGTGTTCGACTTCGAGTTGACCGACGACGAGATGGCCACGCTGAACGGGCTCGACGACGGCACCCGGTTCCGTCCGGACCCCGAAACCTATACCGGCACTTAGCCCGTCGGGCAGGTTGCGGCGGCGTCGCGCAGCACCACCGCCGACTGCGCATCGACGGGGAGCGCATAGCCGCGCAGCACCGCGACGAACTGCACCGCGTACTGGCACCAGAACGCGCGGTTCGGCGGCATCCACAGCGCGGGCTCGGAATCGCCCTTGTCTTCGTTGACCGGCCCATCTACTGCAAGCAGGTTGGCCGGATCGTTGGCGAACCTCGCGCGCATCTGATCGGTCCAATTGCGTGCACCCATGTCCCATGCGTAAGCCAATGGCACGAGATGATCTATCTGCACGGCCGCGCCAGTCTGATTCCCACGCACAAGGTTGATGGTTTCGCTGGTATATGGATCATGCAGCGTTCCCGTCGCCACCGCTGCTGGGCAGCGGCTGATGGCGACGTAGGTCTTGTCGACGAGATCGCGATCGAGAATGTCGTTCCGAGTGTCGCAGCCGTTGTGCCCGCCAGGAGCATCGTTGTCATCCGTCCAAGCGTCACCAAACGCCGCCCTGCGGTAGTCATACCCGCGGACGCGCACCGGAACTTCTGCCACTCCGGCCAGTACGTCGACGCCCGGCGCGACGGTCGGGACGTCGGCCTGCGCGACGAACCACGCGGCGCGTTGGTCAGCCGACGCGGACGTCTGGTAGGCGACGATGATGGCCAGCGTCACCGCCGCTACCAGCCACGCCAGCGGCTTGCGGTTCATGACTTGTCCAGGTACTCGACGCGCTCGGTGTCGGTGAACTCAGCTGCGAGAAGGGCCATCCCGGGATCGGCAGGATCCTTTTCAAAGTGCGCTTGGCAGAATGCGCGAGCGGCTTCGATGATCTCGCGATGGTCGAACAACGACAGGAATCTCAGCGAGATGGCCCGACCGGATTGGCTGTAGCCCAACACGTCTCCCTCGCGGCGCTCCTCGAGGTCGAGATCCGCAAGCTCGAATCCATCCAGCGTGCCCGCAACCGCTTTGAGCCGTTGTCCCGCCTTGGATTGTTCCGGCAGCCTGGTTGCGAGCAGACAGAGGCTGGCATGCTCTCCACGGCCGATGCGGCCACGCAACTGGTGCAGCTGGCTGATCCCGAACCGGTCGGCGTCCATCACGAACATGACCGTGGCGTTGGGCACGTCAACGCCAACCTCGATGACGGTGGTACACACGAGAACGTCGATCTCGCCCGCACGAAACGCGGCCATCACCGCATCCTTTTCATCTGCGGACAGGCGTCCGTGCATCAAGCCGAGCCGAAGTCCAGACAGAGGTCCGTGGCGAAGGCGCTCGAGCAACTCGACCACGGTAGTTGCCGGTGGGCCGTCCTCTGTGGCACCGCTGCTCTTGTCGGTCTCATCGATGCGCGATGCGACGACGTAAGCCTGGCGGCCCGCACGCGCCTCTTCGATGATGCGCTGCCATGCGCGATCCAGCCACTTACGTTGCTGGCCAATGAAAATCGTGTTAGTCGCGATCGGCTGACGACCGCGTGGCAGCTCGCGCAGTGTCGAGGTCTCGAGATCGCCGTAGACGGTCAGCGCCACCGTACGCGGAATCGGGGTGGCGGTCATGACCAGCAGGTGCGGGGTCAAGCCTTGTGGCGCCTTGGACCGCAGACGATCTCGCTGCTCGACACCGAACCGGTGCTGCTCATCGACTACCACCATCCCGAGGTTCTTGAAGTCAACCGCATCCTGGAGCAGTGCATGTGTGCCAATGACGATGCCCGCCTCGCCCGACGCGACCTCGTCACGCACCTGCCTTTTCTGCTGGGGTGACATGGATCCGGTAAGTAGCGCCACCCGTGTCGCGTTATCGGCACCGCCGAGCTGGCCGGCCATCGCCAACGGACCCAGGACGTCGCGCACCGAGCGGGCATGCTGCGCGGCAAGGACTTCCGTCGGAGCGAGCAATGCGCACTGATAGCCCGCGTCGACCATCTGCAGCATGGCGAGAACCGAGACGATGGTTTTCCCCGAGCCCACCTCTCCCTGCAGCATCCGGTTCATCGGCCGGGTTCCGGCGAGCTCCGTCGACAGCGTTTCGAGCACCTCGCGCTGGCCGGTCGTCAGCTCGAACGGCAACTGCTCGGTGAGTGCCGCGAGAAGCCCGTCGTTCGTCTTTGGCGCAGGCGGTCCGGATTCGCCGAGTTCGCTGTTTCGGCGCGTGACCAGCGCCCATTGCAGACCGAGTGCTTCGTCGTATGTGAGGCGTTGGCGCGCACGTTCGCGCTCGGATTCGTTTTCGGCGAGATGGATTGCCCTCAGCGCCTCGTCTTCGGAAATCAGATGTCTCTGTTGCACAAACGATTCAGGTAGCAGTTCATCGACAGGATCGAGTACGTCGAGCACTTGGCGCACGCATGCGTATATGTCCCAGCTCTGCACCTTCGAGTCCGCGGCATAGATCGGAAAGAAATCGCGCTCGAATGCCGCCAGCAGTTCATCGCCCGTCGCTCCTGACGTCTCGGCGATGGTCTTGAGGGACTTGGTGCCGATTTCCTTGCCACTGGGCGACTTCAGAACCAGAAAGGCCGGATGGTTGAGCTGCATGGTGCCCTTGAAATACTTCACCTCACCCGACAGCATGATGCGGGTATCCGTCGGCAGCTTCCCGATCATCCAGTCAGCGTTGAAGAAGGTCGCCGTGACCTTGGGCCGATGATCGCCCAGCGTCACCCGCAGCCATTTGCGCTTGCGCATCCGCTTGGTCTTCTTGTCGTACTGCGGCTTCATCTCACCGACTTTGGTCTCGGTGATCACATCCACGAAGGTGACATGCTCGCCCTCTTCGAGATCGAGGTCTTCGCCCTCGTTGCGGACCGTCAAGCCCTCGCTGTACTTGCGTGGGTAGTACCGCACGAGATCGTTCACACTGCGAATATCGAAGTGCTCCTCGAGCTTCTTCGCGTTCGCCCTCCCGATGACGAAATCGAGCCGGTCTGACAGTGCGACCACGGCTACTCGACTCCGATCAGTAGCGCGTCACCGCGATGACCGGTGTGGTAAGTCACCAGCTCGGTGCCCAGGTGCTCGCTGTGCACATGTTCGGAAAGCGCTTCGCCGACACCGGGATCCACGTCGGCGCCACACAGCACGGTGACCAGCTCGCCGCCCGCGACGAGAAGCAGATCGATGAGACCGATTCCCGCGGCGGCGATGTCGTCGGCGACGATCAACACCTCGTCACCGGCGATGCCGAGGCCGTCGCCGGGCTTACAAGTGCCCGCCCAGGTCAGCGCTTCGTCGGTGGCGACCCGGACCGAGCCGTGCCTGGCGCCCGCTGCGGCACGGGCCATCGTGTAGCCGTCGTCGACGGCCTCCCGGTCCGCGTCGTGCACGGCCAGCGCCGCCAGCCCCTGCACCATCGAACCCGCGGGCAGTGGAACCACGTCGATGCCCCAGCCGATCGCCGCCGTGCAGCCCGCGACCAGTTCCTCGGCGGCGACAAATCCGTTGGGCAGCACCATGATCTGCGCAGCGTCGGCATCGACGAGACCACGCAACAGCTGCTTGGCCGTCAACGCCGACGTCGGGTCGGTCGCATCGGGATCGGGCTGCAGGACATGGGCGCCTTCACCGGCGAACAGCTCGGCCGCTCCGTCGCCGTCGACAACCGCCAGCACGGCACGCTCACGGGTCCAGCCGCCTGGGGCGTGCGTTCCGGAACCGCTGGTGAGTGCGGTGATTTGAATCCGGCTCGGGGTGCCGAACGGCAGCGCGGCCTCGATGGCGCCGCCCGCGTCGTCGGAATGCACGTGCACCGAATACCGTCCGCCGCCGTCGGACGCGGACGCCGCGATGGCCACCGAATCGCCCAGTTCGTCGAGTCGCTGACGGAGGTGCTCGACACCGTCGGCTCGGCAGCCGCTCAGTAGGTACATCACCTCGAAACGCGGACCGGGCGCCGCGATGGTGTTTTCCCGGTCAGGCGGTGCGGGCACGTACTCCTGCCGCGTGGGTGCGTGACCGGACACGGTTTTGGCGAGTGCGTCGAGCAGCACCAGCAGGCCGCGACCGCCCGCGTCGACGACACCTGCGTCGGTCAGCACGTCGAGCTGCTCGGTGGTCTTGTCGAGGGCGGTCACCGCCGCGTCCGCCGCGGCGGTCACCACATCGCCGAGGCCGGCACGATCGGCGACGGCGTCTTCGGCGGCCTCGGCGGCCGCCTGCAGCACCGACACGATGGTTCCCGGCACCGCTTCGCCCATGGACGCCACGACAAGGCCGACCGCGTGGCGCAGCGAGGCGGCAAGGACGGCGCCGTCGACGTCGGCCAGGCCACCGTCCCGTTCGGAGGCGGCTTCGGCGGCCACATCGGCCAGGCCACGCAGAATCTGCGAGAGAATCACGCCCGAGTTGCCCCTCGCGCCGTGCAGAGCGCCGGTGGCGAGCGCCGTGGCCACGGAAACGACGTCGTGGCCGCCGGCCGCGGCATCCGCCTGCGCCCAGGCCGCACGCATGGTGAAGAGCATGTTGGTGCCGGTGTCGGCGTCGGCGACGGGAAAGACGTTCAGCCGGTTGATCTCGTCGGTGTGCGCGATCAGGTCACCGACCGAGGTGTGAGCCCAGTTACGCAGGGCGGATGCGTCCAGCCGCCGACCCGGCTCGGCCATCAATCACCCACCTCCCACCGCCTCTTGTGGAACCCCCGGTGGGCGCCAGCCTATCCACTGCGACGGACATCGCCGGCCACAACGACCGGCCTGGTCCGCAGCCGGTGGACAGCGTTTTGGCGTTCGCTTTGTGGGCCGGTATCCTGGTCAGGTTGTCGGGTCGACCCCGTCGGTCCCCGGCGCATGGACCTAGACCCCCGAAGTACTGATCCAAGGAGTTCTCGATATGGCTGCCGTCTGCGATATCTGCGGGAAGGGCCCCGGCTTCGGCAAGTCGGTCTCGCACTCCCATCGCCGGACCAGCCGTCGCTGGGACCCGAACATCCAGAGCGTGCGCGCCGTGACGCGTCCCGGCGGCAACAAGAAGCGCATCAACGTGTGCACATCCTGCATCAAGGCAGGCAAGATCACCCGCGCCTGACTACGCCCAAACTCACGTTTTGGCGCAAAAGCGCGAGACGAACGCGCCAATACGTCGATCTCGGCGCGCGTCAGGGCAGCCGCCAGTCGATCGGCTCGGCGCCCATCTGCTCGAGCAGTTGGTTGGCGCGGCTGAACGGCCGCGACCCGAAGAAACCCCGCGACGCAGACAGCGGCGACGGATGCGGCGATTCGATCGCCACGCAGTCGCTTCCCTCGAGCATCGGCTTGAGCGTGGACGCATCGCGACCCCACAGCACCGCCACGAGCGGCGTACGTCGCGCCACCAACGCCCGGATCGCGCAGTCAGTGACGGCCTCCCAGCCCTTGCCCCGGTGCGACGCCGGCGTGCCAGGGCGCACGGTCAGCACCCTGTTGAGCAGCATCACGCCCCGCCCGGCCCACGGCGTGAGATCGCCGTTGGCCGGGGCGGGATAGCCCAGGTCCTCGCCGTATTCGTTGAAGATGTTGTCCAGACTGCGCGGCAGCGGCCGAACGTCGGCGGCGACCGAGAAGCTCAGCCCGACCGCGTGGCCGGGCGTCGGATACGGGTCTTGTCCGACGATCAGCACCCGCACCTGATCGAACGGAAAGGTGAAGGCGCGCAGCACATTCTGGCCGACAGGCAGATAACGGTGGCCCGCGGCGATCTCGGCCCGCAGGAACTCTCCCATCTGCGCGACCTGACCGGCAACGGGTTCCAGCGCGCGTGCCCAGCCCTCCTCGACCAACTCATTCAGCGGACGTGCCGTCACGAAAAGCCAACCTAGTGGCTCGGCTCACCGAAACGACTGCCAGCCGGGATTTCCGTGCCACGTGTCACCGTCGACCAGCACCTGCGGCGGGCCGTCGATCACCGTGCCGATGGCCCGCCAACCCCGCGGCGGCATACCGCTGAAGGTCGCGACCAGCGCATGGTCTTCTCCACCGCCCAGCACCCATTCCCATCCGTCGACATCCGCAATGGCTGCCGCCTCCGCAAGAACGTCGCGATCGGCAGTCAACGCCGCGGTGGACACGTTGATACCGACCCCGGACGCGTCGGCGATGTGGCCGAGGTCGGCGAGCAGCCCATCGGAGACATCCGTCATCGCCGTCGCGCCGCTGTCGGCGGCGACGCGACCCTGACCATAGGGTGGCGCCGGAACGAGGTGTAGGCGTCGCAGAGTGTCGAGACCATCAATACCGTTGTGCCACAGGTGATATCCGGCAGCGGACAGACCCAGGCCACCGGCGACGGCCAGTGTGTCGCCAACCCGGGCACCGGAGCGCAGCACCGGCGCACGTCCGGCCAGATCGCCGAACGCAGTCACCGAGATCACCCACTGCGGGGCGCTGACGAGGTCACCGCCAACGATGCCCGCACCGAGCAGGCGGGCCTCCTCCCACATGCCGTCGGCGAGCTCGAGCGCCTGCGCGGCCGAAGTGTCCCCTGGCGCACCGAAGGCGACGACGAATGCGATTGCCGCGGCGCCCATCGCCTCGACGTCGGCGGCATTCTGTGCGATGGCCTTTCGGCCCACGTCGTGCGGCGACGACCAGTCGAGCCGGAAGTGTCTGCCTTCGACGAGCATGTCGGTGGACACCACCGTCCTGCCGTCGCCTGCGGCCACCACCGCGGCGTCGTCACCTGGACCCACGGCGACCACCGCCGGCTGGTCCCGGTCAGCGACCAATCGGTCGATGACGGCGAACTCCCCCAGCCCAGCGAGGCTGTCGGCCGGCTCCTGGCTGGCCATTGCCACCTCCTTGCGGGTATTTATGCCTCGACGCCCGCTCGCCTCCTCGGCTCGGCTCGTCGGCTGCACGACTGCGACTTCCCTGCGGCGTGGAGTCTATGCAGCGGAATGGAGAAGACACCCGGTGGTCGAGGCTTTCATGCTGATTCAGACCGACGTGGGCCGCGCCGAAGTCGTCGCGAAGCAGCTCGCCGAGCTCGTCGGTGTCGTGTCCGCCGAATACGTCACCGGTCCGTATGACGTCGTCGTGCGCATCGAGGCGGACACCATGACGGACTTGCAGAGCACAGTCGTACCGAGCATTCAGCAGGTTGCAGGGATCACGCGGACGCTGACCTGCCCTATCGCCAATGGAGTCCGACCTTAGAGTTGCCCATGTGGCAGCACCCACCGAAAGCAACGGGGACGGGCCGCCGCGGTCCCTGCTGATCGCGGCGGTCGCGGTGGCCGTCGCGGCGATCGTCTCGGTGCTGGTGATCGCGGCCGTGCGGCAGCTGCCCGAGCAGTTGCAGCCGGTCCCGATCGTGTCGGTGCCCGCGCCGGAGGCGACAAGCCCCGAGTGCATCGCGTTGATGGACGCGTTACCCGAGCAGCTCGGCGACTACCGGCGCGCACCCGCGGCCGACCCAGCACCGCAGGGCGCGGCCGCATGGCAGGCAGGACCCGACGACCAGCCGGTGATCCTGCGGTGCGGGCTGGGCCGTCCCGCCGAATTTGTCCTCGGTACACCGATACAGGTCGTCGAGCCGGTTCAGTGGATCGAGCTGACCGACGCGGGCCGCAGCACCTGGTTCGCCGTGGATCGCCCGGTATATATAGCCCTGACCCTGCCGAGCGGATCGGGCCCGACACCGATCCAGGAGATCTCGGCGGCGATCGCGCAGACGATGCCCGCCACGCCGATCGACCCGGCGCCCGCGCGTTAGCGCAGCCCCGTCCCCCGAGCCAGCGCGGTGTCGACCATCGCCGCGAGCAGGGTCGGATAGTCCACGCCGCTTGCGGCCCACATCCTCGGGTACATCGAGATCGTGGTGAAGCCGGGCATGGTGTTGATCTCGTTGACCACAGGGCCGTCGTCGGTCAGGAAGAAGTCGACGCGGGCAAGGCCCTGGCAGTCGATCGCGCGGAACGCCCGGATGGCCAGCCTGCGCACCTCGTCGGCGGTCTCATCGTCGACCTTCGCAGGCACGTCGAGTTCGGCGGCGTCTTCGAGATATTTGGTGGCGAAGTCGTAGAACCCGTCCTCGCGGCCGCGCACTCCTGCCACCCGGATCTCGCCGACGGTGCTCGCTTCGACCCTGCCGTCGGGCAATTCCAGGACACCGCACTCGAGTTCTCGCCCCGGCACCGCCGCCTCGACGATGACCTTGGGATCGTGTGCACGGGCATCGGCGATCGCCGCCGGCAGCTGATCCCAGGCCGTGACCCGGTTGACCCCGATCGACGACCCGCCACGCGCCGGTTTGACGAACACCGGCAGCCCGAGCCGCTCGCGCTCCTCGAGTTCCAGCGTCTGTCGGCGCGGTCGAAGCACGACATGGTCGCCGATGGGCAGGCCGTCGGCGGCGAGCAGCTTCTTGGTGAACTCCTTGTCCATGCCCGCCGCGCTGGCCAGCACACCCGCTCCGACGTACGGCACACCGGCCAACTCGAGCAGCCCCTGGATGGTGCCGTCCTCCCCATACGGCCCATGCAGCACCGGGAAGACCACGTCGACGGATGCCAGCAGCTCGCCCGCCGCACCTTGACCCAAAGACAGCAGCTGCCCCCCGCGACCGGGATCGGCCGGAAGGGCCAAAGCGGTGCCCGACGCTCCGCTGACCTCGGGCAGCCGGCCGTCGGCGATCGCCAAGGAGTCCGGCTCGGCGTTGGTCAGCACCCACGAGCCCCCCGGCGTGATGCCGACCGCGACCACTTCGAAGCGCTCCGGATCGAGGTGGCGAAGAATGCTACCTGCGGAAACGCATGAGATCGCATGCTCGGAGCTGCGCCCGCCGTACACGACGGCAACACGGACGCGACCGGCGGAGCCGGGCTGGTGGCGGGCATTCACAACCTAGAGAGGCTACCGCCCCCGCCGAAAGCCGCACGATCTACGGTTGCGACCTGGTCAAAGGTTCGCAGAACCGTATTCGGCGGGTGGCAGATCGGTGCGTGCGGCTCGGCACATTCCACGGTCGAGCGGGTGATCGGCGATTCAGCGCAGCGCCTGTTCGATGTCGGCGATCAGGTCGTCGGTGTCCTCGATGCCGGCCGAGATGCGCGCGAAACCCTCACCAACCGGGTCGCCCCAGCGTGCCCGGCGGTCCACCGAACTGTGGATGCCGCCGAAGCTGGTCGACGAGACGAGCAGGTCGCTGTTCTGCGCGAGCGCATGCACGGCCGCCGCGCTCTCGAGCTCGATCGCCACGATTCCGCCGAAACGCTTCATCTGTCGGTTGGCGACCTCGTGAGACGGGTCGTCGGTGAGGCCGGGATAGCGCACCGACCGCACGGCGGGATGCGTACGCAACGTCAACGCCACGGCGAGCGCGTTCTGGCATTGACGCTCGAACCGCAGACCGGCGGTTCCGATGCTGCGCAGCGCCAGCCACGCCTCGAAGGCGCCAAGGATCGGGCCCGCGAGTCGACGCTCGTGCTCGATCGCTGCCATATGGTCGGGATGACTCCCTGCCACATAGCCCGCGAGAAGGTCGTGGTGACCCGACAATGTCTTGGTGGCGCTCGCCACCACGAGATCGGCGCCGAGTGACAGCGGTTGCTGCCCAAAAGGTGTCGCGGTGGTGTTGTCGACGACGAGCGTCGCGCCGCGGCGCCGGCACGTCATCGCCAGGTGATAAAGATCGACCACGTCGAGCCCGGGGTTCGACGGTGTTTCGGCAAACACTACATCGGCGCCCGACGCGGCGTCGATGATGTCCGCGGGTTTTGCCTCGATCACCGTGATACCCTGCGGCGCAAGGTATTCGACGGCGTAGCGGCGCACCTGGTAATAGCCGTCACCGGGCACCACCAGCGTCATCCCCGGTTTGGCAAGGGCCCGCATGACCGAGGTGATCGCCGCCATCCCTGAACCGAACGTCAACGCCGCTGCGGCACCCTCCAATTCGGCCAAGGCCGATTCCAAGTGGCGCCAAGTGGGATTGTGATACCGGCCATAGCTGTCGAGTGAGTCGTCTTCGCTCGGTGGGATGTGATACGCGGCGGCTGGAACGGGCGGCGGCGCGACGGGCGACCCCGAAACCGCTTCTGCTCCAGAGGCTTTGACACTCCGCGTGGAGTCGCCGTACGGGCTCGCCATCCCTTACTCCGGTTTGGTGCTGCGGCCCAGCAGCAGCGCGACCGCATCCGGCACGGACAATCCCCTGTGGCACACCCGATGCACCGCATCGGTCAACGGCATCTCGACGTCGTAGCTGGCCGCGAGCGCCAGCACCGACTCGCACGATGTGACGCCCTCCGCTACATGTCCGCCTGCCGCCAGCTTCGCCGCCTCCAGCGACTCCCCCGCGCCGAGCCGCGCGCCGAACGTACGGTTGCGCGAATGCGGCGATGTGCATGTCGCGACGAGGTCGCCGACACCTGCCAGGCCTGCCAGCGTCGCGGGCTTGGCCCCCAACGCGATTCCCAGCCGCATGATCTCGGCCAGCCCGCGGGTGATGATCGCGGCCGCCGAGTTCTCGCCCATGCCGACGCCGGCCGCCATGCCGCAGGTCAATGCGATGACGTTCTTGCATGCGCCGCCCACCTCGGCGCCGATCACGTCGGCGTTGGTGTAGGGCCGGAAATATCTGGTGGCCAGCGCCCGCTGCAGCGCGACCGCTCGTCCGGAGTCGGTGCAGGCGACGACGGTGGCCGCGGGTTGCTCCTCTGCGATCTCGCGGGCGAGGTTGGGGCCGGTGACGACGGCCACCCTGGACGGGTCGGCACCGGTCACCTGGACCACCACCTGGCTCATCCGCATCAGGGTGTCCAGTTCTATGCCCTTGGCCACGCTGACCAGTGTCACGTCGTCGGCGAGCAGGCCTGCCCAGTCGGTGAGGTTGGCCCGAAGTGTCTGCGACGGCACCGCGAGCAGCACCGTGCACGCACCGTCCAACGCCGCGGCGGCGTCGCTTGTGGCGCGGATCGATGCAGGCAGTTCGACGTCGCCGAGGTATTCGGGGTTGCGGTGGGTGTCGTTGATCTCGTCGGCCAACTCCTTGCGGCGGGCCCACAGCGTGACGGTATTGCCCGCGTCCGCCAGTACCTTGGCCAGCGCTGTTCCCCACGCACCGGCCCCCATCACAGCCGCCTCCACCACGGCTTCACCCTATCGGGGCAGTGGCGGCGCGGACTGGCAGGATGAGAAGACATGAGCGGCACGCAGACCGGCGCGCCAGCTGACGTCGGATTGGTCATCGCCGTCAAGCGGCTCGCCGCCGCCAAGACGAGGCTCGCCCCGGTGTTCTCCGCAGCCACCAGGGGAGGTGTCGTGCTGGCCATGATGGTCGACACCATCAGGGCCGCGCTGGCGGTGCCCGCGCTGCAAACCATCACGGTCGTCACCCCCGATCAGGTTGCTGCCGATGCCGCACTGGAACTGGGCGCACAGGCGCTCGCCGACCCGACGCCGGACGGACATCGCAACCCGCTGAACAATGCCATCGCGGCCGCCGAAGCCGTCGTTCGTGAGTCGACGGCCAATATCGTTGCGCTGCAAGGTGATTTACCTGCACTCCAGCCACAGGAGCTGGCGGAGGCCATCGCCGCGGCACGGGGGTTCCGGCGTAGCTTTGTCGGCGACAGGCATGGCACGGGCACCTCGGCGCTGTTTGCCTTCGGCGTGCCGTTGGAACCCCAGTTCGGCCCCGATTCGGCGCGGCGGCATCAACATTCGGGGGCCATCGAGCTGACCGGGGCGTGGCCGGGTTTGCGCTGCGATATCGACACCCCCGACGACCTTATGGTGGCGCGCCGTCTCGGCGTTGGTGCAGCGACGGCGCAGGCAATCGGACGACCAAGGTAAACAGTTATAGACGGAAATCGGTCGTCCGTGGCAGTTCGCCTCGCCCATGAGGAATGATCGAAGGAATGACCGAAGCCGAGACACGAGTTCGACCCCACGACACCGATGCGGTGTCGGGTGATTCATCGCCGGAGGCGCCACCTGCGGCGACGGCACCCACCGTCGACAATGCGCTACCCGAGGATCGGTACCTGAACCGCGAGTTGAGCTGGCTGGACTTCAACGCGCGTGTGCTCGCGCTGGCCGCCGACGCCTCGCTTCCACTTCTCGAACGAGCGAAATTTCTCGCGATCTTCGCGTCGAACCTCGACGAGTTTTACATGGTGCGGGTGGCTGGCCTGAAGCGTCGCGACGAGATGGGTTTGTCGGTGCGCTCCGCGGACGGGCTGTCTCCGCGCGAGCAACTGCGCCGGATCAGTGAACGCACTCAGCAGATCGCCAGCAGGCATGCGCGCGTGTTCCTCGACTCGGTGCGGCCCGCGCTCGCCGAGAAGGGCATCGTGATCGTCACGTGGGCCCAGCTCGACGACGCCGAACGCGAACGGCTGTCGGCCTACTTCCACGAGCAGGTCTTCCCGGTGCTTACGCCGCTTGCTGTCGACCCCGCCCACCCGTTCCCATTCGTGAGCGGACTGAGCCTGAACCTGGCCATCACCGTCAAGCACCCCGACGACGGCGGTCAGCATTTCGCGCGAATCAAGGTGCCCGACAACGTCGACCGCTTCGTCGAACTCGACAGCCGCGACGGCGAGCTGCGCTTCCTGCCGATGGAGGAACTGATCGCGGCGTTTCTGCCGGTGTTGTTCCCCGGCCTGGAGATCGTCGAGCACCATGCGTTTCGCATAACGCGCAACGCGGATTTCGAGGTCGAAGAGGACCGCGACGAAGACCTGTTGCAGGCACTCGAGCGTGAGCTCGCACGTCGACGATTCGGCTCGCCGGTGCGCCTCGAGGTCGCCGACGACATGACCGAGAACATGTTGGAGCTTCTGCTGCGCGAGCTCGACGTGAACCCCGGCGACGTCGTCGAGGTGCCTGGGCTGTTGGATCTTTCGTCGCTGTGGCAGATCTACGGCGTCGACCGTCCGGAGCTCAAGGATCCTCCCTTCGTGCCCGCCACGCCGCCTGCGTTCGGCGAACGCGAAACTCCTAAGAGCATCTTCGCTACGCTGCGCGACGGCGATGTTCTCGTCCACCATCCTTACGACTCATTCTCGACCACCGTGCAGCGGTTCATCGAACAAGCCGCTGCGGATCCGAATGTGTTGGCGATCAAGCAGACGCTGTACCGCACGTCGGGCGACTCCCCGATCATCAACGCGTTGATCGACGCCGCGTCGGCAGGTAAGCAGGTCGTCGCGCTGGTCGAGATCAAGGCACGTTTCGACGAGCACGCCAACATCAAGTGGGCGCGAGCACTCGAGCAGGCGGGCGTGCACGTGGTATACGGGCTGATCGGGCTCAAAACGCACTGCAAGACGGCGCTCGTGGTGCGACGGGAAGGCTCGACGATCCGGCGCTACTGCCACGTGGGCACCGGCAATTACAACCCGAAAACAGCTCGGCTGTATGAGGATGTCGGCCTGTTGACGGCCGCTCCGGACATCGGCGCGGACCTGACCGATCTCTTCAATTCGCTGACCGGCTACTCACGCAAGGACTCCTACCGCAACCTGCTCGTCGCCCCGCGCGGCGTACGCAAGGGCATCATCGAGCGCATCAACCGCGAAGTCGCGGCCGCGCGCGAGGGCGCAGAGGGCCGGATCCTGGTGAAGGCGAACGCGTTGGTCGACGAGCAGGTGATCGACGCCCTCTATCGGGCCTCACAGGCCGGTGTCCGGGTCGAGGTGGTGGTGCGCGGCATCTGCGCGCTGCGGCCGGGCACCCCCGGCTTCTCCGAGAACATCGTGGTGCGCTCGATACTGGGACGCTTCCTCGAACACTCGCGAATCATTCACTTCCGCGCCATCGACGAGTTCTGGATCGGGAGTGCCGACATGATGCACCGTAATCTCGACCGCCGGGTCGAGGTGATGGCGCAAGTGAAGGACCCGAGGCTGAAGACTCAACTGGAGGAGGTCTTCGAGTCGGCGATGAATCCGGAGACCCGGTGCTGGGAGTTGGGCTCCGACGGAAATTGGACCGCTTCACCACGGGAGGGCCAGACCGTGCGCGATCATCAGGTGTGGCTGATGGAACGACACCGGCAACCTTAAAGGGCTCCCGTTCGGTTCGAATGACCTGCAGGAGTTGAGGTGCCGAAGGATTCCTCCGCCAACGCCGCGGTGCCGGCGAACAAAGCCGTGCTCGCAGCGGGTGCGGTGGTGTGGCGTTCCAGCGATGATGGAGCCGAGCCCGAAGTCGCCGTGATACACCGACCGCGCTACGACGACTGGTCGCTGCCCAAGGGCAAGGTCGACGTCGGAGAGAACGAGCCGGTGACCGCGGTGCGTGAGGTGCACGAGGAGACGGGTTACGGCTCGCGCCTCGGCAGGCGGTTGGCTTTGGTGAGTTATCCAATAAAAGAGCAGGGCATCAAAAAGGTGCGGTACTGGGCTGCGCGAGTCATCGACGGCGAGTTCACGCCGAACGCCGAAGTCGACGATTTGAAGTGGCTGCCCGTCACGGGGGCTCTGAAACAGCTTGAGTACCCACAGGACCGCAAGGTCTTGCGCCGGTTCGCCAAGCTGCCCGCCGACACCAGGACCATCTTGATCGTCCGGCACGGCACCGCCGGCAGCAGGTCACGATACAAGGGCGACGATCGGTTGCGGCCATTGGACAAACGTGGCCGGGCCCAGGCCGAGTCGCTGGTCGGTCAACTGCTTGCGTTCGGTGCCGACACCCTCTACGCCGCCGACCGCACCCGCTGCCATCAGACCATCGAGCCGTTGGCCGAAGAACTCGGTGTCACGATTTCCAACGAACCGCTGTTGACCGAGGAAGCCTACGCAGACGATCGCAAGGCGGCGCGACGGCGCATTCTCGAGATCGCCGCCGCCGAAGGCACACCGGTGATCTGCACACAGGGCAAGGTCATCCCCGACCTGATCGAGTGGTGGTGCGCACGCGACGGTGTGCGTCCCGACAAGTCGCGAAACCGCAAGGGCAGCACCTGGGTGATGTCATCATGGCAGGGCCGTTTGGTGGCGGCCGACCACATCGGTAGTCCGCTCGCCACCAAGAAATAGCCGGCGTGCGCGCAAACTTCCACCGGTTCGAGTTGCCGAGCAGTCGATTCATTGCGGCGCCGGATGCGTCGTATCAAGCGGAAGTTACAGCCGCCGTTCGCCGCAGTTCTCGACACGATGGCGGGCGCATGGCTGGCACAGGGCGTGTACACCGCGACAAAGCTCGGTATTGCCGACGCTTTACGTGACGGACCATTGACTACCGAATCCATCGCCGACCGCGTCGCGCCAACCCGGATGGCGTGAAGCGACTGCTGCGCGCACTCGCCGCCCGCGGCGTCTTCGCCGAATTACGCGATGGACGTTTCTCTCTCACGCCGCTGAGCGAGTCGCTACGGGTCGACGCACCCAACTCTGCGCGAGGCATAGTGCTGTTCTGGGGTGATCCGCTGCACTGGGACATTGGGGCAGTTACCCTACTCGGTGCAGACGGGCCGCCGGCCATCGAAAAAATACGCGGCAAGCCCGCGTTCGACTGGCTGCCTGAAGTCGCCCGAGCTCGGAGCGGTGTTCAACGACGGCATGACGAGTATGTCGACGATGGAGACACCATCTAGTGGTTGCAGCGTGTGACTTCTTCCCAGCTGCGACACCGTCGTCGACGTGGGAGGTGAGGCGGAGTACGCCGAACTGTTGCGCCGGGCCGGTTTACGCCATACGCGGACCGTCCCGACCGCGGGACCCACCTCGATCGTCGAGGCCGTAGCGGTCTAGCCGAGCCGTAACACGCAGATACGCCGTGGGTCGCGATGACCCACGGCGTATCTGGTCAGTAATTACCGACGGCCCTTGGCAGGCGTCCGACGCGCGGTCTTCTTGGCCGCGACCTTCCGGGCTGCCTTCTTGCCTGCGGCCTTCCGCACAGCCTTCTTGGCAGCGACCGTCCGGGCTGCCTTCTTGCCTGCGGCCTTCCGCACAGCCTTCTTGGCAGCGGTCTTCCGCACAGCCTTCTTGGCTGCGGTGCGCTTCACGGCCTTCTTGGCCACGTTGCGCTTCACTGCCTTCTTGACAGCCGCACGCTTCACGGCCTTCTTGGCCACGTTGCGCTTCACTGCCTTCTTGACAGCCGCACGCCTCACGGCCTTCTTGGCCACGCTGCGCCTTACGGCCTTACGAGCTACTCCACCAGCACCACTTCCACGCTTCACTGCAGGTCCTTCCGCCGGGAGGCGCTGTGCGCCAGAGACAACCGCTTTGAACTGAGCGCCGGGCCGAAATGCCGGCACGGACGTTGGCTTCACTTTCACTGTCTCGCCCGTGCGCGGATTACGCGCGACCCGGGCAGCACGACGGCGCTGTTCGAATACGCCGAAACCGGTAATGGTGACACTCTCACCCTTATGCACCGCACGCACGATTGTGTCGACAACGTTTTCGACCGCATCGGTTGCGGTTCGTCGGTCGGTGTCGAGCTTCGTCGTGAGTACGTCGATCAGCTCTGCTTTGTTCATGCAAAACCTCCACACCAGTGATCCACCTTGGACCAACTAGAAGGACACGGTAATACGACTTACCACTGATTTCCAAGAGCCACGCGCAATTTCAGGCGTTGCTGATGAAAATTTTCGCAATCTACTTGCCGCGCTTGGTCGCTGGCGAGGGGGCCGGAGAACGGGTTTGAATGTCCCTAACTTCGGTTGCTTGGGGCGCTATCCGGGGGTCGGTAGCGTATGCGGTTTCCACTCCGGACGATTGGATTCATACGACTCTATTTTGTCGAGTTTCCGCAGCGTAAGGCCGATATCGTCGAGCCCTTCAAGCAATCGCCAGGCGGTGTAATCGTCAATCTTGAACGGCAACAGCACCGTTCCTGCGGCCACGTTGCGATCTTGAAGATTCACAGTGATTTCCAGACCTGGCTGCTGCTCGATCAGCTTCCAGAGCAGTTCCACATCATCTTGGGCAACTTCTGCCGCCAGTAGCCCCGCCTTGCCCGCATTCCCGCGAAAAATGTCGGCGAATCGAGACGAGATAACGACGCGGAAGCCGTAGTCCATGAGCGCCCACACCGCGTGCTCGCGCGACGACCCGGTACCGAAATCAGGTCCGGCGACCAAAACCGAACCCTTGTCGAACGGGCTCAGATTCAGAACAAACGACGGATCGCTACGCCACGAAGCGAACAGTCCATCGTCGAAACCCGTTCGGGTGACCCGCTTCAAATACACCGCGGGGATTATCTGGTCGGTGTCGACATTGGATCGGCGCAGCGGTACTCCGATGCCGGTATGAGTGCGGAACGGCTCCATGTTTTTGTCTCCCTCTAGCTGCTCAGGTCTGCGGGTGAGGACAACTTGCCGCGCACAGCGGTCGCGGCCGCGACCGCAGGCGACACGAGATGTGTACGGCCACCCTTGCCCTGCCTGCCCTCAAAATTTCGGTTCGACGTCGACGCGCAGCGCTGTCCCGGCGACAACTGGTCGGGGTTCATGCCAAGACACATCGAGCAGCCCGCCTGTCGCCACTGCGCTCCGGCAGCGGTGAAGATCTCACCCAGCCCTTCGGATTCGGCCTGCGCGCGCACCCGCATCGAACCGGGCACAACCAGCATCTCCACGGTGTCGGCGACCTTTCGGCCACGCAGTATGTCGGCTACCACGCGCAGATCTTCGATGCGCCCGTTGGTGCACGAGCCCACGAACACCGTGTCCACCGCGATGTCGCGCATGGCCGTGCCGGGCTGTAGATCCATATATGCCAAAGCCTTCTCGGCGGACTGCCGTTCGGCGTCCTCGATCATCAAATCCGGATCGGGCACCGATCCCGACAGCGGCACGCCCTGTCCGGGGTTGGTGCCCCACGTGACGAACGGGCTCAGCGTTGCGGCATCGATGTACACCTCGGTGTCGAATTCGGCACCCTCGTCTGTGCGCAGCCGATCCCACGCCGCGACCGCCGCGTCCCAGTCCGCACCGGTTGGTGCGTGCGGACGGCCGCGCAGAAACTCGTATGTCGTCTCGTCGGGTGCGACCATGCCCGCACGCGCACCGGCTTCGATGCTCATGTTGCAGACCGTCATCCGGCCTTCCATCGACAGCGCTTCTATGGCGCTACCCCGGTATTCAATGACGTGACCTTGTCCGCCGCCGGTGCCGATCTTCGCGATCACCGCGAGGATGATGTCCTTCGCGCTGACTCCCGCGGGTAGTTGGCCGTCGACATTCACCGCCATGGTCTTGAACGGGCGCAGCGGCAACGTCTGCGTGGCGAGCACGTGCTCAACCTCCGATGTGCCGATGCCCATCGCGAGTGAACCGAATGCACCGTGGGTGGACGTGTGACTGTCCCCGCAGACGATCGTCATCCCCGGCTGGGTCAGGCCGAGTTGCGGTCCGATGATGTGAACGATGCCCTGCTCGAGATCGCCCATCGGATGCAACCTGATGCCGAACTCTTCGCAATTGCGTCGCAGCGTCTCGACCTGAGTACGCGAGACGGGATCGGCGATCGGCTTGTCGATGTCGACCGTCGGCACGTTGTGGTCCTCGGTGGCGATGGTCAAGTCCGGTCGCCGGACGCCGCGCCCCGCCAGCCGCAGACCGTCGAACGCCTGCGGACTGGTCACCTCATGAAGGAGGTGCAGATCGATGTAGATCAGATCGGGTTCCCTGGCGTCGCCGGTGCCGCCTCCGGAGGCAACGACGTGGTCGTCCCACACCTTTTCCGCCATAGTGCGTGGCCGCGTGTCGGTTGTCATATTTGACTATCTCACAATCTGGAACGCTAGTATCTCCTTGTGAGACAGGATAGCGGTATCGGCGTGCTGGACAAAGCGGTCCGGCTGCTCCACACGATCGCCGAGTCGCCATGCGGGCTGGCCGAACTGTGCGAACGGACGGACCTGCCGAGGGCGACCGCCCATCGGCTCGCCGCAGGGCTGGAGGTTCACCGTCTACTCGCCCGCGACGCCGACGGGCGGTGGCGACTCGGACCTGCGCTGGTTGAATTGGCCGGCCAGGTCAACGATCCGCTTCTGGCCGCGGGCGCGGCGGTGTTGCCGAGGCTGCGCGAAATCACCGGCGAGAGCGTGCAGATCTACCGGCGCGAGGGCACATCACGAATCTGCGTGGCCGCCCTGGAACCACCTGCGGGACTCAGGGATACGGTGCCCGTCGGCACCCACCTGCCCATGACGGCCGGCTCCGGAGCCAAGATCCTGTTGGCGTTCAGCGATGCCGCTACACAGCAGGCGGTGCTGCCGACAGCCAAGTTCACCGACCGTGCGTTGGCAGAGGTGCGCAAGCGTGGCTGGGCGCAAAGCGTCGCCGAACGCGAGCCGGGGGTGGCGAGTGTTTCCGCCCCCGTGCGCGACGGGCGAGGCCAGGTGATCGCGGCCGTTTCGGTTTCAGGACCGATCGATCGGATTGGACGCCGGCCGGGTGCGCGGTGGGCGGCGGACCTGCTCGCCGCCGCCGATGCCTTGGCCCGCAGACTCTGATGCGTGGTACGCCGTGGTCTTCAACGCCGCACGTCGACCCCACCAGGATGAACCAACCCGGCGGCGTCGCCTGCGGCCGCCCAAAGAAAAAACCCGACCCCTAAACGAGGGTTCGGGTTATTTCTATGTCCTGACACATCACGGGGTACCCCCGATGGGATTCGAACCCACGCTACCGCCGTGAGAGGGCGGCGTCCTAGGCCGCTAGACGACGGGGGCTAGAACTTCCGGAGGGCCAGCATAGCTTAGGAGCGGATGCCGACCCTAATTGTCGGTGCTGCTGGGGTACCAGGACTCGAACCTAGAATGGCTGAACCAGAATCAGCTGTGTTGCCAATTACACCATACCCCATTGGCTGCCTGTAACCGCTGGTCACGGGCCATTTTTGGGCCAGGCAAGCCGATGACGATCAACTCGCCTGTCATGCCGGGCCGACGTGCAGATTACCAAAGATTTCACGTCGTCTTCTCACGCGCCGGTCCAGCCGCCGCCGCACGGTTGCGCCCGGCGGCCAGACGGTGCAGGCTGCGGTCGCGACCGAGCAGCTCGAGCGACTCGAACAGCGGCGGGCTGACCGATGCTCCGGTTGCGGCCACCCGGATCGGACCGAACGCCTTGCGCGGTTTGAGCGCGAGGGTCTCGAGCAGCGCGACCTTGAGTGCCATTTCGATCTTGTCGGTGCGCCATTCGTCGACGTCCTCGAGCGCACTGAGTGCGGCGTCGAGTACCGGACCGGCATCGGCGCCCAGTTCCTTCCCCGCCGCCTTCTCATCGAGCGCGAACTCGTCGTCGTTGAGGAACTTCAACAGGTCCCATGCGTCTGCGAGCACGACGATGCGCGTCTGTACCAATTGCGCGGCCTCGGCGAACTGCGCATCGTCCAAGCCGGTGTCGTAGGCGTGAGCGGCGAAGTAAACCCGCAACCGTTCGGTGAAGTTCTCCGCGGTCAGCAGCCGAATGTGATCGGCGTTCAGCGCGTCGGCCTTCTTCTGGTCGAAGCGGGCCGGGTTGGAGTTGACGTCGACCACATCGAACGCCGCGACCATCTCGTCGAGACTGAACACGTCGCGGTCGTCGGCGATCGACCAGCCAAGCAGCGCCAGGTAATTCAGCAGCCCTTCCGGGATGAAGCCGCGGTCGCGGTGCAGGAAGAGGTTCGACTGAGGATCGCGCTTCGACAGTTTCTTGGTGCCCTCGCCGAGCACGGCGGGCAGGTGCCCGAATTCCGGAACGCGATCGGCCACGCCGATGCGCATCAATGCTTGGTAGAGCGCGATCTGGCGCGGTGTCGACGACAGCAGGTCCTCTCCGCGCAACACGTGGGTGATTTTCATCAGCGCGTCGTCGACCGGATTGACCAACGTGTACAACGGGTCTCCGCTCGCGCGGGTCAGTGCATAGTCCGGCACCGACCCCGGCGCGAACGTCGTTTCACCGCGCACGAGGTCGTTCCATGTGATCGGTTCGTCGGGCATCCGCAGCCGCAACACCGGCCTGCGACCTTCCGTGCGGTAGGCGGCGCGCTGTTCGTCGGTGAGGTCGCGGTCGAAATTGTCGTAGCCGAGTTTCGGATTGCGGCCGGCAGCCACGTGTCGCGCCTCCACCTCCTCGGGTGTGGAGTACGCCTCGTACACCTCCCCCGCGGCCACCAGTCGCGCCACCACGTCGCGGTAGATGTCGCGCCGCTCGGACTGACGATACGGGCCGTACGGTCCGCCGATCTCTGGGCCTTCGTCGTAGTTCAAGCCGAGCCAGTTCAGCGCGTCCAGCAACGCGAGATAGCTCTCCTCGCTGTCGCGTTCGACGTCGGTGTCTTCGAGCCTGAACACGAAATCCCCGCCGGTGTGGCGCGCATACGCCCAGTTGAACAGCGCAGTCCGAATTAGACCGACGTGCGGAATCCCGGTCGGCGATGGGCAGAACCTGACGCGCACGTGCTCCGTAGTGTCTCCGCTCCTTGCGTCCGCGGTCATGACTGTCCTTTGCGCACAACGGGATTGGTCAGCGTACCGATGCCCTCGACCGTGATGCTGACTGTGTCGCCGTTCTCGATCGGCCCGACACCGTCAGGCGTACCGGTCAGGATGAGGTCGCCGGGCAACAACGTCATCACCGCCGAGATCCACTCCACGATCGCACCGACGTCATGGATCATGTTCGACGTTCGGCTGTCTTGCTTCACCTCGCCGTTGACTTCGGACCGGATCGCGAGATCGGCCGGATCGACATCTGTGACGATCCACGGGCCGACAGGACAGAACGTGTCATGCCCCTTCGCACGGGTCCACTGGCCGTCCTTCTTCTGCTGGTCGCGCGCGGAGACGTCGTTGGCGATGGTGTAGCCGAGGATGTTCTCGGCGACCCGCGCCGCCGGTACGTCCTTGCATGGCCTGCCGATGACTGCGGCGAGCTCACCCTCGAAGTGCACCGGGTCGGCGTCGGCGGGCAGCTGAATGGGAACGTCCGGCCCGACGATGGCGGTGTTCGGCTTCATGAAGATGATCGGATCGGTGAACTCACTCGTCCCATCAATGCTCCTCACGTCCGCTCCGCCCATCTCTGCGATATGCGCGGCGTAGTTCTTGCCGATGCAGACCACCTTGCTCGCCAGGATCGGCGCAAGCAGGCGCACATCGGCCAGCGGCCACTGCCGTCCGGTGAACGTCGGGTTGCCGAACGGATGCTCGGCGATCTCCCTGACGACGGCCGCAGGGTCGTCGGGCGATCCCTCGATGCTGACGAAGGCGACCCCGTCAGGGCTGGCGATTCGGCCTAGGCGCATCAGCCCAGCCTAGTGGGCAGCACCGCGGCCACCGGCAGCCACTCCTCATCGGGATGCTCTCAATATATGAGATCAAGGATCAATATAATGAGACGGCTGTGCGACGATGGCGGTCATGACCGCGCAGGCGATCGGCACCATGCGGCGCTGGTCGATGCTCGTGATCGCGTTGACGGCGACAATGTTCGCCAACGTGTTCATCAACGGTGCGGCGTTCCTGATCCCGACACTGCACACCGAGCGCGGCCTGGACCTGGCCGAGGCGGGTCTGCTGTCGTCGATGCCTAGCTTCGGCATGGTTTTCACCCTCATCGCGTGGGGCTACGTCGTCGACCGGATCGGGGAACGGATCGTGCTCGCGCTGGGCTCGGCGCTGACGGCGGCCGCGGCATTCGCGGCCGCGTCCGTGCACTCCCTCGTCGCGGTCGGGGCGTTTCTGTTGCTCGGCGGAATGGCGGCGGCGAGCAGCAACTCTGCGAGCGGCCGTCTGGTGGTGGGTTGGTTTCCCCCGCATCAGCGCGGCCTCGTCATGGGAATCCGACAGACCGCCCAGCCATTGGGAGTCGGGTTGGGCGCGTTGGTGATTCCGCGGCTGGCCGAGAACTACGGCGTCTCGATGGCCCTGCTGTTTCCAGCCGTTGTGTGTGCGGTGTCGGCCGTCGTATGCGCTGTGGCCGTGAAGGACCCGCCGCGCCTGCCGCGCACTGAGGCCGCCGAGCATGACCTCGCGAACCCGTATCGAGGCTCTGCGACGCTGTGGCGCATCCACGCTGTGTCCGTGCTACTGGTCGCGCCCCAGGTAGTGGTGTGGACTTTCACCCTGGTGTGGTTGATGACCGAGCGCCGTTGGTCGGCGGCGTCGGCGGGCGCGCTGGTGACGCTGGCCCAGGTGCTCGGCGCGGCGGGCCGTATCGCGGCGGGCCGGTGGTCGGACGTTGTCGGCTCGCGGCTGAGGCCCATCCGAGTCATCGCGCTCGGCGCGGCCGCATCGATGGGCTTGTTGGCCTTGACCGATTGGCTCGGCTCGCCGATCAGCGTCGCCATGGTGATCGTCGCCTCGGTAATCACCGTGTCCGACAACGGTTTGGCGTTCACCGCGATCGCCGAGATCGCAGGACCGTTCTGGAGCGGACGTGCGTTGGGCACGCAGAACACCAGCCAGCTCCTGACCGCAGGCGTGGCACCGCCGCTGTTCGGCGGGTTGATCGGGGTCGCGGGCTACGCGGCGGCGTTTGCAGTGTGCGCAATTTTCCCGCTGCTTGCGATACCGCTTGTTCCGGTCGATGCCGACCCGCTGAGCAGCGATCGCGTCGGTTCATGATCGAACGTCGCGACAGGGAGCGCGGGGTGTGCCACAGTTGCTGCGCTAACGCGCACGCATAGGAGGTGCCCTGGATGCGGCGACTTTTCGAATCGGCGGTGTGGGCCGCTGCGGCGGTCGCGACCGTGGCTGCCTGTTCCTTTTCCGCCGGGACAAGCGTGTCGGTCGACAAAGACGAACTGGCGAAGGAGATCTCGGCCCAGCTCGACAAGCAGGTCGGGCACGCGCCGGAATCCGTCGAATGCCCCGAGAACCTCAAGGGTGAGGTCGGCGCGACGACCCGTTGCACGCTCAACGACTCGGGCGAGACCTACGGTGTCGACGTGAACGTGACCAAGGTCGAGGGCACCGACGTCAAGTTCGACCTGGAGGTCGACGACAAACCGTCGTAAAGGTGCGGATCCGCTGATCAGCGACGACGGCTGGCATATGCTCCGCTGGTGTCGACTTCGGCCGCGATAGACATCATCGACCGCTACTTCACGTGCGAGTTCACCACGCTGTCGCGCGAGGGTTCTCCAGTGACGTGGCCGGTGTCTCCGCGACTGCTCGCCGACGGCCGCTTCCTGCTCACGACCAGCATCGGTATGCCGCAGAAAGCTTTCAACGTCCGCCGCAACCCGAAAGTGAGCCTGCTGTACTCGGAGCCGACCGGCAGCAGGGTCACCGCTCCGGGTGCCGTGCTCATTCAGGGTGATGCCACGGCCGAGGACCGCATAGTCACCGACATGTCGTCCGACAAGGATCTCACCGCGTTCATGGAGACCATCTCCGGCAGGCAACCCGCGGGCGCATTCTGGAGTACATGGTTCGGCCGACGCCTCATGTGGCCGTACTACATTCGGCTGCTCATCTATGTGACCCCGCGCCGTGTTTTGTTCTGGCCAACGCGAGACTTCACCAGCCCACCCGAAGAACTCGAAGTTGCCGAGGTGCGCCGTGTGGGCTGAAGCGGCCAAATGGCTCAACAAATTCCCCGAAGCGGTTCTTACCGGAATCGACAACGACGGCTACCCCGTGAGCGTACGGGTGCCGACCGGTGCATACGACAGTGCGACGGGTGAACTGCCCGTGTCGCTACCCGATGCGGTCGATGGCGCGGAGGGGCCGGCCAATCTGCTGTGCCACTCACATGACGAGAAGTTATGGAATCTCCAGATGATCACGGTCAAGGGAACCCTCGAGAAGCGCGACGGCGCATTGTTCTTCCGGACTGAGACCTTCGAGCCGCCGTCCATGTTGGCCCTTCTGGACTTCATCAGGAACACCCGCAGATCGGCGCAGCGATACCTCGACAAGCGCGGCCTTTCCCGCCCAGAGGTGAACTGGGACGCGATCAAGGAAATTCAGCGGCGCGCCAGGAACTAGTCTCCGTCCAGACTCAGGCACCTTCGGCCTGACCGCATGCGCCCACAGTGCCGACCCGGTGCTGACGTTGAACAGGACCATCTCGACGAATTGTGTTGCCGCCGAGTACCACCCGATGCCAACCGAAACACGGGAGGTTGCTCAGCCCTGCGCCTTCGGTCGCGGGCGTTCCCGCAGCGTCGCCCGAGTACCCCACTCCTAGAGGCTCGCGATGATCCGCTCGCCGACCTCCGTCGTCGACAACTGCGCGTCACCGCGGGTGGCCAGATGCTGCTCGACGGCCTTGTCGACGCGCGCCGCAGCGTCGGCCTCACCGACATGCGACAGCAGCAGCGCAACGGACATGATCGCCGCGGTGGGGTCGGCGATGCCCTGCCCCGCGATGTCGGGTGCGCTGCCATGCACGGGTTCGAACATCGACGGATTCGTCCGCGTCGCATCGATATTGCCGCTGGCCGCCAAGCCGATGCCGCCGGACACTGCGGCGGCCAGATCGGTGATGATGTCGCCGAACAGGTTGTCGGTGACGATCACGTCGAATCGGCCGGGGTCGGTCACCATGTGAATCGTGGCTGCATCGATGTGCTGGTAAGCGATCTCGACGTCGGGAAAGTCCCGACCCACCTCCTCGACCACACGCGACCACAGCCTGCCCGCGAAGGTCAGCACATTGGTCTTGTGGACCAGCGTCAGATGCTTGCGCCGCTCCACCGCCCGCGCGAACGCGTAGCGGGCAACGCGCTCGACGCCGAACGCAGTGTTCATACTGACCTCGGTGGCGATCTCGTGCGGTGTGCCGGCACGTATCACACCACCGGTGCCGGTATACGGGCCTTCGGTTCCCTCTCTCACGACGACGAAGTCGATCGGCGGGTTACCCCCAAGGGGGCTGTCGACTCCCGGATACAGCCGTGAGGGGCGCAGATTCACGTAATGGTCGAGTTGGAAGCGCAACGTCAGCAGCAACCCGCGCTCGAGCACACCACTGGGCACGGTGGGATCGCCAATGGCGCCCAACAGAATCGCGTCATGGCCCCTGAGCTCGTCGACGACGCCGTCGGGCAAGGTCTCCCCCGACGCGTGGTAGCGCCGCGCGCCGAGGTCGTACTCCGTCTTCTCGACACCGGGCCGCACCGCGTCGAGTACCTTGAGCGCCTCCCCGATGACCTCAGGCCCGATGCCGTCACCGGCGATGACCGCCAATTTCATGCCAGGTCCACCACTTCGAGCAGGTTGGCGCCGACGGCGTCGGCGATCTCGGCTCGCAGATCCTGCGGCACATCGCGATCGATGCGCATCAGGATCGTCGCGTTCCCACCTTCCGCGTCCTCACTGAGTTGCGCAGCATGGATATTGATTCCCGCGGAGCCGAGCAGCGTGCCGATCTTGCCGAGGGTTCCGGGCTGGTCGGCGTAGTTGATGATCAGATTGATGCCCTCGGCGCGCAGGTCGAAGTTGCGGCCGTTGATCTGAACGACTTTCTCCACCTGCTGCGGCCCCGACAATGTGCCCGCCACATTGGCGACCCCTCCGTCGGAACACACCGCGCGCACGTCGACGACGCTGCGGTGGTTGGGGCTTTCAGTCGCGGTGCTGATGCTCGCCTCGACACCGCGCTCGGCGGCCAACGCGGGCGCGTTGACGAAGGTCACCGGATCTTCGATAACCGAGGAGAACAGACCGCGCAAGGCCGAAAGCCGAAGCACCTCAACCTCTTCGGATGCCAGCTCGCCACAAACCTGCACGGAGATCGACACCGGCAACTCGGCCGTCAGCACGCCGACCAGCAGCCCGAGTTTGCGCACCAGGTCAAGCCACGGCGCCACTTCCTCGCCGACGACACCGCCGCCGACGTTCACGGCATCGGGCACGAACTCACCGGCCAGTGCCAGCTTCACGCTCTCGGCGACATCGGTGCCCGCGCGGTCCTGCGCTTCGTCGGTCGACGCGCCGAGATGCGGGGTGACGACGACCTGCGGCAGATCGAACAACGGACTATCGGTCGTCGGCTCGCTGGCGAACACGTCGATGCCTGCGGCGCGGACATGTCCGCTCGAGACCGCTTCGGCAAGCGCCTCCTCGTCCACCAGCCCGCCGCGTGCGGCGTTGACGATGATCACCCCGGGCTTCGTCTTGGCCAACGCCTCCTTGCCGATGAGGCCGGCGGTCTCCGGCGTCTTCGGCAGGTGCACGGAGATGAAGTCGGCTCGCGTGAGCAGCTCGTCGAGTGTCACGAGTTCGATGCCGAGTTGCGCGGCACGGGCGGACGACACGTACGGGTCGTAGGCCAGGATGTGAGTGCCGAACGCGGCGAGCCGCTGTGCGACGAGTTGCCCGATCCTTCCGAGCCCCACCACGCCGACGGTCTTGCCGTAGATCTCGGTGCCCGAGAACGACGACCGCTTCCAGGTGTGGTCGCGCAGCGAAGCGTCGGCCGGCGCAATCTGGCGCGCGGCGGCCAGCATCAGCGCGAGCGCGTGCTCTGCAGCGCTGTGAATGTTCGACGTCGGCGCGTTCACCACGAGCACGCCCCTGGCGGTGGCGGCGTCGACGTCGACGTTGTCCAGGCCGACCCCGGCCCGCGCGACGATCTTGAGTTTGGGCGCCGCGGCGAGTACCTCGGCGTCGACGGTGGTCGCGGAGCGGACGAGCAGCGCATCGGCTTCGGGCACCGCGGCCAGCAGCTTTTCGCGGTCGGGGCCGTCCACCCAGCGGACCTCTACCTGGTCACCGAGCGCGGCCACGGTCGATTCAGCCAGTTTGTCGGCAATAAGTACGACGGGAAGACTCACCCGGCCAGCCTAATGGGCTTGAATGGCGGGGTGGCGGCCGGGAGATTCGTGAGCGTGGACGTGACCGTCGTCGGCAGTGGACCCAACGGCTTGGCCGCCGCCGTCATCTGTGCACGAGCAGGCCTGGCGGTGCGCGTGATCGAAGGTCAGCCGACCGCGGGTGGTGGCGCCCGCAGCGCGCCCGATCCGGAGTTCCCCAGCGTGCTTCACGACATCTGCTCGGCGGTGCATCCGCTCGGAGTGGCCTCGCCATTCTTCGCGGAGTTCGATCTGTCGGCACGCGGCGTGCGGCTTGTCCCGCCGGAAGTGTCTTATGCCAATCCCTTGCCCGGCCGGCCCGCCGCGGTGGCGTACCGCTCGCTAGATCGCACGTGCGCCGAACTCGACGAGGGCGCGTCGTGGCGGCGCCTGTTCGGACCGTTGACCGAACACGTGGACGGCGTACTGAGTTTCTTTCTCGGCGACAAGCGTTCTCTGCCATCGGATCTCGTAACCACGGTGCGAACCGGATTGCGGGTGTTGGCCCAGGGTAGCCCAGCGTGGGGCCTGCTGCGTGGCGAGGACGCCCGCGCGCTGTTCACCGGCGTTGGCACGCACGCCATTTCGACGATGCCGTCACCGGTGAACAGCGGCGCCGGCCTGATGCTCGGCACGGTGGCGCACACGGCAGGCTGGCCGGTGCCGGTGGGCGGAACGCAGAGGATCACCGACGCGCTGATCGCCGACCTGCGTGCCCACGGCGGCGAGCTGGTATTGGGCGAACCCGTCACGTCCCCGCCCGGGGGCGTGGTGATTTATGACACCGCACCGACGGCACTGCTGCAGATCTACGGTGACGCCGTTCCGCCGCGGTATACGAAAGCGTTGCGCCGCTATCGATTCGGCCCGGGTGTGTGCAAGGTGGACTTCGTGCTGTCGGGCGAGATTCCTTGGCGCGACGCACGTGTCGGCCAGGCACCCACCGTGCATCTGGGTGGGACGAGGGCGCAGATGGCCGCCGGCGAACGCGAGATCGCCGCAGGGCGCCACGCCGACCTGCCGATGACACTGGTTTCGCTGCCCCACCTCGCCGACCCGTCGCGCATCGACGAGCACGGCCGCAGGCCGTTGTGGACCTACGCGCATGTTCCGTCGGGTTCCACGGCCGACCTCACCGAGACCATCACCGAGATGTTCGAGGACGCCGCGCCCGGCTTCCGAGACTTGGTGATCTCCTCACATTGCGTGCCCGCGGCGCAGATGTCGAACCACAACGCGAACTACGTCGGGGGCGACATCATCGTCGGCGGAGCCACCTTGTTCGCCGCAATGGTCGGCCCGACGATGCGGCTCAATCCGTGGACGACCCCCATCCCGAAGGCGTATCTATGCTCGTCGGCGACCCCACCCGGCACCGGTGTGCACGGCATGGGCGGCTACTACGCCGCACGCACCGTGCTGCGTAAGGAGTTCGGCATCAAGGAACTGCCGAAGCTGTCGCCATGACGGGCGAACGCGAAGATCTGCCATGGGAGCTGTTCGGTTCTGCCGCAGACGAATTGGCGACCCGCGTCGCGGCCAATGGCTTCGCCCCGCTCATACTCGCCGTGGCGCGCGGTGAAGCCGCAGTCGGCGTCGACGGCCAACTACGAGGCACACAGAGATCTGCCGCCTGCCACGGGCGACGACATCGTGTGGGCGGACGCGGTGATCTTCGGCTCACCAACGCGGTTCGGTTCGGTCGCTTCGAAATTGCGCGGATTCCTCGACTCGCTGGGTGCGCTGTGGTCGCAGGGCCAGCTCGCCGACATGGTGTACGCGGCGTTCACGTCGACCACCCCGCACGGCGGTCAGGAGACGACACTTCTCACGCTCTACCCCTTCGGGGCGACCATGCCGACGGTGACATTGGCCGGCGGCTTGATCAGATCGAAGTGGATGTTGAGGCCGCCGTCTGCGCGGCCGTGCACCAGCTCGTTTGGCGGCTCAGGGATGGTCCGGGGCGGTCGTCACACGCAGGATGTCGATCACGTGGTCGGCTTGGGTGGCCGGGTTGACCAGGGCGAGGCGCAATGTCGTTCGCCCCTGCCAGACGGTCGGCACACAGAGGATGAGCCCCTCGTGCGCCAGGCGCGTGGACCAGCGGTGATAGTCGTCGTCGGTCCATCCGGGGCGCTCGAAGATGAGCACCGACAGCTCCGGCTCAACCAACAACTCAAGGGTGGGTACGGTCCGGATCCCGTCCGCTATCGCGCGGGCCGCGGTCAGGGTGTGCTCGATCGCCTCGGTGTAGCGATCGGTGCCGTGCACTGCCAGACTGAACCAGAACGGCAGGCCGCGGGCCCGGCGCGACAGGTGAACGGCGAGGTCGGTCGGGTTCCACACCTCGCGGTCGATCACGTCGAGGTAGCTGGCGTGCTGGGCGTGCGCCGCGCGGGCGAGCGCGACGTCGCGGTACACGAGAGCGCAGCAGTCGTACGGAGCGAATAGCCACTTGTGGGGATCGACGATGAAGCTGTCGGCACGCTCGATGCCGGCGTAGCGCCAGCGCACGGACGGGGCGGCCAGACCTGCGCCGCCGTACGCGCCGTCCACGTGTAGCCACACGTCGAACTGCGTACAGACATCGGCGAGGTCGGCTATGTCGTCGACCACGCCGCCGTTGGTCGTCCCGGCGGACGCGACCACGGCGAACAATTCCGGGTGCTCGGTAAGGGCCGAGCGGGCGGCCGGCCCGGTCAGATGCCCGCGTTCGTCCTCCTCTACCACGATCACCTCGACGTCCATCACCCGAGCCGCCGCGATGATCGAGGAGTGGGCATCGACGGTACACAGGATCGCCCGGGCGGCGTCGTGTCCGCGCTGCCGTCGTACATAGCTTCGGGCGGCGACCAGCGCAGAGAGGTTCCCGATCGTTCCGCCGGAGACGAAACACCCGCCGGCCGAATCAGGCCAGCCGAGCAACTCGATCAGCCACCCCAAGGCTTCGTTCTCGGCGAAGATCGCGCCGGCGCCGGCCTCCCAGATGCCGGCGAAGATGTTGAAACTGCTGACCGCAGCGTCAAAGGCCCGAGCGGCCTTAGTCGGGGCCGCCGGCACGTAGGCGAGGTTGTACGGATCGTCCTGGGCGCGCGTAGCCGGAACCAGAACGTCCTCGAAGATCCGCAGCACTTTCGTGGCTCCGAGTCCCGCCGCGGTGATCGTCCGGCCCGCTTCGGCAGCGAGTTCGGAGGCCGGTCTCGCCGTCGTCTTCGGGTCTGACGGCCGGGTGATCCGGCGAGCGATCAGGCCGACAACCTCGGCCACTATCTCTGACTCGTCCCCCCAGACTTCAGGCTCCATCACTCGACCTCTTCGACCTTTACCCCATCACGCAAGTGGCGCGGAAGGATTCGCCTTTCGTCTTCGACTGAGCCGAACCGGCGCAACAATGGTGGCACTGAGTCTGGTTGTCGCGCGACTAGTACGAGTCGACATGACCGGCGCGGCCCGCCGAGGAGCGGCTCCCGGCTCAGGTCATGCGTTCCTCGGTGATCAGTCGGTTGACGATGCGGCGCACCTGCAGGGCGGCGGCATCGGAGTTGACGCTGACCTCGTCACGGGGCCCGTCGCTGTCGACAACGTGCTGCATCGTCTCCAGGATTTGCTGGACCCGCCGGTAGTACGCGGTAAAGATCGGCAGGAGTCGCGCGGACACCTCCGGCCCGGGCGCGAAGTTGCGGCTGACCCGCCATAGGTGCCGGGTCTGGCGCGCCGACACCGGGGTGACCGCATGGGTGAACCGGAAGGTGTGCGGGGATCCGCCGTCCGCGTAGACGTGCCAGGCATCCGCCCACAGCCCGGGGGTGACGAACGCGCCCTCCTCCCGCTGGGCGTGCCGGATGTCCGGCGACAGTCCCAGCGCGTCGGCGTGCCACCCGCTCAGCGGCCCGGGCGGATAGTCGCGGCTGAACGACACCGAGGTCTCGCTGACCTCGACCTCGAGAGCCGGCGGTTCGCCCACCAGGACCGGCGGGGCGATGAAGGGGTCGACCACCGGGACGTGGGTGATGTCGGCGAAGTTCTCGTGAAGCAACAGCACGTTCGCCTGGGTGTCCCACTCGTCGCCGAACGTCGTCCAGCCGTCATCGTCCAGCCAGGGCGTACGCGGCGGGTTGCGCCTCGATGCCAGCGGTGCCACACCGAGCCAGATCCAGACCAGGCCGTCCTGCTCGACTACGGGGAACGCCCGCACCCGGGCGCCGATCGGCACGTGGGGCTGGGTGGGCACATGCACGCAGGCGCCGTCGGGTGCGTAGGCGAAGCCGGAGTAGCCGGAGACGATGGTGTCGCCATCCAGCCGCCCGAGACTCAGCGGATAGGGCCGGTGGGCATCACGGTCCTCCAGCGCCACCGGCCGCCCGTCCTGCGTGCGGTACAGCACGACGGAGGTCTCCAGCCCCCGCCGGGCCAACGGCTGGCGGCCCACCTCGTCCTTGGTGGCGATCACATACCAGGTGTTGAGCGGGTAGCTCGTACCGCGGCGCCGGGCGCTGGGCGAGGTGCGGCTCATCGTGGTCCTTTCGTGCAGGGTGCGGTCTAGATGTCCAGAACGAGACGCTTTGACTTGCAACGGGATACGCAGATCATCATGAACTCGTTGGACGCCTGCTCCTCTTCATTGAGGACGGAGTCGCGATGGTCGACCTCGCCCTCGACGACCTCGGTCTCGCAGGTGCCGCATATGCCCTCCATGCAGGAGCCGAGGACGTTGGCCCCGGCCTCAACGGCCACCTCGAAGACGCTCTTGTCCGATGGCACGGTGACGGTGACCCCGGTTTGCTGCAGGACGAGCTCGAAGCTCTCGTCGGCCACGGCAGAAATCTCCTGCGGCTTGGCCGAGAACCGTTCCAGGTGCAGGCTGCTGGCAGGCCAGTTCGCGCACTTGGCCTCCACGGCCGACAGCAGTCCCTCAGGCCCGCAGCAGTACACCAGCGTTCCCATCCGCGGTGTGCCCAGCGCTGCGTCGAGGTCGAGGAAGCCCGCCTCGTCCTGCGGGACGATGGTGACCCGGGCGCCGTATTGGGCCAGCTCGGGCAGGAACGCCATCGACGCGCGGTGGCGGCCGCCGTAGAGCAGCTGCCAGTCAGCCCCGGCGGCCTCGGCCTGGGCGATCATCGGCAGCATCGGGGTGACGCCGATGCCGCCGGCGATGAAAAGATAAGCCGACGCGGCCACAAGCGGGAAGTGGTTGCGCGGCCCCCGCACCGTCACGGTGGTGCCCTCGGTCAGGGTGTCGTGCACCCGCTGCGATCCGCCGCGGCTGTCCGGGGTGCGCAGGACCCCGACGCGCCAGGCGCCGTCCTCCCCGGGGGAGCTGCACAGCGAGTACTGCCGGACCAGGTCGTCGGCGAGCACGAGGTCGATGTGCGCGCCGGGCGACCACGCGGGCAACGTCTCCCCCGCGGGGCTGACCAGGGTGAGCGCCACGACGTCCTCGGCCACCACCTCCGCTTTCTGGACCAGCAGTTCGGCTTCGTGCTCGCGCACGATGGTCCGCGTGGTCCCTGGGGTCTCCGTCATCTCACCATCCCTGGTCATGTGAGTGATTACGAAATGGCGTGCATCTTCGCCAAAACCGTTGTCAGCGTGTCGATCCGGCGCCCTAACCGGGCACAACGGCAACGGGGAATCGTTTGATGCCGTTGACGAAGTTGCTGCGGACGCGCGCCACCTCGCCGCTGAGTTCGATTGACTTCAGCCGCGGCAGCAGCTCCTCGAACATCAGCCGGATCTCCAGCCGGGCAAGCATGTTGCCCAGGCACAGGTGCGGGCTGCCCTTGCCGAATGTCACGTGCGCGACGTCCTTGCGGGTGACGTCGAACCGGTAGGGGTCTTCGAAAACCGACTCGTCCCGGTTCGCTGACGCGAACCACATGACGACCTTGTCGCCTTCCTTGATCTGCTTGCCACCCATCTCCACGTCACGCGTCGCGGTCCGGCGGAAGTGGTATACCGGCGATGCCCAGCGCAACATCTCCTCGACGCCCGGCTGAATAAGACTCGGATCGTCCTGCAGCTTGCGCAGCTGATCCTGGTTCTCGATGAGTGCGAGCATCGACTGGCTGATGGCGTGCCGCGTCGTCTCGTTGCCCGCAATGACCAGAAGGAGGAAGTAGTTGTCGAAGTCGGTGTCGGACAACGGCTGACCGTCCTCAGGCTGCTTGTTGACGAGCATGCTCACCAGGTCGGTGCCGTCACCCCCTTTGCGTTTTCTCGCTAGCTCGCGGCCGTACTCGAAGACGTCGAGGGAGACCGGCGTGCGGAACGGATACTGCTTGTACTTGTCGCTGTCCGGGTCGGTGATCAGGTACTCGGTGTAGTCCGGGTCGGTGTTACCGACCATCTGGTTGCCCCAGTCGATCAGTTGGTCGGTATCGCTGGACGGCACGTCGAGCAACCGGGCCAGAACCTGGATCGGGAAATCGGCGGAGATCTTCTCGACGAAGTCGAACTCGGTGCTCTGCAGCGCCGCGTCCACCGTCTGCCTGGTCAGACCGCGCAGGAACTCCTCGTAATTGCGCATGAGATTGCCTACGCTGAACTCCCGCTGGATGAGCTTGCGGAGTGCACGGTGGCGGGGGCCGTCGGTTTCCAGGATCGACCGGCGTACGTCCATGAGGTCCTCGTCGACCTCTTCGAGGTTGACGAATTTGGTCGAGGTGAACGTCTCGGGGTCCTTGTCGACCGCACAGACGTCGTCATAGCTCGTGACCGCCCAGAACCCGGAGCCCATGTCACGCTCCTCGTTCCAGTGCACGGGATCCTCACGACGCAAGGTGTCGAACATCCCCCACCCCTCATTGCGCGCGAACGCGTCGAGGTCAGAGAGATCAACTTGTTCCAGCGGTATAGGTGTGGGCTTGAACACGGCCGCTCCAATCGTTTGGGTCCAAACAATAAATGAGTTCTCCGACTCATGCAAGGGGCTAGGCAACTCGCCCAGAATTCGCTATCGTACGGACCCAAACGATCTAATCTGAACCAACCGAGAGCAGGAACGCAGATGACCGAAGTGAAGGGGTTCTTCTATCCCCGGACGGCTGGAGGCCGCTCCTCCCTCATTCCGTCGCCGCCGTGGTACTACTCCGGCGACCTGCTCACCGTGGAGTACCGCACCGACCCCGCTCGGGTCGCCGAGCTGCTGCCGGCCCCGCTGGAATTGGTCGAGGAGGACCCCGGCGCCGTCGCGCTCATCTGGGCCGATTGGCAGTCCTGCTCCGGCAGCCGCGAGGAACTGCTGGACCCAGTGCGGGCGCAGTACAAGGAGGCCTTCGTGGTCGTCCGCTGCTCATTCGGGGGCCAGACGTACTCGCGGTGCGTGTACATCTGGGTCGACAAGGACTTCGCCATCGGCCGCGGCATCCATCAGGGCTATCCCAAGAAGCTCGGATCCATGTGGCAGACGCGTCCCCACCCGTTCGCCCACGGTGCACCGCAGGTCGGTGCCGGTGGTGCCTTCGGCGCCACCTTGGCCGCGGGCGATCGAAGGCTGGCCGAGGCCGTCCTCACCCTGCGCGAGGAGTCCGAGACCAACGGGTTCGTCAACGCGCACAAGATGGCCCACCACCGCATCTTCCCCGGCATCGAGGCCGACTCACCGGACGCATACGCGGAGCTGATCGAATCGGGCTCCAGCGAGTTCGAGGCCGGACCGGCCTGGACCGGCGATGTCGAATTACGGCTCTACGACTCCCCTACCGAGGAGCTGTCCCGGCTTTCCGTAGACGAGATCATCGGCGGCTACTACCGCCAGGTGGGCGTCGTCTGGAACGGTGGTCGGTCGCTGGCAAAGCTGACACCAGCGTTGGATGAGGCCGTCCGATGAGCGTCGCGGAAGTCGAGGGCGTATCCGTCGACACCAGGCACTGGATCGACGGCAAGCGGGTGGAGTCGACCCAGACCTTCGACGACATCTCACCCATCGACGAGACGGTCATTGCCAGCGTGCACGCCGGCGGCCAGCAAGAAGTGGATGCCGCCGTCGCCGCGGCCCAGGCCGCCTTTCCGGCGTGGGCGGGGTTGTCGCGCGGCGAGCGGGCGGAGGTGCTGCGGGCGGTAGCCGATGGCGTCGACAAGCGGGCCGAGGACTTGTCCCGGGTGGAAACCCGTGACAACGGCTCGCTGCTGCGCTCGCATCGGCGCGGGGTCATGCCCCGCGTCGGGATGAACTTCCGCTACTTCGCCGACTATCTGGACAAGTTCGACCATCCAGACGAGGAGATCCGTGGGCACCGCGAGCGGTTCACCTACCACCCGGCCGGGGTCACCGCCATCATCACGCCCTGGAATGCGCCGCTCATGCTGGCCACCTGGCGCATTGGTCCTGCCCTCGCCGCGGGCAACACGGTCGTGCTCAAGCCACCGGAGTGGGCACCGCTGACGGCTTCCCTGCTGGCGGACATCACTAAGGAGGCGGGGCTGCCGGACGGCGTGTTCAACGTCGTCCAGGGCACCGGTCGCGACGCGGGCGCGCCGCTCACCCGCCACGACGGCATCCGGCGGCTGTCGTTCACGGGCTCGGTCCCGACGGCGGGGATCATCGCCGAAGCGGCGGCGAAAAACATCGTGCCGCTGTCGTTTGAGCTGGGCGGCAAGTCGCCCCTGCTGGTCTTCGACGACTCCGACCTCGACCTCGCGGTGCATTTGGCCGTCGAGCAGTTCGACAACGCCGGGCAGGTGTGCCTCGGCGCCTTCCGAATCCTGGTGCAGGAGGGCATCGCCGAGGAATTCCTCGAGCGCGTGCGCCAGAAGGCCGCCACGTTGGTGCAGGGCGACCCTCGGGACGAGGCGTCCGATGTCAGCGCGCTGGTCAGCCGTCCACACTTCGAGAGGGTCGACGGCTTCGTCACCCGCGCCAAGGCGGCCGGCGCGCGCGCCGTTCTCGGCGGTGGTCCCAACGAGGAGCTCGGCGGTCTGTTCTATGCGCCGACCATCCTGGTCGACGCTGCCGAGGGCAGCGAGATCCTCACCGAGGAGGTCTTCGGGCCGGTGCTGACCGTGCAGACGTTCAGCACCGAGGAGCAGGGCGTGGCCATGGCCAACAGCACCCGATTCGGGCTGGCGGCGACCCTGGTCACCGGTGATCCGGAGCGCGCCGAACGGGTCAGCCTCGCGCTGAACGCCGGAACCGTGTGGGTGAACTGCTTTTTCGTGCGCGACCTCGGCGCACCGTTCGGCGGCAACGGCAAATCAGGAATCGGCCGCGAGGGCGGTATCTGGTCCTTCGACTTCTACAGCGACATCAAGAACACCGTGTTCGCCCCCACCGGGTGGAACACCGAACAGTGAGGAACGCCAATGGGTGAGGTGGTCGGCGCGGCCCTGATCGCGCACGTCCCGACGATCGTGCTACCGGAAAAGATCCGCCGGGAACTCAACAACGGGGAAGACAGCACACTTCCGGCAGCCTTGGAGCAACTGCGTAAGGAAGTCTTCGAGACCCTCGACTACGACACGGTGGTAGTCCTGGACTCGCATTGGGCCACGACGGTGGAGTTCGTTGTAACCGCGCACAAGCGACGACAGGGTTTGTTCACCTCCGAAGAGCTGCCCCGGGGAATGTCCCAGCGGCCGTACGACTTTCCGGGCGACCCGGAGCTGGCGCACCTGATCGCCGCGAAGGCAGACCAGCACAGCACCTGGATCACCGCGATCGAAGACGATCACCTGCCGATCTTCTACGCGACCACCAACGTGTGGGAGTTCCTCGGCCAGGGCCTGCCGGACAAGCGGTGGATCTCGATCGGCGTGTGCCAGACCGCGGACACCGAAGACAACCTGCGGCTCGGCCGGGCCCTCGGCGACGCGATCGCCGAGTCCGACCGTAAGGTCGTGCTGATCGCGTCCGGCGCGCTCTCGCACACGTTCTGGCCGCTGCGTAGGCTGCGCGATCACGAGGCCGCCGGCGTCGATCACATTTTCACCCCCGACGCCGCGGCGGCCGACTTCGAGCGGCTCGCGTGGTTCCGTGAGGGCGATCACGCGCGGGTGCTAGAAACCATGCCGGAGTTCTACCGGTTCAAGCCCGAAGCCAGATTCGGTCACTACTTGATGATGATCGGTGCGCTTGGCGAGGGTGACTGCCGCGCGACGTCGCGCCAGTACGGCGAGTACGAGAACTCGATCGGCACCGGGCAGGTGCACCTGTGGTTCGACCGGCCGGAGGGCGGCTTCCCCCGGCCCAGAAGGACTCCCGAGGACGCCGACTTCGTCCGCCAGAACGCCGGACCAGAACTCACCGCGGCCGGCTGAACTGCTACCCACCGAAGGAAAGTCATGAGTTATCGCGAGACTCGCCGAATCCTGTTGGACGGCAACATAGTTGACGTGGTCCGGCAGGGCGATACGTTGGTGGCCAACGACGGTCGGGAAGTGGGCGTCGACGACGCGCAGCACTTGCCGCCCGTTGTGCCGTCCAAGATCATCTGCGTCCACCTGAACTACTCGTCGCGGGTGGAGGAGATGATGACCAAACTGCCCCCGGCGCCGACGTATTTTCACAAGCCGGTGTCGGCGCTCAACGCCCACGGGTCGGCGGTCGTGCGGCCACTGGGATGCAAGTGGCTGAACTATGAGGGCGAGATCGCCATCGTCATTGGTCGGACTGCGCGCAACATATCCCCCGAGGAGGCAGGCGACTACATCCGCGGATACTCCATCGGCAACGACTACGGGCTGCACGACTTCCGCGACACCGACTCCGGGTCGATGCTGCGGGTCAAGGGCGCCGACACGCTGTGCCCCATCGGGCCAGGGCTGGTCGAGGGGTGGGACTTCCGGCACAAGCAGATCCGCACTCTGGTCAACGGCGAGGTCAAGCAGGACGGCAACACCGACGAGATGACGTGGGACATGCACTATCTCGTTGCCGATATCGCGCGGACGATCACCCTGCAGCCCGGCGACGTGCTGCTCTCCGGCACCCCGGCCATCTCACGCACGGTCTACCCCGGCGACGTGGTCGAAGTGGAGGTGGAAGGCCTGGGGACGCTGCGCAACCATATCGTCGACGGGCCGACCCCCGTCCGCTCAGACGTGGGCGCACAGCCCACCGAGAGCGAGGAGGTGCTCTCCACGGCCAAGGGCGGCGACTGGGAGTTCCGCGGCATCCGCAAGCCGGACCTGTCCAACACCCACTGACGACCGGTCCTACAGAAAGGTGCGCGCGATTATGGCTGAGCGCAGCCGGCCCCGCGAGCGTCGGCCACTCGTCGTCATCCCTGGGCGCTTCTCGGACAGTGCCAGCGCCCTGCGCGCGCGGGCCGAAGTGACCGCGGTCAAGGTCGCCGCCAGCGTGTGGGCGGCCGGCGGTGAGCCGCTCACAGTGCACCCCGACGCCCCCGGCGCGGTCCTTGACGACGCGTTGGTCGACACGGTGGCGAATCGCTTCTCGATGGCCGACGCAATCCTGCTGCCGGGTGGTGGAGACATGTCGGCGCGCTGGTATGGCCAGGAGGCGCACGAGACGCTGTACCACGTCGACGAGGAGCAGGACGCGTTCGATCTGGCACTGGCCCGCTGGGCGCTTCGCGACGGCGTGCCGCTACTCGGGATCTGCCGCGGCAACCAGGTGGTGAACGTCGCGCGCGGCGGCAACCTGATTCAGGACATGATCGAGGCCACCGGCCGCGACCACCGTCACGTCGTGCACGACATCGAGCTGGACGCCGACTCGCCGCTGCGCAAAGTTGTCAACGGCGACAGTTTGACGATCTCCTGTTATCACCATCAATGCCTGGGTGCGCTCGGTTCCGGGCTGCTGCCCGCTGCGCACGCCTCGGACGGGACGGTCGAGGCGGTCACCATCGACGGCCACAAGGGGTGGTATCTGGGCGTCCAGTGGCACCCCGAGGACTCCGCCGCGACCGACCCGGTGCAGGCAAGCATCTTCCGGGCGTTCATCGACGCGGCGCGCTGAGTGCTCCTCAGGCCCCAACCCCGTGCGCCGCAGCGCCATTTGCCTCGACGGTGCGGACAATGCTGCGTAGGTCCTTGGCCAGGCGGGCCTTCGACCCGTCCGACAGGTCCTGCACCACGGCGGATTCCACCGCATTGAATTTCGGATACAACTCGGTCATCAGATCGATGCCGGACTGGGTCAACCGAAGCTGCACCAGGCGACGGTCGGTGACCAGACTCTCGCGGATAATCAAGCCGCGGCTCTCCAGCGTGTTCACCACGCCCGTCAGCGTTCCCTTAGAGATGGCCGCGCTCTCGGCGACGTGCCGGGTCTCCATCCCGTCCCAGATCCACACGACCCATAAGACGACGAAGCCGCTCCAGGTCAGGTCGTACTGGCGCAGCACCGCGTTGGTGATGTGCGCTCGGATGGCGTTGGCGGCGCGGTAGATGCTCGAGACGGCGTGCGCGGCGGCGAAGTCGATCTCCAGCCCTTCGATGTGGCGGTTCATCGCTGACTCGGTCTCGGCGAGCGTGCGTGGGTCCGGCATGGGATCCATAATAATCGGTCGTTTGTATCCAAACGTCCAGTTCGGTTCGGAGATTCGGCACCGTCCACAGCGATTTCTCCTCGAAACCCCTTGACACGATCGTTTGGATCCGTACGATTCCACAGTAGTCGGCGCCCGTCGAGGGCGAAACCCCGTCCAGTTGGAGGTTCCATGTCAGTCACCAACGACGGGGCTCACGGCGCCGCCGAGGACGCGAAGGCGGCGCACCTGCACCGCCGCACGTTGGGTGTTGCGGACATCGTGTTCTTCGTGGTCGCCGCGTCCGCGCCGCTGACCGTCGTAGCCGGCGGTGTGCCCACCAGCTTTGCGGTTACTGACCTGCTCGGAATTCCGCTCGTGTACGTCATCATCGCGGTCATCTTGCTCGTCTTCGCGGTCGGCTACGCCGCGATGAGCCGGCATGTGGCTAACTCGGGTGCGTTCTACACATACGTCAGCAAGGGCCTCGGGCAGGCCTGGGGCGTGGCGGCGGCGCTCGTCGCGCTGGTCGCCTACAACGCGATGCAGGTCGGAATCTTCGGCCTCTACGGGTTTGCCGCGTCGTCAGCGTTGGAGCAGTTCCTCGGTCTGCATGTGCCGTGGTGGATCTGCGCCCTGGTCACCGTAGCGTTCATCGCCGTGCTGGGCCAGCTGCAGGTCGACCTCAATGCCAAGGTGCTCGCCTTCTTCCTCATCGCGGAATCCCTGGTCGTCCTCACCTTCGACATCGCCGGGATCGTCAAGCCCGCGGAGGGCCTGACCGTCGAGCCGTTCCTGCCGGACGCGCTCACCCCGGGCGCGTTGGGCGCCGCCCTCTGCTTCGTCACGGCGTCGTTCGTGGGCTTCGAATCTGCCGCGATCTATGGCGAGGAGTGCAAGGACCCGCAGAGGACCGTCGCCCGCGCCACGTACACCGCCGTCATCATCATCGGCATCTTCTACGCCGTCTCGGCCTGGGCGACCGTGATGGCCGTCGGCCGGAGCCAGATCATCGGCAGGTCCCAGGAGCTCACCGCGGGTCTGTTGTTCGTCTATTCGGAGCAGCTCGTCGGTAAGTGGTTTGCCGACATAGCTGTCGTGCTCTTTGTGACCAGCCTGTTCGCGGCGCTGCTGTCCTTCCACAACGCGGTCGCGCGGTACTTTTTCTCACTCGGCCGCGAGGGGGTGCTGCCCTCCGCCCTGGCCAAGGTGAACACCAAGGGCGCCCCGATGGCCGGCTCGCTCGCCCAGACCGCTATCGCCGTGGTGCTGATCGGGCTGTTCGCGATCCTCGGCAAGGACCCCGTGCTCAGCCTGTTCGCCTGGCTGACCAATGTCGGCGCACTCGGTGTCATCTTCCTGATGGCGCTGTGCTCCGTCGCAGTGGTCGTCTACCTGCGTCGGCACAGCGAGGTCACTGAGGCGACGCTCTCGCACGAGGCGGCCGCCGTGGTCGCCTCGCTCGCCCTCTTCTCCGTGTTCGCGCTGGCGCTCACGAACTTCGACGCTCTGCTCGGCGCGACACCGAACGACCCGTTGCGCTGGATTTTGCCCGGGCTGATCGTCGGCGCGGCCGTCGTCGGGCTGGTCTACGGGCTCATGCTGAAGCGGACCCGGCCCGACGTCTACGCGCTGGTCGGACGCGGCGGCGACTCGGTGTGACCGATTTCGGGACCAAACGACCTAGGAGGATGTGACCGTGGGGCATTTCGACGAGTCAGGACTCGAGCCGGCAGCGAGCCGGCTCGCCGCGGACGGCATCGACGTCATCCGCCTCACCTACTCCGACCTGATCGGCAGCGAGCGGGGGCGCGACCTGTTGGTGCAGCACTTTGCCCGCACGGCCGGCGACGGTGTCGCGTTCTGCCGGTCCGTATACGGCACCACACCGATGGGCGACGTCGTGGACATGGAAGGTGGTCTTAGCGAAGGACTTCCGGACATCGTCGCCTTCCCGGATCTCGAGACAATCCGGCCGGTGCCGTGGGAGCCCGGCGTGGCCAGCGTCATCGCCGACCTCTTCAACCCGGACGGTAGCCCCTCCGAGGAGAGCCCCCGGGCCGTTCTGCGCCGGGTCGTCGACAAATTCGCCGAGCTCGGCATGCGTCCCTTCGTCGGCCCGGAGCTCGAGTTCTACCTGCTCGACGAGGACACTTCCGCGCCCGGCGGCTGGCGCCGGTATGGCGACGCTACCGGCAACGTCTACGTCGCCGGCCTGCGGGGCGACCCGGAAAACACCCTGCTCGACGGGCTGCGGATGCTCGGGAAGTACGGTCTGGACGTCGTGGCCGCCAACCACGAGTTCTCCGGCGGCCAGTTCGAGATCAACCTGTGGCACTCCGAGGCGATGAGCGCCGCAGACCGCGCCTTCCAGTTCAAGTCGGCCATCAAGGAGCTCGCCCGCCGTCAGGGCAAGCGGGCCACGTTCATGGCCAAGCCATTCAACGACGAGGGCGGTTCGGGCTTCCACCTCCATTTCTCCACCTGGGACGACGACGGCAAGCCGCTCTTCGACGACCCCGCAGGCGAGGACGGACTCTCCGATATCGGGCGTTCGGCGATCGCCGGCGTGCTGGCCCACGCTCCCGCGCTCGCGGCCGTGCACAACCCGACGATCAACTCCTACAAGCGTTTCGGGCCGGACACGCTAGCGCCGTGGCTGGTCGACTGGGGCCTGGACAACCGCTCGGCCATGGTCCGCATCCCGCCCGAGCGCGGACGCGCGTCGCGGCTCGAGCTCCGGCTCGGCGACGCCTCAGCGAACCCGTACCTGGCCATCGCCAGTCTGCTAGCCGGGGCATACCTAGGAATCCGCGACGGGCTCAAGCCGCCCGCCAAGCTGGTCGGCTACGGCTATGACACCTCCAAGGCGGACATGCTGCCCTCCAACCTCGGCGAGGCCATCGACGCGCTGGAGAAAGACTCCGACCTCGCCGAGATCCTGGGCCCGAAGTTCGTGTCTGCCTTCGTCGCCTACAAGCGCAACGAACTCGAGCGCTTCGCCCACTTCGTAACGGACTGGGAAGTACGGGAGTACGCCTACCACCTCTGACTCATCCCACGGCTTACGTCTTCGCGACAACCTCGAGCACCGGATCAGGACCTACTTGGACACGAGGCACGAGCTCTACGCCTCCATGGGCCATCACCGCGAGTAGCTGCCTTTAACTAAGACACGACCCAGAAAGGACGCCTGTGTCGAAGACCGCGCTGTTCATTCAGCATCAGCTCCTCACACCACGGGCGATGCTCGGCGACGCGTTTGCTGAAGCCGGGTACGACGTCGAGATCCTGCTCGTCGAGAAATCCGCGGGGAACATCGAGTTTCCTGACCCGCGCGGCTTCGATGTCATCATCCCCTTGGGCGCCACCTTGTCCGCGTATGACCCCGCGCTGCTGGAGACCTGGGTCGGCGCCGAGATGACCATGCTGCGCGAGGCCGATCGCGCCGGGGTGCCGGTCCTCGGCGTGTGCTTCGGCGGACAGCTACTTGCGCAGGCACACGGCGGCCGAGTCAGTCGCTCGGATCGGCCTGAAATCGGTTGGTACACAATCGAAAGCGATGATCAGGGATTGGTGCCCGAAGGTCCTTGGTTTCAGTGGCATTACGACAAATGGACGAACCCGCCGGGAGCCACTGAAATCGCGCGAAACGGCAACGCGGCTCAAGCCTTCGTCCTGCGCCGCTCTCTCGCTGTGCAGTTCCATCCGGAGTTGGACAGTGACCTCTTAGCGGAATGGCTACAACTCCATCCCGAACCATGCCTTGATGGTGTGCCGCTCGACGTCGCGCGGCTACGCCACCAGACCAAGACCGAGCAGGACGCCGCAGCGGAACGGGTACGTAGGCTGGTCAGTGGATTCCTGAACTACGCGCATTGCCAGCGCTGAGCCCCTGCGACAACGCTTAAGTCGCCGAACCGAGAAACTGCTTGAGAAAACAGGAGACTCACCAATGTCGGACCCGTCATCGCTGATGCCGGCCGCGTTCATTGGCCACGGCAGTCCGATGAATGCGCTTGAGACCAACCGCTACACCTCCGCGTGGCGCGAGTTCGGGCGGGCAGTGCCGCGTCCGCGCGCCATCCTCGTGGTGAGCGCACACTGGTATATCAACGCGACCGCGGTCACCGCCATGCACCGACCGCGCACCATCCACGACTTCTACGGCTTTCCCACCGAGTTGTTCGATGTGCAGTATCCGGCCCCAGGGCTACCTCAGCTCGCTGAGGAGATCAGCGACGTTATCGCACCCACGTGGGTCGGCGCTGACATCGACAGCTGGGGCATCGACCACGGCACCTGGTCGGTGTTGGTGCACGCTTTCCCCGACGCGTCCATCCCGGTGGTGCAGCTATCTATAAACGCCAACAAATCACTCGAGTACCACTTCCAACTGGGTGCCAAGCTTGCACCCTTGCGTCAACACGGTGTGCTCGTGATTGGCAGTGGCAACGTCGTTCACAACCTCGGTGCGATGAGCTGGGACCTGGGCAGTGTCGGATTCGATTGGGCCGCACGGTTTGACGATGACGCGAAGGCTCTGATGCTATCCAACCCATTGGAAGCTCTGCGCCTCGAGGGCCACCGGGATTTTCGCGCAGCCGTGCCAACGTCGGACCACTTCATCCCCTTGCTCTACCTCGCCGGGTTGGCCGAAGGTGCTGCTGACGAAATCGACATACTCGCCGATGGCTATGCCTATGGTTCGCTGTCCATGACGTCCTACACCCTTGGTCTTGAGCACTGCGACGCCTCCGATACACAGCGGTGCGCACCATCGCCGCCACCCGACTTTCCACCCGACGACTCCAACATCTAGTACTGCAACGGTCGTTGAGACTCGAACCCCACCGGGGGACTAATGGCGTGGATGTGATCGTCGTCGGCAGCGACCCAATGGCCTTTCACTGTCGACTGCGAATACGTCTGGCGTTGCACCGACCGTTGGATCAACTTCCCGTGGTCACGCCCGGGCCTAGAGTCGTGGAATGACCAAGCTTTCCGTCATCTACTACTCGGCCACCGGTCACGGCACCACGATGGCCAGGCGAGTCGCCGCCGCCGCTGAGGCCGCGGGCGCCGAGGTGCGCGTCCGACACATCGCCGAGACCCGTGACCCGGATTCGTTCGCCAAGAATCCGCCGTGGACGGCCAACTACGAGGCACACAGAGATCTGCCGCCTGCGACGGGCGACGACATCGTGTGGGCGGACGCGGTGATCTTCGGCTCACCAACGCGGTTCGGTTCGGTCGCTTCGCAATTGCGCGGATTCCTCGACTCGCTGGGTGCGCTGTGGTCGCAGGGCCAGCTCGCCGACAAGGTGTACGCGGGGTTCACGTCGACCAACACCCCGCACGGCGGTCAGGAGACGACGCTTCTCACGCTCTACATCACGCTGATGCATTTCGGCGGCATCCTGGTGCCGCCCGGATACACCGATCAGCTGAAGTTCGTCGACGGAAACCCCTACGGCGCCAGCCTGACCGCCGACCACGAGAACATCAGCGGATTCGACGACGCAACCAACAACGCGCTCGACCACCTGGCCAAGCGCGTCGTCGCCATCACAGATCGCCTGACGCGATAGTCAGGCCGTTTCTGTGATGGGCCGGTCGACCCAGCTCATCAGGTCGCGCAGCTTCTTACCGGTCACCTCGATCGGGTGCTCGGCGTTCTGCTTGCGCAGGTCCTCGAGCTGCTTGTTGCCACCCTCGACATTCGCCACCAGCTTCTTGACGAAGCTGCCGTCCTGGATGTCGCTGAGGATATCCTTCATCCGCTGCTTGGTGTCTGCGTCGATGATCCGTGGGCCGGACAGGTAACCGCCGAACTCTGCGGTGTCGGACACCGAGTAGTTCATCCGGGCGATGCCGCCCTCATACATCAGGTCGACGATGAGCTTGAGCTCGTGCAGCACCTCGAAATAGGCCAACTCAGGGGCGTATCCGGCCTCCACCATAACGTCGAAGCCGGTCTTCACCAGCTCCTCGGTACCGCCACAGAGCACGGCCTGCTCACCGAACAGGTCGGTCTCGGTCTCGTCCTTGAACGTGGTCTTGATGACGCCCGCGCGCGTGCCGCCGATGCCCTTCGCGTAGGACAGCACCAGCGCCTCACCCTCACCCTTGGGATCCTGCTCGACGGCGACCAGGCACGGCACACCCTTGCCGTCGACGAACTGCCGACGCACCAGGTGGCCGGGCCCCTTCGGGGCGACCATGCCGACGGTGACATTGGCCGGCGGCTTGATCAGATCGAAGTGGATGTTGAGGCCATGTCCGAAGAACAGCGCGTTGCCGTCCTCCAGGTTGGGCTCGATGTCGTTCTTAAAGATGTCGGCCTGTGCGGTGTCGGGCGCCAGCAGCATGATGACGTCGGCCCACTTGGCGACCTCGGCGGGGGTGTCCACGTCGAGGCCCTGTTCGGACACCTTCGCGCGGGATCTCGAGCCTTCCTTCAGGCCCACCTTCACCTCGACGCCGGAATCGCGCAGGCTCAGCGAGTGCGCATGGCCCTGGCTGCCGTAGCCGATGACGCCGACCTTGCGCCCCTGGATGAGCGACAGGTCCGCGTCGTCGTCATAGAACATCTCTACTGCCACTGTATTTCCTTCTCTTTTCGTTCTTTTCCTGAATATGAGGCGTTACTTGACGCCGATGCCGCGCGGCCCGCGCGACAACGACACCACGCCGGACTGCACGATCTCGCGGATGCCGTAGGGCTCCAGCACGCGCAGGAACGCTTCCAGCTTCTCCGGTGTGCCGGTCGCCTCGATTGTCAACGACTCCGTGGACACGTCGACGACCTTGGCGCGGAACAGGTTTACAGCTTCGATGACCTGCCCGCGAGTGGAGGCGTCCGTACGGACCTTGACCAGCATCAGCTCACGTGACACCGAGTTGGCCTCATCCTGCTCGACGATCTTGATCACGTTGACGAGCTTGTTGAGCTGCTTGGTGATCTGCTCGAGAGGATGCTCGTCGACGCTGACCACGATGGTCATCCGGGACAGGTTCTTCTGCTCGGTGGCGCCGACGGCGAGCGACTGGATGTTGTAGCCGCGCCGCGAGAACAGCGACGCCACACGGGCGAGCACGCCGGGTTTGTCCTCGACGAGAACCGAAAGCGTCTGTGTAGGAGTCGCGCTCATCAGGCGTGCCCTTCTTCGGGATCGTCGAACAGCGGACGAATTCCTCGGGCCGCCTGGATCTCATCGTTGCTGGTGCCCGCGGCAACCATCGGCCACACCTGCGCGTCCGCGCCGACGACGAAGTCGATCACCACCGGGCGGTCGTTGATAGCACGCGCCTGGTTGATCACGTCGGTGACGTCTTCGGCGCGCTCACAACGCAATCCGACACAGCCGAGTGCCTCGGCGAGCTTGACGAAGTCGGGGATGCGACGGCTGTGCGTGGCCAGATCCGTTTGGCTGTACCGCTCTTCGTAGAACAGCGTCTGCCACTGGCGGACCATGCCCAGGTTGCCGTTGTTGATGATCGCGACCTTGATCGGTGCGCCCTCAACCGCGCAGGTGGCCAGCTCCTGGTTGGTCATCTGGAAGCAGCCGTCGCCATCGATCGCCCACACTTCGGCCTCGGGGCGCGCGAACTTCGCGCCCATCGCCGCGGGAACGGCGAAGCCCATCGTGCCGAGACCGCCAGAGTTGATCCACGTCTTCGGGTTCTCATACGAGATGAACTGCGCGGCCCACATCTGGTGCTGCCCAACGCCTGCGACGTACACGGCGTCGGGGCCGGCGATCTTGCCCAGCTGTTCGATCACGTACTCGGGCGACAGGCTGCCGTCACTCTGCGGCCCGTAGCTGAGCGGGTACGTCGACTGCACTCCGCGCAGGTATTCCCACCAGTTGTCCATCTTGATGGTGCTGGCACCGGTGCCGTCGCGGCGCAGCGCCTCGATCATATCGGCGATGACAGCCTTGACGTCACCGACGATCGGCACGTCGGCGTCGCGGTTCTTGCCGATCTCGGCCGGGTCGATGTCGGCGTGAATGACCTTGGCCTCGGGCGCGAAAGAGTCGAGCTTGCCCGTCACCCGGTCATCGAACCGGGTGCCGAGCGCGATCAGCAGATCGCTGCGCTGCAGCGCGGCCACCGCGGCGACCGTGCCGTGCATGCCCGGCATACCGAGGTTCTGTGGGTGGCTGTCAGGGAAGGCACCGCGCGCCATCAGCGTGGTGATGACCGGGATGCCGGTCATCTGCGCCAGGTCCAGCAGCTGCTGGGTGGCGTCGCCGCGGATGACGCCGCCACCGACGTAGAGCACCGGTTTGCGTGCCGCCGCGATGAGCTTGGCAGCCGCCCGAATCTGACGGTTGTGCGGCTTCGTGTTCGGCTTGTAGCCCGGCAACTCGAACCGCGGTGGCCAGTGAAACGTGCACTGCCCCTGCAGCACGTCCTTGGGGATGTCGACCAGCACCGGGCCGGGGCGGCCCGACTTGGCGATGTGGAAGGCCTCGGCCATCACCCGCGGGATGTCGTTGCCGTCGCGCACAAGGAAGTTGTGCTTGGTGATCGGCATCGTGATGCCCGAGATGTCGGCTTCCTGGAAGGCGTCCGTGCCGATGAGGCCACGGCCGACCTGGCCGGTCACCGCGACCACCGGGATGGAGTCCATGTGCGCGTCGGCCAGCGGCGTCACCAGGTTGGTGGCGCCGGGGCCCGACGTCGCCATGCACACGCCGACCTTGCCCGTGGCGTGAGCGTATCCACTTGCCGCATGTCCGGCGCCCTGCTCATGGCGGACGAGCACGTGACGAAGCTTCTGCGAGTCGAAAAGCGGATCGTAGACCGGCAACACGGCTCCGCCGGGGATGCCGAAGATGACGTCGACGTCGAGCTCCTCCAACGACCGGATGACCGCTTGGGCTCCGGTGAGTTGGTGCGGGGCAACCTTCTTGGGCTGGCTTGACGGGCCGTGACCGGAATCCTTCGCTGCGGATTGCGCAGCGTTGGCCTCGGTCTGCTCCCCGTTCGGCGGGGTCGCCGACCGTTCCGGGGGTCGTGTGGTTGGTGCGCTCACGATGTCCTCATTTGTCTTCGATTGTTTTGTTGACTCTCAAATCACTGCTGGGGCAAGAAAAAACCCCCGCCAGCGATGCCGCTGTACGAGGGTTGCGCGTTGATACTTGTGACTATGCCCGAGTCAGGGCTAGCGCGGTATCAACGCGCAACCCAATTACTACGAGCAAGCCCAGGTTCTGCACAACAGATGACCGTAGTCTCCGCACTGGTCAACCGTCAAATTCCTTACCGCGCGCTGCGCCCTCGACCGGACCGCCCTGGACCCAGTGGGACGATGGCAGGCGTGACATCGCCACCGCCGTCTGCGCCTGCCAAACCGGTCGTGATCCGGATATCGGCAATGGCGCATCTGGCGGTCGGCTTCCTGGTGCTCGGCATGCTGGCGGTGGTGTTCGCGTCGCCGTGGACGGCGCCCTTGCTGGTGATTCCCATGCTTGTCTCGGCCTGCATCATGCGGCTGCGCACGGTCGCCGATCGCGACACCGTGACCGCGCGCCGCCTGCTGAGCAGCAAGTCCGTGCGATGGGAGGACGTCGAAGGCCTTCGATTCAGCAAGTCGGCGTGGGCGCGGGCGCATCTCAAAGACGGTCGTGAGCTGCTGCTTCCCGCGGTGACGTTCTCGACGCTGCCGCTGCTGACGGAGGCAAGCTCGGGCCGCGTGCCCAATCCGTACGGTTGAGCTCAGGCTGTTTTGCTCGTCCGCGTCCGCGTCAGCCCAGCGGGTTACCCCCGTTGAGGAAAACCCACAGGGCGATGCCGCCGCCGATGCCGATCAGCAGCGCGGCGAACGAGCCGATGAACGGCCGACGGGACCATCCGCGACCGGCGTCCAGCCCGTATCGGCCTGGTCCGGCCAGGATGATCGCGATGACCGCGGCGATGACAATGACCTTGTACTCGTGTCCGTCGGTCAGGAAATCCGCCAGCCTGGCGTCGTTATGGGCATTCATCGCCTCCACGAGCAGGCCGTTGATCAGGTATGCCAACGCGCCCGCGGCAGCCAGCGGGGTGAAGAGGCCGAGAATCAACAGCACGCCGGCGAGGATCTGGGCGCCGGTAACGACATAGGTCAGTATGTCGGCGTACTTGAAGCCCGCCGCCACGAGCGAGTCCTCGAACCCGTCCAGACCGGGACCGCCCCACCAGCCGAATGCCTTCTGCAGGCCGTGCGCGACCAACAGGGCGCCGACGGCCCAGCGCAGCAGCATCAGGCCGAGATCCTGCGTGCCGCGCCGGTCGGCTATCCGGTGGTCGTCGTAGCCTGGACTGACGTCGGCCGGTTGCGCGTAGGTGGCCATCGACTGGCCGTCGCCGGACTGCACGTATGGCAGGGGTTCGGGGTCATTGATCAGGCCGAACCCGGGCTGCGGGTCGGACTTGTAATTGGGAATCGACGTGGTTTCGAAATCACCGCCGTAGTTCGACTCCGGCAGGTCGTCTTCGGGATCGACCAGGCTTGCCGCCGCGGGCCGGCCCAGGTCGTCGGGCCGCTGCCATTGGGGATTACTTGTCACCTGCCCAGGGTAAGTGCTGATCATCGGTGAATCGCGGATTGGCGCGGCGCTTTGCGCCTCGTGTTGGCCGCCGGGTAGGCGACGCGGGAACACCGGCGTGGCGCGCAGCGTCGGACAATCCGTAACCTGGCGGGCATGAGACTGCGCGGGCCGTTGCGAGGCGTACTCGCATTGTCGTGCGCCGCGTTGCTCGCGGTGTCCGGCTGCGCGCGGTTCGACAGCGCCCAGTCGCAGCCGTTCACCACAGAGCCCGAGCTGCGACCGGGGCCGAGCTCGTCTCCCCCGCCTCCCCCGCCGCTGCCGGCGAAGCCGTTCCCCAAGGAGTGCCCCGCACCAGGGGTGATGCAGGGCTGCTTGGAGACCACCAGCGGGCTGATCATGCTGCCCGACAGCCAGTCGGCGTTGGTCGCCGAGCGGGTGACCGGCGCGGTTAAAGAGGTGTCAGTCCGGGCAGAACCCAAGGTCAAGACGGTGATCCCGGTCGACGGCAGCGGCGACGGCGGGCTGATGGACATCGTGTTGTCGCCGACCTATTCGCAGGACCGGCTGATGTACGCCTACGTCAGCACGCCGACCGACAACCGCGTGATCCGCATCGCCGACGGCGATATCCCGAAGCCGATCTTCACCGGGATCCCGAAGGGCGCGACCGGCAACATGGGCGCCCTCGTGTTCACGAGCGACACCACGCTGGTCGTCCTGACCGGCGACGCGGGTGACCCGGCGCTGGCGGCCGACCCCGCCTCGCCCGCGGGCAAGGTGCTGCGAATCGAGCAACCGACCACGGTCAACCAGGCGCCCCAGACCACAGCGCTCAGCGGAATGGGCTCGGGCGGCGGACTGTGCACCGACCCGTCGGACGGCTCGCTCTACATCGCCGACCGGACACCGACGGCCGACCGGCTGCAGCGCATCACCAAGGACTCCAAGGTCTCCACCGTGTGGACCTGGCCCGCCAAACCCGGCGTGGCCGGCTGCGCCGCACTCGACGGCACCGTGCTGGTGAACCTGATCAACACCAAGCAGACGGTGGCCGTGCGGCTGGCTCCGGACACGGGTTCGGTCACCGGCGAACCCGAGGTGGTCCGCCAGGACGTGCACGGCCACGCGTGGGCACTGCAGACGTCGCCGGACGGAAATGTGTGGGGTGCGACGGTGAACAAGACCGCCGGTGACCCCGAAAAGCTCGACGACGTCGTGTTCCCGGTGTTCCCGTCGGGCGGCGGCTTCCCGCGCAGCAACGCCGACAACACCTAGAACCGCACTGAGGTCTAGCCGAAGTAGCGAACGCGGGTGATTCCCGATGTGGCGCCAGCGATTTCGCAGAAGACGACGGCACGCCCGGCCGGTGTGTTGACCGAAGTGCTGACCGTATCGCCCGCGGCGATCATCTTGGTCCAGCGGCCGCCATGCACCGCGTCGATGAACTCGCCGACCGCCATCGGGGTGTCCTCGCCGAAGCTGATGGTGCCGCTGCGTTCCAACGTGTGTCGTACGGTCATCTCGTCACCAGTAATTGCAGCGCCGAGAAACTTTGCGACACAATGCTTCTCATCGCTACCCAGGCGCCGGAAGCCCGTCATGAAGCCAGCCGTACCCCCGAGACCTTGGTTGCGGAGCAGTTCACCGCCGAGCCGAACGGAGACCGGCAGGGACTTGACGCCATTGCGGAGCATCTGCGCGACCATCGTCGGCAGTTCCCAATGAGCGCGCAGTCGCTCGACCGCCCAGTCGCCGTCAACCGCCCTGAGGTCGTAACGCAGGTGCATCGGAACGTCGACGGTCAAGCCCGGCCCCATCACGATCTCGAGCAGCAGATCGCGAACCACCGCCGGGCCCGCCGCGATGTCGACATCGCGGTGGAAGATGATCTGCCGCGGCCCGATGAAGGTGTCGTAGAACCGCCCGATCTGCTCGGTGCCCACATGGGGACGTGAACCGTAGGGATCCTCGATTCGAGCGTCCGCGGTGAACAGCCCGACCCAACCTGACCGGTCGTGGGCGTCGGTGGCCGTCGGTGAGCGCTCTACCACCGCAAGGAGTTCGGCGTTGACCGCTGCCATCTAAGTGCAGGCCGCCAGCACCAGCTCGCGCACGCGGGCCGCGTCGGCCTGGCCCTTCGTCGCCTTCATCACGGCGCCGACGATGGCACCCGCGGCCTGAACCTTCCCGCCCCGGATCTTCTCTGCCACATCGGGATTGGCGGCCAGCGCCTGGTCCACCGCGGCCTGGATCAGCGAATCGTCACGGACCAACTCCAGTCCGCGGGCCTTCATCACGTCGGCCGGTTCGCCCTCGCCGGCAAGCACACCCTCGACGACCCCACGCGCCAGCTTGTTGGACAGCTTGCCCTCGTCGATCAAGGAAACCACCGCGGCGACCTGAGCGGGTGTGATGTTGAGTTCGTCGAGCTCGACACCCGCCTCGTTGGCCTTCTGCACCAGGAAGTTGCCCCACCACGCCCGTGCGGCCTCGCTGGACGTGCCCTCCGCGACGGTGGCCGCGACCAGGTCGACGGCGCCCGCGTTCACCAGGTCGCGCATGACCTCGTCGGAGACGCCCCAGTCCTCCTGAATGCGCTTGCGCTGCAACCACGGATACTCCGGAATGGTCTCCCGCAGTTTCTCGACGAACTCCGCATCGGGTGCGATCGGCTCCAGATCGGGTTCGGGGAAATAGCGGTAGTCCTGTGCGGTTTCCTTGCTGCGGCCCGGCGATGTAAATCCATCCTCGTGAAAGTGTCTGGTCTCCTGGTGAACTCGGCCGCCGGACTCCAGAACCGCTGCCTGTCTGCGCATCTCGTACCGGACTGCGACCTCCACGCTCTTCAGCGAGTTCACGTTCTTGGTCTCGGTGCGGATGCCGAACTCGGTGGCTCCCGTCGGCTTGAGCGAGACGTTCGAGTCGCACCGCATCGAGCCCTGGTCCATCCGCACATCGGAAACACCCAGTGCGCGCAGAAGATTCCGAAGCGCGGTCACATAGGCGCGGGCGATCTCGGGTGCGCGTTCGCCGGTGCCCTCGATGGGCTTCGTGACAATCTCGATCAGCGGCACACCGGCCCGGTTGTAGTCGATGAGCGATGTGGTCGCGCCCGCGATGCGGCCGGTCTCGCTGCCCAGATGGGTGAGCTTGCCGGTGTCCTCCTCCATGTGCGCGCGTTCGATCTCGACCCGCCACGTCGTCCCGTCATCGAGGGGAACCTCGAGAAAGCCGTTGATCGCGATCGGCTCGTCGTACTGGCTGATCTGATAGTTCTTCGGCATGTCGGGGTAGAAGTAGTTCTTCCTGGCGAACCGGCACCACGGCACGATCTCGCAGTTCAGCGCGAGCCCGATGCGCATAGCCGATTCCACGGCGGTCTGGTTGAGCACCGGCAGCGAGCCGGGCAGCCCGAGGCATACCGGGCACACCTGCGTATTGGGCTCGGCACCGAACCGGTTGGCGCAGCCGCAGAACATCTTGGTCGCCGTGGACAGCTCGACGTGCACCTCGAGACCCAGAACCGGGTCGTAGAGGGCCACGACGTCGTCGTATTCGAGCAGTTCGGCGGAGCCGACAACAGACATGATCCCAATCCTAGGGGCGGGCCGAAATCGAGTAGCCGGCTACTCGTGCCGTCGGCCCAGGCGCGGCCGAGGATCGTGACGTCGATTCGAAAACCATCGGGAGGACGACATGCCTGCAACGAAAACACTGCCCACCCTTTCCACCGGCGATACCGGGCCCGACGTCCGTTGGGCTCAGTACCGGTTGGTGCGCCAGATGCTCAGCTACACCGACGTCGACGGGGTGTTCGGCCCTGTCACCTATCGCGCTGTCGTGGAGTTTCAGGAGTCCTACGACTTGACCGCCGACGGCATCATCGGCCCGAAGACGTGGCAGGCGCTGCGTGGCGACAGCGAGCGGCCGCCGACACTGAAGCGCGGCTCATCCGGCGAAGTGGTGGCCAGCGTCCAGAAGGCACTCAACCTGGGGCGCGGCGAGTTCACCCCGCCGGATGCGAAGGATCTTGCCGTCGACGGCGACTTCGGTCCGCTCACGGAGGCCGCGGTGAAGGCCATGCAGACGTACAACGACCTGCCCGCCGACGGCATCGTCGGAATGGCCACTTGGGCGGTGCCGATTCATGCGGCCGGTCAGGTGTTCGCGAACCTCTGCGACGTGCCCGGACCGGGCTGAGTCAGCCGAAGAACTCGGCGGCGTCGTCGTACCGGCTTTGCGGCACTAGCTTCAGTTGGCGGACGGCGTCGGCGAGTGGCACTCGGCCGATGTCCTGGCCGCGCAGTGACACCATCATTCCGTACTCGCCGGCGTGTGCGGCGTCGGCGGCGTTGACGCCGAACCGGGTGGCGAGCACACGGTCGTAGGGCGTGGGCGTGCCGCCGCGCTGCACGTGACCGAGCACGGTGACCCGCACCTCTTTTCTCACCCGCTTCTCGACCTCGATCGCCAGCTGCTGTGCGACGCCGGTGAACTTCTCATGCCCGAACTCGTCAATGCCGCCTTCGCGCAACTTCATTGAGCCCTCGGCGGGTTTGGCGCCTTCGGCCACCACGCAGATGAAGTGCGCATCTCCACGCACAAAGCGCTGCTTGATCAGCCGACACACCTCCTCGACGTCGAACGGCTGCTCGGGGATCAGCGTCATGTGCGCGCCCGAAGCCAGCCCGGCGTTGAGCGCGATCCACCCGGCGTGCCGCCCCATCACCTCGACGAGCATCACCCGCTGATGAGACTCGGCTGTGCTGTGCAGCCTGTCGATGGCCTCGCTGGCGACGCCCAATGCGGTGTCGTGGCCGAACGTGACGTCGGTGCAGTCGATGTCGTTGTCGATGGTCTTGGGCACGCCGACCACTGGCACGTTCTCCTCGGACAGCCAGTGCGCCGCCGTGAGCGTGCCTTCGCCGCCGATCGGGATCAGCACGTCGATCCCGTTGTCGTCCAGCGTCTGCTTGATCTGGTCGAGCCCGGCCTTGAGTTTGTCCGGGTGCACGCGCGCGGTGCCGAGCATGGTGCCGCCCTTCGCGAGCAGGCGGTCGTTGCGGTCGTCGTTGCGCAGCTGGATGCGACGGTCCTCGAGCAGACCGCGCCAACCGTCCAGGAATCCGACGACCGACGAGCCGTACCGCACATCGCAGGTACGGACCACCGCCCGTATCACCGCGTTCAGGCCAGGACAGTCGCCGCCTCCGGTCAGTATTCCGATGCGCATGTGTCTATCTTGCCCGCTGGTCGGCTGCTTCACACGGCCGAGGGCAGTGGCCCGCGGGCGGCCTCATAGGCGGCGCCGACGCGGTAGAGCCGGTCGTCGGCGAGCGCGGGGGCCATGATCTGCAGGCCGACCGGCAAATTGTCGTCGGGCGCGAGACCCGACGGCACCGACATGCCGCAGTGCCCGGCCAGGTTCAGCGGCAGCGTGCAGAGGTCGAACAGGTACATCGCCAACGGGTCGTCGACCTTCTCCCCCAGCGGGAATGCGGTGGTCGGGGTCGCGGGCGATATCAGCACGTCGACCTTCTGGTAGGCCTCGTCGAGGTCGCGGGCGATCAACGTGCGCACCTTCTGCGCCTGGTTGTAATACGCGTCGTAGTAGCCGGCCGATAGCGCGTAAGCGCCAATCATGATGCGGCGCTTGACTTCCGGGCCGAAGCCCGCCGCCCGCGTCATCGCCATCACTTCCTCGGCGCTGTGCGACCCGTCGTCACCGACGCGAACCCCGTACCGCATGCCGTCGAACCGGGCCAGGTTCGACGACACCTCCGAGGGCAGGATCAGGTAGTAGGCGGGCAGGGAGAAATCGAAGTGTGGGCAGTCGACCTCGGTCACCTCGGCGCCCAGTTCGGTCAGCTTGTCGATCGCCGCATTGAACGACGACAGCACGCCCTCCTGATAGCCGTCGCCGCGCAACTGCCGAACCACCCCGACCTTGACGCCACGTAGGTCGCCGTCGGCGCCTGCCCTCGCCGCGGCGACGATGTCAGGCACCTCGGCGTCGATCGACGTCGAATCCATGGGGTCGTGACCGGCGATGACTTGGTGCAGCAACGCGGTGTCGAACACCGTGCGCGCGCATGGTCCGCCCTGATCGAGCGAGGACGCGCACGCGATCAGGCCGTAGCGCGACACCGTGCCGTAGGTGGGTTTCACGCCGACCGTCGCGGTCAGCGCGGCGGGCTGCCGGATCGACCCGCCGGTGTCCGACCCGATCGCCAGTGGCGCCTGGAACGCGGCCAGCGCCGCCGCGCTTCCGCCGCCGGAACCGCCGGGCACCCGTTCGATGTCCCACGGATTGCGGGTCGGGCCGAAAGCGGAGTTCTCGGTGGACGACCCCATCGCGAACTCGTCCATGTTCGTCTTGCCCAGGATCGGGATGCCCGCGGCACGCAGTCGGACCGCGACTGTCGCGTCGTAGGGCGACGTCCACCCCTCGAGGATCTTGGACCCGCACGTCGTCGGCATGTCCGTGGTGGTGAACACGTCCTTGAGTGCCAAGGGGACACCGGCGAGCGGTGACGGCAGCTCCTCGCCGGCGGCAATCGCGGCGTCAACGCGGGCGGCCGCGGCGAGCGCCTGTTCCTCGGCAACATGCAGGAACGCCTGGTACGTGCCGTCGGTCTCGGCGATGCGGTCCAGGCACGCCCTGGTCACCTCCGCCGAGGACACCTCTCTGGCGGCGATCTTGGCGCCGAGCGTCGCGGCGTCGAGCCTGATCATGTCGGTGCTCATGCCTCGACTCCCACTCGTCCCCTGCCCTGCGGGCGTGGGCCCACCGGTCCTCGCTTCGCTGCGATCCTCACTTGCGCTCGCCTTCGTTGCCGGCGCTCATTCCGGCTCCCCCAGAATCCGCGGGACCGCGAACCGGCCCTGCGCCGACTTCGGCGCCTGCGCCAGCGCCTCCTCCTGCGACAGCCCCGGCTCGACGATGTCCGGCCGGGTCACGTTGACCGACTTGAGCGGGTTGTCCGTGGCTTCGACACCGGTGACGTCGACGGCCTGGATCTGGCTGACGTGTTCGAGGATGGCATCGAGCTGGCCGGCGAAGCTGTCCAGCTCGTCATCGGTGAGCGCAAGCCGGGCCAGGCGCGCGAGGTGGGCAACCTCGTCTCGGGAGATCTGTGACACGACATCAAAGCGTAGTCAAGGGCGACGCAGGGCTGTCGACTCCTCCCGCGAGCGGTCGTCGGCCGACATGCCGACCCCGTTGCCCTGTGCAACAGTGTTGCGCGTGCATTCGTACATGCTGCGGGTCCAGCTGGAGGATCGACCGGGCAGCCTCGGCTCACTAGCCGTGGCGCTCGGGTCGGTGGGCGCCGACATCCTGTCCCTCGACGTGGTCGAGCGCGGCGCGGGTTACGCGATCGACGACCTGATCGTCGACCTGCCGCCCGGCGCGATGCCCGACATGTTGATCACCGCCGCGGAGAACCTCGCGGGTGTGCGGGTGGACAGCATCCGGCCGCACACCGGTCTGCTCGAGGCGCATCGTGAGCTCGAGCTGGTCGACCACATCGCGGCGACAGCGGACAAGTCCGCGAAGCTTCAGGTGCTGGCCGACCGAGGCGCCGCGGGTGTTGCGTGTCGGCTGGTGCACCGTCGTGCGGCTGACCGCGTCGGGCATCGAGCGCGTCGTCGGCAGTCACGGGGCGCCCGAGACACACACGAACGAGGTGCCCTGGCTTCCGATCGACTCAGCCAAGGCGCTCGACGGCGACGCCGACTGGGTGCCCCAGGTGTGGCGGGATATGGGCACCACCCTGGCCGCCGCGCCGTTGGGCGATCAGCACACCGCGCTTGTGCTCGGCAGGCCCGGCGGCCCGGAGTTCCGCCCGTCGGAGGTGGCGCGGTTGGGCTACCTCGCGGGGATCGTCGCGACGATCCTGCGTTGAGGTCTCAAACCCCGTCCGGCCCGTTTGCCAACAGCCGGCCGAAGCCGTCCTCGTCGAGGATCGGCACGCCGAGCTCGACGGCCTTGTCGTACTTCGATCCCGGCGAATCACCGGCCACGACGTACGCCGTTTTCTTCGACACCGATCCGGCCGCCTTGCCACCGCGCGCGACGATGGCCTCCTTGGCGTCGTCGCGGGAGAACCCGGTCAGCGATCCGGTCACGACGATGGTGAGCCCCTCCAGCGTGCGCTCGATGCTGGCGTCGCGTTCATCGGCCATCCGCACCCCGGCGGCGCGCCACTTGTCGACGATCGCGCGGTGCCAGTCGACGGTGAACCACTCGGTCACCGCGGCCGCGATGGTCGGGCCGACGCCCTCGACGACCGAGAGCTCCTCCTCGGAGGCCGCCGTAATCGCGTCGAGGCTTCCGTATTCGGTTGCCAGCGCACGAGCGGCCGTCGGGCCCACGTGGCGGATCGACAACGCGACGAGCACTCTCCACAACGGCTGCGCCTTGGCGTCATGCAGGTTCACCAGCAGCCGCTTGCCGTTGGCCGACAAGTTCCCGTCCTTGGTCTTGAACAGATCGGTGCGTAACAGATCCTGACTGCCAAGCGTGAACAGATCGCCCTCGTCGGTGATGACGCCGGCCTGCAGAAGCGCGACGGCTGCTTCGTAACCCAGGCCCTCGATGTCGAACGCGCCGCGCCCGGCGACATGGAACACCCGCTCCCGCAGCTGCGCCGGACAGGACCTGGCGTTCGGACAGCGGATGTCGGCGTCGCCCTCCTTGGCGGGGGCCAGCGTGGTCCCGCATTCGGGACACGTTGTGGGCATGACGAATTCGCGTTCCGAGCCGTCGCGAAGATCGACCACGGGCCCCAGCACTTCTGGGATCACGTCGCCCGCCTTGCGGATGACCACCGTGTCACCGATGAGCACCCCCTTGCGCTTGACCTCCGAGGCATTGTGGAGCGTGGCCTGGCTGACCGTCGAGCCGGCGACCTTGACGGGTTCCATGAACGCGAACGGGGTGACCCGGCCGGTGCGCCCGACGTTGACCTTGATGTCGAGCAGCTTGGTGGTGGCCTCCTCGGGCGGATACTTGTAGGCGATGGCCCATCGCGGCGCCCGTGACGTCGAACCGAGCCGCCGCTGCAGCGAGACCTGGTCGACTTTGACGACGACACCGTCGATTTCGTGCTCGACGTCATGGCGGTGTTCGCCCCAGTAGGCGATGCGTTCGGTGACCGCGTCGAGGCCCTGCACCTTGGCGGTGTGTGTGGATACCGGCAGTCCCCATGCCTGCAGCGCGCGGTAGGCGTCGTGCAGCGTCTTCGGGCTGAAGCCTTCCGCACGGCCGAGGCCGTGGCAGATCATCCGCAGCTTGCGACGGGCCGTGACGGCGGGATTCTTCTGCCGCAGCGAACCGGCGGCGCTGTTGCGCGGATTGGCGAACGGCGGCTTGCCTTCTGCTACCAAGCCGGCGTTCAGTTCTTCGAAATCGGCCACCCGGAAGAACACCTCGCCGCGCACCTCGAGCACCTTCGGCACCGGAAACTCCTTTGACCCACTGAGCTTCTCGGGCACGTCGTCGATCGTGCGGGCATTGAGCGTGACGTCCTCACCGGTGCGACCGTCGCCCCTGGTGGCCGCGCGCGCCAACTTCCCGTTCCGATACACCAGCGCGAGCGCCACACCGTCGATCTTCAGCTCGCAGAGGTAGTGCGCGTCGTTCCCGATCTCGCCCTTGATCCGGGCGGCCCATGCCGCGAGTTCGTCGGGCGTGAAGACGTTGTCGAGGCTCAGCATCCGGTCCAGGTGTTCTGCGGAGGTGAACTCGGTGGCAAAGCCCGCCCCGCCGACGAGCTGCGTCGGGGAATCGGGCGTCCGCAGCTCGGGGTGGTTGTCTTCGAGCGCCTGCAGCTCGCGCAACAGCTTGTCGAACTCCGCGTCGGAGATGACCGGCGCGTCCCTGACGTAGTACCGGAACTGGTGTTCACGCACCTCGTCGGCCAGTTCCTGCCAACGACGGCGCAGCTCGGCCTCGGGGGCGTCTTCGGACTGCTCGGCGAGTGCCTTTTGCGCCTCGGTTGCCTTCGGGCTCACCCTCGCAGGCTATCCGAGGGCGGTGACAACGGATCCAGCCGACCGGACGGTGTTTCACCAGCGCATTTGACATTATGCAGGTAAACACCTGCATAATGGTCGGGTGACTGAGGACCAGATGGACAAGGTCTTCAAGGCACTGGCAGACCCGGGCCGACGGCTGCTGCTTGACCGGCTTCGGCAGGACAACGGCCAGACGCTTGGCCAGCTGTGCGAGTTCCTCGAAATGGCACGGCAGTCGGTCAGCCAGCATCTGGCGGTGCTCGAGTCGGCCAATCTGATCAACACCGTACGACGAGGACGGCTCAAGCTGCACTACCTGAATCCGGTTCCGCTGCACGAGATTTCGCATCGCTGGATCCAGGAATTCGAATATTCACGGCTTCACGCACTACGTGCTTTGAAGCAACAGGCAGAGGAGGCGGAAATGCCCGCGACTAATGACAAGCCATCGTTTGTGTACGTGACCTACATTCACAGCACCCCCGAGAAGGTGTGGGAGGCGCTCACCGACGCCGACCTCACCGCCGACTATTGGGGGCACAGCAATGTGTCGGATTGGCAGCCGGGATCACGCTGGGAGCACCGGCGCACCGACGGATCGGGCATCGCCGACGTCGTGGGCGAGGTGATCGAAGCGACGCCGCCGCGTCGGCTCGTCATGACGTTCGGCGGCGCCGACGAGGACGGCAGGCCATCTGTCGTCCGCTTCGACATCGAGCCGCACCACGACATCGTCAGGCTGACGGTGACCCACGACGACATTCCCGACCAATCGAATTACGAGGAGTCCGCGGCAGGCTGGGCGGCGGTCATGTCGAACCTGAAGTCGCTGCTGGAAACCGGGCACGTGTTGCCGCAAGCGCCATGGGAGATGCGCGCCGAACAGCGCGCCGGACAGATGTCGCGCAACGGGTAGCTTGGCGGCATGCCGCACCCGATCATGTTTCGCGACGACGACCCCGATCTCGCGACGGTGCGCAGAATCGCCCTTGGTTTCCCCGATGCGTTTGAGAAGGTGTCCCACGGCAGGCCCGCGTTCTTCGTGTCGAAGATGTTCGCGATGTACGGCGGCAGCGCCAAGCCCGAGTCCAGAGGCGAGTACATCCAGTACCCACGCTCGATCATGGTCAAGGTCGACGAAAACGATCGCAGGGCGCTCGGTCAGGACAAGCGGTTCTTCTACCCCGCGTACCTGGGGCCGTCGGGCTGGCTCGGGCTGGATTTCACCGCGACGAAGAAGGTCGACTGGGGTGAGGTGCGCGAGCTGATCGACGCATCGTTCCGAATGGTCGCGCCCAAGAAGCTCATCCGGCAGCTCGACGAAGCATGACCCGGCGCCGGACCGACATGGTTCGATCGATGCCATGAGCTTCGCGAGCCCATTCCCCGACGTCGAGATCCCCGCAGCCAGCGTCTACGAGTACCTGTTCGGCGATCTCGACGACGCGGACGCCGAGCGTATCGCACTGGTAGATGCCAAGCCGGGTGCTGTGACCAGCTACCGCGACGCCATTGCAGAGATCGACGCATTCGCCGGCGCGCTGGCCGATCGCGGCATCACCGTCGGTGACGTGGTCGGCCTGCTGGCACCGAACAGCACCGCGTTCGCGATCGCCTTTCACGGCATTCTGCGCGCCGGCGCGACGGCCACCACGATCAATGTGTTGTTCACGGCAAAGGACATCGTCAAGCAGCTGACGGACTCGAAGGCCAAGATGCTCGTCACCGTTGGCTCGCTGCTCCCCCAGGCCAAGGAGGCCGCCGCCGCGGTCGGCATGTCCGACGATCAACTGGTCGTGCTCGACGGGGCGGAGGGGCATCCCAGCGCCGAAGACCTTCTCAATTCGGGGGCGGCACCTCCGCGGGTCGACTTCGACCCAGCGAGCCATCTGGCCGTGCTGCCCTACAGTTCGGGCACGACGGGCAGTCCCAAAGGCGTGATGCTCACACATCGCAACCTGGTGGCCAACGTCGCCCAGACGCGCCCGGTGCAAGATGTGCAGGCCGACGATGTCGTCATCGCGATCATGCCGTTCTTTCACATCTACGGAATGACGGTGCTGCTCAACGCGGTCCTGCATGCGCGGGCGCGGCTGGTGATGATGCCGAGCTTCGATCTGGAGGAGTTCCTCGCGAATATCCAGAACCACAAGGTGACCGTGGCCTATATCGCGCCTCCGGTGGCGGTGGCGCTGGCCAAGCATCCGTTGGTGAGCAACTACGACCTGTCGACACTGCGCGCGGTGTTGTCGGGCGCGGCACCGCTGGACGAGGACCTCGGACAAGCCGTCGCGGACCGCATCGGTTGTCGCGTGGTGCAGGGATACGGCATGACCGAGCTCAGCCCTGTCAGCCATTGCACGCCGCTGGACGGCGGGAAGAATCTGGTGGGGTCTGTCGCTCCCATCGGCGCTGCCGGCTGGACCGCGGCCAACTCGGCCTCTAAGCTCATCGACCCAGCGACCGGGAACGAAATCGACATTCCCGCAAGCGGTCTCAGCGAGACCGGCGAGTTGTGGTTCAAGGGTCCGAACGTGATGGCCGGCTACCTCGGCAACGAGACGGCCACCAAGGAGACCATCGACGACGACGGTTGGCTGCGCACCGGTGATCTGGCCCGCGTCGACTCCTCGGGCTGCGTCTACATCGTCGACCGGCTCAAGGAACTCATCAAGTACAAGGGCTACCAGGTGCCGCCCGCCGAACTGGAAGCGGTGCTGCTTACCCATCCCGCGATCGCCGATGCCGCCGTGATCGGGGTGCGCGACGCCGGATCGGGCGAGGAGGTGCCAAAAGCATTCGTGGTCAAGAAATCCGGGGCCGAGCTGACCGAGGACGAGGTGATGGAGTTCGTCGCCGCCGAGGTCACACCGTACAAGAAGGTGCGTCAGGTGGCGTTCATCGACGCGATCCCGAAGTCGGCGGCGGGCAAGATCCTTCGCAAGGACTTGCGCCGAGACTCAACAGCGGACTGACTCCCGCAGCGACTGGGCCGCGCGGGCCTGCCGGTACCCGAGGACGGCGCCGACGGCCGGTATCAGGAACAAGCCTACGACACCTGCCAGTGGATCGGTCACGGCATCGGTTGTGCCGGTGCCGAACTGGCCCACCACCAGCTCGGAGGGCCGGATTCGTTCGACCGGCGGCAGCGGAGGCGGAAGGGGCGGGATGTTGATCTCGATCGCCGTGGGTACCGCGGGCGCGGCGGGCACCGCTTGGGGCGCCATCAGCGCGTCATACGCGCGCACAGCTTCGGGTGCGGGGCCACGGTGGGCGACGTGCGCGCCCGGTGTGCGGCCGTTGCCGAAGGTCACCCGGGGCGCTCGGAACGCCGCAGCAGACTGACCCACGTAGTCGGATCCGTTTCTGGGGACGGCCGCTGCCGTCGCGTTGTCTCCGATCGGCGCCTCGGCGATGGCCGCTGCCGTCACGTTGTCTCCGATCGGCGCCTCGGCGATGGCCGCCGACCGCAGGGCCATCGGGCCTTCCGGTGCGATGCTCTCCGCCGCGTAAAGGTCCTCGCCGACGCCACTCGTTCCGAGCTGCATTTTCGGCGGATCGAGATCCGGCTTCGAGTTCTTGTCGACGCCTGCGATGGCGCCGATGCCGGCGATGACATCCGTCACGAAGTTCGACGCAGCGCCCTTCCGGTTGCCGCCGTGGCCGCTGGAGCCGTTCTTTCGATGGTCATTGTTGGAATGCCCCAACCCGTGCTTGTCGGCGACCGCGACAGCCGGGTTCGGGCCGACGATCAACAGGGACGCTGCGACCACACCGGCTCCCGCCGCAAAGCTAATAGTCGAGTGCGCCACGATCCCTTTCCTACCAACGGGGCTTGCCGAACCCACGGCTCCGCGCATACATTCTTGCACATTTCTTTGCCCGGCAAACACTATGTCAAGATCGCGGCCGGGTCGTCGGCGATGGCGTCGGCCGCTTTCTGGGTCAGTTCGATCGCCTCGCGAGCCCATTGAAGCGTCGCGCCCGCGAGGCCGCATGCCGGCGTGACGCCGACCCGGTCGGGCAAAACCGAGCGGGGGAAGCCGAGCCGATCGGTGAAGTCAACCACCACCCCAGCCATCTCCTCCGCCGACGGACGGTGGCCGGGTCCGGTCGCGGGGACGACACCGAGCATCACGGCGCGGCCGGATTCGACGAACTCACCGATGCCGTCGAGGGCGTCCGGTGTCAGAGTCGACAGGTCGAACGACACCGCACTCAAGGTGCTGCGCTGCAGCATCGGCCACGGCAGGCCGCCCGCACAGCTGTGCAGCGCCACCTCGCCGCCGACCACCTCGACACAGTCGTCCAACAGCGTCGCCGCCACCGATTCGTCGATCGGGTGCACCGGCGACAGGCTGGTCACACCGCTGAGCCTGCCCGAGAGCGCGGCGGGCAGCGACGGTTCGTCGAATTGGACCACTACCGGGCATTCCAGCCGGCGAGCGACCTCCGCGCGATGAGCAGCGACTCCCTCGGCGAGCGATCGCGCCAGATCACGCACGGCGCCGGCATCCGTGATCGCCCGATGCCCGCCCGCCAGTTCCAGGTGCGCCGCGAGCGTGACCGGGCCGGGTGCCTGGACCTTCACGGTTCGGTCCGCTCCGCGCAGGCCTGCCTTTTCCCAGGCCTCTTCGAGCGCATCGACGTCCTCGGTGAGCAGGCTGATCGCACGGCGGGTGGCGACACTGCGGCCTGCGGCTATTCGGTAACCGCGAGGCACGGTGTCGATCGTGATATCGACGAGCAGCGCGCCTGCCCGGCCGATGAGGTCCGCCCCGATTCCGCGGGCGGGCAACTCCACCAGATGCGGCAGTCGATGAAGTTCACCGACGACGATTTCGGCGGCCTCGCGCGGTGAATTTCCGGGCCAGGACCCGATGCCGCTACCCGCGGCGAAGGCGCGTACGCGAGGAGCGCCAGAGTTAGGAGTCACTTCACCAACACTATTCGCCACAGGGGCCACACGCGTTAGTCTGCGACACAGGAGGGAGACGACCTCATGCCTGCAACGGCGAGCCGAGTGGTGGTGCTGTGTGCCGTCACGCTGCTCGCCGCGGGCTGCGCGCAGACGATTCAGGGCACGCCGATGCGGGCCGCGCCAGGCCTCGACGATGAATCGCAGTCGCCGGTGGACGTCGAATCGGTGATGCTCGATCAGGCCCAGATGCGGGGGATCACTGGCGCAGGCGAGGACCTGACGATCGTGCCGAGCATGGACGGCAAGATCCCTGTCGACGTCAGCGATCTGATGAACGGCACACCGCAGGAATGTCAGTGGTACTTCGCCGAGACCCAGACATTCGGGTCTGAGGTCGAAGAGTTTCACAAGACGACATTTCAGAACCCGCCCGACGGTGGGCTGATCTCGGAGGGCGCCGCCGCGTATCGCGATCCGGAGACCGCACGGCATGCGTTCGCCGATCTGGTTGGGCGGGTATATGACTGTGGCTCAACGGAACTCGGGTCGACGTTCATCGGCGAATGGACTGCGAACGCCGACACGCTCACCATGCGCTCGACGGGTACCTGCGGCCGCGACTACCGAATCAAGAACGTCGTGCTTGCCGAGGTGTCTTTCTGTTCGTTCCCCGAATCGGTTTCCGGAATCGTCATGACGAACATCATGAACAAGGTGCCCAACTAGGTCCTCGCGTCGGACTCCTCAACGCGGCTCGTACCTCGCCGCTTGATCGTCGTCCGACTAGGTCCTCGCGTCGGACTCCTCAACGCGGCTCGTACCTCGCCGCTTGATCGTCGTCCGACTAAGAGTCCTCGCGTCGGACTCCTCAACGCGGCTCGTACCTCGCCGCTTGATCGTCGTCCGACTAAGAGCGGCGCGCGATGGTGGCGCTGCCGATCACTTCGTCGCCGTCTACGTCGGGGCGGTAAAAAACCATCGTCTGGCCCGGCGCCACACCGCGGAGCGGGGCGCGTAGTTCGACCATCAGGCCGCCGTCGCGCACCTCGGCGACGGCGTTGGCGATGCCGCCGTGCGCCCGCACCTGCACGGCGCATTCCACCGGTCCGCGCGGAGCGGCACCAGAGGTAAACACGGGTTTTTCGCCGGCCAGCGTCCACACTTCGAGGTCCTCGGCGGCACCGACGTGCACCGTCGCGGTGTCGGCGTCGATGGCCGTCACATAGCGGGGATTCCCGTCGGAGGCAGGACCCGCGATGCCGAGACCCTTGCGCTGGCCGATGGTGAAGCCGTGCACGCCGTCGTGTTCGGCGAGCACCGTCCCGAGGGCATCCACCACGGCACCGCGGCGCACGCCAATACGGCTGCCGAGGAACGCCCTGGTGTCGCCGGACGGGATGAAGCAGATGTCGTGGCTGTCGGGCTTCTCTGCGACGGCAAGGCCGCGGCGCGCGGCCTCCTCGCGGATCTGGGCCTTGGCAGTGTCGCCGATCGGGAACAGCGCATGGCGTAGCTGCTCGGCGGTCAGCACGCCGAGCACATAGGACTGGTCTTTGTCGCGGTCTACGGCGCGTCGCAGCCTGCCGCCCGACAGCCGTGCGTAGTGGCCGGTGGCGACGGCGTCGAAGCCAAGCGCGAGCGCGCGGGCCGACAGCGCGGAGAACTTTATCCGTTCGTTGCACCGCACGCAGGGGTTCGGCGTTTCGCCGCGGGCATAGGACGAGACGAAGTCGTCGATGACGTCTTCGGAGAACCTATCCGCGAAATCCCACACGTAGAAGGGGATGTCGAGGATGTCGGCGACCCGACGCGCATCACCCGCGTCTTCCTTCGAGCAGCATCCCCGCGAGCCTGTGCGCAATGTTCCCGGCGCGGCCGACAGCGCCATGTGCACGCCGACGACGTCATGGCCCGCGTCGACCATCCGTGCGGCGGCGACGGACGAGTCCACGCCCCCGCTCATCGCGACCAGAACCCGCACTATTCGACGACTCCCAAGCTGGCCAGCGCAGCTTGTCGGGCCCGGTCCACCACTGCGGGCAGCACGTCAAGCGCGGCGTCGACGTCGGCCTCGACGCTGGTGTGGCCCAGCGATAACCGCAGCGATCCGCGGGCGCTGGCGGGGTCAGCGCCCATCGCCAACAGCACATGCGAGGGCTGCGCGACGCCCGCCGTACACGCCGAGCCCGTGGAGCATTCGATCCCCTTGGCGTCCAACAGCATCAGCAGGGAATCGCCCTCGCAGCCGCGGAAGGTGAAGTGCGCGTTGCCTGGAAGCCGATGCGCGCCCGTCGCACCGTTGAGCACAACGTCGTCGATGCTCGACACCACACCGTCGACCAGACGGTCGCGAAGCACCCGCATACGCGCACTGGTGGTCTCCATGCCCTCGATCGCCACCTCTGCGGCCGCGGCCATCGCCACCGCGCCCGCGACATCCGCTGTGCCCGAACGGACGTCACGCTCCTGGCCACCGCCGTGCAGAAGCGGCACGCAGGCCGTGTCGCGGCTCAGCAGCAGCGCACCGACACCGGTCGGGCCGCCGAACTTGTGCGCGGCGATGCTCATCGCCGATAGGCCGCTGGCCGTGAAGTCGACCGGGATCTGGCCGATCGCCTGCACCGCATCACTGTGCATCGGGACGTCGAATTCGGCGGCCACCGAAGCCAATTCCGTCAGCGGCATGATGGTGCCGACCTCGTTGTTGGCCCACATCACCGACACCAGTGCCACGTCGTCATGCTCCTGAAGCGCCTCGCGCAGCGCGGCGGGCGCGACCGAGCCGTCGGATGCCGTCGGCAGCCACGTCACCTCGGCGCCCTCGTGTTCTGCGAGCCACTCGACGGAGTCGAGCACCGCGTGATGCTCGACCGCGGTGGTGACGATGCGCCTGCGACGGGCTTCGGCGTCGCGACGGGCCCAGTAGATGCCCTTGACGGCCAGGTTGTCGCTCTCGGTGCCGCCCGCGGTGAAGATCACCTCGGACGGGCGCGCGCCCAATAGCGTGGCGAGCGTCTCGCGCGACTCCTCCATGCGGCGCCGCGCCACGCGCCCGGTGCCGTGCAGCGACGACGCGTTGCCGACGGTCGCCAGTACGGCCGTCATCGCCTCGATGGCGGCGGGGTGCATCGGGGTGGTCGCGGCGTGATCCAGGTAGACCGGCGATGAGTCGCTTGCGCGAAGAGCATCAGGCCGAGCGTCAGTGGTCATAACCGTTCCATGCTAGCCGCCGGGCAGCGACCGGCCCATTCGCAGGTCAGGCGACCAGCGCGGGCCCGTGTCCGCGTCGTTCGGTATCACCGCGGACCGCCGTCTCGCACCGTGCGGCCAGGTCGCGCCGATCCGTTCCCGGCAACTGCAGCGACTCAACGTGAACGTGCACGATGGTGCGGCGGGCCGTGACCAGGCGGCGGATCGACGCCAGCAGGGTGTCATCCCCGACGTAGGCGGCCATGGTCGACGGCGTGCCGTCGCGGTGGTGGTACTTCAGCCGCAACGGCTGCACGGGTCGGCCCGCATCGACGGCGGCCTGGAACATCGCACGCCGGAACGGGCCGTAGGCCAGGCCACACCACGTGGTGCCCTCGGGAAAAGCCACTACCGTCTGCCCCGCGCGCAACCGAGCCGCAACCATTTCGACGACGTCGGGCAACCGGCGCAGGCTCGCGCGCTCGATCGGGATGACCTTCATCAGCCTCGCGGCGATACCGAGGCCGGGCCAGCTGATCAGTTCGGCCTTGGCGACGAACGACCCCGGCATCACGGCACCGATCGCGAAGATATCGACCCAGGACACGTGACCGCTGACGACCAGCACGCCGCGAAGGTTACGAATCGGGCCGCCGGACACCGTAATTCGGATACCTAACGCCCGCAGCATCAGTCGGCAGTAGCCCCGCTGGATGTGCGAGCGGCCCGGCAGCGGTATCGCCAGCAGCGGAACGGCCGAGAGCAGCAGCACCGCGAAGGTGGCCCGGACGGCGACGCGGATGGCCACCACGACGGCCCGCCCGCACGGCGCGGCGCCTGCGCTCACACAGCTGGCATCGCACGTCGCCTTCGGGATCCAGGGACCGTCCACGGCCGCGCTCACGATGCGATCCCGTCGCTTATTTCGCTCCTCACGTGCGCAGCGGCCATCTCACTGGCCGCAGCTACCGACCGCAGCCGTTTCAGGTATCTCGTATCGGCCCTGCGCTTGTCGAGTAGCGCGGGAAAGTCGCCGACGCCGAAGGCCGGGTCGTGTGCGGGTTCACCGCACACCTGCGCGCCGAGGCGCAGGTAACCGCGCATCAGCGGTGGAACGGCCACGCGCGCAGGCGGATCGACGTCGTCGAGACCCCTGCCGTCGATCGTCACCGGCCGGTACGGATACACGGTGTGCTCGGCAGGCGCGGCGTGCCTGCGCAGCACGAGGTCCCGCACTCCCCGGATCTGGCTGCCGGGCGCTGCGTCCGAATCCTCAACGGGCACCGAGACGCAACCGGTGACGTAGTCGTAGCCGCACCGGTCGAGGTAGGCCAGGATGCCCGCCCACATCAGCAGCACGACGCCGCCGTTGCGGTGGTCCTCGCGGACGACCGCGCGGCCCATCTCGACAAGCGACGGCCGCAGCACGTCCAGGCCGGTGACGTCGAATTCGGTTGCCGTGTAAAGCCCTCCGGCCGCAATGGCGCCCGGCGGCGGCAGCATGCGGTAACAACCGACCAGCTCGCCGGTGTTGTCCTCGCGGACCAACAGGTGATCGCAGAACTCGTCGAACCGGTCGGCGTCTCGGCCGCCTTCAAACCCCCGGCTGGCGCCGGAAACCGCGAAGCCCGGTTCGGAGGTGAATACGTTATGACGAAGGCGTTGAGCGGCTTCGATGAGCGCGGGGTCGGCGGACAGCAGCAGGGTGTAGCGCGGCGACGACGAGGAGGTCGGACCGCTCGGGTGGTCAGCGGCTATCAGAACTGAAGCGGTGCTCACGACTGCACGGTCGCGTGCCCGCCTCTCGAGACGGCATCGTCATGGTGACGTGTCCGTGCACGCTAAGTGACGAGTTGGGCGCGCCCCAGTGTGCAAAACCACACTTCCCCCCGCTTGCGCAGGGGCCAGAGCGCGCCCAATCGCGAAAGAAGGAGTTAACCCTTGCGGGCTTTGACCGCCTCGGTGAGCTGCGGGGCGACCTTGAACAGGTCACCGACGATGCCGAGGTCGGCGATCTCGAAGATCGGCGCTTCCTCGTCCTTGTTCACCGCGATGATCGTCTTGGACGTCTGCATGCCCGCGCGGTGCTGGATCGCGCCGGAGATCCCCAGCGCGATGTACAGCTGCGGCGACACGGTCTTGCCGGTCTGGCCCACCTGGAATTGGCCCGGGTAGTAGCCGGAGTCGACTGCGGCACGGGACGCGCCGACGGCCGCACCCAGCGAGTCCGCCAATTCCTCGACGACGCTGAACTTTTCGGCGCTGCCGACACCGCGGCCGCCGGAGACCACCACCGTGGCCTCGGTGAGCTCAGGGCGATCGCCTGCCGCCGCGGGCTCACGCTTGGTGATCTTCGTGGCGTTCTCGGCCTGCGCGGGCACCTCGACCTTGACGACCTCCCCAGCGCCGTCGGCGGGCTCGGCCTCGACCGCACCGGGGCGCACGGTGATCACCGGGGTGTCGCCGCTGGCCTCGGCGTCGACGGTGAAGGCGCCACCGAAAATGGAGTGCACGGCCTTGCCGCCCTCCTTGACCTCGACGACGTCGGTCAGCACACCCGAGCCGATACGCGCGGCCAGCCGGCCGGCGATCTCCTTGCCGTCCGCGGACGCGGCAAGCACCACGCCCGCAGGCGTAGCGGATTCCACGAGCGACGCCAGCACGTCCACGAACGGGGTGATCAGGTAGTTCTCCGCGTCGTCGGACTCGGCAACGTAGATCTTGGCCGCACCGGCGGCCTTGAGGCCGTCGACAAGACCGTCGGCGGTTCCCGGCTTCGCGACCACGACAGCCGAGGGCTCGCCCAACGCGCGGGCGGCGGTGATCAGTTCAGCGGTGACCTTCTTCGAGGCACCTTCGGCGTGCTCGACGAGCACAAGTACTTCAGCCATGAGTTTCTGTCTTTCGGGAGTTTATGAGTACGGGCGGAATGATGTGCTAGATGATTTTTTGAGCCACCAGGTACTCGGCGACCTTGGTGCCGCCATCGCCCTCGTCGGTGACCTTCTCGCCTGCCGTCTTCGGCGGCTTCGGGGTCGACGCGGTGACCTTGGTGCCGGCGTTCGCGACGCCGACCTCGTCACCCTCGACGCCGATCTCGGCCAGCGTCAGCGTGGTCACTTCCTTCTTCTTGGCGGCCATGATGCCCTTGAAGGACGGGAAGCGCGGCTCGTTGATCTTCTCGGTGACACTCACCACCGCGGGCAGCGAAGCCTCGACGGTGAATACGCCGTCGTCGGTCTCGCGCTCGCCGGTCACCTTGCCGCCCTCGACGGTCACCTTGCGCAGGTGCGTCAGCTGGGGCAGGCCCAGGTACTCGGCCACGATGGCGGGAACGGCCCCACCGACACCGTCGGTGGCCTCGTTGCCCGCGATGACCAGCTCGGTGCCCTCGACAGTGCCAAGGGCGCGGGCGAGGGCCCACCCGGTCTGGATCATGTCGGAGCCGTGCAGGCCGTCGTCGAGCAGGTGTACGGCCTTGTCGGCTCCCATCGACAGCGCCTTGCGGATCGCTTCGGTGGCGCGCTCGGGACCGGCGGTCAGCACGGTAACGGTGCCGCCTGCCTCACCCTCTCGCTCCTTGATCAGCAGCGCCTCTTCGACGGCGCGCTCGTTGATTTCGTCGAGCACGGCGTCGGCGGCCTCGCGGTCAAGGGTGAAGTCGCCGTCGGTCAGCTTGCGTTCCGACCACGTGTCAGGGACCTGTTTGATCAGGACCACGATGTTCGTCATGAGTCTGGTTCGTCCTCCTCGAAGGAGACCGGCGGTCGGCCTCCACTACCACGTTTGAAGCAGTCGCCACCATGTTACTCGCCGGTAACTTACGATGGTTCGCACGAACACCATAGCTGGTCGAAGTTTGTGCTCTGGCTTCCCCGTAGTCGCCCTGAACCGTCCCGACCGTTCACGAACCGGCCACCGACGCTTCTCCTGGGTTAGCCTGCCTTTTGCGATGAGCTCATTTGTTACCGACGGTCCGGCCGGGCCCGAAGGTGCTCTGCCACTGACCGGGGAGCGCACGATTCCGGGTCTGGCTGAGGAGAACTACTGGTTCCGCCGCCATGAGGTGGTCTACCAGCGGTTACGCGACCGGTGCGCCGGTCGTGACGTGCTGGAGGCCGGCTGCGGCGAGGGGTACGGCGCCGACCTGATCGCCGGCGTCGCACGGCAGGTGATCGGGCTGGACTACGACGAGGCCACGGTCGCCCATGTGCGTGCCCGCTATCCGCGGGTGGACATGCGCCACGGCAATCTCGCGGAGTTGCCGCTGCCCGCCGGCTCGGTCGACGCAGTGGTGAACTTCCAGGTCATCGAGCATTTGTGGGATCAGCCACAGTTTGTCGCCGAATGCCTGCGGGTGCTGCGGCCATCAGGCGTTTTGCTGATCTCGACGCCCAACCGGATCACCTTCTCCCCTGGTCGCGATACGCCGCTCAACCCGTTTCACACCCGCGAGCTCAACGCCGCCGAACTGACGGAGCTGCTCGAGTCGGCCGGCTTCACGCTCGAATCGATGCTGGGCGTTTTCCACGGCCCCACGCTGGCCGACCTGGACGCCAAGCACGGCGGTTCGATCATCGACGCGCAGGTCGCCCGCGCTCTCACCGGTGCGCCGTGGCCAGAGGACCTCCTGACCGACGTCGCCTCGGTCGACATCGACGACTTCGACCTGACCGACGCGGGCGACCGCGATATTGATGAAAGCCTCGACCTGGTCGCGATCGCGGTGCGGCCGTGACTGAGACGCCAGGTCTCTTCACCCTCGTCCTGCACACCCACCTGCCGTGGTTGGCCCATCACGGCCGCTGGCCGGTCGGCGAGGAATGGCTCTACCAGTCGTGGTCGGCGGCCTACCTGCCGTTGATGCGGGTGCTGCGCCGGCTTGCCGACGAGGACCGCCATCACCTCTTGACGCTCGGGATGACTCCCGTGGTCACCGCGCAACTTGACGACCCGTACTGCCTGACAGGCATGCATCACTGGCTGGCCAACTGGCGGCTACGCGCCCTGGAGGCGACCACTCTACGGGAACCGTTGCGCGAGTTCGGCATTCGCGAGGTGGCCGAAGCCGACCGTGAGCTCGATGAGTTCACCACGCTGTGGCAGCACGGCGGCAGCCCGCTGCTGCGCGAGCTGATCGACGGCGACGCCATCGAATTGCTCGGGGGGCCACTGTCGCATCCCTTCCAGCCGCTGCTGAACCCGCGACTGCGGGAATTCGCGCTGCGCGAAGGTCTGGCCGACGCCAACCAGCGCATCGCACACACGCCCACCGGCATCTGGGCGCCGGAATGCGCATACGCCCCCGGCATGGAATTCGATTACGCCGCAGCCGGTGTCGGGCATTTCATGGTGGACGGCCCGTCACTGCACGGAGACACGGCGCTTGGGCGTCCGGTCGGTGATTCCGATGTCATCGCGTTCGGTCGCGATCTCCAGGTCAGCTACCGGGTGTGGTCGCCGAGGTCCGGCTACCCCGGACATGCCGCATACCGCGATTTCCACACCTACGACCATGTCACCGGCCTCAAGCCGGCCCGAGTCACCGGGCGCAACGTCGCTTCGGATGCCAAGGCGCCGTACGACCCCGCGCGCGCCGAGCGTGCGGTCGACGGACACGTGGCCGATTTCGTCGAGGTGGTGCGCCAGCGGCTCGTCATGGAGAGCGAGCGGATCGGGCGGCCCGCGCATGTGATCGCCGCGTTCGACACCGAATTGTTCGGCCACTGGTGGTACGAGGGGCCGGTGTGGCTGGAACGGGTGTTGCGGGCGTTGCCCGACGCAGGCATCCGGATCGGCACGCTGGCCGATGCGGTCGCGGACGGATTCACCGGTAGTCCGGTCGAATTGCCGCCCAGCTCTTGGGGTTCCGGTAAGGACTGGTCGGTGTGGTCCGGCGAGAAGGTCGCCGACCTCGTACAGCTCAACACCGAAGTCGTCGACTCCGCGCTGAGCATCGTGGACAAGGCGTTCGAGCAGAACGCGTCGGTGGGCGCCCCGGTCGCCCGCGATGTGGTCGCCGACCAGATCCTGCGGGAGACACTGCTGACGGTGTCCAGCGATTGGCCGTTCATGGTCAGTAAGGACTCGGCGGCCGACTACGCCCGCTACCGCGCCCATCTGCACGCGCACGCCACCCGCGAGATCGCGGGCGCACTCGCGGCGGGTCGCCGTCAACAGGCCGACCGGTTGGCGGCCGGCTGGAACCGTGCGGATGGCCTGTTCGGCGCCCTCGACGCACGACGACTCCCCCGCTCATGACCCCGCGCTGCACCGTGTCGTGGGAGCACCCGCACCGCGAGCGTGCGTGTCTGCACGCCGACACGCCGCGAACCAGTGGCATTCTGTGCACCCTCGCGGAGGGTGAGTGACCGATGAAGGTCCTGATGGTGTCGTGGGAGTACCCGCCGGTGGTGATCGGCGGGCTCGGACGGCACGTCTACCAGTTGGCGACGGCGCTCGCCGAAGCCGGGCACGAGATCGTCGTGCTCAGCCGCCGTCCGACCAACACCGACCCGAGCACACATCCGTCGACCGACGGAGTCAGCGAAGGTGTTCGGGTGGTCGCCGCCGCCCACGATCCGCACGAGTTCGACTTCGGCACGGACATGATGGCGTGGACGCTGGCGATGGGGCACTCGATGACGCGAGCCGGCCTGGCAATCAAGGCGTCGGGCAGACGGCCCAAGCCCTGGCGTCCCGATGTGGTGCATGCTCACGACTGGCTGGTCGCCCATCCGGCGATCGCGCTTGCCGAATTCTTCGACGTCCCACTGGTTTCCACGATCCACGCCACCGAGGCGGGCAGGCACACCGGCTGGATTTCTGGCGCCATCAGCCGCCAGGTGCACGCCCTCGAATCGTGGCTGGTGCGTGAATCCGATTCGCTCATCACGTGTTCGAGGTCGATGAGCGACGAGATCACCGAGTTGTTCGGCCCCGGCCTTGGCGAGATCCGGGTCATCCGCAATGGAATAGAAGCGGGCCTATGGCCGTTCGCGGAGCGTCGGCCGCGCAAGGGCCCCGCACAGTTGCTCTATCTCGGGAGGCTGGAGTACGAGAAGGGTATTCACGACGCGATCGCAGCATTGCCGCGCATCCGACGGACCCATCCCGGCACGACACTGACGATCGCGGGCGACGGCACACAGTATGAATGGCTCGTCGAGCAGACCCGAAAATACAAGGTGCGCAAGGCCGTAACGTTCGTCGGCCGGGTGGATCACAACGGCCTGGTGCAGTTGCTGCACGGCGCCGACGCCGCGGTGCTGCCCAGTCACTACGAGCCCTTCGGCATCGTGGCGCTGGAAGCGGCCGCGACGGGCACTCCCCTGGTCACCTCGAACGTCGGGGGCCTCGGCGAAGCGGTGATCAACGGGCAGACGGGAATGTCGTTCCCGCCCCGCGACATCGCCGCACTGGCGGCGGCGGTGCGCGTCGTGCTCGACGATCCGCAGGCGGCGCAGCAGCGTGCGATCGCGGCGCGAGAGCGGTTGACGTCTGACTTCGACTGGCACACGGTCGCAGCGGAGACGGCGCAGGTGTATCTCGCCGCGAAACGTGGGGAGCGTCAACCGCATCCGCGTCGGCTGATCGTCGAGCACGCGCTGCCCGACCGCTGACAGTTCGACGGCCATCGAATCATTTCGCACCTAGCGTGCGGATATGGGCACTGACAGGATCACCTACCGGTCAATCCTCACGCTGATCGCGGCATACCTCGGCCTTTTCGTCGGGCTGATCGACACCAATGCGATCAACCTGGCTCTGCCCGCGGTCCGCGACGATCTCGGCGGCGGGATCTCCGGAGCACAGTGGACGATCGACGCCTACAACATCACGTTCGCAGCGGTGTTGCTGTCCGCCGGGTCGCTCGGTGACCGGTTCGGTAGGCGCAAGCTGCTGCGAATCGGCCTGACGGTCTTCGTCCTCGCCTCACTGGCCTGCGCGGCCGCCCCGTCGCTACCCCTGCTGCTTGCAGCTCGGGCGATACAGGGCGTCGGCGCGGCGCTGATGCTGCCTCAGGGTCTGGCGATCACCGCCGCGGCGTTTCCCGGTTCGGTCGAACGCGCACGCGCCACCGCGGCATGGGCGATGGCCGCCGCGATGAGCACCGCGATCGGACCGATCCTCGGTGGCGTGCTGACCGACACCGTCGGCTGGCGCTACATTTTCTGGCTGAACGTGCCCGTCGGTCTGCTGGCGCTCCTGATGACGCGCCTATACCTGCCCGAATCCCGGGACAACCAGGCAGCGCGGGTCGACATCGGTGGTCAGGCGTTGGCGATGCTCAGCCTCGGCACGCTGACGATCGTGCTTGTCGAGGGACGCACACTGCCGACCGAGTGGGTCGTCGCACTGGCTGTCGTGGCCGTGGCGGGACTGGCGGCATTCGTGGTCAGCCAGCAGCGCGCCGCGGCTCCGATGTTGCCGCTGGACCTGTTTCGCAGCCGCAGGCTGACCGCGGCGCTTGTCGCGACGTCAACGATGACCTTCGGCATCTACGGCCTGCTTCTGGTGAACAGCTTTGTCTTCCAACAACAACGCGGCGAGAGCGCCCTGTCGACCGCCTTCTGGTTCCTTCCGATGCCGGTCACCTATCTGGTGCTCATTCCTCTCGTCAACGCGATGGCCCATCGCACCGGGCCGCGGCCGCCGATGACGGCGGGCCTGTGCCTGATGGCCGCGGGACTGCTGCTCTACGCGGGCGTGGGACCGCGCGGCGACATCGGGCTTCTGGAGTTGTCCTTCGTGTTGGCCGGTGCCGGCCTTGCGCTCAACACAGGTCCCGCCGTGGGCCTGGCGATGTCGGCCGTGCCCCTGCGACGGGCAGGGCTGGCCTCCGGCGTGGTGAACCTGGCCCGGCTGGTGGGTATCACTGTCGGTGTGGCGGTGTTGGGTAGTGCCATGGCAGGCATGAGCGCGCAGGCGGCAATGCTGATCGGCGGCGTGATCCAGCTGATAGGCGCCGTGGTGGCGCTGCGATGGGGGCGAAACGAGACGGTGGCGTCGACGACGAAGGAGATCTGTCATGCGTGATGTTGCCGAACTGCCGGTGCGCGGAGACGCCGACATCGCCGCGGTGGCCTCGCTGCTCGCCGACCCGGCCAGATGCAAGGTGCTGCTGGCACTCGACGACGGCCGCGCGCTTCCCGCCAGTGTCCTTGCGGACGAGGCGGGCATCAGCAGGCCGACGGCGAGCAGCCATCTGGGAAAGCTGACCGACGCCGGCCTGCTTTCGGTCGAGACGCACGGTAGGCACCGCTACTACCGGCTGGCCGGTCCCGAGGTCGGTGACCTGCTCGAGCATCTGGTCCGTCTCGCGCCATCGCGCCCGGTCAGGTCGTTGCGGGATGGCACCCGTGCCGCCCGGTTACGCTCCGCGCGTACGTGTTACGACCATCTCGCGGGTCGCCTCGGGGTGGAGATCATGGGCAGCCTGCTGGAGCGCAAGGTACTCGTCGGCGGGGACGGACGGTACCACCCGCGCCGCGACGACCACGATGCGCTGAGCAGTCCCGGCCACGAGATCACCTACGAGCTCACCGAAGGCGGCCGAGACTTCCTCGTCGGCATCGGAGTCGAGTTGCCGACGGGCAGAAGGCCACTGGTGCGGTACTGCGTCGATTGGACCGAGCAGCGCCACCACTTGTCCGGTGCGCTGGGGCGGGCGGTGCTCGATCGCACGCTGTCGGCCGGGTGGATCAAACGTGTGCCACGCGGGCGTGCGGTGACAGTGACTCGGAGAGGTCACACGGCGTTGGCAGAGGCATTCGGCATCGACTGGCCGGACTGATCACATCGTTCGCGGCCCAAGTCCAAGTGCCCTTCAAAGCCCAAGTCGGTGGCCATCTTCCGGTAGCGGTCGCGAAGATCGAGGTATTCGGGTTCGTTGCGGCGAGCCCGCGCCATCAACGTACTTAAGCGCAGCAGGGTGATGTCGTGCAGGACGAATACGGGTTCAGTCCGCACTGCCGCCAATCGGTCAATATCCGCTGCGCCTCATCGACGTCTCCCTCACGGTTGCGTTGCAACAGCGCTTCGACCAGACCCGCCGTAGACCAGTGCGCACCATATCGATCGACCCGATTCGTATAACGTCTCGAACGGCACTTCCGCGCAGCTCAACAGCGCCATCGAGATCGCCGACCGCGCTCTCTCCTTCGCGATGTAACGTCGGCGATCGGCTCGTCAGCAGTGAACCTGTCCAGTCGAGTGGTCCACCCGTATCGACACCACCAGTTGTAGACCGTGCTCACGATCGTGGCCGCCATGGTGGACGAGTGTGATTCCCCGCACCAGTCGGGCGACGAATAGTGTCGCGTTGTCGGCGGCCTGTTCGGCGATCGATAGGACGTTTCGGCGGTTTGCCGCAGCGCCGCGTCATCGGCAAGCAGTATCCCGTACGGGACTGGCAAGAACGTAGGTGTAGAACGTCACGGCCTGACGCGTCAGCGGGTTGAAGTTCTGCGTGAGGTCTGCCGCTTTGCCGAAATCTTCCTGCCCAGCCGGCGATGCCGAGACAGGTTCGCGCTTGACCACGTAATGCATGCGCGAGTGCCAGTGGCGACCCGATGAACAAGCGTGTTCTTATGCGAGTCGTCGTCGGCCATGTCGATGATCCGCTTCCGTCAAGCGAAGAACGACGGTCATCTCGATGCGTCTCGGTCTTGACCGTCGATGCCGACAGTGACAGCGCGGCGGCAACAGTGGGGTCGTCAAACGTTCGAGCAGCGCGAGTCAGTTCGTCGGCCAGCCGAGATGCCTCTCGCCTACGGCCGTCGAACAGCGTCACCGTCAGGTGACCGTTCAAGCCGATTGCCAGCGATCGTCAGATCACCTGTGGACAGCACAGAGTTCGCGCAATTCATCGAAGCCCGAGTCAACGTTCCGCCGCCCAAGCGGTGCGCGGTTCCGCACAACAACGCGCGCGGTGCGATCCGCATCGATTCCCGTTCCGGGTCATCGTCGCGCAACTTGTCGGCGATCTGCTGCGCGCGCCGCCAACTGGTACGTGCTGCCGCGAAGTCTCGGTTGGCGAGCCACGTCCCCGCTCGTAAATGCCAACGGAAAGCACCATGCTTGTCCCCCGCCGTCTCCAGATGCTCGGCGATCAGTGCCGCATTCTCGTCGGCCGACGCTGGATCGTGTGCCTCGATGATGGTGGCCAACCGTCGATGCAGTTCCGCGCGATCCGATTTGAGCTGCGTTTCGTAGGCAACGGCTCGAATCAGGGGGTGACGGAACGCATATTCGTCGCGCCGCCCGAACTTCACTTGGTCGACCAATTCCGCTGCGATGAGTGGCGTGACGTCCACCGTCTCGACGACATCTTCCAGCAGTCGCGCATCGAATCGTGACCCGATGACAGCCGCCGCACCCAGTGTGTGTTTGGCCGCAGCGCTCAGCCGATCGATGCGAGCGCCGATGGTGGCCTGAAGTGTTGCGGGCACGTCGATGTTTCCCGCATCGCCTCGCAGGGCATACGCGCCGCGCGATCCCTCGAGTACCCCTCGCTCCGCGAGGTCACGCACCATCTCTTCGGCGAAGAACGGGTTGCCCGCGGCGCGCGCGGACACCTGGGCGACGACATCGGCCAGTGATGGATCGGTGCCAAGTAGTTCCCCGGCCAGCGTTGACCCTTGCTCGGCGGTGAGCGGCCGCAGCCCGATTGTCTGGGCGCCCGATATCCGACTCAGTGTCCCCTCATATTCTGGACGCGACGTGATGAGGACAAGCGTGGGTGTCTGTGGGATCACCGAAATCATCTGCGCGAGCATCGATTCGCTGCTCTCGTCGATCCAGTGCACGTCCTCGATCACATAGACCGAAGGTTCCGATTGAGCAAGGGCCGCCGCGTTGATGAGCGCCGCCAACCTGCGCCTGCGGGCGTCTGCGGCGACGTCGGAGACAGGGAGCCCGGCGTCGGCGATTCCCAGGAAATCTTCGAGCAGAAGCAAGTCCCCCGCGTCGGCATCGGAGAACCGACTGCGCACCAGCGCGCGCGCCGCGGCATCATCGAGATGATCGATACCCATGCTCGCGCGAAACAGTCGCGAAACCGCGCGGAACGGGACATCGCTGGTGTGGGATTCACAGTGCGCGGTCACCACGGCTGTACCTTGACTCGCTGCCAGGGCAGCCGTCTCGCGGGCCAACCGGCTCTTGCCGATTCCGGGCAGTCCGACAAGGTTGACGACGCAACCGGCGCCTCCGATGGCCTCATTGAGAATCGCGGTGAGGAAATCGAGTTCACGTGTACGCCCGACAAGTGTCGACTCGCTGCGATGTCGCGGCTGATGATCTTCGATGGCCAATAGTCGGTTCACCCGAACAGGCGCACTTGCACCCTTGATCGAATGCAATTCGTCCTCACCAAGCAGTACGGCGTTCTCGACCAGTCGCACCGTCGACTCGCTGAGCATCACCCCTCCTGGCGGCGCCAGCGACTCCATCCGCTGCGCCATCCCGACCTGCTCGCCCACGGTGGTGTAATCAGCGCCGCGGGAACCGATTTCGCCTGCGATGACCTGTCCCGAGTTCAGCCCGACCCGCAATCGCAACTCGACGCCGTCGCGGTCGAGTACCTCGGTCGCCAGACCGGCCGCTTGGTTCTGGATTTCCAGGGCGGCGATGCACGCACGAATCGCGTGATCCTCGAGGGTCATCGGCGCACCGAACACCGCCATGATCCCGTCGCCGGTGAACTTGTCGACGGTGCCTCCGTACCGCTTCACCACCGCAGACGACCGGTCGAACAGCTCAGCCATGATCTCGCGCAACCGCTCGGCACCCACTGCCGCTGCGATGTCCATCGAATGCACCACGTCGGCGAACAGAACCGTTACCTGCTTGTACTCGGCGAGCACGCGTGACCCCGTGACGGGGGCGCCGCAGGCATCACAGAACCGCGCGTTCGCGCGTAGATCCGTGCCGCAGGCGCCACAGCTGTCAGTCACGCCAATATCGTGGTCGCGCGATCAGCGCGAGCGTGCGCATTTGCACATAATTCCGCGGCGTGTCGTGTGCAGACACGCGCGCTCGCGGGGTGAGGTTAGCGGGCGGCTTTCTTGCGCTCGATGTCGGCGAGTGCGGCGGCGAGTTTCGCCCGCTCGGCCGCGGAGGTGTCCCAGGCCAGTTTGCGGTTCTTCACGACCTTGGCCGGTGCCCCGACCGCGATCGAAAAGTCCGGGATGTCGCCCTTGACCACCGCATGTGAGCCGAGCACACAGCCCCTCCCGATGGTGGTGTTGCGCAGGATGGTGACCTTCGTCGCGATCCAGGTGTCGGGGCCGATCCGCACCGGGCCCTTGAGGATGCCCTGGTCCTTGATCGGGACGTTGATGTCGTCCATCCTGTGGTCGAAGTCGCAGACGTACACCCAGTCGGCCATCAACACCGAGTCGCCCAGTTCGATGTCGATGTAGGTGTTGATGACGTTGTCGCGGCCCAGCACCACCTTGTCGCCGAAGCGCAGCGAGCCCTCGTGGCAGCGGATCGTGTTCTTGTCACCGATGTGCACCCAGCGGCCGATCTCCATCGTCGACAGCTCAGGGGTGGCCTGAATCTCGACGCCCTTACCGAGGAAAACCATTCCCCTGGTGATGATGTGCGGGTTGGCCAGCTTGAACTTGAGCAGCCGGAAGTAGCGGACCAGGTACCACGGCGTGTAGGCGCGGTTGGCGATCACCCATTTCAGGGACGCCATCGTGAGGAATTTGGCCTGGCGCGGATCGCGGAGCCGGGACCCCCGCCAGCGCTTGTGCAGCGGCGCTCCCCACATCGTCGTCATGGCCGGAAAGCCTACGCGAGCACTTCGTGAACACTCCCGGGTCGCTCCGCTCCAGCCCACCGGATCCGAGCGGTTACCCTCACGTGGGCCCGAAGAAAGGAAACCGTGTTTCGGCGACTCATCGCGCTGGCGTCAACAGCGCTGATCACGGGTGCTCTGGCCGGTTGCGGTAACACCGACTCCTGGGTCGATGCCAAAGCGGCCGACGGCTGGCCCGCTCAGTACGGCGACGCCGCCAACAGTAGCTACGCCGACGTCGCCGGAGCCGAGGCGCTCGGGCTGGAGTGGAGTCGCTCGGTCAAGGGTGACCTCGGCGCCGCCGCGGCGCTGGGCTCGGGACACTACATGGCGGTCAACGCGCAGACCCCGTCCGGATGCTCGCTGATGGTGTGGGAAGCCGACAACAACGCGCGCCAACGCTGGTGCACCCGGCTGTGGCAGGGCGGCGCATCGTCGAGCCCGCTGTGGGACGGCTTCGACAACCTCTACATCGGTCAGCCCGGCACGATGTTGTCGTTCCCGACGACGCAGTGGTTCCGGTGGCGACGGCCGGTAATCGGAATGCCAACCACCGCACGGATTCTGGCGCCGAATCATCTTCTGGTGGTGACACATCTCGGGCAGGTGCTGCTGTTCGACGCCCACCGCGGCACGGTGATCGGGACTCCGCTGGATCTGGTGGACGACGTCGACCCGACGGATTCAGAACGCGGACTGGCCGACTGCCGGCTGGCACGGCCCCGCTGCCCCGTCGCGGCCGCACCCGCGTTCGCCGCGAAGACGGGCGTGGTGGTGATGTCAGTCTGGCAGCCGGACGCACCCGCTTCGGTGCTCGTCGGGCTGAAGTACAACGCCGACCGCAACCCCATGCTTTCGGTGGCGTGGACGAGCGACGCGATCAAGGCCGGGACTATCGCAAGCCCGGTGGCCTCCGCCGACGGGTCGACGATCTACGTCAACGGCCGCGACGACAAGCTGTGGGCCATCAACGCCGACGACGGCAAACCCAAGTGGTCGACGCCGTTGAAGTTCCTGTCGCAGACCCCGCCGTCGGTGGCGCCGACCGGGGACATCCTCGCCGGCGGCGGTCCCGACACGACGCTGGTGGCGATCAGCGACCGCGGCGACCACGCCGACGTGATCTGGACCCGAGATGACGTCTCCCCGTTGACGACATCAAGCCGCGCCGGCGAGCACGCGGCCTACACGGTGGTCAAGGACGGCGAGAACGGTCAGGCGCTGCTGGTGTTCGACCCCGGCGACGGCCGCACGCTCAACAGCTATCCGCTGCCGGAGGCGACCGGATGGCCGGTGGGGGTGTCCATCGGCCACGACCGCCGGGTCGTCGTTTCGACGAGCGCCGGGCAGGTGTACGGCTTCGCTCCCGCTTGACGGCTAGGCGATCATCCGGTCGACGGGCGCGCGCGGGATGGAAACCTGCAAGGCGCCGGCCGACTCCGGCAGGATCGCGCCCTGGCCGAAGAAGAAGACCAGCGTGTCGTTCTGGATCGCGAAGTTCTCGTAGGTCGCCGGGTTCAGTCCGACCTCGGGTGCGATTGCCGGCGGGGTACCCATTTGCTTCTCCAGCTCGGCCTGCACGAGCGGGAAGATGATCGGCCAGGGGTTCGTGCCCGGCTGGAACAGCGGCTGCGTCTTCTCACGACCCCCGGTGTCGAGCACGATGGGCCAGCGAAGCGTCTGGTCCCAGTTGAACGCCTTGTAGAAGGTCTGCGGTTTGGTCCCGCCGACGTCCTGGAACACCTTGAAGACCACCGACTGGGTTCCTCGTGGCGGGACTGCCGAGTCGAACTCGGTGGCGGTGACTTCCAGCTGGTAGGGCTGGGTGCGCGCGTCAGTGCCCTTGGCGACATTGACGAAGCCGTCCCGGGTCTGCTTCACCCAGTCGAAGACCGCCTGTACGTCCGGATAGTTGGCGGGGTAGGTGATGCTCAGGTTGTACCCGGTGTCGGCCTCCTGGATCACGCAGTTCTGCCCGACAACGGCGCCCTTGAGATCCGAGCACTTCGGCGGCGCCGCCGACGCAGGTATCGCGGCGACGCTGCAGAAACCGACGAGCACAGCCGCGGTGGCAGCGAGAACCGACGTGGAACCACGCATGGATGAATCCTCTTCGGGCCAGAGCGGCACCGTAGCCGCCGACGCCACAATACAGGCGGCAGTTAAAGCGGCCTTCAGCGCGAGGGCCGGCAGACGAATGCCGTTGCCCGACTTGCCGTGCCGGAGCCGATGCGGGTGATGACCACCGACACCTGCCGCGAGCCGCGTAACTTCAGCCGTCGACGCAAGGCGTCGGGGTCGACGTCCACGCCGCGCACGAGGATCTCCACTGCGCCCGCGTCGTGCGTCGACAGGGTCTGACGCAATCGCTTCTCGCTGTACCCGATCTCGTCGAACACCTCGAAGCCGCGGACGCCGACGGGCAGCCGGTCGCCGGAAAGGTAAGCGATGTCGGGATCGAGCTGCCAAAGCCCGTGCCTGGCGGCGTAATGGCGCACCAGTCCGGCGCGCACCACAGCACCGTCGGGGTCGATGATCCACCGGCCCGCCGGTGCCACGGGGCAGTCATCGGGTTCGGTGTCGGTGATCTCGTCGGCCGTGTCGAGCATGGTGGCGCGACGGCTCACTCCCGCCTCAGCAAGGCCCGGCGACCACAGGCACGCCTCGCGCACGCTGCCGTCAAACGATGTCACCTCGATTTCACCGGCGAAGCCCAGCCGCTCGACTTCACCGAAATCGATTCCGGGAGCGCACTTTACCACCAGGTTACGGTCGCAGTAGACATCGAGGAGAAGGTCGAGCGGCGGGGTGTAGTCGAGCGGGTCGAACCGTCGCCGACCAGATCGTCTGCGGGCAGGATCGGCGACGACGACTGCGTCGCGGGTGACGGGTCGCAACGCATCGGCGCGGCACAGCGGCACGTCATCAACGTTGTGCCGGGCCATCGCAAGCCTGACCGCATCGACGTCGCTGCCCACCACGAAGACCGCGAAGTTTCGCAGCGCCGCAAGCTCCGCGCCGACCGAACACGTCACATCGTGCACAGTGGCGCCTGCCAGCCGCCGCGCTCGGTGCTCGGCAACCGGCTGCGCGGTGGCCTGTTGCAACGCGTCGTCGGTGAACAGCCAGTCCGACGGGTCGGCGAATTTGGCTGCCGCCCTTCGGCGCAGGAGAACCGTCTCCACCAACGCGGGTGCGTACTCGCCGAATTGCCCTCGTATGGAAGCGATGTCCGAGACCCGGGTCGCATCGGTCAGCCGGTAGCCATCGACCTCGCGCAGTGCCTGCGCGCCCGCATCGCTGCGCAGATAGGCGACGGTATCGACACCGAAATCTAGGACGGCTTCGCCCCGGTCACCATGACGTTGTAAAACCAGCCCTTGGGCACGACGCGACGCCACACGTTGTGGTCCACCCAGCTCAGTGTCATCCAGCTGGAGAACGCGAACTTGGCCCAGCCCCAACCCAACCGGCCGGCAGGCACCGCAGCCTCAAAGGTGCGGATCGGCCAGCCGAGCATCGCCGCAGTGAATTCCGTTGTGGTGGTGGAGATGTCGACTGCACCGGCACTGCTGGCCATCTGCTCCAGGTCTTGTGGCGAGAACGTGTGCAGATCGACGATCGCCTCCAGCGCCGCTGCGCGTGATGACTCGTCGAGCTCGGCCTGCGGGCGCCGCCAACCCGACAACCCCGGCAGTCGGGTTACCTGTGTGACCGCACGCCATGTCAGCGTCGACAACGGGCGGGCGTAGTTCTCACCCGAGTTCGTCGGCTCACCGGCGAACACGAACCGGCCGCCCGGCTTGAGCACCCGAATCACCTCACGCAGTGACAGCTCCACGTCGGGGATGTGATGCAGGACGGCATGGCCGACCACGAGGTCGAAGGTGTCGTCGTCGTAGGGGATGCGCTCGGCGTCGGCGACGCGGCCGTCGATCTCGAGGCCCAGATTCTGCCCGTTGCGGGTGGCCACCTTCACCATGCCGGGAGACAGGTCGGTGACCGAGCCGCGCCGCGCTACGCCGGCCTGGATCAGGTTCAGCAGGAAGAACCCGCTGCCACAGCCGAGCTCCAGCGCCCGGTCGTACGGAAGCTTCCGCTGCTCCTCGACCGGCACCGTGGCGTCGAACAGGTCGCGTGCGTAGTCGACGCAGCGCTTGTCGTACGAGATCGACCACTTGTCGTCGTAGCTCTCGGCCTCCCAGTCGTGATACAGCACCTGGGCGAGCTTGGAGTCGTGGCGGGCCGCCTCCACCTGCTCCACGGTGGCGTGCGGGTTCGGAGCTGGATCGAAACTCATGCCGGGCAGCCTAACGGCCGAATGAAGCCTTGGCGGCGGCCAGTACCTGCGGCGGATGGCCGACCAGCCGCTGCGTCCATGCCATCGCCGCGTCGTACACCGCGTCGGGCGCCACCATCTCGTCGATCAGGCCGAGGGCCAGTGCCTCCTTGGCGTCGACGAACCGCCCGGAGAACACCAGATCCTTGGCCTTGCTGTCGCCGATCGCACGCGCCAGTCGGGCCGTCCCACCGGGAGCGAACCCCGCAAGGATCTCGGTCGCACCGACCTTGACGTTGTCGCCTGCCACCCGCCAGTCCGCGGCCAGGGCAAGTGTCAGCCCGCTGCCAAGCGCGTACCCGGTGATCGCGGCGACGGTCGGCTTGGGAATCGCGCCGAAGGCGTCAACGGCTTCTCGACCGACCTCGGCGGCGACGGCCGCCTCCTCCGCGTTGAGGGTCTGCAGCACTGTCACGTCGTCGCCTGCGCAGAAGATCTCGTGTCCGCCGAACAGGATCACCGCCGCGATGTCGTCGCGGCCATCGAGTTCGGCTGCGGCAGCAATGATTTCGCGGCACATCTGACGGGTCAGCGCATTGGTCGGCGGCCTCGACAGCAGCAGCGTGGCGATGCCGGGATGCTCGTCGAGGGTGTGGATGCTGACGAACTCCCTCACGGGGTGCGTCCCCCCAGCGCATGGTTGTAGCGCTCGCCGTCGAAGAACTCGAACTCCAGGTTGCCGTCGGTCATGCTCATGTTCGGCGAGACGGGAACGATCTTGCGTTCGACGGCCAGCACTTCGGCGACGGTGCGGCCCGCCAGCGCATCGAGCTGCGTCCACGTCGGCGGCAACAGGAAGCTTCGCTGAGCCGCGAAGTCCCCGAGGGCGGCCTCGGGCGTGATCCAGTCGGCGTGGTCGGATTCGGTGTTCTCGCCGTCGGCACGCTGCCCGTCGGGAAGCGCACCGACGAAGAAATAGGTGTCGTAGCGACGGGTGCGCTCCTCCTTCGGAGTCACCCAATTCGCCCACGGACGCAGCAGGTCGGAACGCAACATCAGCTTCTCGTCGCGCAGAAACTCGGCGAAGGACAGCTCCTTGCTGACGAGCGCGGCCCGCTGATCGCGGTATATCGAGGCGTCGTCGACGAGCAGATCCGAATCGTCGACAGCACCCGCGAACAGCACGCCGCACTCCTCGAACGTCTCCCGCGCCGCAGCACAGACAAGCGCCTCCGCGAGATCGGCGTCGGTCCCCAGCCGGCCCGCCCACCAATCCTTGCCGGGCCCGTGCCAGGCGATATCGGCGTTGCGGTCGCGATCGTCGACCCCACCGCCGGGAAAGACCATCACGCCACCGACGAAGTCCATCGTGCGATGCCGTCGCATCAGGAACACCTCAATTTCCCGGGCGAGGCCCGGGCGTTTGTCCCGGATCAGCATCACCGTCGCAGCGGGCCGCGGAACGAGAGGATCGGAAACCGATTCCCCAGTCGCTTCGCTCCAACCCTCCGGAACGGACATCAACGCCTCCTGTGCGCGGCCCGGCTTCTGGTGCGCCGGGCGAAATAACGACCGTCGATGACTTCCAGCGCGATGGACTGGCCGAAGGCCTTCGACAGGTTCTCCGCGGTCAGCGTGTCGGTGAGCAGGCCGGAGTCGACGACCTTGCCCTCCGAAAGGATCAGGGCGTGGCTGAATCCGCGCGGGATCTCCTCGACGTGGTGGGTGACGAGCACGATCGCAGGGGCGTCGGCGTCGGCGGCCAGATCCTCCAGGCGCGCCACCAGTTCCTCGCGGCCGCCGAGATCGAGCCCGGCCGCCGGCTCGTCGAGCAGCAGCAGCTCCGGGTCGGTCATCAACGAGCGGGCGATCAGCACCCGTTTGCGTTCGCCTTCGGACAGCGTCTCGTAGGTGCGCTCGGCCAGATGCTCGGCCCCTAAGCTTTCCAGCATGTCGATGGCCTGCTCGTAGTCGACGTCGTCGTAGCTCTCCCGCCAGCGACCGAGCACCGCGTATCCGGCCGAGACGACGAGGTCGCGCACCAATTCCCCGTCGGGCACACGCTGCGACAGCGTCGAGCTGCTCAGCCCGACGCGCGAGCGGAGCTCGGACATATCGGTGCGGCCGAGGCGTTCGCCAAGCACATAGGCCGTGCCCGAGGACGGATGCTCGGTGGCGGCGGCCATCCGCAGCAGCGACGTCTTGCCCGCGCCGTTCGGCCCGATGACCACCCAGCGTTCGTCGAGCTCCACCGACCACGTGACTGGTCCGACGAGAACCCGGCCACCACGGCGCAGCGTGATCTTGGCGAAGTCGATCAGCAGGTCGGGGTCGGGGATGTCTCCTCCGGCATCGGGCACTCGCTCATCGTACGGAAGCTGGCCTTCGCGACTGCAGGCGTCTCGCGCCTGCGGCGAGCCTCGGCGACGGCAGCCCAGCCACTGCACGCCAACACTCTCTTCGGTGTGATGCGGACGAAACATTGGACTAGTGGACCGATGCCGAAGGCATAAAAGAGGGTGCCGACGCCGACAGTCCCGCCGAGCAGCCAGCCGACGACAAGTACCAAGGCCTCGATGGAGGTGCGGACCAATCGCACCGATAGGCCGGTTCGGACGACGAGCCCGGTCATGAGCCCGTCACGCGGGCCGGGCCCGAGGCCCGCACCGATGTAGAGGACTGTGCTGATCGCGTTGAGCACGACCGCGCCCACCATCATCGCGACACGAACCGGCAGTGACGTGGGTGTGTGCAGTATCGCGAGGCCCGCGTCGACGGTTACCGCGATGACGACGACGTTCGCGACGGTGCCGATACCGGGGCGGTTGCGCAGCGGGATCCAGGCCAGCAGCACCACGATCCCGATGACGGCCGACGCGGTGCCGATCGTCATGCCGGTTCTCAGTGAGAGTCCCTGATGAAACACGTCCCACGGGTCGAGCCCTAGTCCAGCGCGGACCATCATCGCCATCGAAAAGCCGTAGCCGGTGAGCCCGAGCAACAGCGCGCCGCCGCGCACCGTGGCGCTACGCATGGTGCGGGAAGCGAATCCGAATCAACTCGAGCTCGTGTGCGATCCGCTGGGCGTCGCGATCGAGAAACTCGGCCGGAATCAGCTGCGCCGGTCGAAAGATCCTGCCCAGCGGGCGGGCCAGTCGTGCTGTCCAAGTTGTGCTCATGCGCCAAGGATGCGGTCAACTGGATTGCTATTCAATAGCCAGTTGATAGATACTGGCTTGCAAATGACCATAGAGATGCCTGCCAGAGCGCTCGATGTGGATCTTTTGGCCCGTGAGCTTGGCAACTGGCGCACATCCAGTCGAAGCGGCCCAGCTTACGGCGGCCTTGCCGACGCGATCCGGTTGCTGATCGTCGACGGCCGTATCCCCGTCGGTGCTCGGCTGCCGAGCGAGCGGGCGATGGCCGACACGCTGCGGGTCTCCCGCACAACCGTCACAGCCGCGTACGCGCAGCTGCGTGAAGACGGCTACCTCAACGCCCGCCGCGGCGCCCGCAGCACCACCGCCCTTCCGGTCGCACCTGCCGTGCGCACCGAACCCGCGTCACCGACCATGAGCCTGGCCGCCGCTGCGCTGTCCGCCCCTGCCGCCGCCGTAAGCGAGGCATTCGTCGATGCGACCCACGACGTCACGCCGTACCTGCACAAGGTCGGCCATGAACTCGTCGGCGTCGACGCTCTGCGCAACGCCATCGCCGAAAGATATTGCGAGCGCGGTCTTCCCACCGAACCCGACGAGGTGCTGGTGACCACCGGTGCGCTGCACGCGATCGGCTTGATCCTGACGACGTATGTGCAGCCCGGCGACCGGGTGCTTGTCGAGCAGCCCACCTATCACGGCGCGTTGTCGGCCATCACCACGGCGGGAGCCCGCCCGGTTCCCGTCGCGATGACCGAAGACGGCTGGGAACTCGACGCGGTGCAGGCCGCGGTCCACCAACTGTCGCCCAGCCTGGCGTACCTGATACCGGACAACCAGAATCCCACCGGGCTGACGATGCCCGCGCGCGACCGAAAGCGGTTGGCGGGCATCATCACCGAGAGCAGGACACGCACCATTATCGACGAGACCATTCTCGACATGTGGCTGGACGAGCCGGTACCGGAACCGATGGCCGCGGCGATGACGACACGGCGAGATCTGGTGCTGACCGTCGGTTCGATGTCGAAGTCGTTCTGGGGTGGCCTACGGGTGGGTTGGATACGCGCCGAGCGCGCGACCATCGCCACCATCGCCGCACTACGCCCGTCCATCGACATGGGCACGCCGGTACTCGAACAGTTCGCCGCCGCAAGGCTTCTCGCGCAGCGTGATCAACTGCTTCCCGAGCGACGGGAGATACTCCGTTCACGCCGCACACTGCTGATGTCACTGCTCGACCGGCATCTGCCCGACTGGGAACCCGGGTCAGGAGTCGGCGGCATGTCGCTCTGGGTGCGGTTGCCCGCACCGATGAGCACGGCGCTGTCGGCGGCCGCATCGCGGATGGGGCTCGAGTTGCCCGCCGGACCGCGGTTCGGCGTCGACGGAACACTGGAGCGCTTCGTGCGGGTGCCCTATGCGCTGCCCGAGGACCAGCTTTCCGCGGCGATCGAGCTATTGGCCCGCGCATGGCACAGCGTCAACGGCTCCGCCGCACCCGAACCGGCCACCGTCGTCGTCTGACTTTCCCTCCGCGAGCTGGGCCCACACGCAACTAGGGGAACGCATATGTACCCGAAAACGCCCAGTCAAGTTGGAACTTTTGCGTCTGGTCGCCGTCTCAGTCGTCGGGTATCTCGACCCTGCGGAGCGTCCCGTCGACGGAATCGGCGGCCTCGATCTCGCCGCGGGTGATCCCCAGGATGAACAACACGGTATCCAGGTACGGATGGCTCAGCGACGCGTCGGCCACCTCGCGCAGCGCCGGTTTCGCGTTGAACGCCACCCCAAGGCCCGCGGCGGCCAGCATGTCGATGTCGTTGGCGCCGTCGCCGACCGCGACCGTCTGCTCCATCGGCACCCCGGCCTGCTGCGCGAAATCCCTCAGCGCCTTGGCCTTTCCCGGCCGGTCGATGATCGGCCCGATAACCCGCCCTGTCAGCTTGCCGTCGACGATCTCGAGCTGGTTGGCCGCCACGAAGTCCATCTCCAGCTCGTGGGCCAGCGGTTCGATGACCTGACGGAAGCCGCCCGACACGATGCCGCAGTGAAAACCCAAACGCCGCAACGTCCGCAGCGTGGTACGGGCTCCCGGCGTGAGTTCGATCTGCTCGCCGACCTCTTCGAGCACCTCGGCCGGAAGGCCTTCTAGTGTCGCGACGCGACGGTTCAGCGACTCGGCGAAGTCCAGTTCACCTCGCATCGCCGCCTCGGTGATCTCGGCGACGGCGGCGTGGGCGCCGACGCGGTCGGCCAGCATCTCGATGACCTCACCCTGAATCAGCGTGGAGTCGACGTCAAAGACGATGAGCCGCTTGGCCCGTCGCGAAAGGCTGTAGTCCTCCAGCGCGATGTCGACGCCCTCCTCGACGGCGACACGCGCCAACGCCGTCTGCAACTGGCTGTAGGCGCTCCCTGGCGGCACCGAGACGCGCAGCTCCAATCCGGTCACCGGATAGTCAGAGACGCCGCGGATGAAGTCGATGTTGACGCCGAGCGCGGCCACCTCGCGGGCGACGACGCCGAACGCCTCTGCGGTGATCGGTCTGCCCAATACGACGATGGTGTGCGTGGACGGCTCCCGCATCACGGGCATCTCGTCGCTGCGTTCGATCGTCACGTCGAGGCCGACGCCATGAATCGCGTCCTCGACGTCTTGACGCAATTCGGGGCCGCCCGCCGTCTCGGCCGTACCCGATACCAGCACGCCCAAGGTCAGGCGTCCGCGAATGACAACCTGTTCGACGTTGAGCAGCTCGACCTTGTGCCGCGAAAGCACTTCGAAGAGTGCGGAAGTCACGCCTGGCTGGTCGACTCCGGTGACGGTGATCAGCAGCGATGAGCGCTCGCGCGAAGAGCCGATAGGTGAAGACACCTTTCGACTATCCACCCCGGCTGGCCCCCCGCGCCGCCATCAGGTTCTGACGTTCTCGTCGTTTAACCGCGTGACGTCGCCATCGTCCGGTCCATGCGCGCGGCCGATGTGCGCCTCGGCGCGCATTCGGTCCACCATGTGCGGATAGTGCAGCTCGAATGCCGGGCGCTCCGAACGGATCCTGGGCAGCTCGGTGAAGTTGTGCCGCGGCGGCGGGCAACTGGTGGCCCACTCCAGCGAGTTGCCGTAACCCCACGGGTCATCGACGGTCACCGGCTCGCCGTAGCGCCAGCTCTTGAACACGTTCCACGCGAACGGAATGGTCGAGATACCAAGCGTGAACGCACCGATCGTCGAGACGACGTTCAGCGTGGTGAAGTTGTCCGTCGGCAGGTAGTCGGCATAGCGGCGCGGCATACCCTCGTCGCCGAGCCAGTGCTGCACCAGGAACGTGGTGTGGAACCCGATGAACGTCAACCAGAAGTGCAGCTTGCCCAGCCGCTCATCGAGCAACCGCCCCGTCATCTTCGGGAACCAGAAATAGATGCCGGCATAGGTGGCGAACACGATCGTGCCGAACAACACGTAGTGGAAATGCGCCACCACGAAATATGAATCGGTCACATGGAAGTCGATCGGCGGGCTGGCCAACAGCACGCCGGATAAACCGCCGAGCAGGAAGGTGACCAGGAAGCCCACCGAGAACAGCATCGGCGTCTCGAACGTCAACTGGCCCTTCCACATCGTGCCTATCCAGTTGAAGAACTTGATACCGGTCGGCACCGCGATCAGGAAGGTCATGAACGAGAAGAACGGCAGCAACACCGCCCCGGTTGCGTACATGTGGTGCGCCCACACCGCGACCGACAGCGCCGCGATGGACAGCGTCGCGTAGATCAGCGTGGTGTAGCCGAAGATCGGCTTGCGGGAGAACACCGGGAAGATCTCGGAAACGATGCCGAAGAAGGGCAGCGCGATGATGTACACCTCGGGATGGCCGAAGAACCAGAACAGGTGTTGCCAGAGCAGCACACCGCCGTTGGCCGGGTCATAGACGTGCGCACCGAGGTGGCGGTCGGCGGCCAGCCCGAACAGCGCGGCGGTCAGCAGCGGAAAGGCCAGCAGCACCAGGATCGACGTCACCAGGATGTTCCAGGTGAAGATCGGCATCCGGAACATCGTCATGCCCGGCGCGCGCATGCAGACCACCGTGGTGATCATGTTGACGCCGCCCAGGATGGTGCCCAGACCACCGACGGCCAGGCCCAGGATCCACAGGTCGCCACCGGCTCCCGGCGAGTGGATGGCATCGGTCAGCGGGGTATAGGCAGTCCAGCCGAAGTCGGCTGCACCGCCGGGGGTGATGAAACCGGCGAGAGCGATCGTCGCGCCAAACAGGAAGAGCCAGAACGACAGTGCGTTCAGCCGCGGGAACGCCACATCGGGGGCGCCGATCTGCAGCGGCAGCACCAGGTTGGCGAACCCGAACACGATCGGGGTCGCGTAGAACAGCAGCATCACCGTGCCGTGCATGGTGAACAGCTGGTTGAACTGCTCGTTGGACAGGAACTGCAGGCCGGGCAGGGCGAGCTCGGTGCGCATGAACAGCGCCATCAGCCCGCCGATGAAGAAGAAGATGAAGCAGGCGACGCAGTACATGATGCCGATCAGCTTGTGATCGGTGGTGGTCACCAGCTTGTAGATCAGGTTCCCCTTGGGACCCAGCCGCGTCGGAAAAGGACGACGGGCTTCGAGTTCTCCGACTGGGGGCGCTTCGGCTACCAAGTGCTCCTCCAAACGTTCGTGCGGTGATACCCGCACTTTCCGTCCGAATCCTAATCTCTCGAACCGGCTCGCGGCGGGATGGGTCCTACAAACGGTCGTAGTCGATTTCGCGGCTCGCCGGTTGACCAGCCCCGAAGTGCTCGGATGTTACCGTCGGCCCCGTGCTGATCCGCCGTCGGAAGTCCGATGTCGCCGGCCGAGCGGCTCCGAAGTCCGATGTCGCCGGCCGAGCGGCTCCGAAGCCCGATGTCGCCGGCCGAGCGGCTCCGAAGCCCGATGTCGCCGGCCGAGCGGCTCCGAAGCCCGGCCCTATTGCAGCCGCGGCGGCCCTGCTCACCGCCGTCGTGGTGACCTCGGTCGGCGGCTGCGGCCACCCCGGCGGTACGTCGTCCCCCTCCGCCGAGCCGACGGTCATCACCAGCACCACCAGGATCGCGGGCGCCGGCGTGCTGGGTAATCAGCGCAGGCCAGACGAGTCCTGCGCGCCCGATCCGGTGCCGGTCGATCCGGGTGAGGGCGGCCGGGAGGTCCGCCACGCCGCAGGCAACACCGTCGTCCCTGCGGAACCGCAGAAGATCGTCGTGCTCTCGGGCGACCAACTCGACGCGCTGTGTGCGCTGGGCCTGCAGTCCCGCATAGTCGCAGCCGCGCTGCCCGACGGCTCCGACAGCCAGCCGTCCTATCTTGGCGCGGTCGTGCACGACGTGCCTGCGGCTGGCACCCGCAGTTCGCCCGATCTCGAGGCGATCCGCGCCGCGCAGCCCGATCTGATCCTTGGTTCGGAAGCCCTTACACCGGACGCCTACCAAGAGCTGTCGGCCATCGCCCCGACAGTCTTCACCGGCGCGCCAGGTGCCGCCTGGCAGGACAACCTGCGAACGGTGGGAGCCGCGACCTGGCGGGCCGATGCTACGAACGGGATGATCGACGACTTCAACGCGGCCGCCGACAAGACGGGTGCCGACAACGACGCCACACACTTTCAGGCGAGTGTCGTCCAGCTCACCGACAGCACCCTGCGGGTGTTCGGGCCGGACAATTTCCCCGGCAACGTGCTGGCCGACGTTGGCGTGGATCGCCCTGCGGCACAACGCTTCACCGACAAGCCGTACGTCGAGGTCGGCACCACAGAAGAGGATCTCGACAACTCCCCCGACTTCTCGATCGCCGAGGGCGACATCGTGTACGTCTCCTTTGCTTCACAGGCCGCCAGGGACCGCGCGGGCGACGTGATGGGCAGCGACGCGTGGAAGAAGCTGTCCGCCAACAAGGACAACCGGGTCTTCGTCGTCAACAACGAGGTGTGGCAGACCGGCGAGGGCATCGTCGCCGCGCGTGGGATTCTGGCCGACCTCCGCTGGGTCAACGCACCGATCAACTAACGTCGACACGGTGATTCACGTCTTGAAGTCGACGTATCTGCAGGCGCCCGACGATGTCGAGCAGACCCGGCCTGCCCACCTCAAGTTCTTGAATGAGGAGATCGCCGCAGGTCGCCTTTTGCTCGCGGGGCGCCAGGAGGACGGTTCCGGCGGCCTGCTCGTCACCGCTGACATCAGCATCGAAGAGGCCGACGACATGATCGCGCGCGACCCCTATACGCGAGCCGGTGTCGCCAACTACGAGCGAACGACGTTCAACGGCGCCTTCCGCGCGCCAGGGCTTTAGGAGATGCCTGACACCAACGCCGGGATTACGGCCCGACGGAACCGTTGACCAAGAACACGTGCCGCGTGTTGTCCAGTGACGTCCGGTACCGCTTCGTCATCGATATCCCGACGCTGCCATCGCTGCTAGGAGTCGAACCCCTCGACGCCGGCCAGGGGCCATCCCGCCGCCGCCAGCTTGGCGGCGATCCGCTGGATGTTCTCCGGCCCGGCGTCGTGTTGGGTGACACCCTTGATGAACTCGGCGATCTCGTCGCGCGTGATAACGCCGTCGTCCAACGCGCCGGCGTCCCCGTCGGTCAGGTGCCGCACGACCTCTTTGATCTCGTCTTCGGACAACGGTGTCGAGCGAAGCAGCGCGAGCAGCGGCACTCGGTCGGGTCCCGGCACCCCCTCGGGGTAGCCGGCACGAAGCCACCGCAGGATGGACTGAAACAGTGAGGTGGGGGTCACGTCGCCAAGTGTGCTGCCTAGGGGACGGCTACGCCATGGTGAGTTTGCACAGTTCTGCGCTCATTAACCGGTCGTTCACCCACCAATTCGGCTAGAACTGCGCAGGCAGGAGCGCACCGCGCCATTGCAGACGCTGCGTTGCTTGTAATCTCGCGCATGCAACCGCGATGACCACGAGTTAGGGGCTAATCGTTTTCGCCTGGTGGGGTCGTACCGTTTACCGCTACCGATTCGTCGTGGTCGCAGTCATGGTGACGTTGTGCCTCGGTGCGGGCGTCTACGGCAGCAGCCTGGGGCAACATGTCACCCAGAGTGGCTTCTATGACGACGGTAGCGAGTCGGCGGAGGCGTCGCGCCTCGGCGACCAGCACTACGGCAGGGACACCTCCAGCCATATCGTCGCGATCTACACCGCTCCCGACGGCAAGACCGTCGACGACCGGGCCTTCCGGAAGAAGGTCCTCGACGAGCTCGCGCAGATCGAGAAGGACCACCCGGACGAGATCCTGCGTTCCATCGGCTATTTCAAGACACCCGACGTGCTGCGCACCATGGCCGACGCGTCCAAGAAGCACGCGTTCATGTCCATTCAGCTCAAGGGCGACAACGACGACCTGATCCTCAAGAACTACAAAGCGATCCAGCCCGATCTCACCGACCAGGGCGTGGACGTGAAGCTCGCCGGTTTGTTGCCGTTGGCCAATGAGCTGACGGGCACCATCGCCACGGACCAACAGCGGGCAGAAGTGCTCGCTTTGCCCCTGGTCATGGTCTTGCTGTTCTTCGTGTTCGGCGGTGTAGTCGCCGCATTCCTACCCGGGATCATCGGCGGGCTGACCATCGCGGGCGCGCTGGGAATCATGCGCTTGACGGCGATTTCGGTGCCGGTGCACTACTTCGCGCAGCCGGTGGTCACGCTGATCGGACTCGGTATCGCGATCGACTACGGGCTCTTCGTGGTCAGCCGATTCCGCGAGGAGATCGCCGAGGGACACGACACCGAGACCGCGGTCCGGCGCACCGTGGTGACGGCCGGGCGCACCATCGCGTTCTCGTCGATACTGATCTCGGCGTCCGTTGGCGGTCTGTTGCTGTTCCCGCAAGGATTTCTCAAGTCCCTCACCTACGCCATGATCGCCTCGGTCACGTTGGCGGCGATCCTCTCGATCACGGTGCTGCCCGCCATCCTGGGGATGCTCGGCCCCAACGTCGACGCCCTGAATGTGCGCACGCTCCTGCGGGTGCCATTCTTGCGCGACTGGAACTTCAGCAACCGATTGATCAATTGGTTGGGTGATCGGACGCAGAAAACCAAGACCAGCGAAGAGATCGAGAACGGTTTCTGGGGCCGACTCGCGGACCGCGTGATGAAGCGGCCCACCCTGTTCGCGGCCCCCATCATCATCGGCCTGATCGTGCTGATTCTTCCGCTGGGCAGTTTGGCCCTGGGTGGTATCAGCGAGAAGTACCTGCCACCGACCAACTCGGTGCGCCAGGCGCAGGAAGAGTTCGACCGCACGTTCCCCGGGTTCCGCGTCGAACCGATCACGCTGGTGATTCAGAGCACTGACGACCAGCCGGTCACCGACGAACAGGTCGCGCAGGTCCGCAACCAGGCGCTGGCGATTCCGGGATTCGCTGAGCCACAGAACGACCGGGCCAATATGTGGAAGGAACGCCCATATCTGGACGGCGCGTCGAAAGACCCGTCGGTTCGGGTGATCCAGAACGGTCTCGTGAACCGCCTTGACGCCAGGGCGAAAGTCGATGAGCTGAGGGCGATGCCGCCGCCCTATGGGGTGAGGTTGTTGGTTGGCGGCACACCCGCGCTTGAACAGGACAGTGTCGCAACGATTTCGGCGAAGCTGCCGATGATGATCCTCATCGCGGTATCCATGACCACGCTGCTGATGTTCCTGGCGTTCGGATCACTGGTATTGCCGATCAAGGCCGCGCTGATGAACGCTCTGACGCTCTGCTCGACGCTGGGCGTGCTGACGTGGATTTTCGTCGACGGCCATGGCGCCTCCTTGCTCAACTTCACACCCACCCCGCTGACGGCGCCGGTGGTCGGACTAATCATCGCGGTGATTTTCGGGCTGTCGACCGACTACGAGGTCTTCCTGGTGTCCCGCATGGTCGAGGCCCGGGCGCGCGGCATGACAACCGAGGAGGCCATTCGCCACGGCACGGCGACGACGGGCCGCCTCATCAGCGCGGCGGCACTGGTCCTCGTCGTGGTCGGCGGAGCGTTCGCCTTCTCCGACCTGGTGATGATGCAGTACCTGGCGATCGGACTCATGACTGCGCTGCTGCTCGACGCGACGGTGGTTCGGATGTTCCTGGTGCCGTCGGTCATGAAGCTGCTCGGCAACGACTGCTGGTGGGCGCCGCGGTGGATGAAACGGGTGCAGGAGACGATCGGCCTCAGTGAGATGGCGCCGGACGAGGACGAAGGAAAGCCGTCGGAGGCGCCCGAGCACTTGGACGAGGTACTCGTGTTCGGAACGGTCGTGCCGTCGCGGGCGTGGCCAACGGTGGACCGTGACCCGAGCCGTCCGGCCGTCGCGGCCGCGGTTCCCTCGGGGGGTGGGGTGGCATTGGCGACCAGGCCTTCAACAGAATCCAAGCCGGCACCGAAGCCGCGAAAAGGCGGTTCTGGCAACAAGAAACGCGACGAGGCCAGGCCCGGCGAGAAAGAGTAGTTGCATCTGGCCGGAAGCTAGATCACGCCGGCGGGAGGCTTCCCGCTGGGATAGTGGCTACCCAGCGGACGGCGTCGACCACACCTTGTCGACGCTGATCTTCAACCGCGTGCTGAACGCGGCGAGATGCTCGTCGCCCATCCCGATGCTGACGGCGTAGTCGTGGTACTTGGCCTGATATTGCTCGTCCGCGAGCGAATCGGCCCCGACCGCGTCGACCCTGGCCGCACCCGCGACCACGACCGTCCCCCTACCGTTGCCATCGGAATCCAGATTCAGGCTGACCTGCGGGCGGGCCTTGATGTGCACGATCTTCGCGGCTTTCGGCATCGAATACACGGTCACCTCCTTGCCGTCGAAGAAGAACCACACGAGCCGGGGTACAGGCTGGCCGGATTTCGCCACGGTGGTCAACCACACGTAGCGATCCGATTCGAGCCTGCGGGAAACCTCTTGCGTCAGTTCGACTGTCATGATCGCGAATGTAGTCCTACCCGGTACTGTTCGGTCCCGATCGTGGTGTCGTCGCCGTGAGCGGTGACGTAGAAGAAACTTGCCGTTGCGATAGGAACAGCCGCCATCGCAGCCACCGCTCTCGCCCCAACAGCCAACGCTCAGCTCAGTTGGCACACGAGGACCATCGTTTACTGGACAGGGGCGTCCTGCATCCAGATGAACTACCCCGGAGGATCTGGCGCCGCCCCAGCAGGTCCACCGGAGACAGAACTTCGGGGTTGATCCCGTGATGGGAGACGCCTCCTGGATCTCTTGTGAGATCTGGGGCGAAGGCGAACTCGCCTACATGGACCATGCCTTCGCCGGTGACGGTACCGATGTCAACTGCCTAACGAGCAAGTCATGAAGCGCCTCGTCATCGGCGGGCTGGCCGCCGTAGCGATCGGCTTGATCGGAGCACCGGTCGGCGCAGCCGACAACACCACCACACAACGGACCAACACATGAAGAAGATCATCGCTGCAGGTCTGATGGCGGCGGCAGCCCTGGTGAGCGCCGGGACCGCGCACGCCGACGACGTTCCATACGGCGAGTTCATGCGCGGACTGTGCCACCAGCTGGACCCACGCCGTTCCACCCGAGTGGATGACCTACAACTGATCGGTGGCTCGGTGAGGGGAACGAACTAGGTCATCGAGCACGTCTCGCCCAACGTGCGAGACGTATTCAGAAGTCCCAGTCCTCGTCTTCGGTGTTGACGGCCTTGCCGATCACATAGGACGAACCCGAACCCGAGAAGAAGTCGTGGTTCTGCGCAGCTACCTGGTCAGGAGGGCGAGAAGGCCTTACCCTGCAGAAACTCCTCGCTACTCATCGCTCTAGTTATCTGTAACTGTCGACACATTGTGGGCAAAATGTGGGCACGCAACCGGGCAAAGCCATTCCCAATGACTGCGTGCCCACTGAGAAGAGGCCGTCATTAGCGGGCGTCGTATGCCTGCTGGAGCACCCGAAAGGCTTCCATTGAGGGTTGTCGGGTGCTTGGGAGAAGGTTCCTGCGGCGATACTGTTCAGGCTCATGGAGAGGGCCGACTTCGAGCGCCGGGAACCACGCTGTCGGATATGTCGTGATGAGACTGTGCGCATCCTCGTCGATGAGCTGCTGGACTCGCGTGGTGTCCCGGTCATTGCCGAGGGTGGCAAGACACACCGGATCACCCTCACCGAGATCCTGCACAGCCTGGAGCCGATCAACGAGGGCCGTGACAACAGAGACCGGATCACCTACAACTCCTTGTGGATTCACTTCCAACGTCACTACAGCCTTGCCGGGATAGCGGCCTACTGGAGAACCCGGATGGACGTAGGAGCCTGAGTAGCTTGTATTAAGTACGAAGAAACTGATGCCTTCGGAGCACTTGACTACAGCTGCGCCAGAGGGCATTTGGGGTGACTTCGCAGGTCGCGACGTCTCGTTGCGCACTTCCCGGCCGGGTAGCCGTCGAATTCTTGTCGTACTTGCCAGCGGCGAAATGCCGACTTCCCCGGCATCAACGGCCGCTTCACCTCGGAGTGTCCGAGACGTTTATCACTGAGGTGCCGGGCATCAACGTGGGATACGAGCCGACCTTCACCGTCGGCGTCGGCAATTGACGGGACGCGCAGTGACCGTCAGTCGCCGAATTGGCGGTCGGTGACCTCGGTTAAGCTTCGAGGCGCTTCACGAGATGCCGTTGACAAGCTCCGACTGGACGGCCGCCAACCCCACGCTCGTGGGTGGCTCGGATGACGAAGCGGCCGACACCGACCGGTGCCTGGCAAGAGCGCCTCCAGGCCGGAGGCTCGAACTCGACGAGGAGTGCCTACCCCATGTCTGACGATGGCTCGCTCTATCGCTACCGCAGCCGCCGGGGCGAGATGCTCACCGAAGCGGACATGCAAGCCATCTTCGGCGACGACATCACCGGCCTCGAAGTCGAGGACCGACAGAGCATTACGTTTGAATCCTGGCTGACCGCGATGATCGACTGCGACCGCTATTGCCGTGTCTATGAAGACGACGAGTAGTGCCGACACCTGAGCAGGACAAGCGTGTGCGTGCTCAACTGGCCGCCGAGTTGGGCTGGTACCCGGCGGATCTCGACGACGAGTCCATCGCCCGCTACCGCGCCGATGGCGCCCGCAAGACAACCGATCGCGACCCTGCGAAGAAGTGGGCACACCTAACGGAACTTCAGCGCCAGCGCGACGTCGAGCAACATCGTCGCGAGGGGGTCGCCGACCTGTACGAGTGAGCGTAATGCGGAGTCCAGGCGACTAGGGTATGTCGCGCGGGCAAGAGACGGGAAACCAAGGTCATGTCTACCTCGGACAATCCAATGGGCGCAGTGGTGCAATACGTCGAGGCGTTCAACAACGGCGACTCGGCAGCGATGGCAGCGACATGCGCTGACCCCATGCAGATTCTCGACGGCATGTCGCCCCATGTCTGGCAAGGGCCGACAGCCGCAGAAGACTGGTGGAGAGACGTGCTCGCTGAGGGCGAGCACCTCGGGGCTTCGGGCTACCGCATCACACTCGACGAGCCACGGCATGTCGACATCAACGGCGACAACGCCTATGTCGTCGCCCCCGCGACCATGACATTCGACCTGCGAGGAAAGCAGGTCACACAAACTGGCTCGGTGTACACCGTCGCGCTTCGCAAAGTCGACGCAGACTGGCGTCTCACCGCCTGGGCGTGGGCAAAAGGCGCCTGAGAAATGACGGCTGACCGCGCCCCTTCCGTCACTCGTCTGTCGGCAGGCTGTCTAGCTTTTTGCGTAGCTGCGCGGCTTCGTTTTCCAGCTTCTGTAGGCGCCGTTCCAGCGTCTTGCGCGGGACCGGTTGCGCCTTGACCGGTTTGGCCTTTTTCGCTAGCCAGCCGATGCGTTGGTAGGCGGTGACGGTGCGGATGCAGGCGCACGTGCGGCATCGTGTGAACGGCGCGGGATCAGGGTGGTTCTCGGCGTACATCCGGCGCCAGTACGCCTCCTCGTCAGGATCGCCCTTGGCGATCTCTTCCAACACCTGATTGAGGGGCAGCCGCTTCACGCTCTTCCGGTGAACCGGGCCGTCTTCGGGCTTCCATCCGGATTCGGTGTGCTCCTGCGTGAAGTGCGCGCAGCTGAGCACGACATCCCAGACCGCGTACTCGCGGGCACCTCGTATCACCTTGCCGTCGATTTCCAGCGGCTCACTGACGTAGGGGCGGTCGCGGCGGCGAACCCATTCCGCAATGTCGCGCACCGGACCCCCGTGCGATCGATACTGCGGGCATTTCGGGTCCTGGCAGAGGAATTGGCCATCCTGGAGTCGTGCCTTGCCGTAGATGCTTGGCCGCTCCGGCTCGGCGGGGAGATCGGTGCCCGACACCTTCGCTCGGGCAGCGTGTTCGGCGTGCTTCTCGGCCTGCTCTTTGGCCTCGCGGATCTCACGCTCCGACGGCTTCACATGGCCGAAGTAGTAGGTCTGGGCTAGCTGGCCTAGCCGTTCCACCTTGTCAGCGGGCTTGTCGTCGGTGTGGTGACGGGTCAGGGCATCGCGTACACAGCCGCAGTCGAGTTGAACGCGCCACTGGTACGTCTTCTCCGGCTCCGAGTAATGAAGGTCGAACAGGAAGCTAGCAACCGGACCCTTCATCAGGTTGCGGTGGCGCAGAGTCTTCCAGTCAGCGACCAGCTGTTCGCGTGCGATGGGCTCGCCCGGCAACTCTCGTTGGACTGGAAGTGTCATTTCGCTTTCTCCTGAGGAAATCGTCGAGTTCTTCGGCTTGGACAAACGAGCGGCGGCCAATCTTGATAAGCGACAGTTCGCCTTCCTTGACCAGGGCGTAGAACGTGGTGGGGCTGATCCCGCCCAGCTGATGCCGCGCCTCGGTGACCGGGATGAGGTGCCGCATGTGTTTCTTGTTGCACCAGGGGCACAGTTCGAAATCTTCCGCTGGCACCTGCTCGGGACGTTCCCTTACGCGTGTTGGTGTTGGCGTTGGGCGGTCCCGATCGACAGCCGCCTGTACCGATTCGTTGACGAGGTCGCGCAGTGCTTGGGCGAGCCGGTCGACGGCGTCACTCACGCTCGCCGCTTCCGTGTTCGCGGGGGCTCGTTGATGGGACGCATCAGCTGTTCGTCGATCTCGTTGAGGTCGACCCGAATCGTGCGGCCTGACCGACCCATCCGGTAACCGTTCAATTCGCCGTCGGTGATCAGCCGACGCACCGTGCGGCCACTGATCTGCAGGTACTCAGCGGCTTCCGCAATGGTGATGTAGCGGCGGGTCACGACGCCGTCCAAAGGCGGATTCGGCCTAGCTCAAGTAGTGAGTCCCGGTCGATGCGGATGGCCCTGCCGGAGCCAATGCGCCAGGCATCAAGCTGTTCGTGGGCAATGAGTGTGCGGATCAGGCGCGGGCTGACTTGGTAGTGCCCACCGGCCTGGGTGAGCGTCACCCAACGCGGCAGCACCTCTGCAGGGATGTCAGGTTGCCCGCGCCGCCGCAGCAGAGATCCCCGTTCCACGCGGATCAGCCGACCAAACGGCATGACGCCACCCCGAACTCCGATGCGCCGGACATCCAACTCTTGCAGCAGGTGGTAGTACACCTCGGCACGGTCAACGCCGTAGTATTCGCCCACTTGCGCGATGGTCATCCACGGCGGAAGTGTGGCCATCACGTCACGGCTCACGCAGCTTGTTGAGGCAGTTGGTGCACATCGGCGCTGTGGCGTCTTTGGGGTGACCGCAGGACTGGCAGATGTGCTTGCGGCGCTGGCGCGCTGCTGCTGATTTCATCGCCATCCGCTGCATGTGGGCTTTGCGCGTGCCCACTCGGCGCGCTTGGCACGTTCCAGCGGCGACAACGTGCCGTCAGGATCAACTTCTCGCTCGAACCGGTCCAAAGCTGCCTTCCTGGCAGGCCAGGTCCGCGCCGCCCTGTCGGGCGTCCTGGCCCAGGATTCATACGCGCCGATCCGTCCGCGCAGTGCGCATCCGAGGGTTGTCTTCGGGTGTCGACATCGGCGAGATGCTAAGGCCCCCAGAAGGCGTGGCGCCGAATCACGGTTTACGGCCGGTTGACTTCTGGGTGAGCGATCGTAGGCCAAGCCAACGGCCAATTGAAGGACAGCGTTCTCGGAGCGCGCCTGCTTTGACGCAATGAACGACACCTGACCGCTCACGGCGTTGTCCGAATCGCCCCGTGTCCGTCTACGACGAGGTCGGCGGACCGCTGTTGGCAATGCCCTCGAAAAAGGCACCCCGATCGAGTCACGCTGCACGAATTGGTGATTCGGTACGTGATTCATACATAGCGGCAACCCGCCGATCCGCTGCGGTCAGTCAGCCGTCGGCAGTATCGCGAGCACGTCCCAGCGGTTGCGCCACTCGGCGATTCGAGACGTGGGGATTGCGTGATGGGTGCTGGCATCGTTTTTCGCCCGGTGGCCGCCGTACTCGGCGAGGTACCTGCTGCGTGCCTTGAAGATGTCGTTCTCGATCCACCACTTCGGGACGATGTAGAAGTCGGGATGCTCTCTTGCCGAGGTCGACAAACACCCAATACTTCGTTTCTGCCTCGGGCGCCCGTCGTCGCTTACCTCTGCTGGTGCTCGTCTGCCAGGTGCCGCTGGTCTTCGTCTTCACCCGAATGCTGATGACGCGATCGTGATTGGCGTCGCTGGCCAGGAGATCGATGTCGTGCATGTTGCCTGAGAAGGTGACGGCGTAGCCGCCCCTCCGGTGATTCTCAGCAGCGACGAAATGCTCGCCCGCCGACCCGACCTGTTGGGTGCTGAGCTTCGGTCGCTTGGACACACCCACGGACCGACCTCAACGTCCCGCGACGGAGGGCAAACCCGCGATGGCGCGCACCACACCCCTCGGCGCTCCGACGTACGCGAAGCTCTGCGGAGGTATCCCGGACGGCAAGAAGGTCTGCGATGAGCGCGGGCACTTCTAGTCGCACCGACCTTCCGAATCGTGATTCCCGCACCGATACTGCTGCCCTCGTAGTAGCGGTCGAAGTCCTCACGATCGATGCAACCCACGTTCGCATACTCCCGCCACAGGTCCGCTGGGTCGGCGATGTGCATCGCGTCCACCTCGAAATAGCCTATTATCCGTTGGACGGGGCGGTCGCGTACACCCACACCACAGACACGTCGTCGGCGAGAGGGCGTTTGCGGAACTCGATCTTTTTGCGCCCGTCCATTATCGCCTCCGCGAAACGCGGGTGGACAGACATCACTACATGGCGGCCAGTCGCTGATGCACCCATTGGGTACCAGCCTCCTTCACTCTCGTCACGGTGCGCGGCGGTGCTTTCAATACGTCGTTGGACTGAAGCTCCGCGAGGGTCCATGGTGGATCGATGATGCGATCTTGCCGAAAGAGGATGACGAGGACCTGGGAGGGGTGGGACGCCAATTCCTTGATGTCGCTGGCACCGTAGACCGTCCGACCGCCAACGAGGTTCAGGACTTCGTCCGGTGACGATGTCCTGAACGTGTCCTCCGCGACATCGACCACCGACACTATCTGAAATCCCGAGCGGTAGAACAGGATCGCGTCGCCGGGTGCACCTGGTTTGTCGAGGCGTTGCACAGATACGCCTTGCGGAGGGCGTTTCCCCACGGCCGGGTCGTCGCACTCATCCCCGGAAAGGTCAGTTGGTCGTCGTCGGGAATGCACTCCGGGAACAGTTGGTTGTGCCACCGGTCCGACGATCGGGATTACGAATCACTCCGCGGTGTCCGAGATGGCGGGCGGACCATATCGGACGTGGTAGTCCAGAGCGGTCAGCGACTCGTTGCGGGGGTGGTACGTCTTGACGAGGACAACCTCGCCCCTTGGGGATTTACCGCCGTTACGTAGCCGAACGTGCCAAGAAGTCGATGAGCGGTTGGTGGCTTTCCCAGACTTCGACGTACGCACTGCCGACGTCATGGTCGCGGTGGGATTGAAGCACGGCCTTCAGCAGCAACTCACCATATCGGTTTCCGGAGAAGTTGTGGCCCACTTTGAATGTCGATATTTTTGTAACGGGTTTGGTGAGTCCGTAGTCACAGTCGGTCTCGTTGATTTTCAGGATGGCGATGGCGGCGTAGGTGCCGTCCTGCTCCTTGACGACGAAGCATTCCCGGTTCGGGGAGTCCGCCCTGCACCTTGCCGATCCAGGAGTCGAACTCCGGGTAGTTTTCCCGGATGCTGGCGAAGATCTCTTGGTCGAGGTCGAGCGCGTACGACTGGACCGGGGTCACTCGCGGCGGCGGCGGCGCTAACGTCGGCTCGAACCCTTCGACCATCGCCGCCGCGTCGTCGAGCGTGAGAACACGATCACCGATGCCGATGCGCTTGGCGCGTCGACGTAGTCCGCTGTCGTCGCTTACGAGGAAGTTGACTGCGTTCGCGTGCAGCGCGGCGAGTATTCGCAAGTCACGATCGTTGTTCGAGTTCGGGATGACCGGACCAAGCTCGTCACGTAGGTAGGTGCTGACGGGGTTTCTTCCAGCATCTCAAACTTGGCAAGTTCTGCCAGACGTTGCCGCACGCGATCCGCGTTCTGTCCCTCGACAAGCTCGTCCTTGGTCGCGGGATGGACGAATACGCGGTTGCCCTGCTTCATCGCCAAACGCATGAAGGTGGCTGCCGGACCCATGCCGGCCTCCATCTGACCAGCGAACGGCTCAAGGGCAATGAAGGCGTTCGTGTCGAGTAGAAACCTCGTCTGTGACGCGGCCACTGCACCCTTCTCCATCGCCATGCCCGCAATTGTCGCTTACGAACTTCGCACCCGGGCGCTGACACGCCTCACCGGGCACCGAAACACCGGAGTTCCTCGCTCCCCTACGACTGCACTACCTCCGCTGGGTGCTCTTCGACATCGGCGATGGCTTGACCTTTCAGTACCAAGGCATCTTCGACACCGACTTCGACAAATACACCGAGGACGCCGTCCGACTGTTCGGCCAGAGCGGCATCAACACGGTGTTCACCAACCTCGAAGGCTTTCCGGAGGATTGGAAGGAGAACCCCGACTCGTTCGTGAAGTTCGTGCGCGAGCACCACTTCCCCAGCTTCCTGGAGTACGGCGAGTACCCATACGTGACGGCGGATGAGGTCAAGAAGGCGCTGCGCCTGAAAGACCGCGTTCTCCGACATGCTCGACCAGATGCAATAACTGCGCACAGACCCTGCCGCGAATGAATACGTGAGCTTTCGGGAACCTCGTCTCGAAAGAGACCACATACAAGACAGTCGCTGGCGTCCGCGTTGCGCCCACCGTCACCGAGGGCGTGGGGGACCGCTGCCGAAGCTACTGCGGACGAACTGGGGACGCGGATTGTCTCGGCGGCCATGTGCGGAGAGAGCGGGCGCTGGCCGTGCGAGGCGCGACGATGGCTGTGAAGGGGACCCCTCCCCGCCCCCTGGGTGTGCGCTGGCACAGACGTAAATAAGCGCGTGCCGAGACGTATGTCTGTCTACGATCCGGAGTGAGCGTCCAGGAGGCGGCGCTCGGCCGGTCGGCGTCGGTATCCTGCTGTGGAAGGCCAACCGACTATGACTCCTGGATCGGCATCACCCAGATCGGCGACAAGCAAGCCCCCGCTTTGAGGGAACTGCGGGCGGCGCGGCATCGCTCCCCGGCACTGTCCGCCGCGACATCTTGCCCATTCCCGATGTGAAGCATGTCGGCCTGACGACATACGACGCCAAGGACCCCGACACCAGCTATCCACCGATCACCACGTTGCGGCCACCGGCAGGTGCTCCGAACGTGCTGATTGTGCTGCTCGACGATGTGGGTTACGGCGCGTCGTCGGCGTTCGGCGGTCCGTGCAATACGCCAACGGCTCAGCGTCTGGCTGCGGGTGGGGTGAAGCTCACCCGCTTTCACACCACGGCTCTGTGCTCACCGACGCGGCAGGCCCTGCTGACGGGTCGCAACCACCATTCGGTGGGGATGGGCGGCATCACCGAGATCGCTACCTCTGCACCGGGTAACAGCAGTGTCCGACCCAAGGAGAAGGCTCCCATCGCCGAAACGCTACGTCTGAACGGCTATTCGACTAGCCAGTTCGGCAAGTGCCACGAGGTGCCGGTATGGGAGGTTTCCCCGGTCGGCCCATTTCAGCAGTGGCCCACCGGGTCGGGGTTCGAGCACTTCTACGGATTCGTCGGCGGTGAGGCCAACCAGTACTACCCCGGCCTGTATGAGGGCACGGCGGCAGTCGAACCACCCAAGTCGCCGGAGGAGGGTTACACCCTCACCGAGGACCTCGCAGACCGGGCTATCACCTGGTCGCGCCAGCAGAAGGTGCTGATGCCGGACACGCCGTTCTTCATGACTTCGCCCCCGGTGCGACCCACGCGCCGCATCATGTGCCCAAGAAGTGGTCGGACAAGTACAAGGGCAAGTTCGACATGGGTTGGGACGCCCAGCGTGAGCAGACTCTGGCCCACCAGAAGGAACTCGGTGTCGTCGGACCGGACGCCGACGTCGACCGCCCGCCCGTCGGAAATTCCGTCGTGGGACGACATGCCGGATGATCTCAAGCCGGTGCTGGCCCGCGAAATGGAGATTTACGCAGGCTTCCTCGAACAGGCTGACCATGAAGTCGGGCGATTGGTTGACTCGCTCGACGACCTCGGTGTGCTCGCAGATACGTTGGTGTACTACATCATCGGCGACAACGGTGCGTCCGCCGAAGGCACGCTCAACGGGTCGTTCAACGAGAGGCCATGCTCAACGGCATGCCCGAGATCGAAACGACCGAGTTCCTGCTTTCCAAGGCCGACGACTTCGGCACCGACAAAGCCTTCAACCACTATGCGGTCGGCTGGGCGCACGCGATTGCGCCCCGTATCAGTGGACCAAGCAGGTGGCCTCGCACTGGGGCGGCACCCGCAACGGCACCGTCGTGCACTGGCCCAACGGCTTCGAGGGCCGAGGTGAAACCCGCCACCAGTTCCACCACGTCATCGACGTCGCCCCAACCATCCTCGCTGCGACCGGGATTCCCGCGCCGCAGATCGTGAACAGCATCGCTCAGGCACCGCTGGAAGGCGTCAGCATGCTCTCCACCCTGCGCGACGGCGACTCACCTGAGACGCACACCGTCCAGTACTTCGAGATGTTCGGCAACCGTGGCATCTACCACAACGGCTGGACTGCGGTCACCCGGCACAGCATCCCGTGGACCACCGCCGTACCCCCACCCTTCGACGAGGACGTGTGGGAGTTGTACGGACCCGACGACTGCAACCAAGCCCATGACCTGTCGAGCGAGAACCCGGAGAAGCTGGCGCAGATGCAGCGGCTCTGGCTGATCGAAGCGGTCAAGTACAACGTCGTACCGCTGGATGACCGAAGATTCGAACG